>CALFNN010000022.1 GCA_937902925.1 uncultured Opitutaceae bacterium
AGGTGCAGCCCGCTGAGCGGCAGCCCGCGCGTGTCGAGGTAGTTCATCGTCAGTTTGCCGTTCGCCTGAATGACGATGGGCTCGGCGTGCGGATCGACCGTCTTGCCGTAAACGTTGTAAGCGCCGCCTTCTTCGGCGATCATCGTGAACCCGTAGTAACACTCCGTCTGCGAAAGAATGCTGATCGTCAGCACGGATTTGCCGGCGCCGGTCGTGCCCAGGACCACCGCGTTCTGCGGCGTGAGGCTGTTGCCCTCCCCGCAAAACGTCCGTCCGCCGACGAGATTGCCGTTGGCACCCTCGAAAAGGAATTCTGCATCCTCCAGATGGCCGACCGGCGTGGAGGAAAACGGCAGGATATTCGCGACCAGCGCATCGTCGTAATCGTGCCAGAGCGCGGTGTAGCGGCTGAAGGACCAGCCCGGCCATGAACTGTAGAAGAAATTGCGCGCCGACGTTTCGAGTGCCGGCTCGTAAGCCTGCGCCCGCTCCATGTTGCCCACCGCGGCTTTCAGCGCGGTGAGCTTGGCGCGCAAATCCTCGCGCGTTTTGTCCCACGCGCGGATGATGTATTGAATGCGGTAGGGTGAACTGTCGCCGTTGCTGTAGCGCGCGATCTTCGCCGCCTTCGTTTTCATCGCCGCAAGGAGTTTGATTTTCCGCAGGCTCTCGTAGTCGCCCTCGACGCGCGTCAGCTCTTTTTGCTCGCGGTCGATCAATCGCTCCACATCGACCGGCTCGATGTTGACCGTGATGCCGTAGTCGCGGAACCCGAGTTTCGTGAGCAGGTAGGCGATCCCCGGCCGAGTGCGTTTTGGCAGCGATTTCAACACGAGCATCCCGTGATAGTAACCGTCGTGATAAAACCCGGTGTCGGGTTTTTCCAGCGGACGGCACTCGCCGTGCCAGCAGTTCTCCTGAATCGACTTCTCGGGATCGAAGAATTCGAGCGGGTCGGAGATCTTCCGCTCATGCAGCGATGGATTGAGAAATTCCAGATAGTGCAGGAAATGATCGGCGTCCGTCATCGCGCGCACCCGCCCGCCCGCGCTGCCGAACAACGCTTCGAGAAACAAACCGATTTGGTGAAACTCCTCCTGATAGGCGCTCAGGAGCGCCGCCGTCGAGGCGCGGCCCCGCGTGGGGCCGAACGCGTCGCCGTCCACCGGCATCGTGAAATACAACCGGAGCCGTTCGCGGCGTAGTCGCCCCGCCTCGTCCATACCCCAATTCCGCACGAATATTTCGTTGCGCACGCGCTGCGTCCACGGATTCGTCGCCCGCTCAACGGTGGCGCCACGGAATTTGAGAAGCGCCGGGCGGAACGTGCCGCTGTTGTCCCACTGCACTTGCAGGCGATGGTTGGGCTTCAGCCCCGCCAGGAGCGCTGTCAGGTCGGATTCGAGCGCGTTGTGGTGCACCGGATCGGCGTTCTCCAAATCCGAGGGTGTCACCTCGAAACCGCGCGTAATGAAGCCGCCGCGGTGCAGCCCCTCGAAAACGATCACGTTTTCGCCGAAGAAACCGTCTGTCGGTTCGACACGCATGGTCAAATCTCCCCGCGCTCCACCAGCGCGTCTTCCAGCATATCTTCGGTCGCGACCAGTTCCTCGCGGAGATTCTCGTAGGCCGCCAACGTCACCGTGGGCACTTCCGGCTCCGTCGGCTTCTTGGGTTTCGTCGCCGCTGGCATGCCCTCACGCGGCGCAGGCGACGATGACGACGATGAGCGACCTCCCAGACCGCAGCTTGCGGCCGACCCGCGGGCCGTTGCGAGCCGGGGCATCTCGACTTCGACGGCTGCGGTCGCCGAGAACGGATTCGCGGGACGACGCTCGCGCGGGCCGAAGGCCAGTTCCAGCACCCCCGCGTCGATCAGGGCGGACTCGAAAAAATCGGTGTCGTAGTGCTCGGGCCGGTTATTCTTCAGCGCGAACACATATATTATAGAGAGGAGGCAGAGGACGACGCCGGCCATGAGGCAGAGGAGCAGCGAGACGCCGAAGATGCCCCACAGCAGAATCACCATGAGGATAGTCGTCCCGGCCGACCCGAGCAGATACCAGCCCGAGTTGCCGCTCATCCCGAGGAACTCGCCTTTCGACTGCGCTCCTTGATTGGCGTCGTGCTCGTTGAGGTGCGCCGTAGGCATGACACGATGCGGACAAAGCTGCGTCAGGGGGTGAAGGCACCAACCTCCGGCGCCGTGAGCCCGAAGTTCGTCCACATCGTCTTCACGATGGCGAACGCGAGCCCGCTGACCATCGCGCCCGCGAACGCCCACTTGGCGATCTGATGCCGCCCGGTCATCATGGCGATGCCGGCGGCGATGATGCCGACCGCCGCGAGCGTTCCGCTGAGATACATGATCGTCGCGTTACCCGACTCGACGGAGGTCTGGAGATCCGATGCCGCCCGAACGAACGATGGAAACACGAGCGCCGCGAGGGCGAGGATCGCCATCCGTTTCCGATTCTCGCCGCCTTGCGGCTGAACTTCCCAAAGGCGCAGTGCTTTCCCGATCATCACCGCGCCGCACACCGATGCCACCCACGGCATCACGAACAGTAGCGTTGTCATTTGATTTTTCTCCTCGTGCCGGCGCTCATCGGGGGCCGTTCCCCGACGCCCCCGATTCGCTCGCACCAGCGGCAAATCAAACGCGTTGGCGACGAGAAGAAAAATATCCGCCTGCGCGGCAAGCGCGGGAAACTGCCGTTTTTTGGGTAGTTAAACTACCGTGATTTGGGTAGCGAAGTTACGTCACGGTTTTCACTCGGGGAAAGTTACGGAGCGTTTTTCGCCGGTTCCCTTCGGCTGCTCAACCAGCTCCGAGATCGAGTTCAGTTTGGCCTTTTCGCTTCGCCGCCGCTTCGACCGGCCGCACAAAACGTATCTCGGTCGCGAAGGTGTCAATCATGCGTTCGCTTTCCTTTTCAAATTTCGGCTGCGCGCAGAGACGTGTGAGCACCTGGTCCTCCAGCGCGAGATAGAGCGGACCAAGATTGTGCCCGCGGATGACGACCAGCCAATCCGCAATCAGCACGTGGATTACGTCGGGCTCCATATCGTAGTCCCACCGAGCCTCGGCATAGCGCATCCACGGGAAATTGCGCCGCTGCCCGCGACCATCGTCAAAGGTGACGTGCTGCGGACGCGGTGCGGTATCGAAATGCTGCCGCGGTTTTCTGACGAATCCCATTTCCATCACGGCTCCATGCGCTCACCGCGCGTTTCCTGCATCTGTTGCCAGTGCCTCACCATGCCGAGCCATTGCCACATCCGCTCGCGCATCCGTTGCGTTGCGCGCACCGTCTCCCGCTGGTCCGCGACGATCCGGTGCCGGGCGACAAACTCCGTCGCCAGCTCCCGGCCGGGATCGGCGCGAGAGAGCCGGTCGAGAATCGCCTCGCGGTGCGAAACGTAGATGCGATGCGCGCCACGATACCGCGTGTTGCCGACATAGAATTGTCGTCGCATGAGCGCGCGCTCGGCGACCTCGCCGAGCACGATCAGCGACTCTTCTGCCGTGCTACCCTGCGCGCGATACGAGGTCAGCGCGTGCCCGTAGGTCCACGCCTTGAAATCCGCGGGCAGCGCATGACCGTCGGAGAGCACAATCGTGTTGGTCGCCGGATCGACGTGCGCCACGTCCTTGAAATCGCCGTTGGCGAATCCCTCCGTGTCCTCCCGCCCGCGAATCAGGAGCCGGTCGCCAGCCGCGACCGGCAGCATTTGCGGGCGGCCCACGTCGAACGCACCGCGTTGCCGACGCGTGATTTTCTCCGTGCGATCCTTCGCTCCGCGCACCCGGAGGCCATCCGGCAAGACCTCCGCGACTTCGGCGGCCGTGCCGCGGCGGAAGAACCGGGTATCGCGCACAAACAGCAGCCGGTCCCCGCGCTGGTATTGGTTCCAGTGTGCCTTCTGCTCCTCCGACCATGTGAGCGGTTTGATCGCCTCGCGCACTACCTCGGTCTCGCCGAGCCGACCGTGCCGACGCAGCGCCGCGCGCGCGTGGACATTGAACCGTTCGATCTCATCCCAGAACGGGATCACGACGAGCGTCTCGACACCGTGCGCGAGATTGTCGGCGTAGTGCTCGGCGGCGCGCGCGAAAAGCACTTCGTCATCGCGGGTATCTTCGATCAATCCGCGCCGCGCCGCGTAGTGAAACGCGTCGGCCACTTCGCCGCTCGCGAGCAACCGGCTGAAGTGGCGATCCGACTCGCCGCGCTGCCGCAGCACTTCCGCGAGCCGCACGACCGGCGTGCCGGTGTGTTTGATGACATTTCGTAGCGCGTCGCCTCGCTGCACGCTATAGTGCTGCTTCGCGTCGCCGACCAGGAGCACCCGCGCCGAGCGTTCGTGCGCAAGGCGCGTGAGCGTTTCGAGTTGCTGGGTGGACAGCAGCCCAGCCTCATCGACGAGGAGCACGCGCTGCGCAGCCTGCGCCTGCAATGCCTCGCTCACGAGGAAGCGCTGCACCGTGTCGGCATTCGCGAATCCCGCATGAGTCAGCGCCTCGCGCGCCCGTGTCGTCGGCGCCAACGGAATGAATGGCTGACCGCCGGCCACCCGATGCGCCGCTTCGATCGCCGTGAGCACGGTCGTCTTGCCGGTGCCGGCGTCGCCTACGAGCACGCTGACGAAATCCTTGCTCGCGAGCAACGACCGCGCCGCGATCCGTTGCCCCTGCGTCAACTTCTCCGGCAGGTGCGTCGCGTCACCGAGCGCGAACCGCGTGTTCCGCCCTTCGCGCACGCGCCGCACGGTCGATTGCTCCTCGCGCTGGATGGTCCGCAGGCTCATCTCGCCGTCGCTGCGGATGATGTCCGGGTGCGCTTCGAGCGTCTCACGTAGCTCGCGCCACCGATAGAAATCCGGGTGCAGTTCGAGCGCGGCGCTCAGCACCTCGCCCTCACGCACGACGCTGCTGCGCTCGTAAACGTGGCGCAGCGCCGCTTCCAACACGGTCAGCGTCTGACCCTGCGATTGCTGCTGCCGCTGGCCCTGCGTGCGCGCCCGGCGCACGAGTTCGTCCAACGCCCGCGTTTCCTCACGGTCGAGTTGCTCGCGCTGGCGCGCGCGCACTTCTGGCGTGCTGATTTCCGAGAGCTTGTTCGCTCGCGATTCACGGACGAGGATTTCAACTTCGCGCTTCGTCGGCCGTCGACCCTTCTGCTTCGCGAATTCCTCCGCGAGTTCCTGCACGTGGCGCGAGCGTTTCGAGAAACGCTCGCGCAGATGCTCAACGCCGCGGACCGAGAACCCTTTCGAGTTCATGCCGTAGGGCTCGTAGCCGAGCTGGCGCAGCCGGCTCGACAATTCGCGGTAGAACACCTGCCGCAGATACGGCGACGCCCGCAGCATTTCATTTTGCTTGAGCGCGAACCATTGCGACCGTTCCGCGTCCCATGTCGCGTTCGCCAGCACGGCATGAACGTGCAATTGCGGATCGAGATCGCGGCTGGTATCGTGAACGAACTTGGCGCCGACGTAATTCCGCGTGAGACGCAGCGATTCCGTTTCATGCGCCGCGCCGCGACGTTCGCGGACGGCGGCGTAACGCTCCATTTCCCCGAGCGCGATCTTCACGGACTCGGAAAACGCTGCGCGCACGCGTTCATCTCCGCCGACCATCGCCAGCACGCTCACGTCCTTCGGCGCAGAAATCTGAATATCGAAGAACGCGACCCGGTTTGCCGGTGCCCGCGCGGTCAGCCGTTCCTTGGTGCCCGGATGCAGGTTTCGCCGCAGCGCTTCAAACGGTTCTTCGGTGACACCCCCTTCGAGCCCGAGCGCCGCCGCGCCTTGACCGATCCATTCTCCGCGAACCTCTTTCTCGCCTTCCTGCCAGTAGTCATTTTTCCGGAGATGTTGCGAGAGGTAGGTCGCTCCGTTGCGAATCAATCCAATCGTGATCATGCGAATTGAATACGCGCGCTTCATTCAATTCCACAACGCCGCGCGTCTGCCGAATCTGCGGTAGTTTACCTCCCCGAAAAAGGGTAGTCGCGCGCTTCCGTTCGAGAATCATTCGCTACGACGAGCCGGACCGGTCTTCGAAAACCGCCCGCCCTTTTGGCCGTAGACGCAAGGCCCCATCGAGTTCGTGGGTTTTCGAGCCTCATCAAATCCCGGCCCAAACGGGCGGGCGAAAACTACCCTTTTTTGGGGAGATTCGCGTTCTCGACGCGCGCGAAGAAAGGGGCTTCATGCGAGTCGAATCCGATGAGTGCCGCGAAAAGAATCCCGCCGCCTACGGTGCTTTTGCGTGGATGGTTGCACGATCCGCACGCCATCACGGTCGGTATTTTCGCCGTTTTCGCGCTCGCGCTGGGCTTGGCCGGCTGGCTCGTTTTGCGCAATCTTCGCCACAACGAGCCTGGTCTGAGGGCGTCCGTCGCGTTCTGGCTCGCGCTCGTGATCGCGGGCACGGGGCTCGTCGGCGCGCAACGGTTGCCGGAACGGTTCTTCATTCCGGTGGGCGGCGCGGCGTGCCTAGCTGCGAGCAGCCTCTTTTTCTTCGCCGACCGGCATCGTTTTATCCGCGATCCACAAAAACGCATCGTCGCGGATCGGTGGGAAATCGTCCTGACCTTTGCGCGGTTTCGCTGGACGCGCGACAAAGTGAACCGGCATTTCTTTTTCACGGGCGACACCGGTTCGGGCAAGACGACGGGCATGAACGCTCTGCTCGCGGCGCTGATGAGCCGCAATCCGCGGCTCGGCGGAATGGTGATGGCGAACAAGGGCGACGAGTGGTTTTTCGTCGAATGGCTCGCCAAGAAATACGGTCGCGAACGCGACCTCATCCGGTTGCGCCCGCGCACGGTAGGCGACAAGGAGCCGCCGGCTCATCGGCTCAATGTCACCGGCGACGCGCGCTTCCCGTTCACGACGCGGGCGCGCATCCTCGTGGACACGGCGGCGGCGCTGAACCCGAAGGACGAACGGAGTTTTTTCAAAACGAAAGGCGCCGCGCATCTCGCCCGCGCGCTCGAGTTGTTGAGCGAATTGGGCCGGCCGACGACGGCCACGAACGCCTGCACGCTGCTAACGGCGCCCCTTGAAATGGAGGGAGCATTGCGCCAACTGGCCGAGAAGGAGCCGAACGCCCGGCGGGTCCAATTGGCCGAGCAGCTCCAGCGCACCTACGTGCAACACGAAGCGAAGGAGCAGCGCGCCGGCGAAGTCGGCACCTCCCAGAACTACCTTGAATACCTCGGCACGCCGGAAATCGCCGAGGTTTTCAGCAGCGATCTAAAAGACACCTGCTCGATCGCCGAGGTGGACGACGGCAAAATCTTTTGCGTGGACGTGCCGCAGGACTTCACGACCGAGCGGCAATACGTTTTCACGGTGATGAAGCTACTCTTGTATCGGCACGCGTTGCGCCGCTACTCGCTTCCGCCGTGGCAGAAATACGCGCTGAACCAGCTCATCTACGTCGGCGACGAATTCCAGACGGCGATCACGGCGTCGCAGGACGGCACCAGCGATTTCAACGTCGTGGATCGGCTGCGCGATTGCTGGCTGATGCTCCTCATCTCCGCCCAGGCGTTTGAATCGCTGATTCCGCCGCAGACGCGGGACCAGGCCGAAGTGCTCGCACTCAATTTGAAGAACCTCTTCATGTATCGCGCCGCCTCGGAGGCCGATGCCCTTCGCTGTGCGAACGCGGTCGGCAAGCACTGGATTGAGCGGGCCAGCCGCACCGCGCATCTCGACCATACGGCCTACACCTATCAGCGGGTCGAGGACTACCGGATCAAACCGCACGAATTCCGCAATTTGCCTGACCACACGGCCGTTGTCCGTCATTGCACCAACGGCTACAAGAAGGTCTCCCTTCGCCCCGCTTAACCCCCAACATCGAACTCACCCACGATGAACCCGAACGAAAATCCCGATCTCACCGCATCGAACCTAGCCGCCCTCCGCAACCAGCCCGAGGCACTGAAGGTCATCACGGAGCGGCTGAAGGTGAAACAAATGGGGCCGGCCGATCACATCCGCACCAAGCACGAAGTGAAAGCTTGGCTGGAGGCGGACGGCAATCTGAAGGAGGCGGAGGCCATCATCACGCGTGCTAGGGCGCGTCGGGAGTTGTGGCAGACGCAGAGCGTCACCCAAAAAATGACGGAGCGACAGGAACGTAGAATGGAGCAGTAACGGCACCGGCCGTTTTCGGCTATCGAGGTGCCAGCGCCCGGCCTCTTTCGTGATAGCGGGACAGAGCTTCATCTTCACACCCCAGAAACCCGCTGGTGACAATGCGGGCGCGCAAGCCACCACGGCCTTTCATCCATGTCTCTGCCCCACGACCCAAGGCATGATCCATCCAATAGCACGGGCGACACTCCTCCACGCCTAAAAAGGAGACGCCTTGAACGCTGAATTCCTCGCCGATCAAGCGGGCGAGCGCGACGCCTTCCGTGATGACATTGCGCCGGAGCGCCCTCGCGCCGACCCCAGGCAAGCCCAACTCTTTACGCAAGGCCTCGAACACTTCCCACTCGAAAAACGTGATCTGCCCTTTGTAGTCCGGCCGGTAGCCGAAGAAACGATCGCCGCGCAATCCCTCGCCCGCAACGCACTCGACCTGCTCGACCTCACGAATCGGATGTTCGCCGGCCGGCTGGCCGTGATGGCCGAAGTAGTTGTGCCCGGTTGAAATGAAGAGATGGCGAATGTGCATGGGCGAATCTCGGCGAATTCAGCAGCGCGTCGGCGATGTGCGGCGCCAGTAGAATGCCCAGTTGAGCGCAAAGCACCCGAGTGCAAACAGGGCCATGGCGGTGTAAGCCCACGCCGGCGAACCGAACCGTTCCATGCACCACCCGAGCAAGAGCGGCGGGAAGAAACCGCCCAGCGCGCCAAGACAGCTCACGAAGCCGATCGCCGGGCCGGCCTCCGTCCCCATCACGGTTGGGATGATTTTGAAAATCGAGCCGTTGCCCAAACCCGCCGCGGCGCAAAGGATCATGATCGTCCAGAAAAACCCTGTGAACTCATCCGGCTGGAGAAATTGCGCCAGGCTGAATCCGCACACGCCCATCACCGCGATGCTCACTGCCGTCACCGCGCCTGCGCTCCATTTGTCGGCGAGCCAGCCGCCGAGCGGGCGGGTCAGTGTGGCCACCAGCACGGCGAACGGGGAAAAGAACAAGGGATTCGGCGCGCCGCCCGGCGCCTTGGCGAAGACCTCATTGATGATCAGCGGGAGCGACGCGCCCATCGCCACGAAGGCGCCGAAGGTGAGAAAATACAGGGTCGAGAGAATCCAGGTGTGCGCGCGGCGCGCCACGACGAGTTGCGAGGCGAGAGACTTGGCCGGCTGCGGATAGTTTTCCGTGCCGAACCAGATCGCCGCCGCGCAGCCGAGGATCAGTGGCACCCAGATAAAGGCGGCGTTGCTCAACCACACCGGTTGCGTCGCGCCGCCCGCCAGCTTGAGCGAAAGCGGGCTGCCTGATAGCGCGCCAAACGCCGCGAGTCCGATCACGGCGGGAATTGTGAACTGCGCGATCGTCACGCCGAGATTGCCGAGGCCGTTGATGCCGAGCGCGGACCCCTGCAAGCGCTTGGGAAACCATAGCGTGACCGTGGCCATGGAGGTCGCGAAATTCGCGCCGGCGATGCCCGTGAGCGCGGCCCAGAAAAGCAGCGTGCCGAAGGAGGCGTGCGGATCGCGCAGCACGAGCCCGGTGCCGATGCACGGGATCAGCATGAGCAGCGTGACTACGGTGTAGGCGTTGCGGCTGCCGAAGCGGGAGACGATCAGTCCGTAGGGAATCCGCAGCAGCGAACCTAGCACGACGGGCGCCGCCGTGATCCAGAATTTCTGTTGCGGCGAGATCGCAAAGCCCGCGCCGGCGAGTTTCACCGAAATCGCCGACCACATGAACCAGACGGCAAACGCGAGCGCGAGCGACACCGCGCTGATGACGAGCGTCCGCCAGGCGAGCGCCGCGCGCACGAACGGTTCTGGTTTCTCGTCCACGAGGACGCCGCGGATCGGCTGGGGTAGAAACTGCAGCAGGCCCGCCCCGCCGAGAAACAGCGCGAGCGAGCCGTAGAACGCCGGCCACACGATACTGTGGTCACCGCCCAACGCGGTGTTGAGCACGGCGGTGAGCAGCCATACCTGGAGCACCACGATGAGTATGAGCACGCCGATGATGCCGACGAAAAGCGTGTTGGTCTTATTGGGATGCGCCTGACTCTGCGCGCGTCGAAATGTGCTCACGGCTCAGGCGGGTTGCGGGCCAAGCTCCGCCACGAATATCTCCTCGCCGCGGACGATCACCGCGAGCTGTGGCAGCGGCCGCGGCGGCGGTCCTTGGAGCACCGCGCCGGTGCGAGCGTCGAACCAGCCGTTGTGGCACGGGCACTCGATCTTGTCGGAGCCCGGCTTGTAGAAAACGGCACACGACAGGTGCGTGCACTTCTGTTCGTAGGCGCGCCACTCGCCGGATTCGAGGTGGATGAGAATGTAGGGCGTGGTGGATCCCGGCACGACGAACGCGCGCGTGCCGCCGACGGGCACGTCGCCGAGGCGGCAGACACGTTGCTCGCCCACGATGCGGTGCGGCGGGAGGAGCTTGTCTTTCACCGCCACAAACGCGGTGCCGGCGGCAAGGCCGCCGGAAACGAGGCAGAGAAACTTCGCGAACTCCCGGCGCGAGACATGCGTGGCTTCCACGCGTTCGTGAGGAAAATCGGCCTCCCACGCCGGGCGAGGTTTGAGCGGGTTGTCTTCGTTTTCAGCCATGGCGGTTTAGTCGACGCTCAGCGCGGTGCTCCCGGCCGGCATCATGATGTTAACCTTCGTGCGCACGGTCTGCGCCCCGAACATAAAGGTGTTCACCGGCGTGCTGTTCGGGCGCATCTGCGCGATCTTCTCACGCTTGCCGAACCAGAGCGCGCCGCTCGGGCAGACCGTCGCGCACATGGGCCGCTTGCCCGCGCTGGTGCGGTCATAGCACATGTTGCACTTCATCATGATCTGCGTCTCCTCCATCTTTTTTGGGACGCCGAACGGGCACGCGAGCACGCAGTTCGCGCAGGAGATGCAGCGGGCGGTGTTCGCCGTGTGGACGATGCCAAACTCGTCCTTGGTGATTGCGTCCGCCGGGCAAACGCGGGCGCACGCCGGGTCCTCGCAATGCATGCAAACCTGCACGGAGGTTTGCGTGCTGATGTAGCGGTCGACGTAGTCGACATGGATCATCGACGTCTGGCCGTTGGTCTCGCACTCGGCGCAGGCCATTTCACATGCACGGCAGCCGATGCAGCGCTGCGGATCGATGAAGAACTCTTCGTCCGTCTTGATTTGCGTGTTCTGCATGCGTCGGGCGGTTCAGGGACTGGCGAAAGCGGTGCGGGCGTCTCCCACGGGTTCGGGGTGGCCGAGCGGCTCGAGCCGCGCGGCGCAGACCTTGAACTCGGGGATCTTGGAAACCGGATCGAGGTGCCCGGAGGTAAGCTGGTTCGCCGACTTGCGGCCGGGCCAGTGATAGGGGATGAACACTGTGTCTGTGCGGATTGTCTCGACGAGCTGGGCCGGAAACTCCGCCGCCCCGCGGCGCGTGACGACCCGCACGACTTCGCGGTCGTGGATATTGTAACGCGCGGCGAGCGTCGGGTGAATCTCCAGCAGCGGCTCGGGATATTGATCGACCAGTTTGCCGATCCGGCGCGTCTGCGTGCCGCTGAGATACTGCGAGACGACGCGGCCGGTCGTGAGGATGACCGGATACTCCGCATCGGTGATTTCGCCGGGATCGCGATAGCTTACCGGGTTGAAATGCGCCTTGCCGTCGGGCGTCGCGAATTTCCGATCCTCCCACAGCCGCGGCGTGCCCGGATGGTCGAGCGTCGGACACGGCCAGAACACGCCCATGTTTTTTTCGATCTTCTCGTAGGTGATCCCGAAGTAGTCCGCGGTTCCGCCTTGGGACGCATAACGTAGCTCGGTGAATATTTCCTCCGAGGTCTTGAATTCGAACTTGTCGCCGGCCCCGAGTCGGCGGGCGAGTTCGAGCAGGATGTCGGTGTCGGTGCGGGCCTCGCCCGGCGGCGTGACGGCGCGGCGGATGCGGACCACGCGGCCTTCGGCGGTGGTGACCGTGCCGTCCTCCTCCTCGTGCAGCGAACCGGGCAGCACGATGTCGGCGTGCCGGGCGGTTTCGTTGAGGAAAAAATCGATCGCCGTGTAGTGCTCCAGTTTTTCGAACGCCTCGCGCACGTAGTTGTTGTTGGGGAGCGAGACAACGGGGTTGAAACAGATGCTGATCATGCCGCGAATCTCGCCGCGGTGAATCGCCTCAATGATTTCGTAGGCGGTCAGCCCTTTATGGGGAATTTCCGGCTCGGGCACGTTCCAGACGCGGGCGATGTGAGCCCGATGCTCGGGATTCTCGATGTCGCGGTTGCCGGGCAACTGGTCGCACTTGTGGCCGTGTTCACGGCCGCCCTGGCCGTTGCCCTGACCCGTGATGGTGCCGTAGCCGCAATACGGTTTGCCAATCCGCCCGGTGGCGAGGACGAGGTTGATGCACGAGACGACGTTCTCGACGCCCTTGCTGTGGTGTTCGATCCCGCGCGCGTGGAGCAGGAAACTCGTCTTGGCGCGGCCCCACATCTCGGCGGCGCGCATGATCTTTGCGGCGTCGATGCCGGTGGTCTGCTCGGCCCACGTGAGATCGTAGTCCTTCACGGCGGCGGTCGCCTCCGCGAATCCGCTCGTGTGCTGCGCGATGAAGTCGTGGTCGAGCCAGTCGTGTTTTACGAGCTGGTGCAGGATCGCGCCGTAGAGCGCGGAATCGCGTCCCGGCCGGATCGGCAGATGCAGGTCGGCGGTGCGCGCGATCGGCGTGAGGCGCGGGTCGACGACGATGAGCTTCGCGCCGTTGTCGCGCGCCTGCCAGATCCAGTGCGTGAGCGTGGGGAACGTTTCGCTGACGTTCGTGCCGCAGATCATGATGACCTCGGCGTGCGCGAGGTCGGCGTAGGTGTTGGACGCGCGGTCGAGACCGAAGGCCTTCTTGTTGCCCGCGCCGGCGCTGACCATGCAGAGCCGGCCGTTGTAATCGAGGTTGCGCGTCTTGAGCGCGAGGCGGGCAAACTTGCCGACGAGGTAGCTTTTCTCGTTCGTCAGCGAAACACCCGAGAGCATGGCGAAGGCATGCGGCCCGTGCTCCGCCTGGATGCGTCTGATCTCGGCCACGGTGCGGTCAAGCGCGGCGTCCCAGCCGAGTGGCCGGAAGCCCGCGCCCTCGACGCGCCCGAACGGATGGAGCAGTCGGTCGGGGTGGTTGTTCTGGAGATAGCGCTGCACGCCCTTCGGACAAAGCCGTCCCTCGTTGAAGGGAAACTCCTCCCACGGATCGAAGCCGACCACGCGGTTGTTTTTAACCAGGAGCTTGATGCCGCATTGCATGCCGCAGAAGCAGCAATGCGTTTTCACCACCTCGTCCGGTTCGTCGCGTCCCACAAAACCCTCGCGCGGCGGGTAGTTCTTGTGCGGACCGAAGTCGGCGATGAGTTGTTCGGACGAAACCGGAAGCTTGGCCATGGTGGACGAGGACGAGAGTTAGCCGAAGTAAGTGCCGGATTCCTTGCGCGCGGCGAGGTGTGCCTTGGCGAGCGCGGCGCGTTTGCCCTGCGGGCTGAGGTCGAGGTGCGAGGAACCGTCGGCGCGCGTAAAATCGTAACCGAGCTCGCGGGTGACCGCCTTCAAGTCGTCGACGTGGAGCTGGGTGGCAAATTCGTCTTTGGTATGGCGGCAGACCGCCTGCGGGCCGAGCGCGCCCTCGCGTCGATAGATCGCCACGCCGAGTTGCGCCGGTCGTTGAAAGATGTGGAAGAATTTTCCAAAGGGCATCCAGAGCAGGAAAAGGATCACGACGATGGCGTGCGTGATGCCCATGAACTGGTGCGCCCGGCCCTGCATGAATTCATAGTCCCAGGTCAGGCCGAGTCCGGTGACGGCAATCGCCGCGAGCAACAGCAACGGCAGGATGTCGCCCTCGAAAGTCTGGATCGCGATCTGGCCGGCGTCGGTCAGACGCCGCCGCATCATCAGCCCGATCCCGACAATGATCATCACCGACGACCAGTTCAGGACATGGAAGATGTTCGCAGCGACGAAGCTGTTCAGCGGAAACGAAAACAGCGCAAAGCCGAACACGTGCGCCACGTAGGTATCGATGGTGCCGGAGGCGAGCGTGAAATGGATCCAGCCGAAGGTGAGCGGGAAAGTGACGGCAAACGCGATCACGCAGCCCCAGGCCATCAGCATGTGGCCGGACCAGCGCGCCAGCCCGCGTTTGCGGATGAAGCTCTGCGCGCCGAGGTCGGTGAAGGCGTGTTTCACCAAGGCCCAGCCATGGCCGAACATCCGGCCGGAGAAGAAAAACTGCCACCCGCGCCGCCAGTAGAGCCGCGTCGGCGGGCGCTGGAGCCAAACGGTGTAGCGGTAAACCAGACCGAACCACGCAAACACCGATCCGAAAAGATAAGCGATCAGCGCGCCGTCAAAATTCTGGAGATTGCGCGAGCCGATGATGACCGCGGCAATCAACAGGAGCGTTGCAAGCGACGCGACGATCAGCGCGCGGAGATTGAGGGTGCTAAGCATGGCGGACGGGGAAGTGGTTCACGAAAGCGCGAGGCTCGCAGAAGGCAACCCCGCACCGGCGAGAGGAAAATTCTTCAATGGATGCACGTGAATCGGCCCGTGGTCGGAGCGCCGGGTTTCGAAACTGCATCACAACCGAAAGTCGCCCGGCACTGGTGTCAGTGAGGATTCCCAATGCCATGCGCGTGCGCCAAATACTCGCCGATCATGCGGGCGCCTTCGACGAAGGCGCGGCCATTCGCGTGCTGCACTTTTAGCGTGGCGGGGACGCTCGATGGGCTCGTGGCCAATACCAGCACGGGGCAACTTTGGTTTTTCTCGCCCAACAAAGATGCCAACTCCGGCCGTGGGCGCGGGAAATCCACATAATGGATGTCGATGCTCTGCTTGAGCGCCGGATAAAACTCCATCAAGCCGATCACCTCGGCACAGCCGGGACAGTAATAGGTTTCGCCCTGATCGCGAAAATCGTGTTTGAGGAGATACAATTGATCGTGGTTCATGATGTTTTATTGATACGGGTGTATTTCACGCCGGTCCGAGCAAGCGACGGACGACATCGGCGGCAGTATAGGAACACTTTCCCGGCGTGAGAAATTGCGCGATCCTGCGGAGGTCGTTACCCGCCGTCACAAGTGCTGGCTCCTCGCCGTGTCCAGGCCGAACCTGCGCGAAACCAGCTGTGGCAAACAGGCCGTTGCAGAGGCATTTGCGGCCCACTGTTTCTCCACGGCCTCCGCCTTTTCGAAGAAAGTCTTCGATTGGCTCACTCGGACAGCGATAGCCGACGATGCCATCCGCCTTGCGGTAAGGCCGCCGGAGGGCACCGATGTCACAGATGCGCTCGCGGGCCGCAAAAATCGCCGAGTCGGAAAGGGTGCCTCCCAAGGCCGCCACCTTGAAAGGAAAGCCGGTAGGCGAAGCCAGCGGATCGGTGAAAATTTCCGCGTGCCCGGAGCGAGAAAGCTCGAGGGACTGCCGCTTGATCTCTGGGTGGAGACCTGATTCCTCGCAGAAGGCGAAAGCGGTTCCGGCCTGGATGCCGGCGGCTCCGAGGTGCAGCGCTTCTTCAAGCTTTCCCGGCTGTCCGTAGGAACCCGCCAGCCAGAACGGCAGCCCCAGCATGCGGATTTTCTCAAGTTCGGGGACATCGCGCGGGCCATAGACCGGTTCGCCCGTGGAGCTAAGGTGCAAGGGGCCGCGGGGTGGTGCGTTGTGGCCTCCAGCGCTCTCACCTTCGACGATGAAACCGTCCACGCAGCCGTTGGATTTGCGCTCCAGCGTGACGGCCAGCGTTGCCGAGGATATGATCGCAAAGAACTCGGGACGCTTGAGCGTCGGTGCGATTCCACCGCAGAATGCCGAGGGATCGAAGGCAGATACGAATTCTTCTCCGTGAAGCGCCCCTTCGACGTCGATCTTCAGCTGGGCGGGTTCGCCTCCGGCTAGCCGGTCGAGCACGCCGGGAATAGTGCGCGGAATTCCGGCTCCCATAAGCACGCAGGCCACTCCCGCGAGCATGGCGCCGAACAGCGCCGGCAATGTCGGGAGCTGAATTTTTTCGAGGAGGTTGATGCCGACAAGACCATCGTGACCTTCCTTGGCGAGAAATACCTCGACGAAAGCACCGAGGACCACTGGCTCAACAAAGCGTGAGCCGGGGTTCAGCGAAGCCAGAGGGACAAGGCGAAAGGGTGAGCCCTCAGGTTTCCCGCCTTCGATGAAATAGTCCGCCAGCACGCGTTCGGCCACGGCGGGGAACGGAAAATGGGCCATCGCCCGACGGGCAGCCCCGCTGGGATCACCCAGTTGCAGGCGCCGCGCAAGAATCGTCTCGATGCCCGTTCCTGACACGACGCCCAATTGCCCGAGACGTGATACAGACCGCGCGAGCCTCCAGTTGGAGATAGCGACGCCCATGCCGCCCTGAATGATTTTCGGAAATGCGATCACCCGTGTCCAAGTAAGTTTTTTCTGAGAACGACTTTCCCCAAGCCGAATGAATCGTGTCTCATGATCCCTCAATCCTTCCAGCGGAGATCGCCAGCATCTGCTCGATCGGTAACCGTGCCCGTTCCGAAATTTCCGCGGACAATTCAATGCGCGGGGCGAGATTCTTCATGCAGTCGCGCAGCTTTTCGAGCGTGTTCATTTTCATATAGCGACATTCGCTGCAGCGGCAGCCGTCGGTGGGCATCTGCGTGGCGTCGAATGTAGGCGCGCAGATGAATTCTTTGCCGGGGCATTCCTTCTTCAGCCGATGGATGATGCCCGATTCAGTGACGATCACGAACTGGCGGGCCGGGCTTGTTCGACAATACGTTATCATTTTCTCGGTCGAACAGACCGTATCGGCCAACTCCCTCACTTCGCGCAGGCTCTCGGGATGGACGACCACCTTGGCTCCAGGGAAGCGCTTGCGCAGGCGCAGCAGGTTGTCGCAACGAAACTCGACATGCGCGTAACAGTTCCCACGCCAGAGTGTCATCGGCCTCTTTGTCTGCTCCCTGACCCAGGCTCCGAGGTTTTCGTCAGGGACGAATAAGATGTCTTTGTCCGCAGGGACCGACTCGACGATTTTGACGGCATTGCCACTGGTGCAGATGACATCGCAGAGTGCCTTCACCTCCGCACTGCAATTAATGTAGGCAATGGTGAAGAAGTTTGGGTTGGTCTCTTGCAGAGCTCGCAACTGGTCTGCCGGGCAGCTCTCCTCAAGCGAGCATCCGGCGGCATTATCGGGCAACACGACGAGTTTGTCCGGGTTGAGAATCTTGGCTGTCTCGGCCATGAAATGCACGCCACAGAAGACAATCACTTCTGCATGGGTCGCCGCAGCTTGTTGGGCCAGTCCGAGCGAATCGCCAACAAAGTCCGCGACGTCTTGAATCTCCGGAACTTGATAATTGTGCGCGAGAATGACGGCGTTGAGCCTGAACTTGAGATCGAGGATTTCGCGAGCGAGCACGTCGGCATCTCGTGATGAACTCGGATTCCAGAGCTGCGAAAGATCGCCATCGGCAACAGAACTTTGGTTCGATCCGAGAAGATTCATGGTATAGGTCACCGACCCGTGAGGTCGGAAAATTCGGTGTTTCGCTCAATGTATGCCGCGACGTAGGAACAGCGCGGATCAATTTTCCAGTGCTGTTGCCGCGCTGCTTTCAATGCGCCTCGGACCAGCGCAGCGGCGATCCCTTTCCCGCGGAGACTCTCGGGCACATGGGTGTGATCGAAGCTGACACATCCGCTTCCATCGGTGTAGCTCAAGTAAGCGAGGTCATTGCTCACCCGCATCTCGAAACGCCGCAGAACGACGTTGTGCACCAGCGCCGGAGGCAATTGAATCCTGTTCGTCATGGCGCTGCGGAATGCGGGTTCCGCGTAATTGATTCGGTCGCCAGCGCTTGTTCGAAGTCTTTCCACAGATCTTCGATCTCCTCGATTCCGACGGAGAGACGAACCAGTCCATCGCTAATGCCCGCACGCTGGCGTTCGGCCGGGCTCATCGTTCGGTGCGAGGTGCGACTTGGGACACAAATCAAGCTTTCAACTCCGCCGAGGCTCAATGCCGGCATGATCACGCGAAGCCGACTCATCATGCGATCAACCTGGGCGGGATCGCGCAGTTCGAATGAAAGCATGCCGCCGAATCCGCGCATCTGCCGCGCCGCGAGCGCGTGCGTAGAATGATCCGGAAGTCCCGGATAGTTGACGCGGGCAACGGCCGGATGCGTTTGCAGGAAGCGAGCGAGGGCGAGCGCGTTTTCGTTGTGTCGCTGGACGCGGATGGCGAGCGTTTTCAGACCGCGTTCGAGTTGGGAACAGGCGTGCGCGTCCAGCATCCCGCCGAAATTCACGGCGCCCGCCATGACGCGGCGAATCAACTCTGCCGCGCCCACCACCACGCCGGCGTTCACATCGCTGTGGCCGTTGAGATATTTCGTGGCGCTGTGAACGACGGCGTCGAATCCGTAGCCGAGGGGGTTTTGGTTAATCGGTGTGGCGAACGTGTTGTCGACAAACGTCAGCACCGCGTGATGCCGGCCCAGCGCGGCCACGGCTGCGAGGTCGACGCAGCGTAGCAGCGGATTCGACGGCGATTCGACGTAGATCAACCGGGTCTCGGGCCGCACGACCGTCGCGAATTCCGCCGCGTCCGCACCCCAGGAAACCTCCACGCCGAGGCGCGTCAGCTCGCGGTTGATGAACTGCACCGTGCCACCGTAGAGATCGTTTTGGAAAATCGCGTGGTCGCCGGGCTTGAGGTGGGCCAGCAGCAGCGTCGAGATTGCCGCCATGCCGGAGCCGAAGACGACTGCGGCCTCGCCCTTTTCGAGCGCGGCGACTTTGCGAGCGATGACCTGCTGGTTGGGCGTGTTGAAGTAACGCGGATAGATGTTTTCGTTCGCCGGATTGGGAAAAGCGTAGGCCGTGGAGGTGAAAATGGGACTGCACGCGCCGCCGATCCGGGCCTCATGATGCGTGCCCGCATGGATACAAAGGGTCGACGCTCCAGGTGGGTTTTGGCCCGGGGAACGAGATTCGGTCGTGTCGCTCCGCGGCGCCACGCCAGTCTTCGACGACCAGGCGTCCCAAGCACCGAACTCAGGGCAGCAGGAGCCGGCGACGCTTATGCATTCCGGGCAAAGCAAGCGATCACCCATCCGCACCGCCTCGAAGCGACCGCAGGCTTCGCAGATCGCGCCCGCCGCGGGAACGGATGAGATGGGGGATGAGGCCGAATTCATGAGGGAAAGAGGAAATGAACTCCGTCGGGTGGCGGCGGCGAAATCTCTTCCGCGGCCTTTCGATTTGGGACCGACCCAGCAGCGATCACCTTGATAAAGTCAGTAGTCCGGGAATTCTCGCAAATAGCAGGTCGGACTGGACGGTTCAGGCGTATCGTCCCCGGCGGCGGTTGAATGACCCGCCAGCCCTGAATCAGTGATGATCCGCTGGAGAGCCTGCGCAGCTTCCTGTGGATCGAAGTCCTCGTGATACGTCTTTTTTACTCCCATTTTGCTGAGGTCGTAATGCTTGTCGGCCTGGAGACCGTGGCGTTTAAGGATCTGCGCGGCGCAATGCAGCGGGCAGCCGTCCAGCGCGATGATTGGGCGCCCGGATTTGGCGGTTCGCACGAGCGGCTTCACGTCTCCGCCCACTCCGGCGATGCACGACATCTCGGCCACCTTAAGCCGGTCCAACCGGACGGCGATGTAGTTGGCCATCTGCGCGGCGCTGGAGGCGCCGGAGCAGGAATAGACCAAGGGAAGCGGCCGGCCTGGTTTCATCTCGCACCGCTGGCCAGCGCCCGGGGAAATAACACGTTGTTCTCCTTGTGGACGTGCTGGTGGGTCTCTTGCTCCAGGTTGGCCAATCCGTCGTAGAGAGCGCGGAAAGTATTACAGGCCCACTCCGGCGGCGAATAGTTGTCGGTCAGCTCGCGGAACCGGGACAGGGCGGCGCCGGCACGATCGTGTTCGGATTCGAGCTTATCGAGCGCACCTTTCAACGGGGCGGCTCCGGCTCCGCCGGCGGATTCCAGCTGGCGGATCGCGGGAAAGATTTTTTCTTCCTCCTCCTGCGTATGAGCGGACATGGCCGCGTTGAAACTCTCAAATACCTCGCGCACCTCCCGGAGCCGGGGTTCATGGTCACCATGCACGGCGGCGACCTTGCGTGTCATGAAATCCAAACGCGGCAGCTCTTCGCGGAGATAACCGTGGTGGATCTGCTCGATGTGATCGCACAGCGCGGAAAGGCTCAGCGCGGCGGGATCGGACGATGCGGCGGCGGATGGGCCGGCGTCCAAGGCGGCCAGCATGGCGACGACGGTTGCCGCA
Organism: uncultured Opitutaceae bacterium; assembly: GCA_937902925.1. GTDB lineage: Bacteria > Verrucomicrobiota > Verrucomicrobiia > Opitutales > Opitutaceae > CALFNN01. Next base: position 20,497 of record CALFNN010000022.1, read on the forward strand.
TCGAGATTCTTGGCGCGGCAGGCGTCGGCGAGCGGCTTCTTTCCGCCGCAGCAGTAGTCGATGCCGAGGCTCTCGAAGATGCGTGAACGGGCCGGCGCAGACCGGACAATTTCACCGACAGTGGTCTCAACGGTAATCTGATTCATAGGTAAACGGTGCGCTTGCAAAATTGGATGTCAATGTCCAGTTATCGGTCATGCAGCTGATTTCGCGCACCTCCGAATATGCCTTGCGGGCCGTGATCTGGCTGGTCCAGGAGCCAGCGCGTTCGCAGACCACCCGGCAGATCGCCAAGGCCACCCGCACCCCGCCGGACTACACTTCGAAGGTTTTGCAACTGCTCGCCAAGGCCGGCGTGGTGCGAAGTCAGCGCGGGCTGGGCGGCGGTTTTCAACTCGTGCGCGAGCCAACGGACATCACCGTGTTGGAAGTCATCAATGCGATGGATCCGCTGGAACGCATTCACACCTGTCCTCTGGGCCTGAAGGCGCACGGAAAAAACCTTTGTCCATTGCACTGCGGCATGAACGACGTGGCGCAGCAAATGGAGGCAGCCTTCGCAAAAACGAAACTCGCGGATCTGCTCAACGACGACTCGGCCTCCGTTCCGTTGGGCATCAAACTAAAGCCCACACGCCGTTCCCCGACCGCGGCCTGATCCGGTCGCGATCGCGAAGGCCACCACGCAGCTCAACCGATTGACGCTAGCGCTGTTCGCCGGCCGGCGCCACGGCAGGCCACCTATCAGCGGATAAACTGAATCCGAACTCCTCCGCCTAGCGGCAAGGCGTCCAGGGCTTCGCCGAGAAATGGCTGACCGGATAGTGTCCAGCCCAGCCGACAAAGGGAATGAGCAAGACAATCACCCGCGATGGAATGCCGCCGGGGCTTTCGCTGCCGTAGGAGTGAACTTGTCCTGAGCGCCTTGGCGGTAGGCGATGATCATGGTCGGGGGCGCCCCTTCGACCGTGTCGTTCCGCTTCAGGTCTTCGATGTCGATGACGGGTCCGTTGCGCACCACCCCGGGAACCAGCCGGCCGCCCCGCGCGCGCGCGGTCTTGATCCAGCTCAAGTTCTGATGGATTTGGACTGTGCAGCGACGGCGGTCCGACGATGATTTCAGTGCCGATTTTTTTTCATGCGACCTCCGACCTCCTTCGTTCCCGCTGGCGCTCGCCAGAATAGATTTTGAGCCTCGCCCTCCCGGCTTTTGCTCCGGCCACCGCATGCGCCACAAAATCTCCCTCGTCCTGACGCTCGCCGCATGGCTCCTCGCCACGGGCAGCCAATGGGATTTCGTGCAGACGTTCGCGTGGGGCCGCATGATCGTCGACTACTCGCATGACATGACCGTGGCGCAGGCGGTGACGAAAACATTTTCGCCGCAAACCATGTGCTCCCTCTGCCACGCCGTCGCCGACGCGAAGCAGAAGGAGTCCAACAACGCCGGGGTCCCCAACGCGAAAACTCCCGGCAAGATTCTGCTCTTGTGCACCCCGCGCGCCCTCGTGCTCGCTTCGCCGGCGTCGTCGTATGCCGGACTGATCGCTCCCGAGCCGGCGCCGACGAGCGCCGACCGCTCCCCTCCGCCGAGCCCGCCCCCGCGCGCCCTGACCTCAATTCGATGGAGCGCAGGCTTCCGGCCTGCCCGCCGTGTTCGCGCGTGCGATTCATTTTCGCCGCGTCCGTCTCGCTGCCGGCACTACGCGGCGCCCGTGTTTCGCGCGGGCGCGTCCGGCCATGCAGCCATCCGCAAATCCATTCAAGAATCTGTCCTTCCATGCAATTTTTTCCCTTTTCTCATTCTGTCACCCCATCCGTTCTCGCGATCACGCTCGCACTCTCCATCGCCCCGCTCGGCGCCCAGACCGCTCCAGCCGAACCGGCCGGACAGCTTATCCCGCTCGTGGTCACCGCCACCGCGCTCGGTGCGAAGCCACTCGAATCCGTCCTCGACACCAAAGCCGCCGCCCAACCCATTCCCGCTCAGGACGGCGCCGATATTCTCAAGACCGTTCCGGGCTTCTCCGTCAGCCGCAAGGGCGGAGCCGATGGCGAGGTCGTCCTCCGCGGCCAAGCCGGCTCGCGTCTCGATCTGCTCCTCGACGGCGAAAGCGCGCTCGGCGGTTGCCCTCACCGCATGGACCCACCCACCGCCTACATTTTCCCCGCCGCGTTCGATCGCGTCACCATCCTGAAGGGACCGCAGACCGTTCTCTACGGTCCGGGTAATTCGGCCGGTGTCGTCCTGTTCGAGCGCGATCTCCATCGCTTCGCCGCGCCGGGTGTCGTCGTCGACGGCTCGCTGACCTTCGCCAGCTTCGGGCGCGACGACGAAGCCGTCAACGTGCGCGCCGGCGTCCCCGCTTTCTATCTCCAGGCCGCCGCCAACCGCTCGGGGTCCGATGACTACCGCGACGGCGACGGACGCGCCGTGCATTCCCACTACGAGCGCTCCAGTGTGAAAGCCGCCGCCGGCTGGACTCCTGATGCCAGCACTCTCGTTGAACTCTCCGCCACCGTCAGTGAGGGTGAGGCCGCCTACGGCTACAGCATGATGGATGCAACCCAGCTCGACCGCGAAAATTTCGGCCTTCGTTTCCGCAAAACCGCCGTCTCACCGCTGGTCGCCAAGCTTGAGGCCCAGCTCTACTACAACTTCGTCGACCATGTGATGGACGACTACAGCCTGCGCTCCTTCACGCCGTCGATGATGGGTCCAACTCCGTCCGCTTCGAATCCCGATCATCGTCTCTTCGGCGGCCGAACTGTCGTTGAACTCGCTCTCGCTTCCGGCACCACCGTCAAGCTCGGCGGCGACTTTACCGTCGCTCGTCACCGTTCCCGCAGCACGACCAACCAGCCGGCAATGCCCTATCAGTCGCTGCCCCGCATCGCCGACGCGACGAGCGACGATTATGGTGTCTTCGGGGAGGTCACCCAACCCCTGGCCGCGTCGGCCCGCCTCATCGCGGGCCTGCGGTTCGATGCGTGGCGCGCCGAGGATCGGCGCGCCGTGATCGCCAGCATGATGGGTTCGACGCCAAATCCTACGGCCCACGAACGGCGCCGCGAGACTCACCCCGGCGGCTTCGTCCGCTACGAACACGATCTCGCCGCCATGCCCGCGACCGTCTACCTCGGAGTCGGCTACACGAAACGCTCGCCCGACTACTGGGAGCTTATGACCAACGAAAGCCTCGCAACCAAGAGTTCGTTCCACGCCGCGGCGGAAAAAACGACGCAACTCGACACCGGCCTGACTTATCGGCGCGGACCTCTCACCGGCTCCGTCTCCGTGTTCGTCAACGCCGCCGACGACTACATCCTGGTCCAAACCAACGTGCCGAAGAGCAGCGGCATGGGCATGACGACCAGCATGGCCACGGTCACCCGCAATATCGACGCCTCCTCCTTCGGTGGCGAAGCGGGCCTCGGCTATACGCTCGCCGACCATTGGAAACTCGACGCCAGCGTCGCGACCGTGCGCGGCCGCAACAAAACCGATCATAGGCCTCTCGCCCAGCAACCGCCGCTCGAAGCTCGTCTCGGGGTCGCCTTCGCTGCGTCCGCGTGGTCGGTCGGCGGCCTTGCGCGCCTCGTGGCTGCGCAAAAACGCGTTGCGCTCAACCAAGGCACGATCATCGGCCAAGACCTGGGCCGCACAGGCGGCTTCGCCGTCTTCTCGCTCAACGCCGGCTGGCGGGTAAACGCTCACGCGCTGCTCACCACGGGCGTCGATAATCTCTTCGACCAAACCTACGCCGAACACCTCAGCCGCAGCGGCGGGGCCGTCACCGGCTATCCGGTCACGACGCGCATCAACGAACCCGGCCGCACTTGCTGGATCCGGCTCGCCGTCACTTTCTAGCAACAGACCGGCAATTTCACCCTCCCGAGCGCCGCGATGGCGGCCCGATGCCGCTTGGGTCGGCCGCCGCTTCTTCTCCCGCGACGTCCGTCTGGCCGCCACGGTCGGCGGGGCGCTCGTCGATTTTGGTCTTCACCGTGTGAAGGCGATGCGGCCCACGGTGAATCGTTTCCGATTGTTACTTTTCCTCGTGTATATGCTCTGAGGTAGGCGTTTCATCGTTCTCCGCGAAATGCCCGTGCGCCGCACGGGTGGCCGCCTGATAAATGCCTTCGACGTAGTGAATGTATTCGACGTAAGCCCTCACAGCCTCGCGACCGGCCTCGACGTCGTCCCGGGCAAATTTCTTTTTCTCCACCGCTCCGTTGAAATGCTCGCGCAGGCCATGCTCGATTTTCTCCGCAAGGAGTTTCAACACCGGGTCGACGTTTCCGGTCTCTAAAGCCTCGTCGCCTGCAGGGATGGCGGGGCCGAGGTCACGGCCGGCGGGTTTAAGTCCGGTAAAGGACGCGCCTTCACCAACCCGATGGATGCGCACGAGCGTCTCGAAGAAATACATGTCGGCGAGCTTGCGCGCCGCGGGGTTGAGTTTGCGCACCGCAAGGGTCTGGTCGAACGCGTGCTTGATCTCCGTTTCATCGGCCTTTTGCACCCAGATGAGGACAAGGTTGACGTTGCCTTCCGCCAGCGCCTTTTGCGCAGCTTTGACGACGGGACCGTCGAGGCCGTCGCAGTGCGCCTGCGCGCGGGAAGGCGCGAAGAACAGTCCCACCGCCAGCGCGGTAAGGACGGTGAGGAGGATTGGGGACTTCTTGGTTTTCGTTTTCATGATGTGACTGGGTTGAAACGCGGTATTGCCACTTCTGTTGGCAGGGACGGCTGTAAGCATCGGGGCCGGCTACGGTGCGGCTGCGGGTGGTGTGGCAGAAGTCGGGATCGCCGAGGTCCCGTGGTTGAACACTCGCCGCAAGGCCGACGCGGCGTCATCAAACAGTGTATACAGGATCGGCACGTAAACGATCGTCAGGAAGGTGGAGATGAGCAGTCCTCCGATGGCCACCACCGCGAGCGGCGACAGGCGCTCCAGGCCAATCGCCCATTCGAACGCGATGGGCAGCATGCCCACCGCGGTCCCTACGGCGGTCATGAGGATCGGCCGGGTGCGGATGCGCACGGAGTCGATCAGGGCATCGTGGGTATTGGCGCCGCGCTCCTTGGCGGCGGCGATGAAGTCGATCAGCAAAATCGAATTCTTCACCACGATGCCGGCGAGCAGGATTATGCCCATCATGGAGGGCATGCAGCTGTGCTTGCCCGCCAGTAAAAGACTCCAGATCGCACCGATCAGAGCCAGCGGGATCGCCGACATGATCGTCAGCGGATGCACCCAGGATTTGAACGCCGGGACCAAGGAGAAATACAGCAGCACCAAGCCCAGCGCGAGGGCCTGCAGGAGGAGCACGAACGACTCGTTCATCTGTTTGATCTCGCCTTCGTGCGTCAGGGTGTAGCCCGGCGGCAGCGTGAGGTCCGCCAAGGCCTTATCCACGTCTTCCTGCAGATGGGAGATCGGCTGCCGGGCCCGATAGGCCTGGATGTCCAGGGTGCGTTCGAGACCCTGCCGGGTGATGACCGATGGCACGATTCGTTGGGCGACGGTCCCCAGCGCCGCCAGCGGCACGCGGCCGGTCGGAGTTATGATGGGAAAGGTGTCGAGCTGCGCGGCGCGTTCCCGCTGGACTCCCGGCAACTGGACCCAGAGCGGCAATCCGTCCTGATTAGGCACCCGGAAAATCGACCCCGGCATGCCGCGCACGGCGCCCGCGAGTTGGCCGGTCACCGCGGCCGGTGAAATCTGATGCAGTGCAAGTTTCTCGGGATCGGCGGTGAATTGGACTTCGACCGAATCGAGCGTCCAGGAGCGCGAGATGGACGTGGCGCCGCGCAGGTTTCCCCGCAACCGGCGTTCCACCTCGGTGCCGAGGCGGTCGAGTTCCACGAGATCCGGACCGGCTAGCATCACGTCAACCGAGGCCCGGATGGTGGAAAGCGGCGTGGCTCCGAAATCGAAGACGTCCACGCTCTTCAAACCCGGGATGCGGTCGAACTCCGTGCGCAGCGCCGCTTCGATTTCCCAGATGGAGGTTTCGCGGTGGAAGCGATCCTGCAAATGCACCGTCATGGTGCCCTGCTGGGGCAGGCGACCCGCGCCGAAGGAGATGACGCCGGGCTCCGAGCCGAGCAGCGACGACACGGATCGCACTTCCGGTCGTTGGCGGACAAGCTCCTCCATGCGGGAGAGAATCTTCTCGGTCTGTTGCAGGGACGTGTTGGCGTCGGTTTCGAAGCTGACCTTGATGATGCCGGCATCCATCGGCGGCATGAGGTCGCGGCCGACCAACGGCATCTGGCGCAACGAAACGGCGAGCATCAGGAACGCCCCGAGCAGGAACCAGCCGCGGTGTTGCAGGGCAAATCCGGTGAGCCGCACATAAAAATCGCGGATGGGCTCGACGATGGCGTGGTCAAAACCGGCGACCAGCTGCTCGAAACGATTGCGGCCCGCGCCGGCTTTGCGCCGCAACAGGAGCGGCGCCAGCAAGGGAATCACCGTCACCGAGACGAAGTAGGACGCAGCCAGCGCCACGACGAGCGCGAGGGACAGGGGGCGCATCACGGTCTGCACGTAACCGCCGATATAGATGATCGGCAGCAGCACCATCATCGTGGCATAGGTGCCCGAAAAGATCGCCAGCATGACCTCCTGCGTGCCACCGACGACGGCCGCGCGGGCGTCGATGCCCTTTTCGAGGTAGTGGCGCTCGATGTTTTCGAGCACCACGATGGCATCGTCGAGCAGCATGCCGACGGCGACAATCACCGCGGTGAGCGTCACCATGTTGAACTCGTAGCCGATCAGCCACATCGCGGCGAAGGTCAGCAGGTAGGTGAAGGGGATGGAGATCGCCGCGAGCAGCATGCCGCGCACGTCCGCCAAAAACAGAAAGATCACCAGCACCGTCATGATCACGGCGTCGCGGAGCGCATCGAGCATGTTGCCGACGGACAGCTCGATGAGTTCGCCTTGGTTGTCGGGAATGCTGAAGTCGACTCCGGGGTAGGTGCGGGCCAGTTCCGGCAGGACGGCGGCCACGTCGGCGAGCGTGCGCAGGGCGTTGCCCGAGTTGGCGCGTTGGATATTGATCGCGATGGCGGGTTCACCGTTGCCGTGATAAGCGCTCTGCGGGTCCAGCACCCCGCGATGCAGCGAGGCAATGTCGGCAAGGTGAATGTTGCCGCCGGCCCGCCGGGCGACGACGATGTTCCCCACGTCGGCCAGACTCTCGAACTCGCCCGTGCGTTTGAAGAGAAACTGGCTGTCCGAGTTAATCAGCAGACCCATGGGCTGATTGGCGTTGAAAGCGGCGAGCCGCTGGCTCACGTCGGCGGCGGTCAGGCCAAAACGTTCCAGCCGGTCGCGGTCGAGTGTCACCCGCACCACGGGTTGCTGCGCACCAAAGACCTCGACATTGGTCACCTCGGGCAACCGCAGGAGGCGCTCCTTGATCGGGTTGTCCGCCAATTGCCGGACCATCGACAAATCCAGCGGCGAGCCGGGCTTGGGGCGCAGGGCCAGGGTCATGACGGCCGGTGTGGCCGAGGAGACCTTGAAAATCGCCGGCGGACGAATGCCGTCCGGCAGGAGGGCTTTGATTTTCTGCAGTCCGTTGGCCACGTCGGTGGCTGCGGCCTCGAGGCCTTTGGCGTATTCAAACTCCACCGTCACGGCGGAGACTTCGTCCTTGCTGATGGACGTCACGCGGCGGGCCTGCTCGATCGTGCTGAGTTCCTTCTCGATCGTCCGGCTCACCTGCGTTTCCATATCGCCCGAGGAAGCGCCGGGGTAAACCGTCACCACGGCGATCTGCGGACGCTCGGAATCCGGGAAGAGATTCACCGGCATGCGACGATAGCCGACAAAGCCCACCACGGCGGCCAGCAGCACCAGTGAGGTGACCAAGTGCGGCTTCTTTAGGTAGCGTTCGACGAGGTTCACGGCGCGCTCCGGTTGTTTTTGCGGACCACGGCGACAATCGTGCCCTCCGCGAAGGTCATGAGGCGCGAGGGACGAGCCACGATGACTGCGGCCCCAGCCTGCAACGCACTGCCGACGACCGCGACCTTGTCGGCCGAACGGGCGAGCACCTTCACCTGGACGGGGTGCACGTTTAGCCGCGCATCGACGACGAACACCCAGACACCTGTCACACCCTCCAGCAACGCCTCGGCCGGGACCGACAGCCCTTCGCTGGCGCCGACTTCAACGTCCACGCCTACCGTGGCGCCGGAGACAAAGCCCGTCGGAGGCTTTGCCACATCGACTTCGAGTGCCGCGAGATGATTGTCGCTCATCGCCGGGAAAACGCGCGTTACCGTTGCAGTCAGCGTGCCTCCGGCACCGCTCAAGATCACCGGCAGCCCCGGCCGCAGCCCCGGCAGATCTTCCGGCGGCAACTCGGCGCGCACGCGGACAGATTGCTGCCGGATCAATTTGAACAACGACTTGCCGGGCACGGCGAGGTCGCCGGGATCGGCAAGGCGTCGGGCTACCACGCCGTCAACAGGCGCCGTGATCCGGCAGTAGGCGAGGCGGATGCGGGCCTGATCGAGGCGTTTCTCCGTCACCTGCAGTTGCGCCCGCGCGGCGGCTTCGGTCGCTTGGGAGCGGTCCCACTGTTCCTGCGCGATGCCCTTGACCTCAAGCAGGCGCTGGTCGCGCGCGGTGGCGTCGCGTTGAACCTCCCAGGCAGTTTGCGCCGCTGTCTGCATCGCCTCGGCCTCGGCCAACGCATTCTGAAACTCCCGGTCGTCGAGCAAAGCGAGGATCTGGCCGGGTTGGACCGGATCGCCTTCCCGCACGTTGACCTCCATGATGCGCGCCATCACCTGTGGGGCCACGTCGGCCTCGTCCGCCCCCAGAACGATCCCAAGCGCGTGCCGGGTCTGGACGACACGCTCCGCCGTTACTCGCGCCGTTTCCACAGCGGGCACGACGGCTGGCACCAACGGTGCGGTCTCCTTTTGATGCACGCGGCGCACGCGCACGGCAACGAGGCCCGCCACGATGAGCAACCCAGCGATGAGCGTGACAACAATTTTGGTTTTCATTTAACGATCTCTTTTTCGACGATGGTATTGAGGCGTTCCGCGGTGGTCCTGCGGTCTGCCGTCGCGGTCGCGAGTGCGGCGTGAGCGCTTTCTTCGCGGGCTCGTGCCCGGAGCAGGTCTTCGATGATTCCGGCGCCGGTGTCATACCGCACTTGCTCGATCTGCGCCGCCTCCGCAGCGGCGGCCACCCGCGCCTCGGCCGCCACGATGCCGGCCTGACTGGCGCGAAGCCGGGCCAGCGTTTCCTGTAACTCGGCCGCGACGTTGAGTTTGGCTTGCACCACCGCTTGCTCGGCGGCGGCAAATCGCGCCCGGCTCGCTCTCAGCCGTTGAACGTCCGCGGTGCCGGAGAACACGGGGAAGACGACGCCGATGGATACGCCCCAAGTCTCCAGATTCCGGTCAATATTGAATGCGGTGTGCTCGAGATAATTTGCGCTGCCGGTCACTCGCGGGAGGAAGGCGCTGCGCGCCACCTTTGACGCGTAATCCGCCTGCTCCTTTTCCAATTGAGCGACGTGCACGGTGGTGTTGCCGCCCCACCCGGCGTGTAAGTCGTCAGCCGACAGCTCCAGAGCGGCGGGCGTTTCGGACATTGGGTCTACGACGAGCACGCCTGCGGGATCCCGGCCCAAAAGAGCCAGCAACAAAGCGCCCACTCTCGTGCGATCTGCTTCGACGTTCGCGAGCTGCGCCCTGGTGCTCTCCAGTTCATCGAGCAGCTTCAGACGATCCAGTTCCGGACGTTTTCCGGCAGCCACGGCCACCTGAAGCCGGGCCTTGGTTTGTTCCAAAGCCGCCATCTGGCTGCCCAAGGCAGTCGAGACCCGGTCAAGCGCCTGCGCCGCCGAGTAGAGTGAAACGGCGTTGAAACGGATCTGCCAACGTGTGCCGTCTTGGATTGCCTCCGCTTTGCGCGCTTCAAGGCCGGCAATCTTGACCTGATTCAGGAGCCGACCGCCCAGAAACAAGGGCACCTCGTAGAGCAGCCCGTAATGAGCCTGGCTGCGATCGAAGGGCAGAGTCGCCAGGCCGCCGCTCACCAGTTCGCGCGACATGGGGCGCAAAATCTGATCGTCGTTGAAATAGCCGTAGGACGCGGTGGCGTTGAGTTCGCCGTAGCGGCTGCGAGACACGGCCTCGGCCTCCCGGGAGGCGGCGTTTGCGCGATGCGTTTGGGCGTGGAGACGAGGGCTGGACTTCATCGCTTCGGCCACCGTTTGGGCGAGTGAGAGATTCGTGGGTTCGGACCCGATCAGCTGCACGCTGGATTGCATAATCCCGGCGGTGAGGCCGCAGACAATCAATGTTAGTCGCTTCATACTTTGCTCCTTTCATCCGGCTGGACGCCGGGCACAGACAGATTCCAAATCCTCCGACCACCCAGAACCCGAACTCGGAGCGTCTGCAACGCCTGCCGCAACGAGGCCCGCCTCCGCGACAGCGGGACAATACGCCGGCGTCAGCACGAGTTCGTTGCCCATGCGGGTATTCGTCGAGACTGAGCTCGACCGCGCGAGCGCCCATCGCCGCCGGGCGAAACCGAGTTTCCGACGATTCGACGGTTGCGCGGCGCCTGAGAGTCGATGCTGACCGGCGTTCAGAGAACTGTCCCAGGCTACAAACAACGTCAGGGCCAAGAGCACAAGGGAGGTGAAGATCATGGTCGTTCGCCCGCTTCTCCCTTTTTCCCAATCGTTGTTTTCTTCTGTGGACCGCAGGGCGGCGTAGCCGCGCGGGCGGTTTCCGGTTGCGCGAGCATCAGGCTAAAAAGCTGCCAGGCGTGCTCCGCGTGCTGGCCTATATCAAATTTGCCGTCGCTCATCATCCACAGGATGGCCGCCGGTTGAATCAGACCTAAAAACATGACGGCTGCGGCGTCGGGAGACACATCGGGCCGCGTTCGCCCTGTCGCCTGCGCCTCCCGCACCAGGATGGCCACCTCGTTGAGGTAATTGCTAATCATCCGATAAACTTTGAGTCGGCGTCTGCCCTGACCAGCGAAGATCTCCTCGGAGAGCACGACGCGGGGAATACCGCCGTTGCTCCGGATCAGCTCCAGGTGGAGGAGCAGTAAGCGGTGAAGTCGATCCAGAGGATCAGAAACCTCTACGCGGACCGCCTGCACATTACCCAGCAGCCGCTGCGAAATCATATCGAGCACCACATCCAGAATTTCGTCCTTGCTTCGAAAGTGACGGTAAATACCGGAGGGAACGACCCCTACCTCGTTGGCGACGCCGGCGACGCTCAGGCCCGCCACGCCGTTGCGGCCGATCAGGGCGAGAGCGGCCTGGGCGATCTGCTCCTGCCGGACTTCGGTCTTGGTGTTGGGTGCGCGCATGTTAATAATGTGAATCGACGTTCGCTTATGCGATAAAAAGCAACTCGGTCACTCGTTGGGCCAGATTCACCGTCATTTTCGACATGTTCTATAGGCGGTTCTTCATTCTCACCATGGCTGGCTTGGCTGGCCCGATAATAAAGTGAATACTGATTCACACTTAGTCAAGCATTTTGTCAGATTCTTGAAACGCTAAAAATAGCGCTGGTGTCGACGATTCACCTCGGCCCCAAAGCCCACCGATTCCGACGCAAACCGGAAGTCAGAGCTTCACGCGATCTTGTTCGACGTGCGACGTGTTGGTCGAAGTCCCCGAAAAACCCGGCGTGCCGGAAAGGGTCGGAGTTCAAAACCGGAGAGGACAAAGCTATCCGTCTTCTGGCGGTTCATGCTTCGCGTGAGCGCCTGATTCTGCCGCTGGCTTCAAACGGCTGCCGGTCTTCGACCGCGAAGCCATATGTCCCCATCGATCCGCGAATGTCTCGACGAACTCAGCTGTCGGTCCGGCGCCGCACGCCCAGCCACGCGGCGCCAGCCGAACCCGTCGCCCAAAGCGTAAACACCACGGCGAGCCAGACGGACGCGTGCGCCACCCACCAGCCGGTGAGCCGCCCGGCCTCGATGCCGCTGAACGCCGCACGCTCGACCGAGAACAGCACGGTGACGCGATACGCATCGAGTGGATTGATCATCATCGCCCCGACCCAGAAATCCGGATTCTGTTGAATCGATGGCGCCCCCGCCATCGCCAGGAGCAAGAGATCGGTGCCAAACAAAAGCACGAACCATACCGCCACCGCCGCGATCAATCCGCGCACGCTGTCGCGAACCCAGAAGCCCAGCGCGAGTCCGACCAGCGCACATACAGCACTGACACCGGCCGCACCGCCGGTCGCCAGCAAGAGTTCACGCGAGCCGCCGCCTGCCAAGAGCGTCGGCACGCCCAGTAACGCCGCCGCACTCATCACGAGAACGATGAGCGCGAGGACCTTCCCTGTGAGCCATGGGCCTACCCCCGCCGGCTGGCCGAGTAGCCAGGTGAATTCATCCGCCTCCGCGTGCGCCGAGCTGAGTCCGAGTAACAACGCCGAAAGCGAAACCGCATAGAGCACGGCGTGTAACAGCCACCACGCTGCGCCGCGCGCGAGCGCGTCGCCCGGCGTGAGCAACGGCAGCAGCCCGGCCGTCAGCACGAGCAATATGTAGGCGTGTAGAAACCGGTTGAGCCGGTGACTCAACACTTCCCGGCCGACGGTGGCGCGGGCGACGGTGAAAAACGAAGGCAGCGGGCGGGCATTCATCGGAGCTTTCAGCCGCAGACGGAGAGCCTGCTTGGAGCTTCGCCCGGAATACCGGTGCGGGCGAAAAATCCTTCGCGGAGCCGGTCGGGTGGGATTTCGCCCGCACAACGCCCGTCGGCGACCACGAGGCAGCGATCGACCTGGCCCTCCCACTCGCCGAGCAGATGGGTGGCGATCAGAACGGTGCACCCGCGCCGCGCCTCGGTGGTGAGAAATTGCTGGAGCCGTTGCCGCCAATCCGGGTCGAGGCTCAGCCCAGGCTCGTCGAGCAACAACACCGACGCATCCGCGAGTGCAAAAACGGCGAGGGCCAGCCGCTGCCGCAGACCGCCTGAAAGTTTGCCCGTTGGAATCCGCGCGAACTCCGCGAGACCCCACGCCTCGAGCGCATCAGTCGCGGCGCGGCGATCGCGTCCGCGCAATTGCGCGTAAAATCCCGCCACTTGCCCGGTCGTCAGCCGCGGGTGAAACCGCGGCGCCTGGGGCAGGAACGAGAGCTGCGCCAGCGCCGGAGTTCGGTGGCGCCGCAAGTCGTAGCCGGCGATGGCCACGGTGCCGCCGTCGGGATCCGCCAGACCGGCGAGCAGGCGAAGCGTCGTGGTTTTGCCCGCGCCGTTTGCGCCCACCAGCAGCGTGACCACACCCGGTTCGGCCACGAGATCCAGCCCGGCAAGCACATGCCGCGAACCAAACGACTTCGTCAAATTACGCGTCAGAATCATGGCAGGACGTTCGCGATCGCCAACGGGCGCGGATCGGTAATGCCGGGGAGGTCAGGGAGCGCAAGGCGGCTGTGAATCAGGCGCAACAGCCTTTCGCCCGGGCTCGCGGAAAGCAGCCCGATGGCGGGGAACGTGCGCCGCCACGCGCCGAAAAGATCCGGCTCGCGATGCGGCAGATCAGCGACGCCGTCGCGGTCGAGATCGAGCCTCACCGCATCGTCCCAGTAGTTCCCGCGGCCGGCGACGGCCCAGAGGTTGGCCATATTGGTGCCGCTCGTCTCCAGCGGATGAATGTTGCCGGTAAAGGTGTTTTCAAAAAAACGGCTGTCCGACGTGCTGTCGCCCACGCGCAGGCCGACGTAGTTTCCCGCGATGCGATTGGCGCGAATCGTGTCGTTATTCCCGTTTTCCATGAACAGCCCGATGGTGTTCCCCTCGATCGTGTTTTCCTCGATGCGGGTGTCGTCGATCGACTGCAGCAGCAGTCCGTAGGCGCGATGGCTGCGGTTCGAAATGAACCGATTCGCCCGCAACACGAGTTTCTTGGAATACATCAGCGCGGCGCCGGCGGCATTGTCGGAAAACACGTTTCGCTCGAAGACATTTTCGTCGGAATACATGTAGTGCAGCCCGTAGCGGACCTGTGAGATGGTGTTGCCGCGGACCAGGGTGTGCCCGGTGAACGAAAAATACACGCCATCGCGCACGCCGCGAATCGTGTTACCGGCAATGAGATGACCGGACGAATTCCAGAGGTGAATCCCATTGCCGCGCCGGTCCTGCGGGTCGGGCACGCTGCAGAGTTCGCCGCTCGCCGCATCGCCGGCTTTGAGCCCTGCCATGACGGGATTGGCGACCGCCTCGTTGGCCGCACCGTCGCCGATGATGACGTTGCGGAGAATGCGGCAATCGTTGGCCTTGCGCACGTAGATGCCGTGCAGCATGTCAGAAATGCGGTTGTCGCGGATGAGGGCGCGCGCTCCGGTAATGTGGATCGCCGCGTCATCGGTGGAGAGATTGCGGCCGGAGCCGCGGATGACGAAACCGGCGATTTCAACGTCAGGCGCACGGATGGCGACGACGTTGCCCCGCTTGTCGCCGCGGAGGATCGCACCGGGCGCGCCGAGGAGGTGCAGCGGCTTTTCTATAACGAAGACTCCGTCATAGGTGCCGGCCTCCACCCGCAGCACCGCGCCTGGAGCGGCCCCGGCGATTTTGGTGCGCAGACGATCTCCCGCCGTTTCACCAGAAGACAGCAGCGGCACCGCAAGTGCGACGAGCAGCGCCAGAACTCGGCGCCTCATGGCTCCTCCTTTCGTGAACACCAGATCGCCGCAGCAATCAGGATAGGGAACAACGTGAAAAGCACGCCGCCGGCCTCGGGCAGGCTGGTTTGGACGAAGTTGGCGATTTTCTGGCTCCCGAGCAGGATCGGGGTGAACGGCTTGATCGTCATCGGCGCGTGCGGATTAAGCGAATGGCCGTAAGTATAGAGTCGGTAATAAAAGCTCCCGAGGGAAAAGAATGTGAAGTAACTGAACGACACGCCTAGATCGATGAGACTGAGCATGCGGCCGATCACCGCGGCTCGCAGCGAGAGCAGCGCAAAAACGCCGAAAGCGAACGGCATCCACCGCATCTCGACGAAATCCTCCTCCACCAGCGGCTTCATGCCGATGTAATGGTTAAGCATGTTGATCTCGGGAAGGTCCTGCCCGTGATTTCCTCCCACGAGTTTGTGGGTGTAGATATAAAGCGCTAAACCCTCTTGATATTGCGGTGCCACGAGTCGGATTTGCCAAAGCGGCAAAAACGCCGCGGCCACCACCGTCGCGGCGGCCACCAACAAGAGCAGTCGCGAGCGCAGACTCAATGAGCGACGCAAGAAGACAGATTCCCGTTGGAAGAGCTTTTTCATGACGGTGACTGAGGACGGTCGCGCGGCGGAGGCGAAGGGCGCCCGCCGCGCTCGGACCGACAGGGAGCGTTACTTCTCCGCGAGGCTCGCAGGTTTCACGGCTAGGTAGCCCTGCATCTCCTGGTGGAGCGCCGAGCAGAAGTTCGTGCAGTAAAACGGAAACACCCCGGACTTCTTCATCGTCAGCCGCACCGTCTTCGTCTCGCCCGGATCGATGACGAGGTTGACGTTTTGCTCGACGATGCCGAGGCCGTGGATCATGTCCGGCGTCTGCTCGACATTCGTCACGTGGATGACCAACTCGTCGCCCTCCTGGGCGTCGATGCGATCCGGCGTAAAGTGACTGCGGATCGCGATCATCTTCACCTCGACGACGCGGCCATGGCGGGTGACGCCGGTGTCCTTCGCATCCCAGACGGCATCCGGATCGGTGTTCTCCGCCTTCGGATAAACTTCGATCGGCTTGATTGTGTCGGCCTTCAGGATCTGCGCGAAATGCGGCTCGGGTTCGGTGAAAGTTTCGTAGAGCACCTGCATTTTCTTTCCCGTGATGTCGATAAGCTCGCTGTCCTCGGGTTGCGACGGACCGACGGAAAGATGGCGCCCCTTCGAAAGCTTGTTCATCGCCACGAGATACTTCCCGTAAGGCTGCTTCGTCTCGCTGCCGCCGATGACGAGGTGGCCGATGTTGTAGTGCACGGTGATCTTATCGAGGACCACCTTGTTGAGATCGGCGCGTTCCTCGGCCGTCCACGGCGGCATTTTCCATTTGGCCACAGCTGACTCGATGAACAGCGACGTGTAGGCGTTGCCCTGGCCGTCGTATTGGGTGTGCAGGGGGCCGAGGCCGACCGGCACCTCACCCTCGATCACGGCGTCGTGTCGGATCACTGGCACGCCGCGAAACTCGGACTCGAAGTCCTTTTTCTCGATCGCCGCCTGGATCTTGGTGAAATCGAACACCGACGCGATCGGCTGCAATTTGCCCGCAGCGACGATCCAGCGGCCGGACGGATCGGTGTCGATGCCGTGCGGCGATTTTGGCACGGGCAAATAATAGAGCACGCCCGGGACTTTCGCGGGATCGAGCACCGGCACACCGTCGAGCAGCGTGGCCCGGCCTTCCTTTACGGCCGCCTCCGCGGCGCGCCAATTCACGATCGCCGCATAGTCGCGTTCGCCCTGACTGGCGTTGGCCTCGAGTTGATCGTGGGCCATCTCGGTATTGTAGGAGGTCCAAAACGCCCAGCCGCTGCTCGGCCCCTTGCCGGTCGAGCCGAGATCCCAGTCGAAGGGCGGCGTGATGATCTGCCAGCCCACGCTCATCTCGCCGGACTTCGGATCGACGCGAATGCCGCTGACCGCGCCGTTGAACTCCTTGGCGTAGTCGTTCGGATCCGCATAGCGGCCTTTCGGCAGCGGCACGGAAAAGCGCGTGGCGACCAAGACGTATTCCGTATTCTCCGTGACGAACGACGAGCCGTGGTTGCCCATCGAGTTGGGAATCGGTCCGAGAATCTGCCTCGTCTTGAAATCACGGAGATCGATTCGGGCGATCCGGTTGTTGGCATTGTCATTCACAAACAGCCAGCGACCGTCGTAAAGCCCGTCGGTCTTCGAAAGCCCCGGGTGATGCACGTCGCCCCACGTATAGTCACCGAGCATTTTCTTACTCTCTTCGTCATAGCCATAGCCGGTGCCCGGATAGCGCCCGAACACCGGGATCGTGGTGATGTGTCGCATCGACGGCAGGCCGGCGACAAACACCTGGCCCGAGTGCCCGCCGGAATAGAACAGGTAGAATTCGTCCTTGTCGCCGGGCGCCACCCACGTGCGCGCCGCGGCGGAGTTCACCTCGGTTGGCTTGGCGGTGGACGACGCCGTGGTTTTCCCGGGAGGGTTGCAACCGGTGAAGAGCAGAAGCGCGCCGGTCAGGGCCGCCGGGGCGATGAGTTGTTGGAGTAGTTTCATGGTCGTTGATGTTCGTCGGTGCCGTTACTCGACGATCAGTTCACCCTTCATTCCGACCTGCATGTGACCGGGAAACGCGCACAGGAACGGATAGCGGCCCGGCTTCGTCGGAGCGTAGAAGAGCGCCGTGGCGGATTCCTTCGGGCCGAGCAACTTCGTCGAGGCGAGGACGCGGTCTTTGAACGAGACGGGCACGTATTCGGTCGCCGCCGCCGTGGCGGCTTCACTGGCGAATGCGTTGAGGTCGGTGCCCTCGGCCAGCAGCACCCAGTTGTGGCCCATCGAGAATTTCGGCACCGTGCCTTCGTTGGTAAGCGTAACCGCCAGTGCTTCGCCGGGCTTGGCGTGGATTTCCGTGATGTTGAACTTCATGGTGTCGTTCGCCGTGATCGCGATGGCACGTCCCGTGGCAGGTTTGGCGGCAGCGGGGGAGTTCGCCTCGGCTGCGGGGGCGGCGGTCGAAGCGGTGTCCGCCGCAGGTTGCGACCGACCACAGCCGGCCAGCGCGAGAGCCGCGATCGCGGCGGTTCCAAAAAAGATGCGGGAGGTGGTTTTCATAGGAATAGCTCAAGCATAGCCCGGATGCGCCGGGGCCGCCTTGATCCACGTCAAGGCACGCCGCTTTTAGGCGAAGCGGCGAATCCAACGCCGGCTTGATGCGCATCAAGGCGCGCCCTTCCCGTTCTGCCATAATGCGGGCATGCAACTGCGCTCTCTCTTTTTGTTCGCCGCCCTGATTGCAGGCTTCCCAGTTTCACGCACGCTAGCGGCCGACCAAGTCTTCGAAGTCGCGGGTGTGATCCGCGCCCCTCTCGCCGACGGCCGGCTCGTCATCGCCCACGACGACATTCCTGGGTTCATGCCGGCGATGACCATGGCCTTTACGGTCGCGAATCCCGCCGACGCCGCGTCGCTCAAGCCGGGCGACAAGGTCCGCTTTCAACTCCGCGTCGGCGAGACTGCGTCGACCGTGGGTGACTTCAAGGTGAGTGGCCATGAGGCGCCGGCGGTTGCGGCAAAGCCAACGACGGCGACGCGTGGTCGCCTCCGTGAAGGTGATGCCGTGCCGCAATTTTCGTTCATCGATCAGGACAGCCGGCCCTTCGCGTCCGCCGAATTCCGCGGGCGGCTAACCGTCCTTACCTTCATTTTCACCCGCTGCCCGGTGCCCGAATATTGTCCCGCGATGGCGTTGCGGTTTGCGCAACTGCAAAAGGCGATCGCTTCCGATCCGAAGCTCGCGGCGAATGTGCGGTTGTTGAGCATCACGCTCGACCCGGAGTTCGACCGCCCCGACATCCTGAAAGCCTATGGCCAGGCCGTCGGTGCCGATCCGACCATCTGGCGGTTCGCCACCGGCGGGAAAGACGAGGTTGCGGCGCTCGTAAAATCGTTCGCGGTCTTTACCGAGCGCAACGGCGCAACGCTCGATCACACGCTCTGCACCGCGTTGATCGGTGGCGATGGCCGCGTCGTCGAAATCTGGCGCGGCAACGGCTGGCGCGCCGCCGACGTGCTGACCACCATCACCCGCGTGGCTGGCGAATGAAACCCAAATTCCTACCGAAGACAGACGTCGTTCGCCGGAAAAACGGGTTAAACGTAGCGCAATCGGTCGACTACCAAACCGCCTGGGCTGGACGGACCGCATTTTGTTCGCGTTTTCCGGACGCGAATCGACTTGATGCAGATCAAGGCGGCAGCCGACAGCTTCGCGTAGTCTTCCAACAATGCCGAGCGCCCGGATAGCCGGGCGCTGCGCTCTACCCGACTACCGATGAGTTTTTCTTGCCCCCATTTTCGTATCGATGACGACCACTGCCTTCGTCTCAAAACGGATTGCGTGCCCGGGCGGCGAGGTTGCGTCCTCGAAGGCAAGGCGGTGTTCGCCGTGCCGGCGGAGCAACGGGTGCGCGAACGCGAGGAAGAGAATCGACGGAAGGCGGCAGAAAAAGTGTGGGGTGTGCCGACGGACGCGATGCCAAGCGAGTGAATGGCGCTCTTGCCCGAGGATTGATTGGAAACACTTCGTTCCAAATGAAAATTGACCTCGAAAACGCGTTGCGCGCGCGTCGCGCCCAAATTCGCGCCCGCTGGTTGGAGATTTTATTCGTCGAACCTGTCAATACGCCCCTCGGCAATCCGAGCACGCTCGTCTTTCTCCTCGATGAAACGCTCGACGCTGTATTTGCGGCGCTGCATCGCGGACCTTTCACTCGGCCGGTGATCGCACCCGAGTGCGCGTGCGGCCGAAATCCGTATCTGTCCTATTTTCGCGCTGGCACGCAGGCATTGTTCGAGGCGCTGGTGCTGATCCAAGCGGAGATTCCGGACCTCGATCCCGGCGAACGCGATACCGCGTTCATGGAGTTGCGCGGTGTGATCAACCGGCTTGCGCGACAGGAGATCGACGGGTTTGGTTCGTTGTGCAAACAACGTGATCGCCCGCCGAGCGAAAAATCCGGAGATCTGCCACGATTGTGAGGAATGGCGGCGTCCGAGCGCGGTCGCGATGGTGCGCTCAACTCCGCCGCAACCTGCGCCCGCGCTTCAGCAACAAGTAGGCGCGGAGTGCGACCACGTTGTTGTGCTCGGTGTCGCGGGAGCTGAAGAGCAGCGTCACCGACCCGGCCATCGTCGCGTCGAGGATCGGTCGCCACGCTTCCGGATTCGCCTCAAGTTCAGCCCGGTAGCGGAGTTGGAACTCCTCCCAGCGGACGGGATCGTGGCCGAACCATTCACGTAGCGCCGTGCTGGGCGCGACGTCGCGCAGCCAGCCATCTAGCTTCAATGCCTCTTTTTTCATCCCTCGCGGCCAGAGCCGCTCCACGAGCAACCGGCGTCCGTCCGTCGCCGCGGGCGGATCGTAAACACGTTTGATCGCGATCGACGGCGTCGGGCGCGGCGCACTCATGAGACCGAACGCGTCGTGGGCGGCGGCGGCTGATAGGTGCCCGGTTCCTTGCGGAAGGCGATCGCGAGGCGGTTCCAGCCGTTGATGGCAACGATAGCGAGCGTGAGGTCGACCAGTTGTCGGTGATCGAACTGTGGCCGAACCTCGGCGTAGATCTCGTCCGACACGTGGTCCTCGCCGAGACGCGTCACGGCTTCGGTCCAGGCGAGCGCGGCGCGTTCGCGTGCGTCGAAAAACGGCGTCTCGCGCCATGCGCTCAACGCATAGAGGCGCTGTTCCGTTTCGCCGGCGACGCGTGCGTCCTTGGTATGCATGTCGAGACAGTAGGCGCAGCCGTTGAGCTGAGATGCCCGCGTCTTTACGAGTTGGAGCAGCCGGTGATCGAGGCCGGATTGACGCACATGGAGTTCGAGTGCCCGCATGGCTTCGAATCCCTTCGGCGATGCTTCCGCGTAATTCAGTCGTTCTTTCATGGCCGCACGTTGTTTCGCCTGGCGGTTCCGTCAATCGATCCGGCCGAGTTGCCGCTGCGCCGATTCGCTCAGCATCTCTGGCGTCCATTGCGGGTCGAACACCATCGCGACGGCGACGCTCTTTGCGCCGGGCAATCCCGCGAGCGCCTCTTTCGTCCCTTCATAGATCCAGCCGCCCGACGGGCAACTCGGTGTCGTCAGCGTCATCGTGACGGCGATGTCGCCCGCGTTGCACTCGACACTGTAGATGAGCCCGAGATCGACGATGTTGATGCCGAATTCCGGATCGGGAATCGAGCGCAGCACCTCCCAGACTGCCGCCGAATCGGGTGTTGCGCTCATCGTGCACCTCCAGGTTTCGTCGCGGGCGCCAGCGCGGGCACAGCCCAGAGGTGTTTCAAAACCCCAAGCATATCGGTGACGAACAGCGCCACGCCCACTGCCAGCAACCAAGCTCCGACCTGGAGCCACGGTTCGCTCAACGTCCAGGCCCCGACCAGCAACGGCGCGACCGCGATACCTTGCAGCGCGAGTCCCCAGCGTTCGATCCGTGGATGCGTCAATGCACCCGCCGACGGCGTCGGTCCACGACCGACGCGGGGACCGTAGGCGCGCATCCAGGTGAGAAATGGCACGATCTTGCACATCATTCCGGCAATGCAGGGCAAAAGTCCGGCGGCGAGCCCGAGGATCGCGTAGACCATCGCGCCGAATCCGCCAGGCGCCGAGCCCCACGGTGAACCCGGCGACACGAGCACAACCCCCGCGATGGCCGCGGCGCACACGCCCACGCCGCCGCGCAGGAACGAACGCGTTCCCGGATCGAGCGCGCGCTTCTTGCGCGTGGCGAGCGCACGCCTGAGACCGACCCCGGAACAAATCATACCGGCGGTGATGGCCAGCGCGGCCAGCAGCCCGAGCGGCGCGAAGTGCCAGACCAGCGCGGGCGCGAGTGCGAGTAGACCGGCTTGCGATAGGCCGAGGCCGAGGTTCGCCAGCCGCCAGTCGCGCACTTCGCCGAGCGTGAACATCGGCACGAGTTGAAACCCCACCCCTTGCAGCAACGTGAAAAAGAATCCCACGAGCCCGAGGTGCGCATGCGCGCGCAACAGAGCCACCGGGTCGATCGGAATGAAATTCCAATAACGATTCGCCGCCAAAAGCAGCCCGACCAGAACCGTGGTCATCAGCCACCCGGCTGCGAGCGTAAGCGACCAGGCGACCGTGCCGCGCCGGCCCGAGTGTCGCACCGTCCGCCACGTGTTGACGGCGAAGAGGACAATGCCGAGTGCGACGGCAAAACCGAAATGCCCGAGCAACCGCAGATCCCAGCGCCAAAATGAATACACCATTCCCGGCACGCCGACCGCATGCAGCCCGAAGTGCCACCAGCCGTGCCGCTCATTGCACAGCGTCGTCCCGAGTGCGACGGGAGCGAGTTGATAGACCGCGCCGCACGCCACGGTGACGAAGAAACCCAGCACCCAGGCGTGCGTGAGCGCGACGACCTGAGGATGCGGGTGCGGCAGGCTCAGCAGCGTTGGCTGTGCCACGAGCAGCGCGGTCGCGGCCACGAGCCAGGCCAGCCCAAGTCCCATGAACGCCAGCGGCAGGCGGCCTTGCGTCGCGAGCCAGTTGCCCGAGAATGCCGACGGGCGGACATGCGTGGCCGGGCGGGCTGGCCGCGAATCAGGCGCGCGCGAGGGTGGTGATCCAACTGCCGTCAGGCTGTTCATTGCAGTCATGGCGGAATCCGCGTTGTCCGGCCTCGCCGAATAGGTGGCACGGCTCACGGTCCGTGTGGGCGCGCAAGGTGGCACCGGCGGGTAACGACTCCAGCGCATCGAGAATCCGGACCAGCGGTTCGGGCGGCTCAAGCCCGCGCACGTCGATTTCCTGCACGCCGTTTGAGGCGGCAGGTGCGGCCACCCGGGCTGCGGCCGGCTGGGCGACGGGCTGGAGCTTGGTTATTTTCACGCGGAAATCCTCCGGCCCGCGCTCCACGTATTCCCACGAAAACGCGCCGGGAAACTCGGCGTCGAATTGATAGCGCAGCGGCACGGGATCGTGATCGTTGAGCAAAATGAAATGCTGGCCGACAGGCAGATCGAACCAGCGTTGGAAAATCTGGGCGTGCTTAACGCGGCAGGGAATCGGGCGAACATCGAACACGACTTCGGATTCGAGGGCCGCCGCGGAGGTGGTTTCAGTGGTTTGTGGTTTCATGATTTCGGGTTGAACGGCGCGCGAACGGGCGCACCTGGTTTCAAAATGGAGGAGTTGCCGCCTGGCGTCGCACGACGGTTCGCCAAGTCCCATCGGGCAGTTCGCCGGTCTCGGCGCTGACAGCATGGACGGCCAGCGCTCGCAAGAGTTGGGTCGGCTCGACTCTGCTACGTAGAAACTGAGGATAGCCCGTCGGGATCGCGGTCAGTGCGGCGAGGACGGCCTTCAACTGGTTCGGCGGCGCAGAGCCACGCGCGTCGAGTTCCGTCGGCCACGCGACCGCCGGCGCCGCGCCGCGATCGTCGAGGGGCGTTGGCGAGTGTGGTTGGCCTTTCATGCGTGGCAGTATCGCACCAACCGCCGCGTCGCGCCTTGATGCAGGTCAATACGAACCTGACTTCCGGGCAAAACATCGGTTAGCCTTCGCGGGCGCGAATGCATGACGGCGGTGAAGCGCCGCCTAGAACAACACGTTGTCGATGAATTGCGCGAGGTGCTCCGGCAACTTTCGGTGCCGCCGCACGACGACGACCAGTTCGCGGACGAAGCGATCCGGCCAGCGCAATCGGTGCAACGACCGCTTGCCGCCATAGAGCGCGAGTGCGCGCACCGGCACGAACCCGACACCCATCCCGAGCGCGACGAGGTTGATGATCAAATCGAAGCCCGGCAACTGCATGCCGGGCGGCACGGCACAGCCCTGTCGGGCCATCCACGTGCGCAGCCGGCGGCCGGTGTTTGCCCGTTCATCGAGCAGCAGCCAATTCTGTCGGTTCATCCATGCGACCCGGTTCGCCCGCCTCGTCGCCTGCGCTGCGAATTCGCCGGCGGCCACCGCGCCGCCGATCAAAGTGAAGGTGTCATTGAACCGGTGCGTCACCCGCACGGTTTGCGGCAGCCGCCGCGGCGGGCACAACACGCCGACATCGAGTTCGTTGGCTTCGAGCCCCGACAATATCTCCGCACTCGGCAGGTAGAAGACGCGGTAGCCCACCTGCGGGAGCCGCCGGAGGTTCGCGTGAAAAAATCCCGGCAGATAAGCGAGCCCAACTGACCGCGACACACCAACTCGAATCTCCTTCTTCGCACCGGTGAATTCCTCGCGTAGTGTTTTCAGCGTCTGGTCGATGTCTCCGACCAGCCGGACGGATTCGCGCCACAAGGCTTGGCCGGCAGGAGTGAGCCGCACGTTGCGGGTCGTCCGCTCGAACAAACTCAGGCCGAGGCTCGCCTCGATGCCCTGCACCTGTCGCGTGACGGCGCTCTGCGTCACGCCGGCGACCTCGGCGGCCTTGGTAAAGCTGCGGTGCTGCGCGACGAGGTGAAAGAGATGCAACTCGTAGAGATCGAACGGCGTGGTCGGAAGATACTCATTCATGTGATGCATCAATCCATACGACTAATGAATTTATCGCGCAAGCCCGCCGGGTGTATCTTCGCCTCGAATCCAACACCACCATGGCTATTCCCTCCGACCGCCTCCCCCAGAACGTTCCCGGCCGCTATTATGTCGATGCCCAGTGCATCGATTGCGACCTCTGCCGCGAAACCGCGCCGACCATCTTCGGCCGCCACGACGAATCGGGCTATTCATTTGTCCGGCGCCAGCCACTGACGTCCGAGGAAATCGCGCTCGCGGAAGAGGCGGTCGAAGGCTGCCCGGTGGAGGCGATCGGCAACGACGGCGGCGACGCGGCGTGAGCGCCGGATAAAGCCATGCTCTCGAGTTTTCTCCTAGCGCTGCGCGAAGGCACCGAAGCCGCGCTCGTGATCGGCATCGTGCTTGGCGCGCTGCGGAAAATCCGCCGCCCCGACTGCGCACGGGTCGCTTGGCTGGGCGTGCTCACCGCGGTCGCGGCAAGCGTTCTGGCCGCGGTCGCCTTGCGGGCACTCGGCTTGAGTTTCACCGGTCGGGCCGAGCCGATCTTTGAAGGCTCCACGCTGTTCGTCGCGGCTGGGTTGCTCACCTGGATGATCGTCTGGATGGCGCGTCAGTCGCGCAAACTGAAGGTCGGCCTCGAAGCGGACGTGCGGCAGGCAGTGTGCGTGCCGGGCCGGCGCGGGGTGTTCGCACTGATGTTCGTCGCGGTCGCGCGCGAGGGACTCGAACTGGCGATTTTTCTTACCGCATCCGCCTTCGATGCCGGGACCGCGCAGACGATCGGAGGCTCGCTGCTGGGTCTCGCGGCGGCAGCGTTTTTCGGATACCTGCTGTTCACGTGCACGTGGCGATTGGACCTGCGGTGGTTCTTCCGTCTCACCGGCGCGCTCTCGCTCCTGTTCGCTGCGGGGCTGGTGGCGAAAGGCGTGCATGCGCTGGGGAGGGCGGGGTTTCTCGCCACCCGCCGCGGAATGGGCGGTGGCTTCCGCCTCGCGCTGCCGCCGGAGAAAACCAGTCTCGGAGCCGTCATTCGCCTCACGCAAGCCAATGACGCCATGGTAGATTGTCAGGATGGCCCCGCTACGCTCTGCCGCATTTTTCCGGCCTGCCGTTTAAGACAAGCGTTGAAGGAAGCGAGTGGGGCGTTCTTCGCTGTGCTTGATTGCTACTCCCTGGCCAGCCTGGTGAAACCAAGGGCCGAGTTGAAAGAGCTTTTGAAAATCTGACGGACCCAATCCGTCGCAATCCCAAGGGGAAGATCATCATGAACCACGATCAATTGTATCTGCTGAAGCCAGACTTCCAAGATCAGGGCAAAACCTACTATTGCCCGGGCTGCGCCGAGGTCATTGGCATTCTTGAATTTTATCCCGAACTCAAGCGGAGTATCGACATTCACTACGTGGATTTTCCGCGTCCTCGTCCGGAGTTGATTTCACTGCTGGGCGAGGCCAACCAAGGCTGCCCGGTTCTGGTGCTTGCCACCGTGCCGCAAATTCTCCCGGCGCAGCTCAACGTGCAACGAGCCAACGGACGCGCCTTCGTGGCGAACGCGAGGGAGATCGGCGCCTATCTCGCCCATGTCCACGGCATCGGGCTGCCGCATTGAACCATCATTCAACCTCAATAAAATCTTATCACCATGTCAGAGATAATTGACGAGAAAATCGAAGGCTTGTTTCAAGCCGTCGTTAAACGCAACCCCGGCGAGGTGGAGTTCCACCAAGCCGTCCGCGAAGTGCTCGAATCACTCGGACCGGTGCTGGTGAAATATCCCGAATTCGGCGAGCACAAGATCATCGAACGTATTTGCGAGCCGGAAAGGCAGATCATCTTCCGAGTGCCGTGGCAGGACGATCGCGGCCAGGTGCAGATCAACCGCGGCTTCCGCGTGCAGGTCAACAGCGTCCTGGGACCTTACAAGGGCGGGCTCCGGTTTCACCCCTCGGTTTACCTGGGCATCATCAAATTTCTGGGCTTCGAGCAGACCTTCAAGAACGCGTTGACGGGCATGCCCATCGGCGGTGGCAAGGGCGGTTCGGATTTCGATCCCAAGGGCAAATCGGACAGCGAGATCATGCGTTTTTGCCAGAGTTTCATGACGGAACTCTACCAGCACCTGGGCGAATACACGGACGTGCCGGCGGGCGACATCGGTGTGGGTGCGCGGGAGATCGGCTACCTGTTCGGCCAATACAAACGCATCACCAATCGTTACGAGTCAGGCGTGCTCACCGGCAAAGGTCTGGACTGGGGCGGCGCCCGCGCCCGCAAGGAAGCCACCGGCTACGGCGCGGTCTTTTTCCTGAATGAAATGCTCCGGGTGCGCGGCCAGTCACTGGCGGGCAAGACCTGCATCGTCTCCGGTGCCGGTAACGTCGCCATTTACGCCATCGAGAAACTGCAGCAACTTGGCGGCAAGGTGGTCGCCTGTTCCGATTCGAACGGTTTGATCCACGATAAGAAAGGCCTCGATCTCGCCTTGATCAAACAGCTCAAAGAAGTGGAACGGCGGCGGATCGAAGATTACGTCTTCCATCGCAAACACGCCCGCTATGTGGCCAAGGGCAACTTGTGGGAAATTCCCTGTGAGGTTGCGTTGCCCTGTGCGACGCAGAACGAATTGAATGGCAAGGACGCCGCCAAACTGATCAAGAACGGTTGCCTTGCCGTGGCCGAAGGCGCGAACATGCCCACCACGCCCGAAGGCGTGCGGGCTTTCCTCAAGGCCGGCATTGCCTTTGGTCCGGGCAAAGCCGCCAATGCCGGCGGTGTGGCCACCTCGGCCCTGGAGATGCAACAGAACGCCAGCCGTGACGCCTGGGATTTCGAATTTACCGAGAAAAAACTGTCCGCGATTATGACTGGGATTCACCAGCGTTGCTACGAGACGGCGGAAGAATTCGGCACACCCGGCAACTACGTCAACGGCGCCAACATCGCGGGCTTCATCAAGGTCGCCAAAGCCATGGTGGCGCTCGGGCTGATCTAAACCAAGAAAACAAACCCATTTGATCAAAGCGGCCATCATCACACCCTACTATCCCCGGCACCGGCATCAGGAGTTCTTGAAGTTCCTCCAACGGCTAACGGCTCGACGCCGAGTTCCCCGCCGGGAAACACCTGCACCTGATCCTCGATAACTATGGCACCCACGGCCACCCACGCGTCCAGCGCTGATTGGCTCGGCATCCCCGGTTTGCGCTGCACTTCATCCCCACCAGCTCGAGTTGGCTCAACCTCATTGAACGCTGGTTCGCCGAACTCAGTCAGAAGACCGTGCGTCGCGGTGTTTTTCACAGCGTGCGCGATCTGCAACGCGCGATCGCTGAGTTTCTCGCCGCTTGGAATGCTGCTCCTGCACCTTTCGTGTGGACCGCCAGCGTTGAGTCTCTCCTAGAAAAAATTGCCCGCGCCCGCCAACGCCTCGAGCAGATCTCGCCGGGCTCCATGCAACCCAAACCCACGCACGCAAACGACGCCCAAACGCCCCGACGCGCATGAAAACAGCCCGTCCCACTACCTCGCACTTATGCCGACCTATTTGCGGGACACTACACTAGCTAGTGGAAACACCCGACAATCTGCTGGTCGACGAACTGAGCGTGAGACCCCTGGACTCGAATCCGCCTTGATCGTCCCGTCGCCTCAGCCCGACCGGCTCGATTAGAATGATGGGCCGCAGCCGGAGGCAGAAGGAATTGCCGATGCTGAAACCACCTGTTCCCATGGGAAATCTCATGCTTGTCCTGACGTTGCTTATCGGCGCGCTCGCACCCGCTCAGTTGCGCGCCGAGACCTCTTCGGTGCAAGTCGCCTGGCGCCTGCTCGACTACATCGCCGTTGACTACCCTGGAGCAGTTCGGGATGGCAAGGTCATCAGCCAAAGTGAATTCGCCGAAATGACGGAATTCGCGGCAACCGCCCATCAGCGGATCGACACCTTGCCGGCTACCAATGCGAAACGTCATCTACAGCATCAGGTGGCGGCATTACAGGGCCTCATCGGCGGCAAAGCGCAGCCCGCTGCCGTTGCGGCGGCAGCACGCTCGCTGGCAACCGACCTCATCAGGGTCTTCCCGGTGCCAATCACACCGACGAAGCCACTCGATTTTGACCGCGGACGAAAGCTGTTCGCTCGATCCTGCGCGAGCTGCCACGGCCCGAACGGCGACGGCCATGGTCTGGCTGCGGTAGGCCTGCAACCACCACCCATTGCCTTTACCGCCCGAAAACGCGCCCGCGAGCGCAGTGTGTTCGCGCTCGAGCAGGTTATCGAGCAGGGAATCCCCGGCACCAGCATGGCCAGCTTTGCCGCGCTGCCGTCGCAGGACCGCTGGGATTTGGCCCTCTATGTCAGCGCCTTCGCTTACCCGGCAAGCTTGGCATCCGAAGGCGAGTGGATATGGAAAAGTGATTCGGCGCTACGCGCCCGGATCGACCTCAAAAGCATCGTCACCACAACGCCGGCTTCGCTGGCTGAAGGGATCGGCGTCGGGAAAGCCGACGCCGTCACCGCCTATTTGCGTCGTCACCCGGCGGCGGTTCTTGAGTCAACGACCGGCCCGGTCGCGCTCACCCGCACCCGATTGAACGAGGCGCTGACGGCCTACGCCAAGGGCGACCGCAAAGGGGCGGCCGATCTGGCGCTGTCGGCCTATCTTGATGGCTTCGAGCCGGTCGAGCCAATCCTGTCGGCGCGCGACCACGCACTCATGGTTCGAATCGAAAGGGCGATGGGTGAGCTGCGTGCCGGTATCGCCGAGGGCCGGCCGCTCGATGAAGTGCGGAGCCAGGCCGCCGCGCTCGACGCGCCGTTCACCGCCGCGGAATCGGCCCTCGCTCCTGGCGAAGCGTCCGCTGTGTCCAGTTTCCTCGGCGCGTTCACGATCCTGCTGCGGGAAGGGTTGGAAGCCCTCTTGATCGTCGTCACGATGGTCGCCTTCCTGCGGCAAACAAATCGCGCCGACGTGCTGCCCTATGTGCATGGCGGTTGGCTCACGGCTCTGGGGGCGGGCGCACTAAGCTGGGCTACCGCCACCTATTTCATCGACATCAGCGGCGCGAGCCGGGAGATGACGGAAGGTTTTGGCTCGGTCTTCGCTGCCTGCGTGCTTTTGTGGGTCGGGGTTTGGATGCATGGCAAGAGCAGCTTGGCCGCGTGGCAGCGCTATATTCGCGGCAAGTTGAACCACGCGCTCAACGGCCGTGCGGGCTGGCTTCTGTTCAGCTTGTCTTTCCTCGTCGTCTATCGCGAGGTGTTCGAGACCATCCTGTTTTATGCCGCGATCTGGCATCACGGAAATGGCGGCATCGTTTTGACAGGGGCCGCGGCGGCGGTTGTTGCCCTGCTCGTCATCGCCTGGATGATGCTGCGCTACAGTCGCACGCTACCGATCAACCGGTTTTTCGCCTACAGCTCGACGTTGATTGCGGTGCTGGCAATAGTTCTGACCGGCAAAGGCGTGGCGGCGTTGCAGGAGGCAGGCTATCTGCCCATCCATCCGCTCGCGGGCTTCCCCCGGATCGCAACCCTGGGGCTTTTCCCCACCCGTGAAGGCATCGTCGCAATGCTGGGCATGATCATCCTGTTGGCGGTCAGTTTCGCTTATAATTATCGCAAGATCAAAAAGGAGATGCAATCAACCGCGTAGCCATCAAAGCCCGTGGGCGCCATCACGCCAAGGCCGGCTACAGGGACCTGCGTGTTGCACGAACAAGCCCGCGCAACAAGCTTCTTGCCGAGGCAACAGCCGCCCCAACCTTGCCAAAACCCGATCTCAATCTCATATTGCTTTGAACCACGGTCGCCCGCCGGCGGTCCATGTTCTATATCCACGCTCGGCCTCATCCGGATCCAAACGCATAAAACCATTCCAAGATTATGAAACCGTCCGCCTTGGTGTTCACGACCCAAAAGGCAAGTTTCATGCCGGCAACGACCGGTGACCTGCTGCCGATCCGGACAATTCGGGGCCGGTGCAACGAGTCAGCGCGGTGGCCGACCGCGATCAGACATCTGTTGCTTGGCGTTGGAGCAGCCTTGCTGCCGGTCGCGCTGCCAGCGACAGCAGTCGCCGCAACCCCGCCACTTGAACGCATTTCGGAAACGCTGGTGCCGCCGCCCAATTTACCCGCGCACGAGCAGGCGGATCAACACCCACCCCGCATCGTGCAGGTCACCCTGACGGTGCGCGAAAAGCAGATCCAAGTGGCACCGGGCGCTATGATTTGGGCGTTGACCTACGACGGCAGCGTGCCTGCGCCAATCATCGTGGTGCACCAAAATGACTACCTGGAACTTACCTTGATCAATCCGGCGACCAACTCACTCACGCACAATATAGACTTTCATGCCGCGACCGGGGCGCTGGGTGGGGCGGAGTTGACCTACGTGGCTCCCGGCCAGGAGGCCGTTCTTCGCTTCAAATGCATCAAGACGGGCGTATTTGTCTATCACTGCGCACCGGGCGGCGCCATGATTCCGCTGCATGTTGCCTCGGGGATGAACGGCGTGCTCATGGTGCTTCCCCGCGAGGGGCTGACGGACCGGCAGGGACGCCCGTTGCACTACGACAAGGCCTATTATGTTGGCGAGCAAGACTTTTATCTCGCCCAAGATAAGGACGGGAATTACAAAAGCTACGCAGCGGCGGGAGGGAATTTCGGCGACATGCTCGGGCTGATGAAGACGTTGACTCCAACCTTCGAGGTGTTTGAGGGCAGTGTGGGGGCGCTGGAGGGAGAGCACGCGCTCACGGCCAACGTCGGCGAAAATGTGTTGTTCATTCACAGTCAAGCCGACTTGGATACCCGGATACACTTGATTGGCGGGCACGCCGACTATGTCTGGATGGGTGGCTCTTTTGCCAACCCTCCGCAACGCGACTATCAGACTTGGTTCGTGCCGGCTGGCAGTGCGGTGGCTGCCATGTATAGATTCCGCCAGCCTGGCACCTACGCTTATCTGAATCACCAACTGGCCGAAGCCGTCTTGCTGGGGGCGGAGGCTCAAGTCAAAGTTTCTGGCCAATGGGACGATGATCTGATGACGCAGGTGCAGAAACCCGGCCCGATTCCGAACCCGAAAAGATGACGTTCGGCATAATCGATGTGTCGCCTAACCGGCCCTGGCAGGGCCGCCAGTCCTCGGCCCGACAACCCGGTCAGACCACCTCCGAGGATCAATGAAGGTTCATCGATCATGCGGTGGATGATTTCCGCCACTTGGTCACACGGGGTGTGCGGCGGCCTCACCGCATCGATCAGCCACGCCCAGGCAGGCCTTGACTTCGGCGATGGTGCCGGCGGCGAGGACCCGAGCCGCCAATTGCCGCGCCGCGGCCATGCTGAGTGAGCACACCACACGTTTGATCTCCAGAATCTCTCCCGGCGCCACGCTGAATGACGTTACGCCCAGGCCCAGCAGCAAGGCGGTATACGCAGGGTTGCCCGCGATCTCGCCACAAAGCGAGACGGCCTTCCCTTCGGCCGCAGCCGCATCGAGCACAAACTTGAGCGACTGGATGACCGCGGGATGCAGCGGCTCGTAGTAGGCCGCCATCTCCATGCTCGTGCGATCAGTCGTCAGCAGGTATTGCACGAGGTCGTTGGAACCGATGCTGAGGAAATCCGCCTCGCGCGCGATCCACCGCGCGGTGACTGCGGCCGAGGGCGTTTCGATCATCGCGCCGATCAGGATGCCTGCGTTGAACGGTTGACCTTCGCGCCGTAGCTCCTCCTTCGTGCTTTCGACGGCCGCCCGCGCCGCGATGAATTCCTCAACGCCGCCGATCATGGGAAACAAGAGCGATACGGGATGCGTGGCGCTCAACCGCAGGATGGCGCGCAACTGCGTGCGCAAAATTTGCGGATGACCCAGTAGCAGCCGTGTTCCGCGACGCCCAAGCGATGGATTAGCCTCGGCCGGGAGCGGGAAATACGGGAGCAGCTTGTCGCTGCCGACATCGAGGGTTCGAATAACCACGTTGCCCGGACGGACGTGATCGGCCGCGGTCCGGTAAACCTGATATTGCTGCTCTTCGGTCGGAAACTGAGCGTGTGCAAAAAAGGCGAATTCGGTGCGGTAGAGTCCGATGCCCTCGGCGCCGAAGGCCGCCGCCATCGCAGCGTCAGCGACTTTGCCGACGTTCGCATTGAGCTTGATCGCCACGCCGTCGCTCGTCACGGCGGGCACGTCGATCAGGTCTTTCAAGGCGTTACGCCGCGCGTCCAGGTCCACCTGAAGCCGGTCATATTCGCGTTGGATGTCAGCCGTTGGGTTGATGAAAACGCGACCGGCGAGGCCGTCGACGATCAGATGATCGTTGGGTTTGATTCGTTGGGTGGCGCCATCCGCATGGATGACGGTCGGGATTCCCAGCGAGCGCGCGAGAATCACCGCGTGGGCCGTGGCGCCACCCCGCTCGGCCACAAGGCCGCGGACCTTGTTTTGGTCCAGGCTGGCGGCAAGCGATGGCAACAACTCGCGCGCGACGATGATGCTTCCCGCGGGCAGATCCCGGATCGTCGTCTCCTCGTGGTGCAGCAAATGACCGAGCAACCGCCGCGCCACATCGCGCACGTCGGCGGCGCGTTCGCGGAACACCGGGTCGTCGATCTGGTTGAACGCCGCAGTGAGTTTTTCGGCGGCGTCGCTCACGGCCGCTTCGACGTTGATTTTGCTGCGGAGGCAGCGCTGCGTGATTTCCTTCCGCAGCATGGGATCGTGTAGCATCTCGGCCTGCGCCGCGAAAATCGCAGCCTCGGCGTTGCCCGATCTTTGCTGGATTTGGCTCTGCAAGACGCGCAGTTCGCCGTCCGCTGCACGTAGCGCGGCTTCGAGTTTCTCGATTTCCTGCGGCACCTCGGCGTCAGCCACTGCGCGTCGTGGCACAACGACCGATTCGTCGCAGCGGCAGATGAAGGCCGGACCTCGCGCCAGGCCCGCCGACGCCGCGACGCCAAGGATCATCGCGCGGTTCTCGACGGCGGTGGAAGACGGAGTGGCGACATCGGCTGCCGAGGACGACCCGACACCGACGGCGGCTTTATCCGTGGCAATCGCTGGCACTTTGACGTAGGGCATGGCCCAACGGTAACCGGTTTAGGACGCGAGGGAAATTATTTTCCCGACCGACTTGATGCAGCTCAAGTTGCCTGCCGGTTTGGCCGGCGCGCCACGTTCACGCCGTGGCTCCGGCGTAGGCCCTGAGGCGCGCGCCATCGAGCACATAGATTCTGGAACCCGCTACGCGAATGACCCCTTCCTTCCGCAGCCGGGCAAAGGTGCGGGAGAGCGTTTCGCTCGTCACGCCGATTTGACTGGCCAGCACGTTCTTCGCCACGGGCAGATCAAACACCGCGGGGCACCCGGCGGCGGCGGCGGGACTCTGCCGCAACAGCCATTCGGCGAGGCGCGACTCGACCTGACGCCCTCGCGAGTCCTGCAGCAATCGCAGCAGTTCCTTCAGGTGCAGGCTCATCGACGCGAGCATTTGCAGCGCGAGGTCGGGCTTCCGGCTCAGGACATCGCGGAAATGCGCTTTGCGCACGAGGATTACCCGTGAATATTCCAGAGCCATCGCGTTGGCGGGATAGCGGTCCATCGCCATCGCGGCTTCGGCGAAGCTCTCGGGCGCGCGAAACACCGAGAAAATCTGCTCCCGCCCGTCTGGCGTGACAAAGAAGATGCCGACCTGACCGAGTTGAATGACGTGAAAACCATCCACCGGTTCGCCTTCACGAAACAGCACCTCGCGTTTTTCGAGGCTGCGGATGCGGCAGCCCTCCGCGATGGTCGCGAGATCTTCGGACGACAATCCGGCGAACATCCGGCACTGCCTTAGGCCGGCGATGAGCACCGTGAGATGATGATCGAGGGACGCATCGCGCATGGCATCGAGGCTGGCGCATTGCACCCTCACATTTCAATCCATGACTGTGGCAGTAATGCCTATGCGGGTATGATATTTCTTTTGGCCTCTTCTCCGGCCCGCGAAATCATATCACTGTTTTTCGAGTAGCCGGATGAGTCGCAGAACGACATGAAATTGGCGCAGACGTTTACCTTGCTCCCAATCCGATACCGTCTGCTGAGAAACGCCGACTTCGCGCGCGAACTGCCCTTGGCTCAACTCAAGCCGCTCCCGCAATCTCCGAATCGCGGCGGCTAGCGCCGTGATCGAACGCGCGGTCGGTTTCGTCGGCAAACGGTTCATCTCGTCAGGCTTCACAGACCACCGCCTTCGTCGAAGCCTGCACGTGTCGTCGGCGCTCTCGGCGTTTCATGGCGTGCTTTCGATCACTTGCCGAACAATCGCCAGCAAGGCGTCGAGTTGCACAGGCTTGCTCAAAATGTGATCGACGGCCAGTGCGCGGTAAGCTTCGACCTCGGCATCACGCAGACGGGAGCTGTGAACGACGATGGTGCCGGAGAACGCGGTATCGCGAAGTTTCGAGACCAGCGCCAGACCCGATCGGCGGGGCATTTGGTGATCTGTGATCAGCAGGTGGAAAAACTTCACGTCGGCGGTGATTCGCTCCAGCGCCTCCTCGCCATCCGCCACGCGCTCGACGTGGTGCCCCTCGCGCTCCAACACGCTCTTTACCAGGAAGGCGATTGGATCGTCGTCCTCCGCGCAAAGCACCCGCAGCGCCTTCCGTCCGTGAGCGTTGGTTGGCTGCGCCCGTTCCCGCGCCCCGCGGTTCATACGGCAGAGTGCGCCACTGCCCCACCAGTGGCTGAAGGGGCGTCGGAAGGAACCGGCGGCAACGGCGATGAAAAGCCCTCTTCGAGGCGGGCCAAAAAGGCCGGATGATTGAACGGTTTTTGCATGACCCCGAGCGCGCCGAGATCGGCGCTACGACGTTCAAAACCGCCGGAGAATGCTCCCGTCATGAACCACACGCGGAGCGCTCGCCCGCGCGTCTGCGCTTGGCCCTGCAACCGCAGGCAGGTGTCAAAGCCGTTCATCACCGGCATATGGACATCGATCAACGCCCCGTCGATTGACTCCTGTTCGGCCAGCGCGAGCCCCGCTGCACCGGACTCCGCCGTCAGAACACGATAGTTCGCCAGCTCCAGAAAATACGCCAGCGACGTGCACACGGAAGATTGATCGTCGATTACAAGCAGGGTGCGTTGGGACATTGGCGGGGTGGGGCTTTCTGTCACTTTAAGTCAACTTGCGGAAGGGCATCTTCCCGCTCAATGCCGATGACTGCGCATTTTTTGTGCATCTGTAATAGGAGTATCATCGTGCGGTCATAGACAAGCCGATCCGACTGCTAGCATGGGCAGTGACTCCTACTCTCCGGCTCGCCCAAAATCTCCGCTACCTCCGACTGCGGGCCGATTTCACTCAGGAGCAGATGGCCGAGATCGTCGGGTTCGAATTCAAGTTCTATCAGAAGCTGGAGGGTGGTCGAAAACCCCAGATCAAAGTTGAGACGGTCGAACGGCTGGCGAAGCCCTTTGGCTTGGAGGCGTGGCAGTTGCTCGCTCCCCTTGCGACGTTGCGCCGGGCCAAAGTCAAATTTCCTAAAACTCGCACTCCTTCGTCTCGCGGGCCGCGGGCCAAGTGGAAGGGGGAGCGTCGGGTTCAATAAAAGTCTTCGATCCATGCGTTGCGTGTCGGTGCGGCCATCCTGACTACTGTCTGTGTCAATCAGGGTCAACAAATTTTAGAATCCCGGCTTGGATACCACCGAAGCCTTCGCCCACGTCCTCCTCCGTTTTCGCCAGCAAAAGGGGCTTACCCATGAAGCCCTCGCCGAGCGCTCCGGTTTGCATCCCACCACGCTGTCCCTGTTGGAGCGTTCCAAGCGGCAGCCCAGCCTCACCACGATTTTCTTGCTGGCGGATGGACTCGGGATCGAGCCCGACAAACTCATCCGTGAAGTGAAGAAATTGCGGCCCAAGCTCCGGAAGTAATTTTCCGCCCCACTCCTCGCGGGACAAGCCCATGCAGCGAACTTGCGGGCCGCACGCGCGAGACTCAAGGTAGGTAGTCCAGCCCCGTGAAAGCCCACCGCCACGCCAAGCCCTTTCCCGGCCCTAAGCTCTATCAGCAACGTGCGGAGGTCGCTCTGCCGTTGCTCGTGCGCCAAGCTTTCGCTCAGCACGATGTCACCTACCAGGATTTGGCGCGGGAGATGGGCATGGCGAATCACCGCAACCTCAACTACGTGCTCGGAAGCGTAGGTTTCGCGCTCGTGAAGCTTGGGCGGAAATGGGGCGAAAAAATCCCGCCCATTCAGACGCTCGTGGTGAACAAGAAAACCCGGCTGCCGGGATCGGGCGGTCGCTGGTTCGCGGCGGGCGCTCGCCACCAGCAACTCGATCCCGCCGCACTCAAGCTTGTGATCTTGGAGCGACACGCAGCCGTATTCAAATATCCCAAGTGGCGCGACGTGCTGCGCCACTTCAACCTTCCTGAAGTTGAGACCGCTTTTGCCGATCTGCATGAACGGGCCGCGAAATCAGGTAGAGGCGGCCCGGAGAGCCAGCGGCACATCGACCTGAAAAACGAGATCGCTCAAAAGCCGTGGCTGGCGGGGTTGAAATTTCCGCCCGGTGGCACCGTCGAACGTCCGATTCCTTCCGGCGACGAGTTGGATGTCTGCTTTGAATCCAACGACGCCTTGGCCGGGGTTGAAGTTAAGTCGCTGACCTCGGACGAGGCTGACCTCGCGCGTGGGTTATATCAGGCCGTCAAGTATGAGGCCGTTCTCACGAAGTGGGTCGCTTTTCAGCGCAAACGGCAGCTTGTCTCCGTGGTTCTTGTGGTTGAAGGGACGTTGCCGAACCGTTTGCTGGCGTTGCGCAACGCTCTTGGCGTCCGGGTCGTCGAGTTGAAGCGTGTCAGGTGAGAGGATCGCGTCGTCGTTTCCGTTCCGCCGGGCATTGATTATCGGGCAGGGGAAAGGTCTTTCCCCTCGGTCGAGCCTGCGTCTCGCCCTCCCTATTCTGCGGGGACACCCCGCAACGCCCCGACGCCGGCCAGGGCCGGAATTCTTCCAGCGCGCCACTCCGCGGGTGGCGTTCCGGCGCTCCGTTACGCTCACGCGGAATCTTGGTCGCTGCGAAACGGAGACGGCTCGGCTTCCGCGCTTTTCGGCCGCCTTTGGCGAACCGTCGCCCGAGCCCGACCGTTCGCCAAGTCGCTTGCTCCGCAGGCTGCGCGCCCGACCTCGGCGGCCCCGCGCTCCCGCTGGTCGCCGACTCCGTTCCTCCGCGCCCCGATTCCCGCGTCGGCTCCACTGCGCACCTCCACGCCGCCCGCTGCGCTGGCCGTGATGACAGTTGTCAGCAACGGGCTTCGCCCGACCCGCTGAAATCGCTCAAACGCCGCTGGGCTGGGTCGCTCGCTCTCGTTGCGCCGCTCGCGCATTCATAGAGTGCGAAGCCTGTCCCCTGTGGGCTGCCTCATTATAGCGCACGGGGTCCGGCTGGCGGCCCTGCGGCGCGAGCGCCTCGGTCCGTCCGCGCCTCAAGGTCGTGCCGCCCAAGCCCGGCCTCCACCTTGACCCTCGGCGCTGATCGTCGGCATCCCTCCGGGGCGGCCGATTTAACGGTTCGGCTCGGATGGGGTCCGCGCAGCGCGGCCCGCTGCACCAGCGCCCTCGTTGGGGCGCAAGAGAAAGCAGAAAGTCATGACAACGATTGAAACGGTTCCGGCCTCCCGCGCTTCCCGCGCGTTCTCCCTCGACGATCTCCGCCGCGTCGCTCCTTCGGTGTTTGCCGAGTCGGCGCGTCCCGGAGTGTCATCCCGCTACACCTTCGTTTCCACGGCGCAGGTCGTTGACCTGCTTCAGGGCGAAGGCTGGGAGCCCGTCAAAGCGAACCAGCAGCGCGTGCGGCTCTCCGACCGGCAGGGCTTCCAGATGCATGAAGTCCGCTTCGCCCGGCGCGACGATCTTGCCCGCGACCATTTCGAGGTCGGCGATTGCCGGCCCGAGTTGGTCCTGCAAAACGCGCACGATGGCACGCGCGCCTATCGCATCGACGCCGGACTTTACCGGCTCGTCTGCCGCAACGGGCTTGTGGTCGCGGACGCTGATTTCGCGCATGTCGCCATCCGGCACGTCGACGTTTCGGCGGACAAGTTCGCCGCGGCCGCGCAGGCAGTCGCACAGAGCACGCCGCGTGTGCTGGAGGTCATCGCCCGCTGGCGGGCCGTGCAGTTGACCGGGCTCGCCCGGCACAATTTCGCGTGCCGGGCGGCGGCGTTGCGCTGGGATGCCGAACAACCGGTGACGCGGCTCCTCAACCCGGACGCGTTGCTGGCGCCCGTGCGCTATGGTGACCGGGAAACCGATCTCTGGACGACGTTCAACGTCGCGCAGGAGCATTTGCTGCGCGGCGGTCTCCGCTACTCCGGCCACATCCCCGCGGCGCCCGACGCGGTGTTCCCGACGCACTTCGTCCGTAACACGACGCGGCCGGTCGGCGGCCTGACCCAAGCCCAGGCCCTCAACAAGGCGCTGTGGGCGCTCGCCGAGGAATTCTCGCAAAACTGAAACCCTCAACGGGAGCGGCGGTGCGCCGCCGCTCCCACCTTTTTCCCATGACCAATCTCAATTTTCCCGTGCGGCGCCGCACTCGCGACGCCTATCCCGTGCTCCGGCACAAGCCGGAGAAAATCGTC
>CALFNN010000023.1 GCA_937902925.1 uncultured Opitutaceae bacterium
GTTGAAAATTAGCGCCTTCGTAAGTTGGCGTCCCCACGGGGATTCGAACCCCGGTTCTCACCGTGAAAGGGTGGTGTCCTAACCGGGCTAGACGATGGGGACTAACCGCGGAGCCCGGCACGCTACGGCGCGGCCCTACCCGCGCAAG
Source organism: uncultured Opitutaceae bacterium (assembly GCA_937902925.1). Taxonomy (GTDB): domain Bacteria; phylum Verrucomicrobiota; class Verrucomicrobiia; order Opitutales; family Opitutaceae; genus CALFNN01. The sequence goes on from CALFNN010000023.1 coordinate 149, forward strand.
GCTATTTTCCCACCCGGAAAATCCCGATATTGCCCGCCTGCTGACAAACTTTCGGCGCGACCTTTGGCTGCTTCGCGTTCAAGAAATCCTCGCATGACCTTCTCTGACATCGCGGCCATCCTACCCCAAAACGCCGTCACGCAAATCGACGATTTGCCTTTTCCCCGGGTCACCTCGGGCAAGGTTCGCGAGATCTTCGATCTCGGCGACGCCCTCCTCCTCTCCGCCACCGACCGCCTGTCCGCCTTCGACGTCGTCCTGCCCGACGGCATCCCAGGCAAGGGCGCGATCCTGACCCAGATGAGCAACTGGTGGTTCGCGCAAACGAGCGGTGTCATCCGCAACCACCTGCTGCCCGACCAGCCCGGCGAATTCGCGCGCCGCGGCATCGCGAGTCGCGACCTCCAGCTTCGCAGCATGGTCGTCCGGAAGCTCAAGCCCCTCACCATCGAGTGCGTCGTGCGCGGCTACCTCGTCGGCAGCGGCTGGAGTTCCTACCAGAAAACCGGCGAAGTCTGCGGCATCAAACTCCCCGCCGGTCTGCGGCAGGCCGACCGGTTGCCCGAGGCGATTTTCACGCCGACCACGAAGGCGCCGAAGGGCCAGCACGACGAACCGATCAACGACGCGCAGGGCGCCGCCACGATCGGCGCCGCACTCTACGAAAAAGTAAAGGCGACCAGCCTCGCCCTTTATCGCTTCGGCCACGATCGCGCCAAACAAGCCGGCATGATCCTCGCCGACACGAAGTTCGAATTCGGCACCGATGCCGGCGGAAACCTCTTCCTGATCGACGAAGTCCTCACGCCCGACTCCTCGCGCTACTGGCCGGCGGAAAGCTACGCGCCGAACCAGTCGCCCCCGAGCTATGACAAGCAGTTCGTGCGCGACCATCTGCTCGCGATCAAGTGGGACCAGAAACCGCCCGCCCCCCGCCTGCCGGCCGAGGTCATCGCGCGCACGCGGGAGAAATATCTCGCCGCGTTGAAGAACCTGCTGGGATAACCCGACCTCGCGGCCGTCCGGCTCACCGCATCACGTTCGATCGCCGCACCGTCGTCGTCGCACCGCTTTCGAGCCGCAGCAGTTCGCGTCGCAACCAGTCCAGCGCCGCGTTCACCGCGCGCACCTTCACGGTCGCGCGCGGACCCGGATAACTGAGCTTCTTCGCCCACACGCCGCCCGGTGAAAACAGCCCGATGAAAATCGTGCCGACCGGGTTGCCGCCCACGCCCTTCGCAGCCCCCGCGAAACCCGTCACCGCCAGCGCAAAATCCGCCCCCAGTGTCTCGGCCGCGCCCGTCGCCATCGCCACGGCGCATTCCTCGCTCGCGGCACCGTGTTGTTCGAGGAGGCATTCGGGACAGTCGAGCAGAGCCATCTTCGCATCGTTCGAATAGCACACCACCCCGCCGGCGAAAAACTTGCACGCCCCGCCCGCCTCGGTGAAGGCGTTGGCCAGCAGCCCGCCCGTCGCGGTCTCGGCCACGGCGAGTTTGCGTTCCTGCCGGCGCAGCAGATCGCCGCACACGCGTGCGAGCGAATCGTGCCCGTAACAAACGAAGTCCTCGCCGAGCAGCGCGGCGCACTCCCCGGCGATCGCCTCCAGCTGTGCGTGGTCGAGCCGGCCGTCGGGCGAACTCACGCGGCAATCGACGGCGCCGGTGTGCGCGCAAAACGCCACGCTCAACGCCTCGCCGAACCGGTCGAAGATCGGCTGGAGCCGCGTCTCGAGCATCGATTCGCCGACGCCCGCCGTGCGGAGCTGCACATAGGACTCCCCCGCATGCAGCAGTCCGCGCGCGGCGAGCCGGGGAATCACCTGGTCGGTGAACATCGGCTGGAGCTCGTTCGGCGGCCCCGGCAGCATCACCAGCACCTTGCCATCCTGCTCGACCCAGAGGCCGGGCGCGGTGCCGTTGGCGTTCGGCAGCACCTCGCCGCGTTCGAACACGTAGGCCTGCTTGAGATTGTTCTGCGTCATCTTCCGCCCGAACGCCGCGAAGCGTTCGCTGATCGCCTTCTCGATCGTGGGCTCGAATACCAGCTTCTGGCCGAGCACCGCCGCCACCGCCTCCCGCGTGCGGTCATCGCATGTCGGCCCGAGCCCGCCGGTCGTGATCACCACGTCCGCGCGCGCCCAGCTCTCGCGAAACTGCTCCGCGATCGCCACCGCCTCGTCCGTGATCGTCACGTTGCGCTGGAGCAGCGCGCCGTGGCGGCCGAGTTGCGCGCCGATGAACGTCAGGTGGCCGTTCGGCGTCAGCCCGAGCAGCAGCTCGTCGCCGAGCGTGAGGAGCTCGTAACGAATCGGCGGGGTTGGCTGGGACGGCGCGGCGCCGTTGGCTTGGTGGTCAGAAACCATTCTTGCGAGGCCGGACATTAGGCGGATTCTTTCGGAATGCCAGCGTCAGAACCGGTAAATCTCAAGGAGAAGGTGCGCCGCCTCCCCGACAAACCGGGCGTCTACCTGATGAAGGACCGGCTCGGGCGGATCATCTACGTCGGCAAGGCCAAGAGCCTGAAAAAGCGCGTCTCCTCCTACTTTCAACGCGGCCGGGCCCGCACCGTCTCGCAACCGAAAATCCGCGCCCTCATCGAGATGATCGCCGACCTCGACACCATCGAGGTCAAGTCCGAGCCCGAGGCGCTGCTCCTCGAGGGCAAGCTCATCAAGCAGTGGCGGCCGCGCTACAACACCGACTTCACGGACGACAAACGCTTCCTCCTCGTGCGCGTCGACCTCGGTGAGGAGCTGCCGCGTTTCCGGCTCACGCGGCTCAAGAAGGAGGACCGCTCGCGCTACTTCGGACCGTTCGCGCACTCCGGGCTCCTGCGCAAGACGCTCGCCCAGATGCGCCGGCAGTTCGGCATCCTCCTCGCCGACGGCACCCCGCAGAAACTGCCCGACGGCACGTGGCGGCTCTACGACGACGTCCGCACGGAGCTCTACGGCGCCGGCACGATCGTCTCCCCCGCGGACTATCGGCGTCGCGTCGAGGACGCGTGCACGTTTCTCGAGGGCAAATCCCGCGAATGGCTCGAAACGCTGCGCCACGAAATGGCCGCCGCCGCCGCGAAGCAGGAGTTCGAAAAGGCGGCCGAATTGCGCGATGTCGTTTTCGCGCTGGAGAAAACGCTCGCCAAAACCCGTCACTTCGAGCGCACCGATCCCACGCGCCCCGCACGCGACGAGGAAGCGTTGCGCGCCCTCGAGGTCGCCCTCCACCTGGCCGCGCCGCCGCGCACGATGGAGTGCTTCGACATCTCGCACATCTCGGGCACGTTCGTCGTGGCCTCGATGGTCCACTTCGCCGACGGCCGGCCGGATAAGAACAACTACCGCCGTTTCCAGATCAAGAGCTTCATCGGCAACGACGATTTTCGTGCCATGGAGGAGGTCGTCGGCCGCCGTTACCGCCGCCTCGCGACCGAGGGCAAACCGTTTCCCGACCTCGTGGTGATCGACGGTGGCCGCGGCCAGGTCGGTGCGGCATTGAAGGCGTTCGTCGCGCTCGGCTGCATGCCCCCGCCACTCATCGGCCTCGCGAAGGAACACGAGACGATCATCTTCCCCGACGAACGCGCACCGCTGAATCTTCCCCTCAACCATCCGGGCCTGAACGTCCTCCAGCGGCTCCGCGACGAGGCCCACCGCTTCGCCAACACCTATAACGCCGATCTCCGCTCGAAAAAGATCCGCGAGAGCGTCCTCGACGATTTTCCCGGCCTCGGCCCCGTCCGCCGCGCCGCCCTCCTCGCCCACTTCGGCGGCATCGACAAGCTGCGCGCCGCGACCGCGGCCGAAATCGCCGAAGTCGCCGGTTTCGGCGGCAAACTGGCCGCGGAGTTGCACGAATTCCTTCGGCGCCCGGCGTCGTTCGCCCGGCCGGTCAACGACGACTAGCTTTTTTTCTCCCGCTTCAATTGCCGGCCGGCGAAGTCGAGCACGCATGCCCAGTCGTAATCGGTGACATCGTGTTTTCCCGTGCGGTCGTGGTAGCCGATCGTGTCGCCCACGGGCGTGTTCAAGCCGGGCATTTCCTCCACACCGAGACCGGCCTCGCCGAACAGCCGGTAAACGGGTTCCGCGCCCTTCGCCCCGAGAAACTCCCCGCGCGGATCGCTCCACTGGTCGCCGTCGGCGCTCGACACATAGAGCGGGCGCGGCGCGATCAGCGCCATCAGCTCGTGCTGGTCGATGGGGAGCGCGGCCTCGTTGTCGTTGTAACGGCGGAAATTCTTCGCGAACCAGTAGAAAAACTTCCCGTTGATGATCGCCACCGTCTCGCCGTAAAAACGTTTGCTCAGCGCCGCCCCGCCCTGGCCGGACTCGAAGGAGACGAGCATCGCGAAGCGTTCGTCCTGCGCCGCCGCCCAGTCCGCGGCCTTGCCGAGCCGCGAGAAACCATGCACGGCCACGCGCTTTGCATCGAGCTCCGGATCGCTCTCGATGTAGTCAAGCGCGCGGCTGAGCCCCCACGCCCACGCGCCCAGCGCACCCCACGCGTCGTCCTTGCGGTCCTCCGAGGAACCGGTCGCAAACAGCGCGGGCACGGCTCCGAGCAGGCTGTCGCCGCGGTCGGGGCAGAGGTCGTTGCACCACGCGGTCGCCGTCGCGTAGCCGCGGGCGATCACTGTCTCGATCTGCCACTTCGCGGCATGGACGCCGCGCTGCTCGGAAGTCACCGGCGTGTCCGCCGGCGCCGGGCGGTAGTGTTCGACATCGTAGAACACGAACGGCTGCGCGAGCGCGATGCCCGGGTCGGCGTTCACCGTGTGGTTGCCGAAGAAATTCAGCCCGAGAAAAACCGGCGGCGGCGCACGGAGGCCGTTGGGCTGGTAGATCAACAGGTGCATCTGCGGGCCGTCGGACTTCGCCGTGAACCAGATCGTCACCTCCTTGCGCGTCGCCTTCCCGCCGAGCGCCGCCCGGTCGAGCGACGTGACGGCCCAATGCATCGCCGCCGGCCGGCCGGCGGGCGTGCGTCCGTATTCGTGCTCCGCGAATAGCTCCAGCAACTCGGGGCGGCGCTTCGCCCGCCACGTGGCCGCATCGCGCACCGGCGTGCCGTCGGCGCAGACCAGCGGATCGGGCAGCGTGTAAGGAGGCACCTGGCTCTCGACCGTGATCGCGGGCGCCGGCGCCGCCCGTCCGGTGCCGACGGCGAGCAACGCGGCGACGCAAATCAAACAGGGGCGCGGGGTCATGGCGCGGGACTGTGACGGTTGCCACCGTGCCTGGCAAATCCGCGTTGCCGCTCGCGCGGACGCGTGCACGTTGTTCCCGGTCCGATGGCTCTTTCGCTCCGCTTTCTCCGCCTTGCCCTGCTTCCCGTCGTCCTCGCCACCGACGGCATCCGCGCGGACGTCATCCTCGCGCCGCTTTTCACCGACCACGCCGTGCTCCAACGTGACAAGCCCGTGCCCGTCTGGGGGTGGGCCGACGCCGGCGAAAAAATCCAGGTGACCTTTCACGAACAGGTGCGCAACGCGGTGGCCGCGGCCGACGGCCGCTGGATCGTGTTGCTCGACCCGCAGCCCGCCGACGCGCAGGGCGCGGATCTCGTGGCCACGGGCAAGAACACCGTCGCCGTGCACGATGTCGTCGTCGGCGAAGTGTGGCTCTGCTCCGGCCAGTCGAACATGGAGTTCGCCGTCAGCCAGGCCGCGAACGCCGCCCGCGAAATCGCGGGCGCCAGTTTTCCGCTCATCCGCCAGGTGAAGATCGACCGCACCGTCGCCACGGCGCCCGCCGACACCGTCAAGACTTCCGGCTGGCAGCCGGCGTCGCCGCAAACGGCCGGTTCGTTCACCGCGGTCGGCTATTTTTTCGCCCGCGACATTTTCCAAAAACTCGGTGTGCCGGTCGGCCTCGTGCACAGCTCGTGGGGCGGCACGCCGATCGAGTCCTGGCTGAGCCCCGCCGCGCTCGCGGGCGACCCGGCCTTCGCCGTCGTCGCCACGCGCTGGGAGCGGGACCTGGCCGACTATCCCGCGAAGAAGACCACCTACGACGCGCAGTTCGGCGACTGGCGCGAGGCCGACGCCGCAGCGAAGAAGAAAGGGCCCGCGGCGGAGGCCGCGTTCCTCAAGGGGCGCCCGTGGAAGCGTGCGCCGCGCGGACCCGGCGACTCGTGGACGCCCTCCGGCCTGTTCAACGGCATGATCAACCCGCTCCTGCCCTATGCCCTGCGCGGCGCACTCTGGTATCAGGGCGAGAGCAACGCCGATCGCGCCGCCGAATATCACGCGCTCTTCGCCGCGATGATCACCGCGTGGCGCCGGCATTTCGGTCAGGGCGATTTTCCCTTCTATTGGGTCAGCCTCGCCAACTACCGCGTGCCCGACGATCCGTCCGACACGACCTACGCATTTCTCCGCGAGGCACAGACCCAGACACTCACGCTGCCCAACACCGGCCAGGCGCTCGCGATCGATGTCGGCAATCCCGACGACATCCACCCCACGGACAAACAGGACGTCGGCCGCCGCCTCGCGCTGCTCGCGAAGAACCGCGTCTACAGCATCGTCGGCGACGACACCGGCCCGACGTTTTCGTCGGTGTCGCGCGAGGGCACTGCCCTGCGCGTGAAACTGACGCACACCGACGGCGGACTCGTCGCGCACGACAGGCCCGTGCAATCCCTCGAGGTCGCCGGCGCGGACCGGATGTTTCGCCCGGCCACGGCCCGCATCGAGCGCGACACGCTGCTCGTCTCGGCGCCCGGCGTCCGCGAACCGGTGGCCGTGCGCTACGCGTGGAAGAACTGCCCCGACGCAAATCTCTACGACGGCGCCGGATTGCCCGCCGTGCCGTTTCGCTCGGATAACTGGTAGCGATCTTTTCCCGCGGTTGCTTTTCGCTCGGCAATCGCGCTCATCCCGGCGAAAACCCAGTCGGATGAGTTCCCTTCCCCCCGCGGCCAATCCGTCCGCCTCCGCCCGACGCCGGCCAGCGGTTGACCCCGCGGACGTCACCGGCGTCCCGCCCGGCCCATGCGCCTGAGTTCGGAATCCAGCCGCAGCCGGTGGCGGATTCTCGGCGCCACCTGGGTCGCGGCCGCCGCGCTGCTCATCCTGCACGCCGTGGTCGTGCACGACTATCTGGACGTCGCCAACAAAGCGGGGCTGCGCGGCGCGGCGCACCCGGCGACGCCGCTGCAGCAGTGTTTTCTCAGTTTCGAATCGGACGCCCAAACGTGGATCGAGCACGCGATCGCGCTGACCGAGGGGCACGACGTCCAACTGCGCTACACCACGATCGACAACGCGCCCGACGGCCGCGAGGTTCATTGGAATTCCGGCTGGGCCTGGGCGATCGCCGGCGCCGGCCACGTGCGGCGCTGGTTCACGGGCGAGCCGTTGCCCACCGCGATCGAGCGGGCCGCCTTCTGGCTGAACGCCGTCGTGCTGTTCGGGTTGATTGTCCTCTTTTCATCGCTGACGGCCCGGCGGGCCGGCGCCGCCGCCGGGGTGCTGCTCGTCCTCGGCATGGTCGGGCACAGCCAGTTCTACGAGGGATTTTTTCCGGGCTACGCCGACCATCACGGTTTGCTGACCGCCGCGGTGATGGGCCTGGTGCTGGGCGTGCTGGCGATGGGCGCCGGCTGGTGGCGCGCCCCGGAAATCGACCCCGCGGCGGCCCTGCCCGCGTCGGCTCGCACGGTTCGCATCGGAGCGATTTTCTCCGCGGTCTGCGGCGCATTTGGCATGTGGGTCAGCGCGGCGTCCCTCATCCCGCCGATCGCCATCGTCGGGTTGGTCGCGCTCGCCGTCGTCATGTGGCGGGGGCGGCGGTTTCAGGCGAACGGCGCGACGTTCGATCCCGGCGCGTGGCGCTGGTGGGGCCGGATCGGCGCCGGCCTGAGCCTGTGCTTCTATCTGCTCGAATACGCGCCGCGCCACGTCGGGATGCGTCTCGAGGCCAACCACCCATTCTACGCGCTCGCCTGGCTCGGCGGGGGCGAACTGGTCGCGCAGCTCGCCGAACGCTGGCTGGCCGCGCCGGAAAAGCGCTGGGCCCGCCCGCGGCAGCTTGTGCTTCCCCTGCTCGCCGTGCTCATCGTCCCGCTGACCATCGTGATTGGCGGCACGAGCGTTTTCATCCTGCGCGACCCGTTTCAAGCCCAGCTGCCGCACTTCGTGCTCGAGGGGCTCAATCTTTTCGAGCGCATCCAGCGGTCGGGCTGGACGGAGGTGCTGCTGTTTCTCCAGCTGAGCAACCTGCCGCTCGCGCTCGCGTTGCTGCTGCTCTGGCTGCGCCGCTCGCGCGACAACGTGCTGCTCTGGCTGACGTTCCTGGTCACATTCCTGCTGACCGCAATGGGCTGGTGGCAGACGCGCTGGCTGCTGAACGCCAGCGGTGCGCAGATCTGCCTCGCGCTGGTCGTGCTCGCCACCACGCCGGCAGGCTGGCGGCCCGCGGTGCGCTGGCTGGCGACGCTCGGGTTCGCCGGCCTGCTTTATCTGCCGCCCATCATCACCCAGATTTCGGGCACGCGGACGTTCGCGCGTTCCCACACCCTCTCCCCGACGGACGCCCTGCAGCCGCTGTTCCGCGACGTGGCCGCCGCCCTCCGCGCGTCGCAGCCCGCGGGCGACATCGTGCTGCTCTCCAGTCCCAACAGTTCGGCTGCCATCGGTTACTACGGTCGTTTCCGGACGATCGGCACGCTCTACTGGGAGAACCTCGCCGGACTCAAGACCGCCGCCGCCATCTTCTCCGCCACCACCGACCGCGAGGCGGCCGTGTTGATCCGCGCCCACGGCATCACGCATCTGGCGATGATTTCGGAGGAAAACTTCCTGGAGCAGTATTTCCAACTGCTCCACCCCACGGCCAAGCCCGAGGACGCCAGGAAAACCTTCGGCTACCGGCTGCTGGTGGAGCGGAAGATTCCGACTTGGCTGCAGATCATCCCCTATCAACTCCCGCCCGACCTGCAGTCCCTCAAGGTGAGCATCATGCTGTTCAAAGTGACGTTCGGCCAGACGGACGCCGAGGCGCTCTACCATGTCGCGGAAGCCAAGATCGTGCTCGGGGACAAGGCCGGGGCGGAAAAGGATTTCGAGACCGTCACGCGGCTCGCGCCCACCGCCCCCGAGCCCTGGTTGCGCCGCGGCGAGTTGCTGATCGACCGCAAGGCCTGGGATCTCGCGGTCGACTCGTTCCTCAACGGCATCAAGCGCGCGCCGCGCACCGAGTGGCCGCGCCTCTGCAACACCGCCGCCTCGGCGTTCTACACGCACGGCGCCATTGGCGCCGCCCTCCGCATGTTTCAAGAGAGCCTGGCGCTGGGCTTCGATCCGGCGATCGCGAGCAACGTCGCCTGGCTCCGCGCCACCGCGGCGGATGCCTCGCTCCGCAACGGCGACGAGGCCGTCGCACTCGCCCAGCGCGCGGTGCAGGCGAATCCGGGCTCCCCTGTCTTCCTCAACGCGCTCGCCGCGGCGCTGGCGGAAAAAGGCCGCTTCCCCGAAGCGGTCGACGCGGCCACCCGCGCGCTGGACGCCACTCGCAGCGGCGGCAGCGACGCGGCCACCGTGACCAAATTCGAACAGCATCTCGCCGCCTATCGCGCCAGCCGGCCGTGGCGCGAGTGAGCCGGCGATCCGGCTGGTTCCGGGCGCTCCAGCCACCGGCCGCGAAGGAAACGATGGCTCGGGCCAACCCGGCTACTTGTTCGGATTCACCACCACCTGCGCGGTGACATCGGCGCCGTTCTGCTGGAGGGTCGAGCGGTCGGTCTGCGCGGGGAGCACGGCGCCCTGGGAGGTCGTGCCATCCACGAATTTCAGCTGGCTGATGCCGCTGACCTGGACCGCCTTGCTGTTGGCCTGCCACAAATCGCCGCCGGTGATTTCCGTGTCGGTCGCCGAACCGAGCAGCAGCATCGGGCTGGCGGCGTCGTAGGCCGTGACGTCGCCGACATACACCGGGCCCGTGAACTGCACACCGGGCGCACAGATGCCCGTGATGCCGCTGGTCGCAAAATAGGAAGCGTTGGCCGTGCGCACGCCGCCAAACTTTCCGTCCGTGGTCATGATGGCGAGGTAGGCGATGTCGGCCATGCCGTCGTAGGTCACGTCGCTGCGGAACAAACCCTGGTTGACCGCCGTGATCTTGCCGACGCTGAAGACGGAGACATTCGTCGTCTCGTCGGCGCCGGTGATGACGAGGCCGGCGTGTCCCTTCATGTAGGTGACGCCCGGCTGGTTGTAATTCGCCGCGGTCGCCGGCCCGGAGGGATTGTCGAGGTAGATCGACAGCGCGCCTGCGCCCGAGAATTCGACCTGCACGATATCCTGCGTCAGGTCGACGAACGAGATGCGCGTGACCTGGCCGGGATCGGCGGTGATCGTCGCCGACGTGCCCTGGAGCAGAACCTGATCGTAAATATTGCCGTTCGGATGGGCGATGTCGGAACCGACTTCCGTCCCGGCCCCGGTGACCTTGGCCGCCGGCGTGCTGCTCGCATACGACGCGCCGTTGGGACCGCCAAGGGTGCCGGTGGAGAGGGCCACCGCAAGGCTTTCGCCGTCGAGCGCCCCGGAGCCGCCCTGGGTGCCGATGCCGGCGAGGGCCGAGAAATTAAACTGCCGCACGTTCTCGATGACGCCGGACGAACTGCCCGAGGCCATCGGCACGATGCCCCGCGCGCGGATGTAGAAAGGTCCGCTGGCCGGGAGCGAAAGGCCGCTCAACTGCCACATGGTCGTGCCGCTGGCACGAGTCGCGGAGCCGAGCGGAATCCACGTTTCGGTGTCGGTCGACTGCTCGAACGTCACCCCGGAAAGCGTCGGACCGCCCCCGGTTCGCGTCCATTGCACGGTCGTCGGGGTGGCCGCGAGGGTTTGGGCGACGGGAGTCGAGATCGCGAGGCGGGCGAGCCCGCCGCGCTGGAGGCCGCCGATCGAGGAGAAGGAACCGGCGATGATCAAGCGCCCGTCCGGCTGCAGGGCGAGCGCGGTGACGGCGCCGTTGGTTCCCGGGTTGAATGACGGGTCGGTCGTGCCGTTCGAGTTGCAGCGCGCGAGCGAGACCGAGCCGGCGGGGTTGGTCACGCTGGCGACCACGATGCGTCCGTCGGTCTGCAGCAACACCGCGTTGACGACTTCGGATACGCCGCCGCCGGTCGAGGCGAAGACCGCATCCTTGTTGAACGTGGTGTCGGTCGAGCCGTCGGCGTTGAGGCGGAGGAGCCGGCCGGGAGCGCCGCCGGCGGTGCCAACCACGAGGAGGCGGCCGTCGGGCTGAAGCACGAGTCCCGTGACGCCCGTGAAAGTCGCGGAGCTGAACGAGGCGTCGAGCGTGCCGTCGGCATTGAGCCGCGCGAGGGCGGTGCGGGCCTGCCCGCCGACGGTGGTGAACGTGCCGCCGACCACGATCCGTCCATCGGGCTGGAGCGCGAGCGCGGCCACGGGGCCGTTGGCATTCGGGTCGAACGCCGGGTCGAGGGTGCGGTCGAGCTTGAGGCGCGCGAGGCGGTTGCGCGTCACGCCGGCAAAGCTGGTGAACGCGCCGGCGACGACCGTGCGGCCGTCGGGCTGCGCCAGAAGCGCGTTGACGGCGCCGTTCGGGTTGGGATGGAACGCGCCACCGACCGTGCCGTCGTCGTTGAGCACCGCGAGGTTTGGCAGGGCGACCCCGCCGACGTTGTTGAACGCACCGCCGATGAGCAGGGCGACGTTCGGCTGGAGCGTCGTGAAGAAACCGCCCGCGACGATCGAGCCATCGGACTGAACCGCGATCACATTCACGGTGTCGTTGGCATCGGGATTGAACGTGAGGTCGACGGAACCATCGGCGCCCAGCCGCGCGATGCGGTTGCGCGTGGTCGCGATCGTGGCGCCGTTGGGCTTCACGGCGGTGAAGGCGCCGCCGATCAGAATCCGGCCGTCCGACTGCACCGCGATGGCCGACGGCGGCAGGTTGGGATTCGGATCGAAGGCGGCGTCGAGCGTGCCGTCGGTGTTCAACCGGGCCAGGTAAGTCCGGCTGGTCGAGGCCGCCGCGCCGTTGGGCTGCACGGTCGTGAAGCTGCCGCCCACGAGCACCCGGCCGGAGGCATCGAGCGCGAGCGCGGTGACAATGTCGCTGAGATTCGGATCGTAGCCGGTGTCGACCGTGCCATCGGTGTTGAGCCGGGCGATGTGATTGCGCACCGTGCCCGTGGTCGCGCCGTTGGGCGCCAGTTGCGCGAACGCCCCGCCGATCACGATCTTTCCGTCGGCCTGCATCACCATCGAGGAAACGGTGCCGCCGAGGTTGGGATCATACTTGGTATCGAGCGTGCCGTCCGAATTGAGTCGCGCCACGTAGTTGCGGGGCGTCGGGGCGGCACTGATGCTGACGACCGTCGTGGTTGTCACGCCGCCGACGGTGCTGATGGTGGTCGTGGTCGTGCCGCCGTTGGCGTTGGTCGTGGTCGTCGTGCTGTCCGCGGGCGCGGGCGTCGCCGTCGAAGTGGTCGTCGTGGTCGTGGTGCTGGAATTGGGATTCAGCGAGGTGAACGCGCCCGCGACCACGATTTTGCCGTCCGACTGGAGGATGATCGAGTTGATCCGCGCGTTGGCGTTGGGGTCGAACGCCATGTCGAGCGAGCCATCGGCATTGAGCCGCGCGACATAGTCGCGGGTCACGCTGCCGACAGCGGTGAAGGCGCCGGCAATGAGGATCTTGCCGTCGGGCTGCACCACGATGGCGTTGACGGCCCCGTTCGGGCCGGGCGCAAAACTCGGGTCGAGCACCCCGGCGGGCGTGTAGCGAACCAGATCGATCCCGAGGCTCGTCGTCGGCGTGGTGAACGTGCCGCCGACCAAAACGTTTCCGTCCGGCTGCCGGGCGATCGCGTCGACGACGCCGCTGACACGCGCGGCGAGGGCGGGGCTGAAGCCGGACTGGACCGAGCCATCGGCGTTGAGCCACGCGAAGCCGTGACCCTGGGGCACGGTGGTGGCGGCGTCGGGCCGCAAGAGCACCGCGTTGATCGGACCATCGACCGTCAGGGTCGGCGTGAACGTGGTGTCGGGCGCTCCCGTGGGATAGAACCGCGCGACGTTGCTCGTCGTCGCGCCGCCCAGATCCGTGAACGAACCGGCCGCGACAATCTTGCCGTCGGTCTGCACCGCGAGCGCCTTGACCTGCCCGCCGGACGATCCGCCCACCCCGGGCTGGAAGCCGGTGTCGAGGCCTCCCGCCGCGGTCAGTCGCGCGAAGTGATTGCGCGCCACCCGGGTGGCGGATCCGACCGGCTGCAGCGAGGTAAACGTGCCGGCGATCAGGATTTTTCCGTCCGCTTGCAGCGCGAAGGAGTCCACGCGGTTGCCGAGTTGCTCGTTGAGATCGAGATTGAAGGCGGGGTCGACCGTGCCATCGGCGTTGATTCGCGCCGCGTATTTCCGCAGCGTGTAGTCGGCGGCGCCGTTCGGAGTCAGCGTCGTGAACGGACCGCCGAGGAGAATCTTGCCGTCCGGCTGGAGCACCATGGAGGCAACGGGCGCGTTGGCCTTGGGATCGAACGAGTCATCCAGCGAACCGTCCGCATTGAGCCGGGCGACCCGATAGCGGGTGGCCAGGGCGTTGCTCCCGTTGGTCCGCAGCTGGGAGAAGAGGCCGGCGATCAAAACCTTGTTGTCCGGCTGGATGATGATGGAACCAATCTGGTCGTCCGCCGAGACATTGTAGGTCGTGTCGAGCGTGCCATCGGCGTTCAGGCGGGCAAACCGGCTGACGCTCACGGAGTGATCGCTCGTGAAGGTCACCACCCCGGTGGCGGGATCGGTCGTGAACGTGTTGTTGGGATTGAGCGTCGTGAACGTGCCGCCAATGAGAATCTTGCCATCCTTCTGGACGGCGATCGCCGCTACGGTGTTGTCCGCATCGGGATCGAAGCCGTTGTCGAGCGTGCCGTCGGCGTTGAGCCGGGCGATATAGAACCGGTTGATCGAGGGCGGTGTCGTCAGGTTGAGCGGATGCAGCGAGGTAAACGTGCCGCCGATGAGAATCTTGCCATCGGGCTGCAGCGCGATGCAGCCCACGGGACCGCTGGCATTCGGATTGAATTCGGAGTCGATCGTGCCGGACGGGTTCAGCCGGGCGAAATGGTTGCGCGATTCGCCGCCGATGGTGGTGAATTGGCCCCCGACCAGGATTTTTCCGTCGGGTTGCAGCAGAATCGTGAAGACGCTGTCGTCGAAATCCGGATTGAACGTCGTGTCGACCGAACCGTCGGCGTTGAGCCGCGCCATGCGATTGTGCGTGACCCCGCCGATACTCGTGAACGAGCCGCCGATGAGAATCTTGCCGTCGGGCTGGACGGCCGAGGCCAAGGGCCGGCCGCCCGTGCTGTCGAGGTTCAGCGTCGCGTCGAGCTGGCCGTCGAGATTGATCCGCGCGAGGCGGTTGCGCACGATCGACGTCGCCGATCCCCGGGGTGTCACACCGGTAAAGTAACCGCCGATAATCACCTGGCCGTCCGCCTGCACCGCCAGGGCGTCCACCACGTTGTTCACGCCGGAATCGAAGCTCAAATCGACCGCGCCGTCGGAAGTGAAGCAGGCCAGATACCGCTTGGCCGCCAGCGAGCTGCCCGGTGACCATGCGGTGCTGAAGCTACCGCCAACCAGCAGCCGGCCGTCGGGCAGGACGCTCAACGCCGAGACGCTGCCGGACGTGTTGCCCTTGAAGTCGGTGTCGAGCGTGCCGTCGACATTCAAGCGGGCGAGATGATTGCACTGGATCGTCGAATCCGAACCGAGGGGTTGCAACGTGACAAAATCACCGCCCATGAGAATCTTGCCGTCGCGCTGCACGAGGAGCGTCAGGACGCGATTGTCGGCGTTGGGATTGAACTGGGAATCCGGCGTGCCGTCGACGTTGAGCCGGGCGATGTGATTGCGCGTGGTGCCATCGGTCTGGAAGGTCGTGAAGCCGCCCGCGACGAGGATTTTCCCGTCGATGTGCTGGGCGAGCGCGAACACGACATTGTTGAGGTTCGGGTTGAACGCGGGGTCGAGCGTGCCGTTGGCGTTGAGCCGGGCGATGCGGTTGCGGGTCGTCGGAGTCGCCGCCCCATTCGGCTGGACACTGGTGAAGCCGCCGCCGACCACGATATGTCCGTCGGCCTGCAGCAGGATCGCATTGACCTGCGGGGTGAATCCGCCGCCGACGTTCGGATCGAAGGCGGTGTCGAGGGTGCCGTTGGCGTTGAGCCGGGCCAGGTGGTTGCGGGTCGTGGCGGCGGGGGCGCCACCGGGCTGCAGGGCAGTGAAATCGCCTCCGATGAGAATCCTGCCGTCGGGCTGGAGCACGAGGGCGCGAATGGCGCCATTGACGTTGGGATCGAACGTCGGGTCGACCGTGCCATCCGGGTTCACCCGCGCCAGGTTGTTCCGCGGCACCGTATCGCCGATGCCCGGCCGGAACAGGCTGAATTGCCCGGCGACGAGGAGTTTGCCGTCCGGCTGGAGCGCGACCGCATAGACGTTGCCGTCGACATTCGGGTCGAACCCGTCTGCCGCGGAAGGCGTGTTACCCTGGGCAAAGGCCGCCACCGCAGCGCTCAGCAAACCACAAACCACGGACCAAGTGCGCGCAACTGACTGAAAACGCGAGGCATTCGACATAAACGGAGGCAGCATGAAGGAAATTCGGAGGCGGGTGGGCTGAGGAAAGGCGGGGAGGTTGGGCATTATCGCTGCCCATGGCAAGCGATGCCGCGCGGAATTTACTGACAGGGAAATCCGCCTCTGAAACACGGGGTGTGCAGGCGGCGCGGCTCGGCATGGCAGACGGACATTGAAGGTGGTCCTTGAGAGCCCGGCGGCCGGGTTGGGTTCCCCGAAATCGCGCCCGTCAATGAAGCATCCGGGGAACGCCCGGCCAAGCGGTCGCGACCCCGCGTCTTTCCGGAAAGCGACCCGGCCGCCGCGACGACGCTGCTCCCGCCGGGCCGCCCGAGTCCGTGCCGGCGGTTTTTCGCTTTGCGCTTCCCGCCCGGTTTTGCGCCGATGGCGGGATGCCTGCCGCCGCGCCGGACCAATCGTCCCTTCCGAATCGCGCCGGGGTGCCCCTGCTGCTCGCCGCCGCGTTCGTGCTCTTTGGCCTCGGGGTTTTCTTTCCGTTTTTTCATGTCACGAAGTTCTGGGTGTTCCACGACGGCATCTCGGTCGTGAGCGGCATCGTCACGCTCTTCCGCGAGGGCGAGTATTTCCTCTTTGCCGTGCTGTCGCTGTTCACGCTCGTGTTTCCCGTCGTGAAACTCGGGTTGCTCGCCATCATCTGGCTGGAACGCGAGCACGACCTCGCCCGCGTGCGCCGGCTCCATCATTGGATCGAACATGCCGGCCGCTGGTCGATGCTCGACGTGTTCGTCGTCGCCATCCTCGTCGTGGCGATGAAGTCCGCGGCCGTGGCCGAGATTCACATCGGCAGCGGCCTCTACCTGTTCACGTTCTCCGTGATCGCCACCCAGCTGGCTTCGATCTGGCTCCATCGCCTGCTCGCACGCTGAGCGGCCCCAGGGCGGCACCGCCGGGCAAAAGGAAGCCACGGCGCCAGTCCGCGCCGTGGCTTGGATGCCACGCTCCGGGCCGGGCGGCCCGGGCGCTGGTTCCTAGAAGTGATAATTCACCCCGAGGGAATACTCGGTCTGGTTCGTCGCTTGCCGGATGTCGTCGTATTGGACCTTCAGGGTCGTGCTCCATTGCGGATTGAACCGGTAGGTCGCCTTCGCCCCATAATCGAACTCGTTCTGGTTGTATCCCGTCTCGCGCACGAAGTTCACATACGGCGTCACGGCGACGGCCGGGGCCACCTGAAACTCGACGCCGGTGCCCGCCAGCAGGCCAAAGCCGTTGCGACTCGCGACGGAATCGCCGTTGATCCAGTCCCAATTCACGCCGGCGGTGACAAAGGGCTTGCCCCAGTCCCGCTTGAGAAAGCCGGTCAGGGCGGTGTCGACCCGCTGTTCCGTGATCTTCAGGCCAAAGGCATGCGCCCGCATCCAGTTGTAGTCGACGGTCAGGTCGAGCTGGTCGACCAGCGGCTGGTTGTAATACACGTTCCAACCGCGCGCGACACTGGGCGCATTGCTGCCCAGATCGGCATAGTTGCCCGCGATGCCGGCGTAGGGTGAACCCAGCAGTCCCTGCGCCGTGGCGGCGCCCGGTTTTGGCACCGCGACATTGGCGCTCTGTGCGTGCGCCGCCACCGCAAGGCCCAAAGCGGCCGCCGCGGCGAGGAGGAAAAATTTCAACGAGTGATTATGTGTGGTCATGTTTTTCGATGTTCTGTCGCGCCGACACGAAGTCGCCGCAACGGTCGGCTCTGACTGCGCCCGCCACCGAAATTTCCCTGAAAAATTTCCGAAATTTTCGCCGGCCGCGGAACAACTCGTGAAATTATTTTTCGCCCGCGCTGCGGAGCGGCACGGCTCACGCCGCCCCACGCCCCGGAAGAAGGGCCACGGCGTCGCGGCACCGTGGCCCGGGCAACCCGGCGGAATCGACCTCTAGAAGTGCCGGTTCATCCCCAGCGTGTAGCCGAGGTTGTGGTGTTCATCGAGCTCCGCCCCGAGCAAGCCGCTCCAGTCGCGCGCGAAACGGTAGGTGCCGTTGGCGCCGTAGGTCCAGGCGTGCTCGTTGAAATGCGGCACTTCCTGGTAGTCCACGTAGGGCGCGACCGCCAGTTGCCGGGCCAGGCGGATTTCCGCCCCGGTGCCCGCGGTGTAGGCGAAGCCGTTGGATCGCACGCCGCCGAGGTTGCGCCACTGCCAGCCCGCGTTGCCCGCGAGAAACGGTTTCACCTCGCCCAGCGACGCGAGGTAGCCCGCAACCGTGATGCCCGTGTCGTGCCACCAGTAGTCGTTCCCGTTGGCCCCGCCCGTCCGGTAGTCGTAGTTGAACGCCGTATCGAGGCCGGGCGCGAGCGGCCGGTTGGAGACAAAGCCGTAGCGGTGCAAGGCGCGCGGCGGCGCGGCGGTGTGATGGACGTAGCCGAACCGCACGCCCGTGTAGTCTTCACCCAGCAAGCCGTAGCGGTCGTCCTGCATGGTGGATGCCCCGGCCGCCGTCAGGCTCGGGCTGATCGGCGTGGCCGGCTCCGGCGCTTGTTGGGCGGAGGCGGGCCCGATCAAGCCGAGCGCCGCCGTCGCAACGAGGAGATGTTTCAGGGAGGTTTTCATGGTGATGATGAGTTGTTCTTTGGTTTCGGATCGCCGGGAAGGTTGCGGCCCGCCCGGTGCGCCAACCGACCCCACCGCGTAAAAGTGTTCCCCGGAAAAACCGCCCCGCATGGCTTGCGAAATGCACGTCCTGCCCCATCGTGTCCCGCGCCATGAAACTACGCCCCACCCTCGCCCTGATGTCCCTCTTCTCGCTCCTGTTCGCGTTCGCCAAGGGCGAATCGCTCAACGTCGGTGACGCCGCACCGGCGGTCGCCGGTGTCACCGACGAAGGCAAGACCCTCAACCTCGGCGATGTCTACAAGGACAACAAATACACGGTCGTCTGGTTTTATCCGGCGGCGCTCACCGGCGGATGCACCAAGCAGGGCTGCTCGCTTCGCGACGGCGCGGCCGACCTCAGTGCGAAGGGTGCCACCATCGTCGGCGTCAGCGTCGACCCGATCGCGAAGCAGAAGGAGTTCAAGGAGCTCAATCACTTTCCCTACCCGCTGATCGCCGACACCGACAAGGTCATCGTGAAGGCCTTCGGTCAGGCCGGCACGGGCCGGGCCTCCCGCGAGTGCTACGTGATCAACCGCGACGGGAAAATCGTCTACAAGGACAAGGGCGTCACCGACAAGCAGGCCGAAAACGTCCTCGCGTTTCTCACCAGCCAGAAGAGCTGAGCCGCCTGCCGGCGTGTTTAGGGGCGCACGATCGGTGCGCCCTTTTTTTCCGGCCGATTTATCGCGGAGGGAACCCGTCCGCTGCTCACAATTCCTCGTCACGCGCCCCCGGCAGGGCCGACGCCGTGGGATTTTTCCGGACGCGCATCAGCCACTCGTCAATGAGCGCGGTCCGGACGCGCGCCGCCTCCGGCCACGGCGCGGCCACCAGGTCGATGACGTGCAACCCGCCGTCGGCGCCGCGCACGAAATTCCGTGCGTGCAGGTCCGCCACGAGAAATGCCCGTCCGCCGAGGAAAAACAGCCGCGGGTGATCGCGGTTCGCGCGGATGAAGCGCGAGGGAATCTCGATCAACCCCCGCGGCAGCGCGCCCGACATGTCGTCGCCCTGCGGCAGCGGCTCCCCGAGCGCCTGCTTTGCCACCACGATCCCCTCGGGCGTCACCGCCACGACTTCCGTCGCCATCCCGCCAAGCGCGTGGATGAGCAACAATTTCTCGAGCAGCGCGCGATAATCCCCGAGCCCGGCCTCGGCGAGCAGCGCCGTCTCCTCGCCGCGGCGAAACTCAAACGCGCTCCCGATCCGCTTCTCCTCGCGCGGCAGGTAAAATTTGTAGACCGAGCCGTCCGTCTCCGCCGCGAACGCCCACGCCTCGACGCCGCCGCCGATCCGCCGCAGTTTCCCATTCGCCTCCTCCAACGGATTTTCCGCCGCCTCGAGAAATCCGAAATCGCCCAGCGTCCGCAACGGCAGCAGGGCGCGCCAGGCCCGGATCGCCTCGCCCAGCGCCGCCCACTCGCCGCCCGCGCCCTCGAGCAGCGCTACTTCGTCCTCGGCGAGCGTGACGAGATCGCGGTCCGAATCTGCGCGGAGACCGCATTCGGCTGCCGCCGCGCCGAGGCGAGCGAGCGTCGCCAGTCGTCGCTCGTGATCGTCTTGAAGAGCGGCTCGGTCCCCCGCTCCCGGGAGGAGCCGCCCGCGGAGGCGCGTGGGTTGGCCGGTGAAGGGGTCTTGCATGACGGGTCCGCTGACATGCGCGAACCGTCAGTGGCGTCGCGCGCGAACGCAAAGAGTTTTTCCCGACAACTTATTCGCCGGCGGAAACCGGGGTGAAAAGAAGGAAGCCGGAAACCCCGGAATCAAGTCATCGAACGGCGACGCCTTTTCCCGGCTTCCTGGCTTCCCGCTTCAACTTGCCTTCTGCGCGGCGGACGCTGGCGTTTTCCCCACCAGCACCTTGTCCACGCGCCGGCGGTCCATGTCGACGACCTCGAACCGCCAGCCGCTCCAGTCGAAAAAATCCCCCGCGGCCGGAATCCGGCCGAAGTGCGTGACGACGAAGCCGCCGAGCGTCTGAAAATCCGCCTCGCCCTCGTGCGGCAGCGGCTTGTCGAGCGCCAGCAGCGTTTTCAACTCGCCCGTCGGCAGCGTCGCATCGACCAGCCACGAGCCGTCCTCGCGCCGCTTCGCCTCCGGCTGCTCGTTCTTTCCGCGATCCGGCAGATCGCCGACGATCGCCTCGAGCACGTCGATCAGCGTCACCAATCCCTGCACGGCGCCAAACTCGTCCGTCACGACTGCGATGTGCTTGCCGGTCTTCTTGAACTGCTCGAGCAACTGGATCGCCTTCATTTTTTCCGTCACGAACAGCGGCAGCAGCAGCAGGTTCTTGAGCGTCGTCGGCAGCCCGATCGCCGAGTGCGCCCACAACGCCTTCACCGCCACCATGCCGACCACCTGGTCGCGGTGACTCTGGTAGACGGGAAAATACGAATGCCCGCTCGTGACGATCTTCCGCCAGTTTGTGTCCTCCGGATCGTCGAGATTGAGGAAAACGATCTTCGGCCGCGGCGTCATGATCGTCGTCACCGGCCGCTTGTCCAACGCGAGCACGCGGTCGATCATCTCCTTCTCGGCGCGCTCGAACACGCCGGCGTGCAGCCCCTGCTCGATCAGCGCCCGCACTTCGTCGTCGCCCACCGCCTCGGCCGCCGGTCGCGTGCGCAACCCGATGAGCTTGACCAGGCCGTCCGTGCCCAGCTCAAAAATCCGCAACAGCGGCGCCGCCAGCCAGGCGAGCGACCGCATCGTGCCGCCGAGCAGCGCGGCGACTTTCTCCGGATGGGCGAGACCGATCCGTTTCGGCAGCAGTTCGCCGAACAGCAGCATGAACGACGTGAGTCCGAACGTCACCGCCACCAGCGAGAGCCAGCCGGCGTGCGGCGCCAGCGCCGGCCACTGCGCGAGGTGCCGGGCCACCTGACCCGCCAGTTTCGCGCCCGCGAGCACGCCCGCAATCATGCCGCTGAGCGTCAGCCAGAATTCCACCAGCGCGAGGAACCGCGCCGGCTGCTCGGTCAGGTGGAGCGCGTCCGCCGCGCCCTTGTCGCCAGCCGCCGCGAGCTTGCGCAGCCTCGTTTTCCGCGCCGAGACCACCGCCGTCTCCGCCATCGCCAGGATTCCGTTGGCCAGCACGAGCAGGGCGAGGATCAGCAGCTCGGTGGGAAGACTCAGCATGGCGGCGAACCCACCCTAGCCGCTCCGCCCGGCGAGGCAACCCCTTTGCCAGCCCTCACAGCGCCGCCAGCAACCCGCCGTCGACGTAAATCACCTGGCCGTTGACGAAATCGGACGCCCGCGACGCGAGGAACACCGCCGCGCCCACCAACTCCTCGGGCTTGCCCCATCGTCCCGCCGGCGTCCGCCCGCAGATCCATCGGTTGAACTCCGCATTTTCCATCAGCGAACGGTTCAGCTCCGTCTCCATGTAGCCCGGCGCGATCGCGTTCGCCTGCACGCCGTGCCTCGCCCACTCCACGGCCATCGCCCGCGTGAGCTGCTTCAACCCGCCCTTGGCCGCCGCATAGTTGCCGATCGTCGGGCGCGCGACATCGCTCATCACCGAGCAGATGTTGATGATTTTTCCCGCGCCGCGGGCGATCATCCGCGGTGCGACGGCGCGCGCGACGAGAAACGCGCTGGTGAGATTCGTGTCGAGCACCTCGCGCCACTGCGCCTCCGTCATCTCGGCGAGCGGCGCGCGGCGCTGGATGCCGGCGTTGTTCACGAGGATGTCGATCGGCGCGAACTCCGCCTCGATCTCCTCGACCTCGCGCATCGCCGCCTCGCCATCGGTCACGTCGAACGCCGCCATTGCCACGCGCGCGTCCTCCGCGTCCAGCGCCTTCGCTGTCGCGGAAAGTTTTTTCGCATCGCGGCCATTGAGCACAACCGCCGCGCCCGCCTGCGCGAGCCCGCGCGCGATGGCGAGCCCCAGGCCCTGACTCGAGCCGGTGACGAGTGCGGTGCGACCGGTCAGATCGAAAAGCGGATTCGTTTCAGCCATCGCGCGTCACACTGCAAGCGGCCGCACGCGCCCGGCGAGCAGAAACAGCGACACCGTCGCCAGCGGTGCGAGCAACCCCGCGGTCACGAGCACCGGCGTGTAGGAAAAATTGTCCACGATCCAACCCGTGGAGAAATTGAAGATCATCGCCCCGAGCGCCGCCGAGCAGCCGGACAGCCCCGACACCGCGCCAACCACCCCGACCGGCAGGTAATCGCTCGGCAGCACCTGCACGTTGCTCACCCAGAATTGAAACCCGAACAGCGTCACGCTGATGAACGCCAGCGCGACATACGGCGACTGCGCATAGGCCGCCGCGATCCCCGCCGGCATGCAGAGCGTGCCGATCGCGATCGCGGTCTTGCGCGCGCGGTTCACGCTCCAGCCGTGCTCGATCAGCCGGCCCGACAGCCAGCCGCCGATGAAGCAGCCGCAGCCCGCCGCGACATACGGCACCCACGCGGAGAGCCCGATCTCCTTCAGGCTGAACCCACGCGCCTTGCTCAGGTAGAGCGGCAGCCAGTTCAGATAAAGCCACCAGATCGGGTCGCCAAAAAATCGCGCGAGCACGATGCCCCAGACCTCGCGGCTGCGGAGCAGCACGCTCCACGGCACCGGCGGTTTCTCCGGCTCGTGCGGCGCGGCGGAGACGGCGGCCGCGTTTTTGGCCACCGCGTTTTTCGGATAGAGCGTCAGCCAGGCGGTGAGCCACGCCACGCCCATCAGCCCCGTCGTGAGAAACACCATCTTCCAGCCGTAGCGCAGTTGCATCCACACGATGAGCGGCGGCGAAATCGCCGAGCCAAGCGCCGCACCGACGTTCGCGATCCCGATCGCCCACGCGCGCTGCCGCTCGGCGAACCACATCGCGAGCGTCCGCAGCGCCCCCGGCCAGTGCCCCGACTCGCCCAGCCCGAGCGCCGCCCGCGCCACGCTCAGGCTGGCGACTCCGCGGGCCAGCGCGTGCGCCATCTCCGCGATCGACCACCACCCGACGACCAGTGCCATCCCGCGCCGGTTGCCGATGCGGTCGACCACCGCGCCCCACAGCCACATCACCGAGGTGTAGCTCAGGAGAAACCAGGTCGTGAGCTTCGCGTATTGGAAATTCGAAAGGTGCAGATCCGCCTGCAACTGCGGCGCGAGCACCGACACCGTCTGCCGGTCGACGTAGTTGATGACCGTGCCGGCAAGGATGAGTCCGAGGATCACCCAACGCCACGGCCGCTCGCCCTCGCGCGCCAACTGCGGGTCAGACTGGGGTAAAGCCGTCACGCGCCGTCCAGCGAGCGGTGTCGCGCCGCCGCGGTCAACGCGCTTCTCGGTGGTATCGTTGAGCAGCGGCCACCCGGCGCGCCGCTGGCCGCGTCACTTGAACTTGTCCCGCATCGCCTGGATTCCGGGAATCCTGGCCATCAGGTGCGTGTGCGCCGGCTCGAAGAATTGCACGAGCGAACGCTGATGCCGCCCGACGAGGATCGTGAGGACATAGCCTTCGTAGCCCGGCGCGCGCAGCGTCGGATGATAGCCGCGGTCGATGCAAAACGTGTCGCCGTGCCGCGTCATCACCACGCCCGGCTCCACGCCGCCGCCGTTCTCCTGATAGCAAAACTGTGCGCCGAAACCCGACTCGGGCCGGTAGCGGTAGTGATAGATTTCCTCGAAGTCCGTCTCCTCCGGCGGACGCTCCGTATCGTGCTTGTGCGGTGGGTAGCCCGACCAGCAACCCTCGTCGCCGAGCAGCTCGCTCACGAGCAGGTTGCCCGCGCGACCCGCGGCGTTTTGCCCGAGGATGTGAAAAATTCGCCGCCGCGAATGCGTCTCCTTCGAGCCGACCTCGACCATCGTCACGTCCTCCGGCGCGATCCGAAACGGCGCAAACGGCGTCGCGCACACGCCGCCCGCGACCGCGACTTCCGTGCCGTCGCGCACCGCGCGCACCGTCACGCGCGGACAGGTCCCGCAGTAAACCGAGTCCGCCGGCCCGTCCCAAATGTTCGCGCGCCGCCCGACGTTCTTGAACTCCTGCGCGCACGCCGCGATGTCCGCGCGCCCCGCGAGCACGACGCACAGCAACTCGCAGCTCGGCACATCGAGCGTCACCGACTGCCCCGCGCGCAGCCGCAGCAGATTGAAATAACTCAACGCGAGCGCCCCCTTGCCCGGCTCGACGAGCGGCGCGTTGCGATTGTCGGAGGCGCGGAGGAGTTGGGACATGGGCGTAACGTGAAGTCGCATCGCGCAGAACGTCGCACGCCGCAACGGGCGTCGAACTTGTGCCGCGTTTCATCGTTAAGCAACCGAATGCTCGCCCGCGCAGCCGCGCGCTTGACGCCACGAAACCGTCGCGGCATTTTTTCCTCATGAGTGTGAAAGACGCTGCGCATGCCGCGATTGACGCGCTGCCCGACACGGCGACGCTGCAGGATGCCGCGGAACGCATCGCGCTTCTCGCCGCGCTCGAAAAAGGCCGGCAGGCTGTGCGCGAAGGTCGCTGGAAGAGCCAGGAGGACGTTGAAAAACTCCTCCCGTCATGGCTCGGGCACCGACGGAATTGAAACGTGGAGATCGCGGAGGGCGCGGAGAAAAATCATTCCCCTTCGCGTGCTCTGCGGTTCGGATTGGGCGATTGTTGTAGAACCGGCTAACGGCCGGGCCTACAGCTGGGCGCCAACGCCGAAACTATAACTCAACACGAGAGCACCCTTGCCCGGCTCGACGAGCGGAGCGTTGCGATTGTCGAAGGCGCGGAGGAGTTGGGGCATGATCAATTAAATTTGTGTCAGCAGTCCACGAAAGCTTTTCAACCTTCCAAAGACTTAACGCCCAGCGCCGCGAAGTTTTCTTTGTAGCTGTCGCACCCGATATGCTCGCCGACCGTTTCGACACCAACCGTTTTCGTTTGGCCTTGAGGCTTGAAGTCTAAGGAAAGGTGGAAGCTCGAGCTGTTGGGGTAGCGACCACTGAAAAAATAGCGGATACCTTTGGCGACGATCTCACAGGGGAAAACGTAAATGTCCGGTTCTCTTCCTCGTATCGCAAGATCAACGCAACAAACGAACCGTCGCGCTGGATCGATTTTATCCTCCCTGGGAAACGCATATTTCTTTTGGAGAATCCATCGACGAGATTCTTGAGCACCAGACTTCACTTCAACAAATGCCACACTTCCCTCCTTGTCGAAGACAAGGAGATCGTAACCGATCGTCGTGCCCCACTGAAGAGAGACCATAAAACCGCGTTGCGCTAAACGCGACGCGACCAAGAATTCTCCAGCTAGTCGGTTTAGATTTTTCCGTTCGTTACTAACTCGTCCCTTCTTCTCTTTCTTCATTCGCGCAACGGTCGAGGTTTCGATGCCCTGACTTCCGACGAGACTTTCGGCGGCTGGTTGGGTGACAAGAACGCGATCGGGAAACTGCTTAATGACCCAACCAAGCCGCTTCATGTGACCGCGCATTTGGTGCGTCGTCATTCGCGAAGCGCCCGAAAGGCTCTGGGTTTTGATAAACCATTTTCTAAATGGGGTAATCTCCAATGATCCATTTTCCACCGTCGCTGTGAAATAGTGCTTCATATTTCACCCGAATTTTTTAATCCGCGCCGCGACATCCGCGCGCAGACGCTCGACGTGCGCGACGGTGAAATCCACGACCGAGAGCGTTTCATCGTGCACCAGCGGCGTGAGGTCCATCGCGAAGGAGAGTGCGCCCGCCGCGTCGGTCGCGTGCGAGGCGAAGAAGGTGGCGTTGGCGAGGC
Source organism: uncultured Opitutaceae bacterium (assembly GCA_937902925.1). Lineage (GTDB taxonomy): Bacteria > Verrucomicrobiota > Verrucomicrobiia > Opitutales > Opitutaceae > CALFNN01. Next base: position 26,111 of record CALFNN010000023.1, read on the forward strand.
GACGGCCCAGCGCGGCGAGATCGTAGCGTTTGCCGCCAGCAATCTGCGAGGCGAAGACGGCGACAAGCTTTTCCGCCAACCCGGGATGCGCGCTGGCGTCGAGCGGCACCTTCGCGTCGTCGGCCAGCCAGTCGAGATCGCGCCAGCCCTCGACGCCGAGCACGCGGGCCGGGCGTTGGGCGCGCGGGAGCGCGCGCAGCGCCTCGAGGCACCGGAGCAGGCAGGCGACGTGCGTGTCGTGCTTGTCGGCGGGTTGGTGCAGATAGACGACCGACGGGCGGCAGCCGCCGAAAATCACCGCGAGGTCGGCGGTAACGCTCGCGTTACCTGGCGTCTTCACGTCGGCGCTCGGGTGCGCGAGCTGGAGCTGCAAATTGTATTTCCCGAGCGTGGCGGCGGCGCGCTGCTCCTCGCGGCGGATCCGCTGCATTGCCGCGTCGGTGACGTTCGCATATTTTCCCGCGCGGGCGGAGCCGGCGCCGTTGGTCATCACGACGCCCGTGAAAAACCGGTCGGTGCGGCCATGGCACTCGGCGACAGCCGGGTAGGCGTTGATCTCGATGTCGTCCTGGTGCGCGATCACGCAGAGGTGCGTCGTGCGGGCGAGCGCCGCTTCCGGCGGCGAACCGTCGGGGACGAAAATGTCGGCATCGGTGCGGGACAAATTCACGAGAGGTAATCAACCATGGATTGCGCAGATGGGCACGGATAAACCCCAAACCAATCCGCATTCTGCTTTATCCGTGTTCATCCGTGTGATCCGCGGTCAAAAAAGTTTCTCCGGATATTTCCCGGCGGCGACCAGTTCCGCGATGGCCGCCTGCACCCGCGGCCGGTCCTCGCGATACGTGACGCCGAACCACGCACTTTCCGTCGGCAGCACCCGCACGGTCGCGCCGCCCTCCCCAATCATGGTCGACACCGCCGCGGGCAGATAAAACTCCGCCTTCGGATCGCCGCCTCGCGTGCCGAGGAACCCGCGCAGTTGCGTGTCGAGCGCCGGGAAGAGCGCCGGCGTAAACCCCCAACAATTCATCGAAACCGTTTCCCCGCCGGAGAATCTTTTTTCTTTTCCGACTTCCGCCACGGCAATCCCGGTCTGCTCGACGATCGAGCGCAGCATCCCGTCGCCGCCGGTGGCGCACACGCCGCGCGATACCGCGCCGTGTTCCGACAGCGTGTTGGCCAGCTTGAACCCCACCATCCCGAACTGCGGCCCGCGCGCTTCCGTCAAAAACGCGGCCAGCCGCGCGAACGAATCGACCCCATAAAAATCGTCCGCGTTGATCGCGGCAAAGTTCTCCGTCACCGCCTCGCGGGCGCACCATACGGCGTGACCCGTGCCCCACGGTTTCTCTCGGCCCGGCGGCGGCAGAAAGTCGTCCGGCAACGCGTCCAGCGCCTGGAAAACGTAGTCGACCGTGATGCGTCCCGCGTAGCGCACGCCGATCTTCGCCCGAAAGATTTCCTCGAAGTCGCGCCGGATCACGAACACGACGCGCCGGAATCCGGCGCGCCACGCATCGAACACCGCGTAGTCGAGCACCGTCTCGCCCGAGGGGCCGACCGGATCGATTTGCTTCAACCCGCCGTAGCGCGAACCCATGCCGGCGGCGAGAACGAGGAGCGTGGGGGCCATCGGCGTTGAGCACACGCGATTGCCCGCGCCGGTCAATTCGCGAACGCAGCCGGAAGCGCCCGCGTTCGGCGACGGCCGAAGACCGGCGTTACTTCATCGCCGCCACCGCCGCCTGATAGGCGGGCTCTTTCCGCAGCGGCGCGAAGACCTGGTCCGCCTCGACCCGCGCCGCATCCTTGAATCCGGCGGCCGCCGCCTGCTGCAGTGCCTCCAGCGTTCCCTTCTTGTCGCGCAGGTGGGCCCGCGCCCGTGCGAGGTCAAAATAGGTCTGCGGCCGGTCGGGCCGGAGAATCGCCGCCATCGCGAGCAGCGGTTCCGCGGCCTCGTAGTTTTCTGCGCGCAGCAACTCGCGCGTGGTTTCCATGCAGTAGATCTGGATGCCCTGCAGCACGCGTGTCGCCATCTGGCGGTCGGGCGAATCCTCCGGGGCGTTCGCCTTCGCGCGCAACTCGTCCGCCTGTTTCCGCACCGAACCGGCCATGCCTTCCTGCACGGCGGATGCGAGCCGGTCGTTCAGCTCACGCTCGCAGTTTTCGCGCGACCGTTCGGCCTTGGTCCAGTCGCGAATCTCGCGCGAGGCGGCGAGCGCGGCGACCCGTTGTTCGAGCGCCGCGGTGTCGGCGAGGTCCTTGAAATCGCCAGCGAGCGACTTCAACGCGAGGTAGTTTTCGCCCGGCGGCTGCGCCGGGACCGCGGCGTGGCGCGCTTCGAACTGCGCCGCGATCCACGCCTCGTCCCTCGGCCGCAGGCCACTGCGCATCGCCTGCAGCTCGAGCCAGCCGACCGCCTCGACGGCAAGTTCCGGCGGCAGCCATTCATGTCCGCCGGGAAAAATCACCACGCGATGCGGCGCGTGCCGGACGTCGAGGTCGCGATCGGTGCGGCGAAGTTCGAGGTAGTTGAAATCGTTCAGCCCCGCCGTCCCAAAAAACACGAACGGCACCTTCGCCGGCGTCTCGCTGTTGGCGAACGCCGCGCTGCAGGCAATCACGCCCTGCGCGAGCCCGGTCAGCGCCACCTGGCAGGCCACGCGCGCGCCGCCCGAGAGTCCCGCCACGTAGATCCGGCGCGAGTCGATCGCGAGGCGCCGGTTGACGTCGTTGATCATCGCGTTGATCGCCGTGGCGTTCCCCGCCCACTCGCCATTGCGGGAGTTGTCCGAACCCGCGACGACGTAGCCGAATTTTTCCGCCGCCGCTTGAAACCGCTCGACCGGCACGCGCCCCCGGGCGGCGGGATCGAAACAAAAAAGCACCGGCCACCGCCGCGCCCGGTCGTAGCTCGCCGGCACGTAAAGCGCATAGGTCTGCGTCGCGTCGGCGGCGCAGGCAACCGGCTCGAGAATCCGACCGGGCGGCAATTCCGCGGCACGGCCCGTGAATCCAGCCAGCATCAGCAGGCCGATGCTGCCAAACCGACGCACAGGGTGACCGCAAAATCGCATTACCGCGCAGCATGCCCGAAGCGGTTCGCCGAACAAGCCTGCGCCAGTCAGCCCGGCCCGCCGGTCAACCGGCCGCCCACAACCGGCGCTGCAGTTCCACAAACTTGCTGACGATGACGCCCTGATGCGCGTGCCGGCCGTTGACCACGAGCTCGCGCGCCCCGACCCACACGTCGCGAATCGCCGGGCGGCCGGGCGAAAACAGAATGTTGCCGAGCAACCCGCCCGGCTCCGCTCCCGCAAGCGAAGGATCGAAAAGACTAACGGTGAAAAAATCCGCCGGCCGCCCGACTTCCAGCGCTCCACCCGTCGCACCGAGGCTGCGCGCCCCCGCGACGGTTGCCGCGTTGAACAGCGCCGTGGCCACTTCTGGCGCCAACGCGCTGCGCGGCGCCGATCCCACCCGCAGCGCCGGCTCGAGCAGCCGCGCCTCTTCGAGCAGGTCGATCTGCACCTGCGTGTCCGAACCGAGCGCGACGGCGGCGCCGGCTGCGAGGAGTTTCTCTCCCGGCACCGCGCCGAGCCCGAGGCTGCGCGCCGAGGTCGGACACGCGCACACCGCCGCCCGCGCCGCGCCAAGAATCCGGGCGTCGTCGTCGGTGAGATGGATGGCACCCACCGCCGTGAACCGCTTGTCGATCAATCCGCGCTCCGCGAGCAGGGCGACCGGCGTGCGTCCGTGTTCGGCGACGCAGGCATCGTTCTCCGCGGTCGTTTCGGAAACCTGCACGTGCAGCCGCAATCGCTGGGTGTGCACGTAGCTTGCGAGCGCCTTGAAATAATCCGGCGGCACCGCGTTCCACGCCGGCACCGCCACGCCGGACCACGCGTCGTCGGCCGGATGGTTTTTCCCGATATAGGTGCGTAACGCCTCCGCCTCGCGGATGAACTGGTCCGCGCCCGGCGTGAGCGAGCGGACGATTCCCGCCGGCGCACACGCCACCTTGAGCAGCGCCACGCGAATGCCGATGTCGTGCGCCGCGCGTAAAATCTCGTGGCTCAGGAAATTCGCGTCCGGCCACGGCGCGCCGTCCGGCTGATGGTGGAGATAGTGAAACTCGCCGACGCAGGTGATGCCCGACAACAGCATCTCGACGAATGCCAGCCGCACCGCGTCGTAGACGTCGTCGCCCGAAAGCCGGCCGGCGATCCGCTCCGCCGCCTCACGCCACGTCCCGGCCGCATCCGCCGCCGCCCGCGGGCGCGCCTCGCCGCGACCCCGGAGCACGCGATGGAACGCGTGTGAGTGGGCGTTGACGAGCCCCGGCAGGGCCGCCTGCCCGGCGAGCCGCCGCGCCATGGCGAGATCCGCGGGCTCGCGCGAAAAGCGCGTGATCCGGCCGACCGCATCGGCGAAAAACGCCAGGCCCGCCTCGAATTTCTCCCCGGTGTAAACACAATCGGGCAGCCAGCCGGTTTCGCGCGGCGGGGTCGGGCCGGCCGACCGGACCGGAAGAGGTGGCGCACTGCCGGCGTTTTTTTCGCGGGAATTCATGGTGACTCGGGAGGTCGATGAAGACAGTCCATGCGGCCCGCGTCCAGACGTTGCATTGCGGCCGCCGGCGAAACCGCAGCAACTCTTCGACGAAAATCCCCTGGCGCTCGCTCCGGCCGGCCGGGGGAGCCGCGGCCCGATTCAGACCGGCGATTTGCCGTCCGGCGTTCGCGCGTGCCGGGCCGCTTGTCGTTGCTCGAAGCCGGGGCGGACCACACGGCCGTCGGCGTCGACCCGCACCACGCCGAGTCGCACCGCCGCGAGCACGAGCTTCGCGCTCGTCGGCACGTCGAGTTTGCGCATGAGATTCGCGCGGTGCATCTGGATCGTCGCCTCGCTCAACCCCAACCGCGCCGCGGCCTCCTGGTTGTCACTCCCGTCGCCGACGACGGACAGGACCTGCAGTTCGCCCGGCGTGAGTCGTCGCGCCAGCATGCCGTCGATGCGCTGATTCACCATCCGCCGCGCCAGCGTCGGGCTGACGTAGCCGCGCCCGTCCGCCACCTGTCGCAGGGCGCCGACCAGAGCCTCCGCTCCTTCCTCGAACGGATCGAAAAATCCGTCGAACCGTGCCGCGCGCAGGGCACCCAGCGAATGCTCGTCCTTGCGCCCCGAGACGACGAAGACCCGCGCGGCGAGCCGTTCGCGCACGATCGCTTCCAGCACGTCGACGCCGTCCATGTCCGCAAACGTCAACCCGAGGAGCGCGAAATCCGCCGGCAGGCGCCGCAGGGTCGCAAGCACCTCGCCACCCGTCCGGCAACCCTCGACGGCGATTCCAGGAAAGGCGCGCTGACAGGCGCGCTGCAGCGCCTCGGCATAGAGGCCGTCCCATTTCGCCACCACGATCCGGCTCAGCTCGGTCAGCGGCAGCGGCTCGCCCACCATGGCGACGAACGTTTCGTCCTGGGCGTAGACAAGCGACGGGGCGTCCGGCGGCAACGGGGACATGCTGGAAACCCGAAGCAGGCCGTTGCCACGGGCCGGTGGCAACGGTCGAAACCCCCCAGCGGACCGGCGTCGCGACCGCGACCGTCAATCCGCGGCCACGGCGCCCGGTTTAAGAAGTTAACCAAATTCGCGGTTTACACCCGCACCGCAGGCGGGAACGCTATTTCCATCCCATGAAGAAAAACCCCCTCGTTCCCGCTGGCGCCGTGGCGTGCGCAGCCCTGCTGTGTTTCGGCGGCTGCGCCATGACCGCCGCGGTCTCGGTGCCACCCGCCACCGCCCCGTCGACCTTCGACGTGAAGGCCTACGGCGCCACCGGTGACGGCAAGACGCTCGACACGGCCGCGATCAACAAGGCGATCGACGCGGCGGCGGCGGCCGGCGGGGGCACGGTGGAATTTCCGGCGGGAGATTACTTGAGTTACTCGATCCATCTAAAGAGCCACGTGGCGCTCCACCTGGGCATCGGAGCGACGATCGTCGCGGCCGAACCGACCGCCGATCTCGCGGTGGGATTCGACGCACCGGAACCGAACCCGGTCACCGAGCAATACGAGGACTTCGGCCACTCCCACTGGCACAACAGCCTCATCTGGGGCGAGAACCTCGAGGATATCGCGATCTACGGTCCCGGAAAAATTTTCGGCCGCGGCCTCTCCCGCGGCTCGAACCGTCGCGATGTGCTGCCCGAGGAACGCACGCTGCCGGGCGACGGCCGGCCCGAGCTCGCCGCCCCCGAGCGCGCGCGCCTGAATCTCGCGCTGCCGGAAAGCGCCCGCGCCGCGATCGCCGCGGTGAAGTCCGGGCCGTTCGGTTATCCCGGCCGCGACACCCTCCCCGCCGGCGTCGGCAACAAGTCCATCGCGTTGAAAAACTGCCACAACGTCATCTTCCGCGACTTCACCATCTATCACGGCGGGCACTTCGCGATCCTCGCGACCGGCGTCGACAACTGGCTGTGCGACGGCCTCAAGATCGACACCAATCGCGACGGCATCGACTTCGACTGCTGCCAGAATGTCCGCGTCGCCAACTGCACCGTGAACTCGCCCTACGACGACGGCATCTGCCCGAAGGCGTCGTTCGGACTCGGCTACGTGCGCCCGACGGAAAACGTCACAATCACCAACTGCCAGGTGAGCGGCTACGACGAGGGCACGCTGCTGGACGGCACGCGCCAGCGCAAGGTGATGGGCGAAGGCGGCACCGGTCGCATCAAGTGTGGCACCGAGGCCAACGGCGGCTTCCGCAATATCACGATCTCGAACTGCGTCTTCGAGTATTGCCGCGGCCTGGCCTTCGAGGAGGTCGATGGCGGCTCGATGGAGGATATCACCGTCTCGAACATCACGATGCGCGACATCACCAATGCGCCGATCTACATCCGTCTCGGCACGCGGCTGCGCGGGCCCGAGCCGATCGCGATCGGCACCGCGCGCCGGATCAAGATCAGCAACGTTGTGGCGCACAATGTCGCCGCCCAAAGCGGCGTGCTCATCGTCGGCGAACCCGGTCACCCGATCGAGGATCTCACGCTCGCGAACATCTTCATCGACTATGCCGGCGGCGGCACCGCCGAACAGGCGGCGCGCGAAGTGCCCGCGGAAGAACCCCAGCGCTATCCCGAACCTTCGCGCCTCGGCACGATGCCGTCGTGGGGCATGTTTGCGCGGCACGTGAAGAACTTCGACGTGAGCCGCGTCGAGTTCCGGGCCACGAAGGACGACCTCCGCCCGACCGTGCAGCTCGACAACGTGGCGGGCGCGGCCTTTGACGCCGTGAAATTTCCCCACGCCGCCGGCGCCCCCGTCTTCGTGCTGAAAAACGTGGAGGGTTTCGCCGTCCACAACAGCCCGGGACTGCCTGAGACGAACCGCGCGGAAAAGATCGCGGCCGAGCGCCTCTGACGTCCGCCGCCGATCAGAACTTCAGCGTATACTCCGCGTCGTTGAGCGAGAACATCACGCTATAGCGGGTGATCTGGCGGACCCGCAAGTGGTAGGGCTGCTCCTGCACGATGACGGTGATCACGTCGCCTTCCTTGTAGGTGCCGTCCCGGTTCGGGCCCGCGTTGATCGCCACCTGCAGCTGCTGCGAGCGACCACCGCGCTCGATGGTGCCCCGCACTTTCAGGGTGGCGACCGCCTGTTGCAGGACCACCTGATCGGAGCCCGCCGACGCGGGCGAGGGCGTTTCACCGCCGGCCGCGACGCCCCGGATGGGAGCCAACGGCGCCGCCCCGGTCGGTCGGAAAGGATTGTAGCGCGGATCGGGCGGTGGCGGCGTCTCCAACCGGCCGCTGAACAATGCTTGAATGCGATCCCGGACCTGTTGGAAGCGCGGCGAAAGCGGGACCGCGACACCCGGAGCCTTCGCCGCGGCAAACGCTTTCGCGGCTCCCGTCTCCTTGGGCGCGGGCGCCGCGGGCGGCACGACGGGCGCCCCGGTTGGCGCCGGAGCGGATTCGGCCGCGGACAGCCACGCGCCACAGGCGAGGCAAAGCAGCGCGGTGATGGGCTTGCGGGCCTTCATTTCTTGCCGAGCAGGTCGAGCGCGAGCTCGAGGGTGATGGCGTCCGGGCCGCGCCGGTTAAATGTGAAGGAATTGATCTTCGCGAGGCGGGGGCCGGATTCGACCGCGAGCAGGAAGGACGCAACCTGCTCGTAGGTGCCGGAAATCCGCAGCGTATAGGGCACGCGACAGTAGAGCGGCGACGGGTCGGTGGTCGGCGAGTTGAGCTGGTGCAGCTCCGGGAGCCGCGATTTCGTCTGTTCCTCGAACTTGTAGAAATACCAGAGGTTCTCCGCGAGGTTCGTCTCGATGACGAGGTTGTCCTCGATCCGGTGGGTCGCCTCGCGGACGGCGGCCAGTTCCTGCCGCTGGGTCGAACCAGTGATCAGGAGCGCGAGCATGTCCTCTCCCTCCTTGGCGCGATCCTGGCGGGCCAGCTCGAGATCGCCAATTTGCTGCCACAGAAACCACGAGGCCACGCCGAGACCAACGATCAGGATCGCGCAGATCGCACTGAAGGGGTTGCGCCGCAGGAAGGCGACGAAACTGGAGGCTTGGGGACTCATGGCTTCGCCGGCTTCAAATAGAAGGCGATTTCAAACTTGAAGACATCGCCGCTGGTCCCGCGGTCCACGGAGTTGAGCACGATCTCGCGGAACAGCGGCCCGATCTTGTCGTCGTGCGAGAGGGTCTTCACGTAGTTTCCGAGCATCATGCTGGCCCGCTCGGCGGACTCGTTGAGACTGCCGCGCATGGCGATGCCCGCCTCGCTCCAGTCGATGATGTCGATCGACATCTGATCGGGGCGCGTGCGACCGATGTTGGCCAGGAACGCGGAGACGTTGAACACCGGCCGGACGAGTGCGTAAGCCTGGTCGATTTTCGCCGCCTCCGCCGAATACTCGCGCTGCATGCGCTGAATGTCGCGGACCTCGGCGCGGTTGTCGTTGATGCGCTGTTCCCAGTCGCGGATCTGGTAGCGCAAGCTGAGGCTGAGGTAGAGCAACCACCCGGCAAAGATGATCGCCGCCACCGCGCCGGCGCCGAAGAGGACGTTGATGAGGAAGCGGGTGCCGACGACATTGTCGTCCGGCAATTCCTCCACCAGCCGGCAGTCGACGTGCCAGTGCGGGCTCAGCTCCAGCGGATCACGATTTGGCTTCATGCGTGGGCGCCAGCTGGCCGACGAGGCCGAGGGCTTGGAACCAGGAGCGGGTGGGCGGAGTGGTATCCGGGGCAAGTTGCAGGCCGACGGAAGGCATCCAGGCGGCAAGGTCCGGCGAAAGAAACTCGAGATCGACCGCGGCGCACAGCGCCTCCTCGAGCCACGCCAGGCCGGCGGGCAGGTGACCCGCAAAAAGCGCCCCGATGGGCTGGCCGGTCTGCATCTCAAAATAATCGATGGCCGGCTTGAGGTGCCGGGTGAGGATGCGCACGAGGCGACGACTGTGAGCGCGCAACTCCTCGGTCGGCGAGTAGAGGGCATCGCGCGCGACCCCGATACCCGGCGCGCCCAGCTCCTTCATTGTCGCCTCCATGATCGAGACGAGACCGTGCGGCAGCGTGGCGGGCGTGTGCACCCCGTCCTTGCCGAGGAAATAGACCCGCGTGTGACCCAGCCCAATCTCACAGATAACCGTGGCGTGAGGATAGGCGGTCTCCCGCACGTGACGGGTGATGGCACCGAGCAAGGCAACCGTGCCCACCTCGAGCCGGCGAGGACGAATGCTGAGCTTTCGCAGCCGCTGCTGGGTGTCGCGCACCGAGGCCAGGGGCAATCCCAGCATCAGGCCCGGGCGGGCCGGGGTCGCCGGCGTGAACAACTCGCCGTCGACCGGACTCATGGCGCAAACGTGCCAGTCTTTCAGGGCCGGCAGCTTGGCATGCTCCGCCAGCAGGGCCGGAAGAAACTCCGGCTCGGCCAGCCGCCGGGTGTTGACGTTCTCGCGAAGCAACACGCGCTCGACGGGATGAAAACCGCAATAACCCGCGAGATAGCCCGGACCACGCTCCGTATACGCGCTCTCCAGCCAGCGGGCGATGCCATCGTCGTCGGCCGCGGGCAATTCAGTGAACGCGTCGACGACAAGTGGTTTCTCGTCGAGACGACCGAGCCGGGCCAACTGCACGCAATGCTCCGTGAGATTCAGCAGCACACCGCTGCGTTTGTTTCGCGTGAAAACCGTAAGAGCCATGAGACAGAAACCTACACGCTCTACTACCCCGCAATTACGCCGTCACTGTCAATCCGTCGGGCCGGCAGGGCAGTCGGGGCGATGCAGCTCAGGGGGAGGAGGATTCGTTCCAGTTGGACACGGCGAAGGGGGTGTCGAGGC
>CALFNN010000024.1 GCA_937902925.1 uncultured Opitutaceae bacterium
TCGAACGGCCACGGCACCAACGGACATTCCTCCAACGGCCACTCTCGCAGCGGCCTCGCCGCCGCCCCGGACCTGTCGTTCGAGGACCAGCCCTGAGTCGGGCGACGTCATTCGCTGCCGAGGAAGCTTTACCGCAGAGGCACGAAGGCTCGGCAGCCGAGCTCCGATGTGACGGGTGATGCCGCTGACCGGTGATCGTGGATTTGGCGGAGAACGGACCTCCCGGTCCGTTCATGACGACCGAGCCACGTGCTGAAGGAACGGACCGGGAGGTCCGTTCTCCTCGAAAAGTCGAAACGCGACTGGCGCTCGCCGAACCGCGCCGTCACTTCATCAGTTCCGGTTCCCAATCGCCAAACTCCCACGCATCCTTTCGCACGGCCTGCCCGTTTTCCAGCAGCGCGTTGTTGAGGAAAATTTCGTCCGTCTCCGCCCCATCACCCATAACCGCTGAGCCCTCACCCTTTGCCTGCCGAAGAAAAACATCCGCGAGGTAGCGGTCGTATTTGTCGGGCTTCGTGGTGTTGATGACGACGCTGGTCGTCTTGGCCACGAGTGCGTCGACGAAGCGTTTCGCGACCTTGCCCTCGGGCGTGCTCAGCTCGGGGCAGTCGAGTCCGCGCAGCCGCAGCTTGTGTTTGATCCACTGGCGCGGCCGCAGGTAGATCTTGATCCAAAGCGTGTCGCCGTCGACGACCTTGAGGATTTCGACGCGGTAGTTGAACAGGTCGGCCTTGGACGCGTCCGCCGCCGCCGCGATCCGGCCGTTGCCGTCGATGTTGACCAGATCGCCCGCCTTGAACGCGTCGGCCTGGTCGGCGGTCAGGTCGAAATAGGAGGCGAATCCGAGATCGACCACCCGCGCACCCTCGACCAGCGCCACGCGGTAGACGCCCGGCGTGCCGCGGTTGGGCCGGAGGAGATCGGGACCGGAAGCGGACACGCCGTTGCCGGCGAGGGAGCCCGCGTTGGCGTCAGCCGGCGCATTCAACTGCGCCACGCGCGACGCCATCTCGGTGCTGGTCCAGCCCTGCTTGATCGCCGCCGCCATCATGATTTTGCGCTGGGCCGCATCGGCGATCTGGATGAGCCGGCGATAGTAGGCCCAGCTCAATTCTGGGCGCGCGCCCAGAATGGGATAGAGGCGGGCGAACTTGAGGCATTCGTAGAGGGTGCGCTCGTCGGCGTGCAAGTCGTGCGCGAGGTCGTGCATGACCTTGGTGCCGTAGTCCGCGCGGCCGGCGTTGGCCAGCAGGTGTTCCTTGATATACCAGCCGGTCTCCCAATAGGTGCGCAGCTTGGCGGCGTCGACGCGGTGCTGGCCCTCGAGCAACGCGTCTGCCACCGCACGCCGGAGCACGGCGTAAGTCTGGGGCACGGCAAGTCTGGTGGCGCTGGCCACGGTGAAACGGGACGCGGCCGTTGTGCCCCCGATTCACGCGGATGTCGCGGTAAAAATTCGCCGCCTGCCGCCGACGGGCGTCTGGCTTGCAGGCGTCGTCATTGGCACGCGTCCCCAACCCGGCGTCCGCAAGACGGGCGCCCTACATGCTGGCCGCGTGGAGACGGGCGACGGTGGCGGCGAGGAGGTTTTCGGCGGTGGTGCGGGCGGTGGCGAGCGCGGCGGCGAGGGCATCGAGCACGGCCATGAGTTCGTCCACCTTGGCGACGATCCGGCGTTGTTCGGCGAGGGGCGTGTTCAAGCGAGGCCGAGAATCCAGCCTTCGACCTGGGCGAGCACTTGTTCGGTCGGCGTAAGTGTTGGCGTGAAGAAGCCATCGAGCCAGCCGGCGGCATCCGCCTCCAGCATCCATCGGGCGACCGAATAGGCGTCGTGCTGGTGCGCGTTGCGATCATCCACCGGAAACGAGCGGCTCCACAACGCGGGATAGACTTCGGCGATCATCGACGCGCCGGTGGGTGGCGTCCAGCCGTCGAAGGGCCAGAAATGAACCCGTGGGCCGAGTTCGCGGCGGAGGTAGCGCAGCCAGGGGATGCCGGCGTGCGTCGACTTCGCCACGCTACCTTGCACGTCGAAATGAAACACCGACTTCGCCGTGCGGGTGCGCAGTTCGGTCAGCCGGCGCCAGCGGGAATTGCCCATGCGGGCGGCGCCGTTGCCGTGCAGGCTGTCGCGGATGAAATCGACATACACGTGATCGTCGTCGGTCGGCCAATGATGCTGGAAGTCGTCGAGAAACGCGGGCCAGTCGGGTGGGATCAGGTGGGTTTCGAAGTAGCGCAGGGGAAACGAAAACGCATGGTCGATGCCGACGAGCGTGGGCGGGCCGGCACGGAGTTCGTTGCACAACCATTCGGCGAGGCCGCAGCGCGTCCAGTATTTCCGCGGGCTGGGCGGTGGTTGGATTTCCACCGGCGCTTGCGTTGGCGTGGCGGCATAGAGGCGTAAACCGGGCAAGCTGCTCGTGGGCGTCTGCGCACCGGAGTAGTCGAGGCCAAAATAGCGGGCGAATTGCGGCATGGGAATGAGACGACGGTCGCGACCGCCTTCAGCGGCTTTCGCGTTCCTCCCGGGCTTCGACGGTGAACATGAAGCGGACGATTTCCAGGAGCTTGGTCCGGCCCGGACCGTTCAGGCTGTTGCCATAACGGGGATCGTAGTTCGCGCAGAAGTCCGCCGCCAGTTGGTAGCCGGCGGAGGGCGTGTCCGCCTCGCCCAGGGAGAGGGCCAGACCCTTTTCCACCAGCAGGAGCGGCCCGCAATGAACGATGCGGAGCGAGACCCAGCGGTGGTGGTCATATTCGTTCTGAAAATTCCGGGCCCGGGCCTGCAGGGATTTCGCCGCGCGGCGGTTGATCGGCGTGGACTCCGACCGGAGCAAAACGCGGACTTCGTCCAAGAGGGCACGGGCCGGGCCCTTCGTCGTGCCCTTGCGTCCCGCCGAGCGTCGGGCGACCCACAGGCCAAAGGCCGGCAACCGACCTGGACACACGAACCATTTTTTCAGCACGGTCAGACGGGTCAGGTTGGCCTGACCGTGGGCGTCGATCTCTTCGACGATTTGGAGCAGTTTCTCCGGGACGTTGGTGCGCATCGTTTTTTATTTGCCCGGCTATCGCTGGACCCGATTCAGCGCGGGCAACGACTCGGGCGCAACGATCAGGGTGATGCTGCGCGCCTGCCCCGGCACGCGCGAGATGAAGCCGCGCCGCTCGAGCGTGAGCACCATCGAATGCACGCTCGGCGGCGTGGTCTGGAAGAACCGCTGCATCTCCGCTTCGGCTGGAGCGCATCCATGGAGGAGGCGGTAGGAATGGATATAGGCGAGGAACTGTCCCTGCCGGGCGGTGGGCACCGGGTTCATTCGCTTTGGATCTGATGCCTCGAGGCTTGCTCCGGTTTGGTTGGGTGCAGGAGCGGCTTTACGCCGCGATGGCTTCCCGGATCGCGGCGTTAAGCCGCTCCTACAGCAAGAGGTGATGCTCTCAGACAAAGCCTCAGACTTCGGTCAGCGCGGTGGCAACAAATTGGTTGAGGCTTTCGCCGCGGGCGAGAGCCTTAAGCGAAGTCTTTTTAAGCCGCTCCGGCGCAACCCGCACGACAAACTGGCCGCTGCATTTTTTCCCCGCGGAGCCCGCCGGCAGCGGATGGCCCTCGCCGAGCATGACTTCGACCCATTCCTCGACGATGGAGCTGAGTTGGGTCATGACCCCGGCCTCGGTCCGGCCGTGGCGGCACGGCCCGATGATGGGCGGGGCACTGCCGACAAAACAGCCGTCTTTGTCGGACCACTCCACCAGTTTCAGATAACGGCGGGGGAGAACGGCCGGGGATTCGGCTTTTTTGGCAGAGGTTTTCATGGGCGGGCAGGGCGATTTTCTGGTGGACTTTTATTTGAGCCTTTCGCGCCAGGCCGGTTCGTCGCGACGGTGATGCATCACCGCGAAGACCACGAGCTTTTCGGCATCGATCAAGTAAAGCACCCGGTGCGGAAACTTCCGCAGCAACGCACGCCGGGCACCGGTCTCGGCATCGACGACAACTTGCGCGGTGGGTTGTGCCTCGATGCGGGCAAACGCAACGCTCACGGCGAGCAGGAACTCCTCGGCGGCCTGGATACTCCGCTCGCGATACCACCCTACGGCGTCGGCGATGTCGGCCCGGGCCTCCGGCGTGAGGATGACTTTTGCCGTCACACCGTCACAACCCGGTCTGTTTGCGAATCCCTTCCTCGGCGACCGCCCACGATACGCCCGCGGCGGGGTTCTGGCGGTAGGCCGCCACACGCTCCCCAATGAGTCGTTTTTCCTCGGGCGAAAGCGGCGCCGCCGCATCGATGGCGTCCAATTGCGAACGGACTTTTTCGCGGTCGGCCGGCGTGAGCGTGGGCAATTGCGCGAGAATTTCGATCGTGCTCATGACAGCACACCCGATAGCCGGAATTGAGCCAGGCGCAAGCCTCACGCCCGGTGGAGCGGATGCGACGGGCTCACCGTAAGTTTCGCGACGGTGGCGGCGAGGAGAGCGGCGGCGGCGGTGCGGGCGGTGATGAGCGCGGCGGCGAGGGCGTCGAGCACGGCCATGAGTTCGTCCACCTTGGCGACGATCCGGCGTTGTTCGGCGAGGGGCGGTTTCTCAAATGCATAGTGTCGAATAATGGTTTTAAAGCAGACGAGGTCTGCGGCGATGAGGGCCGGGGTGATGAATTTGGTGCAGATGTCGCGCTCGCTGAGTTTCTGCTTATTCATGTGGCGGCATCGGGGCTCATGCTGGACGATCAGTGCAGCGGTCCGGGCGGCGCGGGGCAATCTTTCACGCTGGCAGTCCGAGGGGCATTTCCCTCGGGGCAATCGGGTCGACTACCGGAAATCGGGTAGGGCGCGGGATGGCGCGCTGTGACGAATGACACGCGACGGAATCGAGCCGACGCGAACGGACGGGAAAACGGTCCCTCACGTGCTGCCATAGCGCACGGCGAGGGCGGCGACGGTTTGGCGGAGGTTGTCGCGACATGACTGGATGGCGAGAAGCGCGCGCGACGCAATCCGCCTTGGTGGACGCCCGAGTGAACAAAGGAGAATTCCCCAGCGGACTACCTCAAATTTGGGGTGTGCGAGGTCTTCCCAAATTCCGATGGCGCGATCAAACCTGCGCACGCTTCAACATGCGCCGGTTTTTCCTCCATTCAAAACCTGCCTGCAGGGGCGGACGACATGGCGCTGGCGAATCGGGCTCCTTGATCGATGCACAGCAATTCCACATGAATGCGCTTTTCAACTGGCTTTTTTCGGATCGGCGTGCGTTTGGGTTTTGTCCAATCCACCATGCCTCGAGGTGTCGCGTGTTCTCGTGGCTTTCGGCTGTCTTCGTGACGTCGTCCCTTTGCTTCGGGCAAATGGGCGATATCATCGCGACGCATGGGTTGGTGATCAAGGGAGTGGTCGATGGCGACCTTCGATTGCTGACGGAAGGGGAATTTACGATCGGCACCGATGCCGCAATTCACGGTAACGCCACGGTGCCCGAGCAAAAAGTTTCGGCAGCCACGCCGGCGTCGGATCGGGGAAAACCTTCCTTGACCGTGAACTTTACGGATCTTGGTGCGACTGGCGCCATGAAGGGTCAGGTCATCGGCGCAGCGACATTCGATTTGGCCGCTGCAACGGTGCCTGGCGCGACCAAGGGCAAAAGCTCCGTGGTCATCGCCGGTTCTACCAAGCCCCCGACCGACTATGGCCAAGTGCGCGACCTGACGGTTCGCCGCACCTTCGCGGCAGTCGCCGTGCCGGCGGGAAGTTATGGGCAGTTGTTGGTTGATGGCGCGCGGATCGTTCTCGGTGAACCCGGTGGCCGCACCCCGGCGCGCTATGGTTTTGAGACCCTCGAAATTCGAGATGGCGGATGCATCGATCTTGCCGGGCCGGTCATTCTGTCGGTCGGACGAGTTGTCGGAATGGACGGCTCGTTGGGCCGTAACGATCTCCCTGGCTGGCTCGATCTTCGCGTCGCATCGGGCGCTGTCGGACTAAGCGCCCAAGGGGTGGTCTATGGTTCCATTTTCGCTCCCAACAGTGCCCTAAACTTGGGCGACGGGGCCAGCGTGGATGGCTGGCTCGCGGCCGACACGGTTACAATAGGACGTCAAGGTCGGTTCCGTGCCGTGCGACCCAACTGGGGGGTGGACCGGCACCCGGCGCAGGCTCCCTCGTTTCCGCAAAAGGCCATCATACTCCAAGCGCGACTAGCAGAGTTCACGGCCGCTCACGCGAGCGGTTTTTCCTCCGTTCTTTCTTATGCAAACGATGTCCCGATCCTCACGTTGACGGAGGTGCTTCAGGGCAAGAAAGACCAATCGGACGCGCAGGATCAGGCGGCCCTCTTCGACGCTGCCTGCCTCTTGTTAGCTTTCACTGATTTTGACGCCGCTCGCATCGTCATTGTGCGAACTGGCAATGGGAAGAAGGCAGCGCCGGTCGATATAACGGTGACGAAGGAGGATTTCGTCGGTCACTTTTGGGCACTCGACCACCGGGAAGTCACGCCGCACACCATGCAGGAAGTTCGCGGCGCCCCGGCGCTGCTGGGCGCGTTCTTTGAGCGAAGTCTCAAACTGGCTGCCGCGAGACAACAAGCCGACTGAATCAGACTTGTCTCCCATGAAACTCCTGCGGCTTCTGCTTCTCTTTCTCGCGCTCTTTACGGCATTGTATGCGCATTACGACATCAGCGTGACCGGATCGACCGCCGGTGCCGTTTGGGGCACGGACGTCTACACCACAAACAGCGATATCGGAACCGCGGCGGTTCATGCGGGGTTGATCGCCCCCGGCCAAACGGCGACGATTCGCGTTTTTATCGTCGGCCGGCAATTCAGTTTCAGCGGGTCCGCCCGCAATGGCGTGACGAGCGGAAACCACGGGCTGGACGGTTCGGGGCTCGTCTTGAGCGCGGTTCCGGGCAGCGCACCAAATCCGCCTTCGGTCATGGTGAACGCCCCGCCCAAGGTCATTGCCGGCCAACCGTTTTGGCTGACAACCATCGGGACCGATTCCGACGGGGATCTCGCCACGCTCGTGTTAAACTGGTCCGGCGTCGGCGTTTATTCTTCGCAAACCGTAAGTGGGGACAACTATACGCTGGAGAATTCCCTGACCGCGCCGCTCACGCCCGGCTCGCTGCAAGTGCGAGGGGAAGTCTCGGACAGGCTCGGAAATTTTCGAACCAGTGCGTGGTATACGGTGCAGGTGGTGCCGGCCGGCACGAACCTGGCGCCGACCGCATGGATCACGGGTCCGACCACGCTGGTCGCCGGGCAGTCGGGAACCTGGACCTATGAGACCGTGGATAGTAATTCGAATCTGTCATTTTGGAAGCTGAGCCTCGGTTCCACCGTCCTGACCCAGGCCAACATTTCCGGTGGTGACCAGACCAGTTCCTACCCCTACACCTTTGCCTCCGGCGGAACTTACGCGCTTACGGTTTATGCCGAGGATACGAACGGGCTGAGCACCACCTCCACACTCAACATCACGGTGCTTTCCCCGCCCGCGAATTACATCGACTACGGCAATCTGGGCGGGGTTTCGTGTTATCCGGATAACTCGAGCATGCATCCCTATGCTCGGCCCGGATTGGCCTATTCCTACTCTTACCTGAACGACGGCAGCGATTCCAACGACCACGGTTACGGTTCGGTCGGTGGACCCAATTGGCTGCTGGCGGATTTCGGCAGCGCAAAAAAGGTGCTCCGGCTCTACACGGGCGGCGGGCACATCACCGGTTGGGGCACGGGAGCCGGCACGACCAATGGCACGATTTTGCAATACTCCTCGGATAACACGAATTGGACGAACGTGTATACCTACACGAATGGTTTTGCGATCGGTGGCACCTCGATCGACGTGGGGACTTCTGGTGTCGGTATTACGGCGCGATACTGGCGGATTTACCGGAGCGACTGGATGGCTACGACCGAATTTCGCTTCGAGGGAGATCCCACGCCCTACATCCTGACCGTTCAGAACGGATCAGGCACCGCTACCGGCGTCTATGCCGGCACGCCGCGGCCCATTCTCGCCAACTCTCCGCCTGCTTCCAATTACCTGTTCGACCATTGGGCGCTGATTTCGGGCGCGGGTTCGATTTCAGACCCAAATTCGGCCTCGACAAACTTCATCTTGGTGGCGAGCGACGCCACGGTTTCGGCCTTCTACGTGCCCAACGTGGCGCCGACGGCATCGATCACTGGCTCGACTGTCCTTCAGGTTGGCGAGGAGGGCACATGGTCTTACACCGCAGACGATGCCAACAAAAACTTGAGCACGTGGTGCGTCAGCTTGCTGCCAAACACCGCCGCGCCCGTGTCAATATCCGGCCCGCACCAATCCGCTTCGTTCACTTACACCTTCACTTCCGCCGGCACCTACACATTCCATTTGGAGGTGGTCGATACGTTTGGGCTGAGGGCAACGAGCGATGCTGTGGTCGAAGTGCAGGGGCCGCCTGCGATCGCAACGCAGCCGCAGAATCAATCGGTTGTGGCAGGCGGCACGGCCGTCTTTAGCGTCGTTGCCACCGGCACACCGGCTCCGAGCTATCAGTGGAAGAAAGGTGGAGTCGATATCGCGGGTGCAACCGCCGCCACTTTGACGCTTGCCGGTTTGGTGCCAACCGATGGAGGCAGTTATAGCGTCGCCGTATCTAACAGCCGCGGCAGCGTGGTCTCGAATGTCGTTACGCTGACGGTCAATAATCCCCCGCTGATCACGTCTCAGCCGGGTAGCCAAACCGTCACCACTGGAGGCACGGCCAGTTTCGCGGTCACGGCATCCGGATTCCCTGCGCCGGCTTATCAGTGGCGCAAGGACGGCACGAATATTATTGGAGCGACAGCGGCGACGTTCGTCCTTACAAACGCTCAGTTCTCAGATGCCGGCAACTACTCGGTTGTCGTGACCAACAATACGGGCTTCGCCACCTCCAACGCGGCGACATTGACGGTTGTGCCCAATGCCACCGCCGCAACCAACGTCACATCCTCCAGCTTCGTTGCGAACTGGAGCGCGGTGGGTGGTGCGACCGGCTACCGCCTCGACGTTTCCACCAGTAGCACATTCGCGAGCTATTTCGTTCAAAATCAGACGGTCAACGGCACCGCCTACGCGATTTCCGGCTTGAGCGCGGGCACGACCTACTACTACCGCGTGCGGGCTGTGACCGGAACCGGAACTACGCCCAGTTCCGACACGATCACGGCATCGACCGCAGCCAGCGCGCCGCCCATTTCTTCCTCTGTCTGGATCGATCTCAATGGCGATGGTCTGCTCGATGAAATCATCCCACCGGGCGACGATCGGTTCGGCTACGCGATCGCCGAATGGCATTCGAACGATACGGATCTGTATCTCTATCCGATCAACGACTATTTCTCGCCGTGGACCCTGCACTTCTTCACCGATGGGGTTGAGCGGACCTACCTTAATTTTGGCTTGGTTTGGAATCCTCCGGTGCCGGTGCTCGAGATCTTCACTACCGAGGGGACGGATGTTCGCCCGGAGTTTTGGTTCAACGTCGAGTCGCCGGCCGACGGGTCAAGCGACACCTACGATTACGGCATCTATCAACATGGCGACCCAGCCCAGTGGGTGAATATCGTCGGCGCTTTGCTGCAGGACTTGGCTCCCGGCCTCCACAACTGGCTGCCAAACTTCCTGCTGAGCGACACCGATTTTTACCAGGAACAGTTCTACCTCGTGCGTTTCGCCAAGCCGATCGCCAAAACCCGGCTCAGCATTGGTAACACGGCGGTGAATGTTGGCGCCACCGGCGCGGGCGCCGGAACGATCGCGGTGCCCCTGCCGAACGGCGGCAGTGCAACGGTGAATCTCGGCACCGGCGCGGGCTCGGTCACACTGCCCGACGGCACGGTCGTAGACGTAAATGGCAGCGGAGTGGTGACCGTCAACGGCAGCGCCGTGCCGATTGGCAGCACGACCGTGGGCGGGATCGGCCTGCAAGTGGACAGCAGCGGCGGCACGCTCACGATTCCGAACGGCCCCACGCTGCACGTAAATCCCGATGGCAGCGGCAGCATCAACCTGGCGAGCGGTGCGGGTATCAGTGTGGCCAGTAACGGTCACCTCTCGCTCAGCTTGCCTCCCGGCACCCCCCAAACCATCGTTCAGGCCGTGGACATCCTGGGCAAAGTCCTCCAACCCGGTGCCGGAGCGGTGATCACGGTTCGGGACCTCGCGGGCCTTCTGAACCTGCCAATGCCCAGCAGCGGCGTCATCGGCGACATCGATGCTGCCATCACCGCCGCAGGTGTTTTCCAAGTCGGCGTGAAACTCAATGACAGCACGACGTTTTGGTTCGACGTGAACACCCTGCCGCAACCCCAGATCGCAGTCGACGCGAATCGCGATGGAACCATCAGCCTCGATTCGTCCGACGCCACCAGCGGCGCCGCGCCCTATCGCTTCTGGCTCAATGATGATATTGACCGACACCACGTCGATCCCGGCTATGCCCCGGACCAGGACGACGATGACATTGATCCCGCCGATCCGACCTCCAACGAGGCGTCACAAAACGGCTGGATAGAAGATTGGTCTTACAATCAGATCACATCGCTGCGGGACCTGGAGGACTTCTCGCGAATTTGGCTCAATCTGAGTGGCGTTACTGACGCAGTGCGAAATGGACAGCTTTATGTCGGTTTGCGCTGGGCCAACACGACGGGCGCTCCGTGGATTAAACTTTACCCGCACGTCGAGCCGGATGGCGGCACGAAATACCTCTTCGACTCGTCAGGGACAGTGCCACCCCAACAGCAATCTACAACGAACGCCATCGCTGACGTGCAACGTTCCGGTTCCCCAGCCACAATTCTTGGCGTATCGCAGAATACGTTTGTCCTCCCGACATCGGTCTTTGCCAACCTGACTGAATCGTCGCCGCTCACGCACCTGCTCTTTGAAGGTTGCTCTGCTGGCACCGGCGAATTGAAGTTAGTGCTGCTGCAGAAAAACGGGTCCGACTACACGGAGATCGCTCAAGGCGGCAGCGTGTGGTTTGACCTGAAAGAGCCGAAGGAATTTATCCAGCGCTGGAGCAGCGGTGACGGAGACCGTGCCGTGCCGCAGCAGTGGAGCCGTTTGAACGCCAACTCAGGCACGTTCGCACCGCCAGCTACTGACGCTGAGAAGGATTTGGTGCTCTACGTTCACGGCTACAACATGACCGGCGGAGCGAATCTGACTGGCGACAAGCAGCGTTGGATCGAGACCACCTACAAGCGGCTTTACTGGCTCGGCTACAAGGGCCGCGTCGCTGGGTTTAGCTGGCCCTGTGCGATTCAGCACAACTTCAATATTTTTACCGATCCGCTCGCCGACCACCACGGATTTGACGACAGCGAAATGCGTGCGTGGCAGTCAGGCACGTATCTCATGCAGTTAGTGAGCAGCCTGAAAATCGCTGGCTACCGTGTGCACATGCTCGCTCACAGCCAAGGCAACGTTGTAGCGGGCGAAGCCCTGCGACTCTGGAAATCGCTCGGGAATACGACGCCTCTCGTTTCGACCTACATTGCGTCACAAGGCGCGATTCCAGCACATTGCTACGACGCGACGGTGCCGAACCGAACCGACTTCATACCGTCGGCTCCCAACGTTTACGGGTGTTACTGGACGAGTGTCGATTCTACCACGTTGCCAGCCCTATGGGGCACGAGCAATCCGTCGTATCTTTCAACGAACGACGTTCAAACAACACCGGCGACTACGTTTGCCAACTTCTACAACCCGGATGACTACGCGTTGACGGGGAATGGCTTCACTGGCAGCGACCATCCCGGATGGCTGCTCGATCAGAGATTCAAGCCTGACACAACCTACGGCTACACCACAAATGATGGGTTCCTACCCGGACCTCTACGCTTCCCGGATGACCGTTATCAAGTTTACAGCTACGCAGCATCGGCTTGGTCGCTCGCCCTCGGGTCGACTTCAACGGGAGGCGTTTTTAATCAAAATGCTGTCGATTTAAAAACGACCTTTGCGTTCAGCCGGGAACATCTGTGGCACAGCGCGGAGTTCAGGTCGTATAATGCGGCGCGCTGGCCGTATTGGGCGCAATTACTTCGGACGGTTGGCATCCAGCCCATTACGCCATGAAGAAACGCACACTGGCTTTATTGCTCCTGATCGCTTTGGCGGTGGTGCTATTACTTTGGTGGAAATCGCGAGAGCCAAACCACGAGCCGCAGGTCACGCAGAAATCGCAAGGCTCATCCAGCGTTACCCCGAAAGCTTCGGCAGACAAAGACGGCGTTTCGAGCGATGATCTCGCACGCGCTCCATTTAATGGCTCCGACGATTACAAGAGGCGAATAATCGCGACCGTGCGTGACGCAGCCGAAAAGGCCAATCAACCGATCGAATTTTACGGCAAAGTGGTCGACCAAGACAGCAATCCGATTCCAGGGGTAAAAGTAAAACTCAGTGTGCGCTGGACTGAACTGCTGCCGCTACCCGGGACATCGAAAGATGTGTTTAATCGCTTCGATCTTCTAACCGATGATCAAGGGGCGTTCACGCTAACCAATACAAAGGGCTCGCTCCTCGGTATCGATGCACTTGAGAAGGACGGTTATGAGTCCGCTCCCAGCGCGACGCGCCAGTCGTATTGGTATTGGGCTATTACTTCCGAAAGAAAATACACTCCAGACTCACACCGTCCCGAAATCTTTCGGATGTGGAAAAAGCGAGGTGCCGAGCATCTGACCGAAAGAAGTAAGAGCGTGAAGATGGCAGCCGATGGAGCCCCAGTCAGCTTTGACTTGCACACTGGAGGGAAAGTCGCCTCTGGCGGCGACCTTCGGGTGACGATGACTCGCGCTCCGCAACAAATCGAACACGGCCAGAAAGGCTTTGAATGGACCGTGACGGCATCGATCGAAGGCGGAGGATTGATCCCGACGAATGCGGAGCAGCCATACCATGCTCCGGACTCCGGATACGAACCAGTTTTTGAGCTCCACATGCCGGCAACCGATCCGCAGTGGACCGCCAACGTCACGCGTGCTTTTTTCCTAAAGTTGAAGGACGGAAATTACGGGAGGATCACGTTGGAATTTTATCCCGGATTTTATGAGCCCGGCGTTTCCTTCCACGCCTTCATCAATCCTTCTGGATCACGAAATCTGGAATACAACTCACTCCAGGGCGTAGTGATCCCGCCGAAGCCCTGACGATTATGGCGGTGAATGACTCGAAGAATAAGGCTCCAACCGATTTTTTCGGTAGCGCGTTTGTCGTCTGGTGCTTCGCCGTCTTTGGCGTCGCCGGACCACCCAGCGGGGAGTATGGCGCGCTGACAATGGGCGCGATTTTGGTCTTGGTCGCGATGCTTGATGGCATCGTGTCCGTGGTCCTTGTGATCGTGCGGCGTTTCAAGGACTGGCGTGCATGGGCGGCGCTTGGACTCAGCGCATTGACGGTTGTTGCGGCTACGCTTCGCAGCTCTCACCACAGCGGGCCGTGATGAAATCAATTTACCCAATGCATTGATGAAAACTCTCCTTCTCTCCAGCCATGTCGTTGCCGGTGCACTCGCGTTGATGGCATCGCTGCACGCGCAGTCGAGCGCGACGCCCCCGGCGCTCGGCTTGCTGCGCCTGAAAAGCGCGGCGAAGCCAAACGACGCCGCGCCGCTCGTGACGGGCAAGTTTAGCGTCGATGAACTCTCCGCGTCCGGCGTAGCCGGAGCGAGCAAGGGCAAGCGCGACAACGTGGATTACGTCGCGCTCGACAGTGGGAAAGAATGGACACGCCCACTCCGCGGCAATCCGCATGACGTGACGTTCGTCTCGTTTCAGGTTTACGCGTCGCAGACGACGATCATCGACGTCGCCGGGGCGCGGCTCGGGTTCACGGCCTCGCCGGTGTCCGGCTCGCTCCAAGTCATGTTCGACGACTCCACGACCGGCGCACCGCAGTGGAAATCGCTCAATTACCACGTCGCGACCGGCAAGTATGACGGCAAAAACTTTGCCGCGCTGCCGACGATGACGGTGCGGCTCGATCCCGAAGCGGGAACGTGGGACGTGTTTTCCGGCAGCCGCATGATTGCCGATAATCTGCCGCTCATCGACGCGAAGAAAAACGACCGCACGTTCGACGTGCGCGCTGGCACTGAAGGCGTGTGGATTACCGGGCTTGTGTTGGCCGACGAAAATCCACTCTACGAGGACGCGAACAACAACGGCATCGACGACAACTTCGAGAGGTCTCAGCGCGGAGGCCTGTTACTCGCGGCCGATGTCTCGAAAACGGACAAGCAGTATTTGTCTCAGCAGTGGAAAAACGCTCAGCGCACCAAGTCGCCACCTGCGTTGCTGGTGAATCGTCCGCTGCCGGATGACGCGGCCGTTTCGCTTTCACCGAAGTCTTGAGCGCTTTTTAAGATTCGGTTGAACGCCATCAACCTATTCGCCGTAGTGTGCGGCGAGGGCCGCGATTATTTTCCGGATGTTGTCGCGGAGCTCGGGCGGGGAGAGGACTTCGGCGGCGGCGCCCCAGCCCAGGACCCATTGTTCGATCTCCGTCAGCGCGCCGAGGCGGAGACGGAGTTCCAGTGCGCCGCTGGGAAGCTCGCGCATCTCCTGCGACTCGTGCCATTCGCGTTCGCGGATCCGCTCGGCGACGCTGGCGGAGAAATGGATCACAACTCGAAAATCGCCCGCGCCGCCGAGGACGCCGAGGGCGCTGGCGAAGAATTGCTCGGGTGAAAAATCCGCCGGCCGGGTGAAATGCGTTTCCGTCACGGCGACGTTCGCGATGCGGGGAAGCGCGAAGGTCCGCAGCGCGCTGCGCTCGAGGTCGAAGCCGATGAGATACCAGGAATTCTCGCGGTTCGCCAGGTGGTAGGGCCGCACGCGGCGCGGCGATTTCTTCGCATCGCCGGGTTTGCGGTAGTCGAACGTCACCTCGGCGGAGCGCAGCACGGCGCCGCTCAGCGCGTTGAAGATGGCGAGGTCCGTCCGGCCGAGGCCGATGTTCTTGAACGAGACCGCGCGGAGTTCGTCGGCAGGCGAAAACGAAATCCGGTCGCGCAGGCCGCCGGCGAGCTTGTCGAACGCGAGCGCGAGCTGCCGGTGAAACGGCGTGCCGCGATACTGTTCCAGCGCGCGCTGCGCGACGAGCAGGGCGAGCAATTCGCCCTCGGTCACGTTGACGGTCGGAAACGAATTGACGGGCTGCGTGTAGCGGTAGGCCTGGATCTGGGCGTCGAACTCGATCGGCAGGTCGAGCCGGTCGCGCATGAAGGCGATGTCGCGGACGATCGTCTTGCGCGAAACCTCGAGCGTTTTCATGAGCTTGGTGCAGTTGACGAGCGAGCCGCGGCGGAGCTCGTCGTGAATCCGGAGCATGCGCTCGAGGGGCGGGCGGGAAAGCTGGGCGCGAGGGACCATGCGAGATTTCCAGCAGATTTTTTTGGCTGGGCCAAGCAATGTCCCACCCGGCCGGGTAGGATGCGCGCCATGAACTCCTCCCATCGGACCAAGAAATGCCTCCTTCCCCTCGCTCTCACCTGGTCGCACGGCGGGGTGACCTACCGCGTCACCCCCTGGCCCGAAGTCCAGTTCGAGCGACTCTACGGCGACGACTGGGTTGCGCTGGCGCCGTCGGAGGACGTGCTGGCGTCGGCGTCGCTGGCGTTCGGCCGGCAGGAGTGGCAGCCCTACCTCGATTTCGTGGCGCGGGAGGTGCGGGAGTTTTTGGCGGAGTTCGCGTTCGCGCGGATGGAGGCGCTGCAGGTGGCGGCGCGCTGCCCGGCGCTGCTGGCCTCGCTGGTCGAGACGCCGGCGCTGACGGCTTTCGTTGCGGCGCACGTCGGACTGCGCGGGACAGCCGAACCGTGCTGGGCGGAGATCGAGGCGGTGCACGAACGCGGCGGCGTGTTCGGCGTGCTGGAGTGGCTGGGGTTGCCGGCCTCGCGGCAGACGCTCGCGATCCTGCGCAACCTCGCGTCACCGGACGTGCCGAAGCGGTTTCTCGAGCCGTTGCGGACGCTGCTGTGGGAGCCGCGGTCGATCTTCGTGCTGCAGCGAATGCCGGCGATCACCGACCGGGAACTCGCGCGCTACTGCAACGCGCTCGCTGCATAATGTCGCGACTCGGAGCGAACGATTTACCACGAAGCCACGAAGGGACGGGAAAAACGGTCAGAGAGATAAGAGTTTGAGCCTGGCTTCGTGGCTTCAGAGTTGAGATTCAGAAGCGACAAAGCGGCCCATCTACCGAAGCCGAAGATTCCTCGGAGAGATTCTTGGTTTCAGAATTTGAATTCAGAAGCCAGGAAGCCAGGAACCGGAGGGGACGGAGAAGCGGAGGGCAAGTCGGGTCTCGACTGCGATTTCGGTCCTTGAACCCAGGCCCGCTCGGAGAGCGGGCCCTACCTCGGAGCGAAGGAGTCGTTTTATCCTGCGACGATCGCGGCCGGGGTCGGCATCGGAGCTGTTGCTTTGGGCTCCGGCGGCATGAGCGCTTCGCAGACGGCGGAGACGAGTGTCTTGGTCGAAAAGGGTTTTTCCAGGATGCGGGCGGCACCGAGCTTTTGAGCGAGGGTGAGGTAGAGGCCGGTGTTCAGCGGCGTGTCACCCGAAATCGCGATGACGGGCAGCTCCGGGTGCGTTTCGCGCAGGTGCCGGATCGTGCCAAGGCCGTCACGTTCGGGCATGACGAGGTCGGTGATCACGAGGTCGACCGGCTGGTTTTCGAGGGCCTTGTCCGCCGCGAGGCCGTTGGACTCGGCGCAGACGTCGAAGCCGACGGAAGTGAGCACTTCGGTCAGGAGCGCCCGGTATTGGTCGTTGTCTTCGAGGATCAGGATGGTGGGCATGGCGGGGAGGCGTTGGAGGTGGGCTTCGGCTGACGCGCGAAGACTAACAGATGCCATGGGGCGCGCAAAGGGGTGCGCCGGGATTTCACGAGAGTTTGACTGCGGAGATTGCGCAGCAGCGGCGGGCGTAAAAACCGCCGGAAGATTCA
>CALFNN010000025.1 GCA_937902925.1 uncultured Opitutaceae bacterium
ACGATGTGGCGTTGCAACCAGCGGAACAACGCGACCACGGGCAGCGTCGTCAGCACCGCGCACGCGAGGATCGCGCCCCAGTGGATCGGCGGCGCGGTGAACAGGTTGGCCAGCCCGATTTGCACCGTCCGCGTCTCCGCCCGCGTGCTGATCAGCAGCGGCCACAAAAAGTCGCCCCAATGCGTCAGCAGGTCGAGCAGCACCACGGTCGCCAGCGCCGGGCGCACCGCGGGCAGCGCCACATCCCGGAACTGGCGCCACGCGCTCGCGCCGTCGAGCGCCGCCGCTTCCTCGAGCTGGGCCGGCAGCGCCAGGAAATGCGCGCGCAGGAAATAGATGTTGAACGCCTTCGCCATGAACGGCAGCGCCAGCCCCGCGAGGGCGCGCGCGCCGCCGCCCGTCAGCCCGAGGTCGCGCGCGGTGAAAAACATCGGCACCGCGAGCACCTCCACCGGCAGCACGATGAGCGCGACGACGCCCGCAAACAACGCGTCGCGCCCCGGAAACTCCAGCCGCGCGAACGCATACGCGGCGAGCGTGTTCACCACCAGCCCGCCACCGGCGATCGCCGCCACCTGCACGAGCGAGTTGACCGTCGTCCGCGCCAGCGCCGCCCGCCGCCACGCCTCGGCGTAGTTGGCCATCGTCCAGCCGCCGTGCGCCAGCCAGCCGGCCGGCCCGCCGCGAAAGATCGCCGTCTCCGGCTGCAGCGACGCCAGCACCATCCACAGCAGCGGCGCCAGAAACGCCAGCGCCACCGCGACGCTCGCCGGCCAGAGCAGAAGCCGCTTCATGCCCGCTCCTCCCGCATGAGCCGGCGTTGCCCGAGCGTCAGCAGCACGACGACCGCCAGGAACAGGAACGCCCCTGCGCACGCCTGCCCCAGATCCTGGCTCAGGAACGTGGTCTCGTAGATTTTCTGCACGACCGACAGCGTCCGGTCGCCCGGCCCGCCGTGCGTCATCAGGTAGGGTTGCACGAACAGCCGGAAACTCAGGATTGTCGTCACCGTCACGACGAACCCGAGGGTGTTGCGCAGCGCCGGCAGGATCACGTGGCGCAGCCGCGCCCACGCGCCGGCGCCGTCGATCCGCGCCGCCTCGAGCAACTCGCGCGGCACGGTCTGCAGGCCCGCGAGGAACACCATCATTTGCAGGCCCACGCCCTGCCACACCGACATCGCCGCGATGGCCGGCAGCGCCAGCCGCGGATCGTGCAGCCACGCCTGCGGCGGCAGACCCAACGCGTGCAGCACCGCGTTGGCCGGCCCCATCACGCCGCCCTGCGCCGGCTGGTAGATCAGCGTCCACAGGACGGCGAGCACCGGCATCGCGACGACGGTCGGCACGAAAAACACGGTGCGCAGCCAGCGCCACGCGGGCTCGGGCCGGTTCACCCACAACGCGAGCAGCAGCGCCAGCGCGGTCTGGACCGGCACGACGAGCAGGGCGAACCAGGCGGTGTTGGCAAACGCCCGCCGGAAGCGCGGATCGCCGACCAGGTCCGCGTAGTTCGCGAGTCCGGTCCAGCGCGCATCGCCCGGCGCGAGCAGGTCGGCGTTCGTGCAACTCCACCACGCCGCCCGCAGCATCGGCCAGACGACGAACACCGCCAGCAAGCCGAGCGCCGGCGCCAGGAACACCGGGGCCGCGCGGCGTTGCGTCCGGCGCCACGGGGTCACGGTTTCGCCTCCTTCGAATCCGGCGGCATCGCCGTGGCGAACCGGGCGAACCGGCGATCCACCACCCGTTGCACTTCATCCTCGGCCGCGTGCAGCCGCGGCGCCACGTCTGCACCGTGGGCGATGTCGCGCAGCGCCGCGGCGAACTGCTGCGTGAGCGTCGCGTAAAACGGCGTGCGCGGCCGCGGCCGGGCGAACTGCTCGAGCTGTTCCCTAAACAGGTTGAACGGCGCCCGCGTATACTCCGGAAACGCCGCAAACGCCGACCGCCGCGCCGGCACCGCGCCGTTCGCCCGCGCCATCGGCTCGACGCCGTGCTTCGCGTCCGTCACCCAGCGCAGCCACTCGGCCGCCGCCACGGAATCGCGCGCCTGCCGGGAGAGGCCCCAGCACCAGCTGCCGCAGGCCGCGACCGGTTTGGGGCCGAGCCGCGGCAGCGGCATGGCGCCGAGCTGCGCGCCGAATTTTTTCACATGCGCCGGCGCCAGCCAGTGGCCGCTCCAGTCCATCGCCACCGTGCCGGCGTCGAACGGATCGGGGTCGACGGGATCCGTCTCGGCAAATTTCCTCGCGAACACCTGCTGCCACGCGCGCAGGCTGCGCACGTTCGCCCCGCTCGCCAGCACATCGCGCACGCTCCGGCCGTCGGCCGACGCAAGCGCGCCTCCGCCGGACCACACGACCGGACTGAACGCATAGGTGAACCATTCGTCCGCCGTCTCGTTCAGGTGGAGTGCGACCGGCTCGATCCCCGCCGCCTGCAGCTTTCCGCACGCCGCCAGAAATTCGTCCCACGTCCATGCCTGGCCTGCCGGCGGCGGCGTCACGCCGGCCCGCGCGAACTTTTCGCGGTCGAAGTAGAGCACGAGCGCCGAGTCGAAGGAGCCGAGCGCATAGAGCTTCCCGTCAACGGTGCCTTGTGCGCGGATGGTCGGGAGGAAATCCTCCAGCTCCGCCCGGCTGAACACATCGTCGAGCGGCGCGAGCAGCCCGGCCTCGACGTAACGCGCGACCAGCGGCCCATCGATGTCGAACGCGTCCGGCAGATCGTGGGCCGCGGCGGCGATCGCCGTTTTCTCGGTGTATTGGAAATCGGGGAAAAACGTCAGCTCGACCCGCAGTCCCTCGCTCGCGTGCGCCGCGTCGAAGGCCCCGGCAATTTCACGCATCGCGGCGTTCTCCGCCTCCTGGCCCTGGTGGCACCACACGCGCACCACCCGCACCGGCGCGGCTCCCGCCACCACGACTGACCAGCCCACAAACACGGCGCCGGCGACGCGCCAGTTGAAAAACCCCACGGTCATTCGTCTAGCGAACGACTCGCGGGGCAAACTTCAAGCGGCGGCGCCTGACATCTGCCGGCGGGGCGCCGTCACTCCGCGTCGTAAATCTGCACGCGGGTCCAGCAGGCGCTGAAATTTTTCACGAACGCGAGGTGGATGGGATCGACCTGGTAGGCATCGTGCGCCGCGATGTCCTTGCAGAGCACGGTGAGCGCGACGGAATAAGAGTCGTCGATGATCGGCCGCTGGCCGGTCGCCGCCGGCGCCCCGACGTAGATTTTCTCGACCGCCTCGATGAACGCGAGCGACTCGACGCCGCGCCGGAAGTCGGCGCGCTGCGCGTCCGTGAGTCCGGGTTTCAGCCAGAAATAAACCGAGTGGATCAGCATGGTGCCGGAAATCAGGACGCAGCTTCCGCCCGCCCTCAATCGCAATGTTTCCGGGAAGGATTGCTGCCATCCGTGACCGGCGCGGCGCGCGCCCACGTCACGGTTTTTTCGCCGGCACGGCGCGCATCGCGTTCACCGAGATGCCGCCATCGACCAGCAGCGTCTGGCCCGTGACGTAGGCGCTGGCGTCGCTCGCAAGAAAGACCACCGCACCTTCGAGATCGTCCGGGCGCCCCGGGCGGCGCAGCGGGATCCGCTCCGTCAGATGCGTCACCCACTCCGGGTCCTCATACATCGTGGCGTTCTGCGCCGTCTGGAACCAGCCGGGGGCGAGGCAATTCACCGTGATGCCCTGCGGACCCCAGTCGTCGGCAAGGCTCATCGTCAACTGCCGGATGCCGCCGCGGCTGGCGCCGTAGGGACCGAGCCCCGCGTAACCGGCGACGCTCGTCACCGAGCCGATGTTGATGATCCGGCCGCCGCCGCGACCGACCATCTGCCGCGCCACCGCCTGCGCCACGAAAAACGGCCCGCGGAGATTCGTGTCGAGGATCGTGTTCCAGTCCTCCCACGTGACCTCCAGCGCCGGTTTGCGGATGTTGCAGCCGGCGTTGTTGACGAGGATGTCGATGCGCCCGAAGTGCGCGTGGACGAGGAAGACCGCCTCCTCGATGCTCTCGTGCGAACGGACATCGAGCACGACGCCGTGACAGCGCCGCCCGAGCGCCTCGACGGCGTGGCGCGTCTCGTCGAGCGCGGCGAGCGCGCGGCTCGTGATCGCGACGTCGGCGCCCGCGCGGGCGAGCGCGAGCGCAAACGTCTTCCCGAGTCCGCGGCTCGCGCCGGTGACGAGGGCGATTTTTCCGGCAAGGTCGAATGAGGGCATGAATGATTTGGGGCCCCGGAAATCAGGAATCGGAGCAACTCAGTTTCCTGACTGCCGGAGTTCCACGTTCAAGATCGTTCGGTTCGGCACTCAGGGTTGGAGGATCACTTTCATCAGTCCGCCTCCGCCCTTCGCGCTGAGCCGCCGGAACCACGCATCGCCCTCGGCGAGCGGGGCCACGGCGCTGATGAGCGGATCGACGCTAATCGTGCCGTTCGCGATCAGTTCGAGGCAGAGCGGATATTCGCCCGCGGAACCGCAGCTCCCGAGCACGGACAGCTCGCGGGTCACGACGATTTGCAGCGGAAATTCCGTCTGCGGCGCGAGATTTCCGACGAGCACGGCCGTGCCGCCCCGGCGCAGCGACCGCAGCGCGAGATCGAGCGTCGCGGAGTAGCCTACGACCTCGAAGGCGAAGTCCGCGCCGCGTCCGCCGGTGAGTTTCGCGACCTCCGCCCCCACGTCGGCCGCGTCGGACCGCAGCGCGTGATGCGCCCCAAGCTCGCGCGCCAGCGTCAGTTTCCGGTCGTCGACATCCACGGCGATGACTGTGCCGCAGCCGGCCCAGCACAGCGCCTGCACGACGAGCGATCCGATCATGCCGGTGCCGACAACCACCGCCGTGTCGCCCGCGGACAGCTTCACGCGCCCCACGGCGTGCACGGCGATCGACACGGGCTCGACCATCGCCGCCCGCTCGTAGGTCAGCGTCTCGGGCAGGCGGTAAAGGATCCGCTCCGGCAGCGCGACGAACTCGGCGAACGCACCGTGCTGCCGGTAGTCGCCGGGCGAAACGCCCACGACCCGCCGGTGCTCGCAAAGGTTCACGCGGCCTGCGCGGCAATTCGCGCAAGCGCCGCAATAGATCGTCGAGTCGAACGTCACGCGGTCGCCGCCGCGCCAGCGCGTCACCCGCCGGCCGGTGGCGGCGATCTCCCCGGCGGCCTCATGCCCCATGACCAGCGGCGGCTGCCGGCGGCCGGTGCTGCCATCCCAGCCATGGATGTCGCTGCCGCACACCCCGCACGCGCGCACGCGCACGAGCACTTCGTCGTCACCGGGTGTCGGCGCGGGAAAATCCTGATAGTCGAGTTGCGCGTAGCGGTTGAGGACGAGGGCCTTCATGGCGCGCCGGCGAGCGAAACCTCACGCCGGGGCGGAGTCGAGTTTTGCCAGCTCCTCGCCCACGTTGAAATTCATGGCGACGTCCGGATTCGGCGACGGCACGGACGCCAGCAACAGTCGCGTGTAGGGGTGCTCCGGCCGCGTGAAAATCCGCGCGGTGGGCGCGACCTCGACGATCCGGCCGGCGCGCATCACTGCCACGCGGTCGCAAAAGTTCCGGACGACATCGAGGTTGTGCGCCACGAAGAGATAAGTGAGCTGGAATTCACGCTGCAGTTCCTGCAGCAGGTCGAGCACCTGCGCCTGCACGGAAACGTCCAGCGCGGACGTCGCCTCGTCACACACGACGAGCGACGGGCGCATGATGATCGCACGGGCGATGCCGATGCGCTGGCGCTGGCCGCCGCTGAACGCGTGCGGGTAACGCATCCGGTGGCCGGGCTCGAGGCCGACCCGGCGCAGCACGTCCGCGACGCGGTCGTCGAGCTCCGCGCCGCGCGCCAGCCCGTGGATGACCAGCGGTTCGCCGACGATGTCGCGCACGGTCATCCGGGGATTAAGCGAGGAAAACGGATCCTGGAAAACCATCTGCAGGTGCTGGCGGACCGGCTTGAGCTCGCGATCCGACAGCCGCGCGAGATCGACGACCCGGCCGCCGGGCAGCCGGAACAGCATCTCACCAGCCGTCGGCGCGTGGGCGCGCAGGATGCTGCGGACCACGGTCGTCTTGCCCGAGCCGCTCTCGCCCACGAGCCCGAACGATTCGCCCGGCGCCAGGTCGAAACTCACGCCGTCCACCGCCTTGACAACCTCGCCCGTCGCGGCGCGACGGCCGGCGGGAAAATATTTCCGCAGCCCGCGCACGGCGAGCACCGGGTTCGCGATCGCCGCGGGTGGCGGGGCCGGCGAGGGAAAGGGCACCAGACGGTCGGAATGGTCCGGCATGACGGATCGTCCCTTCACTTGCCGACCACGGCCTGCCCCGGCGAACGGTCGCGGCGGGCGGCGGCGCGCCGGCTCGGCAGCGCGTCGAGCAACGCCCGCGTGTAGGCGTGGCGCGGAGATTTCAGCACCTCGCGCACCGGGCCGTGTTCGACGATGCGCCCGCGGCGCATCACGACCACGTCGTCCGCCATCTGCGCCACCACGCCGAAATCGTGCGTGATGAGCAGGACCGAGCAGCCGAGCTCGCGCTGCAGCGATTTGATGAGCCCGAGGATCTGCGCCTGGATCGTCACGTCGAGCGCGCTGGTCGGCTCGTCGGCGATCAGCAGCTCCGGCCGGCAGACGAGCGCCATTGCGATGACCACGCGCTGCCGCATCCCGCCCGACAGCTCGTGCGGATACTGCTCGAAGCAGCGCGCGGCGTTGGCGATGCCGACTTTCTTCAGCATCTCGATCGTCAGCCGGCGCGCCGCCTCCGCGCTCACGTCCTGGTGCACGAGGATCGACTCCGCCACCTGGTCGCCGACGCGATGCACCGGCGACAACGCGGTCATCGGTTCCTGGAAAATCATGCTCACGAGCCCGCCCCGGACCTTGAAGAGCAGCCCGGATTTTTCGTCGAGCTGCGCGATGTCGATGTCGCCCTCGCGGCGCGAATGCAGCCAGATCCGCCCGCCCGTCACCCGCCCCGGCGGCTGCACCAGCCGCAGGATGGAGTAAGCCGTGACGCTCTTGCCGCTGCCCGACTCGCCGACCAGCGCGAGCGTCCGGCCCCGCTGGATCGAAAACGACACGCCCTGGACCGCCGGCACCGCGCCGTCCGCGGTATCGAACGACACCTGCAGGTCATCCACCACGAGCAGCGGCGGGGAGTTCTGGGGGCTGGGGGCGAAGCCGTTCATCGGGTTTCGTCAGCGCGTCGAATACGGATCCGCGGCGTCGCGCAGCCCGTCGCCGAGAAAGTTGAAACAAAGCACCGCCAGCACCACGAGCACGACCGGCATCAGGAGCCACGGGTAGTTGGCCACGGTCTGGAGGCTGAGGCAGTCCTGCAACATCACGCCCCAGCTCACGATCGGCGGCCGCAGGCCGAGCCCGAGGAACGACAGCGAGGTTTCGCCGAGAATCATCGCGGGCACGCTCATCGTGAGCACCACGATGATGTGGCTCGCAAAGCCCGGCAGCAGGTGGCGGAACAGGACGCGCGCGTGGCTCGCCCCGAGGAGCCGCGCGGCGGTCGCGTAGTCCTCCTCCCGCAGCGCCAGCATCTTGCCGCGCACCACCCGCGCGAGTTCCGTCCAGCCCAGCAGCGAGAGCACGAGCGTGATGGCAAAATAGGTCGCGAGCGGCGACCACTCCACCGGCAGCACCGCGCCGAACGTGAGCCAGATGGGAATGTGCGGAAACGAATTCACCGCCTCGATGATGCGCTGGATGACGTTGTCCGTCGCGCCGCCGACATAGCCCGAGATGCCGCCGATCGTCACCCCGAGCAAAAACGTGACCGCAATCGACACGAGCCCGACCGACAGGCTGATGCGCGCCCCATAGACGAGCCGGCTGAAGACGTCCTGGCCGTATTTGTCCGCACCGAGGAAATAAAACGTCGGCGCCGTGCCATCCGGCCGGCGTTCCGCGGTGTCCTTCACGCCGAAGAAATGTCGCGCGGCGGGCAGCACGCCCCACAGCCGGTAGGGCTCGCCGCGCACGAAAAAGCCCAGCTCGACCGCGCGCGTGTTGTCCTCGATGTAGGTTTTCTTCAGCGTCAGCGGGTCGATCAGCCGTTTCATCGCGGGCACATACAGCCCGTGCTCCGGCGAGAAGCGCGGCAGCTGCGGCGGGCAGTAGGCATGCGAGAGATCGCGCCACTGCCGCGGATAGGGGGCGAAAAACTCCGCCCCCAGCGCGAGCGCGTAGAGCACCGCCAGCAGGAACAGCGAGGCGACCGCCAGCCGGTGCCGGGCGAACTGCCGCCGGATCAGCGCCCAGTGCGAAAGCGAGCCGGGCTCCAATGCGGGCACGGGAGGGCTCAAGGCTGGGGCGTCGGCAGGGGCAGCCATTGGCGCCAGAGGAAATTCGGCGGCCGGGAAGCTGCAAGCGACAATTCCTCCGGAAACAGACAGGTGTCGCAATTCCGCCGGCGCGCGCGGCCGGGACCGGGCCGGCGGAACCGGGTCGTGGGCGGGGGCATGACAACGTTCCGCCTTGCGGCGCGCACGCCGCGCCGCGCACGCTCGCGGCGATGAAGGCCGTCTCGTCCGCCGATCTGCGCGTGCTCTTCGCCTCGCGGCTGCTGCGGATGTTCGCCTACGGAATGCTCGGCGTCGTGCTCGTGCTCTACCTCGTGCGGCTCGGCTTCGACGGCGCCAGGATCGGCCTGCTCCTCTCGCTTACGCTGCTGGGCGACGTGGCGATTTCGCTCTGGCTCGCGACGCACGCCGACCGCTGGGGCCGGCGCCGCACCCTTGTCGTCGGCGCCGTGCTCATGGCGCTCGGCGGCGCCGGCATGGCGGCGAGCGCGAACTTTTTCGTGCTCGTCGCCGCCGCGACCGTCGGCGTCATCAGCCCGACCGGCGGCGAAGTCGGGCCGTTCCAGGCCGTCGAGCAGGCCTGCCTCGCGCAGGAGGTCGCCGACCGTGACCGCACGCGGCTTTTCGCCTGGTATAACCTCGCCGGCTATCTCGCCTCCGCGCTCGGGGCGCTGGCGGTCGGCTGGTTTCTCGGCACCACGCGCCTCGAGGGCGTGGCGGCGTATCGCGCCGTGTTCTGCGCCTATGCGGCGTGCGGCGCCGTGCTGGGCGCGCTGGCGCTGCGGCTCTCGCCGGTCGTCGAGGCGCCGGCGGCGGGTGGCGCACCGGCCGCGGGACCGACGGTGCTCGGGCTGCACGAATCGCGCAGGCTTGTGTTGCGGTTGAGCGCATTGTTCGCCCTCGATTCGTTCGGCGGGGGCTTCGTGCTGCAGAGTTTCCTCGCGTGGTGGCTGCAGCAAAAGTTCGGCGCCGACGAGGCGGTGCTCGGCGCGGTGTTCTTTGGCACGAACCTGCTCTCCGGCGTCTCCGGCCTCGCGGCCGTGCCGCTTGCGAGAAAAATCGGGCTCATCAACACCATGGTCTGGACGCATCTGCCCTCGAATTTGCTGCTCATGCTCGTGCCCCTGATGCCGACGCTGCCGCTCGCCATCGCCGCCCTGCTCGCCCGCCATCTGCTCTCGCAAATGGACGTGCCCACGCGCTCGTCCTACGTGAACGCCGTCGTCTCGCCGTCCGAACGCGCCGCCGCCAACGGCGCCACCGCGACCGCAAAACAACTCGGCACCGCGCTCGGGCCGCTGATCGCCGGGAGGCTGTTCGGCGCCGCCGCGGCTTCGGGCGCACCGTTCTTCGTCTGCGGCGTGCTGAAGAGCAGCTACGATCTGCTGCTCTGGCGCGCGTTTCGAAAAACGAAGCCGCCGGAGGAACGGTAGGCACACCCGCCGCGCGAGCGCGCCGATCTTTTTTCTGTTCGCCACCACGAATCGCGGCAGACTCGCACGACCGACCGGTTCATCCCCACGCGCCCGCCGGCATCGCCCTCGATCACTGGCGCTCCGAGCCGGCAGCCAAAGCTTTCCTCCCCCCACCATGAATC
Organism: uncultured Opitutaceae bacterium; assembly: GCA_937902925.1. Taxonomy (GTDB): domain Bacteria; phylum Verrucomicrobiota; class Verrucomicrobiia; order Opitutales; family Opitutaceae; genus CALFNN01. Next base: position 9,937 of record CALFNN010000025.1, read on the forward strand.
GCAGAAACTTCCTCGCGTCCGGCGCCGCGCTCGGCGCCCTCGCCACCCTGCCCCGCGCCTTCGCCGACTGGCAGCCGAGCCCGCGCTACCCCGATCCGCTCGTCCGCGCGCTCGATCCCAGCTTCGCGCGCTACCGTCTCGCCAACGCCAAAATCGAACGCCTCGCCACCGGCCTGCGCTGGAGCGAGGGCCCGGTGTGGATCGGCGACGCCCGCTGCCTGCTCTGGAGCGATCTTCCCAACAACCGCATCATGCGCTGGGACGAGGAGACGGGCGACGTCAGCATTTTCCGGAAGCCGTCGAACTACGCGAACGGCAACACGCGCGACCGCCAGGGCCGGCTGCTCACCTGCGAGCACGACACCCGCCGCGTCACGCGCACGGAATACGACGGCACGATCACCGTCATCGCGGAAAAATTCGACGGCAAGCCGCTCAACTCGCCCAACGACATCGCGTGCAAATCCGACGGTTCGATCTGGTTCACCGATCCGCCCTTCGGCATCCTCGGCAACTACGAGGGGCACGCCGCCCCGGTCGAACTGCCGACGAATGTTTACCGTTGGGATCCACAAACGAAGCAGCTCGCCGTGGTCGCCGGCGACATCAACCGGCCCAACGGCCTCGCCTTCTCGCCCGACGAATCGAAACTCTACATTATCGAGGCCGGCTCCTCGCCGCGCGTGATTCGTGTCTACGATGTCATCGACCAGGGCACGCGGATCGCCACCTCGCGCACCCTCATCGACGCCGGCCCCAACGGCACGCCCGACGGCATGCGGGTCGATGTGGACGGCAATCTCTGGTGCGGTTGGGGCATGGGTGCCGAGGGACTCGACGGCGTGTCGATCTTCAACGCCGCCGGCAAGCCGATCGGCCGCATCGATCTCCCCGAGCGCTGCGCCAACCTCTGCTTCGGCGGCCTGCACCGCAACCGCCTCTTCATGGCCGCGAGCACCTCGGTCTACTCGGTGTTTGTCGGCACCCAGGGCGTGGCGGGCGGCTGAGACCGCGCCGCATCGGCCGGCCGGGGCTCCGTCGGTGGGGCCCGACCTCCGAGCGGGCCTGGGTTTTCCGGCCCGCATTTTCCTTTGCGACCCAACAACCCAGGGCGGCTGGGACAGCCGCCCCTACCTCGAGCCTTCGATCGCAATCTTATACCGATCGCCCTGAGCTTTTACGCATTGCAGGAGAACGGACCTCCCGGTCCGTTCTCCTTTAAGAGCATTCGCATCGGGCGATTGGTATTACTTTGCCGGGATCGCGCGCACGAGGACGACGCCGTGACGCGGCACGGTGGTGGAAAAACCTTCGGCCTCGGTCCCGAGATCCTTCTGCCGCCAGAGGTCGCGCACCCGCTGCGAGCCTTTCAGCCTGAGCTGCGCCCACGTCACGGAAATCTCCTGCGGCTCCTGCGCCTGGTTGAACAACCCGATCGCGTGCGATCCGTCGGCGAGTTCCTTCACGTAGACTTGCTTGCGACCATCGACCACGACCTGCGCCGCCGGCAAACCGAGTTCGTCCTGGTCGAGCGCGAGCACCTCGTCGTTGGTGAGAAGACTGAGCGTGAAGTCGTCGGCCTTCTCAAGCGGACAGCCGATCAGCAGCGGCGCGGACAGGAGGCACCAGAGTGAGATGTGGGTGTATTGCTCATCCGGCGTGAGCCGCGAAGGGCGGATATTTTTCCCGCTGCCGACGTCGACGGGGCCGACGACGAGCATGTCGGGATCGTTCCAGTGCCCGGGGCCGCCGAACGCCCGCCATTTTTCCTGCGTCGACCAGATGTTGCTCAGGCGCGCCCACGTGTCGTTGATGTCGCCGGTCGTGCGCCACGCGTTGAGCTGCCCGACATTTTCCGCGATCCATTCGAACGGAAAGCTGTTCGAGTAGCTGTAAATCATGTCGCGCCCCGAACCGCGAAGTGCGCGCGCCATCGTCGCGATGTTCCCGCGAAACGCCGCCTCGTCCTCGGTTGGCGCAGACTGCTTCGGATTCCAGTCGTATTTCAGGTAATCCATGCCCCACGCGGCCCACTGTTTCGCGTCGGCCTCGGCGAAGGAATACTTTCCCTCATGCCGCCGGCGGCGGCCGTTCTCCATCACCATGTCCTTCGACCATTTTCCGTCGACATCGTCGGAACTCCCGCCGGCATAACCGGCATAGGACGTGTCCCACGGCGTGGAATAAATCCCCGCCCGCAGGCCCATCGCGTGGAGTTCGTCGCAGAGCTGCTTCATGTCGGGAAATTTTTCGTTGGCGAGCAACGCATGTCCCGGACCGTTGCGGCCACCCTGCCACGTGTCGTCGATATTGACGTAGCTCCAGCCGTGCTCGAGCAGGCCGCGGTCCACCATCGCGCGGGCCGAGGCCAGCACCTTCGCCTGGTCGACCGACGTGCCCCAGCAATTCCAGCTGTTCCAGCCCATCGGTGGGGTCAGCGAAATCTTCTCGCCGACCTCGATGCGGAGCGGCCGGGCGTCGGTGCCGCGGGCATTGGTCGCGTGCAGCGTGACGCGATGCGTCCCAGGCGCGGCGAGCGAACCCGTGATGTGGCCGGTCGCGGCGTCGAGCATGAGACCGGCGGGCAGTCCGTCGGCGGAGAACTGCATCGGCCGTTCGCCGGTCGCGGGAATCTGGAAGAGAAACGGATGGCCCGGCCGCACGCCGAACACGCGCGGGCCGTTGATGCGCGGTGTCGCCGGCGGGGCCGGCGTGAGAATCATAGCGGGCTCGTCGCGCGCGGGTGGAAAGACGAATCGCGGTTTCGGCGCCGTCGTGTCGGCGAGGGCAACTTTCGCGTCCACAAAATCGGCGAGCGCCTGCGTGTTGTTATTGCCGAGGTCGGTGACGGCGAGGACGAGCGTCTTTTTGCCGCGCAGGTCGAGGTCGATGGCGGCAGGTTCGTCCCCTTTCTTCATCTCGCGACGCCAGAGCGATTGTCCGTCGGCCAGGAGCTCGAGGCGGACGGGCACGTCCGAATCGGTGGCGTCGTCGATGCCGCCGAGCGCCGCGAAGTGCGTCGTCCCGTGGAGCTCGAGGGCGGAGCGATTGTCGGCCTGCAGGCCGATGCCGTGGGGGAATTCGCGGCCCGCGATCCGCAGCGGCTGGCTGCGGGCATTCTTGTCGGCGACCGGACGCGCGTGCTCGTAGTCGGCGTCGCGGAGGTTCGCGAGCGTGGAAATCCAGGCGTCCTCCGCATGGAGGAGGGGCGCCAGCAGCAGGGCAAGAAGGCAGATGCGGAATTTCATGGGGCGGGTCTCGGCGCCCGAGTGTTTCCACCCGGGGCGGGGCGCGGAAAGCGCGTGCGCGCTTACATGGTTAACCGGCCGCACGGCGCCGTCGATCCCGAACGGGGCGGGGCGGTATGACCATCGCGGCACGTTTTCGCAGTTGCCACCGCGGCCCCGCGCTCGCTCTTGTCTTGATTCCAACCCTGTCATTCTCCCCATGAAAAACATTCCGTTTCGTGCCATCGCCGCCGCGCTCCTCGTCCTCGGCCTGGGCTGGGGCTGCAGCAAACCGTCCGGTTCCGCGTCCGCGCCGGCGCCCGCGGCCGGCGACGTCAAGATCGGCTTCATCGTGAAACAGCCGGAGGAACCGTGGTTCGGCCTCGAGTGGAAATTCGCCGACCAGGCCGCCAAGGAACTCGGCTTCGCCCTCGTCAAGATCGGCGCGACCGACGGCGAAAAAGTGCTCACCGCGATCGACAACCTCGCCGCCGGCGGCGCGCAGGGCTTCGTCATCTGCACGCCCGACACGCGGCTCGGGCCGGCGATCGTTGCGAAAGCCAAGGCGGACAACTTGAAACTCATCGCCGTCGACGACCAGTTCCTCGGCGCCGACGGGAAGCCGATGACGGACGTCCACTATCTCGGCATCTCCGCCTACAAGATCGGCCAGAGCGTCGGCACGACGCTCGCCGGCGAGATGAAGCAGCGCGGCTGGAGCGCCGCCGACACCGCCGTTTGCGCCGTGACCTTCGAGGAGCTCGCCACCGCGAAGGAGCGCACCGATGGCGCCATCAGCGCGCTCACCGGCGCCGGGTTTCCCGCCGACCGCATTTTCAAGGCGCCGCAGCGCACCAGCGACATCCCCGGGGCGTTCGCGGCGGTCGACGTGCTGCTCACGCAGAAGCCCGGCATCAAGCACTGGCTCGTGTGCGGCATGAACGACAGCGCCGTGCTCGGCGCGGTGCGGGCGCTCGAACAGCGCGGCTATGCCCCGGACACCTGCGCCGGCGTCGGCATCAACGGCACCGATTGCATCGTCGAGTTCGAAAAGGACAAGCCGACCTCGTTCTTCGGCTCGATGCTGCTCTCCGCCAAGCAGCACGGCCACGACACCGCCGCGATGATGTTCCACTGGATCAAGGACGGCACGGAGCCGCCGCTCGATTCGCGCACGGTCGGCGTGCTCATCACCCGCGACAACTTCCGCCAGGTCCTGAAGGAACAGGGCATCCGCGACTGAATCCCCCGGGAGGGACGGGCGGGCCGCCCGTCCCGGCCTTTTGAACCGCATGTCCTCCGCCACCCTCGCCTTCGACCGCGTCGCGAAAGAGTTTCCCGGCGTGAAGGCGCTGGATGACGTGTCGTTCGCGGTCAACGCCGGCTCGATCCACGCGCTGATGGGCGAAAACGGCGCGGGCAAGTCCACCCTCCTGAAAATCCTCAGCGGGGCCTACACGCCCACGGGCGGCTCGCTCGTGATCGGCGGCCAGCCGTGCGTCTTCCACGACACGGCCGATGCGCTCGCCGCGGGCGTGGCGGTGATTTACCAGGAGCTGCACCTCGTCCCCGAGATGAGCGTCGCGGAAAATCTTTTCCTCGGCCACCTGCCCCAACGCCTCGGCATCGTCGACCGCCGCGCGCTCGCCGCCGCCGCACGAAAACAACTCGAGCTGATCGGCGAGGCGATCGATCCCTGGACGAAGCTCGGCCGGCTCCCGCTTGCGCAACGCCAGATGGTCGAGATCGCGAAGGCGCTCACCCGGGGCGCGCGCATCATCGCGTTCGACGAGCCGACGAGCAGCCTCTCCGACCGCGAGGTCCGGCGCCTCTTCACCATTATCCGCGATCTGCGCGCGCGCGGCTGCACCGTCCTCTATGTGTCGCACCGGATGGAGGAGATTTTCGAGCTGTGCGACCGCATCACGATCCTCCGCGATGGCCGCCACGTTGAGACCAGCGAGCTCGCGAACCTCACGCGCGACGCCGTGGTGCAACGGATGGTCGGCCGGAAGCTGGCCGATATCTACAACTACACCCCGCGCCCCGGCGCCGGCGGCGGGCTCGCCGTCGAGGGCCTCGCCGGCCCGGGCCTCGCGGAACCCTGCTCGTTCGCGGCGGAAGCCGGGGAGATCTTCGGCTTCTTTGGGCTCGTCGGCGCCGGTCGCAGCGAATTGATGCGGCTCATCTACGGCGCCGCCGCCAAGACCGCCGGGCGCGTCACGGTCGCCGGCCGCGAAGTCGCCGTCGCCTCGCCGCGCGACGCCATCCAGTCGGGCATCGTGCTCTGTCCCGAGGACCGGAAGAAGGAGGGCATCGTGCCCGTCCGCTCGGTGCTCGAAAACACCAACCTCAGCGCCCGCCGCCGCAAGGCGCGTGGCGGTATGCTCATCGACGAAACCTGGGAGCAGGCCAACGCCCGCGAGCGCGTCGACCAGCTCCGCGTCCGCACGCCGTCGCTGCAACAGCTCATCCGCAACCTCTCGGGCGGCAACCAGCAGAAGGTCATTCTCGGTCGCTGGCTGTCCGAGACCGTCAAGGTCATCCTGCTCGACGAGCCGACGCGGGGCATCGACGTCGGCGCAAAGAGCGAAATCTACACCATCATGCAAAACCTCGCGAAGTCGGGCGTCTGCGTGATCGTCGTCTCGAGCGAGCTGCCCGAGGTGCTCGGCGTGTCCGACCGCATCGCCGTGATGCGCCAGGGAAAAATCGCGGCGATCGTCAACCGCGCCGACGCGACCGAGGAACAACTGCTCAAGCTCGCTCTGCCGCTCGAGACGGCCCGGGCGTCATGACCATCCCGCCGCCGCCGCACCGCGCCGCCTAAAACCTGTCCGCCCTCATGGCCACCACCGATACCTCCCCCGTCTCCGCCGCCCCTCCCCGCCCCTCCGCCGCCAGCCGGTTTTTCGACAAGGCCGGCATGCTCCTCGTGCTCGCCATCCTCTTCATCGGCTGCGCGGTGGGCGTGGATAATTTTTTCTCGTGGGTCAACATGAAGGGCCTCGCCCTCGCCGTGTCGATGACGGGCATGGTCTCGTGCACGATGCTGTTCTGCCTCGCGGCGGGTGACTTCGATCTTTCGATCGGTTCCGTCGTCGCCTGCGCGGGCGTGCTCACCGCCGTCGTGATCAACCATACCGGCAGCATCACGCTCGGCGTGCTCGCCGGCCTCGGCAGCGGCGCGCTGGTCGGGGCGCTCAACGGCTACGTCGTCGCCCGGCTGCGCATCAACGCGCTCATCACGACGCTCGCCACGATGCAGATCGTGCGCGGGTTCGGGTTCATCGTGTCGGACGGCAAGGCGGTCGGCATCGGCCGCGAAGCGTTCTTCACCCTCGGCAACTCCTCGCTGCTCGGCATCCCGACGCCGATCTGGATCACCGTGGCGTGCTTCGCGGTGTTTGGATTCATCCTCAACCGCACCGTCTTCGGCCGCGACACGCTCGCCGTCGGCGGCAACTCCGAGGCCGCGCACCTCGCCGGCATCGCGGTCGACCGGATCAAGATCGTCATCTTCACGGCGCAGGGCGTCATGGCGGCGTTTGCGGGCATCGTGCTGGCCTCGCGCTTCACGAGCGGCCAGCCCAACACCAACCAGGGCTTCGAGCTCGAGGTCATTTCGGCGTGCGTGCTCGGCGGCGTGTCGCTGACCGGCGGCATCGGCAGCATGGCCTTCGTCATCGCGGGCGTGCTCATCATGGGCATCGTCCAAAACGCGATGAACCTGCTCAACGTGCCGACGTTCTACCAATACGTCGCCCGCGGCGTGATCCTGCTCGCGGCGGTGCTGTTCGACCGGTGGAAGCGCAGGAAGCAGTGAGGCAAAACTTTTGGCGCCCAACTTTGCGCGAAACGGCCGGCTCAGCGAAATAGTTTGTCGAACTCGTTGTGCGTGCCGACCCACGCCCAATAGATCGTGTCGCCGTGACGCTCGCCGACGGCGCGGTATTGTTCGTTGATGCGCACCGACCACGCGCGTTCGAGGCCACCGAGTTTTTTGAAACGGAGCGACGGATGGTCCGGATTCTTGACGAACAACTCGTAAGCCCGGCGGGCCGCCTTGCGTGTTTCCGAATCGAGCGCCGCGTAAGCACGCCAGAAACTCGGTCGGGTGCGCTAATTCACAGTCGCGTCCAATCGAGCGGTTCCTCGCCCTCGGTTGCCGATTCGTTCAGGAACGCTTCGAGCTTCGGGAGCGGCCGCTTCTCGGCGAGGCTTCGCTCCCAGGCTGCGTCGTCGGGATATTCGGCACGCGACAAAAGGAAACGCGCGAAGTCCGCCGCCCCGGCACGCTTTTCCGGCGGCAGGTTTTCGCAGAGTCGGATGATTTCCTCGGTCGCGGTGCTCACGATGCGGAGGTAGCGGGCTCGGGGAAGGTTTCAACCCACATATCCGTTCTCACTGCGCCGGCATAAACGTCCACCTCACCTCCGAATAGTGCCATTGACGGCCGCTGGCGTCGGGGGTGACGGTTCCGCTCCATTTGCCAGCGGCGTTTTTCGCGGCGGTGAGCTGGGTCCAGGAGAAATCGCCCTTCTCGTAGTCGAAGGTCTCGCCGTCGTCGTCGTAGAGGGCGAGCTTGCCCGGCGCCTCGCCATAGTGGCGGATTTCGAGCGCCACCGATTCGTTCGCGGCCGGCGCCCACTGGCGGTCTTCGGCGAGCATCGGCACGAGCGAGCCGTCTTTCACGAACACGGGCATCGCCGCCAGCGAGGGCGTCACCTCGATGGTCTGGTTTTCGCCGGCGAATTTTCCGGTGTAGAAATCATACCACTTGCCCGCGGGCAGGAGCACCTTGCGGGTCTTCACATTTGGCGCGATGGGCGCGACGAGCAGCGCGTCGCCAAACATATACTGGTCCTTCACCTCGCGGACCGCGGCCGGCACCTCGTAGGGATTCGCGGTCGCGTCGAGTTTTCCGGCTGCCTGTTGCCCGGCGCCGGCGAGGCTGCTCACGAGCTGCATGGGGCGGATGACGGGCGTGCCCTGATAGTGATATTGCGCGAACGTGTTGTAGAAATACGGGAGCAGGCGCTCGCGGAGGACGATGGCGGCGCGGATGTCGTCCGTCACCTCGGCGTGCGTCCAGAGTTTCTGCGGCGACGCCCAACCGTTGTAGAGCGCGAGCGGCGAGAAGCACACGGCCTGCGTGCGGCGCAGCATGTCCTCGCCGCTGTCGCTGCCGCGCACCTCGGGCGACCAGAGCACGCCGGCAAAGCCGCTGTTGCTGACCGCGGTGATATAGCCGTCGAATTCGTAGTTGTCGTTGTAGATGACGAACGGGAACCGTGACGCGCCGGCGTTGGTGCCGCGGACCTGGCCCATCGTCCGGCGGTTGCCCCGGCGAAACGCGTCGAGCACGGCTCGCTGCAACAACAGCCCGTAGGTCTGGCGCATCTGCTCGGCGTCGCGGCCCGAGGGAAACACGGCGGTGTCCGGCCAGAGATAGCGGTCATAGCCGTCGACCTCATCGATCTTGAATCCGCCCACGGCGGCGGGATCGAGGTCGACGACCGTGTGCGTCAGGTGGTCGACAAGAATTTTCTGCGCCGCGGGCATCGTGTAATCGGGCACGATGCCGTTCCAGACGAGGTGCGTGCCGGCGAAAGGCAGCAGTTTCGCATAGAAGGGCGTCTCGGGTGCGACGTAGGGATTGAACCACAGATTGACGCGGACGTGCTGCTTTTCCACCTCGGCGAGAAAAGTCTTGGGGTTGGGAAAACGCGTCCGGTCCCACTCGAACGAGCAGGGATAGGCCTGGCTCATCCAGCCGGGCTCGAGACCGAGCATGTCGAGCGGGATGCCGTTCTTCCGAAATTCGGCGATGTCGGCGAGCGCCTGCTCCGCGGTGTATTTGGTCTGCACGCGCGAGAGGAAACCGAGGCCCCACTTCGGCGGCAGCGCGCCGCCCCCGCAGAAAAGATTGTAGCGCCGCACGGCGTCGAGCGGGCTCGGCCCGGCGAACACGTAGACATCCATGCCGGTGGCGCCGGCGAGCACCTCGATCGAGTCGGAGCGCGGGTCCGCCTGCCAGCCCTTGCCGGTCGTGCGATCGATGACCGGCGGTTTCACTTTCGCCGCGAGCCGGACGCCGTGGCCGACCGAGACCCGGAGATAGCGTGCGGCATCGAAGAGCACGGCGAAACCCTTGGTCGAGACGTAGAGCGGCACCGGCGCGTGGGTGCGACCGGTGATGGCTTTCTTGCTGTCCCAGTGATCGACGTGGAGTTCGAACACGGCGCCGTTGCGCCGCATGTTCGTGAAGTCCACGCCGAGCCCGTAGATGTCCTCGTCCGCGGCGAGCGGGAAGCGGACGGTCGTCTTCGCATCCCACTGCCGGCCCTCGATCTCCGCCGGGGCGAGCGGAAACGCCGCCGGCGGCATCGCCGCCAGCGCATCACGCGCCGGCACGGTCGCACCGGCCGCGCTCAGCAGGGTCAACGACTCCGGCTGCCCGATCGTCGCCTTCCACACGCCGGGAGCCACCTCCGCCCAGCGCAGCACGGACGCCGGCGGAATCTGGGCGACCGCCAAGGCCGGCAGCAGCGTCGCGAGCGCGAGCGCCAGTCGCTCCGGGAGACAGCGGCGAAGGCCGGCGGACACGTCAACAAAGGAGGAAATCATGAAGGGGGCGGAGTTGCGCGAACGTGGGAGCGTAACGCGGGCACGGGACGCGACGCGAAGCGCCGCAAAGGTTAAATGGTTAAGCGGCCGGCCGGCGCCGCTGGCGCCGGCCGCAGGGTGCGCCCTTCGTTCCACTGCCCCTCCACCATGAGCGTCGTGGCCTGCTGCGGCAGTCCGCGCTCGTGGCGCTCGACCTGGCTGATCAGCGTGTCGATCGCGAGCGCGCCGATCATCGTGCCGTTTTGATAGATTCCGCTGATCGGGTCCGTGGGCCGGGCGCAGGCGAGGATAACCAGGCCGATATCGTCCGGCACCCGCCAGCCGGCCCGCGCCAGCAGCCGCGGCAGCACATCGCCCGCCGGCGTGATCACGACGTCCGGTTTCTCCTTCTTGAGCCAGCTCAGGATCCGCGCCTCGTCGGACCAGTCGTCGACATAGAGGGGCTTGCCGACTTTCAACCCCGGGAGGATGGCGCCGGCGATCAACACCCCGGCTTGCCAGCGGCCCTGGAACCGGTGCGCATGGGAACTGTGCAACACGAGGCCCGGCCGGCGATACCCCCGGCGATGACACTCCCGCACAGCCTGGAGGCTGGAGAAATAGTGATCGTTGCAGACCGTGGTGATCGTCAACGCGGGGAGCGGCACGCTCAGGCTCACCGCGGCGAAATAATCCCAGTGCAGCGCCGGCGGCGGGTCGCCGTCGGCGAGCGGGCTGATGAGCAGGCCCTGGATGCCGCGCGCGTGAAGCATCGAGGAAAAGCGCTCGTTGGACATGCCGTCGCGATGCAGCCAGAATTCCTGGGCGCGATAGCCCCGCAGCGTCGCCCGCTCGATCGCCCCCTCCCGCATCTGCCGGATCGTCGGCGCCGGATGGTTGCGCCAGCCCTCGGCCGTGTGCTGGGCGCACACCAGCGCCAGCGCCGGCTTGTCCTTCAGCGGCTTGCCCAGCCGCCGGATGCGCATGAGGGTCGAGACGTAGGGGTTCGGATGATAGCCGAGCCGGCGGGCGATCGCCTGAATCCGCTCGCGGGTGACGAGGGGAATACGCGGGTTGTTCGCGAGGCTCATCGAGACGGTGGCCTGCGTGACGCCGGCCTGCACCGCGATGGCTTTCATGGTAACGCCGTTGCTCATGGGGTTAAGGATGTAAGCAAGACAAGACTTCTGTTGCCGGGCGCAACGGAAATATTGCGCTCAACCGGAAAATCCCAAATCCGGCTGCGGCCCACCCCGGCGCCCTGACCGCACCGGCCCGCTCCTCCCAACCTCCCTGCTCTCGAACCTATGCACCCAAGTCACACCCGTATTGTCCCGTCCGGCCTGGCCGCGCTCGCGCTGCTCGGGCTCGCGGCGGGCCTCCGTGCCCAGACGGCCCCGGCCGCCGCCCCCAAGAAGCCCGAGGAAGTCCTCCAGCTCTCCGAGTTCAACGTCAAGGCCGACGAGGAACGCGGCTACGTCGCCTCGGAAACCATGACCGGCAGCCGCGTCGCGACCAAGATCATCGACCTGCCCTATCAGGTGAACGTCCTCACGAGCGAGTTCCTCGAGGATTTCGGCGTGTTCGAACTCGCCGACAACGTGACCTTCATCGGCGGTTTCAGCGGCCTCGACGTCGGCGGCGGCTTCACGCTCCGCGGCTTCGGCGCGACCTCGCAGTTGCGCGACGGCTTCTACCGCCTCGGCCGCTACGGCGCGAGCAACGTCGACCGCATCGAGATCATCAAGGGGCCCAACGCCGCCATCTATGGCCGCACCTCGCCCGGCGGCATGATGAACATGATCTCGAAATCGCCGAAGAGCCGGGAATCGGAGAAGTTCACCGTCACGCACGGCAGCTTCAACACCGACCGCTGGGTCGTCGAGCTGACGGGCCCGCTCCTCCAGAGCAAGCTCGGCAAGACCAACTACATCTTCACCGGCAGCGAATATCAGAAGGGCTTCGACCAACCTTATGCGCGCAACCGCAACAAGGAATACCTGTTCGCCGTCTCGCACGATTTTTCGGACGATTCGCATCTCACCTTTTCCGCGGAGTGGTTCCTGCAGATCCGCCACGCCCCCAACTCGAGCGCGCCGCTCGTGAGCGCCGCCCGGACCGCCACGCCGGACAACACCGCGACGTCGGTCGTGCTCGGTTACGACAAGGCGCTCGCCCAGCAAAACGCCTACGGTCCCTACAGCGAGCTGAACCGCGGCAGCGATTTCTTCACCCTCTCCTACGACAAGCGTTTCAACGACGTGTGGAGCCTCCGGGCCGCCACGAATTTCTACCAGGCCCGGCGCTGGGATTTCAACCAGAACACCGGCTTCGGCAGCATCACCATCCCGATCTCCACGACGGCGGCGGTCACCTCCACCCGCGGCGCCACGCCCAACAAGCGCCTCATCTTCGAGGACGGCGGCGGACTCCAGGCTGACCTGCTCGCCCATCAGTTCCTCGCCAACCACAAGATCGAGAGCAAGACCCTGTTCACCCTCGATATCAATGACTACTACCGCTACGACCCGCAGTGGAACTACGGCGCAAGCAACAACCCCGATCTCGTGGCCTGGAACGCGGCGAGTTCCGGCCGGGTGATCGCGCTCGACCGCACCACGCTGGCGCCCACCGCGCCGCTGACCTATTTCCCCAAGTTCTTCCAGTGGGGCCAGGAAGTGCAGACCGCCCTGTTCCGCCAGCGCACCACGGTCTTCGGCGGGTTGATCCGCCAGCAGACGGCCTTCCTCGATGGCCGCCTCCTCACCTACGTGGGCGGTCGCTACGACGACGCGCGCTTCAAGGGCACGGACTATTTCGCGAAGGTCACCGTGGACGGCAAGTGGTTGAGCGCGTTCAAGCCGAACGGCGGCGTGAACTACAAGCTGACGAATAATCTCCGCACCTACGTCAACTACAGCGAAAGCTACTTCATCGACCAGACGACCAAGCCCGTCGCCATCTCGGACCCGACCTTCGATTTCGAAACCGCCAAGGGCTGGGACTACGGTTTCAAGGGCTCGTATTTCGACGACCGCCTGAACTTCACCATCGGCGGCTACTATGCCACGCGCCAGAACGTCAGCGTGACCGACACGATCGAGTCGCCCGTCGGCTCGGGCAACTACGTCCAAGTCAGCCAGCGCGACGGCGACCAACTCTGCCGCGGCTGGGAGGCGGACGCCACGTGGCGCGTCACGCCCGAAGTCTACGCCGGTGGCAGCTTCGGCAACGTGAATTCGAAATACACCCAGTTCGGCAACTCGACCCCGCTCGCCACGGGTCGCAGCGTCAACGGCGTCGTGCCCGAGAACGGCAGCGCCTATATCAAATACAGCCCGCGCGAAGGCATCCTGAAGGGTTTTTCCGCGAACCTGATGTGCACCTACTCCGCCTCGACTCCCGCGGAATCGCCGAGCGCGGGTGACACCTACGCCACCATCGGCGGCAAGCGCGTGCTGACGGGCACGACCTACCAATGGGCGCTGCGGACGCCGTCGTTCACGCTCTGGAACCTCGGCCTGCACTACCACGTGCGCGGCAGCTCGAACCTCGATCACTCGTTCAATCTCAATATCAACAACCTCTTCGACCTCGACTATCTCAAGGTGAACAAGACTCTCGGCGAACGCCGCGGGATTTATCTCAGCTACACGCTCACCCACGGGGCGGCGCGCTACTGACCGCCGGCGCCCGTTCCCGTTTCTCCACCCCGTCGGGCTTCGGCCCGGCGGGTTTTTTGTTGCCGGATGCGATTCATGCCCGGCTCCGCACGTCATCGCCGATCGTCCGTCACTTCTCCCGACGGTTCCTCAACTGGCGACTAAAGCGTTGATTCCACGTTGAAGTCATTGAATCTCAAGGCGTGCTGCGCCCGAAGAAAGTATCCCAGACCCAGCTCGCGAAGGAGCTCGGTATTTCCCAAGCGCTTGTCTCGCTCGTCCTCAATGGCCGCAAACAGGGTATCAACCCCGAGACTTATGAGCGCATCTGGGCGCATGCGGTCGAGCGGGGTTACCGGCCGAAAGGCATGCATCTCGGTCTGTCGCCCGCCGCGCAGCCCCGCCAGGTGGGCATCATCCTGCGCGCACCGCTGCGCCTGCACACCCCGACCGCCTACTTCGGTCACGTGCAGCACGGGCTCCACGCCGCGCTCGAGCCGCGGGGCTACACGGCCGTTTTCCTCGGGGCCGAGGACCAACTCGATGCCGACAAGCTCCAGCGCGCCTTCTCGCCCGGTCATCTGTTCAAGGCCGTCGTGCTGGCGGGTGAGATCCGGCGGCCGTTTCTCGACATGCTGCGGCAGTTCGACCTTCGCCTGATCGCCGTCTCCGCGCGTTACCCCGGCCTCTGTCACTCTGTCCTCGGCAACGAGCCGCAGGCCCTCGAGGCGCTGGTGCAACACCTCACGGGTCTGGGCCACCGCCGTTTCGGCTGGCTCGGCGGCAACGTCGGCCTCGGCCGCCATGAAGCCCGCTTCCAGGCGCTCGAAAGCGCTCTCGCCCGGGCCGGGCTGCCGCTCAATCCCCGCTATTGCGCGAAGCTCGCGGAAGCCGACCGCGCCGAGGGCACGGAGGCGGTGCACCTGATGCTGCCCTTCGCCAAGCGGCGCGATTTTCCGACCGCGTTCGTCACCTACAACACCCTGATGGCCGTCGGGGCCATCAAGGCCTTCGAACGCGCCCGGCGGCGCGTGCCGCGCGACCTGAGCATTGCGAGCGCGGACTTTTCGCCGACGGCCACCGATGGCGTGTTGCATGTCACGGCGGCCGGCTCGAATCCCGCCAAGCTCGGCGAGGCCGCCGCCCGTCTCGTGATGGACGACGCCGGGGCGCGCGACGACAGTTTCACCGACCTGATGCTGCCGGCGCAACTGCACCTCGGGGACACCACGGGCAAAGCCCCCGCGCGCTAGGCGATCTGTGTCCCGGGTCGGCCGAAATCAGCCTGCGGCAGCGGGAAAACCGCCGCCTCCGGTTACTTTGGTTAAGGATGAAACCACCGACGCCGTCGCCATCGGTTTTCGCTCCGGCGTGAGTAACGCACGGGCACAAACCTACACCTGTCTCGCCCGTTCGCCCCGTTTCCATTTCTGCTCGTGCCGGACCTGCCACAACCTCGCCTGAACCCTGCGTCGCCCTCGCGCCGGATCGTCCCATCGGGTTAATTCACGCCGCCCTCCATGCCACGCCCCAACTCGCTGCTCGCCGTTCTCACCCGGGAGGAAACCCGCGAGTTTCTGCCGGCGCCCCTGCTCGACCAGGTGCGCGCCCTCGCGCCCGAGTTCCGCCTCGTCGACCCGACCGGCCTCGACGAGCGTGGCTTCGCGCGCGAGCTGGCGGCGGTCAATCCGGAAACGCTGCTCGCGTGTTGGAAAACCCCGCTGCTCCCGACGGCGCTGCCGCCGCGCCTGCGTTATGTGTGCTATATCGCCGGGTCGCTCAAGCGGCTGATCACGCGCGCCCATCTCGAGCGGGGATTGCTCGTCACCAATTGGGGCGGCTCGATCAGCCGGACCGTCGCCGAGTGCGCGCTCTTCCACATCCTCGCGGGCCTGCGCAACACGTCGCATTGGGCCGTCGCCATGCACCAGCCCGGCGTCGCGGCGTGGAAAAACGGCGCCACTGACGCGCGGTCGCTCTTCTGCCGCCGCGTCGGCATCCACGGCTTCGGCCCGGTCGCGCGCGAACTCGTGGCGTTGCTGCGCGCCTGGAGCTGCGCGATCACCGTGTTTGCGCCCGATGTCACCGCCGAGCTGGCGCACGCGTATGGCGTCGAGCGCGCCGGGACCCTCGACGCGGTGTTCGCGGAAAACGAGATCGTCGTGGAACTCGCCCCGCTGATTCCCGCGACCGCCGGCATCATCACCGAGCGCCTCCTCCGGCTCATCCGCCCCGGCGGCGTTTTCGTCAATGTCGGCCGCGGCGCGGTCGTCGACGAGGAGGCGCTGCTGCGCATCGCCCGGGAGGGCCGCATCGCCATCGGCCTCGATGTCTTCACGACCGAGCCGCTGCCGGCGGACAGTGGCTTCCGCGCCCTGCCGGGGGTCAGCCTGACACCCCACTCCGCCGGGCCGACGATCGACCGTTACCCGGACGCCGGCGCGTTCGCGTTGAAGAATCTCCGCGCCTACGCCGAGGACCGCCCGCTCGAGGCCGTCGTCACGCCCGAGATTTACGACCAGACATCCTGACGGCTCGCGCGCGTCGCGAATCGCGGCGGCGCCCGTCCGCTATTGCGCCAGCGCCTCCGCCGGCCGCGCTTCATCCGCCACGCCATCGGCCGACCGCTCCAGCATCCGCGTGAGGTAGAGTTGTTCCGGGCCGACCTGCGCCAGTTGCAGCGCGCGCCGGAAACTTCCCGCCGCGGCCTGGTGTTCCTTCAACCGCCAGTGCAGTTCGCCGACGACGGCGTGGAGCAGATAGTGCGATTTCAACCGGTCGAGCTGCGGAATCCCCGCAACCGCATCGAGCCCCGCCTGGGGTCCGCGCAGATGCGCCACGGCCACCGCGCGGTTCAACGCGACCACCGGGGAAGGCTTGAGGCGGTTGAGTTCGTCGTAGTGGCGCAGGATCCGCGCCCAGTCGGTCGAGGCGTAGTCCGCCGCCGTGCAGTGAATCGCCGCGATGCCCGCCTGGAGATGATACTCGCTCAGCTCGCCGCCCTGCGCCGCCTCGACCAGTTCGAGCAGCCCGCGCTCGATCAGCGCCTGATCCCACTTGGATCGGTCCTGATCGTCCAACCGCAGCAGATCGCCGTGTTCGTCCAGTCGCGACGGGAAGCGGGCCGCCGTCAAAAACATCAACGCGAGCAGCGCGTGGCTGCGCGGCGTCCGGCCCGTCGGATGCGCGACAAGCAGCGACATCAGCCGGACGGCCTCCTGGCACAAATCCTCGCGCAGCAGTCGGTCGCCGGCCGAGGCTTTGTAGCCTTCGTTGAAGAGCAGATACAGCGCCGCCAGCACGCCATCGAGCCGCGGGGCGAGGTCCTCGCCCTCCGGAAGGTCGAAGCCGATGCCGGCTTCCTGAATGCGCTGCTTGGTGCGCGTGAGCTGCTTCGCGATCGCCGCCTCGCTCGTGAGAAACGCGCGCGCGATCTCGCCGGTGCTGAAGCCGCACAGCACCTTCAACGCGAGCACCACCTGGGCGTCGGGCGCGATCGCGGGATGGCAGCACACGAACATCAAGCGCAGCGCATCGTCGCGGATCTCATGGTCGTTCGCGCCGATTTCGGACGGCGCGGAATGCACCTGCTCGAAATGCGTCGCCACGGCGGTCTCCTTCGAACCGGACATCCGTTGGTGGCGCAGGGCGTCGCGCGCGAGGTTGATCGCAACCCGCTGAATCCACGCCGAGGGGTTGGCGGGCACGCCGCCCATCGACCACGTCCGCAACGCCCGCAGCATCGCCTCCTGCGTCACATCCTCGGCGAGCGCGAGATGCTGCGGACCGAACAGCCGCACCAACAAGCCGTGCAACCGCCCGGTTTCGTGCCGGAAGAAATGCTCCACGAGCTGCGAGGTTTGCGCCGCCGCCGGTGCGGCAACCGTCTCGCCGCCGTCTGGCAAACTTGATCCCTTGTCGGACATCGGGCGCTCAGACTGCCGATAAAACCCGCTCGCCTGCCTTCGACTTGTTCACGCCGAGATGGCAGTTGTCCGTCATCTGGCGCACCTCGATGATCAGACCGTAAGGCAAACCGGGATGGCGCCGCGCGATTTCCGTGGCCTCGTCGAGCCCGCTTACCAGCAGCTTGACGTAGCCGCCGATCGCCTCCTTGGCCTCGGCGAACGGTCCGTCGACCACGCGTCCTCCGCCCGCACCGGACACGACGCGCGTGTGCAGCTCGAGCGGCTGGCCCTCGACGGCTTTGCCCTCGGCGGCCAGCCCGTCATACCAGGCGTTCCAGCGGGTCACGAGCTGCTGGCGCTGTTCCGGCGAAAGGTGCGCGTGCGTTTCCGGGCCGGAATTTCGGAAGAACAACAGAAAAGGAACGGTCGGGGACGTGGGATTTGTTTCCATGGTAAACCTCGCTGTTTTCGGGTGGGAGTGGGCGGTCACTGACTACTACGAACGACGACCGGCCAAAAGGACATAGTAGCCGGATCCGTGGCAAATTTTCCCAGGCGCCCGGCGCACACCAAAAACACCCGTGTCCAAATCGCGCCGGCTCGTTCGTTGAGTCAGGGAACAGGCAATTCCAGTCCCTGGAAAAACTCAAATTCGAGGATCAAGACCATGAATGCAAAAATCACCCCGACCACGCGGTTCGTCCCGCAGTCCTCGCCATTCCCGCCTGGCGAACGCACGACCTTTGACGCCGGCCGCAACTCACTACAAATTGGCGCAAGCAGCCTCTTCGATCGACTCGCCGCCAGCTCCGCCCCCGGTCGCCAGGAATTTCCCATGACAACCCAAATCACCACCCCCACGGACGAGTCGGCTCCCCGCCCGACCAAATCCTTCACCCGCTTCTTCCCCGCCATCGCGCGTTACGTGATGGGCGTGCCGTTGCTCGTCTTCGGCCTCAACGGCTTCCTCAACTTCATCCCGCCGCCGCCGACTCCGCTGCCCGCCGGCGCCGCCGCGTTTGCCGGCGCCCTCATGGCGAGTGGCTACATGATGCAGCTCATCGGGGCGACCCAGCTCATCGTCGGCGTATTGCTCGTCGTGAACCGCTTCGTGCCGCTGGCCCTGGTGCTGTTCGCACCGTTCATGGTCAACAGCGTCGCGTTTCATTCGGTGCTCGAGCATTCGGGTTTTCCGATGGCCGTCGTCTTCCTCGCGCTGGAACTCTACCTCGCGTGGAAGTATCGCGCCGCCTACCGCCCGATGCTCGCCGCCCGCGCGATCCCGGCGTGAATCCAACCGCATCGTCCGCACAGCATCCATGGAGTTTGCCGATGTCACACTATGTCGATGGTTACGTGCTGCCCGTGCCGCGGAAAAAACTGGCCGCCTGCCGCCGTCTTGCCCGGCTCGGCGCGAAGCTCTGGCGCGAACACGGCGCCCTCGAGTTTCGGGAGTGCGCGGGCGACAATCTGGCCGTGACCATGGGCCGGCCGTTCCCGCGCCAGTTGAAAACCAAGCCCGGCGAAACCGTCGTGTTTTCCTGGATCGTGTTTAAATCGCGCGCGCATCGCGATCGCGTCAACGCGAGGGTCATGCGCGATCCGCGCCTCGCCCAATCGATGAAAGGGCCGATGCCTTTCGACGCGAAACGCATGCTCTACGGCGGGTTCAAGGTCATCGTCGCGGCCTGACGCCTCGCCACATCCGAAGCCGGCAGCCAACGCGAGCCGGCGTCCGACGACGCGACCGTGGCGCGGACGGATTCCACGGACCGGAATCTCGCGTTGCGAGGTCGCGCCGCGTGCGTTAGTTCATGACCGCCCATGAATGTCCCCACGCCGTTCCGATTGCGCTTTGGTTTGGGTGCGCTCTGCGTCGTCGCCGTCCTGCTGGGCGCCGTGACGGGCCTCGGCGCCATCCTGTTCCGGATGTTGATCGGCTTCATCCACAATGTCCTTTTCCTCGGCCGGTTCGTCGCCTCCTACGACGCCAACCTCCACACGCCGGCAAGTCCATGGGGAATCTTCGTCATCCTCGTGCCGGTGATCGGCGCGATGGGCGTCGTGTTTCTCGTGACGAAATTCGCCCCCGAGGCGCGCGGCCACGGCGTGCCGGAGGTGATGGATGCGATCTTCTACAAGGATGGGAAAATCCGCCCGGTCGTGGCGCTGGTGAAGTCGCTGGCGTCGGCCCTCGCCATCGGTTCCGGCGCCGCGGTCGGTCGCGAGGGTCCCATCATCCAGATCGGCTCGTCGCTCGGCTCGACCGTCGGCCAGGTTCTGCCCATGGAAGCCTGGCAACGAATCACGCTCGTCGCGGCGGGCGCCGGTGCGGGCATCGCGGCCACGTTCAACACGCCGATCGGCGGCGTGATGTTTGCGGTCGAGCTGATGATGCCCGAGGTCAGCGTGCGCACCTTCCTGCCCGTCGCCCTTGCCACCGGCACCGCCACGTTCGTCGGCCGCCTGTTCCTCGGCCTGCGGCCCGCGTTCGAGGTGCCGTCGCCCTTCCTCGTCGACCATCCGTCCTCGGTCCCGCTGCTTCTTCTTTATGCCGCGCTCGGTGCGGTGATCGGCGTCGCCGCCACCGTGTTCATCCGCGGCCTGCATCGCACCGAGACGCAGTTCGAGCACATCAAGAATCCCTACCTGCGCCACGCCATCGGGATGACGGTCGTCGGCGTCATGCTCTACGTTTTCTTCCTGACCACCGGCCACTATCACATCGAAGGCGTCGGTTATGCGACGATCCAGGATGTGCTGCTGGGGTCGCTCGCCGTGGCGCCGCTCCTGGCCGTGCTGTTCGCCGGCAAGCTGCTCGCCACCATCCTCAGCCTCGGCTCGGGCTCGTCGGGCGGCATCTTCTCGCCGTCGTTGTTCATGGGCGCGACGCTCGGCGGTGCGTTTGGCGCCGTCGGCCATCATTTCCTTCCCGGCCTCAACATCAGCGTCGCGACCTTTGCCATGATCGGCATGGCCGCAATGGTGGGTGGCGGCACCGGCGCGGCGATGACGGCCGTGACGATGATCTTCGAGATGACCCGCGACTACGACATCGTCACGCCGATGATTGTCGCCGTGGCGATCGCGATCGGCGTCCGCCGGGTGCTCTCGAAGGAAAACATCTACACGATCAAGCTGGTCGCCCGCCGTCATTTCATCCCGAAGGCGCTTCACGCAAACATGTTTCTCGTCCGGCCGGCCGCCGACGTGATGGATCGCGACATCCACATTCTGCCCGCGACGATGCGGTTCGACGATTTCCTCAAGCAGCCGGAACACGACGGCAAGTTCCGACACGTCGTCGTGACCGACGGCGATCGCATCGCGGGTGTGCTGCGCGTCAACACCGCGCTGCGCCGCGGGCTCATTGGCGCCGACACGGGCGTCACGCTCGGGGATGTGGCGGCAAAGACCTTCACGA
This sequence comes from uncultured Opitutaceae bacterium, assembly GCA_937902925.1. Classification (GTDB taxonomy): domain Bacteria; phylum Verrucomicrobiota; class Verrucomicrobiia; order Opitutales; family Opitutaceae; genus CALFNN01. The sequence goes on from CALFNN010000025.1 coordinate 30,767, forward strand.
TCGCGCATGAGGAGGACATCATGTTCAACGTCATCGGCCGCCTGTCGCGACGCCAGGGAGTGATGGTGGTCGTGGTGAAGTCGCACCGGCTCGTCCCGCGCATCAGCGAGATCTCCGGCGTCATCGCCAAGGAGCACATCGCCGATTCGGTGGCCGAAAGCCTGCGCCCCTACGCCGAGGCCGACCTCACCGCCTCGTGAGGGACCGCCGCGCGTTGCGACCGGCCGACGGCCTCGGCGCGGGGCGCGTCATTTTAATTTCTTCAACGCATCGGCCGCCGGCGCAAATTTTGGGTCGATCTTCAACGCGGCTTCGTAAGCCGTGCGGGCGGCGGCGGTGTCGTTTTTCTTTTCGAGAATATTGCCGATGCGCCACTGCGCGGCAGCGTGGCCCGGTGTGCCGGGCGCGTCCGGCGGCGCGAGCGCGAGGCAGCGGCGGAGCGCTCCGAGACCGCGATCGAGGGACTGGCCGCTCACGGCGGCGAGTTTGCCGAGCTGGTAGAGCGCCGTGTAGTCGTCGGGCGACGCTTTCAAGGCCTCCTCATACTCGGTGAACGCGGCGTCGACTTTTTTGTCGGCGGCGTAGACCGCGGCGTAGGCGAGATGACCGCGCCCGGCGTCGAGCCTCCGGATTGCGGCCGCCTGCTCATAGGCCTTGTCGATCCCGCCGCCCATCACGCTGGGCGCCATCTGATAAAAACCCATGAGGCTGCCGCGGGCGTCGAGATTCGCCGGGTCGAGTTCGACGGCTTTTTCATAGGCGTTGCGGCACTTTCTTGCGAAATTCATCTTCGACAGCATGCCGGCATTCTGCGCGGCGAAGCCGTAGGTATCGCCGAGTTGAAGCTGGTATGCGCTGTTCGCCGGCGCCAGTTCCACCGCCTTCTCGCAGGCCTTGACGGCGGCATCCGCATCGCCTTTTGCCACCTCGACTTTGCCCAACAAGGCGTAGACCGCCGCGTCCGCTCGGTTCGCCGCGACCAGCGCGTTCGCCGCGGCCGCGGCCTCGACGAACTTGTGGTCGCGGAGCAGGCCGCGGACATTCTCGATCTTGTCCGTCGGGACCGCCGCGAAACCGAAGGCCGTCGTGAGCAGGAGCGGAAGAAGCAGGCGCATGGTTGGACGATATCGAGCGTGATGAGAATCCCGCGTGCAGCCGGAGACACTCGGTTCCCGCGGCTGCGCGGATGAGACGATCCGAGGCCGCTTTAGTGCGGAGGAATCATTCGGCGCGCAGGACGGACATCGCGTCGACCCGGCCAGCGCGGCGGGCGGGGAGCCAGCAGGCGATCAAGGCGACGGCGACAAGCAGGAGCGTGGTGCCGGCCAGGACGGCGGTGCCGTCGAGGTGGATTCCGGTGATGGTGGCGGCAAGAAGCCGCGAAAGCCCGAACGCACCCAGCAGGCCGAGCGTGGAACCGATCAGCGCGAGTTTCACCCCGGAGGCGAGGACGAGGCGGGTGACGTTCTCGATGCTGGCGCCGAGCGCGAGGCGGATCGCAAATTCACCCGCGCGCTGGGCCATCGTGCGGGCGATGATGCCATAGATGCCGAGCGAAGCCAGACCGAGCCCGAGCAGCGCCATGGCGGACAGCATGTCGCGCAGGACGGCGAAGCGATAGTTGGCGCGGACGATCGCCGCGTCGGCGGCCTTGAGATTGCGCACCGGCAGATCCGGATCGAGTTCCGCCATCGTCGTGCGAATGCTGGCCTCCAGCGAAACCGGGATCGCGCCGGTCATGCGCACGGCGATCTCCGTCTGCGGGCGCGGCTCCTGGGCCAGCGGCTGGTAGACCTGGTTGAACACGGGGTTGGGTTCGGCGACCGCCGGCTCCACGCTCTTCACGATGCCGACGATTTCGCCCCAGCGGGGGCTGGCGCCGTCCGCGATGGCAAGGCGCCGCCCGAGGGGATTCTCGCGGCCGAACAGGGCCCGGGCCGTGGATTCGCCGAGCAGGAAAACCTTCGGCGACGCCGCAGTGTCGTGCTCGTCGAAGCCGCGGCCGGCGAGCACGCGGGTGCCGAAGGTATCGAAATAGCCCGGACTCACGCCGTTGACCGCCGCGGCCGGTTCGTGGCCCGGTTTGGGACGCTCCTGGCCTTCGACGATGAATTTCCGGATGTCCGTCCAGGCGAAGAAGGGCGTGAACGACGAGAGGCTGACCGAGGCGACGCCGGGCAGGGCGGCAAGCCGTTGCAGGGCGAGGCGATGGAAGGCGGTGATTTTTTCCGTATCCGCGTAGTGGCCGGCCGGCAGAAGGAGCGTGCCGGTGACGAGATGCTCGGAGGTCCAGCCGGCGCGGCGATTGTTCAGTTCATAAAGACCGCGGATGAAAATGCCGGCGCCCGCGAGCAGGACCATGGCGACCGCAAACTGGCCGATGATGAGGACGTGGCGGAAACGCTGGTGTCCCCGGCCGCCCGTCGTGCCGCGTCCCCCGCTCTTCAACGTCTGGTTCAGGTCGAGACGCAGGGCATAAAGCGCCGGGGCGAGACCGAAGGCCAGCGCGGTGGCGAGCGAGGCGCCGAAGGTCCAGGCGAACACCCGCCAGCCGAGCACGAAGACGATCTGGGCGCCGTTGTCGTCGGTGGATCGCGCCGTCATATAATCGCGGAACCAAAACGCGATGAGGATGGCGCAGACGCCGCCGGCGAGTGCGAGCAGCAGCGACTCGGCGACCAGCGGTCGCAGCAACTGCGTGCGCGAGGCTCCCAGCGCCGAACGCACCGCGAACTCGCGGGCGCGGGCCATCGTGCGGGCGAGGAGGAGGTTGGCGAGGTTGGAGCAGGCGATGAGCAGCACCAGGGCGGAGAGGCCGATAAGCATGCTGAGCATCGTCGCGCCATTGCTGTCGAAGATCGTGTCCAGGAGCGCGACGGTGCGCCAGGTGCTCTCCGCGTTGACCGCGGGGAAAGCGGCGGCCTGGCGCGCGCCGAAACCCGCGACGATGCCGGCGACTTCGGTCCGCGAATGCCCGGGAAAACGCCGGAGGAGAATGCGGTAAGTGGTGGAAGTGCGGTCGGCCCTTTGCTCCTGGCTGAAGGCCAGCGGCCGGTAGAAATCGATTCCGCCCAGGTGGCGCCCGTCGTTGAGGGCCTCGGGCAGCACGCCGATGACCTCGTGCGGCTCGCCGTCGATTCGGATGGTCCGGCCGATGATGCCGGGGGCGCCGCCGAAACGGCCGAGCCAGATGCGATGGCTGAGGAGCACCACCCGGTCGCGGCCGGGTGCGGCCTCTTCCGGGCGGAAATCGCGGCCGAGCTGCGGCGGGAGGCCGAGCAGCACAAGGAGATTGGCGGTGACCCGGATGGTCGAGACCATCTCGGCCGGGTGGCCGGGCTCCGAAAGGCTCGACTCGCCGATGGTGTAGGCGGCCGCATCGGCATAGGTGCGCTTCACCCGCAGAAAATCGGCGACGCCCGCCGGCGAGAGATTACCCAGGTTGGTTTGCGGCGTGGCACGGTAGATGCGCTCCAACTGCGCGCTGTCGGGATAAGGCAGCGGCTTGAACAAGATGCCGTCGAGAATGCTGAACATCGCGGTGTTGGCGCCGATGCCGAGCGCGAGCGTGACAATGGCCAGGAGCGTGAAGCCGGGATTGCCGGCGAGCTGGCGCCACGCGAGACGGAAATCCTTGAACGCCCGCTCGAGCCAGCCCCAACCCCATGTTTCCCGCGCGCGTTCCTGCAGGCTGCCCGCGTTGCCGAAGCGCCGCTGCGCCGCATAGCGGGCCTCCTCGGCCGGCAGGCCGTCGGCGGCGTAGTCCGCCGCGCGCTGCTCAAGGTGAAAGCTCATTTCCTCGCGCATCTCGGCTTCTGTCTGCCGGCGACGGAAAAGGTGGCGCAGGCGGCGGGCGAGGCGGCGGAAAGGGGTCATGGGGCACTCCGTTTGAGGATGACGAGGTCAGGTCGAATGCATCACCTGCGCAATGATGGCGGTCATGCGATCCCAGCTGTCCTGCGCAACCTCGAGTTGTTTGCGGCCCGCGCGGGTCAGCGAGTAATATTTCGCGCGGCGGTTGTTCTCGGTCATCTTCCACTCGGCCTCGATCCAGCCCTTCTCCTCCATCCGGTAAAGCGCCGGATAGAGCGAGCCTTCGTCCACCTGCAGGGCGCTCTTGGAGAGCTGCTCGAGCTTGTTGGTGATACCCCACCCGTGCAATTCGCCGCGGCTCAGCACGCGGAGGACCAGCATGTCGAGGGTGCCTTGGAAGAGGTCTGCTTTTTGCGCCATGCGTCTTACCTAGGACGTCTAAGGCAGAAAGCAAGCTTCTTCCTTAGACGCCCCAAGGTTGGACGGCCGGGCGCTCGCCCCGGGGGCGGAGCGCAGGCACGCGGCGCCAAGCACGGCGCGAAGACTCATCGCGTCCAGCATCGGCCCGCCGGCCAAGGCCGGCCATCGGGCCGGCGGTCAGTGGTAGCGGTAGAGCTTCACGCGCTGGATCGCGAAACGGCCGGGCTCGAGGCGGACGTGGCGGCCCTGGTGCGTTTGATCGCCGTTGAGCCGGCGCACGTGCCGCCATTGCCCGTCGACGTAGCGTCCCTCTTCCACGCTGAGGAGGCCGGCCTGATCGCGGCCGCCCCCGGCCGGGTCGAAAGTAATCGTGAGCCCGATGCCGGCGAACAGGAACTCGTCGTCGCCGAGCGCGACCATCAGCCCGCCGGCTGGAGCCGCGCCGGCCCGGCCGCCGGCCGCCAGCGCCGAATTCTCCGTGCCGATGACGACGGCGAGGCCATCCGCGAGCTGCGGCGGGGCGGCGCGTTCGAACGACACATGGAAGATCCAGTTGCCCAGCCGGACCTGCTGCGGCTGCTTGGTCTCCACGCTCTCCTGCAGAAACCCGGCCGTCAGCCCGCGACCTTGTTTTTCCACGAGCAGGGGCGTGAGCTGCCGCACAAGGTCGAAGCTTGCCGTCAGGTAACCCGCCGCAGGCTCGGTATTCGACTCGACGGAGAAGGGACAGAACCCGATCGCATCGAGCGCCCCGAACGCGTAGAGCGCGTTCACCGCCGCCTCCGGGCTGCGCATCGCCTCCGGGATGAAAAGCGGATTGCCGCCGCGCGTGTAAAGTCCCGCCCAGTGGGAAAAATCCTGGAAATAAATGTCCGGCGAAAGAAAATCCAGAGCCGGCGCCGCCGCGCGCCAGACGTCGATCAGGTGCGGCAAAGGCCCTGCGCTGGGATACTGGCCGGGCTGGTAACCGGGACGGATCAGCGCGGCGTTGGCATACATCGGCAACGGCAGCTCGGCCTTGCCGGCCGCGGTCACCGCCTGCGTGTAAGTCGCGAAATACCACGCCATGAAGATCTCCTCCCCTGCCGACCCGGCGCCGAAGACCTCGGCCCAGGTGCCCGACGCCTTGCCGCCAGCGGCGTTCCAGACCGCCAGCAATTCGGGCGCGAGCTGCGCGCGATGCTGCGCGAGGTAGTCCACCAGTGCCGGCGGCACCGGCGCAGCAAACGCCTTCTCCGCCGCGGGGCTGTGATCGCGCGCCTCGGGGATCATGCCGATCTCGTTTTCCACCTGCACCAGAATCACCGTGTGCGCCGCGTCGCTTGTCTTGAGGTGATGCATGAGCGCAGCGAACGCGCGGGCGTCCGTGTCGCGGTTCACCGCGGAAAAGGGCGAGAGAATCTCCATCCCGCGACCGGCGGAATCCTGCGCCCGCGGGAAGCGGGTCGGGTCAACCTTCACCCACGCGGGCGCATAGCACGACATGCTGTTCTTCCACGTGCCGAACCACAGCAGCACGAGGCGCATCCCGTTGGCGCGGGCGTCGGCGATCAGGCCGTCCACGGTGGCGAAATCAAAATTTCCCTCGACCGGCTCGAGCACATCCCAGTAGACCGGCGCAACCACGGTATTGAGGTTCATCGCCTTCAGCTTCGGCCAGGAGGCCCGCAGGTAATCCGGCTCGCCGCTGGAGTTGCCAAGCTCGCCGCCGCGCGCGAGGAACGGCTGGCCGTCGACGATGAGTTGGGTGGCCGTGCCCTGCTTGCGCAACGCGGGCAGGTCGGCGCCGCGCAGCCCGATCGCCGACAGCGACAACACGACAAGAAGGAAACGGAATGTCTTCATGGAGGGGATGGGACGGAGGAGGTCGATGACCAAGCACGTAGCACTTGAAGTCGCAGCGAAATCAAAACGGCGACGGAGCGACGGTCCGGCTCAATTTTTAAACAACGCGAGATCGACCACGCGCGCCATCTCCGCGTAGCCGGCGACGGAAGGGTGCAGGTGATCGCCGCTGTCGAGGCCCGGTTTCATTCGCTCCGGCTGGTCGGGCGAGCGAAACGCGGCGTCAAAATCAATCACCGCGTCGAAATGCCCGGGGGCGCGAATCCAGTCGTTGATCGTCTGGCGATCGGCATCGCCATCGGCGCTCCAATAATTCTTGTTGCCGCCAATCGGGGTCATGGTGGCTCCGATCACCCGGATGCCGTGGGCCCGAGCCCGGGCGATGATCTGCTCGTAAGCACCGATGATGTCGGAGGCGGAGGCGAAAGGCTGACCCTTGGTGCGCGCATCGACGCGGGTGCCGAGGTCGTTGATGCCCTCCAGCACGATCAGCCAACGCACGCCCGACTGGTCGAGCACGTCGCGACCGAAGCGCGCGAGGGCGTTGGGACCGAGGCCATCGCGGAGGAGGCGGTTGCCGCCGATGCCCTCGTTCAACACGCCGATGGAGCGCGTGCCGGCGTCGGCCTGGAGCCGGCGCGCGAGTTCGTCGGTCCAGCGGTTATCGGCATCGGTCGTGCAGCCGTAGCCATCGGTGATCGAATCGCCGAGCACGGCGAGTGCGGCAGCCTGGCCGCCGTCGTCGAGCACCTCGAGGCCATTGATGAAAAACCAGCGGACGATTTTATTGGCCGCGGGCAACGCGGGCGCCGCGAGATGATCGCCGGTCAGCACATAGGAAGTGGTGCGCGAGCCGGGATGGGTGGTGAGCGTCGCCGGGACGGAGTTGAAGTAGATCGAGATCGCCACCTCGGACCGGGCGGGGAGAGCGAACTCCAGCGGGTCGGACAGAAACGAGGCGCCCGCAGGAATCGCGACCGCCGGCTGGCCGTGGAAAAGCAGCGGACGATCCGTGGCCGGGCGAATCGCGCCGCCGGAGCCCGCCAACGCAAGATGAACGCCCCGCACCGACAGCGCGGTCGCACCGAACGCGTTCGAGAGGCACAGCCGCAATTTCGATCCGCCGATCGAGACGTGGACGATCTGGCGGAGGGTTGCACCTTCCAAGGTCACGCCGACGGCCGCCGGTTCCTCGGCGCGCGGGGAGGTGGCCCAAGTCCCGACCCATTGGGGCGCAGCGGACAGGGGCGGGAGGAAAAGCAACGCCAAGGCTGCGGCCAGCCGGCGCGGCGTGAGAATAAGCCCCCTGGCTCGCGAAGGCGGAGATGACATGAGACTCTGAAAACAAAAAACCCGGCCCTCGTCAAAAGGGCCGGGTTGTCACTTCAATTTAGAACGAGAACGTATTCGTCATGAACCATTCCTGAACGGGCGCGGTGCGGACCGAGGCCCAGGTCTTGCCGTCGGGTTCGACGGAGATCGGAATGAGTCCGTCCTTCTTGCCCACGTTGCGCACGTTGAGCTGGATCTTCCAGTTGATCTTTTCCGACACCTTGCGTTCGTAGCTGGCCCAGAGATCGAGTCCGTCGTCCGTCGGACCGTAGTAGGGCTTGGTGAGGTCGAAGCTGGCCACCCCACCGGTGCCCGGGACAACCGGGTAACCGATGACGACCTTGTCCTGCCAGCGGTAGGCGCCACCCACCCCCGCACCCTTCAGCAGGCCTTCGCGGAAGGAATAGTTGGTCTGGAAGTTGTAGCGCCACTTGCGGAGTTCGGAGGCCGCGGTGCCTTGCTGGAGTTTCAGGAGCGTGTAGGAGCCGCGCCAGTTGACCCAATTCTGCCGCACCTCGTTTCCGGCAACATAGTTGCCGTTGAACTGGCGCATGTCACCGGCGACGCCGGCAATCTGCTGATCCATGTAGGCCACGAGGTCGTCGAGCGCCTGGCCACCGACGTTGGTGCGGACCGCGGTGGTCTGGGAGGCGTTGAACCCGACGCGCCAATTCGGCAGCGGATTGGCGGTGAACTCATACTCATAACCCTTCGACTGTGTGTCGGCCGTCACCGCAAGACCCTGCGGGGCGACCGCCGAATATGGGGCGACCGACGAGACGACGGGCTGGAATTGCGCGGACGGAACGGGTTTTCCGTCGGTCGATCCGTTGAGGGTCAACGTGGCCGCATAGGTCGCACGATCGGTGAGGGCGGACGCCGTCGTCGGGGTCATGCCCCACGCGCTGAAAAAGCCTTTTGTCGTGAGGAAATTCTGGATGTTGTTCCACGCGCGGATCGAGGCGTCACGATGGGAGTCCGCTTGCGCCTGCGTTTCCAGGGTGGTGCCGGCGGTGTTTCCACCCGCGCCATTCAAGTCCGCGACGGGCCTGCCGTTGGCATCCACATAGGCGGGCGTCCAGAAATACCGCTGTCCGGGCGAGTCATTGGTCTGCTCGCGCGTGTCGTAGGTGTAGCCTGACAATTTATAGAGGAACACATTGCGGAACCGAATACCCTGCTGAATCGTGTTCGCGAGTCCGGTGAGGCTCGCCTGGGTGCTGGCATTGGCGACGCTGGACTCGTATTTGACCACGCGGAGGGAATACTTGCCATCCTTGGATGACAGCAGGACACCGTAGTCCTTCGTCTTGCCGGTGGGATTCCCGATCGGGTTGCCGTAGACATCACGTCGCGTGTCCGTGACCTGAAAGTTGTCCGACTTGTTATACTGAAGGCTGACGTTGATCGGCAGGCGGTCTCTGTCGCCGAAGAACCGGTTCAAGTGCACCACGAGCCCGCCGCTCGTGGAGTGGGCCTTGAAAATCTGGCTGGCCGGCGTCGCATCCGGCAGCCGGTAGACATCCGGGTTCAGGTTGAGCTCGCTGCGGTTGAGGGTCACCGGCGACGCGGTAAACGCCTTGCCCCCGACGTCGTCATAGCGCCAGCCGAGGGTGGGAACGATGGCGTCGTTCCACAGGAAACCCTGCCACGAGCCGGCATAAGACTGGGTATGGCGCGCGGATAGCTGCGCGAGCGTGAGCAAGGCCGGGTTCGTGCCCATGTCCGAGGTCAGCACATTATTTTGGAAATTCGAGTTCCAGCCGACATAGTTGGCGGGGTTCGAGGCCTGCGTAAAACCGCCCGTCGGGGGACTGTTCGGGTCGAAGATGGTCGTAAGGTTGGCGGGAACCGTCCACGACGCGGAGGGGCTGACGCCGGGAAGATTCTTCCACGTCGCGTTAAACTGATAGACGTTTCCGCTCTGGAGCGTGATCGGAGCCGTAATGCCGGGGATGAGGGCACCGGAAGCGCTGGTCGCACCGGCGATCGACGAGCCAAGATAGATCGCGGACGTCGGCGCGCGCTGGTTGAAGCCGTTCGTGCTCCCGTCATTCTGATTCCAATAGCCGTCCCACTCCCGGCTGTTCGCATACATCTGCCAGGAACGGTTCTCGGTGTTGTAGTTTTCGTCGCTGAAGACCCCGTTGAAGACGTGCCGGCCGAGCACCTTTGCCAGGAGGCTTTCCTTGGAAAGGAAATCCGTGGCGCGGAGTTCGCCGAAGATGGACGCGCGCGAATACTTGCGATCGCTCTGGTAGGAGTTGCCGCTGCCCGCGCCCGTGGGGACGTAAGGCCGGCCGAAGTTCGGATTCGCGGTGAGATCCTGATAATTCTTGAGCATGTCGATCGTGATGGTCGGGCCGAAACCGAGGAGGGCCTGGCCGCCGCGCTTGTATTTCTGGCGGTCGAAGCTCACCTCGATGCCGACGCGGTCGTTCCATCCCGTCTGCTGGATATCGAGGTTGTAGGCGTTCCAGTGCTCGAATTGCGACGCGGTCGGACCGTCGATCAGATTCTTGTAGAAGTTGAAGACCGTCGGATCGAGCAACGACATGTTGCGGTATTGCCCGTATTGGTAATTGGCGAGCTTGGCGTTGGTCGCCATCGAGGGCAGCGACGCGAGGCCGAAAAGCTGGTCGGCATATTTCTGCCCGATGAGGCTTCCCGAGGTGCCGCGGTTGCTGCCGTCGTTGTTGAGCGCACCGGAATTGATATAGCCGCCCCAGATGCGCTGGAGCTGGCCGGTCGTGCCATCGAGGAACCAGATCGGCTGTTGCTGGTTGGCGATGCCGGCGGTGAGCCACGGATTGGTCGTCGCTCCGCTCGCCCCGATGTCGTAGCCCGAGTTGACGACCAGCTTGCCCATGCCGCCGAACATGCTGGTGTTGTCGACCGGCCGGAACCAAGGGGTGATGCTGTCGTTGGGCGTGACGGTGCGCGGCCGGTCCGCCTTGATGTCGCCGTTCTCATACTTCGCCTTGATGCTGGTGTGGAACGCGCGGTTCTTGAACAACTGCGGATCAAAGCGGACGGCGCCGTAGAGCCGCTTGTCGTTCTGGAAGGCCTGCGTCTGTTCGTATTTGTCGTCGTTCCACAGCCCATCGATGCGGATGGACAGGACGTTGTGGATCAGATCCCGATTGATATCGAGCGAGCTGCGCTGGCTGCCGTAGGAACCGATGCGGAAATCCGCACTGCCCAAGTCGCGAAACTCCGCATTGCGGGTGCTGGCGTTCACCATGCCGGCCGGGCTGCCGAGGCCAAAGAGGATGGAGTTCGGCCCGCGCTGGATGTCGATACGGTCCACGATATAGGAATCCCACGGGATGTCCGTGACGAAGAAGTCGCGGGCGTTGTCGGCGGCCGCCAGGCCGCGCACGCGCTGGGCTCCCTCGGGGGCGCGGAGATTGGCCGTTTCGTCCACGCTGGTGCCGTTGCCCAGGCCCGCGTAGGTGCCGATCGTGCCGCCGACCTCGGCATTGGGGGTATACTGGAGCAGCGAGGCGCTGTTCGTCGCACCGATATCCTGCATGAATTCCTTCGTGACGACGGTGATGGCCGAGCCCACGTCCGCGAGATTTGTGCGGATGCGCGTGCCGGCGAGTGTCTCCGTCGCCTGGTAGCCGGTATCCTTGGTCGAGGTAACTTCGAACGGCGTCAGGGTGATCGTGTCGTCTTCGGTAGCAGGCTTGGTCGGGACGGCGGTTTGAGCCGCCGACGGCCAGGCTGTGAAAGCCGCAAGGGCCGCGGCCAACGCATAGCGTAGTTTGGTCTTCATAGCTGATTTGGGGTGGTAGTGAACTTGCAAAGAAAGGAATGAATCCGGTCGCACCGAAGCTGGATCAAACGACGAGGCTGACCCGGCCGACCGCGGGCGCGGGCGCGCCCAAGGCAAGCGACCGCGGGCCGGGCGACGCCGCGCCGACGACAATCTGATAGATTCCCGGATGGTGGACGCGCTGGCCGTTCGCATCGATCTGGTCGAACGCACTGGCCGGCACCTCGAAATTAACCTCGACGGACTGTCCCGCCGGAATCGCGACCTTCTGGAAGTCAGCAAGCGTGGCCCGCGGCGCGCTGGGCCAGTCGGACGGCGGCACGATATAGCACTGCACCGTCTCGAGTGCGCCGCGCGTGCCGGTGTTTTTCACCGTCGTGCGGGCGGCGAGGCGGCCTCGCGGCGCGACGGTCGTGCCAGCAAGCGCGAGCGGGCCGTAGGCGAGCGTCGTATAACCGAGCCCGAACCCGAACGGATAAAGCGGCTCGATTTCGGAGAACCGATAGGTGCGCCCCCGCATCGCGTAATCCTCGAATGGCGGCAGGTCGGCCGTCCGTCGCGGCACCGAGACCGGCATCTTGCCCGAGGGCGCGACATCGCCGAACAGCACGTCGGCCACCGCCGCTCCTCCCTCGCAACCGGGATACCAGACCTGCAACACGGCGTCGCAGAACTCGTGCGCTTCCGGCACCGCCAGCGCCCCGCCGCCGGTGAGGACGAGGACGAGTTTCTTCGCGTGTTTGCGCAGCTCGCGCAAAAAAGCCAGTTGCACCGCGGGCAGTTCGATCGTCCGGCGATCGCCGCCGACGGGCGACGCAACCGCATCCCCTTCCTCGCCCTCGAGCGTATGGTCGAGCCCCAGCACCGCGATCGTGATCTCGTTTTCGGCAGCCGTGCCGTAAGTGTAGTTGACGCCCGGGGCCATGGGACTGTCGAGCGGGCAGCCCGCCCGGTATGCCACGCGCGTGCCCTCGGACGCGCGGGCGGCGATGCCCTCCGCCAACGTGACCAGTCGCGACGACATGCCATAGTAATTTCCGAGCAAAACCGCGACGTTGGCCGCCGTCGGCCCCGTGACCAGGATGCTGCCCGGATCGCGGGGGAGCGGCAGCACGCCGTTGTTCTTCAACAGCACGATCGACTCGGCGGCGGCTTCGCGCGCGAGCATCCGGTGCGGCGCGCTGTCGACGATCGAGACGGGCGTATTCGACCACGGCACGCGCTCCTGGGGATCGAGGAGGCCGAGGCGGATCTTCGTGGCGAGGAGCCGGCGCAACGCGCGGTCGATCTCCGCCTCGCCGACCAGGCCCTCGCGCATCGCGACAACGAGATCGTTGAAGGTGCAGCCGCAGTTCAGGTCGCAGCCGAGCTTCACGGCCAACGCCGCCGATTCGGCGGCGTTTTTCGTGACCCCGTGATGCGCATGGATGTCGTCGATCGCGCCGCAATCGCTCACGACATGTCCGCGGAAGCCCCACGCGCCGCGCAGGGTGTCGACCAGCAGGCGCTTGCTCGCGCAACACGGCTCGCCGAGCGTGCGATTGTAGGCGCCCATGACGGCCTCCACGCGGCCCCGCACCAGCTTCTCGAAAGCCGGCAGGTAGGTTTCCGCGAGATCCTTGAGCGGCGGGCGCGCATCGAAACCATGCCGCATCTGCTCCGGACCGCTGTGCACCGCAAAGTGCTTCGCGCACGCGGCGGTTTTTAGATAGTGGGGATGATCGCCCTGGAGACCGCGCACCATGGCGAGCCCGAGTTCGCCCGTGAGACAGGGATCTTCGCCGAACGTCTCCTGACCGCGGCCCCAGCGCGGGTCGCGGAAAATATTGATGTTGGGCGTCCAGAACGTGAGCCCCTGATACTGCCCCCGATGTCCGGCCGACACCGCGGCGTGGTGCTTGGCCCGGGCCTCGTCGGAAATCGTCGAGGCAACGCGCTGAACCAGCGCCCGATTCCACGTGGCAGCCAGCCCGATGACCTGCGGAAACACGGTGGCGCGCCCGTTGCGGCCCACGCCGTGGCACGCCTCGTTCCACCAATTGTAGGCCGGCAGGCCGAGGCGATCGACCGCGTTGTTCTCGTGGAGCAGCTGGTTGATTTTTTCCGGCAGCGTCAGGCGCCCGACGAGATCGTCCACGCGTTCCGCCAGCGACAGCGCCTGATCCGCAAACCGCATCTCCTGCCGGTTGGCTGGCGCAAAACGCGACTCGGGACTGGGGTCAGTGGCGGAGGCGATGGACATGCGGAGGGGGCACAAGACGAGCGGACTGGGGTTGGCTTTCGGGGTGAGACGGCGCGCGGGTCGCCTGCCGACGCACAAGACCGCGCGGACAAAAGTCTCTCAACGGCGATGTTAGTCTTACGTTAGACCAAAACCGCGTGCCCGATTTTCATCCCCTGTTCCCACCGCCCAAACACCCGAGATCCCTGGCGTGCGAAAGCGGCACGCTTGACCGGTCACATGGTCCTCGCGTCGTTGTTCGAGGTCTTCAGACGCACCGATGCAGAACGCGCCAGAACACAGGCGGAGAAAGTAGACGACGCACGTGGCCTGCAACGCGGGCTGCTGGCCCTTGCCCAGAGCCCTTCGCCGCGCTTCGGCCACCAATGCATTCATATCATTCGGCTAGCCGCCGCCGACACCTTGAGAATCCCACCTCCGGCAGACTTGCCGGCAAAGCCCCGTAAACGTTGGATCACGGTCGGAACCGACACGCCCAATGGCCGGTTCAGCTCGACTGACACGCTGGATTGGATTTGCACGTTTGCCGGTCGCGAAGTCCGCGGTGGGCAAGCGGGCTTTCCACGTGGCATGGGCCAGCCCCAGGGATGGATCGAGATAACGGGAACCGATACTTTTGCCGCAATCGGCTGGAATACCATTCTCCTTTATTCGCCCAAACAACAACGCGTCGTCCATATCTACCGGCTCCTTTCTCGGGCGGTGCATGCAGTCTATGATTCATCTACGCGGACGATCTTGGTCGCGCATGGCGATGGCGTTAT
>CALFNN010000026.1 GCA_937902925.1 uncultured Opitutaceae bacterium
AGCTTGAGCTGCTGCAGCCGCCGGTAGACCACGAAGCCCGTCGGCCCGGCCTCGTCGACCACGCGCAGCGCGATCCCCTCGCCACCGAGTTTGCGCAGGACTTTTTCCAGCGCGCCCAGGTCCGACGAAATCTCGCCGTAGAGCCGGACTTCCCCGTCGCGGCCGCCATCGGCCACCGCGATCACGGTCGTATCTTTATGGACATCCAAACCCACATATTTATTTAACGTCTTCATGTGCTTGTCTCCGTTTTTGGTTGTTGGTTTCGCGACCACACCCATGCGGCTCGGCTCCCTCTCCGGGAGCAACCCGCGTTTGCGGGGACAAGCACCTTCTAATTTTTCGGCTGCGCTCGGCACGCAGCTATAATGTCTCGGCAAAAGATCATGCGATGCGCGCTCTTCGTAGTTCTGGTGGCGTTTGCCGGCTGCGGGCGTCAGCAAGATCAGTGGAAGTCCGAATATCTGGCCGTCGTTAAAAGGTGGGATGCGGCTTACTCTGGCGCGGACGCCAAAGCGGCTTACGAAGAGACGATGGCCTACACGGAATATCTGAAGAGGATGCAGAGAGACGGCCTGCCTTTCGAGACGTCGCCGGTGTTGGCCTGGAATTATGCGCGCCTCGGCTTACTTGCTGAGCATCTCGGAAAGACGGAAGAGTCAGCACGCTTCTTCGCGACAGCCGTGAGATACGCGAAGACTTCCTATCCCAAAGAGCCTGACAGCAAGACCAGCGAGGCGGCGTTTCGCTCCGCGCTCGACCAAATGGACACGCCAGACAAAGTTGCGTGGCGAAGAAAATGAAAGAGCCGATCCAGCGGCCGGAGCCAATGTTGGGGCTGCGCACCGCCACGGCTCATTACTGAACGTTGGGCAAAGAAGATGATCGGTTTTCTTTCACGCTTTTTCCGAAAGCGGCCAACTCACCCCGAGCACGCATTTCGCGTCCGTGATGATGGCGACGAATTCCTCTACAGGCGAGATGGAGAGGAAGAAAGAGTGATGCGTTGGGATGCCATCACCGAAGTGAGCATCGTGACAACAGACAGTGGTCCGTTTCTCCCCGATGTTTTCTGGCGCTTTCGGAGCGAAAAAGAAGAGGTCATTTTCCCGCAGATGGCGCTGGGTGAAAAAGAAGTCTTGGGTCGCGTGACGAAGCTGGAGGGTTTCGATTTCGAACGCTTCAATCGTGCGATGACCAGCGCTCAGAATGCCGAGTTTATCGTGTGGACCAAGAAATGAAGAAAGCGCCCACCCACTTTCCTGAACCGACGTGGCGTGAGGTTTGTCAAACGTTGGACAATTAGAATGAACATTACACGCGAAGTCTCGAAGCAAGACGGTCGCTGGCAAGCGGGCGCGGTATTGGCGATTTGCTTGATTGGGACGTTTCTAGCCGGGCAGCTTTCGCCCTTGGCACAGATTCTTTCCCGGTCGGTTTTTCCGTTCCGGAATCTCGTCGTGAGAGAGTCTACCTATCACTGGCGTGCCGCCCTATCACCCCAACTCGCCACCGTGCTCGGTGTTTTTCAATGGAGCTTGATTGTAGCGGTATTCGCTTCGGTTGCTTGGCGGGTGCGAATAGGGATTCTCGTGCCGCTTGCGCTCGCCGTCATTTGCTTTGTGGCGCTTGCCGCGGCGATTGTCGGTGGAATGTTTGGCGTCGATATCGATGTTGGCTTTTTAAGCGATGTCGCTCCTGCGCGCTAACCGCTTCCCACCGCCGGCACAGCGGGCGGCTGACTAAAACGTTGGGCAAAGAAGATGTTCTCCAACACGGTTACAGGCGTAGTCATGACGAAGTATGTGCCAGCCGTGGGATCCGATGACCAAGCAATCCACGCGGTGCACTCCGCTTGGATCGATGCCGTCAACGCCGGCGATCTTGGCCGTTTGCTCACATTAATGGCGGACGATGCCGTGTTTCTCACCCCGGGCCAGGCGCTGTTCCGCCGGGAGGGATTTTCCTCCGCCTTCTCGGCCGCCGACCAAAATATATGGATCAGGTGCGTGAGCGAGTTGGAGGAGGTCGTGGTGGTCGGCGAAGTCGCTTACACGCGGAGCCGGGACGCGTTGTCCGTGACCCGGCGCGCCGGTGGGGAAGCGGCGCAGCTCGCCGGGCACCGTATCACGGTATACCGCAAACAGCCCGACGGCCGCTGGCTCTTGGCCCGCGATGCCCACACTTTGTCCCCGGTGGAGAAGTGAAATCGTTGGAATTTCGTGCGCGGCGATCGAACCACCAGGAGCCGAACCAAGATGATGATCCCGCCCCCGGCGTTTGTCGTGGCCGATATTCCGGACTCCGGCAAAACGAGCATCCAAGCCATCCGGGATCGGCTCCAAACCGTGAGCCTGTTGCATCGAACGAAACTCAAAAGATGAAAGCCGAACCGGCCACCAGCCAACCCGCTTTCGGAAGCCGAGAATTCGAGGACTTCGGTCGCGTTCGCCCGCCCCGGGTCGTTCGAAATAAACGGCTCGCTCGCCAGCGGGCGCAGTCCACGAATGACGGTGGCGGACCGATGACATGAACGAGGCAACCATTCGACGATGTGTTCCCGGTGACGAGCATGCGCTCTCGCTCATCGGCCAGGCGGCGTTTCTGGAAGCTTTCGCCGGCGTGATCTCGGGTCGCGACATCGTGGGCCATTGCCAGCGCCAGCATGCGAAGGAAAAATATGAAGCGTGGTTGAGCGACGCGCAGTCGGCCGTGTGGATTGCGGAGGTGGACCCGGGCCGGGCGCCGGTGGGATACCTGGTTCTCACCGCGCCGGATTTGCCGCTGGCCGGCGTCGGGCCGCGCGACCTCGAGGTGAAGCGAATCTACCTCCTGCACCGGTTTCAGGGTGGGGGCATCGGCGCGCGCCTGATGAGCGAGGCGCGGGCCCACGCGATCGCGCGCGGCTGTCGCCGGCTGCTCCTGGGTGTCTACGGCCGCAATGCCGCGGCGATTGGTTTCTACGAGCGGCTTGGCTACCGGCACCTGGGGACGAGACAGTTCAAGGTTGGAGAAAACACGTATGACGACGTCGTTTTGGGTTTGGATCTCGGCTCGTGAGTCCGACGGCGGCGCATGAATCGACGCCTTCGGATCCTCTTCGTGTGCGCGATGAACAAGGAGCGCAGCGTCACGGCGGAGCGGCTCTACCGCAACGATTCGCGACTCGAGGTCCGGTCGGCCGGGGTGCGGTCGGACGCGAATCGCCGCGTGAGCGAGGGAGACTTGCGGTGGGCGGACGTGGTTTTCGCAATGGAGCGAGAGCACAAGGTCTGGATGGCCACGTGCTTCGAGGGGCTCGATCTTCCGCCGATCGAGGTGCTGGATATTCCGGACGACTACGCGTGCATGGATCCGAGGCTGCAGGAGATTCTCCGCCTGACCCTCGATCCGGAAATCGAACGCCTGCTCGCGGCGGGCGAGCATAAACCCGGTCCCTGATCGCCGGGCGCGGGCGTGTTGGGCCAGCCCCGCAAGAATTGCCCGGTTGTCGGCAAACCATGCGCAGCCGGTCCGGAGCCTGCGTGCGATACTGGGGGTGTTCCCACCACTCCCATGATCCTTCCCACCGAAGCTGCTGCTGCGTCCACCGCCCCCGTCGAGCTCGACCTGATCCGGAAATATTCCGTTCCCGGTCCGCGCTACACCTCCTATCCGCCCGCCACCCAGTTCACCGCCGAGCTCACGCCGCTCGCGCTGGAGGACGCGATCGCCGACGACAACCGCGCCGGCGCCGGGCCGATCTCGCTCTATTTTCACCTGCCGTTCTGCGAGACGCGCTGCTGGTTCTGCGGGTGCAACACCGTCATCACGCGCAAGCGCAGCGTCGCCGGCGACTACGTTGCCGACCTCGCGCGCGAAGTCGCGCTGACCGCCTCGCACATCGACCTGATGCGGCCGGTCACGCAGGTTCACCTCGGCGGCGGCACACCGACCTTTCTGCCGCCCGACGAGCTCCACCGGCTCGGCACGCTGGTCGAGGAATATTTCCGGCTCGCCCCCGATTGCGAATTCAGCGTCGAGGTCGACCCCCGCCGGCTGACCGAGGAGCACGTGATCGCCCTTCGCGCGATAGGCGCGAACCGCGCCTCGCTGGGCGTGCAGGACACGAATCCCAAGGTCCAGCTCGCCGTCCACCGGTTTCAACCGCAGGCCGTCAACGAGCGTGCGTTCGCATGGTTGCGGGCGCACGGCTTCAGTTCGATCAACGTCGACCTGATCTACGGCCTGCCGCTGCAGACGCCGGAATCGTTCGCGCGCACCATCGACGACGTGCTCGCGCTCAACCCCGACCGCCTCTCGGTTTTCAGCTATGCCCATGTGCCGTGGATCAAGCCGGCGCAGCGGATCTTCGAGGACCGCGACCAGTTGCCCGGGCCGGAGGCGAAGCTCGCGATGTTCGCCGTCGCCCACGAGAAATTGACCGCCGCCGGCTTCGTCGACATCGGGCTCGACCACTTCGCGCGGCCCGACGACGCCCTGACCCTCGCGCAGCGCGCCGGCACGCTCCACCGCAATTTCCAGGGCTACAGCACGCAGGCCGGCGCCTCGCTCTACGGGTTCGGCATCTCGTCGATCTCGTCGACGCCCGACACCTACCGCCAGAATCACAAGGCGCTGCTCGAATGGCGTGCGGCGCTCGACGCGGGCCAGCTCCCCATCGAGCGCGGTCTCCGCCTCACGCCGGAGGACCAGCGCCGCCGCACGATCATCATGCGCCTGATGTGCGACCGCCGCCTCGATTTCGCGCGGCTTTCGGAGCTCACCGGTCTGGATTTTGCCACGACTTACGCCCGCGAAATCTCGGGGCTGAGCGAGCTGTTCGCCGACGGCTTGATCGAGCAGAAGCCGGGCGGCATCGAGGTCACCGCGCGCGGCGTCCCCCTCCTCCGCGTCATCGCGATGAAGTTCGACGCCTACCTTTCGACGGTGCCCCGCCGTCACGCGCAAACCGTCTGAGTCCGGCATGGGCGCAAACCCCGGCTCCCCATGAATCTCTCGACCAGTTACCTCGGGTTGAAGCTGAACAGCCCCTTCATCGTCGGCGCCTCGCCGTTTTGCGACGACGTGCACGTGGCGCGCAAACTCCAGGATGCCGGCGCCGGGGCGGTGGTCATGCGTTCGCTTTTTGCGGAGCAATTTGCCGCGCCGCCGGTGACGCCGGCGCCCGCGGGGCACGCATCCGGGTTTCCCGCGTTCGCCGATTATCAGTGGTCGCCGGACCAGTATCTCCGGCAGCTCCAGCACCTGAAGGCCAACCTGACGATTCCCGTCATCGCGTCGCTGAACGGCCACCGGCCCGGCGCGTGGCTGCAGTTCGCGCGGCGGCTGGCGGATGCCGGGGCGGATGCGATCGAGCTGAATTTCCACCGGATCGTCGCGGATCCCGGGATCGCCGGGGGGCAGGTTGAAACCGAAATGTTGCAGATCGTGGCCGAGGTCGCCGGAGCCGTGCACCGGCCGGTGGCGGTCAAGCTTGCGCCGTTTCACACCTCGATCGCGCAGCTCGCGATGGCGCTGGAGCAGGCCGGTGCGTCGGGGCTCGTGCTCTTCAACCGCTTTTACCAGCCGGATGTGGACACGGAAAATATCGCGGTCAGTCCATCGCTGCACCTGTCCGAACCGGGCGAGTTGCTGCTGCGTCTGCGCTGGCTCGCGATCCTGTCGCCGCTGCTGCGCGGTTCGCTGGCCGCCGGCGGCGGAGTCCACAACGCCTCGGATGTGGTCAAGGCCCTGCTGACCGGCGCGGATGCCGTGCAGGTGGTCTCGGTCCTCCTCCGGCACGGCCCGCACATTCTCGCGACCCTGCGCGGCGGCCTCGAGCTTTGGATGCGGGAGCACGGGCACTCGGAACTCGGGCAGTTCGGCGGCCAGCTCAATTTGCAGCGTTGCCGCGAACCGGCCGCCTTCGAGCGGGCAAACTACATTCGCGTGCTGCAGGGCTGCCCGGGCTGATCCGCGTTCCCCGTCACCGCCGTTCGCCCGGCCCTTGCCGCCGGGAAGATTCGGGCGACAACCTTCCCTTGAAAACCGTTCTCGCCCCGATCGACTTTTCCAGCGCCGGCGATCGCGTCATCGCGGAGGCGGTGGCCCTGGCACGGGCGATCGGCGCGCGCCTCGTGTTGCTGCACGTCGTGACGCCGCGCGAGGCCGGGGAGGCGGCGGCCCGGCGGCTCGCGAGAATCCAGCGCGGGCTGCGCGACGCGGGTATCACCGCGCACGCGATCCATACCGGGGGCGATGCGCGACAGGACATCGTGGCCCAGGCGGAACGGCTGGCGGCCAGTTACATTGTCATGGGCTCGCACGGGCGCACCGCCCTCTACGAGGTGCTCGTGGGCGGCACGGCGAGTGGCGTGCTGCGCGACGCGGCGTGCACGGTCGTGCTGGTGCCACCCGCGACTCGTCCCGGCTGGGGGGCGAAAACACCGGCGCCCAAGCCCGCGGGACCGTAGGCCGACCCGCCCGCCGCGCGCGGGCGTCGACCGCGCCTTCGCCCCTGACCCGGCGAGGCCAAATTCCGCGCATCACCGGCCAAAACCTGCGCAGCGTTCGCCCGGGTTCGGCGTAAGCTGGCCGCGTCATGAGCACTCCTCCCCCCGGTGTTCCCGGCAAGTGGCTCTGGCACCAACGCACCCTGGAGCGACTCCACGACGAACTCGTCGCGGCGCACCGCGAACATCGCACCGAAGCGACCGCCCCGCTCGAGCGCGGCGGCACGGATCGAGTCGACACGGCGGACGATGTCCGTGAGCTCGACACCCTGCGGGCCGAGATTGCCCTCGAGGGCGCCGAACTCGCGGAGGTCGTCGCGGCGCTCGCCCGCCTGCGCAACGGCTCCTACGGCTTTTGCGAGGCGACCGGCGCGCCGATCGAGCCCGAGCGCCTGCGCGCCGTGCCGTGGACGCGGCTCTGCGCCGCGGCGGCCCGCCGCGTGGCCACGCGAAACCTTCCGCCACCATGAACCAACGATGCCTGCGCCCCGGCGCCAGCGCGCTCGCCATCGTGTGGGTGCTGATCTTCGCCGGCTGTTCCGGATGGGAAAGCGGCCGCACGGTTTACGGGGTGCCGTTCACGCGGGTGAGAACCGACGATCACGGCTTTGTCATCGGCGTGATCGCGGAAGACACTGTTGTCGCCGGGCGAACCTGCAAGCGGGGCTGGTTGCACCTCCATCCGAATGGCACGCCCGCCGCGTTCACCGCCGCCGCGCCGGTCGAATCCGGGCGCCTCACGGCTCCGGTCGGCACGTGGGTGTTTCAGGACGATCGCGGCACGGTCACCGTCTGTGCGTTTCCGCGCGACCTCGAGATTCAAAACCACGTCTGCCGCGGCACCGGCGGGCCCAAGGGGGCGCAGACGTCCTTTTATCCCGACGGCGCGCTCAAGGAATTTTTCCCGGCGGCCGACACGCGCATCGACGGAATCCTTTGCCGTCCGAGTCCGCTGAACGGCTGGGTCGAGCTGCATGAAAACGGCCGGCTCAAGTCCGGCCGGCTGGGCGAGGATCTCGTGCGCGATGGCCGGCGCCACCGCGCCGGCTCCCGGGTGAGTTTCGACGCGAACGGCCGCTTGCTGCCCTGAGCGACGGATGCCCCCGCGGCCTCGGCCTTCGGGAATACCGCCTGACGCCGCGGCCGGACCGGGCTGCGCAGATGTTGCGGTTTCGGCCGTCAGCACAAGAAATGCGCATGGGTTGGCAGGCAATGCACAGCATCGGGTCTTTCGCCGCGGGCGGGGTGGGTCAGGATGTCGTCAGCTAATTCCGCCATGCCTTCCGATTGGAAATCCCGCGCCGTCCCGGCCTCCGATGTTATCTCGGTGGTCCGCAGCGGCACCAACATTTTCCTCCACGGCGCCTGCGCCACGCCCGCCCCGCTCGTCGAGGCGCTCTGCGCCCGCCACGACCTGGCGGACGTGAAGATCTACCACCTGCACACGGCGGGGCCGGCTCCGTTTGCCGACCGCGGGCGCGAGGGCGAATTCCGCTCCGTTTCGCTCTTCACCGGTGCGCCGCTGCGCGCCGCGATCTCGGAGAACCGCGCCGACTTCGTCCCGATTTTTCTCTCCGACATCCCCGGCCTGTTTCTCTCCGGGGCGGTGCCGCTCGACGTCGCGCTCCTCCAGGTTTCGCCGCCCGACGCACATGGCTTCTGCTCGCTCGGCACGTCGTGCGATGCAGCCAAGGCCGCCGCCGAGACCGCGCGCGTCGTGATCGCCGAGATCAACGAACAGATGCCGCGCACGCACGGGAACAACGTCGTGCCGCTGGACCGCTTTCATGCGTTCGTCGCGACCGACCGGCCGCTGGTCGAGCACCATCTCGAGGCCGAGACGGCCGTCGAGGCGCGGATCGGCGAGATCGTCGCCAACCTCGTCGAGGACGGCTCCACGCTGCAGATGGGCATCGGTGGCATCCCTGACGCCGTCCTCGCGCGGCTGCACGACAAGCACGACCTCGGGATTCACACCGAGATGTTTTCCGACCGCGTAGTCGACCTCGTCGAGTCGGGCGCGGTGACCAACCGGCTGAAGCCCGTCGGCACGGGGCGGATCATCACCAGCTTCATCAACGGCACGCGCCGCCTCTTCGATTTCGTCCACGACAACCCGCTCGTCGCGTTCTATCCCTGCGACTGGACCAACGACACGTCCGTCATCCGCAAGAATCCGAAGGTCGTCGCCATCAATTCCGCGATCCAGATCGACCTCACCGGCCAGGTGTGCGCCGACTCGATCGGGCACCGCATTTTCTCGGGCATCGGCGGCCAGATGGATTTCATCCGCGGCGCGGCGCTGTCGCGGGGCGGCAAGCCCATCATCGCGCTGCCCTCCACCGCTTCCGCCGGAAAAATTTCCCGCCTCGTCGTGCAGCTCAATGCCGGCGCGGGCGTCGTCACGACGCGCGGGCACGTGCACTGGGTCGTCACCGAATACGGCGCCGTCAATCTCCACGGGAAATCGCTGCGCGAGCGCGGCGAGGCCCTGATCTCGATCGCGCATCCCGATTTCCGCGCGGGGCTGGCGCGCGACCTCGCCCAAGTCCGGCATTTTCCGCCCAAGGCCACCGCGGCGTGACCGCCGCCCTCGTCCGCCGCCCAACCCCACCGCGCCATGTCCTCCGGCAAAATCTCCGCCGAACAAAGCCGCGCGCTGGTCGCCCAGTTGAAGCGGGCGCAGGTCTACCGCGACTACGAGCAGGCGTTCCGCGAGACGACCGGGCTGCCGATCAACCTCCGTGCGATCGGGGCGTTCGACCTCCCGCTGCACAATGATCCGAAGGAAAGTCCCTTCTGCGTCCTGATGGCGAAGTCCAACCACTCCTGCGCCGCCTGCCTCCAGTTGCAGCAGCGCGTGGAGGAGGAGGCGCAGCTCGAGCCCAAGACGCTCAAGTGTTTCGCGGGCCTCTGCGATTCCGCGGTCCCCGTGCGCGTGGGCGACAATCTCGTGGCGTTTCTCCAGACCGGCCAGATCCTGCTCCACGAGCCGCGCAAGACCGATTTCGCCCGCGCGACGCGCGAGTTGTTGAAATGGGGCGGCGAGGTCGACCTGAAGCAACTGGAGGAGGTGTATTTTCAGAACCGGGTCGTCACCCGGAAACAATACGAGTCGATCGTCCGCCTGCTCACGATCTTCGCGCAGCATCTCTCCTCGCTCAGCAACCGGCTCATGGTGGAGAAGGCGTCCGCCGAGCCGCCGGCGGTCGCCAAGGCGCGCGCTTTCATCGCCGAGCGGCACACCGAGGAACTCGTGCTCTCCGAGGTTGCCCGCGCCGTGAACATGAGCGCGTTCTATTTCTGCAAGACGTTCAAGAAGGCGACGGGCATGACGTTCACCGACTACCTCGCGCGCATCCGTGTCGAGAAAGTGAAGAATCTCCTGCTCAACCCGCACAAGCGCGTGAGCGAGGCGGCCTACGAGGCCGGCTTCCAGTCGCTGTCGCAGTTCAACCGGGTCTTCCGCCGCATCGCCGGCGAGGCGCCGTCCGCATATCGCGAGCGGCTGCACGCGGGCTGAACCGGCGCGAAGGTGGGCCGGGCTTGACGTGGGTCAAGGCGGCCCCGCCGGCCGTTTGCTAGGTTGGGGCCGCGCAATTCCGCGCTCCACGAAACACATGACCTCCTCGTCCTACTCACCCGCCACCACCGTCGGCGACATCGTCGCCCGCCAGCCGCTGCTCGCGCGCGTTTTCGAGCGCGTCGGCATCGACTACTGCTGCGGCGGCAAGAAGACCCTTGCCGCCGCATGCGCCGCGAAGAACCTCGATCCCGCCACGTTCGCCGTGCTGCTCGAGGCCGCGGCGCAGCTCGCCGGATCCGGCCCGGCGGTCGATGCCGCGGCGATGTCGCTGACCGCGCTGGCCGACCATATCGAACAGTCGCATCACGCCTACCTGAAGGACGAGCTGCCGCAGCTCGTCGCGCAGGCGGAACACGTCGCGACGAAACACGCCGGGCGCGACGCCCGGCTGGCGGATGTCGCGGCCACGACGCGCGAGCTCGCCGAGGAGATGTTTAGTCACATGGCCAAGGAGGAGCGGATCCTCTTTCCGCTGGTTCGTGCGCTCGAGCGCGGTGAGGCGGGCGCGGGGCATGGCGGCTCGATCGCGAACCCGATCCGCCAGATGGAATCCGAGCATGACTCGGCCGGTGGCGCCGTGGCGCGGCTGCGGCTGCTCACGGACGGATTCACGCCCGACACCAACGCCTGCAACACGCACCGCGCGCTCCTCGCCGGTCTCGCCCGGCTCGAGACCGATCTGCACGAACACGTGCACAAGGAGAACAACGTGCTCTTTCCGCGCGCCCTCGCCCTCGAGGCGCGCGCTTCCGCCGCATGAGCGTCGGCACCGCCATGGCTCCGTTGCCTCCGCCGCCGGCAAGCCAGCCGGCCCTGTCCGCCTGGCGGGACCTGGTGATGCCGCGCGAGCACGGGAGCTGGTCGCTGGCCCTGGAGCCGCTCGCGCTCGGATTGCTCGTCGCGCCGTCGCCCGCGGGCGCGCTCCTCGCGCCGGCGGTGGTCGCGGCGTTCTTCGCGCGCCGCCCGCTGCGGATTGCGGGGAGCGACGGTTCGGCCGTTCGGCGGGCCGCGGCGCGGCGGGCGGTGTTCGTTTGTGGGGCGGTTGCCGGCGTTTTTTTCCTCGCGGCGGTCGCGCTCGGCGGGCTCGCGTGGACCCGGTGGCTCGCGCCGTCGGCGGTCGCCGGGGCGGTCTTCCTCGCGTTCGATCTCCGACGCGGCGGTCGTGAAGAACCGGCGGAGATCGCGGGCTCGGCGGCGTTTGCCTTTTTGCCCGTGGCGTTTGCCACCGCCGCGGGTTGGCCGACTCCGGCCGCGCTGGCGGTCGGGCTGGTGATGCTCGGTCGGTCGGTGCCCACGGTCATGACCGTGCGCGCCTGCCTGCGCCGGGCGAAGACCGGCATCGCGCGGCCGACGCCGGCGCTTGCGGCGGCCGCCCTCGCGTTTGCCGCCGCTGGGGTGCTCGCCGGGCTCCGGCTTGTCCCAGTCACGGCCGCGGTGCTGCTCGGCCTGCTGGCGGTGCGCAGTGGGGTTTTATTGGTTTTTCCGCGGCCGGAATTCCGCGCACGGACCCTCGGTATGACCGAGGCCGCCATTGGCGGGTGCTTTATTTTCTGCGCTGCCGCGGCGTGGCGCTTATAGACAGCGCAGGATTTGCGAAGCCAATCGTATCCCGTGCGGAGCGGTCGGCGGCCGAATCCGGCACAGTGGCGGCGTTCTGACCCACTGGTCCGCGTCATCCGACGCTCCGCCACTCGATGGTCCCGGCGATTCCCTTGATCCCCGTCAAGGCGCTCCCGGCCCCCGGTGACGTAGACTGGACTGCAACTTCAAAAACCACTGCCCATGAAAACCTCCTTCCTTCGTCATCGCCTGAGTTCCGCGCTGGCGGTCGTCCTCGCCACGACATGCGCCTCGCCACTCGCGTTGCGCGCCGCCGAAACCGCCGGGGAGCTGCCGGTCGAGTTCGCCGTGCTCACCCACGCGCCGCACGTGCCGCCGCCGATCGGCCGCCGGCATCCGGCGCGCGTGATCGTCAACCTCGAGGTGAAGGAACTCGTGCGGCGGCTCGCCGACGGCGTCGACTACACGTTCTGGACGTTCGGCGGCGAGGTGCCCGGCATGTTCATCCGCGTGCGCGAGGGCGACGAGGTGGAGTTCCATCTCAACAACAGCCCGGACTCGAAGATGCCGCACAACATCGATCTTCACGCGGTCACGGGTCCCGGCGGCGGCGCGGCGTCGTCGTTCACGGCGCCGGGGCACTCGTCGCAGTTTTCCTTCAAGGCGCTCAACCCGGGCGTGTTCATCTACCACTGCGCGACGGCGCCCGTGCCGATGCACGTCGCCAACGGCATGTATGGCATGATCCTTGTCGAGCCGAAGGACGGCCTCCCGCCGGTCGACCACGAATACTACGTGATGCAGGGCGAGGTCTACACCGCCGGCCGCTACGGCGAGGAAGGCTTGCAGCCGTTCGATCCGGCGAAGGCCGAGGACGAGCGGGCGCCCTACGTCGTGTTCAACGGCGCCGTCGGCTCGCTCGTGGGCGACAACGCGCTCCAGGCCAAGGTCGGCGACATCGTCCGCATTTATTTCGGCGACGGCGGTCCGAACCTCACCTCGTCGTTCCACATCATCGGCGAAATCTTCGACACGCTTTATCAGGAGAGCGGGCTCGCCGTCGCGCAGCACAACGTCCAGACGACGATGGTGCCGGCCGGCGGCTCGGCGACGGTCGAGTTCCAGGTCCAGGTGCCCGGCACCTACATCCTCGTCGATCACTCGCTGTCCCGCGCGTTCAACAAGGGCGCGCTCGGCATGCTCAAGGTCACCGGGCCCGAGGACAAGGTCGTCTATTCCGGCAAGGAAATCGACGAGGTCTATCTCGGCCAGGCGTCCACCGCCGGTTCGGATGCGAGCAAGCGCGAGGTCGCGCTGATCGCCGAGCGCAAGGAAGCCATCGCGTCGAACCCGCAGATCGCCGGGCTCTCGAAGGAAATCCAGATGGAACGCGGCAAGAAGGTGTTTCTCTCCGCGTGCTTCGCCTGCCACCAGCCCGACGGCAAGGGCCTGCCCGGCATCTTTCCGCCGCTGGCCGGGTCCGACTTCCTGAAGGCCGACAAGGAGCGCGCGATCCGCATCCCGATCAAGGGCCTCTCGGGTCCGATCGTCGTCAATGGCAAACCCTACAACAATCTCATGCCGCCGCAGGTCTTCAGCGACGAGCAGATCGCCGACGTGCTCACCTATGTGATGAACAGCTTCGGCAACGAAGACGGCACGGTCTCGCCCGCCGACGTGAAACGCATCCGCACGCAAACGCAGTAAGCCGATCGCTCCCGTCATGAACGTCCACCTCCGCCGCTTCGCGCTTTCCGCCGCGCTCGCTTTCTTCGCGAGCGTCGCGGCCGCGCAGCCGGAGGCGGGAATGGTCTTGATTCCAACTGGTCCTTACGCGCCGCTGCTCGTCGGCAAGGACGATCCGACAACCGTGACCGTGCCGGCGTTCTGCCTCGACGTGCGGCCGGTCACGAACGCCGATTTCCTCGCCTTCGTGCGTGCGAATCCGAAATGGCGGCGCTCGCAGCTCGGTCCGCTCTTCGCCGACCCCGGTTACCTTGGCGACTGGGCCGGCGATCTCGATCCCGGCGCGCGCGCGCCACTGGCCTCGCCGGTCGTGCGGGTGTCGTGGTTCGCGGCGCGCGCCTTCGCCGCGTGGTCCGGCAAGCGGCTGCCGGCGACCGCCGAGTGGGAGCGCGCCGCCTCCGCCGGCTTCACCACGACCGATGGCGAACACGAACCCGCCTATCGCGATTTCGTGCTGGACTGGTTCGGCACGAAGTCGCCCTCACCGCTGCCGGCGGCCGGCGCCGGCCGGCCGAATTTCTTCGGCGTGCACGATCTCGCCGGGCTGGTCTGGGAATGGGTCGGCGATTTCAACACCGCGCTCGTCAGCGGCGATTCGCGCGGCGACTCCGGCATCGACCGCCAGTTTTTCTGTTCCGCGGGCTCGGTCGGCGCGCGCGACACCGCCAACTATCCCGCCTTCATGCGCGCCGGTTTCCGCAGCTCCCTGCGCGCGAGCTATGTCGTGCCGAACCTCGGCTTCCGCTGCGCCAAATCAATTCCATGAAAACGAAACTCATCCCCCTCCTCGCCCTGCTCGCCATCCTGCCGTTCGCCCGCGCCGCCGACGCCGCGCCGTGCTGCGCGGCCTGTGCCGCCGATGCCAAGCCGGCCGCCGAAAAATCCTGCTGTGCGGACGAAACGCCCGCGGCGGCGTTCACCGCCAAGTCGCTCTACCAGCTTGACGCCACGTGGACCAACGATGCCGGCCAGCCCGTGCGGCTGGCCTCGTTCCACGGCCACCCGGTCGTGGTCGCGATGTTTTTCGCGAGCTGCGAATACGCCTGCCCGATCATCGTGACCGAGATGAAGCGGCTGCGCGACTCGCTGCCCGCGGACGTTCGCGCAGAAACGCGGTTCGTCCTCGTGACGTTCGATTCGACGCGCGACACGCCGGCCGCGCTTGCCGCCTACCGCGAGCGCATGCAACTCGACGACGCGTGGACGCTGCTTCGCGGCGCCGATGCCGACGTGCAGGAACTCGCGATGCTCCTCGGCGTGAAATACCGGCAGGACGCGAAGGGCCAGTTCTCGCACTCGAACCTCATCACGATTCTCAATCCCGAAGGCGAGATCGCGCACCAGCGCGCCGGGCTCGAAGGCGACGTCGGTGCGGCGGCGAGGGCCGTCACGGCGACTCTCGCAACGGGCCGCACAATCCCGAACTCATGAGCCCGGCGAAGATCAAAACCCTCGACATCCGCCCGGTGATCGCGCGCGGCGAGGAACCGTTCAAGAAGATCAGGGAAGTCATCGCGACCCTGGCGGACGGCGAGGAGCTCGTGCTCGTCACCCCATTCCTGCCGTCGCCGGCGATCGAGCGGCTGCAGGCCGACGGCTTTTCCGCCCGACCGGAGCGCCGCCCCGACGGTTCCTGGCGCACGCAGTTTTCGCGTTTGTGAATTCGGGCGCGGCTGTCCGCGGACACTTCGAACCCCGCGTCGCGCCGGGGCATTTTCACGGATGACGTGAAAATGGAAGCTTGGGTTGGCGGCGCGACGAGGCCACGGAGGAATTTTTTGCGCGACGGCGCGACGCCTCGGCGCTTGGATGGGTGGGTGCCGACCGATGTCACCCCGCTTCGCACCGCTGCCATCGCCGCGACGTTTCGCTCGTGCCAGCTATTTTCCGGACTGCCGCCGTCCGACCTCGAGACGATCGCGGCGTTCTCGATCCTGCGCTCGCTGCCGAAGGGCGGCTACCTGTTTCACGAAGGCGATGCCTCGGAGGGATTCTACGTCGTCCAGAAGGGCGCCATCAGCGTGCATCGCGTGAGCGCGGCCGGCAAGGAGCAGGTCATCTACGTTTTCCGCCCGGGGGAATCGCTCGCCGAGGCGTCGCTGGCGGGCGAGCGGGGCTACCCGGCGAGTGCGCGTGCCATCGAGTCGTCGGGCGTCGTGGTCGTCCCCAAGCCGCCGTTTCTCGCGCTCATCGGCCGCCGGCCCGACCTCGGGCTGCGGATGCTCGGCTCGATGAGCCAGCACCTGCGCGTGCTCGTCGGCCTGGTGGAGGATCTCACGTTGAAGGACGTCGAGACGCGCTTCATCCACTGGCTGCTCAAGCGTTGTCCGCCGGAAGCGAGCGGCGAGGTGGCCGTCGAACTCGGCCGGACGAAGCGCGTGCTCGCGGCCGAACTCGGCACGAGCAGCGAAACGTTGTCCCGCACCTTCGCGCGGCTCCGCGCCGCCAAACTTCTGGCGGTCGACGGCGCGCTGCTGCGGGTGCGCGATGCGACCGCACTGCGTGCGCGTTTCCACCACTTGCTCGGCGAAACCTGATCGGCGGCTACGGATGGCTCGGGACGGGGGCGGTCGCGGCGGGTGGGGCGATCCCGGCGTCGACCGGCTGCGGCGCTTCGCCGGCCTCATGGTCCAATGCCCGGCCCTGGCGAAACTGGCAGACGCCGCAAAAAGCCTCGATCTCGCGGCGCGCGATGTGATGCAGCACCAGGTCGATCTCGAACAGCGACGCGTCACGCTCGGCCGGACTCAACACGGGCGTCGCCACTTGGGCCAGCACGAGCCCCTCGCGCATCGCCTGCTCGCCGGCGGCAAAATAGGCCAGCAAGGGATTGCGGCCACACGGGCACTCGGGGTGCTCGAGCGCACCGATGGGCTGCGGGGTGGCCCGCCGGCGCGAGGCCAGATGGGCGAGGTCCCGGAAAATCTCGTCGAGCGTCCAGTCCAGCAGGTGCACGAGCGCATCCGGATGGGCGAGGGGGGTGTTGGCGCGCTCGGTGTGCAGCAAGGCAGCCCATCGCTCGCGGATTTGCGAGCGCTGGACCCGGAGTCCGTCGAGGAGGCCGTCTTGCATGCCGCCAGTATCGGACAATCGCGCGGAGCCGGCTCCGCGCATGTTGGCAAAAGGTGTGCGCGGCTTGCCGCGCAGATTTTGTCCGCCGGCACTACGGACCCGTTTGGGGCGTCTCGACCCACCGCACGGCATACCGGATCAAGGCCGTGGCATCCTTCAGTTCCAGCTTCTCCTTGATATGGCTGCGATGGACGTCGACGGTCTTCGGGCTCAGGTGCAGTTGTTCCGCGATGTCGCGCGTGCTCTTGCCCTGCCCGATGAGCTGGAAGACCTCGAACTCGCGATCGGTCAGTTTTTCGATCGGGGAGGTGGAGCCGCGGGGCTTGCGCGTCGAGAGGCCCTCGAGGATGCGCATCGACATCCGCGGGCTCACGTAGACTTCGCCGCGCAGGACCTGCCGGAGCGCCGCCAGCAGGTTCTCGCCGCCGGCCTCCTTCATGATGTAGCCGCGCGCGCCGGCGCGCAGCGCGCGCTCGGCGTAGACGGCCTCGTCGTGCATCGAGATCACGAGGATCGTGAGCTCCGGCTCGGCCGCGAGCAGGTCCTTGACGAACTCCAGCCCGCTGCGTCCGGGCATGGTCAAGTCGGTCAGCACGACGTCGGGCCGGGTTTTTTCCAGGGCATGAAACGCCGCGACCGGATCGCCCGCCTCGCCGCACACCATCATGTCCGCCTGCCGCTCGATGAGCTGCGCGAGGCCGGCGCGCATGAAGGGATGATCGTCCACCAGCAAAATCCGGCGGCGCGGCGCGGGCGGCGGGGCGACCGCGGCGACGGGGGGCGGGGTGGGCGCGGCTTTCTTCGGACGGGTGCTCATGGCTTCACGGAGAGGCGGCAGCGGACGGTGACACCTTCGCCGCGTTTTGACGCGACCGTCAACTCGCCGCCGATGACGCTGGCGCGATGCTGCATCACGCCGAGACCGAGTCCGCTGCCGTCGCCGCGCTGCTTGCCGAGACCGGTGCCGTCGTCGGCGATCTCGAGTTGCAGGACGCCGAGCGCGACCGAAAGGCGGATCGTCACGGTCCGGCCGCGGGCGTGCTTCACGGCGTTGTTGGCCGCCTCCTGGGCGATGCGGTAGAGATGGCCCGCAACGAAGGGATCGGCGACGGCGACCGGCCGGGGCGACTCGAACACGCAGCGCACGCGCCGCAGGGCGTTGATCTGCTCGGCCAGCTCGGCGAGCCCGATCTGCAGCGCGTCGGGGCTGCTGCCGACCGGCACGAGACCGCGGGCGAGGAAACGGGTCTGGGCGATCGCGTCGCGCAACAGGGTGCCCATCGTCGCGAGGCGCTTGGCGAAGTCGGGCCGCCCCGCCGCGTCCTCCTTCAGCGCGGTGCACATGAGCTCCAGCGCGGTGAGCTGCTGGCCGAGGCCGTCGTGGAGGTCGGCGCCAATGCTGTGCCGCTCGCGTTCGCCGACGGCGAGGATCTCGCGCTCGAGGCGCTTGTGCTCGGCTTGCGCCGCGACGAGCGCCTGCCCCTGCGCGACCGTGGCCAGCGAGCGCTTCACCACGGTGGGCAGCAGCTCGAGCAGTGCCGTGTCCTTCATCACGTAGTCGAGCGCGCCCTGCTTCATCACCTCGACGGCCACGCGTTCGTCGCCCTGGCCGGTGACGACGACAAATGGCACCGGGGCCCGGCCCTGCTGCATTTCCGCCACCAGCGCCGGTCCGCCGCCGTCGGGCAGCTTGAGGTCGAGGATCATCAGCGCGGGCGTGTGTTCGGCGAGCCACGCCTGGGCCGCCTTCGCCGTCGTGGCGGTGGCGACCTCGTGGCCGTCCGCGCGCAGCGCCTCGGCCATCAGGATGAGCAGGCCCTCGTCGTCGTCGACGACGAGAATCTGCGGGGATTGGTCCGGGGGAGGCACAACCGTTTGCTCAGAAGGCGCCCAACGGGGGGACGAGCATCAACGGCACGAACAGCCCGATCCGGCGGATCGCCTCGGCAAACTTGTCGTAGTCGATCGGTTTCTGGATGTAGACGCTGCACCCGAGCTGATGGCAGCGCTCGACCTCGCGGGTGTCCTCCGTCGTGGTGAGCATGATCACCGGCAGCGTGCGGAACTCCGGGTCGGCCTTCAGCCGCCGCAGCACCTCGATGCCGTCGACCTTGGGCATCCGGATGTCGAGCAGGATGAGGTAGGTTTCGTTCGCGCGGTGGCGGTGGTCGAAAAAGTAGTCGAGGATCGCCTGGCCGTCGCGAAAGTGCTCGATGCGGTTTTCCAGGCCGGCGCCTTCGAGGTTCTGGCGGATCAGGATGGCGTGACCCTCGTCGTCGTCGACGATCAGGATGGTGGGGCCTTTTTTCATGACGCGGAAGGAGCCGCCCCGACGGCCGGGAGCGAAACCGTGAAAGTCGAGCCGCCGCCGGGGGTCTCCTCAACCCCAATCTTGCCCTGCTGCCGCTCGAGCACGCGCTGGGCGATCGTCAGCCCGAGGCCCTCGCCGCTGGTGGCGTCGGGATTCAGGCGGTGAAAGATCTCGAACACCTTCGCCCGGTGCTCGGGGGCGATGCCGACACCGTTGTCGGCGACCTCGTAAACGGCCTGGCCGGCCTCGATCCGCCCGCGGACGGAGACGCGCAGCGGGCGGGCGGGGTGGCGGTATTTGAGCGCGTTGTCCAGCAGGTTGGCGAACACCTGGCTGGTCTGCACCGTGTCGGCAAGGCAGGTCGGCAGCGTTTCGACGCGCACCTCGGCCCTGGCTTCATCGAGCTGGAACTTCATCGCCGCGATGATCTCGGCGAGCAGGCCGTTCATGTTCAACGGCCGGATGGTCAGGGCCACGCGCCCGAGGCGCGAGTAGCGGAGCAAGCCGGCGAGCAGCGAATCCATCTTGGTCACGCCGGCATTGATGAACCGCAGCGCCTGCGGGATGGCCGTCTCGACGGGTTGTTGCAGTTTTTCCGGCGGCACCGGGCCGCCGTTGGCGGCAGCGAGGGCGGCGGCGATGGTGTCGCAGGCGCGGTTGAGCTGCTTGCCGAAGCCCTGGACGTTGACCAGCGGCGAGCGCAGGTCGTGCGACACCGTGTAGACGATGGCCTCGAGCTCCTTGTTTTTCTCCGCCAGCTCTGCCGCGGTCCGCTGGAGCTCCTCCTGGTCGGCCTTGTGCCGGGTGATATCGGTGCGGATCGCCACATATTGCACCGGCTTGCCGGCGGCGCTGACGAATGGGAAGATCGTGGTGTCGACCCAGTAATGGGAGCCGTCCTTGGCGCGATTCCGGATCTCGCCGTGCCAGACCCGGCCGCGGCCGATCGTCGTCCACAAGTCGCGAAAAAACTCCTTCGGATGCGTGCCGGAGTTGATGATCCGGTGATCCTGCCCGATCAATTCCGCACGCGGGTATTTGGAGATCGCGCAGAATTTGTCGTTCACATAAGTGATCTTTCCGGACGGGTCGGTGATCGCGACGATCGAGTGTTCGTCGAGCGCGGCCTTCATGTCGCGGAGTTCGGTCACCGCCGTCAGCAGTCTCTGCTCGTCGAGTTTCCGCTGGGTGATGTCGGTGCGGATCGCGACATACTGGAGCGGCTTGCCGGCCTCGTCGACGAAGGGGCAGATCGTGGTGTCGACCCAGTAAAAGCTGCCGTCCTTGGCGCGGTTCTTGATTTCGCCCCGCCAGACCCGGCCATGGCCGATGGTGGTCCACAGGTGCCGGAAAAATTCCTTCGGGTGGGTGCCGGAATTGATGATCCGGTGGTCCTGCCCGATCAGCTCGTCGCGCGAATACTGCGAGATCGCGCAGAACTTGTCGTTCACATAAGTGATCTTGCCGGCGGGATTGGTGATCGCGACAATCGAGTGCTCGTCGAGCGCGGCCTTCACGTCACGCAGTTCCCGCACGGTCGCGCTCAGGTGTTGCTCGAGCTTCTGGCGGTCGGCAACCGGTGCGTCGTCGGGTGGGATCACGACGGCGATATTCGCGAAGTGGCGGGGGACGGCAAGCCCGGTGCGGCGGCGCGGCGAAAGGGCACTAAGGGAATCCCTTAGCGAGATGTCGCCGGGCCTCCAATTCTCAAACCCGGGGGCGATCCGATACTCTGTGGGCATGACCACTGCATCCCACCTGCCCGAAGTCACCCCCGGATCCAACCACCGCCCCGAGGAGGTCGCGAACCGCCTGCGCGCGTCGGAAATCTTCCAAAGCTACCAACAGGCGTTCCAGACCGCCACCGGCCTCCCGCTCGTGCTCCGGGCCGCCGGCTCGTTCCAGGCCCCCTTGCACGGCTCGAAGAACGGCAGCGCCCTCTGCGCCCTGATGGCCGCCAAGAGCAAGACCTGCGCCGCCTGTCTCCAGCTCCAGCAACAGGTCGAGGCGGCGGCCGTCGCCGGCACGGCGACGCTCGAATGCTTCTCCGGCCTGGCCGAGTCGGTCATCCCGATCCGCCTCGGCGAGACGATCATCGCCTATTTGCAGACGGGCCAGGTGCTGCTCCACGCCCCGACCGAGAAACAGTTCCGCGCCGCCCTGCGCCAGCTGGCGCGCCTCGGCGCCGAGGTCGACGTCGAGGCCCTGCGCACCGCGTTCTTTGCGACGCGCGTCCTCACCCGCGCGCACTACGACGCGATGCTCCGCCTCCTCGCGAGCTTTGGCGAACATCTCTCCCTCATCACCAACGAGCTGATGATCAAGGAAGCCGCGTCCGAGCCGCCGGCCGTGAGCCGCGCCCGCGCGTTCATTGCCGAGCACCTCGGCGAGCCGCTCTCGCTCGACATCGTTTCCCACGCCGCGCACATGAGCGAGTTTTACTTCTGCAAGGTCTTCAAGGCCGCCACCGGCCTCACG
This sequence comes from uncultured Opitutaceae bacterium, assembly GCA_937902925.1. Classification (GTDB taxonomy): domain Bacteria; phylum Verrucomicrobiota; class Verrucomicrobiia; order Opitutales; family Opitutaceae; genus CALFNN01. The sequence goes on from CALFNN010000026.1 coordinate 21,248, forward strand.
TTCACCGACTACGTCTCGCGCGCGCGGATCGAGAAGACCAAGCAGCTCCTGCTCAACCCGCACGTCCGCGTCAGCGAGGCCGCCTACGAGGCCGGGTTCCAGTCGCTCTCGCAGTTCAACCGGGTGTTCCGCCGCACCGTCGGCGAAGCGCCTTCCGCCTACCGCGACCGGCTCCACGGCGGCGACCATCCCCGCAGCACCCTCGCTTACGCCGCCTGAGCCACCCGCCCCGAAAAAATCCCGTCCGTCACTACTTTCTTCCCATGACCCTCGCACCCTTGCTCCTCACCGCCGGCCTGTGCCTCGGGCTCTCCGTCGCGATGTTCGTCGTCCGCGAATGGATGCTCGGACGGACGCGGCGGTCGGTCCGGAATCCCCTGGCCGGTCATCCGTCCGCTCCCCACGGGGCGTGATCTCCACCGATGTTCGCTGGCCTCCAGCGCCGGGGCTTCGTTCGATCCACCAGTCCGGATGGCGAGGCGTCCCTCGCGGCGGCAACTGACAAAAATGCCGAGACCGCGGCTTCCGCCACCCAGCGGCTGCGGCTCCAGCAAACGGCGTTGGACAATGCCGCCAACGCGATCGTTATCACGGATCCCCAGGGGACGATCCTCTGGGTCAATCCGGGCTTCACGGCGCTGACCGGTTACACGACGGCGGAAGTGGCGGGCCGGACGCCGCGGATGCTCAACTCCGGACGGCACGACGCCGCCTTCTATCGCGGGTTGTGGCAGACGATCCTTGCCGGGGCGGTCTGGCGCGGCGAGTTCACGAATCGGCGCAAGGACGGCAGTCTCTACCAGGGCGAGCAGGTGATCACGCCGGTCCGGGGGGACGATGGCGCCATCACGCATTTTGTCGCGGTGATGAACGATGTCACCGCCCGGCGGCAGGCGGAGGCGGCCCAACAGGCGACGCACCGGCAACTCCAGCACCTGCTGGACCACAGCCCGGCGGTGATCTACGGGCTGAAGTGGGAGAACGAGCGCATCGTGCCCCATTTCGTGACGGAGAATATCTCGCGCCTGCTGGGTTTTTCCCCGGCGGAGACCATGAGTCACGAGTGGTGGCTCGGCCGGCTCCACCCCGACGACCGGGCGCGGGCGGTGGCCGGCATCGCCGAGACGCGGGAACACGAATCCAGCGTGACGGAGTATCGATTGTGCCATCGCGACGGCACGTGGCGTTGGGTCGAGGACCGCCGCCGCGTGATCCGCGACGCGGGTGGCCGCCCGATCGAATTCATCGGGGTGTGGAACGACATCACCGAGCGGAAACGGGCGGATGACGTGCTGCGCGGCGCGGTCGCGCGGCAGTCGACGCAGCAGAGCAGGCGGATCGCGCGTGAGCTGGGCATCGTGGCCGCGGGCGCAGCGCTGGTTTTCGCCAGCGGCAGCGTTTTCGGCTGGTTCGAGACGATTTTTGCCCAACTGACGCGGGAGAATCTTCATCCGTATGCGGACGAGACTACCGGAGCGCTGGGATTTTTGCTGATCGGCCTGTTCGTATTCTCGCTGCGCCGGTGGCGGGAAAGCCGCGCCGACGTCATTTCCCAGCAGCACGTGACCGGCGCGCTGCGGGCCTTGCACGACGAACTCGATCGGCGCGTCCAGCAGCGCACGAGCGAGCTGGCGCGCCTCAATGGGGAACTCCACACGGAAGTCGCCGAGCGTCGCAACGCCGAGGAAGCGCTGCGGCAAAGCGAGGAGCGCTATCGCGCCCTGGTCGACGCCGCGCCCACGGGGATTTTCGTCCATGTCGACGGCCGGGTCGCCTACGCGAATGCCGCGATGGGCCGCATCCTTGGCGCGGCTTCTCCGGAGCAGCTTGCCGGCACGGACACTTTTGCGTTCGTCCATCCCGACTGCCACGCGGCGATTCGCGAGCGCATCGCCAGCGGCCTCGCGGGGCGATCCGTGCCGCTGATGGATCAACGTTACCTCCGGCTCGACGGCACGGTCGTCGAGGTGGAGACCATGGCGACCCCGATCGCGTTTGCGGGCCGGCCGGGGATCCAGGTCATCGTCAATGACGTGACGCGCCGCAAACAGGCCGAGGCGCGGCTGGGCCTCGAGCACGCGGTCACGCAGGTGCTGGCGGAGGGAGGCTCGCTCGAACAGACCTGCCGGCGCGTCCTCGAGACCATCGGCGGCAGCCTGCACTGGGAAGTCGGCGAATTGTGGAAGGTCGACCGGGCTCGCGGGGTGCTCTGTTGCGCCGAAATCTGGCATCCGCCCTCCAGGGAATTCGAAGCCTTCGCCTCCACCACGCGGCAATGGACGTTCGCCCCCGGGGCGGGTCTGCCCGGCCGGGTCTGGGCCCAGGGCCGGGCGGAATGGATCGCCGATCTCGCCCTCGCCCCGGATTACACGCGACGCGCCTTGGCCGATGCGCTCGGCCTGCACAACTGGATCGGCTTCCCCGTCAAACTTCGCGACGAGATCGTCGGGGTCGTCGGTTTTTTTGCCACGCAGGCGGGGGAGCCGGGCCCGGAAAAGCTTGCGACCCTGGCGGCGCTGGGCAGCCAGCTCGGTCAGTTCATCGAGCGACAGCAGCTGGCCGAGCAGTTTCGCCACGCGCAGAAAATGGAGGCGATCGGCACGCTGGCCGGCGGCATCGCCCACGATTTCAACAACATCATCGCGGCAATCACGGGCTACGCGCAGCTCGCCAAGATGGAGTCGGGCGCGAATCCCGAGGTCGCGAGCCACCTCGACGCCGTGCTGGCTGGCAGCACGCGGGCGGCTTCCCTCGTGCGCCAGATCCTCGCGTTCAGCCGCCAGCAGGAGCACGAGCGCCAGCCGATCCAGCTCCGGCACATCGTGGCGGAGGCGTTGCACCTGCTGCGGGCGACGATCCCCGCGACGATCGAATTCGAGCACAGCTTTGCCCGGGATCTGCCGCCGGTCCTCGCCGACGCGACCCAGGTTCACCAAGTCGTCATGAACCTCGGCACCAACGCCGCCCATGCGATGCACGACCGCCCCGGCCGGCTCGGCATCCGGCTGGAGGGTTGCTTCGTCGATGCGGACATGGCCGAGGCGCACCCGGGATTGAGGCCGGGAGCCTGCGTCCTGCTGTCGGTCAGCGACACCGGCGATGGGATGGACGAGGCGACGGTCGGGCGGATTTTCGAGCCGTTCTTCACGACGAAGGCCCCGGGAGAGGGGACGGGCCTCGGGCTGGCCGTCGTCCACGGCGTGATGCAAAGCCACGAGGGGAGCGTGACCGTGTGCAGCCGGCCGGGCGAGGGCACCGTGTTCCGGCTTTATTTTCCCGCCTGTCCGGCCGAGGCCGCGGAAACGGAACTCGACGAGACGGATGTCCCGGCCGGGCACGGCGAGCGCGTGCTCTACGTGGACGACGAGGCGCCGATCGCCCGGGTGACCGGCCGGGTGCTCGAGCATCTGGGCTATGCCGTCGAGACGCACACCAAGCCGGTCGAGGCGCTCGCCGCCGTGCGCCGCGAACCCGGACGCTACGATCTGGTCATCACCGATCTCGCGATGCCCGTGATGTCGGGCACCGACCTGGCCCGGGAAATTCTCGCCCTCCGTCCGGACCTCCCGGTCCTGCTCGCCACCGGTTACACGGCCACCCTCACGCCCGCGCGCGTCCAGGCGATGGGCATTCGCGAACTGCTTTCCAAACCAATCTCGGTGCACGCGCTCGGCACGGTTGTCGCCCGCGTGCTCGCCGGGGCCAAACCAGACTAGACCATGTCACGCATCCTGATTGTCGACGACGACGACTCCTTCCGCACCATGTTGCGGCTCACCCTGCTCAAGCGCGGCTACGACGCGGAGGAAACCACCAACGGCCGCGAGGCGCTGGCCCTGCAGGAGACCAACCCCGCCGAACTGTTGCTGACCGATCTCATCATGCCGGACCAGGAGGGCCTCGAGACCATCCAGGAATTCCGGCGCCACTATCCCGCGGTGAAGATCATCGCGATGTCCGGCGGCGGCCGCATCAACGCCCGGGATTACCTCGTGATCGCGAAGATGCTCGGGGCCGCCCGCACGTTCGCGAAGCCGTTTTCCAACGACGAGTTGGTGGCGGCGATCGACGAACTCCTCGTCAAATCGCCGGCCAGGACGGCAGCCCAGCAATAAATGCGCAGCCCGTGCCAACTCGTGCGGAGCGGCCCCCGCCGCTTCGGCCTAAAATCCGGGACCATCGATCGCCTGCCATGACTTTCCTCCCGCTCACCCTCACCGCCAGCAGCTGCCTGGCTTTCACTTTCGTGGTCTTCTTTGTGCGCGACCAGGTCGGTTCCCGCGCCGGCCGCGGCGACAAACGCACCCCGCCGCCCGCCGCCAACTGACTCCCCGCCACCATGGCCGTCGTCCCACTCACCCTCGCGATCAGCCTCTGCCTGGTCTTCACCTTTGTCGCATTTTTCCTCCGGGAACATGCGCGCGGCCGGTTGAGCAGCGCGGAGCGCGACTCGCTGCTGCCGCTGGCCGACGAGACGCCGCGTTTTGTCGTCACGCGCCCGCGGTCCCCGCTGGCCGCCGGCCGGGCCGACCGGCATCCGCCCGACGCCCCGCGCCACTGAGGCCGTTGCGCGCCGTTCCCGCGCGATCCGCCCGAACCTTTTGTTTCCACCGCCCATGTCCGATCGTAAAATCACCCTCGAGTTCAACGACAAGATCGTCCGCCAATTCCTGCTCGCGTCCCTGTTCTGGGGCGCGGTGGGCATGCTGGTCGGCCTGTTCGTTGCCTCGCAACTCAACTTCTGGCGGCTGAACTTCGGCCTCCCCTGGCTGACCTTCGGCCGGCTGCGACCGCTCCACACCAACGCGGTCATCTTCGCGTTTGTCGGCAACATGATGTTTGCCGGCATTTATTATTCCACGCAGCGCCTCGTGAAGGCGCGGCTCGCGAGCGATTTTCTCTCCAACCTCCACTTCTGGGGCTGGCAGCTCATCATCGTCGCGGCCGCCATCACGCTCCCGCTCGGCCTCACCCGCGGCAAGGAATACGCCGAACTCATCTGGCCCATCGACCTCGCGGTCGCGTTCATCTGGGTTGTCTTCGCGGTCAACTTTTTCTGGACCCTCGCCAAGCGCCGCGAGCCGAGCCTCTACGTCGCCATCTGGTTCTACATCGCGACGATCATCACCGTGGCGATGCTCTACATCGTCAACCACCTCTCGATCCCGACGAGCTGGACGCACAGCTACCCGATCTTCGGCGGCGTGCAGGATGCGCTGGTGCAGTGGTGGTATGGGCACAACGCCGTGGCGTTCTTCCTCAC
>CALFNN010000027.1 GCA_937902925.1 uncultured Opitutaceae bacterium
AGGGCGAGGCGGATGTAGTCGTGGTCCTTGTAGCCGTTGCAGATGATGAGGCGCTGGGCGCCCTCGTGCATGGCGAGGGCGATCATGAGCTCGGGCTTGGAGCCGGCCTCGAGGCCGAAGTTGAACTCCTTGCCGGCGGCGACGATCTCGTCGACGACCTCGCGGAGCTGGTTGACCTTGATGGGAAAAACGCCCCGGTAGCCGCCCTTGTAGCCCTCGTCCTTGATCGCTTTCAGAAACACCTCGTTGAGCTGGACGACGCGGTGACGGAGGAGGTCCTGGAAGCGGATGACCATGGGAGCCTTCAGGCCCATGCCGAGCGCCTCCTGCACGACGTCGAGCACGCGGATGCCCTGGCCGTCGGCCAGCGGCTGGACGTTGACAAAGCCCTCGTCGTCAACCGACAGATGACCGGAACCCCAGCGCTTGAAGCCGTAGTATTCCTCGGACTTGGCGGCGGACCAGGCGGCGGCGGATTTGTTTTTCAACGCGGGGCGGGGCGGGGCGGTTATGGCTTGCTTTTGCGAGAGGCGAATCAGTTAGATGCATGTTTTCTTTTTTCAAATCACTCAACACGCAATGACGAAAATGTCCCCCTTGTTCGACGCCGCCGGTTTTCTCGCCCAGCAAGCTGCTCCTTCGGCCCCGGCTGGCGGCGCGGCGCCGAGCGGCATGCCGATCGGGATGCTGGTCGCCTACGGTCTCTTCATCGCCGGGTTGTTTTACCTGATGAGCGCGCCGCAGCGCAAAAAGCAGAAGGAGCACGAGAAGCTGGTCGGGAGCCTGCAGACGGGCGACGAGATCGTAACGTCCGGCGGGATTTTTGGCGTGATCACCAACGTGAAGGAAGACCGGCTCGTCGTGCGCATCGCGGACAACACCAAGATCGAGCTCGGCAAGGCCTTCGTCCAGACGGTCGTGAAGCCGCCGGCTCCCGCCGCCAAGAAGTGAGTCCGCTGGCCGGTGCCGCGGGATCCCGCGCGCCGGTGGCGTGCGCGCGACGCACGCCCCCCCTTTAAACCCAAACGACCATGCTCAAACGCAACCTCTGGAAGATCCTGCTTTCCCTCGCCATCGCGGTGTGGGCGGGTTCGGAACTTCTCCCTCTGCACGACACGCCGTTCGTCGACTATGTGAGATCGCACGCGGCGAAGCCCGTCGAGTTCGGCAAGCTGCTCGACGAAGCCGCGGCGATGAAGAAAGCCGGCACCGCCAGCAGCGAGTTCGTCGCCCTGCGGAACATCGGCAAGGAACGCCGCATCGACCTCTCGCAATACTTCCCCGACGTCCGCCTGGAGGACTCGCTGAAGAATATCGAGAAGCGCAACGACCTCCTCCTGAACGAACTCGACCACCGGCGGAAGAGCCGCCTCCAGCTCGGCCTCGATCTCAACGGCGGCATGGCGTTCACGCTCGAGGTGGACGACTCGGTCGCGACCAAGGACACGCTCGAGGTGCGGAAGGAAAAACTCGCCAAGGCGATCGAGATCATCGGCTCCCGCATCAACGCGTTCGGCGTCGCCGAGCCGGTCATCCGCCAGGTCGGCGACAACCGCATCGAGGTGCAGTTGCCCGGCCTGACCACCAAGGACAATCCCGACGTCGTCAATGAGGTGAAGGCGCCGGCGCGGCTCGATTTCCGGATCGTGCACCCGACGTTGCTCCCCGGACCCGGCGTGGAGACGCCGCCGGGCTACGAGATCAAGACGCTCGAGGACGAGCGGCCGAGCGGCGAGACCTCTTCCGAGGAACTCTTCGTCAAGCGCATCCCCGAGATGGACGGCAAGGCGATGCAGGACGCGCGCGCGGTGCCCGACCAGTATGGCAAGCCCGAGGTCCGGTTGTATTTCACGAAGGAAGGCCGGAAACAATTCGCCGCCACCACGCGGGCCATCGCGGATCTCGGCCAGCAGAGTGGCCGCCTTGGCCGGCTCGCGATCGTGCTCGACGGCAAGCTCTACTCCGCCCCGACGGTGAAGGAGGAAATCGACAGCGACCAGGCCGTCATCACGGGCAGCTTTTCCGAGCGCGAGGCGATCAACCTCGCCAACGTCCTCAACAACCCCCTCGACGTCGCGCTGGTCGTCAAACAGCAATACGAAGTCGGGCCCTATCTCGCGGCCGACGCGATCTCGAGCGGCGAGCGCGCCGCCGTCATCGGCACCGCCCTCGTGGCGGGCTTCATGATCACTTACTACACCGTGGGCGGCGTCGTCGCGGTGTTCACGCTGGCGGTCAACATCCTCATCATCCTCGGCGTCATGGCGAGCTTCGGGGCGACGATGACGCTGCCCGGTCTGGCCGGCATCGTGCTGACCGTCGGCATGGCGGTGGATGCGAACATCCTGATCTTCGAGCGCATGCGCGAGGAGTTGAAGCTGGGCAAGACCCTCAAGACGGCACTCGTGTCCGGCTACGACAAGGCGTTCGTCACGATCGTCGACGCCCACGTCACGCAGCTCTGCATTTGCGCCGTGATGATCTATTTCGGCACCGGCCCGATCAAGGGTTTCGGCGTCACCCTCGCGATCGGCGTGTTCTCGACGATGTTCTCGGTGCTGGTCACGAGCCATCTCATCATGGAGTGGCTGGTCGAAAACGAGGTCATCAAGAAATTCCCGATGCTGCATTTCCTGCACGTCGAAAAGGTCGACTTCGTCAAATACGGCCGGCCCGCCTTCATCGCCTCCTGGACGATCGTGCTGGTTGGCGTGGCGGTGGTGTTCATGAAGGGCGACAAGATCTACGGCATCGACTTCGCCGGCGGCGACGTGCTGACGGTGTCCTACAAACAGCATGTCGACCTCGCCCAGATCCGGACGACGGCCGATCACCTCCAGCTCAAGGACGTGACGGCGACCGATGTCGGCGGCAGCGGCGGTGCGACCGGCACGATCCGGATCGAGACGCGCAACGGCAAATCCGCCGAACTGCTGGCCGGTTTGCAGAAGGACTATCCCGACGCCGGTCTCGACAAGATCGGCGAGGAAAGCATCGGCCCCGCGATCGGCAAGGAGATCGAGTGGAGCGCGATCAAGGCGCTATTGCTGTCGTTCGCGATCACGCTGCTCTACATCGCGTTCCGGTTCGAGTTCGGGTTCGGCATCGGTGCGGTCGTCGCCTCGGTGCACGACATCCTGATGACGATCGGCGTGTTCGTGATCTTCGGGCGCCAGTTCAACGCCCCGATGGTCGCGGCGATTCTCTCCATCGCGGGTTACTCGATCAACGACACCGTCGTCGTGTTCGACCGAATCCGCGAGGAGCTGAAGCTCAACCCCGCGATGAAGCTGCGCGACGTGATCAACCTCGCGCTCAACCGCGTGTTCTCGCGCTCGATCATGACGAGCGTGACGACCTTCCTCGCCGCGCTGGCGCTCTTTGTCTTTGGCACGGGCGTGATGGAGGATCTCTCGTTCACGTTCCTCGTCGGCATCATCACCGGCACCTTCTCGTCGATCTACATCGCCGCCCCGGTCTTCTACTGGTGGCACAAGGGCGACCGGAAGCATGTCGAGGCGCACGCGGACGTGGCGCCGAAATACGAGTGGCAGGGCACCAGCAAGGCGTCGGAATAACGTAACGGGGTGGGGGCGGCTGGCCCCAGCCGCCCTGGGCTCCGGCGCTCCTGCGCCCGAGCCGGTCCGGATGCACGTCCCGACCACCTCGAGGATTTCCCATGCGCTGGACTTACACGCCGCTTCCGGCTGAAGAAGTCGAGGCGCTCAGCAAGAGCGCCGGCGTGAGCCGTGTGCTCGCGGAACTGTTGCTGCGCGCCGGGCTGCGCACGGCCGACGCGGCGGCGGAGTTCCTCCAGCCGGCGCTGGCCGCGCTCAACGATCCCTTCCTCGTCCGCAACCTCGAGGCGGGCGCCACCCGGCTGCGGACGGCGATCGCGAATCGCGAGGAGATTGCCATCCTCGGCGACTACGATGTCGACGGCGTCAGCAGCACCGCGCTGCTCGTCATGATCCTCCGCCGGTTCGGGCTGAATCCGCGCTTCGTCGTGCCGCGCCGGTCCGAGGACGGCTACGGGCTGTCGCGCAGCGCCATCGATCGCGCGCTCGAGGCGGGCAAGCCGCACCTGTTCATCGCGCTCGACTGCGGCACGAATTCCCACGACGAGGCCGCCTACCTGCGGGCGCAGGGCATCGACGTCATGGTCATCGACCATCACCGCTCGAAGGAACGCGCGCTCAGCGACGGCATCCTCATCAACCCGCACGTGGACGCCGACGAATCCAACGCCGACGCGGCGTGGCGGCATCTCTGCACGGTCGGGCTCGTCTTCAAGCTCGCGCACGGGCTCCTCAAGCAGCTCCGGGCGGAAAACCACCCGGTGGCGTTCCGGATCAAGCTGCGCGACCATCTCGACCTCGTCGCGCTGGGCACCGTCGCCGACCTTGTGCCGCTGACGGGCGAGAACCGGATTCTCTCGCGCCACGGCCTGCGGATCCTCGAGCAGACGCAGCGCCCGGGCCTGCGGGCGCTGATGGAAGTGGCCAGCGTGAAACCGGGAAACGGGATCACGCCGATCGACATCTCGTTCCGCCTCGGCCCGCGGATCAACGCCAGCGGCCGCCTCGCCGACGCCGCGCTCTCGGTGGAATTGCTCATCAGCGACGACGCGCAATTCTGCGCCGATACCGCGCGCCAGCTCGATACGTTCAACCGCGAGCGGCAGGACATCGAGCGCGGCATCACCGAGGAGGCGGAGCGGCTCATCGAGTCGCGGTTTTCCGACCTGCCCGGCATCGTCCTCTTCGACGAGAATTGGCACCCGGGCGTGGTCGGCATCGTGGCCGGCCGCGTGACACGCAAATACAACCGGCCCTGCGTGGTGCTCGGCAACGAGGGCGACATGGCCAAGGGCTCCGCCCGCAGCATCGATGGCATCAGCCTCGTCGAGGTGCTGGGAAACTGTTGCGAGCACCTGACGAGCTGGGGCGGGCACCCGATGGCCGTGGGCATCGCGCTGCCGAAGCTGCATCTCGAAACATTCCGCGTTGGCTTTGCCGCGGCCGTGCGGGCGCATGCCGGCGGCGACATCGCGGAGGCGCGGCTCGACGTGGCCGTGTGGCTCACGCCCGAGCAGATCAACGAGCGGCTGATGGACGAGCTCGATGCGCTGCATCCGTTCGGCCAGGGGAACGCGGAGCCGGTCTTCGGCGTGCGGGGCGTGGTGCTGCGGTCGCCGCCGGACGTGTTCAAGGAGCAGCATTTTCGCTTCAGCTTCGAGGAGGGCCGCGGCAAGCGGCTGCACGGAGTGGCATGGAAGCTCGCGCACCGGCTCCCCCCGGTCGGGGTCCCGCTCGACCTGGCGGTGGAATTGAAGTGGAATCATTTCAACCACCGGAAGCTGCTCCAACTCGGGTTGATCGACTGGCGGCCCAGCGGCTAAATTCTCGCTTGCGCTTCGCGACGGAAACTTGCTTGTTCTCGCGCTCTTTCACGCACCCGTAGCTCAATTGGATAGAGCATCTGACTACGGATCAGAAGGTTTGGGGTTCGACTCCCTACGGGTGCGCCACTTCTTTCCAGCAAACGCGCCCGGGTGGCGGAATTGGCAGACGCAGTAGACTCAAAAATTTCTGCAAGCACATTGTTTGGGATTGTTTTTCAAGCTCGTTCGAGCTTCGCCTTCAGAGGAGAAATCGGGTTCTTAGTGGTCTAAATTTCTGGCCCCGGAATTCATGCAAAAACAGCGGTTTTTGTAGCACAAATGTGTAGCACAGGAGTCC
>CALFNN010000028.1 GCA_937902925.1 uncultured Opitutaceae bacterium
GTTCGTCGATCTTTTGGCGGGCGACAGCTTCGGGGGACATGCTGGAGGCGCGAGTCGAAGCGGAACCCGGCTGCAGGGCAAACAATCACGACTACCGGGATTCCGGTAGGGCCGCGCGGGCTGGCGGCTTTAATGGCGCAAGGTCTGACGACAAAAATCAAAGGCCGTGCTTTCGGGTTTGAAGCGGGAAACCAGGAAGGGCAATTCCCTCCGGCGTGGATTCATGGCTTCTTGGCTTCCCCCTTAATCCGTATTCTTCTCGTCGGGCTGGGACGCAGCGCCGTCAGCGGCCTTGATTGGGCAAAGTTTAACCAGACGGGCTTTCCTCTTTCAACCCGTCGTGCCCGGTTCAGCCCGATTCCTGGCTTTCTGGCTTCTGAATTTCCACCTGACTTGGAGGAATGAATTCTTTCGCAGTGGACGAACGCCGGGAGCAATCGCGCGAACCGGCTCCCGCCGGCCGCGCTCAGTTCTGCTCCGGGTGCTCCGGCTCGTCCGCCAGCAGCCGCCACTCGAGTCCCTCGCGGCCGAGCACCGTCCGCCAGAGCGTCTCGTCCTGCGTGTGGGTGAGCAGGTCCTCCGGCACGTCGGTCACGATCCAGGTCTTGTGCTTCATCTCGTTTTCGAGCTGGCCGGCCGACCAGCCCGCGTAACCGAGAAACGCCCGCACATGCGTTCCCTCCTCGTTGAGCAACTGCACCGCCTTGTCCGGCTCGATCCCGAAGTGCAGCCGGAAACCGTCCGGGCGCGTCTGCCAGGCCGCCAGCACGAGCTGGGAGGTCCGCACCGGTCCGCCGGTGAACAGCGGCACGCTCGCCAGCGGCCCGAGCGCGAAGTCGCCGCTGAATTCGCCGAGCCGCTTCCCCGTCGGCCGGTTCAACACCACCCCCATCGCCTCCTCCGCATTGTGCACCGACATCAACAGCACGCTGTGGCGGAAGTTCGGGTCGCGCATCGCCGGATGCGCCAGCAGCAGCGAGCCCGCGAGCGTTTCCTTCGTGCCTGGGCGTCGTTCGCGCATGACAGGGAGATGGACGGCCAATCCGTCTCAGAGTTGCAAAATCTTCACGCCCGCGTCGGCCAGCAGCGGCGCGACGAGCGGGTCGTTCTGATAGTCGGCCCGGTAGCGAACCTCGGCGATTCCCGCCGCGGCCAGGATCTTCGCGCAGTTGACGCACGGGTAGTGGGTCACGTAGGCCACGCAGCCCTCGACGGAGCTGCCGCGGCGCGCGGCATCCGCCACGGCATTCTGCTCGGCGTGGACGGTCGCCTGCTCGTGGCCGTCGCGCAGCCGCGAAAGGTGCGGCGTGCCCGGCAGGAACCCGTTGTAACCCGCCGCGACGAGCCGGTTTTTCCGCGCGCCGCCGGTCACGATCACGCAGCCCACGTTGAGGCGCTCGCAGTTGGACCGCGACGCCAGCAGCACCGCCGTCGCCATGAAATACTCGTCCCACGAGGGACGGTGCGGAAACTTCTTCGCGGCCTGCGCGATCAAATCGACGGGAGAGGCGGTCTTGCTCATGGAATCTGCCGCCGACTCTGGACACCTCCGCGGAGCCGGGCAACCTTCCTCTCGCCTCATGACCCGCGTCCTCCGCCCCGAGTTGCTCGACTCGCTTCCGTCCGACCATCCCGACGCGGTGCACAGCCGGCGCGATCTGCGGATCATCAACCGCGTGATGGGCAACACGGCCTGGTTCGTCCGCGTCCTGCCGCCGCTCCTGCGCCCCGGCGAACGCGTGCTCGAGCTCGGCGCCGGCACCGGCGAGCTCGCCCGGCGACTCGGCGAACGCGGCGTCGCCGTCGACGGCCTCGACCGCTGCCCTCCCCCTGACGACTGGCCGGCCGAGCGCGCGTGGCACGTCGCCGATCTGCGCGCCTTCGACGGCTACGGCGCCTACGCCGCGGTCATCGGGAATCTCATTTTTCACCATCTCACCGACGACGAGCTCGCGGAACTCGGCGCCAGATTGCGCCGCACTACGCGGATGATTCTCGTCAGCGAGCCGACGCGGAGTCCGTTTGCCCAGCGGATGTTTTCCTGGTTCGGGCCGTGCTTCGGCGCGAATCGCGTCACGCGACACGACGCCCACGTCAGCATTGCCGCGGGCTTTCTCGGCGATGAACTGCCGCGATCGCTCGGGCTGACCCGCGACGCCTGGGACCTCCGTTGCACCACCACGATGCTCGGCGCCTGCCGGATGGTCGCGCAACGCCGCGCATGACCACATCGCCGCTGCCCGTCGAGATCGTCGGTGGCGGACTCGCCGGGCTCTCGCTCGGCCTCGCCCTGCGGCGCGCGGGTGTGCCGATCACGCTCTGCGAGGCCGGCGAATATCCCCGGCACCGCGTCTGCGGCGAGTTCATCGCCGGCCTCGCGCCCACGACGATCGCGCGGCTCGGGCTCGGCCCGCTTCTCGCCGGCGCCCTCCGACACCGCGAGGTCGCGTGGTTCACCCGGCCGGCGTCGGGGCCCGCACGCGTCCAGCGTCTCCCCTCGCCCGCGCTCGGCCTGAGCCGGCACGCGCTCGATGCGCGACTGGCGGCCGCCTTCGTCGCTGCCGGCGGCGAGCTGCGCACGCGGACGCGCGTGACCGACCCGGCGCCACAGCCGGGCCGGGTGTTCGCCACGGGCCGGCGTCGCGGTCGCTCGCCCTGGCTCGGACTGAAGATTCACGTCCACGGTCTCGCCCTCGCCCGCGACCTCGAGTTGCACCTTGGCGATCAGGCCTACGTCGGCCTCGCACGCGTCGAGGACGGCGCGGTCAACGTCTGCGGCCTGTTTCGCCGCCGCGAACTGGGCGACTGTAGGGCGGGGTCGCCGAACCCCGCCGCCGCCGGATTCACTCCAGACCGGCGGGGTTCGGCGACCCCGCCCTACAACCTTCTCCCCGCCTACCTGCGCGCCACCGGGCTCGACGGGCTCGCGGCCCGCCTCGCTGCCGCGCGACCCGACCCCGGCTCGTTCTGCGCCGTCGCCGCGTTAAGCTTCGACCGGCGCATGCCCGCGGCCGACCGGGTGTCGCTGGGCGATGCCTGCGCGATGATTCCACCGTTCACCGGCAACGGCATGGCGATGGCGTTCCAAAGCGCGGAGATCGCACTCGATCCGCTGCTCGCCTACGCCAGCGGCCGGCAGTCGTGGCCGGACGCCTGCGCCGAAATCCACGCCGGACTGCGGCGCCGTTTTCACCGCCGGCTCGCGTCCGCCGGCGCGCTGCATCCGTTCCTCCTCCACCCCTTCCCGCAACGCCTTCTCACCGCTCTGAGCCGCGCCCGGCTGCTGCCGCTGCGCCCGCTCTACGCCGCGCTGCACTGACGCCCACTGACCCGCCCAATCATGTCCATCCTGTTACTTTTTCGTCGCTGACCTCGCGCGGGACAACTCAAGCCTCGCCTCTCCCCATGTTCCTCCACGCGCTCGCCACCGCCGTTCCGCCCGCCCGTTACACCCAGGCGCAGTGCTGGGACATCGTGCAACGCTCCGACGCCCGCGCGCGCCTGGCCCGGCGTTCGCGGCTCATCCTGCACAACATCCTCAACGGCGACCACGGCATCGCCACGCGCCACTTCGCGATGCCGGACATCGAGCGCGTGTTCGACCGCACGCCCGACGAGCTCAACGCCGCCTTCCGCACCGAGGCGCCGCGCCTCGCCGGTCGCGCGCTGACGGCCGCGCTCGCCCAGGCCGGCATCGAACCCGCGGAACTCGACGCGCTCCTCATCTGCACCTGCACCGGCTATCTCTGCCCCGGGCTCACCAGCTACGTCGCGGAGCAGCTCGGGCTGCGCCCGAACGCGATCCTGCACGACATCGTCGGACTCGGCTGCGGCGCCGCCATTCCCTCGTTGCGCACCGCCAGCCATCTGCTCGCCGCCCACCCGCGCGCCACGGTCGCGTGCGTGGCCGTCGAGGTCTGCTCGGCGGCCTTCTTCCTCGACGACGATCCCGGCGTCATCATCAGCGCCTGCCTCTTCGCCGACGGCGCCGCCACCACCGTCTGGCGCGCCACACCCGGACCGACCGGCGTGCGCGCCTTCGATTTCGCCTCGCTCCATCTGCCCGAAGACCGCGACAAACTTCGCTTCGAGCAACGCGACGGCAAGCTCCGCAACCTTCTCGACCGCTCCGTCCCCGAGCTCGCCGCCCGCGCGGTCGGCCGCCTGTGGCACGACCGCGGCCCGCGCCCCGTCTCGCGCGTCGTCGCCCACAGCGGCGGACGCGACGTCCTCGAAGCGCTCGCACCGGTCGTCGCGCCGCACTCGCTCGACGCCAGCGCGCAGGTTCTCCGCGCCAACGGCAACATGAGCAGCCCCTCCGTGCTTTTCGCGCTCGAGGAAACGTTGAAATCCGGCACGCCTTCCCCGGTCGCCGGCGATTTCTGGCTCGTGAGTTTCGGCGCCGGTTTCAGCGCGCACAGTTGCCGGCTCGGGCCGGCCTGAAAATCGTTCTCGTTCTCGGCTTCGTTCTGGTTCTCTCTGTCCCGTCGCGCGAACGATTCCGATGCCCGCCAAACTCCCCGATCTCGTCGCCTACTGCGATCAACGCACGCGCCGCGCCGCGTTCAAGGACGCGCCCGGCGCCGTCAACGGCCTGCAGGTCGCCAACGACGGCCGCGTCACGAAAATCGGCGCGGCGGTCGACGCCGGGGTCGTGCCGTTCCAGCGCGCCGTGGCCGCGGGCGTCGATTTCCTCATCGTGCACCACGGCATGTATTGGGACATGCCGCGCCCGCTGACCGGCGCCGTCTACGACCGCGTGGCCACGCTCTTCCGCGGCAACTGCGCGCTCTACTCCAACCACCTTCCGCTCGACGGTCATCCCGAGCTCGGCAACAACGCCCTCCTCGCCCGCCAGCTCGGGCTCAAGCCCTCGCGCCCGTTCCTCGTCCGCGACGGCGAAGCCATCGGGTGCATCGCCAAATCCACGCTGAAGCGCTCCGCGATCCGCGCGCGATTGGAGAAACATTACCCCCGCGTGATCGCCATCGAATACGGCTCCGCCACGCCGCGCGCCGTGGCGTTTTGCAGCGGCAGCGGCTACAGCGCGCTGCCCGAACTCGGGCCGGCCGGGGTCGACACGCTCGTCACCGGCGAGCTGCGCGAGGACTGCTTCAACCGCGCGCAGGAGGAGAAACTCAATCTCTACCTCTGCGGCCATTATGCGACCGAGGTCCACGGCGTCCGGGCGCTGGCGGAGGAACTGGCGAAGAAGTTCCAGCTGCCCTGGGAGTTCATCGCGACCGAGAATCCATTCTAATTCAGAAACCAGAAAGCCGGGAAACGATCCGGCCAGACAGGAATTAATTGGTTAAGCAGGAAGCCCGGAATCGGACTGGCTGGTTGGCAAAATTCTGAAACCGAAAAAAACAAGAATGGAGCCCAATCAGGCTATCCCGTTCATGGCTTCTTGGCTTTTGAATTAATTTATTCAGGCGGAAGAAATTCAGAAGCCATAAAACCAGGAATCGATCCCAACCGCCAGGTTTCGGCCCCGGGTCAATCCCACCTGGTCGGTTTCACGGTTTCCTGGCGTCCGGCTTCAGTCTGTCCTGGTTCGGTTCATGGCCTTCCGGCTTCTGAATTTCTCCGCCGCCTTGCTCCGGGTTTCCCGGCTTCCCGCTTCAATCTGTCCGGGTTCGGTTCACGGCTTTCCGGCTTCTGAATTCCTCCCTGAAGTTATTCTCCTCGTGATTCTGCTTGGTCTGCGGACGGGCTTCCTGTTTGGCTCCCAGCGATGAAGAAGATCGCCATCCTCAACGGCCCCAACCTCGACCGCCTCGGCAAACGCGAGCCGGAGATCTACGGCCGCGCGACGCTGGCCGACCTCGAGGCCGCGCTGCGCGCCGAGTTCGGCGCGGCGGCCGGCCTGGAATTCTTCCAGTCGAACCACGAGGGCGAGCTCATCGACAGGCTCGCCGCGCTCGCCGACGCCAAATTCGACGGCCTCGTGATCAACGGCGGCGCCCTCACCCACACCAGCGTCGCGCTCCGCGACGCCCTGCTCGGCGCGCATCTCCCCGCCGTCGAGGTCCACATTTCCAACATCTACAAGCGCGAGGATTTCCGCCACACGTCGCTGACCGCCCCGGCCTGCGTCGCCGTCATCACGGGGCTCGGCCTCGAGGGCTATCACGCCGCGGTGCGCTTTCTCCTGAAAAACTGAGCGGATGAGCGAACACTACTGGCTGGTCTGCCACACCAAGCCGCGGTGCGAGAAAAAATTCGCGGCGCTCATGGCCGCGGAAAAATTCGAGCATTACCTCGCGCTCGTCCAGAGCGTGCGGCGCTACGCCCAGCAGACGAAAAAGTTCACCAAGCCGCTCTTCCCCGGCTACGTTTTCGCGAAGGTGCCCGCCGAGCTGAAGGCGCGGGTCTACCAGCAGGACCTGCTCGCCCGCGCGATCACGGTCGAGGATGAGGCCCGGTTCCTCCGGCAGCTCGCCGACGTGAAGGCGATCGTCGCGTCCGGTTTCGAACTGAGCGTGATGCCGCTGCTGACCAGGGGCCGGCGCGTGAAGGTCGTCGGCGGTCCGCTGCACGGCCTGGAGGGTTTTGTGGACGATCCGTCGAACCCCCGTGGCGTCGTGCTGTCGGTCGATGTGTTGCAGCAAGGTCTGCTGGTGAAGATGCCGATCGAACACCTGCAGGTGCTGCCGTAGCCTTCTTTCATGCCCGCCTCCCGTCCATTCCGCTGGCTGCTGCTTCTCGCCGGCGGCTTCGCCGTGGCTGGCGGACCGCTGGCGGCGCGCGCCGCCAGCGACGCTCCGTCCTCCGCGCCGGCCAGTTCCACCCCGGCGCCAAAATGGGACATCTTTCGCTTCGTCGACGAACTGCCCGAGACCATCGGGGACCTGCTGCCCCACGACCAGCCGAGCGGCGCCGTCCGGCTTTATCTCCGGCCGCGCTACGGGGATTTGATTCGCCGTGACTACCTGCGCGTGCCGGCCGGCGTCCGGCTGCAGGTCACCGACAACCTCGCGGTCACGACGGAGCTCCAGAGTTACTTCACGCACGGACTCGGCGACTCGGCCGGCTACGGGTTGTCCGGGCTCCTGCTCGGCGCGCGCTGCGAACACGTGCTGCCCGCGTTGAACCAGGGCGGTTTCAGCGTCGGCGTGAACTACACCTCGCCGCTCAGCCGGCCACCGCAGGATTTGACGGACGGGCACCGTCACCTGCTCCCCTACATTGCCGCGACCCGCCCGCTGCTCGCCCGGTGGAAGCTGCTCGGTTACGCGAGCTTCGGCGCCGATTTTCTCGAGCACACCGCCATGCCCGCGCACTTCGGCCAGAACGAGCTCCACGCCAACTCGCTCGTGGCCACGGGCGGCGCCGCCCGCGAATGGTCCCGGTTCCGCGTCGCATTGACGGCCACGCTCGCCAGCACCGCGTTCGTGAGCGACGAGCGCCGCCAGGTTTTCTCGCTGCAGCCCGAGGTCGTGCTCCCGCTGCGGCCGGCCACCGCGACCACGCAGGTCCTGCTCACGCTCAGCGGCCACGCCGTCTGGGGTCCGGGCGGCCAGGAACTCGGCCTGAGCAGCAGCGTCCGGATCGAATCGCTCCTCGCCGGCAAGCACCGCTAGCGCCGCGCCACGAGCCACACCACGGCGTGCAGGCTCACGCACGCGGCGAGGGCCGCGGCCGTGTCGTCGATCACGACCCCCCAGCCGCCCGGCAGCCGTTGCAGGCGCGAGATGCCGAACGGCTTGACGATGTCAAACAGCCGGAACAGCGCGAACCCTGCCAGCAGCACCGCCCACGGCGGCCATGCAACCACCAGCGTCCGCCAGCCGAGAAAGCACAACGGCATCGCGACGAACTCGTCGAGGATCACCTCGCCCGGGTCCTTTTTCTTCAGCCGGATCTCGGCCTCGCCGCAGAACGCCACCGCCAGGTAACCGCTCGCCGCGCACAGCGCGAGCGTCGCCCCGGGACCCAGCCGCGGCACCCAGAACACCGCCGTCACCCAGAGCAGGCCCGCCGCCGAGCCCCACGTGCCCGGGGCTGGCAGCTTGCGGCCGAGCGGCCCGAGTGTCGCCAGGCCCACCACGAGCGATGTGGGCAGCCCGCGCGTCCAACTCGGCTGCGACCGCGGCATGACTCAGGTGAACAGCACGTGGCCGTGCCGCCGGAAATACGCCACGCCCGACGTCACGGTCAGCACGCCCGCGAGGGAAAACAGCACGATGCCGATCATCCGCACGACGAGCACCCACGTCCGGTCGTCGCCGCCGAACAATTCCGGAAAATCCCGCGCCAGCATCCGCGCCCCGAGGAGCCAGCCGATCGCGTTGAGCTGGACGAAGGTCTTCAGCTTCCCGCCGGTGTCCGCCTCGACCACCATGCCCTTGACCGCCGCCGCCATCCGCAGGCCCGACACCGCGAATTCGCGCGACACGATGCAGAGCAACATGAGCATCGCCGCGATGTTCTGCCCGAAAAAATAATCGCCGTTCACCAGCGCAATCATGATCCCGATCACCATCACCTTGTCGATGACCGCATCCATGAACCGGCCGAAGGACGACACCTCGCCGCGCTCGCGGGCGAGCTTGCCGTCGAGCCAGTCGGTCAGCGCCGCCGCGATGAACAGCCAGAACGCCGAGGTCGCGGCCCACTCGAATTCCGCCTGCATCAGCCCGACGATGATGAACATCATCGGGACCCGCGACAGCGTGAGGATGTTGGGCAGGTTCATGCGATGAACGGAAGACGCGAGGAAACACGCGCCGGTCGCCCGAACGCAAGCGCGGAGCGGGCGGTGCGTCCGGGGCCCAGGACGCACCCGCCGCAAAAACACAGTCGCCACGTGCCGGGTTGTCGTTTTCCCTGCGCCCCATCCCGTCCATGCGCCACTGCATCTACCCCGGCACCTTCGATCCCATCACCTATGGCCACCTCGACGTGCTGGCGCGCGCGGCGAAGCTCTTCGATCGCGTCACCGTCGCCATCGCCGAGAACGCCGGCAAGGAGCCGCTCTTCACCGCGGCCCAGCGCGTCGAGATGGTGCGGCCGAACGTCGCGAAATTTCCCCACGTCTCCGTCACGACCTTCAACGGGCTGCTCGTCGAGTTCTGCGCCACCCAGCAGGCCGACGCCATCATCCGCGGGCTGCGGGCGCTGTCGGACTTCGAGTTCGAGTTCAACATGGCGCTGATGAACCGCCACCTCGAGCCCCGGATCGAGACGCTCTTCGTCATGCCCAACGAGCAGTTCAGCTACACGAGCTCGACCCTGGTGAAGCAGGTCGCAAAATATGGCGGCAACGTCGCGCACTTCGTCCCCCCCAACGTCGCCGCGGCGCTGACCAAGGCCTTCGCCGCCTGAGCCGGCCGGACCGGGGATTTCCGTCCTCCCTTCCGCTCCGCCGGAGCATCGTCCGCGGGCTGCGCCGGGGCCGCCCGGGATCCAACCGCAACCCGGCTTCCCTCCCGGCCCGCGCCGGCCGGCGCCCGCCCGTTTCGACGCAATTTATTGTGTCACCTTTTGGAGGTCGCCGCGTCTTTGCGCCCGCGGAACGCCGTGGATCTCCCGACCTCAACCCCCGGGGGTTTCGATTGCCGCAGCCGCAAATTTCCAAACACTCCCAGCCTCTCCTCTTCACTTTCCTCGTCATGGCCAAATCGAAAAGCTACGGTGGTCTCATCTTCCTGGTCCTCGTCATCCTGATCGCGGCGGGTGGCAGCGGATATTATTTCTACGGCAAGGGCGACAAGCAGCCCGAATACTCCAGCGTCAAGGTCGCCCGCGGCAACATCGTCCAGACCATCAGCGCCACCGGCAACCTCCAGACCACCTCCCAGGTCACCATCAGCAGCCAGGTCTCCGGCAACGTCATCGCGATCAACGCCGACTTCAACGACATCGTCAAAAAGGGCCAGTGGCTCCTGAAGATCGACCCGTCGACCTACCAGCAAAAGTTGCGGCAGGCGCAGGCCGATCTCGAGGCCACGAAAGCCGCCACCATCAAGACCCGCGGCGACACCGTCCGCACGAAGGACCTCTTCGAGAAGAATCTCGTTTCCCAGTCTGACTACGACACCGCCGTGGCCGCACTCGCGCAAGCCGAGTCGAATCTCGTCAGCCGCCAGGCCGCGGCCGAGAACGCCCAGACCGATCTCGATCGCTGCATCATCTACTCGCCCATCGACGGCGTGGTGCTCAACCGGACGATCGACGTCGGCGCCACGGTCAACGTGAACCAGTCCGCGGTCGCGCTCTACACCCTGATCAACGACCTCACCAAATTGCAGATCAGCGCCGACGTGTCCGAGGCGGATATCGGCAGCGTCAAGGAGGGGCAGACGGTGCGGTTCACGGTCGACGCCTATCTGAACCGCCCGTTTCAGGGCCTGGTCACGCAGGTGCGGAATTTTGCGAAGAACTCCAGCGGCGTCGTCACGTTCTCGGTCATCATCGACGTCGACAACGCCAACCTCCTGCTCAAGCCCGGCATGACGGCGACGGCCAACATCGTCGTGGCGGAGCGCCCCGATGTGCTGGTGGTGGCGAATAACGCGCTGCGCGTCCGGATTCCCGCCGAATTGCTGCCCAAGACCCCCGGCTCCGCCGCGGCGCCCGCCGCCGGCGAGAAGACTGGCGCCACGCCGACGATGACCGACGAGGAACGTCGCGCCGCGACCATGGAGGTCATCGCCAGTTCCGGCTACGAACGCGGTGCGCCTCCGACGCCCGATGTCCTCGAGAAGGCTAAAAAGCTGGCCGTCGACAAGGGTCTCGATCCCGACACGGTCGTCCAGATGCTCAACCGGATGGGCAACCGCGGCCAGGGTGGCGGGCGTAACGGTGGTGGCGGCGGTGGCGGTGGCGGCCGCGGTGGTCGCAACGGTGGCGGCAGCGGCGTGGCCTCCGGCATCGGCATGAACGTCAGCAATCAACCGCGCACCGTCTACAAGCTGGTGACCGATGCCTCCGGCAAGAAGTCGCCCGAGCCCGTGACCGTCCACTTGGGAATTTCCGACGGCACGATGACGCAGGTCGTCGATGGCGTGGCCGAGGGTGACACCTTGATCACCTATGTGACCATGCCCGGCGCCGCGGTCGCCGCCGGCGGTCCCCCGGGGCAGACCGGCAATCCCTTCCAGCAGGATCGGCGCGGTGGCGGATTTGGCGGTCGCGGTGGCTTCTGATCTCCCGAGTCTACGACCCACCCTTCTTCCTCCGACATGTCTGCCGTCGTCAAAATCGAGCAACTTCATAAGATCTACGATTCCGGTGAGGTCCCGGTGCACGCCGTGCGTGGCGTTTCCCTTGAAATCCACCAGCGCGAAATGGTGGCGCTGATGGGCGCCAGCGGCTCCGGCAAGTCGACGCTCATGAACATGCTCGGCTGCCTCGACCGCCCCACCCGCGGCCTCTACGAGCTGGACGGGGTCGACGTCTCGAAGCTCGACAAGAATGAGCTCGCCGACATCCGCAATCAAAAGCTCGGGTTCGTGTTCCAGGGTTTCAATCTCCTCGCCCGCACCACGGCGCTCGAGAATGTCGAGCTGCCGTGCCTCTACGGGAAGCGGCGCATGTCGTCGAAAAAAATGCGCGAGCGGGCCATGCACTGCCTCGATATCGTCGGCCTCTCGAATCGCGCCGACCACATGCCCAACCAGCTCTCGGGCGGCCAGCAGCAACGCGTCGCCATCGCCCGCGCCCTCGTCAACGAGCCCCAGCTCCTGCTCGCGGACGAGCCGACCGGCAATCTCGACAGCAAGACCTCGATCGAGGTCATGGGCGTCTTTCAGAAGCTCAACGACGAGGGCATCACCATCGTCATGGTCACCCACGAGCTCGACATCGCCGGCTACTGCAAGCGCAACCTCATCCTGCGGGACGGCGTGGTCGTCCGCGATGAGCTCACGCAAAACCGCAGCATCGCCGAACACGAGCTCGACAAGCTGCGCCAGGCGGAAGCCGCCGCCAAGCTCACCGCCGCTCCCGCCGCCTGATTCCTGCCCGGCCCGACTTCCATGCGCTTTTTCATCACCCTTCGGATGGCCTTGCGCGCCCTGCGGCGCAATACCATGCGTTCCATCCTCACCGCCCTGGGCATCATCATCGGCGTCGCCGCGGTCATCGCCATGGTCAGCATCGGCAACGGCGCCAAGGCCCAGGTCCAGGCCGCCATCGCCAGCCTCGGCGACAATCTCGTCCTCGTCGGCCCCGGTAATCAGGGCCAGGGCGGCGGCGTCCGCAGCGGCTTTGGCGGCGCCACCACCCTCACCACCGCCGATGCCGATGCCATCTCGGCCAGTTTCCAGCACGCGGCGTCCGACAGCGACAACAGTGTCGTGGCGCTCAGCCCGTATGTGGTCGGGCGGGCCCAGATCCTCGCCAACGGGTTGAACTGGGGCACGCAGGTCTACGGCGTGGCGCCCGACTTTCCGGTGATCCGCAGCTGGCGCGTCGCCGAGGGCGTCTTTTTCGAAGACCCGGAAGTGACGGCCGCCGCCAAGGTCGCGGTCGTGGGGAAGACGATCATCGATAATCTTTTCCCCGACATGGATGCCGCCAGCGTGATCGGCCAGAGCATCCGCATCTTCGGCCAGGGCGGCGGTGGTGGTGGCGGCGGTGGCAATGCCGGCGGGACGCCGTTTCGCATCATCGGCGTGATGTCCTCCAAGGGATTCAACGCCAACCAGGACCAGGATGACGTGGTCTTCATCCCCTACACCAGCCACATGAAGCGCATCTCCCGGCGCACGTTTCTCAGCCAGATCTTTGTGCAGGCGAGGGACGAGGACTCTGTCGCCAAGGTGAAGGCCGACGTCACCGACCTGCTCACCCAGCGGCATAACGGCACGGTCGACTTCACGGTGCAGGACCAGGCGGACATCACCGCCGCCCGGACCGCCTCGACCGACGCCATGACTTATCTGCTTGGTGCGATCGCCGGTGTCTCGCTGCTCGTCGGCGGCATTGGCATCATGAACATCATGCTGGTGTCCGTGACGGAGCGCACCCGCGAAATCGGCATCCGTCTCGCCCTCGGCGCGCACGGCAAGGATGTCCTCACCCAGTTTCTGATCGAAGCCATCGCCCTCAGTTCGCTGGGCGGATTGGTGGGAGTGGCGCTCGGCATCGGCGGGTCCGTGATGCTCGGCAACTACAAGGGCTGGCCCGTCGAGCCCTCCACCACCGCGATGGTGA
>CALFNN010000029.1 GCA_937902925.1 uncultured Opitutaceae bacterium
GCGGAGACGATGGACGGCGGCAAGCCGATCAAGGAGTCGCGCGACTTCGACGTGCCGATGGCGGCGGCGCATTTTTTCTATCACGCGGGCTGGGCCGACAAGCTCGACTACGTGGCGCCGGGCCGAGGGGTCGCGCCGCTCGGTGTGGTCGGCCAGGTGATCCCGTGGAATTTTCCGCTGCTGATGCTGGCGTGGAAGCTCGCCCCGGCGCTGGCGATGGGCAACTGCGTGGTGCTCAAGCCGGCCGAGACGACCTCGGTGACATGCTTGAAGCTGGCGGAGATCTTGCAGGATGCGGGACTGCCGCCCGGGGTCGTGAACTTTGTCACGGGCGCGGGTGAGACCGGCGCGGCGGTGATGGGGCATCCGGTTGCGGCGAAGGTGGCGTTCACCGGCTCGACCGAGGTCGGCAAGATCATCATGCGCTCGCTCGCCGGCACGGAGAAGAAGATGACGATGGAACTCGGCGGCAAGGCGGCGAACATCGTGTTCGATGACGCCCCGATCGACCAGGCGGTCGAAGGCATCGTCAACGGGATCTTTTTCAACCAGGGCCACGTGTGCTGCGCGGGTTCGCGGCTGCTCGTGCACGAGCCGGTGGCCGACCGGGTGATCGCGAAGCTCAAGAACCGGATCAGGGTGCTGCGCGTCGGCGACCCGATGGACAAGAACACGGACATCGGCGCGATCAATTCGAAGGAGCAGCTGGGCAAGATCACCGAGCTCGTCGCCGCGGGCATGAAGGAGGGCGCGGAGATGTTCCAGCCCTCGTGCCGGCTGCCGGGCAAGGGATATTATTTCCGGCCGACGATTTTCTCCGGGGTCTCGATGAGCCATCGGATCGCGCGCGAGGAGATCTTCGGGCCGGTGCTGAGCATCCTGACGTTCCGCACGGTCGACGAGGCGGTCGAGAAGGCCAACAACACCGCCTACGGGCTGAGCGCCGGCGTGTGGACGGACAAGGGTTCGCGCATCCTGAAGATGAGCGTCGAACTCAAGGCGGGAGTCGTCTGGGCCAACACCTACAACAAATTCGACCCGACGTCGCCCTTCGGCGGCTACAAGGAAAGCGGCTTCGGCCGCGAGGGCGGCCGGCAGGGGCTGCTGGATTACGCGAAACTCGGGTAAGCCGCGAGCAGACCTGACGTCGCGCCGAATCGTGCGCTGATTCCCTTTAGCAATGTCGAAACCCCAATACTACACGACCCCGATCAAGACCACCGGCATGGCGCCGGGCATTCCGTTCATCGTCGGCAACGAGGCGGCGGAGCGGTTCAATTTTTACGGGATGCGCGCGGTGCTCGTCGTGTTCATGACGAAATATCTCGTCGACCGCAGCGGGGCAGCGGCGCCGATGGACGAGAACGACGCCGCCGCGGCTTACCACTGGTTTCAGTTTGCCAGCTATTTCTTCCCGACGCTCGGGGCGATCGTGTCCGACGCGTTTTGGGGCAAGTATTACACCATCCTGAGAATTTCGCTGGTGTATTGCCTCGGCAGCGTGGTGCTCGCACTGGATCACACGCGCCTCGGGCTGACACTTGGCCTGACGCTGATCGCGATCGGCACAGGCGGAATCAAAGCGTGCGTGGCTTCACACGTTGGCGATCAATTTGGCCCGGACAACCAGCACCTGCTATCGCGGGCGTTTGGCTGGTTCTATTTCTCGGTCAACGCCGGTTCGACCGTTTCGTTTCTGCTGATTCCCTGGTTGCTGGAACATTACGGGCCGGGGCCCGCCTTCGGTCTGCCGGCGGTCCTGATGCTGGCTGCCACGTATGTGTTCTGGTCGGGCCGCTACAAGTTTGCGCACATTCCGCCAGGCGGAAAAAAGCTCCTGCGCGAAACCTTCAGCCGCGATGGACTTTCTGCACTTGGCAAACTCGCCGCAATATTCGTGTTCATGGCAGTCTTCTGGTCGCTTTATGATCAGAGCGGCGGCGAGTGGGTCTTGCAGGGGCAGAAGATGAACCTGCACTTCCTCGGGATCGACTGGCTCGCCGCCCAGATTCAGGTGGTGAATGCGATCCTGATCCTCGTGTTCATTCCCCTCTTTCAATTCTGGCTATATCCGCTGATCAGTCGGGTGTTTCCCTTGACGCCGCTGCGGAAAATCGGCCTCGGGCTGGTTGTCATCGGTTTGTCATTTCTCGTCAGCGCCTGGATCGAGCGGCAGATTGCAGCTGGATTGAAACCGAGCATTGGGTGGCAGATGCCGGCTTACGTCCTGTTGTCAGCGGGTGAGGTGATGGCCTCGATTACCGCACTGGAGTTCGCTTACACGCAGGCGCCAAAATCAATCAAGTCGATGGTGCAGGCGCTTTACCTGCTTTCGATATCCGGCGGCAACCTCGTGGCGGCGCTCGTCCACGTGTTCATCAAGAACCCGGACGGCACGGTGAAACTGCAGGGCGCCGCCTACTACAACTTCTACGCGGCGCTTTCGATCGGATGCGTCGCGGTTTTCGTGTTCGTGGCAAAGGCCTACAAGGAGAAAACCTACCTGCAGGGTGAGGAACCCGTGGCGCTGGCCGGGGCGGCGGCGGAGACCTGAGCGCGGCGCCGGACTATTTTTCAACATGAGCAGACTGCCCATCACCAAAACCCCGAAGCCCTATGTCGGCGGCGCGTTCATCCGCTCGGAAAGCGGGCGCACGTTTCCCGTCAAGGACGCGGCGGGTAACTTTTTCGCCAACATCCCGCAGTGCACGCGCAAGGACCTGCGCAACGCCGTCGAGGCCGCCGCGAAGGCCGGCCCGGGCTGGGCGAAGCGCACGGCCTACAACCGTGGCCAGATCCTTTACCGGCTCGGCGAGATGCTCGAGGCGCGGCGGCAGGAGATGATCGACGTGCACGTCCACCTCGGCGGACCGAAGGGGCCCGCCACGAAGGCGGTCGATACCGCCGTTGACCGGCTGGTTTACTACGCCGGCTGGGCGGACAAATACGAACAGCTCCTCGGCAACGTGAATCCGGTGGCCTCACCGCATTTCAATTTCACCGTCACCGAGCCGATGGGCGTCATCGGCGTGATTGCGCCGGACCTGCCGCCGCTGCTGCCGTTGATTTCGCTGATCGCGCCGGCGATCGTGAGCGGCAACACGGTCATCGCGCTCGCGTCGGAAAAGGTGCCCTATCCCGCCGTGCTCTTGGGGGAGATGCTCGCGACCTCCGATCTGCCGGGTGGCGTGGTGAACATCCTCACCGGCTTTCGGAAGGAGCTCGTGCCGACGTTTGCGACGCACACGCACCTCCGCGCGATTGTCGGGGTGGTCGGCGCGGAGGACCGCAAGGCGCTCCGGCTCGGCGCGGCGGAGAGCGTGAAGCGCACGCATTTCGTCGACGCGGAAACCAACTGGCTCGGCGATTCCGCGCAGAGCCTTTACGCGATCCGCGACACGCTCGAGTTCAAGACCACCTGGCACCCGATCGGGGCGTAGGCCCGGCAGCGGGCCGGGGCTTGCGCGTCCGGGGCCGGCCGGCCGGAGGGTTATGACCCGGTTGCCACGGCGATCCGCCGCGTTTGGCTTGCCGCCGGCGGGCGGACCCCGGAAATTCGGCGCCCGTGTTGGGCCAATCCTTGCGTTTCCGGGCAGGAGCGGTGCGGCGCGGTCTGGCGATCGTGGCGCTGCTGGGCGGAGTTGTCGCACTCCGTGGCGACGTGACGCCGACGGCGCCCGACCAGGTGCGGCTGCAGTTGAAATGGCTGCACCAGTTTCAGTTCGCCGGCCACTATGCGGCGATCGCACAAGGCTACTACCAGGCTGCGGGGTTGGACGTGCAGTTGCTCGAGGCGGAGCCGGGCCGCGATCCGGTCGATACCGTGCTGCACGGCGGGGCGGAGTTCGGCGTCGGAACCTCGGAACTGATCCTGCGGCGCGATCGGGGCGATCCGGTGGTCGTGCTGGCCGCGATCTTCCAGCATTCGCCGCTGGTGCTGCTGGCGCGACGCGACAACGGCGCCAACGACCTGCAGGCGCTGCACGACAAGGCGATCATGATCGAGCCGCAGTCGGCCGAACTTTTCGCGTATTTCAAATACGAGGGGATCGATCCGGCGAAACTGCGCATCCTGCACCATTCGTTCGAGGTGAAGGACCTGATCGACGGGCGGGTGGCGGCGATGTCGGCCTACTCGACGGACGAGCCGTTCCAGTTGCAGCGGGCGGGCGTGGAGTTCCTGACGTTCACGCCGCGCGCGGGCGGCATCGATTTCTACGGCGACAACCTGTTCACGACCGAGGAGCAGGTTCGCGCGCATCCGGAGCGGGTCCGGGCGTTCCGGGCGGCAAGTCTCCAGGGCTGGGACTATGCGCTGGCGCATCCGACCGAGATCGTGGACCTGATCCTCAAGCAATATGGCGGCCGCAAGAGTCGCGAGCATCTCCTGTTCGAGGCCGAGCAGACAGCGCTGCTGATGCACCCGGGGCTGATCGAAACCGGGCACATGAATCCGGGACGCTGGCGGCACATGGCGGACACCTATGCC
This sequence comes from uncultured Opitutaceae bacterium, assembly GCA_937902925.1. Classification (GTDB taxonomy): domain Bacteria; phylum Verrucomicrobiota; class Verrucomicrobiia; order Opitutales; family Opitutaceae; genus CALFNN01. The sequence goes on from CALFNN010000029.1 coordinate 4,490, forward strand.
GAGTTCGGGATGTTGAAGAATCCCGCCACGGCGCTCGCGGGCCTGCTCTACGATCCGGATCCAAAGCCGAATCTGGCCTGGGTTTATTGGTCGCTGATCGCCGCGGCGGTGATCGCGCTCGCGACGCTGGGCTGGGCGCTGCCGCTGGCGCGACTGAACGGCCAGTTGCGGCGCGCGAAGGAGGCGGCCGAGGCGGCGGGGCAGGCGAAGAGCCGGTATCTCGCGGTGATGGCCCACGAGATCCGCACGCCGATGAACGGCGTGGCGGGCTTTGTCGACCTGCTCAAGACGAGCCCGCTGAACGACGACCAGCGGGAGAATGTCGAGATGATCGAGCGCTCGACGGGAAACCTGCTGAAGCTGATCGACAACCTGCTCGAGTATTCGCGCCTCGAGGCGGGACGCGTCGAGGCGGAATACCTGCCGGTGAAGTTGACGGAGTTCATGGAGGACATCACCGAGCTGTTTTCCCCGGCCGCGGCTTCGAAGGGAATCGGCCTCAAACTCACCGTCGCGCCCGACGTGCCGGCGCTGGTGCTGACCGATCCCACGCGGGTGCGGCAGATTTTGACCAACCTGTTGTCGAACGCGGTGAAGTTCACGTCCTCAGGCGGGGTCGAGGTGACGGTGGCGCGCGTGGCGGACAAGCCGCGGCTGCGATTCGACGTGTGGGATTCCGGCGGCGGGATTCCGGAGGAGGCGAAGAGCCGGATTTTCGAGGTCTACACGCAGGCGGACGCGTCGGTCTCGCGGCGCCACGGCGGCTCCGGTCTCGGTCTGTCCATCGCGCGGCAACTCGCCGAGATGCTCGGCGGGACGCTGACGGTCGAGAGCGAGCCGGGGAAAGGCTCGAACTTCACGCTGGAGATTCCGTTGCGCGCGGTGGCGGGATGATCGTCGGCCTGGAACGGATAGGCGTCAGATCTTCGTTGCGCGGCCGGCGGTGTTTTCGGCGAGGCGCTCGATGATTTTTTCGAGGCGGCGCTGGCGGGTTTCCGGCGTGCGGGATTGTTCGAGCAATTCGATCACGATGCGGCGGGTCGAGGGCGAGCCGCGGTGGAACGCGGCGGCGGCCGCGGGGCGGAATTGAAAGGCGCGCCGCAGATCCTCGGGGAGGATGGCGTGGCGCGGCTGGCGATCGGCGGCTAGCTCGACCGCGAGCAGATCGCCGGCGTCGAGCTGCGCGGGGCGCAGCACGTCCATCTGGAGGACGAGCCGGCGTTTTTTTCCGCCGGCCGGGACGAGGGTCGAGACGGTTTTTTCGCCGGCGTAGCGGGCGATCACCGGGATGTGGGTCCCGCCGCCCAGAGCGGCGACGATGGCGGGTGGCACCACGATGTGGCGGAGGACGCCGATCCGGGCGATGCGGGCGCGAAACGCGGGCAGGGCGGCGAGTCGGGCGGGCATCAGTTTTCGGGCGCCGTGATGCGCGCCTTTACCCACGCATCGATCGCGGGCAGCTCCCGACGCTTCACCGCGGCGAGGTGGCGCATGCCGTCGGCGGTCTTCTCGGCCTCGGCGAGGGCGTCGGGCGGAAGTTTTTTCCGCACGTAGTCCACGAGTTCGTCGGCGCGGGCGGCGTCGTTGAAGAAGCGCAGGATGTTCGGCACGTAGAAATTCCGGCCGAAGAAGGCGACCTGCGCGAGCAGTGCGTCCATGTGCTCACGGGCGAAATCCCACGCCAGGGCGGCGTGGTCGTTGGCGGCGATGGCGGCGACGTTGCGAACGGATTCGTTGACGGACAGCTCATGGCCGAGGCTCAGGGCGAGCGTGTCGCGGGCGAGGGCGGGATCCTCGGCGGCCTGCAGCGCGGCGTAGGCGCGGCGTTTTTCCTCGGTGGTGAGGGCGGTGCGGGCGAGGGTGTGGAGTTTTTCGTAGGTCTCGCGCGTGGCATAGCGGCCGACGGTGCGCAGCACGGGGGCGCGGAGGTCGCCGGCGAGGGTCGCGGGATCTTGCAGATACGCCTCGAACCGGCGGGAGCACTCGCGAATGACGGCGGCGTCGCCGCACTGGCCGAGGAGGTTGATGGTGTCGGCGCGCAGCGACCCATCGAGCGGCGATTCGCCCGGCGCGGCGGTCCAACCGAGCCGGGTGAGCTGGGGCGCGAGCCGTTTCACGATCCACGCCTGATAGGCGCGGCGGCCGGGCTCGCCGGCCTGGAGGCGATCGATCGCCCACAAGCGGTCGAGGATCTGGGAGACAACGGCGGGGCTGGTGCTCGCGCCGAGTTTATCCGCGAGGTCGAGCCACGTCGGCGCGGGAACGCGGCCGGCCTCGACGAGCGCCCACGTGTCGGAGAGGAGATTGAGCTGGTCGCCGACCGGCAGCGTCGCGATTTCGCGGCGCAGCGCGGCGGCGAACGGTTCGTCGTAGAGGGCGCGGTAGTAACCGGTGTCGCCGATATTGACCTTCGGCGTGCCGCTGCCGGCCGGCCAGGGCACGGTCACGGCGCGGTCCTCGAGAAGGACGACGGCGGGCGTGGCGAGGCGGGCGGTGTTGGCGACCGTGACGGGGATTTTCCAGGTCAGCGGCGCGGCGGTGGGATCGTCGAAGGTGAAGCGTTGCTGCTCGAGTTCGAGCATCCGGCGCGCGCCGGTGCCGGTTGCCGAGACTTGCACGACGGGAAAGCCGGGCTGCTCGGTCCAGCCGGCGGCGAGCGCGACGACGGGTTTGCCGGAGGCTTCGCCGAGCGCGGTCCACAGGTCCGCGGTCGTGGTGCTGGAATACTGATGCTGCGCGATGTAGCGGCGGATGCCGGCGCGAAACGTGTCCTCGCCGAGATAAGCCTCGAGCATGCGCAGGAAGCACTGGCCCTTTTGGTAGGAGATGACGTCGAACGCGTCGCCGGCCTGACTCTCGTTGGCGATGGGCCGCTGGATCGGGTGCGTGGTCCGGCGGGCATCGAGATCCATGGCGCGATCCTTGTCGGCGCTGGCGCGGAGCCAGAGCTGCCATTCGGGGTTGAGGGCGGCGGAGGATTTGGTGCCCATCCACGAGGCGAAGCCCTCGTTGAGCCAGATGTTGTCCCACCACGCCATCGTGACGAGGTCGCCGAACCATTGGTGGGCCATCTCATGCGCGATCGTGGTGAAAACCGCCTCGCGGCGCACCTGCGAGGAGGCGGCGGGATCGAAGAGGATCGCGGTGTCGATGTAAGTGATCGCACCCCAGTTCTCCATCGCGCCGAAACTCGCGAAGGCGTTGGGCACCGCGATCTGGTCGAGCTTCGGCAGCGGATAGCGGATGCCGAAATACTGGTTGTAGAACGCGAGGATGCGCTTGGTGCATTCGAGCGCGTAAAGGGCGGTCGGGCGCTTGCCCTCGGTCGTGACGATGCGGAGCTTCACGCCATCCTGCTCGCCCTCGACCGTCTCGAATTCGCCCGCGTAGAGCGCGACGAGGTAGCTCGCCATCGCGGGCGTGCGGGCGAACACGACCTCCTTCAGTCCGCCGGCGAGCGGGGTCTCGCGCACGACGGGCATGTTGGCGACGGCCAGGAGTTTCTCGGGCACGACGAGCGTGACGTCGTAGGTCGCGCGATAGACGGGCTCGTCCCAGCAGGGGAAAACCCGGCGCGCGTCGGTCGGCTCCATTTGCGTGCCGAGCATGAGTTTGTCGCCGGACGGAGTGGGGTATTGGTCGACAAAGATTCCCTGGGCCTGCGTGCCGATCCTGCCGCGATAGGCGAGTGCGATGGTGTGCGAACCGGCGGCGAGTCCCTCGGGCGCGGCGAGCGTGAGCGTCTGCCGGGCGGGGTCGAGTCGCGTCGCGAGCGGCCGTGGATGCGCCGGGTCGTCGAGCAACACGGCGGAGGTGATGTCGAGCTCGAGGGCGTTGAGGACGAGTTCATGGACCGGTTGCAAAGCCTCGAACTCGATCCGTGCGGTGCCGGTCGTCGTGCGCGCGGCGAGATCGGGCTGGATGCGCAGCGCGTAGTGCCGCGGCACGGCGGTCTTCGGGAGCTGGCCGGGCGTGTCGGCGAACGAAAACGGCCTCTCGGCCGCAAGCGTTGCGGGGAGGGCCAGGGCGAGCGCGAGCGCCCGCCATCCGGGGCCGACGGAGCGTGGGAGCATCGTGCGACAATTCCCGGCCGGCCGGCGGAGTCAACGACCGGGCTGTGACGAGGTCGCCCCGAACGGCGATGCGACCTGGCCGCCACGGTTCAGCAACTGCGGCGGCGTGGCGCTTCGCGTTAAAAGTTGCCCGTGCGCCCGGCAGTGCGCCGGCGACTTAGAAAGCGCGCGATTTCTCTCGTGCGGGGCATCGAGGGCGCGGTGCCGGGTTTCGTGACCGAGAGCGCGCCGACTGCGTTGGCAAACCGCGCGGCGGGCATGATGTCGCCGTCGAACTTCACGAGGCCGGCGGCGAATCCGCCGACGAAACCGTCGCCTGCGCCCGTGGTGTCGACGGCCCTCACGCGGTGGCCGGCGATCGTGGCGAACCGGTCCGGCTGCGACACGAAACAGCCGCGTGCGCCCAGGGTGACGATCACGGTCGCGACGCCGAGGGCGCGGCAGTGGCGCTGCAGCGCGTCGGGGGTGAGCGCGGCGAGCTTCGCCGTGGAAAGCGGGGCGCCGCGGCCCGTGCGCAGCCGGTTCGCCAGCGCGACGAGCTCGCTCTCGTTGGGCGCGAGCACGTCGGTGAGCCCGAGGATCGCCGGGTCGAAGTCGCTGCGCATCGGCGCGGGATTTAGGACGGTCGTGACGCCGGCGCGACGGGCGAGCCGAAAGACGTGGGCGTTGACGCCGAGGCTGGCCTCGTGCTGGCAGACGACAACGCGTGCGCCACGGATCAGCGCGGGATCGACGTCGCGCGGCCGGAGCTGCGCACTCGCCCCGAGGGCGACGATGATTTCGTTCTGGCCGGACGCGTTGACGAGAATGCCCGCAGTGGCGGTCGCGTGCCGTGGCTTCCCGACAAACCGCGCCGCAATGCCCTCGGACCGATAAAACTCCCGGGCGGTGCGGGAGAATGCGTCCCACCCCACGGCGCCAATAAAACACGTGGCGGCGCCGGCCCGGGCCGCGGCGACGGCCTGGTTCGAGCCCTTGCCGCCCGGACCGCTGACGAAGGAGCCGACGACCGTCTCGCCGGCACGCGGGAACTCCGCGCAGCGCCACGCGAGATCCTGCACGTAGCTGCCGACGACGACAACGGACGGTTTCATGCCGCGGCACGTTAGCTGGCGCCGCGGGCTCGTGACAAGCAGCGTGCCGTTCATCCAAGGGAGCGTCCGCTCATCCCGAACCCCGGGCGCCGTCCGTGGGATCGGCTACAATGCGCCCATGAAAACCCGACCGCTCGTCCTCGCCGCGCTCACCGGTTTGGCCGCGATTGTCTCGTGCGAATTCGGCGTGCTGGCCGAGCGGGTGGCGTCGGCCGGGAAAAATCTATCCGTCCACCTCCGGAGCGGCCGCGTGGAATCGGCCACGGCACTCGCCGCAAAGGCGGTCGCGCGGTCGTTGCTGCGGTGCCCAGCCAAGTCTTGACGGTTTGTTGCCCTTTGCCGTCCCATCACCCGTGAGCCCCGCTTTTCCCGTGTCCCCGGCCGCTGCCTCCGACGACGCCTCCCGTCACGCCCGGCTCTACGTGCTGTGCCAGACGGCGGGCTGGACGGCCTGGACGCTGGCGTATGTGGGCCTCGGCCAGTTGCAGCGGCAACTGACGAGCAACGAAATCCTGGTCAGCGTCGCCACGAACCTCATCGGCTGGCTGCTGACCCACCTCTTCCGGATTTTCATCAATGCCCGGGGGTGGAAGCAACTGGGCTGGTCCGCGCTGCTGTGGCGCATTTCAGTCGCCGCCGTCGTGCTGGGGACGATGTGGACGGTCGCCGCCGCGCCGCTTTTCCGCTACTGCTACACCGGCACGCTGCCCGTCAATATCACGCTGCCCGTGCTGCTGGTCTACAGCGTGTTCAACGCCGCGTGCATCGTCTTCATCTGGGCGATTTTTTATTTCGGCTATCACATCTACGATCGCTACCGCCGGTCCGAGGTCGAGCGCGCCCAGCTGGCCGCGACCGTCAAGGAGGCCGAGCTCCGCGCGCTCAAGTCGCAGGTCAATCCCCACTTCATTTTCAATTCGCTCAACTCGCTGCGGGCGCTGATCGACGAGGACCCGGCGCGCGCGCGGCAGTCCGTGACGCAGCTCGCGAACCTCCTGCGCTATTCGCTGCAAAGCGGCCAGCTCGAGACCGTGCCGTTCGAGGAGGAGCTGCGGATCGTCAGCGACTATCTCGCGCTCGAGCAGGTGCGGCACGAGGAGCGCCTTCGCGTGCGGCTCGACGTCGCGCCGGAAACGCTCGGATTGCCGATCCCGCCGATGCTGTTGCAGACGCTCGTGGAGAACGCGGTGAAATACGGCATCTCGGCGCGGCCCGAAGGCGGCGAGATCGCGATCATCGCGCGCCGCGTGGGCGGGGCGCTGTCGATCCAGGTCACGAATCCGGGCACGCTCGCGGCGCCGTCGCAGGCGCCGGTGCGGGAATCGTCGACCGGGGTCGGACTGCGCAATGCCGCCGAGCGGCTGCGGCTGTTGTTTGGGGAACAGGCGACGCTGCGGTTGCGGGCGGAGGCGCCCGCCCTCGTCGTGGCCGAGGCGTCCGTGCCGTTGATCCTGACCCGCGCGTAACCCGAGCATGAGCCCGCTGGCCGACCATCTCGCCCGTTGCGACCACGCGCCCCGCCGCCTGAAACGCACCGCGCGGCCGCGGTCCGCCGCCGCATGAACGCGCTGTTGATCGACGACGAGCGGCTCGCGCGCAACGAGCTGCGGCGGCTGCTCGCGATTTTCCCGGACGTCGCGATTGCCGGCGAGGCGGCGAACGCGAAGCAGGCGCGCGAGCAACTCGCGGCGCTGACACCCGACCTGCTGTTTCTCGACGTGCAGATGCCGGGGGAGACGGGAATGGAACTGCTCGAGTCGCTCGAGCCGCCGGTGCCCGACGTGATCTTCACGACGGCTTACGACGAGTTTGCCGTGAAGGCGTTCGAGTTGAACGCGCTCGACTACCTCCTGAAGCCGGTCGACCCCTCGCGGCTCGCCGCCGCGATCGAGAAGCTGCGTGCGAAGGCTGGCACCGCCGTCGCCGCAGCGACGGCCGCGGCGGCCAAGGGGGCCCCGCGCGACCGGCTCGCCGCGGACGACAAGGTCTTCGTGCGCGAGGGCGACCGGTGCTGGTTCGTCGAGGTGAAGACGATCCGGCTCCTGGAGAGCGAGGGGAACTACACGCGCGTCCATTTCGCCGACGCGCAGCCGCAGCTTTTCCGGTCGTTGAACGCGATGGAGGAGCGGCTCGACGGGAAGTATTTCTTCCGGGCGAACCGCCGCCAGATCATCAACCTTGCCTGGATCGACCGGATCGAGCCGTGGTTCAGCGGCGGGCTGCTGGTGCACCTCAAGGGCGGCGCGAAAGTCGAACTGAGCCGGCGGCAGGCGCAGGAGTTCCGGGAAAAGATGAGCCTGTAGAAGTCCCGGAACCCGCCCCAAGGTGAAAATCGGAAAGCCGGGAGCGAACACGGGTGCCTTTTTCCCGTTTTCCTGATTTCCACCTTTGACCGCATCGAGTCACACGCTGCCCCATGATCGAAGCCCGCCATCTCACCAAGACGTTTCGTGACAAGAAGCGCGGGGAGATTCGCGCGGTGGACGACGTGTCGTTTCGCGTCCAGCCCGGGCAGATCTACGGGTTGCTCGGCGCGAACGGCGCGGGCAAGACCACCACGCTGCGGGTCCTCGCCACGCTGTTGCAGCCCACCGGCGGCACCGCCGTGATCGCCGGGCACGACATCGTGCGCGAACCGGAAAAAGTGCGCGCCAATGTCGGTTTCCTCGCGGCGAGCACCGCGCTCTACGGCCGGCTGACGGCGCGCGAGATGATCGCCTACTTTGGCCGGCTCAACCGGCTGCCCGAGGCGGAGATTCGAGTCCGGATCAAGCGCCTGGCCGACGAGCTCGACATGCATGAGTTTCTCGACCGGCGGTGCGAGAAATTTTCCACGGGCATGAAGCAAAAGACCTCCATCGCCCGCACCCTGATCCACGATCCCGCGGTGATGATCTTCGACGAGCCGACCCTCGGCCTCGACGTGATGACGGCGCGGGCCATCGTGCGCTTCGTGCGCGACTGTCGCACCCGGGGCAAAACCGTGATCTATTCGACGCACCTGATGGGCGAGGTGGAAAAGTTGTGCGACATCGTCGGCATCATCCACGACGGCCGCCTGCACGCCGAGGGCTCGCCCGCGGCGTTGATCGCGCGAACCGGCGAGGCGGACATGGAGGACGCCTTCGTCCAGATCGTCGGAGCCAAGGAGCCCGCATGAACTGGCACAGCATCGCCACCGTCTACGCCAAGGAGCTGAAGGACCTGTTGCGCGACAAGCGCACCGTGCGCTCGATGATCATCATTCCGACGCTGGTGATGCCGGCGCTGACGTTCGGCATCGGCAAGATCGCGGCGGGCGTTTTTTCCAAGGCGCGGGCCGAGACGCCGGTGGTCATGGTGCTGAGCGACGGCGCGTCGCCGGGTGTCATGGCGCAACTGGAGCAGGACAAGAAACTCCGCCTCGTGCCGGCGCGGGACGACTGGAAGCAGCAGATTTCCGACAAGAAGCTCCGCGCCGCGGTGCAGCTCCCCGAGAATTTCGAGGCGGGCCTGAAGGCCGGTGCGGCGCCGGCGGTCACGATCTATCACTACGAGGGCGAGCTGAAGTCGGGCTTCGCCGTCAATGAACTCGAGGCTTTCTTCCGGGACCTGAGCGCGAGGACGGCACGGGCCCGGCTGGCCGAGCACGGCCTCCCCGAGACGCTCGTGCGGCCATTCGAGACGAGGCGTGAAAACGTGGCGGCCCCCGAGAAGGTGGGCGGCAACGCCCTCGGCGGGATCGTGCCCTACATGATCATCATCCTTTGTTTCATGGGGGCGGTATATCCGGCGCTGGATTTAACGGCGGGGGAAAAGGAGCGCGGGACGATGGAAACGTTGCTGTGCAGCCCGGTCGCACGCGTGGACATCGTGCTGGGAAAGTTCCTGATGGTTCTCACCAGCTCGCTCGCGGCGATGGTGCTGTCGTTGATCTCGATGAGCGTGAGCGCGGTCGCGGCCGGTTCGGTGCTGGGCGGGGCGCGCATGGCCGGAGCGGCGCGGGCGGCGGCGGGGGCCGGCGCCCTTCCGACGATCGATCCCGCCGGGGTGCTCGGCGTGCTCGCGATGGTGCTGCCGGTTGCGGTGCTGTTCTCCGCGGCGATCTTCACCGTCGCGCTCTTTGCCAAGAGCTTCAAGGAGGCGCAGACCTACGTGCAGCCGATGGTTTTCATTGTCATCCTGCCCGCGGTCATCGGGATGCTGCCGGGGATCGACCTGAACGCGCGACTCGCGCTCGTGCCCATCCTCAATCTTTCGCTCGTCTGCAAGGAGATGCTTTCGGGCGTCTGGCACTGGAATTATATCGCGCTGATTTTCGGCTCGACGTGTGTCTATGCGGCGGCGGCGCTCGCGCTCGCGGTGCGGATGTTCAACCGCGAAGACGTGCTGTTCCGGGTTTGATCGGCACGATTACACGGGAGTGGGCGTAAAAAATTTCCGAAACCCGGGCGCTCCCGGGTAAAGCTGGGGTAAAAGCCCCGTCCCCCCGTAGCGCAACGGGTGGGAATTGGTCTATCATGGCGACCGCAGAGCACAGACCATCCCACATCGCCATGAACTCTCCCATCACCTTTCCGCCCGCGGCGCCCGCGCTCAAACTCACGCGGGCGCCCGCCGAAAAATGGGCCGCCTCGCTCGCCGAGGAGCGCCGCCGCCTGCAAGAGGACCAGGAAGCGCTGCGCGAACGCGAGGCCAACCTCCGCGACTACGAGGCCCGCTTGCGCGCCCTCCAGATGGAAATCGAAGCGGGCCGCGCCGGCACCGTTGCCGCGGTGCGGCCGACGGCCACGCCGTTCGTGCGCCCCTCGAGCAGGGCGCCCTTTGTGGACGACGCCGCCTTGCAGGCCGCGTGGGAAAAACTCCACCGCGCGCGCGAAATCCTCGAGGCCGAGCAGTCCCACATGCGCGACGAGCGGATCGTCCACCAGGAGCGCGAAACGGTCCTGAAACAGCGCGAGGACGGCGTGGTCGCCCGTGAGGCCGCCGTCGCCGAGCGTGAGGCGGTGCTGCTGGCCGCCCATGGCGGCGAGCGCGAACCCATTGCATCGGAGCACACGATGTCGGCCATGACGCGCCTCACCTGCGCGCCATTCAACATCGCCCGCTCCGTTTTTGGCGGGAAGAAGAAATAGCGCCACCTCCCGGGCGCCGGTCGCGGCGCCCGGGGAGGCCGGCGTGAAAAATCCGCTTGCGCCGCGCCCTCGCTTCGCCCATCTCATCGCCCGAATGAATTCCATCGCCCAGGTCGTCGCCGTTTCCTCCGTCAAAATGACGGATGCCAAACGCGCACGCTGGCACGGGTCGGCTTGGCGACGATGGTCACGCGCTAAATGAAGCGCCCGCGGCTGCAACAGGCCGCCGACTCCACCGCCAAGCCCGACTCAACCGAGTCGGGCTTTTTGTTTTTCCCCGCACCTCCGTCCCAGACCCACTGCTCCCCATGCCAACGCTCACTGCTCCTCCTCCGCCCGCCGCGCTCGCGCGGCGGTTACCACCGCTTCCGCCTGCGCTCGACCTGCCCGCCGTTTCGTTCTTCGGCCGCTCGCTGGCCGAATACACGCAGTTCTTCGCGCTCGACGTTGCCGCCCTGCGCAGTCGCGACGTGCTCGACGTCGCCGCCGGTCCCTCGTCCTTCGTCGCCGAGGCGTGCCGCCGCGGAGTCGCGGCCGTCGCCGTCGACCCGCTCTATGGCGACACCGTCGCCGCCCTCGCCGCGCGCGTGCAGGGCGACTACGATCACATGTTCGCCCAGATGCGTGCCAAGCGGCGGCTGTTCAAGGTGGGGCTTCGTTTGCCCGCGTTCTTTCCGTCGATCGACGCGGCCGAGGCCGACCGGCGGGCCGCGGCGCAGCGTTTCCTCGCCGACTACGAGGCGCAGCGACTCTATGGGCGCTACGTCGGGGCGGTGCTGCCGCGGCTGCCGTTTTTCGACGGGACGTTCGACCTGGTGCTGTGCGCGCACCTGTTGTTCACCTACGCGCAGCGCTTCGACTTCGACTGGCATCTCGCCGCCTGTCGCGAACTCGTCCGGGTGAGCGCCGGCGAGGTGCGGCTGCACCCGGTGTGCGGGGTCGACGGCAAGCCCTACGCCGCGCTGGCGCGGCTGCGGCGCGAACTGCGCGAAGCCGGCATTGCGAGCGAACTCGTCCGCGTGAACTACGAGTTTTTCGTCGGCAGCGACTCGATGCTGGTCTTGAAGAAGGCCGTGTCATGAGCGCCTCCCCCGGCATCGCCCGCACGCCCGAGCCGCCATATTACGCGGTGATCTTCACCGCGCGGCGAACCGAGGGTGATCATGGTTACACCGCGATGGCCGCGCGGATGGAGGCGCTCGGAGCGACGTATCCGGGGTTCCTCGGAATCGAGAGCGCGCGGGGGGCCGACGGCATCGGCATCACCGTGAGCTACTGGCGCGACGAGGCGTCGATCGCGGCGTGGAAGCGTGACACCGAGCACGAGCGAGCCCAGCGCGGCGGCCGGGAGACATGGTATGCCGACTACCAGGTGCGCATCGCGAAGGTCGAACGCGCCTACGGGAAGCCGTGACCATTTGTCCTCCATTGGTTGATGAATTCCTCGTGACTCCTCCGGCCGGAGGAAACCGGTTGTCAACTAATGGTTGACAACCGGCCGTGGCGGAGCGGGGCGATTGTGACGTTGCCCGGGAGCGTTTCGCACGGTTGAGTGCCGGCATGAGCAGCGCGCTTTTCCCGCAGCACGTCATCGCCCGTAAACGCGACGGCCGTTCGCTCACCCGCGACGAGATTGCGGCGTTCGTCCGCGGGGCGACCGACGGTTCGTGGGCCGACTACCAGCTCAGCGCGATGCTCATGACGATTTTTCTGCGCGGCATGGACACGCCGGAGACGGCGGCGCTGACCGAGGCGATGATGCGGTCGGGCTTCGTGGCCGACCTCTCGAATGTCGCGCCGCCCCGGGCCGACAAGCATTCGACGGGCGGCGTGGGCGACAAGGTTTCGCTGCATCTCGCGCCGATGGTCGCGGCCTGCGGCGTCGCCGTGCCGATGATCTCGGGGCGCGGCCTCGGGCACACCGGCGGCACGCTCGACAAGCTCGAGTCGATCCCGGGCTTTTGCGTCAACCTGACGTTTGCGGAATACCGCACACAGCTCGAAAAGATCCGGCTCGCGCTCATCGGCCAGACGGCGGAGCTGGCGCCGGCGGACAAGAAACTCTACGCGTTGCGCGATGTGACAGGAACGGTCGAGAGCATCCCGCTGATCTGCGCGAGCATCCTGGCGAAAAAACTGGCGGAGGGCACGCAGGTGCTGGTGGGCGACGTGAAGTTTGGCCGCGGAGCGTTCATGAAGGACAAGGCGAAGGCGCGCGAACTCGCACAGACGCTCGTGTCGGTCGCCAATGCGATGGGCACGCCGATGCGCGCCGTGTTGACGGCGATGGACGAGCCGCTCGGCCGTGCGGTCGGCAACGCGCTCGAGGTCGCCGAGTCGATCGACTGCCTGAAAGGCCGCGGTCCCGCCGACACGATGGAAGTCACCTTTGCGCTCGGCGAACAGATGCTACTGCTGTCGAAGGTCGCGGCGACGAAGGAAGAGGCGCGGCGGAAACTCGAAGCGAGCGTCGCGAGCGGCGCGGCGCTGCAAAAATTCCGTGAGTTGGTCGCCGCGCAGGGCGGGGACGTGCGCGTGATCGACGATCCGACGCGGCTGCCGCAGGCGAGGCTCAAAGCGGCCGTGGCCGCGCCGCGGGCCGGCTTCGTGGAGGACGTCGACGCGATGGGCGTGGCACTGGCCGCACTGCGGCTCGGCGCAGGCCGGGCGAAAGCCGAGGACAAGATCGATCACGCCGTTGGCATCGGCGCACTCGTCAAAATCGGCGAGCGCGTCGAGAACGGCGCTGCGTTGTGCGTGATTCACGCGAGTAACGAGGAGGCGCTGGCCGAGGCAAAAAGAATGCTGACGAAAGCAGTTGTGCTCGGGGAGACGTCCGTCGCCACGCCGATGCTAATCGACGAGATTGTCGGGTGACAAGCGACGTCAGCAGCGCGGGAATGCGCGCGTCAGGGTTTTTCCATCTCGCCCAGTTTTGTTGCGGCTTCCTCCCAGGCGGTGGTCGCGGCGGCGATCTGGTCGACGATGGTGCTCAGCTCGCGGTTGAGGTGATGGAATTTCCCCTTGTCGGCGTAGGTGTCCGGGTCTTCCAGCGCCGCGGTGATCTCGGCCTGCTTGGCCTCGAGGTCGACCACGGCCTTCTCGAGCTGGCCGACATGTTCGCGGAATTTGCGGAGCTCGTTGGCGCTGGGTTTTTTTGCGGTGATGGTAGCCGGGCTCGCTGAGCCCGGTGCCTTGCGACCGGGGTCAGCGACCCCGGCTACAGCTTGCACCGGCCGGGCGTCGGTGAAACCGGCGGTCAGCGCGGCCCGCGCGTCACCGGCCCGGGATTTGTCGAGGTAGTAGTCGTAGTTGCCGGCGTAGGGCGTGAGCCGGCCGCTGTGGACGTGCAGGACGTTTTCCGCGAGCGCGCGAATGAAGTGCACGTCGTGGCTGATGAAGATCAGCGTGCCCTCGTAGTTTTTCAGCGCGCCGACCAGCGCGTCGATCGAGGCGATGTCGAGGTGCGTCGTCGGCTCGTCCATGAGGAGCAGGTTCGGCGGCTTCACCAGGATGCGGGCGAGGGCGAGGCGGGACTTCTCGCCGCCCGAGAGGACGGAGACGGGCTTGTGGACGTCGTCCTTGCGGAAGAGAAACGCGCCGAGGATGGCACGAGCCTGCTGCTCGGTGAGCTGGTTTTCGTTCGTGCGCAGCTCCATCACGTTCTCGAAGACGGTGGCGTCGGCGTGAAGATTTTCCAGACGGTTTTGCGCAAAGTAGCCGGGGACGACGTTGCTGCCGAGGTCGCGCTTGCCGCCCTGGATCGGGATGACGTCGGCGAGGATTTTCAGGAGCGTGGACTTGCCGGCGCCATTGGGGCCGACGAGGACGATGCGCTGGCCGCGCGCGGCGGTGAAATTGAGGTCGCGGTAGACGACGTGGTCGCCATAGGCCTGCCGGACGTGCTCGAGTTCGATGACCTTGAGGCCGGAGCGCGGGGGCTGGGGAAACTTGAAGTGGATGCGCTTCAGCTCCTCGGTGGGCTCCTCGACGGCGACTTCCTGGAGGCGCTCGATCTGCTTCTCCTTCGATTTGGCGCGGGAGGCCATCGAGGCCTTGGCCCCGAAGCGGTCGACGAATTTCTGCAGATGCGCGATTTCGCGCTGCTGGTTCTTGTAGGCCGCGGCCTGCTGCTCCTTGCGCGCCTCCTTCTCCTGGAGGAAATTGTCGTAGTTGCCGTGGTAGTAGTGGAGCAGGCCGCCGCGCAGCTCGAGCATGCCGGTGCAGAGGGCGTTGAGAAACGCGCGATCGTGCGAGATGACGACGAGGCCGCCGGGGTAGCGCGTGAGATAGTCCTGAAACCACAGGAGCGCCTCGAGATCGAGATGATTGGTGGGCTCGTCGAGGAGCAGCAGCGAGGGCTCGGCCACGAGGAGCCGGGCAAGATGGGCGCGCATGACCCAGCCGCCGGAGAACGTCTTGGCGACCTTGTCGGCGTCGCCCTCCTTGAAGCCGAGGCCGGCGAGGATTTTTTTCGCGCGGGGCTCGAGCGTGTAGTCGATGTCGTAGTCGTGCTCGTCGGGCTCGAGCTTTTTGCCGCTGGTCGCGATATGGAGGATGGTCTCGTCGCCGGCGGGGGCGCTTTCCTGCGGGAGGAAGCCGAAGTCGGCGCCGCGTTCCCACTCGATGGTGCCGGTGTCGGGCTTCTCCTCGCCGAGGATGAGGTTGAACAGGGTGGATTTGCCCGCGCCGTTGGGGCCGACGAACCCGAGCCGATCCGTGCGCGCGATGAAAAGCGACACGTCGTGGAAAAGTTCACGGGTGCCGTAGGACTTGGAAACGTCGGCGATGGTCAACATGGGAACCCGCAAGCAAACCGGAGAGCAGGGGGCCGCGTCAATGACGCGATTTGGCGCCGCCCGGTTGTCGCGGAAGTGTCACGTATTGCGTGACAGTTTTACCGGGCCGCCGGCCTGGGGCGGTCAGTGCACGGCGGTGAGCGCGATGCAGCCGGCGACGGCCAGGATGCCGCCCACAATCGCGCGGCGCGGCGGGCGGTCGCCCTCGAGCCCAAAAGCGATCGGAATCGAGAGCAGCGGCGCCGTCGCAGCGATGGGAAGGACGACGCCGCTCGGCGTGGTGGCGAGCGCCCATTGATAGCTGCCGACACCAAGCACGGGTCCGGCGAGCCCGGCCGCCACCAGCCAGGCGAAGCTGCGCTGGCGCGAGGAGGTGTCCGCGGGCAGCCGGTCGAGTGCACGCATGGCGAGAAACCACAGGGAGGCGAAGGCGAGTCCGGCGAGGATCCGGTGATAAGCCGCGGTGATGCCGAAGGTGGCGTTGTGCGCCGCCTCGCCGGCCGCGGTGGCGACGAGCACACCTTTGCGACTGACGAGCGCGCCGAAACCCTGGCCCGCGGCCGCGAGCAGGCCAAAGAGAAAGCCGACCGGTCGGACCTTGACCCGCGGTGGACTCGACTTGCTCGGGGTGATCGCGATCGCGACGCCGCCGAGAATGAGGACGCCCCACAGCACCTGTGCGGCGGTCAGCGTCGTGCCGAGCCAAAGCCATTCGCCGACGGCGGCGAGCGGTGCGGCGAGACACTGGGTCATCAACACCGTGATCCGCGAGCCGAGCAGCGGCAGGGCGGCGTAGACACCGAGGTCGCCGATGCCCATGCCGATCACCCCGCTGAGGAGAAACCAGGGCAGGCTGGCGCTGGCGAAGCCGGCGCCGACGGTGTGCGCGAAGAGCCCGAGCACGATCGCCGCCACGACCAGCCGGCCCAGATTGGCGCGGGCCTGTCCATTCGCCCGCACGCTATGGCTGGCACAGGTGGCGTTGAGCGCGAAGAAGAAGGCGGCGAGGAACGAGGCGAGCATCGAGGGGGCGGCGCGAAGACGACAGCGGGCGCCGGGCAGTGATGCGACGGTATTTTGAATCCGGCCCGACACAGTGGCCGCAAATTATCCGGATCCCTGCAACCGGAGTTGCGGGCCCGGGGTTTCGCGTGTCGAGTGGCGGCCATGCCCAACGCCCTGACGCGCGAGAAGTCACCGTATCTCTTGCAGCACGCGGACAATCCCGTCGACTGGCTGCCGTGGGGCGAGGCGGCGTTTGCGAAGGCGCGGGCGGAGCAGAAGCCGATTTTCCTGAGCATCGGCTACTCGACATGCCACTGGTGCCACGTGATGGCGCACGAGTCGTTTGAAAATGCGGAGATCGCGGCGCAATTGAACGCGCATTTCGTCCCGATCAAGGTCGACCGCGAGGAGCGGCCCGACGTGGATCGCGTCTACATGGCCTACGTGCAGGCGATGACCGGGCACGGCGGCTGGCCGCTGAGCGCGTGGCTGACGCCGGAGTTGAAGCCGTTCTACGGCGGCACGTATTTCCCGCCGGAGGACCGCCACGGGCGCGCCGGATTTCCCACGATGCTGAACGCGATCGCGCACGGGTGGCAGCACGACCGCGCGAAGCTGGTCGCCGAGGGTGAACGCGTCATCGCCGTGCTGCGCCAGCATGCGGACGACAAGAAAGCCGAAGCGCCGGAGCCGCTGGCGGTCGGCGGCGGCCAGGCGTTCGAGAAGGGCTTCCAGTATTTCTACGAGGCGTTCGACGCGGTGCAGGGGGGATTTGGCGGGGCGCCGAAATTTCCGCGGGCGGCGAACCTGAATTTTCTGTTTCGCGTGGCGGCGATCCAGGGGCCGGCCAGCGAGCTGGGGGTCGAGGCGATCCGAATGGGGGCGGCGACGCTTCGCGCGATGGCGCGGGGCGGGATGCACGATCACGTGGGCGGCGGGTTCCATCGCTACTCGGTCGACGAGGCGTGGTTCGTGCCGCACTTCGAGAAAATGCTCTACGACCAGGCGCAGATCGCGGTGAACTGCCTCGAGGCCCGCCAGGCGACCGGCGACGAACGGTTCGCGTGGATGGCGCGGGATATTTTCGGCTACGTGGAACGCGACCTGACGGGGCCGTCGGGCGAGTTTTACACCGCGGAGGACGCCGATTCGGAAGAACCGGGACGGGCCGGCGAGCACGCGGAAGGAGCGTTTTACGTCTGGACGGCGGCGGAATTGCGGGAGGCGCTGGGCGGCGACTTTGCGCTGGTGGCGGCGCACCTCGGCGTCGAGGAGAACGGCAACGTGCCGGCGCAACTCGATCCGCAGGGCGAGCTGCGCGGGAAAAACATCCTGGTGCAGCGGCGGACGCTGGCCGAAACCGCGGGGCAGTTTTCACTGGCGCCAGAGGAGGCCAACGACCGGCTGCTGGCGGCGTTCGCGAAGCTGCGCACGAGGCGCGCCGGCCGGCCGCGACCGTTGCGGGACGACAAGGTGGTGACGGCGAACAACGGGCTGATGATCTCGGCGCTCGCGCGGGGCGCGCAAATCCTGGGTGGAGTGAACGAGAACGGTCAGCGGGAGGGGGAAGGACTCCTGCGGGCGGCGACGCGCGCGGCGGAGTTTGTCGAGCGCGAGCTGCACGATGCGGCGCGCGGGGTGCTGTTTCGCGGCTGGCGCGAAGGGCGGGGCGCGGCGGAGGGCTTCGCGGAGGACTATGCGTTTTTCATCCAGGGACTGCTCGATCTCCACGAGGCGGGTTTCGAGATCCGCTGGCTGCAATGGGCGGAGCGGCTGCAGACGACGATGGACGCGCGGTTTTGGGACCCGGATCGCGGCGGCTACTTCAACTCCGCCGCGGACGACGCGAGCATCGTGCTGCGGCTGAAGGAGGACTACGACGGTGCGGAGCCGGCGCCGAGTTCCGTGGCCGCGATGAATTTGCTGCGCCTCGGCGCGATGTTGCACGACGACGGGCTTCGCCAGCGTGGCCGGGAATGTCTCGAGGCGTTTCGCGCGCAGTGGGGCGGCGCGGCGCACGCGCTGCCGCAGATGTTGTGTGCGCTGGAACTGGCGCTGGAGTCGCCGCGGCACGTCGTGCTCGCGGGCGACCCACGGTCGGCGGATTTTCAAGCGCTGGCGGCGGTGATGCACGAGCGCCTCGGCCCGCGTCGCGCGCTGCTGTGCGCGGATGGCGGCGAAGGCCAGCGCTGGCTGGCGGCGCGCGCTCCCTGGCTGGCCGCGATGCACCCGGTGGATGGACGCGCCACGGCCTACGTGTGTGAGGACTTCTCCTGCCGGGCGCCGGTGTCCCAACCCGGCGAGCTGCGGGGCATACTTAACGGCGGTTAGGTGTTTTTCGGAGTTGCGGGGGGAACGACGGAGCATGACGTTCGTCTACTCCCCCCGTGAAGATTCTCACCGTCGAAGATGATGCCGTGGCCCGGGCCGTCCTGCGCCAGGCGTTGCGCCGGCTCGGCCACGAGACGGTCGAGGCCGCCGATGGCGAAGCTGCGTGGGAACTGCTGCAGACCGAGCCGGTGCGGGTGGTGGTGAGCGACTGGATGATGCCACGGACGGACGGCCTCGACTTGTGCCGCCGGGTCCGCGGGCGCACGGGGACCGACTACATCTACTTCATCCTGCTCACCAGCCGCGACGCGACCGAGGAGAACCAGACGGCCGCGGCGGACGCGGGCGTGGACGATTTTCTCACCAAGCCGCTCGACCTGCCCGAACTGTGGACGCGGCTGCGCGTCGCGGAACGCATCCTGCGTTACACGACGCAGGTCCGCCAGCTCGAGGAGATGCTCCCGATCTGTTCCTACTGCAAAAAAATCCGCGACGACCAGAACTACTGGCAGCAACTCGAAGGCTACATCAGCGAGCGGACCGGCAGCGATTTCAGCCACTCGGTCTGCCCCGACTGCTATCAGCGGGTGGTCATCCCCGAGCTCGAAAAATTCAAGGCGGCCGCAGCCGCCGGCACCCGATCCCCGATTCCCGTTGCACGAAAGCATTAAGTGCCTCGAGGAGAAGATCGCCTACCTCGAGCGGCATGTGACCGAGCAGGACAAGGCGATGCTCGAATTTGCCGATGAACTCGCGCGCCTGCGCCGGGAGATGAAGACGCTGCGCGAGCGGCTGGCGGGCGGCGCGGGCGAGGGCGAGGGCGGCGGGGAGGCGGCGGCCGAGCGGCCGCCGCATTATTGAACCCCGCGGGTTTTCTCGATCTCAAGGACCGGACTTCAGCTGACGGCGTAGCCGCGAGCTTCCGGAGGTCTCACGGCCGTTCGTTGTTTCCGTGCTTGATGAGAAACTTCGCGCTAGCGTGGCGCTTTTTCTTTAGATCGATCAGCCGCCAGCCCAGGACCATTGCTCCCACAAGCGCGGTAGCGCCAGGCACCCACGTGACTCGTCTACCCAGCGCAAGCATCAGGAACGGTCCGAAGAAGATGAGCACAACGACAGCCCAGCCTCCATACCATTGCAGAGTCTTCCGCATGCATTCCGATTCGATTAGTTTTACGTAGCGCTCGTGTTCCTCTTTTCCATCGGAAAACAAGCGGTTGTCGCATGAGAGGCAGGCCCCTTTTTTTTCAAGATTTGCGAAGCCGCAGGCTGGGCAGATTTCGTAGTAAATGCGCGAGCCCATTTTCTGAAAATTTTGCGTGCGACTTGAATGGGCGGGTGCCTAAAACGCGGGAGGATTCAATCGAAAGCGTTTTGAGCTTTCGTCTAGAACGCCGCGGTGACTTCCTGCTGGTAGCCGGCGTCGAGCGCCTGGGCGCCGAGGGCGGTGCACTCGACGGCGTCGTTCTTGTAGAGCTTGAACTGCACGGGCGCGCTGGCCTCGGCCGTTTCCCAGCGCCACTTGCCGATGGAGACAAACTGGAGCGGCACGCCTTTTTCCCAACTGAGGCCGGGGCCGGCGCCGCGGATGAAAAGGCGGTTGCCGATGCCGATGTAGGCGGTGACGAGGAGACGGGTCGCACCGTCGGAGGTCAGGACGCGCTCGACGAGTTCGGCGGACTGGGCTGCGGGCGTCTCGTGGAGGTCGAGGGCGGGATCGCCCTGGGGCGCGGACTCGGCGGACGCTTCGGCGGGCGCGTCGACGGGCTTGCGGGCAGCGCGTTTGCGCGGCGGCTTGGCCGGGGAAGGCACATCGGCCGGAGCGGGCGCGGGGGCGGAAGCAGGCTCCGCGGGCGGAGTGTCGGTCACGTGTCCCGTGAACGGTTCGGCCGTGTGCGGCGCGACGGGGGCGATCTCGGAGATTTTTTCGACCAGGACCGGCGGGGGTTCTTCCAATTGCGGAGGGGCGATTTCGGATTTCGGGTCGGCGCCGGCCGGGGCAACGGCGGACGGGGCGGCCGCCGTTGAGGCAGGCGGCGTTTCGGCGGCCGGCTCCTCGGCGGCGGCGTCCTCGCGGCGGGGTTTGCGCGGGCGTTTCGGCGGATGGGCGGTGGTCAGTTCGACGCCACCGGGCGCGGTTTCGGGCGCGGCTGCGGGAGGAGGAAGAACGGCGCCGGGACTCGCGTGGCTGGCGGATTCGAGGGCGCGCTCGACCAGCACGGTGCAGGCGGCGAGCCGGGCATCGAGGGCGGCGAGGCTGGCGGCAAATTTTTCGTCGACGGCGCCGACCGCGCCGGCCTGCGCCTTCGTGACGGCGTCGGCCGCGGCAACCAGATGCTTTTGCATGGCGGACTCGAGCCGGGCCCACTCGCTGGCGGACTTGGCAACCTTGTCGGAAATGGACTCGAGGCGCTCGCTTTCACTGGCGCGGAGGGCGACGAGTTCCTTCTCGAGTTCCTCGCGCTCGGTGTCGCTGGCGTTGGCGAGCTGGGCCTGGAACTCGGCGATCTTGTCCTGGAGCTTGTGCGGGAGCTGCTCGGCGTGGCGGAGATTTTTTTGCGCGAGCTCGGCGACCTGATGGAGGCCGGAGGCGGCGACGCTGATCTGCTCGGCGGAGGAGGCGACGGTGCGGGCGAGCGCCTCGAGGGCACGCTGCCGGTCGTCGAGAGCCTCGTCCTGCTTGCGCGTGTAGTCGGCGATGAAGGCCCACGCCGTGACGATGGCGCCGACCGCGACACAGCCGACGATCGAGAAGATGACGGTGTTGGAGAGCGGCGTGGCGCTGTGGCTGGCGAGGAAGGCGGCGACGCCGACGAGCAGCGCGTCACTCAGCAGGAAAAACCATTTGGGCAGTTTCGGAGTCGAGTCGGGGAGTGTCATGGGGCGGCGTGAGACGCGCGGTCGCGGGACGACGGCGGGCGAGGCCACGCGACGAGCTGGCGGCGGCAAGTTTGTGCGGCGCGCGGGCCTGCGGCTCAAGGAGAAAGCGGGTGGTCCGGTCCGCGGCGGTTCGCAGGATGGCGGCAGCGGCGAAAAGGATTCACTTCCGGGGGCGCGATGCTATCGATGGGGCCGCGCGATGGACTTTCCCCATTTCCTGCGGATCGAACGCGACCGGCGGGGCCGGTCGAAACACTACGTGGTGCACACGGTGGATCCGAAATTTTCGCTGGAACTCACGCCGGATGGCGCGGCGCCCGACAAGATCGGGCGGGGCGTGATCAAGCGGGTCTGCGTGCCGAATTCGTGGGCCGGCGACTACGCGCAGTGTGCGAAGTTCATCGGAGTGGCGCAGGAGTTCTTTGCGCAGTCGTTCGCGCCGCCGGCTTCGCCCGCGGAGTCGCGGCGCTTCGCGCGATAGCGCACCGGGCCCCCGGGGGTGGCGCGACGAGCGCGCCCGCTACGGGAATTGGGCGACGATCGCGGCGTGGAGGCGCGACCACTCGGTGGGATTGAGATCGTCCTTGCGGCCGGGTGAGACCTGACGGTGGTCGGTCAGGCGGGCGATGGTCCAGGCATGGCGCGTCCAGCGGGGCGCGAGCCATTCGAGGGCGCTGGCGATTTGCGC
The DNA here is from genome assembly GCA_937902925.1 of uncultured Opitutaceae bacterium. Lineage (GTDB taxonomy): Bacteria > Verrucomicrobiota > Verrucomicrobiia > Opitutales > Opitutaceae > CALFNN01. The sequence goes on from CALFNN010000029.1 coordinate 26,474, forward strand.
GGCGGTAAGCGGCGCGGCATAGGTGTCGCCGGCGAAGGCGACGCCGAGGAGGAAATCGTTGCAGCGGGTGCGGCCGAGGAATTCCGAGGCGCCCGCGTGCCACGCGACCTCGGCGTCGGGGACCAGCGTGCAACGCGTGCCCTCGGGGGCGATGAGGCAATGGTAGCTTACCTTGCTCTCGGGTCGCGCCATCAACGCGATGGTTTCGTCGAAGGGCTGGATGCTGTGGTGAAACAGCACGCCGAGTTGCTCGTGCGCCGGCGAACGGTCGCGGTTGGGCGAAAGGCGGGTGAGTTCGGCGAAGGGCACGGCGGTCGGCGGGAGGATGGGCGGACGCGGGCGGTTGGCAATCCAGTCGCGCCACGCGAGCGCGGGCCGGGTGCCGCGTCGGCGGGCAGACTCGCGGACCAAAGGGGGCGAGGGCCGCCGTGCGTGATGACGCAAGATGGCCGGCCGGTTTACTCGCCGGTGAGGAGCGCGGCGCGGTAGCCGGACGAGAATTCCCCGGCGCTGAGCGTCCCGTCGTGGTCGGTGTCGAATTTCTTGAACTCGGCCTCCGGCATGTAGGCGGCCTCCGCGGCAGTGAGCTGGCCGTCGTGGTCGGCGTCGAGTTGCGCGAAGGCTTTGGCGAGTGACTCGCGCAGCTCCGACACCTCGATGCGGCCGTTGTGATTGTGGTCGGTCCAGCCGACGCTCTCCATGACGATGAGCAGCTCGTATTCGACGAAGATGAGATTGTCGTCCTGGTCGATGTCGGCGATTTCGAAGAGGGCCCGGCGCATCGCCATGAACTCGGCCACGCTCAGGCGGCCGTCGTGGTCGGTGTCGGCGCGCGAAAAAGTTTCCGGGGCGATGCCGCTGGCGGCGAGTTCGGTGGGATCGATGAAGTTGTCGCCGTTGCGGTCGGCGGCGTGAAAGAGGGCGAACGAGGCGCGGTCCCACTCCTCGGGTTTGATCGCGTCGTTTTCGGAGAGGTCGAGCGCGGTGAAGGCGGTGCGAATCTGCGCGGCGGTGGGAAAGGCGCGGGCCGCCGCCGGCAGCAGGGCGAAGGCGGCGAGGGCGAGCAGGGTGAAACGAGGCCGCATCGGACCGCGGGAGCTCAGGACTTGAGCGAGCTCTTCCAGATCAGGTAGGTGCGCTGGTCGAGGACGGCGCGGGTCGTCCGGGCGAAGGTGGACTTCGTCGCGACCGGCGCGACGGTCGGCGTGGCGATGGTCGACGCCGCGAGGCCGAGGCTGCCACCGAGGGGATCGGGGCTGACGGCTTGCAGGGCGGCGACCAGCGCGGCAGTGCGACTGTCATCCTTCCTCGTGGCGGCCTGCGCGGGCAGGGAGGCGGCGAGGAGGGCGGCGGTCAAAAGCGGGAGGGCGAAGTCGCGTTTCATGTGGATGGGGGGTTGAACTGGCCACGACGGTAGCACCGCGGGGATTTTCCCGCATCGGTAGTGCTACGCGGACTGCTACGCAGGGAGATGCGTAGCTTTACCCGGCGCTCAGAGGCGCCGCCAGACCATCGCGCAAAGCGAAAAAAGCAGGCCGACGCGGATCGCGCCCTCGAACGTCAGGATGACAAGCACCCACTTCAACGGGCTGCCGCGCCGGAGCGAAAAGCCCACGGTGGAAACGGCGAGCAGGCTGATGCCGTGAATCCGGCCGAGAGACGGGACGAGCAGCGCGAGCATCCAGAACCAGTAGCCGACGATCGTGACGCTCCAGCAGAACGCGGTGAACTCGCCGAGCCCGAGCGTGCGCGGGTCGGTGCCACGGGCGATCTGCTTGATGCCGAGGTAGCGTTCACTGAGGACGAGCTGCCAGATCTCGAACCCGAGAAACAGGGGCGCGAACAGGATGAGGGTTTCCATCGGCGCGGGGAGCGTCGCGCATTCGCGCGGCGGGGCCAAGCGGGATCTGCGCCGGCGGCGGCTACGCGGGCGCCGTCCCGGGAGCCGGTGTCACCGGCAGCGCGGCGGTCCGGCGGAAGGAGCGCATGGCGAGCAGGAGCGAGACGAGGGTCAGCGCGGCGCCCTCGAAAAATGCGATGCCGGGAAGGTGGAATCCGCGTCCCGGAGCGATCGCCCAGCCGAAACTGTGCGAGGCGATGAACGGTCCGGGGATCGAGGCGAGGCTGGCGAGGCCGCTGAACACGCCTTGCACGGTGCCCTGCTCGTTCGGCGGGACGTGCTTCGTGATGTATGATTGCAGCGCGGGCTGCGCGATGCCGGCGAAGCAACCGACGCAAATCACCGCGTAGATGAGCCCGCCGTAGGGGGCGAGGCCGTAGCCGACCTGGGCGACGAGGGAGATGCAGAGGCCGACGATGGTGGCGCGCGTGTCGCCGAGCGCCGGCACGATTTTTTTCACGAGGGTTGCCTGCACGAGTCCGGATGAGGCGCCGACGAACATCAGCGACAGGCCGACCTGGAGCGGCGACCAGTGATAGCGGTAGTCCGTGTAGAGCGCCCAGGTGACCTGGAGCATCACCTGCGCGAGCGAGAGCAGGAAAAAGCTCTCGACGAGCCCGAGCACCGCGGGAAAGCGTTTCAAGGCGAGCAGCGCCCCGACGGGGTTCGCGCGCGTCCAGGAAAACTCCCGGCGGTTTTCCGGCTTCAGCGACTCGGGCAGCACGAAGAAGCCGTAGAGCCAGTTTGCGGCCGAGCAGCCCGCGGCGAACCAGAACGGCAGGCGCAGGCTGTAGTCGCCGAGAAAGCCGCCCAGCACCGGCCCGATGATGAAGCCGATCCCGAACGCCGCGCCGAGCAGCCCGAACGCCTGCGCACGCTTCTCCGGCGGCGTGACGTCCGCGATGTAGGCATTGGCGGTCGAGAGCACGCCCGCGGTGGCACCCGCGATGATGCGCGCCACGAAAAACCACGCCAGCGTCGGGGCGTTGGCCATGATCAGGTAGTCGAGCGCCGATCCGGCCGTCGCAATGAGGATGATGCGCCGGCGCCCGAAACGGTCGGAGAGCGCCCCCAGGAACGGCGAACAGACAAACTGCAACAGCGCATAGGCGCTCATGATCCAGCCGTAGGAGCCCGAACCCTCCGCGTAGCTGCCGCCCTGAAACTGCACGATGAGCTTCGGCAGCACGGGAATCAGCAGGCCAAAACCCATGACCGCGAGCACCAGGGTCACGAAAATGAACATGACGGCGGGTTGGCGGGTGGGCGTGGGAGCGCTCATGGGGCGGCATGGTTGGAAGAATTCGACGGCTGGCGAGCTTTCGCGGGAGGAGCGGCGCCCCGGGGCGCCGCGGGTGGAAAGTTTTTGCTGACGGGCGGCCCGGGTTCCTTCACGAGTGCTGGGCGTGGGGGGAGCCGGCCGGCGGTTTCCCCTGCCGTCCATGCTTTCCGACCTACGCCTCACGCTGCGCTCGCTCGCGAAGAGCCCGGGCTTCGTCGCCGTGGCCGTTTTCACGCTCACGCTCGGCATCGGCGTGAACGCGGCGATGTTCGGCATCGTCAACGCCCTCCTCCTCCGCGGGCTGCCCTTTCCGGAGCAGGGGAGGCTTTATCACCTCGCGAGCCAGAATCTGCCCGACGGCATCGACCGGATGGGGATGTCGCACCTCGATTTCGAGGACATGCGCGGGCAGCAGCACTCGTTCGAGGATCTCGCCGGCTACGACGGAGCGACGTTCAACGTGGCCTCGCCCGGCGCCGACCCCGAGCGGGTGACCGGGGCGCGCCTCTCGGCGCAGGCGCCGGGCCTGCTGCGCGCCGGGACGACGGCGGGCCGGTGGTTCCAGCCGGACGAAGGCCGGCCGGGGGCGGCGCCGGTGGTCGTGCTCGGCTACGCGCTCTGGCAAAACCGGTTCAAGGGCGATCCGGCGATCGTGGGCCAGAGCGTGAAGGTCGACGAGGTCTGGGCGACGATCGTGGGCGTCGCGCCGAAAGGCTTTCGTTTTCCCGAGGTGGCCGATGCGTGGATGCCGCTGCCGGACCGGCCGAACGAAAAGCGGGATGACCGGGGATTCAATGTCTTCGGGCGCCTGAAGCCCGGCGCGACGCCGGAGCAGGCGGGTGCCGAATTCACCGCGATCGCGAGCCGGCTGGCCGCCGATCATCCGGACACCAACAAGAACGTGACCGTCGTGCTCACCCCGCTGTTTCAACGCTTCCTGGCGAACGACACGCGGCGGATCGTCCAGATCATGTTCGGCGCCGTCGGGCTGGTGCTGCTGATCGCGTGTGCGAATGTCGCCAACCTGCTGCTCGCGCGGGCGGCGGTGCGGCAGAAGGAACTCGCGATCCGGAGTGCGCTCGGGGCGAGCCGGGCGCAGGTGATGCGTTTGCTGTTCACGGAGACGTTCCTGCTCTCGCTGGGCGGCGCGGCGTTCGGGCTGCCGCTGGCCTACGGGCTGATGGCGGCGCTCAACCTCCACCTGCGCACGAAGATCATTCCCTACTGGATGGTGTTCGACATCGACCGGTCGGGTCTCGGCTACGTCGTGGTGCTCGCCGTGGTCACCTGTCTGGTGGCGGGCTTGTGGCCGGCGTGGCGGATGTCGCACACGGACCTCAATGCCGTGCTGAAGGACGGCGGGCGCGGATCGACGGGATTCTCGCTGAGCAAGTTCACGCGCGTGATGGTCATCGGCGAAGTGATCCTGTCCGCGGTGCTGCTCGTGCTGTCGGCGCTGACGATCCGCTCGGTGATCAACGCGCAGTCGGCGGCGCTCGGCTACCGGACGGATGGCGTGTTCACGAACCGGCTGGTGCTGAGCGGCGCCGCCTATGCGTCGGGGGCCAAGCAGGCGGATTTTTTCCGCGAGCTCATGCGCCGGCTCGGAAGCAAGGCGGAGATCGAGCAGGCGGCGATCAGCTCGCTGCAGCCGACGTGGGGCGATCGCACGCAGGTCGAGTTCGAGGGCAAGCCGCGCGGCGGGCCGAACGGCTCGCACGAGCCGGTGTCGTATGCCTCGCACGCGGTGGTCTCCGGTAATTATTTCGCAACGCTCGGCATCAAGCTGGTGGCGGGGCGGACGTTCGACGAGCGCGACACAATCGACGCACCCGCGGTGGCGCTCGTGAGCACGGCGTTTGCGGACAAGCACTGGCCCGGCGAAAGCCCGCTCGGCCGGCGCTTCGTCTACGGCTGGGGTTTGAACGTGAAGCCGGGCGACTGGATTTCGGTCATTGGCGTGGTCACGCCGACGCTCCAGGGCGAGTTTCAACGCGAGATGGTCGATGTGCCGCAGACCTACCTTGCCTACACGCAGCGCCGCGACACGCGCACCATGACGCTGTTCACGCGCGTGCGCGGGAGCGGCGATCCGGCGGCACTCGCGAACGTGGTGCGGCTGACGGTGCACGAACTCGACGCGGACCAGCCGATCTTCTGGCCGCAGACGCTCGAGGCGATGGTGGCTGACGCGCGTTTTTACAAGGGGCTCATCGCCTGGATTTTTGGGATCTTCGGCGGCGTGGCGTTGGTGCTTGCGGCGGTGGGCCTCTATGGCGTGATGAGTTATTCGGTGAGCCAGCGCACGCAGGAGATCGGCGTGCGGATGGCGCTCGGCGCGGAGCCGCGCGACGTGCTGCTGATGATCCTGGGCGAGGGCGGGACGCGGCTGGTCATCGGGCTCGCGCTCGGTCTGGTCGTGGCGTATTTTGCCGGGAAGCTGCTGGCGTTTATTCTCTACGGCGTGGCGCCGAACGACGTGGTGGCGTTCGGGGGCACGTTGCTCACGCTCGGGGCCGCAGGGGTGGTGGCCTGCCTGGTGCCGGCGCTGCGTGCGGTCCGGGTCAATCCCACGGAGGCCTTGCGCTGGGAATAGGTTGGGGCGGCCAACTCCGACGGTTCAGGCCCGCGTCCGTCGATTGTTGGATTTTGCGGAGAACGGACCTCCCGGTCCGTTCTCCGCGAAAAGTTCAAACGCGACGGGACGCCGAGATCAGGCTGGCTGGGATTGGCGCAGGTTCGAATCGATCTGCAGCAGATGCTGTTGAATCCACCGGCAGCTTTCGGCGTGAACCTGTTGGGCGACGTCCACCGGCATGTCGGGAATCGTCAGCACCTCCAGCCAGCGTTCGAGGCGGGCGGAGAACCTGGCGTGGGCCGCACAATTGTCATCGTGGCGTGGGCATTTCGCGCAGGCCATCGCCGTCTCCTCACGGCGAAAGTGAACGTGCGTGTAGCGCTGCAGGATCGAGACCATCCCGGCGATCTGGTCGCGGTCGACGCCCGTTTCCAGCGCGACCTCGATCTCATTCAGGCGTTCGCAGATCTCCCGATGTTCGCGATCGATATCGGGATGACCGGTTTCGAAGTTGGGGTTCCAGACTATCATTTCGCCCTTAATTCGGCTCGGGCGGGAGCGAAAGAAGCGGCGTCGCGATTCGGCGATGGATTATTAGCACCGCCGTCCGTGTCTCCAAAATATGCGCAGTGGGCGCTCCCCGAGGTCATGACCGGGCGGTCGCTTCCCCGGGCGGCATTCCGGGCTCGCCCGGCCCGCCGCATTACCAGCGGTGCGGATGCGGGCCGAAGTCGGCCTCGTAGTAGGGCGAAGTGTGCGTGCCGGGCGGGACGATCTCGTCGATCCGCTTCAACTCGGCCTCGGAGAGTTTCAGGTCGAGCGCCTTCAGGTTGTCCTCGAGCTGCTCGTAGGTGCGCGGGCCGACGATGGGGCTCGTGACGCCAGGCTGGTGCATGACCCACGCCAGCGCGTATTGTGAGAGCGGGACGTGGCGCGCGTCGGCCAGCAGGAGAAGTTTCTCGACGATGGCGAGCGAGGCGTCGGTCCAGCGTTTCGCGAGGAGCGGGTTTTCGCTGGTGTTGGCGTAACGCGTGCCGGCGGCGGGCGCGGAGCCAACGCGATACTTGCCGGAGAGCAGGCCGCCGCCGATGGGGCTCCAGGGAATCGTCGCGATGCCGTAGGTGCGGCACATCGGCAGGAGTTCGCGCTCGACGCGGCGGTCGAGGAGATTGTAGGGCGGCTGCTCGCAGACGAAGCGGTTGAGGTGGTGGCGGTCGGCGCACCAGAGCGCCTCGGTGACCTGCCATGCGGCCCACGTGCTCGTGCCGAGGTAGCGGACCTTGCCGGCGCGGACGAGGTCGTCGAGCGCGCGGAGCGTATCGTCGATCGCAGTGTCGGTCTGCTGGCGGTGCAACTGGTAGAGGTCGATGTAGTCGGTCTGCAGCCGGCGCAGGCTCGCCTCGCACTCGGCGATGATGTGGCGGCGCGAAAGACCGGCGGCGTTGGGGTCGGTCGGATCCATCGGCCGGTGGACCTTGGTGGCGAGGAAGACGCGGGCGCGCTTGCCGTTGCGCTTGAGCGCGGCGCCGGTGGCTTCCTCGCTGCGGCCGTCGTTGTAGACGTTGGCGGTGTCGAGGCTGTTGATGCCGGCGTCGAGGGCGCGGTCGATGATGCGGGCGGAATCCTCGGGCGAGGTTTTGCCGCCGAACATCATGCAGCCGAGGGTGAGCGGGGAGACTTTGACGCCGGTGCGGCCGAAGGGGACGTAGTGCATGGGAGCGGGAATTTCTGGAGGAAAAGGAGGAAACCCGGAAGGCAGGAATCCAAAACGGCGGACGAGCGAGCAACCGCCGCATTTGGGTGGACGCTGCCACGGCGGACGTTGGAGGAGGCATCGGGCGATTGCAAACGTGCGCCGGACGCCGGCGCCGGATGTTACGTTCGGGTTGCGGAGGAGCCGAACGCCGCCACACTCCGGCGGCCATGAACCTCTCCGTCGGCTGCACGCTGGGCTACCAAATCGCCACGCCCACGGCCGCTTTCACGTTCAATGTCCTGGCCAACACCGATGCGCAGCAGCGCCTCGTGGGCGAGCGCATCGTGTGCGCGCCGGAGGTGCCGACGGAGGTCGTGGAGAACTCGAAGGGCGGGCGCGTGCTGCGGTGCGAGGTGCCGACCGGGCCGTTCGAGTTTCGCTACGCGGCGACGGTCGAGGTGACGCGTCCGCCGCTGCCGGACATCGTAAAGGCCGACAATCCGGGCCGGCTGCCGCTGGCGATCCTGACCTACATGCTGCCGAGCCGCTACTGCGAGAGCGACCGGTTTGCGCCGGTTGCGTGGGAGCTGTTTGGCAAGACCGAGGACCGGGCCGAGCAGGTGCGGGCGATCTGCGCGTGGCTCGACACCAACCTGACCTACGCGCCGAACGCGACGGATTCGCGCACGTCGGCGTGGAACGTGTGGGAGTCGCGCAAAGGGGTGTGTCGCGACTACACGCACCTCGCGATCGCGTTCTGCCGCGCGCTGAGCATCCCGGCGCGGTATGTCGGCGGCTACGCGGCGGGGCTGGAGCCGATGGATTTTCACGCCTGCTTCGAGGCGTGGCTGGGCGGGGAATGGCGGCTGTTCGACCCGACGGACCATATTCCCGCCGAGCACATGGCGGTCATCTCGCGCGGGCGCGATGCGGCGAGCGCCGCACTCACGACGATTTTCGGCAAGATCACCGCCGCGCCGGTGAAGGTGACTTGCGTGGTGGATCAGTCCGGGGGCACGGCGACCGTGCCGGTGGCGACGACTTGAGCGGCCGGCCCGGGCGGAGCGCCGCTATCTCGAGCGGGAATTGCGCACCAGGCGAAGAATCTGGCCGGTGGAGAGGCTGGTGAGGAGCACCTCCCCGTTGTGCGGGTCCTGCGTGAGGGCGACGATGGACTGGGCGGTGGCGATTTGCTTCACGCGGTCCGGGCCGACGGGTTTGTCGCCATCGGGATCGAGCGCCCAGACCTTGCCCAGGTTGTAGTCGGCGAAAAGATATTTTCCCTCGAGCTCAGGGAACGTTTTGCCGTGGTAGATGAAGCCGCCGACGATGCAAAGGCCCTGGCTGTGCTCGTAGTCCCACACGGGTTCGACGAAATGGACCCCGGCCGGTGGGCGACCCGCCGGACCGGCGATCGCGCCTTCGCGGTAGTTCCAGCCATAGTTCCCGCCGCGCACGATCACGTCGACCTCCTCGCGCAAATGCAGGCCGACATCGCCGCACCAAAGGCGGCCGGTCGCGGGGTCGAATGCCATCCGCCACGGATTGCGCAGGCCGACGGCCCAAAACTCGGTCCGCACGTGCGCGGGGTCGACCGGCCGGCCGTTGAAACTCGTGGCGCCGACGAACGGGTTGTCGGCGGGCACGGCGTAGGAGCCGGCGTGAACCGACGGGTGGGGATTCGGGGCGAGGCTGCCGGGCTGGCGATCGACGTCGAGACGGAGGATGGCGCCGAAAAAACTGCGGTCGATCCGCTGGTGGCTGATGACGGGCTCGTTGTAGTGCTCGTCGCCGTCGCCGACGGAAACGTAGAGGTAGCCATCGGGGCCGAAGAGAAGAGTGCAGCCGTCGTGACCGCCGGGACCGGTGGACTGCGTGAGGAGGGGTGTGCCCGACGCGGGGTCGGCTACGGCGGGATTGGCCGTCGAGCAGTGGAACCGTGAGAGGCGGTTGGAACGCTGGCCGCCGGTGGAGATGGACGACCACACGTAGAGAAACCCGTTCTCGGCAAACCGGGGGTGAAACGCGGCCGAGAGCGGACCATGTTGGTCGTGTTGCGGCCCGATGCTCCGGGTGAGATCGAGGAACACCTCGCGCTTCGGCGCGGCGGGATCGCGCACGACCGCGATGCAGCCGGTGAGCTCGACGACAAACGTGCGCGGCGTGGCATCCGGCGCGAACACGACCTGCACGGGCTGGTTGAACCGGAGGCTGCCGAACGCCGGCTCGGTCGCGAACGGCAACGGCGCGGCGGCGCGGGCGGGGAAAAGCACAAGACCGGGGAGCGTGCCCAGCAGGATCAGCCGGAGATGAAACGATCGGGAAAGAAACACGGCGCGGGCAGACTCCGGCAATTTGTGGCTTGGGTCGGGAAGACGATCACCGCGCGGCAGAATTGCGGACGAGCCGGAGCACCTCGCCGCTGGCGATGTTGGCGAGAAGAACGTCGCCGTTGCGCGGGTCGCGGGCAAACGAGACGATGCCGATCGACTGGGCGACCTGTTTCACGCGTTCCGGGCCGACGATCTTGTCGCCATCGGGGTCGAGCGCCCAAACCCGGCCGAAGGCGTAGTCGGCGAAAAGATATTTTCCCGCGAGGTCGGGATAGCGCGAGCCATGGGAGACGAGGCCGCCAGTGATGCAGATGCCCTCCGTATGTGGGTAGTCCCAGATCGGCTCGGTGAACTTCGCCGCGGCCGGCGGGCGGCCGCGGAAAGGGAACGCGCCCTCGCGGTAATTCCAGCCGTAGTTGCCGCCGCGCACGATCAGGTCGACCTCCTCGTGCAAACCTTGGCCGACGTCGCCGCACCAGAGCTTGCCCGTCGCGGGATCGAAGGACATCCGCCACGGGTTGCGCAGGCCGACGGCCCAGAATTCGGTGCGGACGCGCGCCGGATCGACCGGGCGGCCGTTGAAGCTGGTGGCGCCGACGAACGGATTGTCGTGTGGGATCGAGTAGCTGCCGGGGTGGACAGCGGGGTGGGGGTTGGGCGTCAGGCTGCCGGGGCGCCGGTCGACATCGAGGCGGTGGATGCCGGAGAAGAAATCCTTGTCGATGCGCTGGCTGTTTTGAAACTGGTCGTTGGCGCCGCCCTCGTCGCCAATCGAGAGATAGAGATAGCCGTCGGGGCCGAAGAGGAGTTCGCCGCCGTTGTGGTTGCGGGCCTCGTCGGGTTGCGCGATGAGTTGCTGCTCGGAGGCGGGATCGGCGACGTTCGGATTGCCGGCCGAGGCGAGAAAGCGCGAGAGCCGGTCCTCGCGTTCGCTCCGGAAGCCGGGCGGATCGCTCGTATACCAGACGTAGAACTGGCGGTTGTGCGCGTAGTCGGGATGAAACGCGAGGGCAAGGACGCCCTGTTCGCTTTCGTCGCTGCCGACCCGCTCGCGGAGATCGAGGAAGACGCTCTTCCGCGGGTGCGCGAGGTCGTCGATCACGAGGATGCGGCCGGGTTTCTCGATGACGAAGACACGGTCGGTCTCGCCCGGCGGCGTGACGACGGCGAGCGGCTGGTTGAACTTCAGGTCACCGAATGCGGACTCCGTGGCATAGGGCAGTTCCGCGGCCATGACGAACGATGGGAGAAGAACGGCGGCAAACAGGTGGAGGGGCAGTCGCATGGGACGGCGGACGCTACCGACCGGCCGCCACCGGGCAACTCGCGAATCGCGTATGGTCCGAGAGGGGGAAGCGACAAGTTGGCGATGCGCCAATGTAAACTATTAGTTTACAAATGCACGAGCGAGGACCAATGGTAAACGAGGGCTGCCAACGGTGGCGCCGCGGTCAGTTTTTTTCGGAAAAGAGTTTGTTCACCATTTCGTCGGGCCAGCTCGAGCTCAGGACTCTTTCCTTGTAGTTGCCGTCCTTGTCGGCGGTGGCGAGCACGACCTCGACGGAGCGCGCCGGCTTCTTGCCATCCTTGGCCTCGGTGCGACGGGCGTAGGTGAATTCGCCGTCTTTCCGCCAGACGGGCGCGCCTTGCACGGAGTTTTCCCCGGCTTCCTGCACTTTATTCAATTCGCCGGTAGCGAGTGTGACGACGTCTACGGTGCCATCGATCCACCCGCAGAGCACCTGCCGTTCGTCGGGGCTCACCTCGAAGAAGGCGAGCGATTGGGGCAGTTTACTCTCGTGCTTGCGCGGGATCAGGCGGACCAGCGTGGACTGGCGGGCGAGGTCGAGGGCAAAGAGCTGCTCGCGTTGGTCGCCGAGATCCCCGGCGGCGACGGGCAGGGTGATTTCGGCGGCATTGAACAGGATGCGACCGTCGCGGAGGCAGCGAATGCGCCAGAGCGAAGAAAACATCCCTCCGCCGAGTTCTTTCCGGTCGGGGCTGACCTCGATCTTGGCGTCGGTGTTGAGCACCACGCGTTGCACGAGCGTGCCCAGCCGCACATCGTCCTTGGCCGAGGCGCCGGAGGATTGGAGGTAAACGAGCGAGCGGGCATCGGCGGTCCAGTCGGGAAAAAACGCGACGCGCTCGGCGACGAGCTGCGGGGTGGACGTGTTCACTTGCACGACCCAGAGCCGCCCATCCTCATCCTTGTCCTCCGCGATCTGGGTCACGAAGGCGACGGCCTTGTCGCCGGGAGAAACGCGGCAATCGGCGATCTCGTCGATGCCTTCGTAGAGCTGCGTGCCGGTGACGATCTTGTCGCCGTCGATCTTGGCCATCACGAGTTCGTAGATGTCGGCGTTGCGGCCGGCCACTTCGGCCCATTCGCCAGTGTTGAGCTTGGTGTGCAACGCTTCGCCGTGGCGGTCGCGCAGGTAGATTTCGATCAGGGTTTCGCCGCGGTCCCGCCCTTCGAACATCGAGCGGGCACGCCACAGACTGCCCCATTGGGCGCCGGTCTGAAGTTTCTGCCAGAGGGCGTCGGCCTCCGCGACGAGCGCTTCGGCGCGCGGCCGGCCCATCGCCCGGGCAATAGGCAGCCACTGGGTTTCACTGTGCTTGCGGGCGAGGACGAGTTGTTGCGAATCGCCCAGCCAGGCCACGCGAAAAACATCCGGCACGAGCGGTGGCGAAAGTGTCCCATCGGCGGTGCAGAGATAAAGGCCGTGATCCTTGTCGATCACGGCGGCGCGCCGGCCATCGGGCGACCAGAGCAGGTGTTGCTCGAGGCATCCGGTCAGGAGCAGGAGCGCGGCGGCGAGCGGCGCGAGTGCGACACGGAACCAGCGGCGGTGGTGCGATGTGGTGGTCATGGTTTTTCCTCCAGGCGCGGTTGTTTCGTCGGGGACTCCCAACGCAGGGCATAACGGGTTTCGTTGCGATCGTTGGTGCCGCGTCGCGCCTGCTCCTCGGCGACAATCCGCGCGACCGACCAAAATCCCGCCGGCGAGACAGCGGGTAGCGGCGTGGCGCGGTGTGGCGTGGCGGCGGCGATTTCCAGGCGCGGCTGGGGAGCGTGCGCCAGCCAGCCGAGGCCGAGGCCAAGCGCGAGACAGGCGGCGAGGCGGAAAATCTCGACGCGACGGGCGGCGGACCGCTGGGTGCGCTGGGCGCGGCGGAGACGGCCGACGTCGAGCGGGTGTGGCGCGGATGCGACGGGCGCGGCGGTGGCGGCGCGGGCCAGTTGGAGCGTGCCAGCGAGTTCGGCGGCGCGGCGGGCGGCGTCGGGGTTTTGCGCGAGGTGGGCGTCGAGGAGTGCGGCGACCTCGGGCGAGAGTTCACCGAGCGCGCGGTCGAGCAGAAGGGTTTCGAGCATTTCGGATTTCATGGAGTGGAGTTGCCAGAGGTGAGCGCGGCGCGGAGTTGGCTTACGGCGTGGTGCAGTCGCGAGCGGACGGTGCCGACGGGGATGCCGAGCACTTCGGCAATTTCCTCGTAGGAGAGTTCGTGGTGGAGTTTGAGATGGAGGGTTTCGCGCTGGGCGTCGGGCAGCGCGGCGATGGCTTGGCGCATCGACTCGATCCGCGCATCCTCGGGCGCGGCGGCGGGTGCGGCGGGTTCGGAGACGAGTTCGCCGGTCGGCGGCAAAGAGCGGAGCGCGTCGAGGCCGACGTGGCGGGCGATGCCAAAAAGGTAGGCGCGCGGGGAGATCGAGGCGTGCAGCCGGCCGAAGCCGCGGATCGCGCGGACGAAGGTGTCCTGGAGCAAATCCTCCGCAGAGCCGGCGAGCGCGCGCTGGCGGCGGAAGTAGGCGAGCAGGGCCGGTGAAAGATCGCGGTAAAGCGATTCGAGTTGCAGGACGGCGTCATCCATGGAGCCGTCTCCCGCTGGAGGGAGACGAGGTGTCATTATCAGACAAGTCGGCGAAAGGCGCGGAAAAGTTCAAAACGCCGCGCGATCCGGCCGAGGGACCGGCGGCGCGGTTACTTTCCGGCGCGGGCCGACTGGATGAAGTCGTCGACCACGGGGTCGAGCACGGCGAGCGGGACGTTGCCGGCGCGGAGGATGGCGTTGTGAAATTCCTTCAGCGAAAACTTGGCGCCGAGCGCCGCCCGGGCCTTCGCGCGCAGCTCGAGGATTTTCAACTGGCCGATCTTGTAGGAGCACGCCTGGCCGGGCCAGACGACATAGCGCTCCACCTCGGCCGGGCTGATGCCGTAGTCGATCGCCTCCTGGCGGGTCCAGTGCATCGCGTGGAGGCCGGTGTCGACGACGAGCCGGCGGGCGCGGAAAAGTTCGTCGCCGAGCTGGCCGAGATGGCCCGGGATGTCGCCATCATACCAGCCGTTCTCGGCGGCGAGCTGCTCGGCGTAGAGCGCCCAACCCTCGGCATGGGCGGAGATGACGCCGAAGACCCGGTCGCGGCGGAAGCGGGGCAGGTCCGTCAACTCCTCCTGGAGAGCGATCTGGAAATGGTGGCCGGGGACGGCTTCGTGATAGACCAGCGTGCGCATCTCGGGAATCTCGAAAGTCGGTCCCGGCAAGGGCGCCCAGAAGGTGCCGGGGCGCGAGCCGTCGCGGGCGGGGAACGTATAGTGGGCGGCGGCGCTTTTCTCGGTGAACGGCGGCTCGCGTTTCACGATCACGGGCGCCTTGGGCCGGAGGTCGAAGATGAGCGCGGCGCGGCGTTCGGCGTCGCGCAGGATGCTCTCGTATTTCGCGAGGAGCATTGGGCGGGGATCGGGCGTGGCGGGTGGCTGCGAGTCGGCGTCGAGTTTTTCCATCCGCTCCTTGATCGTGCCGTTCGCGTAGCCGATCTGCCGGAGGAGGCCGTCCATCTCCCTTTCGATGCGGGCGACCTCCTTCAGGCCGAGTTCGTGGACTTGCGCGGCGGTGTAGTCGGTGGTCGTGAGATGGTGCAGCGCCTGCGCGTAGATCGCGGCGCCATCGGGAAAACGGTCGACGCCGGCGTCGTCGGTGGCGCGGGGCAACTGCTCCTGCAACAGGTCGCGGGCGCGGCGGAAGGCGGGGATGATCGCGGCGGCGACGGTCTGCTCGGCGGCGGCCACGAGGGCGGCGCGCTCATCCGCGGGCAGGCCGGCGATCCTGGCGGCGCGCTCGTCGAGCGAGGCGACGAGGACGTTCTGCCGCGGCGCGTCGCCGAGGAACCGGTCGAACTGCTGAATCGTGGATGCGAGGATGAATTTCGGCGGGAGGATGCCGCGGCTGGCGCGTTCGCGGGCCTGCGCGATGCCCTCGTCGATCTGGCCGGCGACGAGATCGAGGCGGGCGAGATAATTCTCGATGTCGCGGCGGTTGCGGATCGGATGGGTCTGGCTGAGGAAGTTGACGAGATTCACCTGGAGCCCGCTGAACTGCTGGAAGACGAAACTGTAGTCGGCGAACGGCTCGTTGCGCACGATATCGTCGAGCTGCCACTCGAGCATCGCGGCGGAAATGCGCTCGGTGGAGTCGAGTTTCGCGCGATCGAATTGTTGCAGCGCGCCGAGGCCGAACCGGGCCCGGGTCACCCGGGCGGCGCGGGCTTCCGCGGTGATCGGTGTCAACTGGCGGTCGAGGGCGTCCTGCTCGGCGCCGGCGAAGTATTGATGCGCGGTGGCCGACTCCGGGTCGGCGCGGACCCAGTCGGCGGCAAAGTCGTCGACGAAGCGATCGAAGTCGGCATCGGCGGCGCGGACTCCCGGGAGCAAACCCAGCGCGGGCGCGAGCAGGAGAACGGACAACACGGCGCGGACGCGGGGAGTTTTCATAGGCGGAAAACGACACGCGAGCCTACCGCGCCCGCGGGCGATGTCGAGTTCGGGCACCGCCGCCGCCGTGATCAACGAGCGCAGAAGAGGCCGATGACCCCGGCGACGGCGAGCAGCGCGCCCGCATAGTAGAGCGGGCGGGGGCGGAGGTGCTCGAACCACATCGCGAAGGGAATCGTGGCGAGGGGCGCGGTGGCGACGACGGGTTGCACGATGCCGGCGGGCGTCGTGCTGAGCGCCCACTGAAAACACGTGACGCCAAGGACCGGACCGGTGAGGGCATTGGCGAGAACCCACGGCCAGGCGCGGGGCGAATTGCAGGTCGCTTCCCTCGGGCGCGGCGCCGCTCCCGACGCGACGACGACAACGAGCAGCGCGACAAACAAGCCGCCAAGAGCGCGTTGATAGGCGGTCGTGGCGGCGTCGGGGTGTTCGTGCGCCGCGGCGGCGACCTGGAAGGCCTTGCGGCTGAGGACGGCGCCGAGGCCCTGGCCGCACGCGGACAACGCCGCCCAGGCCACGCCGGCGCGCAGCACGACGGGAGGCAGGCCCGGCCGGCCGCGCGGGAGCAGGCCGGCGACGACGCCGAGCAGGGTGACGACGACAAAGGCGGCCTGCGACAGCGTCAGGTGCGAGTGGAGCCACCCCCACTCGACGGCGACGGCGACGAGCGAAGAACCGCATTGCACGATGAGCATGGCCAGCGCCGAGCCGAGGCGCGGCAGCGCCTGAAACATCGCGACGCCGCCGAGGCCGAAGCCGGCGAGTCCGCTGAGAAAAAACCAGCCCAGCGAGGCGCCCCGCAAGCCCTGACCGCCGAGATGCGCCCAAGCGCCGAGGATGAGGACCGCGGCGAGAAGCCGGAGGAGGTTCGCCAGATTGCCGCCGAGAATCTTGGCGGAGCGGTTGGCGAAGATCGCGTTGAACGCGAAAAGGAAAGTGGTGCCGAGGGCGCCGATCATGTTCCCTTCCGATCTCCCGGGCGCGGGGCCGGGCCCGGGAGGTTGTAAACTATTAGTTTACAACAAGCGCGCGTCGAGGCGGGGAGGTGACGGGATTGGTTCAGGCGGGCGATCAGCGGTGCCATTCGAGGCCGAGGGTGAACGCGCGGCCGACGCCGGGGAGAAAGACCGAGGTGGCGGCGGGATTGCGGACGAGGTCGAGCACGCCGGCCGTGCTCGCGATGTGCTGGCGATCGAGGAGATTTTTCACCTCCGCGAAGGCGGTCCATTGCTTGTCGTGGCGCCACCCGACGCGGAGATTGGTGAGCACGTGGCCGGGATAGGACAGGCGATTGCCGTGGTCGACGGGGGTCGGGCCGGCGGTCCAGTCGAGCATGGTGGCGGCGAAAAATCCGGACGGGTGCTCGTAGCTGAGCTTGGCGGAGCCCTGGTGCGGCGGGGCGCCGGCGAGGCGGTTGCGGCCGTAGACCGGATCGTGGTCGAAATAAAAACGGCTCCACGCGGCGGTGGCGACGAGCTTGAGACGGTGGTGGCCGTCGAGGATGCGCCAGTAGGCCGAAGTCTCGAGGCCGAGGTGGCGCGTGGGGCCGGCGTTGACGGCGCCGCGCGGGAGGCCGGAGGCATCCGCAAGGCGGAGGATTTCGTTCGTCCAGTCGCCGTGGTAGGCGACGACGTCCCAGCCGAGCGGACCGCGCGTGCCCATGCTGCCGATTTCCCAGGTGGTGGAGCGCTGGTTGGCGAGGGTTTGGCTGCGGCGCGCGAGGTTCGGGTAGGAGCCGGCGACGACAAACATGTCGTCGAAGGTGGGCGGTTCGATCGCGCGCGAGAAGCCGACGAAAAAGGCGACGTCGGAGCGTGCGCCCCACAGCAGGCGCACGTGCGGCTGCACGGCCGACGAGTGGAGCGCTTCGGTGGTGTTCGCCGGCCCGGCGTCGGACGGGAGCCGGTCCGCGATGTCGCGGCGGACGACGAGTGCGCTGACGCCGGCGGTCATCGCGAGATTGTCGCGCAGGCGGATGATATCCTCGGCCTCGACGGCCGCCGTCGTGGCCGCGAGGCCGTCGTGACCGAAGAGCGCGCCGGTGGCGCCGGAGTCGTTGACAAACCGGCGCAGGTCGCGCCAGCCGCGGGAGGCCGTGGTCGCCAACTGGAGAAAATGTTCACCGCCGCCGATCTCGAAGCGGCGGCCGGCTGACGCGCGGAACGTGAGATCGTCGCTGGCGGAGTCGCTGGTGCCGTTGGCCCGGAGCTGGCGGAACCAGTCGTCGGTGTGCAGCCAGGAGACGCCGCCGTCGAACAGCAGCGTCGAGGTCTGGCGCATCAGTTGCGCGTTGACCTGCGTGGTGTCGGATTCGCGCCGTGGCTGGTCGCGCAGGACATCGCTGGTCACGGTGCGCGGGGCCGCCTGCGCCACGGCCAGCGTCAGCGGCCCCGGCACGTCGTAGACCGGCCGGGTGTGATAGAGGGAGACCGTGGCCTCGGGGCCGCCGGGGAACGGGTAGCGGGCGCTGGCGAAAAACGTCGAGCGTTCCTGGCTGCTGTGTTCGCGGTAGCCGTCCTGTCGCGTGAAGGCCGCGGTGCCGCGCAGGACGGTGTCGGCCCGGGTCACGTCGCCGGTGGCGAGGAGGCGAAAGGCCCCGAACGAACCGGCCTCGGCGCGCAGCGCGGTGACGGAAGGTCCCGGCGCCGGCGTGGTGATGAGGCTGAACGCGCCGCCGAGGGCGGCGGGGGCGTAGCGGCTGCTGGCGTTGCCGAGGTAGACCTCGATGCGGTCGGCGATCTGCGGCTCGACCAGCGCGCTGTTGAACGAGCCGTCGGCAAGGCCGAGCGGGTAACCGTCGAGCAGGAGCGCGACGCCGCGGCTCGAGGGCGCGCTCTGCAAACCGGAGCCGCGGATGGAGAGGCGCGGCGGTTCGAAGCCGCCGAAGCTTTCCTGCATGATCACGCCCGGCGCGCGGCCGATGGCATCCATCAACGTCGTGACGGAATGGCCGTCGCGGCTGGCGCGCGTGATGGCGAAGGGCAAACGCGTGACGTCGTCGGCGCGCGGCGCGTTTTCCTCGACGGAGAAGACCGGCAGGCGGGTGGGAAGGTCGGAGGCCGGCTGCGCCGAGGCGCGCCCGGGAGTCAGAAGGGCGACGGCGCACCACAGGGCGGCCGAGGGAGGAAGGGTCGATCGGAGCGTAGACATGACCGGGGACTGCGGCGGTCAGCCGCAGTGGTTGCGCCGGACCAGCAGGCTGGCCGCGTAGAGGCGTTGCCGCAGCTCGTTGTCGCGCGCGCATTGGGCGCGCACCTCGGGCGGCGGTGGGTTGTAGATGAGCGGCCCCGGGTCGACGGGAGTCGGGCGGCGCGGCCGCCGGCCACCGGTCGAAGCGGGGTGCTTGACGGGTGCGGGAGACTTCGGGGGCATGAGGAGGGCGCCGTCACGAGACGGCGCGGTTGACGTAGTGCGTGTGCAGCAACTGGTGGGCTTTCTTGCCACCGATCTCGCCCAGGTGGCGCGAGTAGATCTCGGTGACGAAGTGGTTCTCCTGCGACTTGTGGAGGTCGAGGTTCTTGTCGACGTCGTAGATGCCACGGGTGCGGAGCTGCCGCACGCTGCGGTCGCGCGACACCGGCTGGCCCGCGCCACCGATGCAGCCGCCCGGGCAGGCCATGACCTCGATGAGGTCGAGGTCGGTTTTGCCCTTGCGGACCTTGTCGGCGAGCGCACGGGCGTTTTTCAAGCCGTGGACGACGGCCAGCTTCAGGACGGTGCCGTCGATCACGATCGTGGCGAGGCGCATGCCGTCCTCGCCGCGGACGGCGTGGAAGTCGGGGCTGCGGAGTTTTTCGCCGCTGATTTTTTCCGCGGCGTAACGCAGCACGGCCTCGCTCACACCGCCGGAGTTGCCGAAGAGCACACCGGCGCCGGTCTTGAAGCCCATCGGCATGTCGTAGGATTCGGGTGCGAGTTTCCGATAACGCAGCCCGGCCTCCTCGATCATGCGCGCGAGTTCCTGCGTGGTGAGCACGTGGTCGACATCGGGCGAGCCGTCGCGCGCGAGCTCCGGGCGCTTGGCCTCGAACTTTTTCGCGGTGCACGGCATGATCGCGACGACGACGATGTCCCGGCGCTCGCGGCCGAGTTCGCCGGGGAGGAATTCCTTGCAGAGCGCGCCGAGCATCTGCTGCGGCGACTTGCAGGTGGAAAGGTTCGGCAGCAGGTCGGGAAAATATTGCTCGGCGAATTTCACCCAGCCGGGGCAGCAACTCGTGAACTGCGGGAGTTTTTCGCCCCTGGCCTTGCGCTTGAGGAACTCGTTGGCCTCCTCGATGACGGTGAGGTCGGCGGCAAACGACGTGTCGTAGACACGGTCGAACCCGAGGCGCTTGAGCGCGGCGACCATCTGGCCGCTGGTGGCGGTGCCCGGTTCGAGGCCGAACTCCTCGCCGATCGCGACGCGGACGGCGGGCGCGACCTGGGCGACGACGAATTTCGTGGGATCGTTGAGCGCCTGCCAGACCGGCTCGATTTCGGGCCGCGGCGTGAGTGCGCCGGTGGTGCAGACCGCGGCGCACTGGCCGCAGTTGACGCACTCGCCCGCGCCGATCCCGTCGCCGAACGCGGGCAGCACCGCGGCATCGTGGCCGCGATACGCGAAGTCGATGGCGCCGACGCTCTGGACCTCCGCGCAAAAGCGGACGCAGTCCCCGCAGAGGATGCATTTGTTCGGATCCCGGATGAGGGCGACCGACGAAAGATCGAGCGGCCGGGGCTCGTGGACACGCTTGAAGCGCACCTGGCCGACGCCGAGCTGGCGGGCCACGGCCTTGAGCTGGCACGCGGCGCTCTTGAGGCAGGTCGGGCACTGCTGGTCGTGATTCGCGAGGAGGAGCTCGAGCGTGATCTTGCGGATCTCCCGGATTTCCTCGGTGTGCGTGCGGACCTTGAGGCCGGGTTCGGGCGGCGTGGAGCACGCGCCCTGGATGCCGCGGCCCTCGATGTCGACGAGGCAGAGCCGGCAGGCGCCGTAGACGCTCAGGTCGGAATGATAGCAGAACGTGGGCAGTTCGATGTCGGCCTTGCGGATCAACTCGAGCAGGTTGCGCTCGCCGTTGATCGCGACGTCGAGGCCGTCGATATTCAGCGTTTTCGTGGCGGGTGAAACCAAAGTGGTCATTGAAATTGCGACGGAAGATGGTGAACGGGGCGCGTTACACGCCGACGACGGCGTCGAGTTTGCAGGTGTCGGCGCAGACGCCGCACGCGGTGCATTTCAGCGGGTCGACGACGTGCGGCTGCTTGCGCTCGCCGCTGATCGCGCCCACGGGGCATTTTTTCGCGCAGGCCATGCAGCCCTTGCACTTGGCCGGATCGATGGACGCCTTGGCGAGCGCCTTGCACTGGCCGGTCGGGCAGCACTTGTGGAAGACGTGCGCGTCGTATTCCTCGCGGAAGTAACGCAGCGTCGTGAGCACGGGGTTCGGCGCGGACTTGCCGAGACCGCAGAGCGAACCCTTCTGGACGGCATGCGCGAGTTTCTCGAGGACGACGAGCGTCTCGCCGGTGGCGCGGCCCTCGATGATGTCGTCGAGGAGCGAGAGCATCTGGCGCGTGCCCTCGCGGCAGAGGACGCACTTGCCGCAGCTTTCGCGCTGCGTGAAGTCCATGAAGAAACGCGCGATGCCGACCATGCACGTCTTCTGGTTCATGGCGACGAGTCCGCCGGAGCCGATCATCGCGCCGACGCTGCGGAGCGAATCGTAGTCGAGCGGGAGATCGAGGTGGTCCCGGGTGAGGCAGCCACCCGACGGACCGCCGATCTGGACGGCCTTGAAATTGTTCGGGCCGATCTTGCCGCGGCGGTCGGTGATGCCGCCGCCGATGTTGATCACGACCTCGCGGAGCGTGGCGCCGAACGGCACCTCGATGAGCCCGGTATTCGCGACGTGACCGGTGAGGGCGAACGTCTTGGTGCCGGGCGAGGCGGTGGTGCCGAGCCGGCGGAAGTTTTCCGCGCCGTCGTTGATCACGCGGACGGCATGCGCGAGCGTCTCGACGTTGTTGATGATGGTCGGCTTGCTCCAGAGGCCACTCTGCGCCGGAAAAGGCGGCTTCGGCCGCGGCATGCCGCGGTGGCCCTCGATCGAGGCGATCATCGCGGTCTCCTCACCGCAAACGAACGCGCCCGCGCCCTCCATGACCTCGCAGGTGAGTGTCTGGCCGGAGCCGAAGACGTTCGAGCCGAGGAAGCCGAGACGCTGGGCGTCCTTGACCGCCTGCTTCATGCGCTGGACGGCGAGCGGATACTCGGTGCGGACGTAGATGAACGTCTCGTCGGCGCCGATGCCGCGCGCGGCGATCATGAGACCCTCGAGGACGGAGTGCGGGTTGCCCTCCATCACGCTGCGGTTCATGAACGCGCCGGGGTCGCCCTCGTCGGCGTTGCAGATGACGTATTTTTTCGCGCCCTTCTGGGTGCGCGCGGCCTCCCACTTGCGGCCGGTCGGGAAACCGCCGCCGCCGCGACCGCGCAGGCCGGACTGCAGGATTTCCTGGCAGATGCCCTCGGGCGTCATCGCGGTGACGGCCTTGCGCGCGGCGGCGTAGCCGCCATGCGCGAGATATTCCTCGATGCTCTCGGGATCGATCGTGCCGCACTCGCGGAGGACGAAGCGCTGCTGGCGCTGGTAGAACGGAATCTCGGCGACACCCCGGCAGGGCTTGCGCGTGGCCGGATCGACGTAGAGCAACCGCTGCACGACGTCGCGGGCGACGAGCGTGGTCGCGACGATCTCGGCGACGTCCCCGGCCTTCACTTTCGTGTAGAGGATGTTCTCCGGCAGGATCGTGACGAGCGGGCCCATCTGGCAGAAGCCCTGGCAGCCGCTCTTGTTCAGGCGCAGCGAATCGCCGTGGTCGTGTTCCCCGGCCTTGAACTCGGTCGTGACGGCGATGCCGGCGGCCTTGATCTGCCCGGCGAACGCCTGGAAGACCTGGTCGGCGCCGTTGGCGACGCAGCCGGTGCCGGCGCAGACGATGACGCGGCGCTGGGCGACGACGGCGCCGCTGGTGGAGTCGGTGGCGGGCCCGGTCATGCGGCAGCCTCCTTCGCGACGATCGCGTCGATGAGCGCGACGCCCTTGTCGGGCGTCATGCCGCCGTAGACCTGGTCATCGACGACGACGACCGGCGCGAGGCCGCACGCGCCGAGGCACGCGACAGTCTCGACCGTGAACAAGAGGTCGCGCGAGGTCGGGTTCTTCGCATCGACGCCGAGTTTTTTCCGGATCGCGTCGAGGATCGGAACGGAGTCCTTCACATGGCATGCGGTGCCGTCGCAGAGGCGGACGAGGTGCCGGCCCTTGGGCTTGATCGCGAAGTGCGCATAGAACGTCGCCACGCCGAAAACGCGCGCGGGCGCGACGTTCAGCGCGCGCGCGACGTAGCTCAGCACGTCGGCCGGGAGGTAGCGATACTCGGCCTGCACATCCTGCAGAATGGGCACCAGGCGCGAGGCGCGGCGGCCGTGCCTCTCGACGATCCGTGCCACGATGGCGTTGCACTCCGTCGATGGGCCGGCGGCCGCGAGTGGCGGCGTGACGGCATCAGGTCCGTGGCTGTCCTGGTTGAGGTCGGAGATCATGAAAGTGAGGTGGCCGAAATGCCGGCGGGGTTACCCAGCGTTCGATGGGCCGGTGCGAAACGGCCGCGCAACGCTCCGGGGCGCCCCGCGGGAGTGCCGAGACGGGCTGTGGGTGAATGAGCGGCAGTGGCGTGCATGACGGCGTTCTCCCGGCGCATCGCGGGCAGAGCCCCGATGAACCGCCGTGACGATGCACGAAATCATCGAGCCGGGCTGCGCATCACTTGGTCGATGAGCCGCACGGATTGACGGTGCATTTTTTGCACCGGAAAATCTCGCACTGGCGTGAGCGCCGGGTTGGTGCCGCCGCGCCTCAGCGAATCGTTCGATTTACCGCGGCCACGGCGCGCCGGGCGGGCCGAAACGGGTGCCGGGCGGGAAATGCAAGCCGAAGAATTCCGCCAGCACGTCGAGGAGTTCGTCCGGGGTGGCGAGCGTGCGCGACTCGGTGCGGCCGCCCGCATAGCGGGTGACGAATTCGCGATTCAGGAGCGCGTGGCGACAGCCGTCGCCGGCGCGGGCGAGCGTCAGGTTCTGCCGGAACCGCGACTGCGGATGCGTCGACGTGAACCAATTGCCGAGCTCGAAGTCGATGGCGGGCGCCGCATCGAGCGTAAATTGATAAACATCGGTCCAGGCGTCGTCGGCGCGATTCTGGTAGACGACGAGCCGGTCGCGTTGCACGAGGCGCCGCGGTTCGATCGACCCGCCCTGTTCGCGATCGAACTCCAGCGCCAGCGGGGTGAACAGCGCGCGGCTGCCAAACCCGACGTCGGCGAGAAACGAGCGGGCATCGACGTCCACGCGCAGCAGCATGTGCGTGAGCGCAGTGTCGACCTCGGGCGGCACCTGCCAGCGCACGCGGGCGATGAGCGGCGTGACCTGGAAACCCAGCGCCCGGAGGACCGCGGCGAGGAGATTGTTTTGCTCGAAGCAGTAGCCGCCGCGTTTTTCCCGGACGAGTTTTTGCTCGATCGCGGCCAGTTCGAGGTTGATCGGCCGGCCGAGGAGAACGTCGAGATTTTCGAACGGAATCGCCCGGGCATGATGCTGATGGATGGCGGTGAGCACCTCCGCGGTCGCAGCGCGCGCGCCGGCGTAGCGGATGCGGACGAAATAGGCGTCGAGGTCGGGGGCGGGCATGCGCGACTGTTCGTCCGGCACGGTGGCAGCGCAAGCGGATCGATTCCGTGTCGACACAAAAAGAGCGGAGCTGTGCGGCTCCGCTCCGAAGGAAGGCGTGACGGACGCGCTCAGCCCTTGGCCGACTTGAGGTCGGCGGCGGCGCCCTCGTCGGGAATGCGCATCGCGTAGAAACTGCGATAGACGAAGATCAGCGCGACCACGAAGAAGAAGGCGCCGATCGCGGTCTTGGTGTTTTGGTTCGTCATCGTCACTGCGATCTCGACGGCGAGAAGGCCGAAGAGCGTGGTGAACTTGATGACGGGATTCATCGCGACGGACGAGGTGTCCTTGAACGGGTCGCCCACGGTGTCGCCGACGACGGTCGCGGCGTGGAGGTCGGTGCCCTTCTGGCGGAGCTCGACCTCGACGATCTTCTTGGCGTTGTCCCACGCGCCGCCGGCGTTGGCCATGAAGATGGCCTGGAAGAGGCCGAAGAACGCGATGCCGATGAGGTAGCCGATGAAGAAGTAGGCGTTGAAGAACGGCAGCGCGAGGGCGAAGCAGAACACGACGATGAAGATGTTCCACATGCCCTTTTGCGCGTAGACGGTGCAGATGCGGACGACTTCCTTCGAGTCCTTCTCGGAGGCGGTCTTCGCATCGAGCTTCATGTGCTCCTTGATGTAGACGACCGCGCTGTAGGCGCCGGTGACGACGGCCTGGCAGGAGGCGCCGGTGAACCAGTAGATGACGGCGCCGCCCATGATGAGGCCGAGGATGATCTCGGGCTGCACGATCGAGAGCGCGTCGATGACGGGCTTGAACGGACCGGCGACGCCCGAGGCGACTTGGTTCTCATACATTTTCTGCAGGAGCATGATGATGCCGAACACCATCGTGGTGGCGCCGACGACGGCGGTGCCGATGAGCACGGGCTTGGCCGTGGCCTTGAAGGTGTTGCCGGCGCCGTCGCCCTTCTCGAGCTGGTATTTGGCGTTCTCGAAGTCGGGCTTGAAGCCGAAGTCCTTCTCGATTTCGGCGGCGATGTTGGGCCGGCCCTCGATCTGGGAGAGTTCGTAGACGGACTGGGCGTTGTCGGTGACGGGACCATAGCTGTCGACCGCGATGGTGACCGGGCCCATGCCGAGGAAGCCGAAGGCGACGAGGCCGAACGCGAAGATCGGCGCGGCGAAGACAAACTTCTCGGGCATCAGCCCCAGCAGCGCCGGATTCTGGGAGAAATAGTAGGAGACGAACATCAGCAACATGATGATCAGGCCCATCCAGAACGCGGAGAAATTGCCCGCGACGAGACCGGAGAGAATATTGAGCGAGGCGCCGCCGTGTTTCGAGCAGTTGGTGACTTCCTTCACGTGCCGGGAGTTGGTGCTGACGAAAATCTTGGTGAACTCGGGAATCAGGGCGCCGGCGATCGTGCCGCAACTGATGATGACCGAGAGGACCCACCAGAGTGCGGGGTTGATCCCGGTCTGGTGTGCCAGCAGGAAATAGGAGGCGAGGAAGGTGATGCCGATGGAGACCGCAGAGGTGATCCAGACGAGATGCGTGAGTGGCGCCTCGAAATCGAAATCCTTCAGGTTGCCGTATTTCGCCTTCGAGATGACCTGGTTGATGAAATACGAGACGAGCGAGGTGACGATCATCAGCGCGCGCATTACGAAGAGCCAGACGATGAGCGTGGCGCAGAGCGAGGCGTTGGCGGCGAGCGCGAGCGCAAGGAACGCGATGAGCGCGACGCCCGTCACGCCGTAGGTCTCGAAGCCATCGGCGGTCGGCCCGACGGAGTCGCCGGCGTTGTCACCGGTGCAGTCGGCGATGACGCCGGGATTCTTGGGGTCGTCCTCGGGCAGCTTGAAGACGATCTTCATCAAGTCGGAGCCGATGTCGGCGATCTTGGTGAAGATGCCGCCGCAGATGCGCAGGACGGAGGCGCCGAGGGACTCGCCGATGGCAAACCCGATGAAGCAGGGGCCGACGAGGCTCCGCGGCAGGAACACCAGGATGCAGATCATGAAGAACAATTCCACGCACACGAGCAGCAGGCCGACGCTCATGCCGGAGCGCAGGGGGATGAAGAGCGTGTCGAGCGGATTGCCCTTGAGGGCGGAGAAGGCGGTGCGGGAGTTGGCGACGGTGTTGATGCGGATGCCGAACCACGCGACACCGTAGGAGCCGAGGATGCCGAGCACGGAAGCGAGCAGGATGACGACGACGTGGGCCGCGCTGTTGTCCGAGAGCACGCCGAAGTAATAAACCATGCAGCCGCCGATGAGCACCCAGAGGATCGCGAGGAACTTGCCCTGCGTGAACAGGTAGGTCTTGCAGGTCTCCCAGATCATGTTCGAAACGCTGGCCATGGAGGAGTGCACCTGCAGCGCCTTCGTCTGCATGTATTGCACCAGGCCGAAGACCGCGCCGACGGCGCAGAGCAGGATGCCAAAATACATCAGCGTGATGCCGCTGACGCCACCCAACCCGTCGAACCTCACCTGGGTGAGGTCCGGAATTTTTATATCGGCTTCGCCGGCGCGAGCCGCAGAGGACAGCAGCGCGGCGCATGCGCCCGCGCCCAAATGGCGTAATTTGAGGAGTGACATAGGGATTTTGTAACCGAGTTGAAGGGGCGGAGATAGTGCCTGACGGGAGGTTTGGTCGCGAGTCGTTTTTTGGCGGGTGAGGGGCATTTCTTGTTGCATTTTCCGAACGCGGGCACGGTGGGTGGCGGTGGCACGTCCGGCTGCGATCGAGTGGGGTTAAATTTCAGTCTGGCGCCGCCGGGTCGATAAGACATCGATTACGCTTTCTTCCGTGAGTCCATCGCGGTTTTCGCCCTCCAGTCAGGCTGCCGGTCGCTGGCGCGTGGCCAGGGCCTTGCTGTGGATATCGCTCGCCGGTGCGGTTGCGCGTGCGGAAGACGCGGCGTCGCCGGCGCCGGATTTTACCCGGCGCCTGGCGGATCGACAACCGCTGGTCGTCGGCGTGACGAGCGACAGTTACCCCTATGGCTACAGCGACGCCGCCGGCCGGACGCAGGGCTTTGCGGTGGAGCTGCTCGACGCCGTGGCCCGGGTGATGAATCTCCGTATCCGGCGCGAGGCGGCCCCCGGGAAGATTCTCCACGAGCGTTTCCGGCAGGGCGCCTACGATCTGCTGCAGGCTTACAGCCAGGCGCCCGACCGCGAGAGTTACGTCGATTTTTCCGTGCCCTATCTCACGCTGGAGGGGACGATTTTTGTGCAGAAGCAGGGGAGCCCGATCCGCACGCTCGCCGATTTCAACAATCACGATTTTGCGATCATCGGCGCCGGCAGCATGGGCGAGACCTTCCTGCGGGATCACGGGCTGCATCCGAAACTGACCCACGTGAGTTCCTCGGAGGAGGGGCTGAGCCTGGTGGACCAAGGCGTGTGCGCCGGGGTGTTCGTCTCGCGGCTCACGGCGTTTTCGGTGATCGGGCGCATCAAGCTGAAAAACGTGAAGTTGTTCGGCCAGCCGTTTGCCGACTACGAGATACGGCATTGCATCGCGGTGCACAAAGGCGACGCCCAGTTGCTGGCGCGGTTGAATGAGGGACTGGCGATCCTGCATCGGACGGGTGAGTTCGACCAGATTTACCGCCGGTGGTTCGGTCAGTTCGATTCACCAAGGTTCACGCGCGAGCAACTCGCGGTCTATGTCGTCGCCATGCTCGCCGTCGCGCTGATCGTGGCGACGTGGGGCATGCTGCGGCAGCGGGCGCTGCGACACCGCATCGCAGGGCAGGCGGCGCAACTGGCGGAAAAGGAGGCGCTGCTCCAGGCGCTCTACGATAACATTCCGATGGCCATGTGCGTGCTCGAGCGGGGCGCGGGCGGCGATCGCGTGCTGGCGCTGAACCGGCAGGCCGGGGTGCTGTGTGGCGTGTCCGCCCGCAGCGCGGTTGGGTCCCGGCTGGAAGACCTCAACGTGGAACGGGAGTGGGCCGGGCATCTCGCGGATCTGCTGGCCCGGTGGCCGGTGGCGGGCGGACTCATGCGCGAGGAGCGCCGGCTCGAGGGAACGCGCAAGCATCATGTGTTCACGCTTGTGCCGCTCGCGCCGGGCGCCAGCGGGCACGCGCGGCTGTGCGTGCTGGCGGAGGATATTTCCGAGCGCCGGCAGCTCGATGAGGAAATCGCGCAGACCCGCAAGCTGCGTGCCGTCGGCGAGCTCGTCGGC
Organism: uncultured Opitutaceae bacterium; assembly: GCA_937902925.1. Classification (GTDB taxonomy): domain Bacteria; phylum Verrucomicrobiota; class Verrucomicrobiia; order Opitutales; family Opitutaceae; genus CALFNN01. The sequence continues at coordinate 54,974 of CALFNN010000029.1, forward strand.
GGCATCGCGCATGAGTTCAACAACCTCCTCACGCCGGTCATGCTCAAGGCGGGTGAGATCCAGCTGGACTGGGCGGGCGATGCGCGCCTGCAACAGGAGGTCACCGTCATCATCCAGGCGGTGCAGCGGGCCGCCGAGCTCACGCGCCGGCTGCTGACGTTCGGCCGCAAGGGCGACAGTCGCATCGGCGAGGTGCATCTGGAGGCGCTGGTGGCGGGCTGTTTCGCCCTGTTGCGCCAGACCGTCGACCGCCGGATTCTCTGGGAGAATGCCGTGCCCGCGGACCTGCCGCCGCTGTGGTTCAACGCCACCGATCTCAACCAGGTGCTCCTCAATCTCCTGATCAACGCGCGCGACACGTTGCTGGAGAAGCTCGCGCGGCAACCCGCGGGTTGGGCGCCGTGCATCCGGGTCGAGGCGACGGAGCTGCCCGCCGGGCTGGTGGAGCCGCCGGGTGCCACGGAGCGTCGCCGGGTGCTCGGATGGCAGCAGCTTTCGGTTCGCGACAACGGCCTCGGGATCACACCGACGGTGCGCGAGCGTATTTTCGAGCCGTTTTATACCACCAAGGAAGTAGGCAAGGGCACCGGCCTGGGACTCGCGACGGTGTGGCACATCGTGACGGAAGCCGGCGGCCGGGTCGAACTGGATTCGGTGCCGGGCGAGGGTTCGGTGTTTCGGATCGTGCTGCCGGTCTGGCCGCCGCCGGAAACCCCGCGGATCCCGGTCGCGGTCGCTTCGGTCGCGTCAGAGGGCACGGTGCGCGTGTTTCTGGCCGAGGATGAATCGCTGGTTTCGGAGGCGCTGACCGCGGTGCTTCGCCGGGCGGGGCATCAAGTCACGCAATCGGACAACGGCGCCCGCGCGTGGGCGCATCTCGAAGGACACCTCGGCGACTACGATCTGCTGGTGTTCGACGTCAACATGCCGGGGCTGGATGGCATCGAGCTGGCGCGTCGCTCGCGCACGTCGCATTACACGGGCCGCATCATGATTGTGAGCGGCCGGCTGTCGGTGCCGGAGCTGCGGGAAATCGACCGCGTGCGCGTCGATCGGGTGCTGGCGAAACCTTTTTCGACGGCGGAATTCCTGGACGCCGTGCGAACCTGCCTGCGCCCGCCAGTGGCGTGAGCGGAGGGGTCAGGCGCGGACGGGACGGGCGCGGCGGGAGCGGCGCAGGCCGAGGAGGGCGAGGCAGGCGGAGAGGAAGACGGCGCCGTAGGTCGACGGCTCGGGCACGGGGCGGATCTCGTGGTCGTTATACTGGCCGCCCTGGGTCGTCACCCAGGAGGTGTTCGCCGCGGTGAAGCCGGTGAAGGTGATCTGGTTTTCCGGGGCCGCGTTGCGCGCATCGAGGACGGCGGCGGGGCCGGACTGCTGGGTGAAGCTGGAGGTGGCATACCAGGCG
>CALFNN010000030.1 GCA_937902925.1 uncultured Opitutaceae bacterium
TCATAACCTGAAGGTCGCTGGTTCAAATCCAGCCCCTGCACCCAATTTGAAACCCTCCGAAATACTTCGGAGGGTTTCGGCTTTAGGGAGTTACGCACTCGCCGTCCACTTGAAGATGGTCGTGCTGAGCGGCGGAAGCGTGAGCCGGATGCTCTGGGCACAACCGTCGGCGGCGACGTTCTCCGCCTCCCGTCCACCCTCGTTGCCGAGACCGCTGCCGCCATAATACTCGCTGTTCGTATTGATCACTTCCTTCCAGAAACCGCGCTGCGGCACGCCGACGCGGTAGTTCGGACGAACGACCGGCGTGAAGTGGCAGACGACGGCGAGCATTGTTTTCCCGCTCGGATCCGCGCGCAGATAGGCGATCACGCTGGACTGGTCGTCGTAGCTCGCCAGCCACCGGAACCCTGCGGGAGTGAGATCGCTCGCGCTCAACGCCGGTTCGCTGGCGTAAAGCCGGTTGAGATCGCGCACCAGCAACCGCAAGCCCTCGTGGTCGGCATATTGGCAAAGGTGCCAGTCGAGGCTCGCACCGTAGTTCCACTCGGCGGACTGCCCGAATTCGCCGCCCATGAAGAGCAATTTCTTCCCCGGCCAGGCCCACAAATGGCCGTAGAGCGCGCGGAGATTGGCGGCCTTCTCCGGGATGTTGCGCCCACCCATCTTCAGCAGCAGCGACGCCTTCCCGTGCACGACCTCGTCGTGCGAAAATACCGTGACGAAATTTTCCGAATACTGGTAGAGCATCCCGAACGTCAGCTCCTTCTGGTGCCAGCGCCGGTGGATGGGCTCCTGCTGGAAATAGTGCAGCGTGTCGTGCATCCAGCCCATGTTCCATTTGAAATCGAAACCCAGCCCGCCGTCGTTCGGTGGTTTCGTCACGCCGGGAAACGAGGTCGATTCCTCGGCGATCATCCGCACGCCCGGATAATAGCGGTGCACGAGCTCGTTGGTCTCGCGCAGGAACGCGATCGCCTCGAGGTTCTCGCGCCCGCCGTATTTGTTCGGGATCCACTCGCCCGCCTTGCGCGAGTAGTCGAGGTAAAGCATCGAGGCGACGGCGTCGACCCGCAGGCCGTCGAGGTGGTAGCGGTCGCACCACGCGAGGGCGTTCGCGACGAGGAAGCAGCGCACCTCGTTGCGCCCGTAGTTGAAAATGAGCGTGCCCCAGTCCATGTGCGCGCCCTGTCGCGGGTCGGCGTGATCGTAGAGGTGCGTGCCGTCGAAATCCGCCAGCGCGAACGTGTCGCGCGGAAAATGCGCCGGCACCCAGTCGAGGATCACGCCGATGCCGCGCTGGTGCAGGTGGTCGACGAAGAACGCGAAATCCTCCGGCGCCCCGTAGCGCTGCGTCGGCGCGTAAAAACCCGTCACCTGGTAACCCCACGACCCGTCGAACGGATGCTCGGCGAGCGGCATCACCTCGACGTGGGTGAACCCCATCTCGATCACGTAGTCCGCGAGCAACGGGGCGAGTTCGCGGTAACCGAACTGCCTCTTCGTCCCTTCCAGCTTGCGCCGCCACGAGCCGAAATGGATTTCGTAGACCGACATCGGCCGGTCGAGCGTCGCGGCGTTTGCGGTCCGCCGCTCAAGCCAGGCGGCGTCGCCCCACTCGTGCTTGCGCGGGTTGCACACGATCGACGCGTTGTTCGGCGGCGGTTCGAAGTAGGTGCCATAGGGATCGACCTTCAGATGAATCCCCCCGTGCTGGTCGCGCACCTCAAACTTGTAGAACTCGCCCTCACCCAGACCCGGGACAAACAACTCCCACACGCCGGAGGCCCCGAGGCGGCGCATCGGATGATAGCGGCCGTCCCAGCGGTTGAAATGGCCGACGACCGACACGCGCTGCGCCGTGGGCGCCCAGACCGCGAACGCCACGCCCGCCACGCCGTCAATCGTGCGCAGATGCGCACCGAGTTTTTCGTAGATGCGGTGCTCGTTGCCCTCGTTGAAGAGATACAGGTCCTGATTGCCCAGCGTCGGCAGGAACGCATACGGATCGAAAAACTGGCGGACATCACCGGCGTGCAGCCTCGCCCGCAGTTGATAGCGAAAAACCTCCGGCCGGTCCGGGATGAACACCACGAACACGCCCTGCGGTGCGATTGGCCGCATCGGCCACGCCTGCCCGGAGACATCGTCGATCACCTCGCATTCGGCGCCCTCGCGCACGAACGCCCGCACGATCACCCCGCGCTTCCGGCGGTGAAGATGCGGATGCATGCCGAGGCAGTCGTGCGGACCCGTGTGCCTGGCCGCGAGGAGTGCCCTGAGATCGGTCCGAGGAAAAAGCACGGACAGCAACGTGCCGATGCGTCGTGAAATCGTCTAGCGCCAATTCATCCGCGCGGGTTCCCGCCCGCCCGCCACGCGGACGCGCGCCTATCTCGCGCCGTCAACCGCCGCCGGCGCGAAGATCACGAGGGCGAGCGGCGGCAGCGTGACGACGATCGAGTGCGCCTGGCCGGCCGCCGTGAGCGCCGCGGCGGCGATCGGCCCGGCGTTGCGCACTCCGCTGCCGCCGAAGGCCGCCGCATCGCTGTTCAACAATTCGAAGTAATCGCCCGCCGCCGGCACGCCCAACCGGTAGCCTTCGCGCGGCACCGGCGTGAAATTCGCCACCACCACCAAAAAGCTCCCGGATTCGCGCCCGCGCCGGATGAACGACACGATGCTGCGCTCCGCGTCGCGGCAGTCGAGCCACTGGAATCCCGCCCAGCCAAAATCCACCTCGTGGAGCGCCGGCTGCGCGACATAGTGGCGGTTCAACTCCTTCACGAAGACCCGCAGCCGCCGGTGCGGCTCCTGGTCGAGCAGCGACCAGTCGAGTTCCGCGTCGAAATTCCATTCCACCCGCGGCCCGAACTCGCTGCCCATGAAGTGCAGTTTTTTCCCGGGATGCGCATACATGTAGCCGTAAAGCAGCCGCAGGTTCGCGAACTGCTGCCACGTGTCGCCGGGCATCTTTGCGAGCATCGAGCGTTTGCCGTGCACAACCTCGTCATGGGAAAACGGCAGCAGGAAGTTTTCGTTGAACGCGTAGACGAGCGAGAACGTGAGTTCGTCGTGGTGATGCCGGCGGTAGAACGGGTCCTTCTGCGCGTAGTCGAGCGTGTCGTGCATCCAGCCGAGATTCCACTTCAGGTCGAAGCCGAGGCTGTCGGGATTGTCGGACGCCGTGACGCGCGGCCATGCGGTCGACTCCTCCGCGACCATCAGCACGCCGGGATATTCGCGATGCACGAGGGCGTTCAGCCGCCGCAGGAACGTCGCAGCCTCGAGGTTCTCGCGCCCGCCGAGCGCGTTCGGCAGCCAGTGTTGCCGCGAGTAATCCAGATAGATCATCGACGACACCGCGTCGACGCGGAAGCCGTCGATGTGAAATTGCTCGAGCCAAAACAGCGCGTTCGACAGCAGAAACGCGCAGACCTCCGCACGCTCGAGGTTGAATGACGATGTGCCCCACTCGAGGTTCTCGCTCCGGCGCGGGTCGGGATGTTCGTAGAGATGCGTGCCGTCGAACCGCGAGAGGCCATGCGCGTCCTTCGGAAAATGCCCCGGCACCCAGTCCATGATGACGCCCAGCCCCGCCTGGTGCGCGGCATCCACGAAGTAGCGGAAGTCGTCCGGCGTGCCAAATCGCGAGGTCACTGCAAAGAAACCCGCGACCTGATAGCCCCACGAACCGTCGAACGGATGCTCGGCGACTGGCATCGGCTCGATGTGGGTGTAACCCATCTCCTTCACGTAGGGGACGAGTTGATCCGCGAGTTCGCGGTAGGTCAGCCAGCGCGATCCACCCTGGCCATCCGCCGTCGGCGCCCGCCGCCACGAGCCAAAATGCACCTCGTAGATCGCGATCGGCCGGTCCAACGCCTGCCGTTCCTTGCGCGCCGCCATCCACACGGCGTCGCGCCACCGATAGCCGTCGAGATTGCAGACGACCGACGCCGTCCGCGGCCGCAGTTCCGCGGCGAAGGCATACGGATCGGCCTTGTCGAGCGGCTGCCCGTCCGCCGGCGGCATGATCCGGTATTTGTAAAGCCCGCCCTCGCGCAGTCCCGGCACAAAAAGCTCCCATACGCCCGTGACGCCAACGCGCCGCATCGGGTGGCTGAGTGAATTCCATTGGTTGAAATCCCCGATGACGCCCACGTTTTTCGCGTTCGGCGCCCACACCGCAAATGCCACTCCGCGCAGGCCGGCGTGCTCGACCACATGCGCGCCAAGCTTGCGGTAAAGCCGGTTGGCCTCCGGTGCAAAATCCACCGGCAGCTCGCCGCCGGAGCCGGGATCGACGAATGCGGGCAGGTCGCTCTCCGTCAGAGAGGCCGGCAGCCCATACGGACTGGCGGTCGCCACCGCCACACCTGCGCTACCCGTAACCTCCAGCCGATAATGAAACGGCTCCGTCTCGCCGGGAAACAGCGCCTCGAACACGCCCGCCGGATGGATCCGCTCCATCGGATGCAGCACCGGCGGTGGCGGTTCCGCTGGCGCCGGCTCCTTCGCCGCGCCCGGCTCGAGCGCCGGAAGCCATGCGCGCCCCGCCGGTGGTGGCGCCGGCAGCCGCTCGACCGCGACGCTTGTCGCCTCCGGCGCAAACGTGCGCACCGCGATCGCGGGCTGCCCGGCCCCGTTGGTGGCGTCGGGAAGGTTCACCACATGGGCGCCGTGCAAATCGAGCGGGGATTTTTCCCGGATGGGCGAGTCCTCGCGCACCGCCTCGGCGGCAAATTTCAGCGCGGCCAGCACGCCCGCTGCCGTCAGCCCGCGATGGCCCTCGACCACCGCGTCCACCGTCGCTCCGCCCGCCAGTTGATCCAGAACCTCGTCCACCGTGACGCGCGTGCCCGCGATGACAGGCCGGCCCAGTTTCACGGCCGGATCGGAAATGATGAGTGGCTCCTGCAAGTTGGCGTGGTGAAAGTTTGGGCCCGTCCCGGACAGCACGCGACAAGCCACATTAAAGACCGCCGATTTCGACGGCGCGGGTTGGTTTGTCAACGGCGCGGGCCACCGGTCGACACCGGCGTGCACCGCTCCCGGGCGCGACGGACGCCCGGTCATGCCATCCGTCAAAAATCGTGGGTCAGGATCTCCAGCGCGCGCCGGCTGATCTCACGGCCGTAGTCGGTCCAGCGTCCCTGACCCCAATAGCGGAAGCAGCTCGTCTGCGCGGTGAGCAGGTGAAACAGCGCGTTGCGATAGCGGTGCTCGGCCGGCGGCACGCCGGGGCGCCGCACCTTTTCATGAAACAGCGCGCTCGCCTTCTCCATCGGCCCGAGGACGTTTTCGTAGCCATAGACCCACGAGATGTCGTTGGTCCAACTCCCACCCTCGACGTGGAAGTGATAGTCCTCGCGGTGCAGATCCTCGATCGTCCGCGCGAGTTTCTCCGGCCCGTCGCCCGCACGGAAGCGTTCCCAGATTCGTTTCTGCCGCACCGGCTGGACCACCGGGAAGTCCTCCTCCCTCCAGCCGTCGGCCCAAAGGTATTCCAGGTATTCTGTCGGGTTGACGAGCGGCACATCGGTGCCCGAAGCACGGCGCACGACGTCGAGATACGTGTTGGGAAACTCGTTCATCATCACGTGGCCGTTCTCGCCATCGGCAATCTGCGTGACCATCGGGAGAATTTTCCGTCCCTTGTAGTCCCATCGCGACTGGCTCGCCGCCTCGTCGTGCGGCTGCATGTGGCCGACGATCTTCGTGTCGCTGCCCCGGGTCTTGATCAGCACGAGGATGCTCGCCGTCTCGCCGTGGGAGTTCGTGCAAACCATCCGGTTCGGCAGGTGCAGATACGGCGAGCCCCAGCCCGTGTCCGGGTTTTCCACCGTGTGCTCCTGCACGATCAACCACTGGTAGCCGCAGTCCCTGAGCGTCTTCACGAACTCGTAGGCGACATCCGGATGATTCGGCAGCGCCAGTTCCGACGGCATGAACCCGCGCACGCGGCTCAGCGCCTCCAGCCCGAAGAGCGATGCGAAGTGATTCTGCCACGCCGTCACGTGCAGGCGGAAATCCTGCGGCGGCGTCGACGGCGCAACGGTGTGGCCCCACGTCGTGCCGAGCCATTCCACGCAGCGCCGGTAGCGCGGATCGCACGTGACGCTCCGCAACGCATCGAGCACGTCGTTCGCATCCAGTTGCTGCAACCCGTGGAGCAGTGTGCCGGTGTAATCGAGCGTGAGGCGCGGCTGTTTGCCCTCGTGGACAAGCGGCGGAATGAATTCGCCCGGCCGGCGGTAACACCAGCGGTAAATCCCCGCGTTGTGGCGGTCCTCCTCGTAGGGACTCTCGAGCATGAACTCGAGATTGCCCACCAGCGGCTCGCGCCGCGGATCGCTCCCGCGACCCGGGCCGCCCGCGGGAATGAGCGGCTGGTGCATGTGCAGCGCCACCGCGCAGCAGCCCCGTGCCCGGGCAAAATCGATGCCGCTCTCGTGCAGGAACACCGTGCGATCCCGCCCGCGCCGCGTCGCTTCCTCGCGCTCGCGGTCCCACCCGGAGATATTGGGCAGCCCGTCGATGAACTCCGGCAGCTCGCTCATCGCCGTGACTCAGAAATCGTGCGTCAGGATTTCCTCCGCGCGCCGGCAGATCTCGCGCCCGTAGTCGGTCCACAACCCCTGCCCCCAGTAGCGATAGCAGCTCGTCTGCGAACACAGCAGGTGAAACAGCGCGTTGCGGAATCGCGGGTCGTCGTGGCGAATGCCCGGCTTGAGCACCTTCTCGTAGAACAGCGAACTCACGCGCTCCATCGGCCCGAGGACGTTGTCGTAGCCGCGAACCCACGAAATGTCGTTCGTCCAGCTCCCGCCGTCGACGTGGAACCGGTGGTCCTCTTTCTTCAACTGCCCGACCAGCTCGGCCATCTTCTCCGGGCCCGCGCCCGCCGCGAACCGATCCCAGATCTTTTTCTGGCAGATCGGCTGGATCGCGGGGAAATCCGACTCCTTGATGCCCAGGGCGAAGAGGTGCTCGAGATATTCGGTCGCGTTCATCGCCGGCGTTTCCGAGCCCGTCGCTTCGCGCATGCCTTCCATGAACTTCGACGGGAACTCGTTCATCATCACGCCGCCGTTCTCGCCATCGGCAATCTGCGTGACGAGCGGCGGCACCTGCCGGCCGGCCAGCTCCCAGCGCGCCAGGCTCTTTGCCTCGTAATACGGCTGCATCTGCGCCACGAGCTTCGTGTCGCTGCCCTGCGTCTTGATGATCGCGATGATGCTCGCCTCTTCCCCGCGCGAGTTGCGGCAGACGAGCCGGTGCGGCAGGTGCTTGCGCTCGAGGCCGCCGCCGTTTTCCGGCCGCTCGACGGTGTGCTCCTGCACGATCACCCAGAGATAACCGCAATCCTTCAAGGTCTTCACGAATTCGTAGGCGGTGTCCGGATGATTCGGCAGCGCCATCTCCGACGGCGAGAACCCGCGCACGCGCATCAGCGCCTCCATCCCGAAGATCGACGCGAAGTGATGCTGCCACGCCGTCACATGCAACCGGTAGTCCTGCACCGGCGTCGACGGCGCGACCGCGTGGCCCCACGGCGCGCCCAGCCACTCGACCGCGTGACGGTAGCGGGGCTCGCAGGTCACTCGCTTCAACGCGTCGAACACGTCGTTGAGCCCCATCTGCCGGAGGCCGTGGAACAGCGTTCCCGAATATTCCAGCATCACCCGCGGCTGCTTTCCCTCGTCGATGAGCTGCGGCACGAACTCGCCGATGCGCTTGTAACACCAATGGAAAACCGAGGCGTTGTGGTTGTCGCCGATCCCCGGGTGATCCATCATGTATTTCAGGTTGCTGACGATCTCCGCCGTCCGGAGATCGCCGCCGCCCGCCGGGATGAGCGGCTGGTGCATGTGCAGGGCGATCGCGAACGCGCTCTTCGCGCGCCCGAAATCGATCCGGCTGTCGGGTAGGAAAACCGGCCGCGCCCGGCTGGCGCGCTGCGCCGCGACGATCTGCGCCTCCGCACCGCTGAGGTTGGGACGTTGGTCAATGGTTTCGAGCAGTTCGTTCATAAAGGAGGAGATTCTGGACAGCCGGCACCGGCCGCGGTGCGAAACTCGCGCGAGCCGGTCCCGCGCGCAAGCCGCGACGCAAATCGGTCCGAAAAAATAAAAATGCCCCTTGTTGCCGAAACCGGCGGTCGCCATCGTTCGAGATGCGCGACGGGGCTGCTACCCTTTGGTTCCGGCGCCCGTGAACCGATTCCATGGGTCCCGGCCAGGCTGGTCGCGCCTGCGTCCTTTTCCAACTTCCCCTCCACCTCCCGATGATTCTTTACGATCTCTTCCCCCTCCTGGCCGGCCCCTTTGCCCAATGGAAGCGCCATTTCACCCGTGCCGCCGGGATGAAATTCGAGTGGATCTTCCTGAATCCCATCCAGCGAACGGGAAGCTCGGGCAGCCTTTATTCCATCGCCGACTATTTCGCGATCAACCCGGCCCTGCTCGATCCCGCCTCGCCCGCCGCGCCCGACGAGCAGGTGCGCCAGATGATCCGCGACGCCCGTGCGGCAGGCCTGCGCGTCATGATCGACCTCGTGATCAACCATTGCGCCGCCGATTCAGCCCTCACGCGCGAGCACCCGGAGTGGTTCGTCCGCGAATCCGACGGGCGCATTGTCAACCCGTCCTGCCAGCACAACGGCGAGACCGTCGTCTGGCGCGACCTTGCCCAGTTCGACCACCGGCACACCCGCGATCCCGAGGGCCTCTATCGCTACTGCCTCCGCGTCGTCGAACACCTCGTGTCACTCGGCTTCGAGGGCTTCCGCTGCGACGCCGCCTATCAGATCCCTTCCGCCTTTTGGGGCCGGCTGCTGCGTGACGCCCAGGCGCGCCAGCCTCACCTCTGTTTCGTGGCCGAGACACTCGGCTGCTCCGCCGCCGAGACGCGGGAAACCGCGCGGGCCGGATTCGATTATGTCTTCAACAGTTCGAAATGGTGGAATTTCCACGATGCCTGGTTGATGGAAGGTCACAATCAGGTGCGCGAGGCGGCGCCATCCATCAGCTTTCCCGAGAGCCACGACACCGCGCGCCTCGCCGAGGAGATGCACGGCAACGTCGACGCCCTCAAGCAACGCTATCTTTTCTCCGCGCTGTTTTCGTCGGGCGTGATGATCCCCGCCGGTTTCGAATACGGCTTCCGGAAGCCGCTGCATGTGATCCACACCACGCCGTCCGACTGGACGGTCAACGGCGTCGACCTCTGTCCCTACATTGCCCGCGTCAACACCATCAAGAAAGAGCACCCGGTGTTCGCCGAGGACGGTCCGACGCACTTCGTGCCGTGCCATAACCCGAACATTTTGCTGATGCGGAAGCAGTCGGCGCGCCACGGCGGCGACGCGCTGCTGATCCTCAACAAGGACCCGTGGCATCATCAGGAATTTTATTCCGACCACCTGCGCCACTTTCTCCCCGGCGGAGTGCCGCTGCGCGACGTCTCACCCGAATACCCGCTCGAACAGGTGCACGAGCCGTTTCACTACGCCCTGCGGCCCGGGCAGGGCATCGTGCTCGTGGCGGGGCGGAACTAAAGAACGAGCGGCTTGACGGTGGGGGCGGCTCTCCGAGCCGCCCTGAGTTATAGGGCGATTCGCCTGCGGGAACTCAGGCCGCCTCGGAGAGGCAGCCCTACCTTGGCGCGCTCGCCTCCCGAGAATTGATTTTCGAACCAGCCGTCCTTCTCCGCCGCTACCCGCACCCGCAATCTGCTCACTTCTCCCGGATATAGTCGTAGACGTTCAGGTAATTCTGCCCCGGGTGATTCCACGAATAGTCCGTGCGCATGCCGTTGGCCATGAGTTCGCGGAAATGCTGCGGGAAGTTGTTCCACATGCCGATCGCCCGCTCGAGCGCCGACTCGATGCCCGCCGTGTTGAAATCGTTGAACACATAGCCGTTTCGTTCCCCATACGGCTTGTTCGCGTGGTTCGCGTCGAAGACCGTGTCCAGCAGTCCGCCCGTCGCGCGCACGATCGGCACCGTCCCGTAGCGCAGCCCGATCATCTGCGTCAGCCCGCATGGCTCGAACAGGCTCGGGACGATGATCATGTCCGACCCCGCGTAGATCAGGTGCGAGAGGTCCTCGTTGAAGCCCAGCTCGAGGTGACAGTCCGGGTTGTCGTTGTAGAAGTGCTTCAACCCGGAGAAATGCTGCGCGATCCGGCTGTCGGGACTCGTGCCGAGGAGGACGAACTGGCACCCGTGCTGCAGGCAGTAGCCGATCGCGTGCGTGATCAGCGGCACGCCCTTCTGGTGATCGAGCCGGCCGACGAAGCACACGATCGGCTTGAACACGTCCCGCAACCAAAACCGCTGCCGCAGCGCCTGCTTGTTGGCGTATTTCTGGTCGAGCGTCTCGACGGTGTAGTGCGCAGCGCTGCGCGGATCGGTCCCGGGATTCCACACCTCGTAGTCCAGCCCGTTGAGTATGCCGCCGACTTTCTGCCGGTGGACGTGCAGCGTGTGCCCGAGCCCGAAGCTCTGGTCCGTGTGCATGATTTCCCACGCGTAGCGCGGCGACACGGTCGTCACGAAATTCGAGTAGACGATCCCCCCCTTCATCAGGTTGATCGCGCCGCGGTTGAAATTGTCCTGCAACCGGTCCGGGTGGAAAAAATACCCGGGCCGGTTCAATCCCGTCGCACGCAGGATGTGCTCGCGGGTGACGCCCTGGTGCGCGAGGTTGTGGAGCGTGTAACACACGCGCGGGTGGGTCATTCCCGCCTGTTTGTAGATTTCGTAGAGCAGCACCGGCACGAGGCCCGTCTGCCAGTCGTGGCAGTGGATCACGTCGGGGTGCTTGTTCGCCCGCAGCATGAACTCGAGCGTCGCCTTGTTGAAGAACGCGAAGCGCTGGTCGTCGTCCGCCGGGCCGTAAAACACGCCGCGATTGAAAAAATTCTCCGGCGAATGCGGCTCGATGAAAAAGCATTTCCGCCCGTGGACGAAACCGAAATACACCGTGCAGTGCACCGACCGGTCATGCCACGGCACCCACAGGTCCTGCAGCGAGACGGTCAGCCCGTAGATCTCGCCGTAGCGCAGGCAGTCGTATTTCGGCAGGATGATCTCGACCGAGTTACCCCGGATCTCGAGCTCGCGGCACAGCCCGAACACCACGTCGCCCAATCCGCCCACCTTGGCCACCGGCGCACACTCTGAGGCGATCATTACGATATACATGGCGGAGTTCCCGGAGGGTGGTGGTCCCGGCGAGCCGCTTCAATCCCTATGTGATTCCGCGCCGCTCCATCGCCCTTTCGGTGCGCCGCTCGGCGGACGCCCCGCCGAACCGCCATCGCTAGCTTGCGCCGGAGCCCGCACGGTCCTTGCATGCACCCCTTTCCCTTTATTCGGTCGTCGTTCACCTCCCTGTCCCCGCTCCGTCATGAAGCTTCGGAAAATTCCCCTCGCCTCCCTCATCTGCATTCTCGTCGCCTTGCTCGCCGGTTGTTCGAAGTCCGCCGACTCGTCCGCGCCTGCCTCCGCGGCCGGCACCCGCATCAAGCTCGGCTTCCTCGTGAAGCAGCCGGAGGAGCCGTGGTTTCAATTCGAATGGAAGGGCGCGGAAAAGGCCGGGGCGCAATACGGCTTCGACGTCGTCAAGCTCGGCACGCAGGACGGCGAGAAGGTCGTCACCGCCCTCGACAATCTCGCCGCGCAGGGCGCGAAGGGCTTTGTCATTTGCACGCCCGATGTCCGTCTCGGGCCGGCCATCGTCACCAAGGCGAGGCAAAATGGCCTCAAGTTCATCACGGTCGACGACCAGTTCGTCGGCGCCGGCGGCAAATTCATGACCGACGTTCCCTACCTCGGCATGTCCGCGAGCAAGATCGGCGAATCGGTCGGTGCCGCGCTCTACGCCGAGATGCAAAAGCGCCAGTGGCCCGCCGCCGAAACCGGCGCCTGCGTCGTGACCTTTGAGGAACTCGACACCGCCCGCAACCGCACCGACGGCGCTGTCGCCGCGCTCAAGGCCGCCGGGTTTCCCACCGACCATATTTTCAAGACCCCGCAGAAAACCACCGACGTCCCCGGCAGCTTCGACGCCGCCAACATCCTTCTCACCCAGCACCCCGGGATCAAACACTGGCTCATCTGCGCGCTCAACGACACCGGCGTCCTCGGCGCCGTGCGCGCGACGGAAGGTCGCGGTTTCACCGCCGACAACGTCATCGGCATCGGCATCAACGGCACCGACTGCATCGACGAGCTGCGCAAGCCGAAGCCGACCGGTTTCTACGGTTCGATGCTCGTCTCCGCCCCCGGCGAGGGCTTCAAGACCGCCGAGCTGCTCTACCACTGGGTCAAGGACGGCACGCCGCCGCCGCTCGACACGCGCACGACCGGCATCTTCATCACCCGCGAAAATTTCGAGCAGGTGCTGAGGAAAGAAGGCATCATCGAATAATCCATCGCTCGTTTCTCCATGTTCACCCTCGGCATCGACTACGGCACCAACTCCGTCCGCGCCCTCGTGGTGCGCTGCGCGGACGGCGCGGAGCTCGGCTCCTGCGTCGTCAACTATCCCTCCGGCAACCAGGGCGTCTTGCTCGACCCGAAGGACCATCACCTCGCCCGCCAGCATCCCGGCGATTACCTCTTCGGCCTCGAGCGGAGCGTGAAGGGCGCACTGGCCGCGGCGAAAAAGAAACGCGGCTTCGCTTCCGCGAAAGTCATCGGCCTCGGCGTCGACACCACGGGTTCGAGTCCGCTTCCCGTCGACGCGAAAAACATCCCGCTCGCGCTCGACCGGAAATGGAAGAAACACCTGGCCGCGCAATGCTGGCTCTGGAAGGACCACACGAGCTGGCGCGAGGCCGCGCGCATCACCGAACTCGCCGCGCGGCACCGGCCGCAATTCATCGCGAAATGCGGCAACACCTATTCTTCCGAGTGGTTCTGGTCGAAAATCTGGCACTGCCTCGCGGTCGCGCCGCAAGTGTTCGATGCTGCCTATTCGTGGGTCGAACTCGCCGATTGGGTTCCGTCCGTCCTCGCCGGCGTCACCGATCCGACGCAGATCAAGCGCGGTGTCTGCGCCGCCGGCCACAAGGCCCTCTACGCCGAGGATTGGGGCGGCCTGCCCGATCGGGAATTCCTCGCGCTGCTCAACCCGAAACTCGCCGCCCTTCGCGACCGCCTCTATACGCACGCCTTCGATGCGACCGAAGCCGCTGGCGCGCTGACTGCCGAGTGGGCCGCCAGGCTCGGCCTGTCCGCGGGCATTCCGATCGCCATCGGCGAATTCGATGTTCACTACGGCGCCATCGCCTGCGGCGTCGCGGAAGGGACGCTCGTCAAGGTCATCGGCACGTCCACGTGCGACTGCGGCGTCGTTTCGGCCAGCAAGGTCGTCCCCGACATCCCCGGCATCTGCGGCATCGTGAAGGGCGCGATCCTTCCCGGCTACTACGGCATCGAGGCCGGCCAGTCCGCCGTCGGCGACATTTTCAAGTGGTGGGTCGAGGTCGTCTGCGAGGGCAACGACGCGCTCCACGTCCGCCTCACGAAGGAAGCCGCCCGTCTTGTGCCCGGCCAGAGCGGTCTCCTCGCGCTCGATTGGAACAACGGCAACCGCACGATCCTCGTCGATCCGCTCCTCACCGGCCTCCTCGCCGGCCAGACACTGCACACGACCCGCGCCGAGATCTACCGCGCCCTCATCGAGGCCACCGCGTTCGGTGCGCGCGCGATCATCGAGCGCATCCGCGAATACGGTGTGCCGATCGACCGCGTCGTCTGCGCCGGCGGCATCGCGGAAAAGAACCCGCTGCTCATGCAGATCTACGCGGACATCACCGGCTGCACGATGCACGTGTCGGGTTCGTCGCAAGCCTGCGCGCTCGGCTCCGCCATCTCTGCCGCCGTCCTCGCCGGCGCCCATCCGGATTTTGCCGCGGCGCAACGCCGGATGACCTCCCTGAAGCCCAAAAGCTACCGGCCGGTCGCGAAAAATCAAAAGGTCTACGACCAGCTCTACGCGCTCTACCGCCAGCTTCACGACGCGCTCGGCGGCCGCAACCAGTCGGCCGATCTCGGTCGCGCAATGAAGGACTTGCTCGCGATCAAGGACGCCGCCTCCACCTGATCGTCACCAGACTCAGAGCTCTCAGCTACGGACTCTTCTCATGAACAACCTCGCCTCTCCCCAAATCTGGTTCGTCTGCGGTTCGCAGCACCTCTACGGCCCCGGCCCGCTCAAGCAGGTCGCGAACAACGCGCGCGCCGTCGCCGCCGCACTCGACGCGTCGAAAAGGCTCCCGCTGCGCACGACGTTCAAGGCGCTCCTCACCACGCCCGACGAAATCACGAAGGTCATGCTCGAGGCCAATGCCGACACCAACTGCGCCGGCCTCATCCTCTGGATGCACACGTTCTCGCCGTCGAAGATGTGGATTCGCGGTTTGAGCGCGCTGCAGAAACCGTTCGCGCACCTCCACACCCAGTTCAACCGCGACCTGCCGTGGAGCACCATCGACATGGACTTCATGAACCTCAACCAGGCCGCGCACGGCGACCGCGAGGCGGGGTTCATCCACACGCGCCTGCGCCTCGGCCGCAAGGTCGTCGTCGGCCACTGGACCGACCCCGAGGTCCACGACCGCCTCGGCGCGTGGATGCGCGCCGTCCGCGCGTGGCACGACTGGCAGGGCGCGAAGTTCTGCCGCTTCGGCGACAACATGCGCCAGGTCGCCGTCACCGAGGGCGACAAGGTCGCGACCGAGCTGCGGTTCGGTTTCGCCACGAACGGCTACGGCGTCGGCGATCTCGTCGCGAAAATGTCCGACCTCTCGATCGACCCGAAGCAGATCAACGCGCTCTGCGCCGAATACGAGGCGACCTACAACGTCGCGAAAGCGCTGCGCAAGGGCGGCGCCCGTCACGACGCGCTCCGCTACAGCGCGCGGATCGAACTCGGCCTGCGGGCGTTCCTCGAGGAGGGCGGCTTCAAGGGTTTCACGACGACCTTCGAGGACCTGCACGGCCTCCGCCAGCTTCCCGGCGCCGCGCCGCAGCGGCTCATGGGCATGGGTTACGGTTTCGCCGGCGAGGGCGACTGGAAGACCGCCGCGCTCGTCCGCGCCATGAAGGTCATGGGCGAAGGCCTGAAGGGCGGCACCTCGTTCATGGAGGACTACACCTATCATCTGTCGCCGAAGGGCCACCAGGTGCTCGGCGCGCACATGCTCGAAATCTGCCCGACCATCGCCGCCACCAAACCGTCCATCGAAATCCATCCGCTCGGCATCGGCGGCAAGGAGGACCCGGTCCGCATGGTCTTCGACGCCGCCGCCGGCCCCGCGCTCAACGCCTCGCTCATCGACCTCGGCAATCGTTTCCGCCTGATCGTGAACGAGGTGAAGGCCGTGAAAACGCCGAAGCTCCCGAAGCTCCCCGTCGCCCGCGCCGTGTGGGAATGCCTGCCCGATTTCAAGACCGCCTGCGCCGCGTGGATCTACGCCGGCGGCGCGCACCATACCGGTTACAGCTACGCGGTGACGACCGAGATGCTCGAGGATTTCGCGACGATCGCCGGCATCGAGCTCGTCACGATCAAGGCCGACACCAAGCTCGGCGATTTCAAGCAGACCCTCCGCAACAACGAAGTCTACTACCACCTCGCGCAAGGCATCCGGGTGTAAACCCAAGCAGCAAGCTTGAGCCGCGCCCTGACCTCATTTCAAAAACGCCCGGCGCGAAATCTGGATCGGATTCTTCGCCGGGTCGCGCGCGTTCGCGAACTCATAGCCGTCGCCCTTGAACGTCTTCCCGAATTTCAACCCCTTCCGGAGGCTCTCTCGTTTGAAGCTTTCGATATCGTCGACGTCGAAGACGATCTTGATGCACGACTGTCCCGTCCGGTGACCCTTGCTCGCCTGGTGCAGCAGCAAGGAAAACTGCGCCGCCGGCGACTTGAGCTCGATCAAGTCGCGATGCTTCCGCGGCACCTCGACGAAACCGAAGTGCCGGACATAGAAATCCGCGACCCGCGGCTGGTCACGCACGTAAAGCAGGATTCGCGAAATCGGCGGCGGCAGAGTCATCGGTCGTGAGCTTCAGGTCACGGCCGGCGACGGTCAATCGATCGCCAACACGAAGCGACACATGACGAAATGCGATCCCGCCGGCTCGCCACCGAAATCCAGCGCGTAGGCCCACTCGAGCTCCGACATCCGCTCCGTTCGAATCGCCACCTGATAATTATCCGCGGGGGCGAGTCGGGGCGCACGCGCCAGCGGCCGCGAGGTCCGCACGACAATCCTCCGGGGAAGATTCTCGTCCATGCGATCGCCGACCGACTTCGCCCCGGGTTCCACCGCGATGGCAGCAACGATAGATTTCGCGCCCGCGTCGAAGATCACCGTTCCGCACTCGTCGAAGACGCAAGCCGGCCGGGCCAGCTCCGCGAATTCCCGGATCGCGGCGTCGCTCGCAAACTTCTCCTCGGGATGGAAAACGCGAACCGCCGCCACCGGCCGCCCGGTCCGCGCGTTCGGTTGGCGCACCTCAAGGTCGATCCGCACATTGAGCGGCACGGCGTTCAACACGGCCAGCCGCTCGGCCGGCGTCATGGTAGCAACCGGCCGGCCGGCCACGCTCATGAGTTCGTCGCCAGAGCGCAACGAGGCGGAGCGAAACTTCACCCGACCGCGCGAGCGTGACCGCGGCTGGTCGTCGACGCTCACAAATTTCAATCCCCCGCCCGCCCGCGGACCGACTGCTTCGAGCGTAAACTCGGGACCGACCGAATACGCCGGCAGCAGCGGAACCACCGGCGCCGACTCGCTCGCGGCGGCCGAAAGCACCACGCCGCCCAAAACGAATGCGCCGATTGCGACCCTCTGAAGCCAGCGCGCGGGTCTCCCACGCACCTTGCCCGCTGTTGGAATCTGGTCGATGGGGTTCACGCAATCGCCGGCTTGTCCGCAGCCGATGTCCCCAATCCCCGGGGATTAAACGTTTCGGCACGACCCCCGTAGTGGAACGGAGCGCAACTTTCGGTTCAACCTCTGAATCCCAGACTCCCGGTGCGTCCCCGGCCGCGACCAGGTGCCGCGTCCCAACTCACTCCGGCTTGCTGCGCCAGATCACTTCCCGACTCGGTCCAAATTGCAGTTCCATCACCCCGGCCTTGAGTGGCACGCGCATGTCGATCGCCACCGGCGCCGCCTGTTGCTCCGCCATCGGGTAGATTTTCAGCCACATGGCGCCGCCGGGATGCAACAAGGAAACCTTCCGGACCACCAGCGTGCCATCGGCGATCGTGCCCGTGACGTGCAGATTCGGCCCCTTGGGCTGGGTCGCCAGCTCCACTTTCAGGCCCTGAACGTCGGCCACCTTGAGCGCGCCCAGCGGATAGCGCACATCCGTGTAGAGGGCGTAGCCGGCGAAGCCGAGCGTGCCGATGCCAAGCAGCAGCAAAACCGTGGACAAAAAACTGCGGAGTCGTGCCTCAGTCATGGGTGGGATCGATCAAGGACAAGCAACCATCGCAGCCGCCGGCACGGCAAACGCTTCCTGTCGCAAAACGCGAAACAGAATCGGGAGTGCTTGCCGGGGCATGCGGAAGAACTAAGCCGCGCGTCACAACCCGGTCGAGCAAAAGCGGTGCCTGCCGTCCTCTGCCGCGTTGCCCTCATCCCGCCGCGGCGCCAGCGAACGCGCCCGGCCAAACACGTGCATCGACTTTTTCGGGCCGGTCTGTTGCCTGTTCTCCCTCCCCATGCTCACCGAATTGAAACGTGAAGCCTACGAGGCCAACATGGCCGTCCAGCGCCACGGCCTCATCAACCTCACCTTCGGCAACGCTTCCGCCGTCGACCGCCGCAAGGGGATCTTCGCCATCAAGCCCAGTGGCGTCGCCTACGAGGCCCTCTCGCCTTCCGCCATGGTCCTCGTCGATCTCGCGGGCAAAAAAGTCGAGGGCGACCTGAAACCCTCCTCCGACGCGCCGACCCACCGCCGCCTCTATCTCGGCTTCAAGAAGATCGGCGGCGTCGTCCACACGCATTCGTCGCGCGCGACGGCGTTCGCGCAGGCCGGTCTCTCCATTCCCATCTTCGGCACGACCCACGCGGACTATTTCAACGGCGACGTCCCCATCACCCGGAAGCTCACCTCGCTGGAAATCGAGGGCTCCTACGAATGGGAAACGGGCAACGTCATCGTCGAGCGTTTCCTCGCCGACGACCTCGATCCGCTCGATTTTCCCGGCGTGCTCGTCAACCGCCACGGGCCGTTCTCGTGGGGTCCCACGGTCGCCAAGGCGGTCGAGGCCGCCGTCGCCATCGAGTGCATCGCGCACCTCGCCCAGATGACGCTCGAGCTCGCGCCGCGCCTCAAGACCATCGAGCCCGAGTTGCTCGACAAGCATTTCGGCCGCAAGCACGGCGCCGGCGCCTACTACGGGCAGGGCAAGGGTTGAGCCGCGCGCGTTTCGGTTCGATGCGCACTTACCTGAATTACATCGACGGCGCCTGGATTCCCGCGCTTGCGGGCAAGACCGTCCAGACCCGCAATCCCGCCGACACGCGCGAGATCGTCGCCGAATACGCCGCGGGCGGCGCGGACGACGCCCTCGCCGCGATCGCCGCCGCCCAGCGCGCCGCCTCCGCGTGGGCCGATACCACCGCCGTCGCACGCGGCCGCTTTCTCAGCAAGGCCTCGCAGCTCATCGAGGCGCGCAAGGCCGACCTCGCCGAGCTGCTCACCCGCGAGGAGGGCAAGACCCTCGCCGAGTCGACCGGCGAGGTGCAGCGCGCCGCCGATATTTTTCGTTTTTATGGCGGCCTCAGCTACACGCTCGGCGGGCGCACCATCCCGCACGACTTGCCCGGCAATTTGCTCTACACCGTCCGCCGCCCGCTCGGCGTCGTCGGGCTGATCACGCCGTGGAATTTTCCCGTCGCAATCCCCGCCTGGAAACTTGCGCCCGCGCTCGTCGCCGGCAACGCCGTCGTCCTCAAGCCCGCCGGCGCCGCGCCCGCCCTCGCACTTGAACTCGCCCGCGCGCTCCACGACGCGGGCCTGCCGAAGGGCGTGCTCAACGTCGTCCAGGGCGACGGTCGCGCCGTCGGCAATGCCATCGCGACACATCCCGCCGTCGCCGCCGTCTCGTTCACCGGTTCCTACACCGTGGGCCACGCGATTTACCAGCAGCTCGCGCCGCGGATGGCCCGCGCGCAGATGGAGATGGGCGGCAAGAATCCGACCATCGTGCTCGCCGATGCCGACCTCGATCTCGCCGCGACACTCGTCGCCCGCGCCGGCTTCGGTCTCACCGGCCAGGCGTGCACCGCCACCAGCCGCGTCATCGTCGATCGTTCGGTTGCCGCGGCTTTCACCGAGAAACTCGTGGCGAAAGCCCGCGCGCTGAAGGTCGGCAACGGCCTCGCCGCCGGCATCGACATGGGGCCGGCCGTCAGCGAGACGCAGCTCCTCGGCAACTTGAAATGGGTCGAGTCCGCCGTTGCCGGCGGCGCGAAGCTGGTCTGCGGCGGCCGCCGGCTTGCCAACGGCGATTTTGCGCACGGCTGGTTCATGGAGCCGACCGTGCTCGGCGACGTGACGCCCTCGATGCCGATCGCGTGCGAGGAAGTCTTCGGCCCGGTGATCGCCATCATCGCCGCGGAAAACTTCGATGACGCGCTGCGAATCGCGAACGGCGTCGACGTCGGCCTCTCCGCCTCGCTCGTCACGCGTGACTTTAAGAACGCCCTGCGCTACACCGAGCGGATCGAGGCCGGCGTGGTGAAGGTCAACCAAGTTTCCACCGGCCTCGCCTTGCAGGCCCCGTTCGGCGGCGTGAAGCAGTCCAGCACCGACTCGTTCAAGGAACAGGGCGTCGAGGCGCTCGATTTCTACACACGCACGAAGACGGTCTATCTCGATTACTCCGGATGAAACTCTGCCGCTTCCGCCATGGCGACGCCCGGCCCCGGGTCGGCCTTTTGTCCGGAAACTCCCGTCACGTCATCGATCTCACCGGCGCCGGCATCGCGCGACTCGACGATCTGCTCGAATCGCCCGGCCTCTCCGACCGACTCGCAAAATTGTCCGCCGACACCACCCTGCCGCACCACGCCCTCGCGTCGGTGGGGTTGCTGCCGCCCGTCGACCAACAGGAGATCTGGGCCGTGGGCGTGACTTATCTCCGCAGCAAGGCCGCCCGCATGGAGGAGTCGGATTTCAGTGCGACCGCCTACGATCGCGTCTACGACGCGCCGCGGCCCGAACTATTTTTCAAGTCGCAGCCGGAAAAAGTCGTTGGCTCCGGCGACGCCGTCGGCATCCGGCGCGACGCCAAATGGAACGTCCCCGAACCCGAACTCGCGCTCGTCTTCAATTCCCGCGGCACGCTGGTCGGTTTCACCATCGGCAACGACATGAGCTCGCGCGACATCGAGGGCGAGAACCTCCTCTACCTGCCGCAAGCCAAGATCTACGACCGCGCCTGCGCGCTCGGCCCGTGGATCGTCGTCGGCGCGGATGAAGCCATCGCGCGCGCCTGGACGATTGCCATCAGCATCCGGCGCGCCGGTCGCGAGGTCTTCCACGGCGCCACGCGCATCGACCGCATCAAGCGCCCGTTCGCGCAACTTCGCGACTACCTGTTTCGCTCGCAGACTTTTCCCCGCGGCACCGTGCTGCTCACCGGCACGGGCATCGTGCCCGGCGACGATTTCACCCTCCGTCGCGGCGACGAGATCGCGATCACGGTCCCGGCCATCGGCACCTTGACGAACACCGTGGTGATCGTCTGAGCCGCCCCGCGTGAGCGACGACATCTATCGCCTCGACACCAAGGCCGCCGGCCCCGTCGGCGCGCTGCCGCTCAGCGGCGAAATGCTGCTCACGCAGCCCAGCGGCAATATTTTCGGCCTGACCCAAAATGCCGGCATGGGCTGGAAGCCCGAGGAGCTCTGGCGGAAACAGTTTCTCATCCTCTCGACCCAAGGCGGCCTCCGCGCCCCCGACGGCGCCCCGATCGCCCTCGGTTACCACACCGGCCATTGGGAAATCGGCGAACTCGTCCGCGCCGCCGCGGAGGAGATCCGCGCGCGCGGCGCGATTCCGTTTGCCGGTTATTGCTCCGACCCCTGCGACGGCCGCACGCAAGGAACCACAGGCATGTTCGACTCGCTGCCCTACCGCAACGACGCCGCGACGCTCTTCCGCCGTCTTGCCCGTTCGCTGCCCACGCGCCGCGGCGTGCTCGGCGTCGCCACGTGCGACAAGGGCCTTCCCGCGATGATGATGGCGCTGGCCGGCCTGCGCGACCTGCCGTGCGTGCTCGTCCCCGGCGGGGTCACCCTGCCCCCGGAAACGGGTGAGGACGCCGGCGCCGTCCAAACGCTCGGTGCCCGCTACGCACACAAGCTGATCACGCTCGAGCAGGCCGCCGAGCTCGGCTGCCGCGCCTGCGCATCGCCCGGCGGCGGCTGCCAGTTCCTCGGCACCGCCGCGACTTCACAGGTGGTCGCCGAGGCGCTGGGGCTCGCCTTGCCGCACACTGCGCTCGCGCCGTCCGGCCAGCCCGTGTGGCTCGACATGGCCCGCCGCTCCGCCGCCGCGCTCCTATCGCTCGAAAAACGCGGCCTCGCCTCGCGCGACATCCTCACCGACGCCGCGATCGCCAATGCCATGGCCGTCCACGCTGCGTTCGGCGGCTCGACCAATCTTCTCCTCCACATCCCGGCCATCGCCCACGCCGCGGGCCTGCGCCGGCCGACGGTCGACGACTGGATCGCCGTCAACCAGAAGGTTTCCCGGCTCGTCGACGCGCTGCCCAACGGCCCGCAGCACCACCCCACCGTCCGCGTCTTTCTCGCGGGCGGCGTGCCCGAGGTCATGCTGCACCTTCGCACGCTCGGCGTCCTTCATCTCGACGCGCTCACCGCCACCGGCCGCACGTGGGGCGAGGAGCTCGACCTCTGGGAAAACTCCGAGCGCCGCCGCCGTTTTTGCGAACTTCTCCGTTCGCAGGACGGCGTCGATCCGGAGGACGTTATCATGGCGCCGACCGTCGCCCGCACCCGCGGCCTCACGAGCACGGTCGTGTTTCCGCGCGGCAATCTCGCGCCCGAGGGCTCGGTCATCAAGGCCACCGCCCTCGCGCCCGACACGGTCGGCGCCGACGGCGTCTACCGCCACGAAGGCCCGGTGAAGATTTTCTTCCGCGAACCCGACTCGATCGCCGCAATCAAGGATGGCCGCATCGTTGCCGGCGACGTGCTGGTCCTCGCCGGCCGCGGGCCGATGGGCAGCGGCATGGAGGAAACCTACCAGCTCACCTCGGCGCTCAAGTTCCTGCCCTTCGGCAAACACGTCGCGCTGCTCACCGACGCGCGTTTTTCCGGCGTCTCGACGGGCGCCTGCATCGGCCACATCGGCCCGGAAGCGCTGGCCGGCGGTCCCCTCGGCCGGTTGCGCGATGGCGACCGCGTGATGATCGTCGTCGATCGCGTAAAACTCACCGGTTCGGTCGATTTCACCGGCGAAGCGGGCGAAACGTTTTCGCCGTCCGAAGGCGCCCGCCGGCTCGCCGCCCGGACGCCCAATCCCGCCCTAGCGCCCGACCCGAACCTCCCGGCCGACACGCGCCTCTGGGCGGCGCTCCAGCAGGCCAGCGGCGGCACCTGGGGCGGGTGCGTTTACGACGCTGACGCCATCGCGAACCGGCTCAGCCTACAGGGTTGATTCCTCACCCGGCCGGCCGGCGTTGGAATCGGCGCAACAAAATTGAACACTTTTGCCGCGGCACGCGTCTTTCCGTTCGTTAGTTACCCGTTCTTTTTGGTAAGTTCATAGTTTGCAGTTCAAGTCGGCAAGGGCGCTGGGGTCACTCCCGGCGCCCTTACTGTTTTCGGGATGACGCACCGGTGCGAAGCCCGGACTTGTCACTCGGCACTCGTCACTCTCCACTTTTTTCATGCCCGATTTCCGCGCCTTCTGCCAGCCGACCACCGCCGAGCCCGCCGAACTCACGCTCTCGCCGGAGGAGTCGCACCATCTGGTCGTCGTCAACCGCGCCCGCGCCGGCGACACCGTGGTGGCTTTCGACGGCCACGGCACCGAGTGGATCTGCAAGCTCACCAGCGAGCGCAAGAACGCCGCCGTGCTTCAGGTGCGGTTCAAGCAGAAGATCAAGCCGCTGCCGTATGAGATCACGCTCGGCCAGGCGCTGCCCAAGGGGCAGTTCATGGACGCCATTGTCCGCAAGGCCACCGAGATCGGCACGGCCCACATCGTGCCGCTCGAGAGCGAACGCACCCAGGTCCACCTCGATGGCGACCGCTCCGACAAGAAGATTGAAAAGTGGCAGACCGCCGCGCTCGAGGCCGCGAAGCAATGTGGCAACGCGTTCCTTCCGGAAATCCAGCCGGTGCAAAACGCCACCGCGTTCATGGAATCGGCCCGCGGCTACGACCTGAAGCTCATCGCCAGTCTCCAGCCGGGCGCCAAGTCGTTGAAGACGGTGCTGGCCGCGTTCCAAGCGGCCCAGGGTCGCGCGCCCCGGAAAGTTCTCTGGCTGATCGGACCCGAGGGCGACTTTACGCCGGCCGAGATGAGTTCGTCGAAGACGTGCGGCTTCGAGCCCGTGACGCTCGGGCCGCTCGTCTTGCGCTGCGAGACGGCGGCCGCCTACGCGTTGAGCGTGCTCAGCTACGAGCTGCAAAACGCGGGCTGAGGAATTTTCCCGGGGGCGATCGCGGCCGGTTCCGCCTAAATTTTTCGGCGGGAGCGCCGATAAGTGGCGGAGAATCCCCACCGTCATGCGCTTTGCCTTATTCCGCCTTGTTGCCGGTTTTGTTGTCGCCAGCCTCGTCAGTCCGCTGACTTCGTCCGCCGCGCCGAAGATCGGCGTGTTGCTCAAGGGCCACTCCGCCTTCTGGAGCGCCGTCGAGAAAGGCGCCGTCGAAGCCGGGGCCCAACTGGGCGTCGACGTTATCGTCAAGTCCCCGCTGGCCGAGTCCGACGTCTCCGTGCAAATCCAGTTGCTCAACGCGCTCGGCGCCGCGGGCATCGACGCCCTCGTGATCGCCCCGTGCAGCACCGACGCCCTCGCCGCGCCGGCCGCCGCACTCGCCGCGAAGGGCGTCAAGGTCGTCGTCATCGATACCGAACTCGCAGGCAAAGCCTCCCATGTTTTCGTCGGCACGGACCAACAGGCCGCGGGCGAAGCCGCCGGCCGGCTCCTTGCCACGCTGGTCAGCGAAAAGGACGAGGTGAGTTTCCTGAAACATTCCCAGACCAGCGGAGCGACCGCGCTGCGCGAAGCCGGGGCGCTGACCGTGCTGCGCGAGGCCCACCCGAAGGTCGTGGTGCACGGCGATATCTACGCGAGCGCCGAGAAGGACGCCGAGCCGCAAAAAGCGAACCTTCTCCTGACGACTTATCCCGCCACCAAGGCCATCCTCGCGTCCGGCACGCCGGGCACGATGGCGATGCTGCACACGCTCGAGCAGAAAAAACTCGCGGGCGCGATCAAGCTCGTCGGCTTCGGTTTCAATCTCAACCCCGAGGTCGCGACTGCCATCGAACAGGGCGCGCTCGAGGGCTGGGTCGCGCAACTGCCAAAGGACGTCGGCGCCAAGGGCGTCGCCTCCGCGCTGGCGCTGATCAAGGGGGAAACCGTGGCGCCGGTCGTCCACACCGACTTCATCGCGATCACGAAAAGCAACCTCAAGGACCCGCAGGTCCAGGCATTGCTCGCGCTGTGAGGCGCGCTCCGCGCGCCGTTGAGAGTTGACCGTTGAAAGAAGCGAACGAACGCGGATGCGGCCCCGCTTCGCTCAACTTTCAACCGGCGTGCCGGGCCCGCGCTACCAAACCAGCAGTCCACCGGCGAACGTCAGGCCGGCGCCGACGCTGCAGAAGATGATCTTGTCGCCGTCGCTGAAGATCCCCTCCTCGGCCGCCCAACCGAGCGCCATCGAGACGCTCGCTGCGCTCGTGTTGCCGTATTTCGAGATCGTCACGACGAACTTGTCGTAGGGAATCCCCACGCGCTTGCTCACCGCGGTGAGAATGCGGGCGTTCGCCTGATGCGGCACGATCCACGCGATGTCCTCGGGCTTCAGGTTTTCGCGCGCCAGCGTCTGGTCGATCATCTCGGCGAACCCGACCACCGCATGCTTGAAAACCGAGGTGCCGTTCATCTGGAGATAGAAATGCTCCATCCCGCCGCCCTCCTGTTCGGGCCAGGGCATCTGCGCACCGCCGCCCGTCCGTTGGATCGATTCGAACTGGTCGGCGTCGCCACTCAGGCCCATCCGGTGCAACCGGTGCCCGCCCCCGCCACCCGTGAGAATCGCCGCTCCGGCGCCGTCGCCAAAAAGGAACGCCGTCTCATGGTCCTGTGGATTCGTGATCCGCGACAGCAGCTCGGCCGTGACCACGATCACGTTTTTCGCCGTGCCCGACAGGATGAACGACCGCCCGACTTCGAGCGCGTAGAGCCACCCCGAGCAGGCCGCGTTGAGGTCGAACGCCAGCGCCCGCGGAATCCCCAGTCGCCGCGCTAGGGCGCTCGCCGCCGCCGGCACCGGCTGGTCGGGGAGAATCGTCGCCATGATGACGCTGTCGATCTGGCTCGCGGTCATCCCCGCCTGCGCCAGCGCGTGCTGCACCGCCGTGACGGCCAGGTCGGTCGCACTCTCATCCTCGGCCGCATGGCGCCGCTCCTTGATCCCGGTCAGCCGGACAATCTCGGCCTCGGTGCGATGCGGAAACGCTTTGAGGATTTCGCTGTTGGCGCGAATGGTGGACGGCGCCGCGTGGCCCACCCCCGCGATGCAAACCGTATCGGAATTTGTGCTCAATCGACGGGGAGGAAAACCGGGCGCGGGGTGGGCGTCCACTCAAGACTTCCGGGCCGCGAGGTAGGCGGTCACGTCGTCGCCTGACACGCGCCCGCCCGGGCCGGTCGCGGCGATATCGGTGATCTTGGCCGGATCGAGCCCGGCCTCCTGCACGAGCTTGGTGGCGCGGGGCGTCCATACCAGCGCGGCGGCCGGCTTGGACGCGGCGGCAGCCGACGCGGACCCCACGGCGCCTCCCTTGCTTTCGAGATGCCGGAGCGAGGCGTCCGCCGTCTCGAGTCGCAGGAACAAGGCGCCCGGCTGCAGGGTTTCGCCAGGTTTGACCGGCAAGGCGATCACCGTGCCATCGGCGGGCGCCTCGTATTCGAAGATCGATTTGTCGCTTTCGAGCTCGGCAATCTTCTGCCCCTTGGTAACCCGGTCGCCGGGGTTGGTCTTGAGGGAGACGACAATGAGTTCGTTCACGGTGGCACCCATGGAAGGCACGGGCACGTCGATGATAAAGGTTTCCATCACAGCAGGGTTTTGAATGCCGCGAGTGTGCGGGGTCGGGCGACTTGGTCAAGGTGCGGCGCGACCGGGCGATGGCTCCAGCGCAAGGCCGCGCCGGCCCGCACGCCGGCGACGCGCCTCACCCGCGGACCGTCTTCCAAACCGCGAGGCACGACGCCAGCAGCGCGGGCAGTTCGGCGAGCGGGATCATGTTCGGGCCGTCGCTGATGGCCTTGGCCGGATTGGGATGCGTCTCGATGAACAATCCGTCCGCACCCGCGGCGAGCGCGGCCTTTGCCAGCGGCGGCACAAATTCGCGTTCCCCCGTGCTCTTGCCGCCACCGGCGCCGGGGAGCTGGACGGCGTGCGTCGCGTCGAAGATCGTCGGCAAGCCGCTGCGCTTCATGATCGCGAACGAGCGCATGTCGACCACGAGGTTTTGATAACCGAACGTCGTGCCGCGCTCCGTCTGCCAGATCTCGCGCGCCTTTCCCTGGCGGAGCTTGCCCGTCACGTGCACCATTTCCTGCGGCGAGAGAAACTGGCCCTTCTTCACGTTCACGATGCGCCCGGTCGCGGCGGCCGCGAGCAGCAGGTCGGTCTGGCGCGAAAGGAACGCGGGGATTTGCACCACGTCGCACACCGCCGCGACCGCGGGAACCTGCACGGACTCGTGGACGTCCGTCAGCACCGGAAACCCGAAGTCGCGCTTCACCATCGCGAGGAGTTTCAGCCCGGCCTCGAGTCCGGTGCCGCGCGCGCCGGCGAGCGAGGTGCGGTTGGCCTTGTCGAACGAGCCCTTGAACACGAACTGCAGTTCGCGGTGCCGGCGGCCGATTTTCACGAGCGCACCGGCAACCGCGCGGCACACGCGCTCGTTCTCCAGCGAGCACGGCCCGGCGATGACGAGGAGTTTTTTGGGATTGAAGAGCATCGGTCCGAATCGGAAGTCAGAAGCCATGAAGCCGGAAATCAACCCGCGGCTTCCGAATTCATTTTACCCTGGCCCGCCCCGCCGATTTCGGGCGCGAGCCGCCCTTCTTGTTCTTCAACGCCGCCGCGATGAACGCCGCGAAGAGCGGGTGCGCCTTGTTCGGCTTCGACTGGAATTCCGGGTGAAACTGCACGCCGAGGAACCAGGGGTGGTTTTTCAGCTCGACGATCTCGACGAGGTTCCGGCGGGGGTTGATGCCGCTCACGATCAGGCCGGCGCGCTGGAGCTGGCCGACGTAGGCGTTGTTCACCTCGTAGCGGTGGCGGTGGCGCTCGCGGATGCTCTCGGCGCGGTAGGCGCGCGCCGCGTGCGTGCCGGGCGTCAGCGCGCACTCGTAGCTCCCGAGCCGCATCGTCGCGCCCTTGTCGATGATCTTTTTCTGCTCCTCCATCATGTTGATGACGGGATGGCGCGGCGACGGGTCGAACTCCGTGCTGTTCGCGCCCTGCAGCTTGAGGACGTTGCGCGCGAACTCGATCACCGCGATCTGCAGCCCGAGGCAGAGTCCGTAATACGGCACCTTGTTTTCGCGGGCATATTTCGCGGCCGCGATCTTGCCCTCGGTGCCGCGGTCGCCGAACCCGCCCGGCACGAGGATGCCATCGAGACCCTTGAGCTTCGCGAGGCCGTTTTTCTTCTCGAGGTCCTCGGCATCGATCCGGCGGATGTTGATCTTGCAGTTATTGGCGATGCCCGCGTGGGTGATCGACTCGTAGACCGACTTGTAGGCGTCCTGGAGCTCGATGTATTTGCCGACCACGCCGATCGTGACCTCGTGTTTCGGCGTCAGCAGGCGGCGGACGATTTCCTCCCAGACGTTCTTCGCCGGCGGCGGGTTTTTCAACCCGAAGAGATCGAGCACCAACTGGTCCATGCCCTCTTTCTGCAATGCGAGCGGCAGCTCGTAGATCGAATGGGCCACGTCGCGACATTCGATCACGGCCTTCACCGGCACATTGCAGAACATCGAGAGCTTGTCGCGCAGATCGTGATCGAGCGGGTGGTCGGTCCGGCACACGAGCACGTCCGGCTGGATGCCGATCTCGCGCAGTTTCGCCACCGACTGCTGCGTCGGCTTGGTCTTCAACTCACCGGCCGCGTTGAGATAGGGCACGAGCGTGACGTGGATGAACACGACATCCTTCGGTCCGACCTCGAGCGCAAACTGCCGCATCGCCTCGAGAAACGGCAGCCCCTCGATGTCGCCCGTCGTGCCGCCGATTTCCGTGATGAGGACGTCGGCATCCTTCCCGCCCGCGTAGATGCGCTCCTTGATCTCGTTGGTGACGTGCGGAATCACCTGCACCGTCTTCCCCAGGTAGTCGCCGCGCCGCTCTTTCTGGATCACGCTCTCATAGACCTGGCCCGACGAAAGGCTGTTCAGGCGAGAGAGTTTTCCGCTCGTGAAACGCTCGTAGTGGCCGAGGTCGAGATCGGTTTCCGCGCCATCCTCGAGCACATAGACCTCGCCGTGCTGGAACGGGCTCATCGTGCCCGGATCGACGTTGAGGTAGGGGTCGAACTTCTGGATCCGCACCACCAAGCCGCGCATTTCCAGCAATGCCCCGAGCGAGGCCGCCGTGAGACCCTTGCCCAGAGAGGAAACGACGCCGCCCGTCACGAAAATGTATTTCACGGGCGGCTAGGTTGAAGGGCCGTGTTTTACCCCTGCAAGACAAAGTTGGAAAATCGGGCGTCGCCCCACGGGAAAAATGCCGCCCGACCCGGCGCCATCGGCCGGCCGGTCAGGAATTCACCAGCAGCCACGCCGTCACCACCACGCCGCCGACCAGCACGGCCACGAGCAGCGCCAGCAGCGTCCACTTCAGTAATTTCGACAACAGCCAGAGGGCCGCCGCCAGCACCACTGTCGCACCGGCGGCCAGCAGCCAGCGCGGATGGGAGTCGAGCGAGTGGACCAAAGGGGTCGATTTGGCGAGTGCCGCGAGCAACACGCCCCCACCAAGTCGTTCCCGGAGCATCGTTCCAAGCAAATAAGAAAACCCGCCCGCCCCACGCGCCGGAAAATGAATTGCCCCGCGCCGGGCCGGCCGCCCTGCTGGCGCCGTGCATTCGAAACCGCAACTCCTGGCCTGGGTCACCTGCGACGGCGTGCACATCGACCCCGGCTCGGGCAAGCACACGCTGCTGGGGATATTCTCGAATGTCCACGCGATGCAGTTTCCTTTCATCCACCCCTTCATGATCTGGTTTCTGACGCTCACCGACTGCTCGCCGGGAGTGCACCGGATGAAAATCTCGCTGGGTTTCGGCAACGGCAATCCGCAGCCCCTGCTCGAGCGGCCGTTCGAATCGCGCAGCCCGCTGGACCGGATCAATCTCATCAACGAAATCCGCGACTTGCCGTTCCCCGCCCCGGGCGAGTATGCGCTCCTGGTCGAGATCGATGACGAACCGCTGCTCGCGACGAACATCACGATCACCACCAGCTAGCCCCTCTTACCTGCATGGCTCAATCCGCTCCCTCGCTCGACCTCATCGGGGTCGGTGCCCCCATCATGGATGTCGTCGCCCCCGTGCCCGACTCGTTTCTCGCCCATACCGCCGGCGAGAAGGGCGGCATGGTCATGGTCGAAGCCGCCGAGATGGCGCGGCTCGTCGCGCTGCTCCCGACCCCGCCCACCCTCACGCCCGGCGGCTCGGCGGCCAACACCACCTTCAACGCCACGCGGCTCGGCCTCCGCACGGCGTTCGTCGGCAAGCTCGGCGGCGACGAACTCGCGCGCGTCTACCGCGAACGCTTCGCCGGCGCCGGGGTCGGCACCGATCGCTTCAAGGCCGGCGACCTGCCGAACGCCCGCTGCCTCATCCTCACCACGCCCGATGCCCAGCGCACCATGCGCACGTGCCTCGGCGCCGTCCTGTCGTTCTCGCCCGACGAACTCCGCCCCGCGGATTTCGCCGGCAGCCGCCATGTCCACATCGAGGGCTACGTCGTCTTCAACCGCGCCCTCGCCGACGCCATCCTCGGGGCCGCCCGCGCCGCCGGTTGCACGATCAGCCTCGACCTCGCCTCGTTCGAGGTCGTGCGCGAATCGCGCGACTGGCTCCTCGCCCAACTGGCCACGGGCCTCGATCTGGTGTTCGCCAACGAGGACGAGATCCGCGCCCTGTTTCCCGACCACGCCGGCGCGGATTACGCGGCCCTCGCGCGACGCCTCGCCAGCCACGGTTGCACGGCCGCCGTGAAGCTCGGGCGCGATGGCGCGTGGGTCGCACGGGGCGACGAGTTGCACCGCATCGCGCCCCTTGTCGTCACCGACGCCATCGACAGCAACGGCGCCGGCGATGCGTGGGCGGCGGGATTTCTCTCCGCTTATCTTCGCGGCCGTCCACTGCCAGTCTGTGGCGCGGTGGCCTCGATTCTCGGGGCCGAGACGGTGCGCCACCTCGGCGCGATCATTCCCGATCCGGTCTGGCCGGAAGTAGCCGCCCGCGTGCAGCGACTGGCCGACGCGCGCTGAGTTCTGGCCGACGGCCGGCCGGAGCCGTCACGCCTTGCGGACCGGACCGGTCGATTCGCGAACCACGAGCCGCGGCGAGATCAACCGGATGATCGGTTTCGATCCCGGGGGCGAGCCGAGTTGCGCCAGCACCACCTCCGCTGCCGCCGCGACCGTGTCCTCGATGTTCTGGTCGATGGTCGTCAGGGCGGGCGCGCTCATGAGGCTGACCGGCTGGTTGTTGAATCCCGTCACCGACATGTCGCGCGGGATTTTCATCCCGGCCTCCTGCAGGCCGCGCAACGCCCCGATGCCGATTTCGTCGTTGAGCGCAAGCAGCGCCGTCGGCGGTTGCGGTTGCTGGGCGAAGCTGGCGGCCAGCTTGAGGCCGTAGTCGAAATCGACGCGCCGTTCGTGCAGATGATCGAGCACCAGCGTGGAAGTGCCGAAGTCCAGTCCGCGGGCGCGCAACGCCGCGTGGATGCCCGTGAGACGGTCGTGGCGGCTCACCGGTGCCTTCGCGACGCCGAGCAGCCCGAAGGAACGGTGCCCGAGATCGAGCAGGTGACGCAGCAACTCCTCCATGCCGGCGGCGCGGTCGAGCGAGATCGTGTTGGCGTTCTTCAGCCCGAAATGGTCGATGACGAGGTGCGGCGTGCCGTGGTTGATCAGCTCCCCGATTCGCGCCTCGATCTCCTCGCGGTGAAAGTGGCCGATGAACACGACCGCCTCGACCCGCATCGAGAGAAAATGCCGCACCACCTCGCGCCCCGTGCCCGGCGTGAACACCTCGATGAGCGACGAGAAGCCGCGATCCCGCAGGAGGCGCTGCAACGTGGCGAGTTTGCGCACGGCGGGCGGCGTGAGCAGGTCCTCCATGCAGATGCCGACCATCGTGGTGCGTTTGCCCTTCAGGTGCAGCGCGTGGGCGTTGGGCGTGAACCCGGTCTCGGCCAGCGCCCGCTGCACCCGGTCGATCGTCTTTTGCTTGAGGCCCGGCTGCCCGTTGAGCACGCGCGACACCGTGGTGCGCGCCAGGCCGACATGCCGGGCGAAATCCGCCGTCGAACGGATCGGGGACGGTTGAAGTTTGGACGATTTCGGCACGGCGCGACGGACGTTGCAAAAACCATGGAGCCGCGCGCCGAGTCCTGTCAACGGCCCGCCACGGCCCGGGGTCGCCCTTCGCCGCCGCCGGCCGCGCCACCGCGCGGGTGCGTCCATCGGCCCGGCGTGCGGCCCGGCGCACAAAATCCTCGACTGCCGTCCGCTTTCTCCGGTGACTCGCCACGTGCCGGCCAACGCCACCCTGCAGGACGTAGCGATCCGCGCCGGAGTGCATCGCACCACCGTGTCGCTCGCACTCCGCGATCATCCGCGCATTCCCGCCGCCACCCGCGCGCGCGTGAAGGCGATCGCGGCGAAACTCGGCTATCGCATCAATCCGCTCGTGTCGGCCTTGATGCGGTCCCGCCGCAGCGGCCGGGCGGTGAAACACGTTTCCCTGGCCTACGTGACCGGCTACCCGACGCGCTTCGGCTGGCGCCCGCCCCACCACGACCGGCCGGATTTTTTTCCCGGGGCCGTCGCCCGCGCCCGCGATTTCGGCTACAAGCTCGAGCACTTCTGGCTCGCCGAGCCGGGCATGACGCCGGAGCGCTTTTGCGACATCCTGACGGCCCGCGGCATCAACGGCCTCATCGTCGGCCGCCTCCCGCCCGGCCAGCACGCCATGCGGCTGCTGTGGGAGCGTTTTTCCTGCGTGGCGCTCGGCCTGACGCTGCGCTCGCCGCTGCTGCATCACGTGACGGAAAACCATTTCGATGCCGCGTGGCAGGGCGTGCGGCGCTGCCGCGAGCGCGGCTACCGGCGCGTGGGCTTCGTCTTCTCGGAGGCCAACGACAGCCCGCGCGTGGGCGACCGCTGGCTCGGCGCCTACCTGGCGCAACAACTCCAATTTCCACGGGCCGACCGGCTGCCAGCCTGCCCGGCTGTGCCGGCGGACGAGCGCTCGTTTCGCGAGTGGTTCCTGCGGATCCGCCCGGACGCGCTGCTCGCCAGCCACGGCCGCCCCGTGCTGGCCTGGCTGGAACGCCTGGGTCGCCGCGTGCCACGCGACGTCGGCTTGATCGATCTCGCCGGCGATCATCCGGAGCTGGCTTGCGCCGGCGTCTACTGCGACCCCGCCAACCTCGGCGCGCTCGCCGTCGAGATGCTCGTCGGCCTCATGCACCGCAATGAAACCGGCGTGCCCGACGACCAGCACGAGATTTTGCTCACGGGCGAATGGCGCGACGGGAAGACGCTGCCGCCGCGCGGTTGACCGGTGGCGCGGGACGGTTTGGTCAACGATGAGCGCAAGCTGAATCTCGGATGGGGCGGAGAGCGGGCGCAGGTTGGCGGCACTGCGTTGGCCGGGTGCCGGCACGCACGACCACCCCCAACCACCATGAACCACCCGTTGCCTCTGCTCCGGCGGCGCCTCGCCCTCGTGGCGCCCGCCAGCCTGTTCCTCCTCGTTTTCGCGCCGGCCCGCGCCCAGCTCGCCCCGGCGGCCGCGCCCGACGCCGCCACCCTCGCGAAATACGATACGAACCATGACGGCAAACTCGATCCGGACGAAATCGCCGCAATGACTGCCGCGCAGCGCTCCGTGCCGGTAACCACGACGCCCGCGGCGGCGCCCGAGAGCGGCGAGGTCGTCGCGTTGTCGCCGTTCGAAGTGACCTCCGACAGCAACCGGGGCTACTTCCAGTCGAACACGATGTCCGGCACGCGCCTGAACTCGAAGATCGAGGACCTGGGCCAGTCGATCACCGTGATGACCAAGGAGCAGATGACCGACTTCGCGATGCTCGATATCAACGACGTGTTCGACTACATGGCGAGCACTGAGGGCACCAGTTCCTTCTCCCAGTTCGATACCGACCGCACGGGCGCGGTGGTCGATCAGGTGAGCCTCAGTCCGAACACTGCCAACCGCGTGCGCGGCATCGGCAACGCGAACATCGCGTTCAACAATATCGCGATGAGCGGTCGCGTGCCCGTGGATCCGCTCTGGCTGGATTCGCTCGAGCTGAGTCGCGGGCCGAACGCCAACATCTTTGGCTTGGGCAACGCTTCCGGCACCGTGAACCAGGTCCCGGCCACCGCCAACCTCAGCCGTGATTTCTCGAAGGTGGAATTGCGCGGCGACAGCTACGGCGGCTGGCGCACCTCGCTGGACGTGAACCGCAAGGTGACGGACAAGATTGCCCTGCGCGCGAGCTATGCCGACCAGCACACCGCCTTCGTCCGCAAGCCTTCCGGCGAAGACGCCCGCCGTCTCAGTTTTCAGCTCAAGGCCCGGCCCTTCAAAAACACCACGGTGTCGCTCTCGTGGTATAACTACAAGAATGCGTCCAACCGGCCGAACTTCACGACCCCGCGCGACTACTACACAGATTGGTTCCGGGCCGGGAAGCCGGGTTGGAATCCCGTCACCCGCCTTGTGACCCTCGGCAACGGACAGGTCTTGGGCAATCTCAACGTCGTCGGCTCCACCACGCCGTATGCCGCCGCGCCGACCATCATCACCGGCGGCGCGGAGAGCCGGTCGCCGTTCCAGATCGGCGGCCCGGGCGAAGCCCCTTACTGGACCATGGCGCGATACACGGCCAATCCTGCCACACCGGTCGGGAATACTTTCTCGACCACGGACCCCTTTGCGTCGTCGGCCTCGGGGATCGGCCTTTTGACGATGGGCCCGTCGGAAACCTACACCGCCGCGCAACAGCCGCTCTACAATTCCGTGGCCCGGCCCATCAACGACAAATCCATCTACGACTGGACCAGCATCAATCTGGCGGGCAACGGCAAGGCTTGGGACGACGTCGACACCTACATGGCCCAGCTCGACCAGATCATCCTCAATTCCCCCAAGCAGACCCTGGCGGCCCAGTTCACCTTCATGCGCGAGGATTCCAAGCGGGTGGAAAACCAGCCCATGGGTCCCGCGAGTGTGAACAGCAACGTCGGCCAGCTCCAGGTCGACGTGAACCAGGTTTACCTGGACGGCACCCCGAACCCCTATTTCGGCCGGCCTTACCTGCGGAGCAGCGAACCCTTCCTGAGGATCAAGCCCTTGCTGTGGGACACGTCGCGCGCCCAAGCCGCCTACAAGCTCGATTTCTCCCACGACGAAGGCTGGACCAAGTGGATCGGCACCCAGCAGCTCCTGGGCTATTACGAATACAAGGATCAGAAGAATTACACTTGGACCTATCGGCACACCGCGCTGGGCAAGGACAAAGGTTGGGAGCAAAAATATGCTGGCAACCTCCTGGCCCTTCAAACGGTGACAAACACCGACCCCAGATATCTGATCAATGGCAATGCCCTTGTCCCCGGCAACTATGACCGGCTCAACGAACAATACTATGTCGGCAGCACGCCCGGTGGCGGCATTGAATACGCCCCGAGTCTTTTCCCGGAAGGGGCCAGCGTGCCTTATGTGTGGGGCCCCTCGTCCGGCGCGATGATCAAGGATGTGTCCGCCGTCGGCTTCACCCCGGGGCAGGGTGGCGGCCTCAGCAACCTGAATGAAGTCGTCAAGACCACGGGCGGCGTGCTCCAGAGCACCTTCCTCACCGGCAAACTGGTTGGCACCTTCGGTCTGCGCCAGGACGTCGTGAACGACCGCAATTCCCCGCTCGCCTTGCTGACCTCGGACCTCCGGGACTACGACTTCGCGCAGGCCGAGCAATGGGTGGGCCCCTGGCGCGTGGCCAAAGGCAAGACGAAGACCTCCTCCGTCGTGGCCCGTCCGTTCCAGGACCTCAAGTTCCTCCGCCCCGAGGGCAAAAGCGGCGTCGGCCGGTTCCTGGCCGAAGCGGTCAGCAGCCTCGGCCTCACCTACAACCAATCGGATAATTTTATCGCACAGGGTCCGGCCTATGACCTGTTCCTCAACCAACTGCCCAATCAAACCGGCACCAGCAAGGATATCGGGTTCTGGATGACGTTGCTGGATGGAAGACTGTCCATCCATTACACCCACTTCGATACGAAGCAGCTCGACCTCCGCAACGGCGACATCTCCACGATGGCCCAGCGTATTTTGCGGTATGAGGGATTTGTCGCGACCGATTCCTATAATCTTAGAAGCCAGTCAACCGCATGGCTGAGCGGCCTCGGCACCGGCGGAACTGCGACCAATGACCAGATTGCCGCGGCCATCAAGATGCCCGTCGCGCAGTATAATGGGCTGCAAGCCATAGCCACTGCTGGCACTTATGCCGCGGTCAATGACGCGGAGTCGAAGGGCCATGAGCTGGAAATCAACTTCAATCCCACCAGGAATTGGACCGTCAGTGCATCCGTCACCGAGACCAAATCGATCAACACGGCGGCGGGCGCCGCGGTGGACAATTATATCGCCTCGCGCATGCCCATCTGGACGACGCTTGAAGACCCGCGCTTCACCCAGACCACGCAAACCATCAACGGCGTGACCACGCCCTATGCGACGGGTCCGGTTACCATCCCGACCGGAGCCACCGGCCACTTGCTCTGGTGGTATATCAAGGGCACGCCCTTCAGCACGGTGTCCGGCTACAACGGCAGCCAGTCGCCCGCGGACAACTTCGCCGTGAACGTCGACGCGCCCATGGCCGTGTTCCGCGCGCTGATCGGCCGCCCCCGGCCCCAGATCCGCGAATACTCCGGCAAATTCAACACCCGGTATAACCTTTCCGGCATCACCGAGAATCGGATTCTCAAGAACATGACCGTGGGCGGCTCGCTGCGCTACGAAAGCAAGGGGTCCATCGGTTTCTATGGCCTCGGATATACTCCGGGCATGGACCTCACCCTGCCGCAAAACAAGATCCTGCAGCTCGATCCAAACCGGCCGATCTACTCGCCGGGACAAGCCTATGTCGACCTCTTCGCCAGCTACCGGATGAAACTTTTCGCCGACAAGGTCAGGGCGAACTTCCAGCTCAATGTGAAGAACGTGCAGGAAGACGGTGGCGGCCTGCTGAAGACGGCGGCTTTCTTCGACGGGCGGGCAGCGACCTATCGCATCGTCGATCCACGACAGTTTATCCTGACGGCTTCATTCGACCTGTAACGGTCGTCGGGACCACCGGCGTCACCTGACCGCCGCGTGCCTGATCCCTCTCCTCGCCGTCACCCGCAAGAGTGGCGGCGATTTTTTTCCCATGAAACCGGCCGATGACCTCGTCACCCTGCCGCTTCTCGTTCCGCAGACGGCTCGCCCGGGAACGGCGGAGACCGTTCGCTCGCCCATGACGATGAAGCAGCCAAAACGCCCCATCTCGCCCCGCGCGGTTTCCGCGGCCCCATCGGATTCGGGCCGATGGCCGATGGGCGCAGTGTTTGCCATGATCTTCGTCGTCACGCTCGTCGCCTACTTCCCGGCCTTGACCGGGGATTTTCTGTGGGATGATGCGGGGCACGTCACGGCCCCCGCCCTGCAATCATGGTCCGGGCTCAGGCGGATCTGGTTCGAGCCCGGCGTGACGCAGCAGTATTATCCGCTCCTGCACACGGCGTTTTGGCTCGAGCATCGGCTCTGGGGCGACGCCACCTTCGGCTACCATTTGATCAACGTGCTGTGGCATGCCACGTCGGCATGTCTCTTGGTCGCGATCCTGCGGCGACTCGCCGTCCCGGGTGCGCTGCTCGCGGGGTTCCTGTTCGCCCTGCATCCCGTGGGCGTCGAATCGGTGGCTTGGATCGCGGAGCAGAAGAACACGCTCTCGACGGTGTTCGCCCTCTCCGCCGTGCTCGCGTGGCTGCGATTCGAAGACGAGCGGCGGCCGGCGCGTTACGCGATCGCGACGCTCTGGTTTGTGGCGGCGCTGCTGACCAAGACCGTGACCGCGACGCTGCCGGGGGCCTTGCTCGTCGTGGCGTGGTGGCGGCGCGGCCGGTTGTCGTGGCCGGCCGATGTGCTGCCGTTGTCGCCCTGGTTGGCATCCGGTTTGGCGGCCGGCCTTGGCACCTCGTGGCTCGAGCGCGCACAAATTGGCGCCACGGGCGGCGATTTCTCGCTGGACGCGATGGGCCGCGTCCTGCTCGCCGGTCGCGTCGTCTGGTTCTATCTCGGCAAACTGCTCTGGCCGGCCGGGCTGGCCTTTTTTTATCCCCGCTGGACGATCGACGCAACGATCGCCTGGCAGTGGCTGTTCCTCGTCGCGGCCCTGGCCCTCCTCGGCGGGCTCTTTCAACTGCGGCAGCGCAGCCGGGCGCCGCTCGCGGCCGCCCTGTTGTTCGGCGGCACGCTGTTTCCGGCGCTCGGGTTCGTGAACGCCTATCCGTTCGTGTTCTCCTACGTCGCGGACCATTTCCAGTATCTCGCGAGTCTCGGCCTGATCGCGTTTCTCGCCGCGGCGGCGACGCGCGGGTTCGCCCTTTTGTCCCGGCCGCGCTGGAGCGGGCCCGCGATGGCGGCCGCCGTGCTCCTGATCTTCGGCGATCTCACCTGGCGGCAGAGCGGCATGTATCGCGACATCTTCACGCTCTACGAGGCCACGCTCGCGCGCAATCCCGCGAGCTGGGTCGCCCACCTCAATCTCGGCACGGCGCTGGACGAAGCCGGTCGACCGGCGGCGGCCTTGCCGCATCTGCAGCGGGCACTCGAGTTAAAGCCCGGATTTCCCGAAACCCTCAACAGTCTCGGCAACGTGTTGAACCGGCTCGGGCGCCCGCGCGAAGCGCTGCCGTTGCTTGAGCAGGCCGTGCGGATCCAGCCGCGCTTCGCCGGCGCGCACAATACGCTCGGCGCCGCCCTGATGAGTCTCGGTCGCGCCGGCGACGGGATTGCGGAGTTTGGGCGGGCGATCGAACTCGACCCGAGGCTCGCCCTCGCGCACGTGAACCTCGGTTGGGCCTCGGCCAACAGCGGACGCGTCGCCGAAGCGGTCGCGCAGTTCGAGCAAGCGCTGCGTCTCCAGCCGGACCTGGCCGACGCGCAGGTCAAGTGGGGCCTCACGTTGGCCATGCACGGCGACATGACCGCGGCCATGCCCCATCTGGAGCGGGCCGTTGAACTCCGGCCCGAGGACGCGGACACGCGATACGTCCTGGGCGGCGCCCTTCTGGAGGTTGGGCGGCGCGTGGC
The DNA here is from genome assembly GCA_937902925.1 of uncultured Opitutaceae bacterium. Taxonomy (GTDB): domain Bacteria; phylum Verrucomicrobiota; class Verrucomicrobiia; order Opitutales; family Opitutaceae; genus CALFNN01. Next base: position 38,937 of record CALFNN010000030.1, read on the forward strand.
CGCCATCGAGCAATTCGAGGAAACGCTGCGCCTCAACCCGAATCACACCGGTGCCCGGGAAGCTCTTGAGCGCCTCGGTCGCGCTGGAGCAGGCGCGCCATGAAGTCACCGATGTGGCGTCAAAATACGATCGCGGCTAGCCGGCGATCCTCGCGAGCTGGACGGCGTTGGCCATCCGTTGGCGCCGCGGGCGCAATCGGCCCTCCGTGGGTCCCGCGGAATCCCCGCACCAGGGCTGCTCGGCCAAACTCGTCCGCGGCGCATCCGATACCATGCCCCAAGAGGCGATCGGTTCGGTGTCGGGCCCGGCGGTTTCATGGCTTATTTCACGGGCGGGTTGGTCGCGGTCGTGCCCGAATGATCCTGCTAAAAGCGGAGAACCACCCCTGATGGCACCGTCGTCTGACGCTCCGCTGTCTCGGCGTCGGGCCAGCCTTGAATAACCTCCCGATCCACGCCTTGCTCGTTGGTCCCGGACTATGCGCCTGCCGCTCTTATTCATGTCGCTCCTCGCCTTCACCCTCGATCAAGCCGTCGCCGCCAATTCGACGGCGCCATGGCACCCCGATCTCGGCAACGGCTCCTACCAGAATCCCGTTCTTTTCGCCGACTATTCCGATCCCGACGTGGTGCGCGCCGGCAACGATTTCTGGCTCGTCTCCTCCAGTTTCAATCACACGCCCGGCCTGCCGATCCTCCATTCCCGCGATCTTGTCAACTGGACCCTCGTCAACCACGCGCTGCCCGAACAGATTCCGGTCGATCACTTCAGCGTGCCGCGTCACGGCGAGGGCGTGTGGGCGCCTTCCATCCGGTTTCACGGCGGTAAATTCTGGATCTTTTATCCCGACCCCGACTTCGGCATCTACGTTGTCACCGCCCCCGATCCGCGCCGCCCGTGGTCGGCGCCGGTTCTCGTCAAGCCCGGCAGGGGCCTCATCGATCCGTGTCCGCTCTGGGACGACGACGGCAAGGTTTACCTCATCCACGGCTGGGCGCGCAGCCGTTCCGGGAAAAACAACCAGATCACGCTCAACGAACTCTCGGCCAACGCCACGCACGTGCTCGATGGCGACGGCCGGGTGATCGTCGATGAAAATACCTCCGGCCGCGGCTGGACGACGCTCGAGGGCCCGAAATTCTACAAGCGCGACGGAATCTACTGGATCTTCGCTCCCGTCGGCGGCGTGACCGGCGGTTCGCAGGCCGTCTATCGCGCGAAGGAGATCCGCGGTCCCTACGAGGCGCGCATCGTCCTCGCGCAGGGCAAGACCAGCGTCAACGGCCCCCACCAAGGCGGCTGGGTCGACACGCCCGCGGGCGAGGATTGGTTCATCCACTTCCAGGACCGCGGTCCGTTCGGCCGGGTCGTGCACCTCGAGCCCATGGCGTGGCGCGACGGCTGGCCGGTCATGGGCACCGGCGTCGAAACCGGTGCCGCCGTCGGCGAACCCGTGCTCTCCTACCGAAAGCCCGCCGTGCCGCCGCCGGCGCCCACCGAACCCGCCACGTCCGACGAGTTCGACTCGCCCCCGCTCGGCCTGCAGTGGCAGTGGCAGGCCAATCCGCGCCCGGATTTTCTCTCGCTCTCCGCGCGCCCGGGTTCTCTCCGCCTCGCGTGCCTCCCGGCTCCCAGCGCTCGCGGCCTCTACAACGCGCCGAATCTCCTCCTGCAAAAATTCCCCGCCCCGGCCTTCAGCGGCACCACGACGCTGAGTTTCGCCGCCGCGGCGGATGGCGACGAGGCCGGCCTCATCGTTTTCGGTTACAGTTACGCCTGGATCGGCCTGCGGAAAACCGCCGCGGGCTTGCGCCTCGTGCAGATGACGAACAAGGACGCGAACAAGGATGGCGCGGAGATCGAAACCGCCGCGCTCGAAGCCCCCGCCGAAACCGTCCAGCTCCGCGTGGCCGTCGCGCCCGACGGCAGGTGCCGCTTCGCCTACAGCGTCGACGGAATCTCGTTCACGAATCTCGGCGCCGAATTCCAGTCGACCGTCGGCCGCTGGGTCGGCGCCACGTTCGGGGTCTTTGCTTCCGCGGCGCCGGCGCCAGGCACGGCTGAAAATCCGGTCGGCGCAAAGTCCGGGCCCTCCGCCATCGCCGCCGGGAAATCGGGCCACGCAGATTTTGATTGGTTCCACGTCGCTCCAGTGATTCCGTGAGGTTCTCTTTCCTCCCATGAGAACCCCTCGTTTCATCGGCGTCGCCGCCCTCCTCGTGCTCACGCCGCTGGCGCTGTCGGCGGCCGAAAAGCTCGTGATCACGGCCACCAACGATCTGGCGATCGCCCGGCCCGCCGAGACGATCGCCGTTCCGTGGACCGCGGTGAACCAGGCCCTCCCGCACGCGCGCGTCGAGCATCTGGTCGTCAAGGATGCCGCCGGCCGGAGCCTCGCCTACCAGGTCACCAACCTCGAACCGGAGGCCAAGGATCCGAAACGCGTGGGCGTCGCCTATGGCGTGTTGCTGTTCCAGCACGATTTCGCCGCGGGCGAAAAATCCGCGGCCTTCACCGTCGAGAAGATCGAGGCGCTCGCGCCCGTTTTCCCGACGAAGGCCTTTGCCCGCTACGTGCCGGAGCGCCTCGACGACTTCGCCTGGGAGAACGACCGGATCGCCCACCGCACCTACGGTCCCGCGCTCGGCGCGCCGGATTCCGAGCATCGCGGCAAGGAAGTCCTCGTCACCAGCGGCCTCGACATCTGGAGCAAGAGCGTCCGCTACCCCATCGTCGACCGCTGGTATAACGTCGGCCACGATCACTACCACGTCGACGAGGGTGAAGGGATGGACATGTATAACGTCGGCACTTCGCGCGGCTGCGGCGGCACCGGCGTCTGGGATGGCCAGAAACTTTATGCCGGCCGGAACTACAAGACGTGGAAGGTCCTCGCGAACGGTCCGATCCGCGCGATCTTCGAACTCACCTACGACGCCTGGGACGCCAACGGCGTAAAGGTTTCCGAGGTCAAGCGCTTCACCGTCGATGCCGGCCACAACCTCGACCAGATCGACAGCACGTTCAAGATCGACGGCGCCAGCGAGGCCACGGTGGGCATCGGCATTTTCAACAACAGCGCCGACAAGGGGCAGGACCCCAAGATCGACTTCATCAAGGATGAGGCCGGCGGCTACCTCGCCCAGTGGGAGGCCCAAAAGACCAACGGTTCGCTCGGCGAGGCCATTATCGCGCCGACCGGATTCGCCGGTTTCGCCGAGGACAGCGTCAACCGTCTCGTCCTCGTCAAGGTCGCCTCCGGCCAGCCCGTCCGCTACTACGTCGGCGCCGGCTGGACGAAGAGCGGCGACTTCTCCTCGCAAGCCGACTGGAACGCCTACGTCGCCGCCTGCGCCGCCTGCGCGAAGTCCCCGATCAAGGTGAGCGTTTCGCCATGAATTAGTCCGGCCGGCAAATCTCCGGCCGCGCCCATCCGTCAACTCCCTTATCCGTCCTTTTCATGAAACTGCATTACTTCCCGACCCCTGAGGCCACCAACACGCTTTCAACGGACCAGCTCCGCGAGCGTTTCCTCATCGGTGAACTTTTCCAGCCCGGCACCGTCGTCGCCCATTACACCGACCTCGATCGCATGGTCGTCGGCGGCGCGGTCCCGACGAGTTCGCCGCTCGGCCTCCCGGCCGACAAGGAGCTCGGCACCTCGTTTTTCCTCGAGCGCCGCGAGATCGGCATCCTCAACCTCGGCGCACCCGGCGTCGTGCGCGCCGGTGCCACGAGATACCAGCTTGCCACCCTCGACTGCCTCTACATCGGCCTCGGCGAAAAGGACGTCGCCTTCGAGAACGGCACCGCCGGCCAGGCGCAGTTCTACTTCGTCAGCACGCCCGCCCACGCCAAATATCCGACCGCCCACGCCACCCGCGAGCAGGCGAAGTCCGATCCCATCGGCGATCCCGCCAAGGCGAACCGCCGCCGCATCGCGAAATACATCCACCTCGACGGCATCAAGAGCTGCCAGCTCGTCCTCGGTTTCACCGAGTTCGAACCCGGCAGCGTTTGGAACACGATGCCCGCGCATGTCCACAGCCGGCGCACGGAGGTCTACCTTTACTTCGACCTTGGCGACAACCTCGTCATCCACCTCATGGGCGAGCCGACCGCGACGCGCCACCTCGTCGTCCGCGACCGCGAGGCCGTGCTCTCGCCCGCGTGGTCGATCCACAGCGGCGCCGGCACCGGCAGCTACCGGTTCGTCTGGGCCATGGGCGGCGACAACCAGGTCTTCTCCGACATGGACGCCGTGCCGATGGCCCAACTCCGCTGATCCTTTTTCCACCGCCCAAATCCCTCCTCCCATCATGAGCAACATCCTCGATTCCTTTAAACTGAACGGAAAAACCGCCATCGTCACCGGCGCCGCCCGCGGCCTCGGCCAGGGCATGTCGCTCGCGCTCGCCGAGGCCGGCGCCGACATCGTCGCGGTCGACATCCTCCCCGCCGACGACACCAAGAAGCAGGTCGAGGCCATGGGCCGCAAATGCCTCACCGTCGCCGGCAACCTCGGTGATCGCGCGCAGATCCCCGGCGTCATCGAGCAGGCGAAGAAATTCTCCAGCCATCTCGACATCCTGGTGAACTGCGCCGGCATCATCCGCCGCGAGGATTTCGAAAAATTCACCGAGAAGGACTGGGACGATGTGATGGGCATCAACATCAACGCCGTGTTTTTCCTCAGCCAGCAATTCGTCCGCGAGGCGCTCGCGCGCAAAGGCACGGCCAAGATCATCAACATCGCCTCGATGCTTTCCTTCCAGGGCGGCATCCGCGTGCCGTCCTACACCGCCTCGAAGAGCGCCGTGCAGGGCCTCACGCGGCTCATCGCCAGCGAGCTGGGCGGCAAGGGCATCAACTGCAACGCCATCGCGCCCGGCTACATGGCGACCGACAACACCGCCCCGCTCCGCGCCGACGCCGATCGCAGCGCCTCGATCCTCGCACGCATCCCCGCCGGCCGCTGGGGCACGCCCGACGATCTCAAGGGCGCAGTCGTCTTCCTCGCCTCGCCCGCTTCCGACTACGTCAACGGCTACACGGTCGCCGTCGACGGCGGCTGGCTGGCGCGGTAGTTCGGGTCCGCCGAAAACCGCGGCCCGGCTAATTGCCGGCATCGCGCATCAATTCGTGGGCTCGCGCGTCTTGCCGCGCACCCCATGAAAACGAACCTCCGTTTCCTGCTGCTCGCGTTGGTCGTTCCAGGCTGGACCGCCCGCGCCGCCGATCCGCTCCCGCGCGAATGGATCGATCCCGACACCGGTCACCGCGTCGTCCAGCTCTCGACCGAGCCCGGCACCAACAGCCTCTACTTCACCCAATACGCCTACACCGCCGGCGGCACGAAGCTGCTCATGACCACGCGCGGCGGCATCGATCTGGTCACGATCGCCACCGGTGAAATCGAGCACGTCGTCAAGGGTCGCATCGGCCGCGTCCTGCAAACCGGCCGGAAGACCGGCTCGATCTTTTATACGCAAAACGGCGCCGTCTACGCGTTCGATCCCGCCACCCGGCAATCGCGCGAACTCGCCAAGCTCCCGCCCGGCGGATCCGTGGTCACCATCAACTCCGACGAGACGCTCGCCGCCGGTTCCATCACCGAGGGCGAGGGCCAGCGCAGTGGCGTTGCCCCGCGCCGCCCCGTCCAGACGGCCGTGCCGACGACCGAAACCGCGAGTCCCGAAACCGTCCAGCGCGGCGGCGACAACTACCCCGACAAGCACGCGATGATGGACCGCCGTCTCGCCGCCCGGCTGCCGATGACGCTGTTCACCGTCAACCTCCAGACCGGCGAGACGAAGGAGTGGCTGCACACGACCGACTGGATCAATCACTTTCAATTCTCCCCCACCGACCCGACGCTGCTCCTCTACGCGCACGAGGGCCGCCAGTGGAAAGTCGATCGCGTGTGGCTGCTCCGCACCGACGGCAAGTCCGAGCCGAAACTCGTCCACCAGCGCACGATGAAGATGGAAATCGCCGTCCACGAATACTGGAGCAACGACGGCCAGTGGGTCTGGTATGACCTGCAGACGCCCCTCTCCGAGGACTGCTGGGTCGCCGGCTACAACGTCTACGATGGCCGCCGCATCTGGTATCACGTCCCGCCCAACCACTGGTCCGTCCACTACAACACTTCACCCGATGGCACGCTTTTCTCCGGTGACGGCAGCGACGAGCAGTTGCACTACGCGAAGGCGAAAGACGCCAAGTGGATGTTCCTCTTTCATCCGGAGCTCGTGCCGAACGAGGACGGCGAAACGCCGGACCAGGCGCACATGATCCAGGCGGGGCGCTTCGTCCCCGAGCGGCTCGTCAATCTCGGCAAGCACGACTACTCGCTCGAACCCAACGGCACGTTCACCCCCGACGGCAAATGGGTCGTCTTCCGCTCGAACATGCGCGGCCCGATCCACGTCTACGCCGTCGAGGTCGCAAAGGCGAAATAAGATCCGCGCGCGCAGCGCCGCGCGCGGACCGGATGTCGATCGCCGGCCGGATCCTCCCGGCCGCGCGAGGTGGCGGCTATTTGCCTTTCTTCGGCGCCTGAAGCTGGGCGAGCTGTCCCTGGGCCTGGTCCAGCTTTCCCTGCAGCTCGGCCGATTTGCCCATGGCGTCTTTCAATTGGAGCTGCACTCGGGCCGCATCGGCCTTGGTCTGATCGAGTTCGGCCTGCAAACTGCCCGTCGTCGCCTTCGCCTGGTTCACCTGGCTCAGCAGCGTGGTCGTGGCCTCCTTGGCCCGATCCACCTCCATCTGCAACTCGGCCGAGCTCGATTTCTCCTGCGCCAGTTGCGTCCGCAGCTTCGCCGCGTCCGCCTTGGCCAGATCCACCTGCGGTTGCAGCTTGGCCGACTCGGCTTTCGCCTGTTCCGACTCGGCCTGCAATTTGGCCGATTCTGCCTTCGCTTGATCCAACTGGGTTTGCAGCGCGGCCGAACTGGCCTTGGCCTGCGTCAATTGCATGAGCAAGTCGGCGGCCTTGGCGTTCTTGGCACTGACGGTCGTGCCAAAGTCGACGGCGACGACGCCAAGTGCGACCGCGAGGATTCCTGCGATAATCCAGGCGGTGGTGCTTTTCGATTCTGCGGGAGGGGTGAGTAAGTCTGTCATGTTGATGGCTGGTTGGGGTAATGAAGCGACTCCGTCTCGATGATCATCGTTCAGTAGACAAACTCAAGATTGGATTACTCAGGATTAGCAGCGTCCCCACCCTCTGGAGAAACCGCCGTTTCCAAGGCGGGTGGGTCTGTCTCCCCGGCGAAACGCCAGCAAGCAACGCCCGACCGCGTCCGGGCTCGACCGCCTGCACGCCGGGCTGCTTGCCCGCCGCGGCCCGCGCCCGTCTTTTACGAGCCGCGCACCAACAGCAGCCACGCCTCGGCACTCGGCTTCGCGATCGAGCTTCCACCGTCGAGCTTTGCCGCCGTCGTCTCGCCGCTGCGCGGATTGAACCACGTCGCCGCGGTCGCCCCGAGCGGTTGCGTCAGCGCGATTGTTCCCCCCGTTGCCGAATAAATCAACACGGTCGCCCGTTTCGCATCGGCGAGACACCACGCGCCGGTCGCGAATCCGTCCAGCGGCTTCATCTGCGGCAGCACGTCCGCCACCCGCTCGCTCACGAAGCGCATCAACGCCCGGTCGTTGTGCGGCGCCCCCGCCTGGCCCGCCTGCGATTCGGCCGCCACTGGCGACGCGCCGCCGGCCAGCAGGACCGGAATTCCTCCGAAGCCCGCGTGCCCGCCAACGACCGCCTTGTCGGGAAACTTGTCGCGATACTCGCGCACCTGCCGGTAGACGAACTCCGGTTTGCTCGGCATGATCGCATCCCGCCCGAACGCCTCCGTCCGCAATTCGCGAAACGCCAGCTTCGCCTGCCCGTCGGGCGCGAAGAGTTTGCCGTCGGGCAGATACTGCCAGTAGCGCGTGTCGATGACGTCGACCAACGCCGCCCGCGCCGGATCGGCGAGGATCGCATCCGTCACCGCCTTGCTCGTCTGCAACTGCAGCCGCACGTGCCGGCCGTGCGCCTTTTCCCACGCCGCCACGGTGTCGATGAAGAACTGCTGGAACGGCAGCGGCCCCGCGAACTGGTAGCCGAGCGTCAGCACGAAATTGGGCGAGTCACCGAGGACGTCGAGGATGTGATTGATATAGAGTTCGTGCAGCGGGCGCCGCACGGGATTCGTCACATCGTAGAACCGGTCCGCGATGTGATGCCGGCTTTGCGTGGCGCCCTCCCAGTTCGGCGGCTCGGGGAAGCCGACGTCGTTGATGTTGTTCGCCGCGCGCCACGCATATTCCGCCCAGTGCGCCGCCGCTTCCTCGACGTTGTGATTGTCGTAAGCCTGGCAGACGAAGACCAATCCTTTCGCCGCGCAGTCGTCGGCCAGTTCGCGCAGCCGCGCAAAATACCACGGGTTGAATTTCGTCAGGTCGTATTTGCTCAGCCCGTCCCACGCCTTGCCCTGCCCGCTGCGGGCCCACGGCGACTCGAAGAACGGCCCCCAAACCTCGCCATCCTCCCAGCGGGTGATGATGTGGCCCTCACGCCGCCGGTCATACCAGAGGCCGGGGAATGCGTAGTAAAACGGAGTGCCCCGATCGATCATCGTATTGGTGAGAACATCGAGATTCTCGGTTGCCGTCGGCCCCTCGCGCCCCGGCGCCCAGCGGGTCGGGCTCGAGGCCGGCCGCGCGCGAGCCGGGATCAACTGGCCCTGCCACAACGCGCTGTTCATCGCGTCGCCGAAGAGCGCCCGGCCGCCCACGACGAAATAGCCGCCCACGATCGAAACCGCTTTCACCGGTCGCGCGGCCGGCGCCGCCACCGGCCCGGAAAGCGCCGGCATGGTCGCCGGATCGCGCGGCGCGCTCGACGCCGCCAGCGCCGCGACCGCCGCCCCGCCCGCCCGGGTGGCGAGCTGCTGGCGATACAGCGACGGCGTGTCCGCGTTGACGGTGACCCGGTTCGGTGCGCCGGGCGGATTGTCCACCGCGATGCGGCCGGCGGACGCGCAGTTCCACAGCACACAATTCGCCGCGGTCCACGCCGCGCCCTGCGTCTTCTCGCGGAGATTCGCCAGCGCGAGCGCGGCCCCCTGGATCGACACGCGGTCGTAGAGCGCCCCGCTCGCCCAGCTCTCGAACGGGCCGCTGTCGGCATTCGCGCGCAGCGCCGTGCACTCGAGGAACACATTCGGCCCCGCCGAACAATGGCCCACCACGAAATCTCGCCAGCCATCCTCGGCCGTGCAGCGCTGCACGAGCACCTGCTGGCCGCCGACGTAAAAACTCACGCGCCGCCAGCCGCCGATCTCGGACACCGGCTCAAGGCTCGCACAATCCTCGACCGTCACCGCCCGCGCGGTGTCGCTCACCCAGACGCAGGAACTCACGAATTTTTTCGCCGTCACCCGGCGCACCCAGGCGTTCTCCGCGTCAGCGACCGCCACGCAGATCCACGCGTGTTCCTCGTCGAGCGGATTGCCCGCGCTGACTTCGCTGATGCACGTCAGGTTTTCGACGCCGACATTCCGCAGGCGGTCGGGCCATGCGAGCGGATGCACCGTCGCGCCGCCGAATTTCGCCTCGAGCGCCGTCGTGATCGGCGCGTCGAGCGTGACCTGGTTTGCCGCCGCGTCGACCGCCGCGACCGTTCGCTCCCACTCGATATCGCGCGAGCCGGGCGTCCAGTCGAGGCGCGCCTCGCGATACTGCCCGACCACGGGATAGTCGTTCGCCTTGATCGCCTCGATCCATTCGCGCGTGCTGGGCCGGCGCACGAGCACGCGGGCGCCGGGCGCGAGGCCGGCCACATTGGAAAGCGTGAGGCCGGTCGCACCGGCGGGGACCGTTTCGTCGGCGACTTTCAACCCGGTCCCGACCACGCGCGATTGGGTGTCGCCACGCACCTGGATCAAGGTCCGCCGCGAGTTTCCGGCGGCGATCAGCGTCGAGTCGTTGCCGCGCAACACCACGCCCGAGGCGTCCATCCGCAATTGCCCCGCGATCCGATACGTGCCGCGCTGCAGCGCCACCGCTCCCCGGAACCCATTCGCATCGAGCGGCAGCTTCGCCACCGCATCGAGCGCCGCCTGCACCAGCGCCGTGTCGTCGCCGCCCGTGGGCGCGACGGTGTAGCGTGCCGCCACCGCCGGCACTGGCACGCCGCCTCCACCATAACCCGCCCGCGAAAAGTCCATCGGCGGCGGGGCCGCCGCCGCGGCATCCGACCGATCGCTGCCCGCCAGGAGCAACGCCGCGCCAAGGACGAGCGAGCCGAGTTTCCGACCGGGGAATTTATTCATGTTCGCGATAGCTGGTCGCGCCGCCATCCTTCGGCACGTAGTGGTAGGTGCGGAGCTTGATCTGGATGTCGACCGCCGGATTCTTGAGCAGCTTGATCATCTCGGAACCCGCCAGGAGCGTCGGGCCGTAGCCGTGCAACGCGTAGACGCTCGCCGGCCGGTTGTAATAATAGATCGGGTCGCTCGCGAACGTCGTGCCGACGCACGTGCCCTCGACCTGGCCCTTGGCGTTGATCCGCGTCGAGAGGCCGACCCAGCCGGCCTGCGCGATCGAGCCGTAGGTCGTCGGGCTGATCCAGCCTTGGTTGATCGCGTGGGCGTAGCCGTAAACGAACATCGCCGTGCAGGACGTTTCGAGATAAGTGTCGTTGCGGTCGAGCAATTGGTGCCAGAGCCCGAGGCCCGACTGATATTGGGCGACGCCACGCAACACGGCCCGCAGTTGCGCCATCACCGGCGCGTAACCGGGATGATCCTTCGGCAGCACGTCGAGCAGGTCGCACATCGCCAGCACCGCCCAGCCGTTGGCCCGGCCCCAGTAGAATTGCGGCGCGTCAGGGTTGTTCGCGTTCCAGCCGTGCGTATAAATATTGAGCTGCTTGTTGAAAAGGTAACCGGACATCTGGACGACATTCTTCACCGCGTCGTCGAACCACGCCCGGTCGCCGGTCAGGTGGCCCATTTCCGCGAGCGCGGGCACGCCCATGTAGATGTCGTCGGCCCAGAGCGACTGCGCCTGCGGGCGCTGGCGGGCGAGCGTGCCGTCGGCGAGCCGGTATTGCTTGTGCCCCACCCAGTCGCTCCACCGGTCGATGACGGGCTTCAGCTCCGGCCCGATCTTCGCCAGTCGCGCACGGATGAGCGCTGCGCACATCGAGCCGCAATCGTCGAGCGCGCGCGGCTCGAGCAGTCCGCGAACCGGACTGCGATCGACGCCGAATTTCTCCGCCTGCGCCTGAAAATACGGCAGCGTCCGGCCGATGAAATCGAGGTGTCGCGCCGTGAACGCCGTGAACGCCTTGTCGCCGGTGACCGCGGCGGCCCGCAGCATGCCGGCGTGCACCACGCCCATCTCGTAGGCGAGCAGGCTGAAATTCGCCTCGGTGCGCTCCATCACCGCGTCGGCCACCGGCGTCGTTAAATCGGTGATTGCCTTGCCCGTCGTCCGGCTGACCACGCGCGTCGGCGTGGCGGACTCCAAAAATCCACGGACGCGTTCGAGCGTCTCCGTGATCTCGCCGACGGTCGGCAGCTGATACGGGACCGGATAGGTCGGTTCGCCGGAATCGTTGGGATCCTTGTTGTCGCGATTGTGGTAGGGGCCGTCGGCCCGAAGCGAGGCAGTGGCCATGGTCAAGGCAATGAGGGGAAGACGATAACGACGCGTATTCATGAGAGGTGCGAGAGCGGAATTCACCCGATGCGGAACGACGGGTGACCGAATGAGGCCGGGCGCGCGAACACCGAACCGGACGTGGAAAATCTTTCCGCAACCATCACGGCAATGGATGCAGGCCTTCGCTGCGCACGACCCAGGTGCCGTCGTGCGGGAATCCCGGGGCGTCGTGCGTCGGCGCGCCGTCCCAGCCTGCCGCCATCATGGCCACCGCGGAAAGCAGCGCGCCATTGCCCGGCAGATAAATCGGAAGGTCGTCGCGTTGCTTGTTGTGGCCGGCGGCGGTGTAGCTGTTGTTCGGGCCGTCGCTCTTCAGCAGCACGTCGATCGCCTTCTTTGGTTCGCCCAGCCGCGCCGCGGTCATCGCGATCATCGGGTAGTCCCAGCCCCAGATTTTCGTCTCCCAGTCCCACGTCGTGAGCACGGCATCGAGCGTCCGCGCCATCGTCGCGCGATCGACGCCGTCGCCCGGGAGTTGCCCCAGCGCCATCAGGAACGACGGATGGTCGTGCCGGCTGTCCTTGTTGTCCCACGTGTCGGGGTTCGACTCGAGCGCGACATACTTGCCGTCCTTCTGCGGCAAAGGCGCGAGGTGCGCGATCATCCGGTCCCACTCGGGATCGCGTTTCATCCCGAGGCGCTCGCGCCACTGCTGCGCGATCTGCAGCCCGCGCGACCAGTAGCTCAGCTCGTAGCACGGGTTCATGCTCGTCGCCTGGCTGTAGATTTCCTGGGCGATCCACAGCGGCGGACCGAGGTTGTAACACTGCCGCGCCTCGTCCCAGTGCAGCATCGACGCCATGCAATCCGCCGTGTCGAGCACGAGTTCGCGATAGTGTTCGAGCGTCTCCTTCGTCGGCGTGTTACGGTAGAGCAGCTCCGCGAGATGGATCGGGTGCGGCTGGTTCCAGACGATGAGCGGATTGCCGCCCGGGCTCTCGCGGAAGTCCGGCCCGATCATCTTCGGCCAGCGCGCGCCGCGCAGATCGCGGCCCTTCGCGATTTCGCGCGCGATCGGCAGTGCCCGCACGAACGCTTCCAGGTTTCGCGCCAGCAACGCCTCGCGTCCCCACAGCGCGAAATGCGCCGTGTGCCACCAGATCATCTCCGTGTGGTGCTTGTTATACCACGTGCTGATCGTCAGCCCGCTCTCCGACGGCGGAAAGTCGCCCGCGCACTGGATCGCCGTCAAATACTGCGAAAGCACCACGCGCCGCTCGAGTTCGGCGGCTCGCGGATCGGTGCTGCCCGTGAAATCGACCGCGCCGCCGCTTTGCCAGAATTTCTCCCAGTTCGCCGCGCTGGCCGCGCGCACGGCGGCGGCCCCGGGTGGCACAGCGGGCGGATCAGCCGCGAACGCGATCGTAAACTCCAGGACACCGCTGTTGGCTGAAATCGTGAACACATGCGGGCCCGCCGCCACGATTTCGACCGGCTCGGCGGAGGAAAGGAGGGCGAAGTAACGCGAACCATCCCGCACGTGCTCGAACGCCGCGAGCTTCTGGCCGCCCGGCACCAGCTTGACGTTCGTCGTGTGCGAGTCCGGCTCCGACCAGTCCAGCGCCGGATTGTTTTTCGTCTTCAGCACGTAGCCGCGCGGAAACGCGATCCGAACGCCCAGCCGGTGTCGCGCGATGAGCGGCGACTCGATCCGCACCGCCAGCTTGTCCGGCGCAGGCGTTTCGAGTCCGCCCCGGTCGTCGACCATGCCGCTGCCGGTCGACGGCGCCACCGCCACGACGACCGTCACGAGTGCGCCGTCGAGCGTGTAGCGACTCGTGAGCGTGCCCGTCCACAGGTCGAGCGTCTGGTCGATATCGCGCACATCGGCCGTTGCGATCGGCGCCGCACCTTCCCCGAGACGCACGAGCGCGATCTGCGGCAGTGGCAGCTCCTGCGGATTCTCGCGCAGCCACTGGCCGGCCGGACTGCGCTCGTTCGTCGGATAGCCCAGCGTCTTGCCATAGGCCGTGAACGGACGATCCGCGTCGCTCAGCTTGTAGCCGTTGGGATTCGGGTTCGTATGCCACGACCACCGGGCCTGCGTCTCGGTCTCGATCCCGTGCGCGTGATAATAATCGGTGAACGTCTGCAGCCCCGTCACGTCGGCGGTGAAGCAGAACTCCCCGTTCCCGACCGAGAGTGGCGCCCAGGGGTCGACCGCCGTGAGGTGCGGGTTGTGCCGCGTCACGAGCGCGTGCCGGTCGATTTTGCCCGCGGCCTCGGCGGCTTGGGCCAGGGGCGCGGTCACGGCGACGACGCCGGCCAGTGTCACGGTGACGGAAAAACGAAGAAGGAAGGCAACCATAAGAGGGTAAGCCCGCCACCGGCGTTCGGAGCGGGAAGATAGATTTGTGGCGGTCGGCGCGCCTCGCGCAACGCCAAAGGACACGTGTCAAAATACGTTCCGGGACCGACCGACCGCCGATTTCCTGTAACGAACCGAATCCGGTCGAGTTTATTCACCGCACCTCCACAACTGATTCCATGCTTCATCTTCGCTCCGTCACCAAGCGCTACGGTTCGCTGGTCGCGCTCGACGACGTGTCGCTCGACATCGCCCGCGGTGAGTTCTTCGGCCTGCTCGGGCCGAACGGCGCCGGCAAGTCCACCCTGATGTCGCTCGTCGCCGGCCTGCGCGCGCCCGATTCCGGCACGCTCACGCTCGACGGCGCACCGCTCACCGCCGCCAACGCCGCCTCGCGCACGTCGCTCGGGCTCGTGCCCCAGCACATCGCGCTCTACCCCGAGCTTACCGCGCCCGAAAACCTCCGCATCTTCGGCGCGCTCTACGGCCTGCGCGGAGGCGACCTTCGCGCCCGCATCGACGCCGCCCTCGAGGCCGTGCAACTCGCCGACCGCCGCCGCGATGCCGTGAAGACGTTTTCCGGCGGCATGCAGCGCCGGCTCAACCTCGTCGCGGCCCTCCTCCACCGGCCCAAGCTCCTCCTCTGCGACGAGCCCACCGTCGGCGTCGATCCGCAATCCCGCCTCGCCATCTTCGAATACCTCGAGGCCCTCAACCGCGACGGGCTCACGATCATCTACTCCACGCACTACATGGAGGAGGCCACGCGTCTCTGCTCGCGCATCGGCATCATCGACCACGGCCGGCTCCACGCCCTCGGCACGCTCGACGAACTGCTCGCGCAACTGCCCTTCGAGGAGGAAATCCGCTTCCCCGCCACGCCCGCGACCGCCGCGCTCGCCGCCGACCTTCCGGTCCACGGCGAACTCGCCACGGCAGACGCCATCCACCGTTTCCGCCCGCGCCCCGATTTCAAGCTCTCGGCCTTTTTCGGCGCCGCGGAGTCGCATGCGCTCCCCGGCCGCCTTTTTACCAGTCAGCGCCCCACCCTCGAAGCGCTCTTCCTCCACCTCACCGGCCGCACCCTCCGGGAGTAAATCGCCCGGTCGTTCAACTCCCCGCCTTCAACTTTCAACTGCGCCGCCCGCGGCTCCCCTCATGCGCTCCATCCTCGTTCTCCTCCGCAAGGATTTCACCAATTTCCTGCGCAACAAGGCGGCCGTTTCCCTCACGTTCCTCATCCCGTTCGTGATGATCTGGCTGTTCGGAATCATCTTCGGCGTGAACAAGAAGGACTCCGGCCCCAACGGCATTCCGCTCGCCGTCGTCAACGCCAGCGACAACCCCGCCGCGCAGAAACTCGTCGACGCCCTGAAGACCGAGAAAAGTTTCCGCGTCATCACCGAGTTCGTCAGTCCCGACAAATCCCGGCGCCCCCTCACCGAGGCCGATCTCCGCCCGCTGATGCAGGCACCCGACGCCCCCTTCCGCTTCGCCCTCGTCATCCCACCCGATCTCGTGCGCACGAAGGATTTCGGGCTGCACCTGAAAATCTTCTCCAACCCGCGCAACGAGATCGAAACGCAGACCGTGAACGGCATCCTGCAGAAGACGATTTTTACCAATGTTCCCCAGCTCCTCGGCGAATCCCTGCAGGCCAGCGCGAAGGACTATCTCGGCAGTCCCGCCTTCAAACAGTTCAACGGCACGATCGCCGGCGCCGTCGCCGACGCCTTCGGTGGCGACAAGGAGAAAATCCAGCAGCGGATCGAGGCGGGCGATTTCGGCCTCGGCCGCGTCATCGGCCCGGCCAAGCCCGCCGATCCCTCGCTCCGCCGCCTCGATAACAACCCCACGCCCGCGCCGGCGGGCTCGGCCCAATCGACCAGCGCGTCCGCGGCCCCCGCCCCTGCGGCCTCCAACGCCGCCGCCGACACCCTCGCCCGCATCGTCCGCCTCGAAACCGTTCAGGTCGTCGGCGCCAACGTGAAGAGTCCCGCCGCCACCAGCATCGTCGGCGGCTGGGCGATTCAGTTCCTGCTGTTCGCCCTTAGCGCCTCCGCCACGAGCCTTTTCCGCGAGCGCGACGCCGGCCTCTTCCAGCGGCTGCTCGCCTCGCCGGTCACCCGCGCCCAGATCCTTTGGAGCAAATTCCTCTACGGCGTCTGCCTTGGCATCATCCAACTCATGGTGCTGTTCTTCGCCGGCCGCGTGCTCTTCGGCATCGAGATCGAGCGCCACGTCGGCCTGCTCTTGATCGTCTGCACCTTCGCCGCATCCGCGTGCACCTCCTTCGGCATGCTCCTCGCCGCCATCGCGCCGAACGCCGAGGCCGCTCAGGGTCTCGCGACGTTTCTGATCATGATGATGAGCTCCCTCGGCGGCGCGTGGTTCCCCATCACGCTCATGCCCGTGTTCATCCAGCAATTCAGCAAGCTCACCCTCGTCTATTGGTCGATGGAGGGCTTCAGCTCCGTGCTGTGGGCCGGCCAGTCGTTCCTCCAAATTCTTCCCATCCTCGGCATCCTTGCCGGCATCACCGCGGTCGTCATGAGCATCGCCATCTGGCGGTTCAACCGCGGCCGGATTTTCGAGTGACAACGTTGCGCAAACTCGCCGCGATGTCGGGCGTTTGAACCGGCCCATCTACGCCTCGCCCCGCTTTGGCCTGCTCGTCGCCATCGCCGTGCTGCTCGGTGCATTCGTGTTGGAAGCGATCGGCACGACGGCGGCGGGCGTGATCTATGGCATCGGCGTCGTTTACGGATCCCACGCGTGGGCTGGCGCCAATTCGGGCACGGCGGCGGTGCTCACGATGATCGGCAAGCTGACGGGCGCCGTCACCATTGCTGCGCTGGTCCTGCACCGCTCGCGCGAATCGTGGCGCAGCGTGGGGCGCGCCGGCTTCACCCCGGTCACCCTCGTCGTGCTGTTCGTGCCGATTGTCGCCGGCATCACGATCGTCCTGTCGGAACTGGACAACCTGCTGCGCGCCTTCTTGCCGGCGCGCGTCGAGCCGTTCTGGAACCTCGCCCCGACCTTGAATGCCACGCTGGCGTTTTCGTGGACCGGCCCGCTCCTCGCCATCGTCGTCGGCCCGGTGTGCGAAGAACTGGTTTTTCGCGGCCTGGTCCTGCGCGGCCTGCTCGGTCGCTACCGGCCGTGGACCGCGGTCGTTGTCTCGGCGGCGTCGTTCGCAGCGATGCATCTCAACCCCGCGCAGATGCCGATCGCCCTCGGGCTCGGCGCCTTGCTGGGGTGGATTTATATGCGCACCCGCTCGCTCGGCCTGTGTGTCCTCGGCCACGCGCTCAACAACTCGGCCAGTTACGTCGTCGGGTTCGTGCCGTTCGAGATCGACGGTTTCAACCGTGTGCCCGAGGTCGCGGGCAATGTCTTTCAACCGTGGTGGTTCGACGGCATCGGGTTCGCCCTGATCGCTGCCGGCATCTGGTTCATTCATCGCCTCGCGCCCGCCGCCGAACCGTGGGCGGTGGCGCCGTCGCCCGAGCCGCCTCCGCTGGAGCCGCCGCTCCTTGAACCTCCGCTCCTGTCACCCGCCCCGACTGCAAATGACGGTTGTCAGCCCGCAATTCCTGAGGATGCTTCGGCTTTCATGTCCGCCGATCTCGCTCGTCTCGTCACGTCCCTCGCCCAGCGCGCCCGCGCTGCGTCGCTCGTGCTCGCCACGGTGCCGACGGCCGCCAAGAACGCCGCGCTGGCGAAACTCGCCGACCTGATCGACGCCTCCCACGCCGCGCTCCTCGCAGCCAACGCCCGCGACCTCGCCTCGCCCGAGGCCGCCGCCCTCGCGCCCGCTGCGCGCGACCGCCTGAAGGTCGACCCGGCCCGCCTGCAGCATCTCGCCGCGTCAGTGCGCGACGTCATCGCGCTCCCCGATCCCGTCGGCGCCGAACTCGAGGCGTGGACGCGCCCCAACGGCCTCCGCATCCGCAAGGTCCGCGTGCCCATCGGCGTCATCGGCATCATCTACGAGTCGCGCCCCAACGTCACCGTCGACTGCGCCATCCTCTGCCTGAAGAGCGGCAACGCCGCCATTCTCCGCGGCGGCAAGGAGAGTTTCCACACCAACACCGCTCTCGCCGCGCTCATCGCGCAGGCGCTCACCGCGACCGGCCTGCCCCCGGATGCCGTCCAGCTCATCCCCACCACGGATCGCGCCGCGCTCACCACGCTGCTCAAGCTCGACACGCTCGTCCACTGCATCATCCCCCGCGGCGGCGAGAGCCTCATCCGCTACGTCGCGCAGAACTCCACCATCCCGGTCATCAAGCATTACAAGGGCGTGTGCTTCGTCTACGTCGACCAAGCCGCCGACCTCGCGATGGCGGAGCAGATCACCGTCAACGCCAAGACCTCGAAGCCCAGCGTCTGCAACGCCGCCGAGCAACTCCTCGTCCATCGCGACGTCGCCGAAAAATTCCTGCCCGCCGTCGCCCGCGCGCTCACCGCGAAGAACGTCCAGCTCCGCTGCGACGCCGCCAGCGCCGCCCTCCTCGCCCGGGAAAGCATCGCCACCACGCCCGCGACCGATGCCGACTACTCGGCGGAATTCCTCGACTACATCATCGCCGTCCGCGTGGTCGATTCGCTCGACGCCGCCATCGCCACGATCAACCGCGACAGCTCCAATCACAGCGACGCCATCGTGACCGCCGACGAAACCGCCGCGCGCCGCTTCCTCGCCGAGATCGACAGCGCCACCGTGTTCTGGAACGCGAGCACACGCTTCGACGACGGTTTCGAGTTCGGCTTCGGCGCCGAGATCGGCATCAGCACGGATCGGCTCCACGCCCGCGGCCCGATGGGCCTGCCCGAACTCTGCTCCTACAAGTATCTCATCGAGGGCACCGGACAGGTTCGGGGTTGAAGCGGCCGGCCGTTGGTGATTTCAACGGCGGTCCATTCAACTCCGATGTTTTCCTCCCCGTCGTCCACGCGGCTGAAGATCGTTGGCACCGAGGGCCATTCCCCGGAGAGCCTGCGCCAGGAAGTCGACCGCGGCGCGCGGTTCGTGATCTACAGCTACAACGTCTCGCTGCTCGTCGTCAGCTTCAAGCGCCCGACGGACATCTACTTCATCCGCCCGGGGGAGAGCCGCATCCTCAAGGCCCTGCCGTTCACGCTGATTTCGCTCGTGTGCGGCTGGTGGGGCATTCCGTGGGGCATCATCTACACGTTTCAATCGCTCCACCAGAATCTCACCGGCGGCAAGGACGTGACCGAGTCGCTCCTCGCGACACTTAACCCGCCACCCGTCGCGCCGGGCGAAGCCGCCCCGCCCGCCCCGCCGCCGCCTCCGCCGCGAAAACCCGTTTCGCCGCGCCGCGTCTTCGCCACGATCGGCGTCGTCGCTGCGGTTGCCGCCATCGTCTACCCGTGCGTCTGCTACTTTTACGGGCAGAATCTTTCTGTCGCGCTGATCTCTGGCCTCAAGGCTCCCTATTCCGTCGAGCTCAACGGCACCGCCCACCAGCTCCGGCCCGGCCACCCTGAAGTGGTGACGCTCGCCGAGGGCGACTTCGTTCTCCGCGGCGCGCCCGGTGCGAAGGACGAGCAGCACTTCACCGCCGAAACGAGTTTCTTTTCCCGGCCGTTCGACCGCCACGTCCTCGTGGTCAATCCCGACCGCACCGCCGTCGTTTACCGGGAGACGATCGCCTATCATCCGACCGGCGCCACGGCCGACCCGAACGAAAAAGCCACCTTCGATCTCCACGCCAATCAACTTTCGTATTTCCTCCCGGAGCCGGACTACTTCATCGAGGAATTTCCGAAGACCATTTCGATGCCGTCCGACTCCAGCGCGGTCAGCAAAACCCGCATCGCGGCGCTGGAAGACCTGCCGCTCGAGCAAACGACATCGCTGCTCACCGAAAAGCTCGGCTACGATGCCACCCGCAATTTTCTCGCCAACCAGGCCCGCGTCGACCCCGAGAACGAACGCCTCCAGCGCCTCGTCATTTCCGTGCTCAAGCCCGCTGACTGCCGCGCCCTCCTCGAGTCGCACCTGGCGGACCGCCCGCTGCTGGTCGAATGGCACCGCGCCTACCAGTATTTCATGGACCGGAGTTTCCCGGCCGTGGACCTCGCCACCAGCTACCGCCAGCAGATGGAGACCGATCCCGGGGACGGCACCTTGATTTACCTCTACGCCCGGTTGTTGCTCAACCCCGCCGAGGCCGCCCCGTTTTACGCGCGGGCCTTGCACGTCCAGCATCCGAGTTTCTATGCGGCCTATGCGCTCGGCTTCGACGCGTTTGTCGCCGGGCACTATGCCGCCAGTCTCGATTTCATCGAGCGCGCCAAACGCGGCGGCGTGAATGTCGAAGCCCTTCGCCTCTGCGAACGCGACGACCTCCTCGCCCTCGGCCGGAAGGCCGACGCCCTGGCGAACGTCCGGGAGCTCCGTCGCAAGGATCCCGCCGACAGTGAACTCTGCGCGGACGAACTGCTGCTCACGCAAAGCCAGGCGCCCGACCGCGTGGGCGGGCAGCGCGCCATCGCCGCATTTGTCGCCACGCTGCGCAGCCGGTTCGGGGCCGGCGACTATTCGGCCGTGGAAGGTTATCTCAACGCCCGCCTGAGCTACGGGCTCGGCGAGGAACGCGAAGCCGCCGGCTTCAGCGCGAAGCTCCAGGGCCCGATGAACCAGTTCGAATCCGCCGTCGCCCGCCGCGATCACGCCGCCGCCGCCAAGGCGCTCGCCCCGGTGCCGGAGCTGCCGTCGCACTACAGCTGGCTCCTGATGTTGACCGCCCACGCCGCCGGCGACACCGCGGCGGCCGACGGCTACTTCAAGCAGGCCGTCGCCCGCCTCGCCGCCGAGGACAAATCCTCGCGCGCCGCGGCCCGGCACATCGCCGGCGGCTCCGCGGCGGATCACGCCGCGCTGCTGCTGACACCGAACTACGCGGAGGAGCTGCGCATCCTCTTCACCGCGCTCGGCGTCCGCTTCCCCGCGCAACGCGAAGCCTATTTCGCCCGCGCCCGCGAGCTCGACCACGACCCGTCGTTCCCGCACCTCCTGCTCACCGCCGTCCGCAAGGATCCAGTATCTGGGTCGAAGCTCTGAGCCTCTCCATCTTCTGCCGGGGCCAGCACCAGAGCTCATCGCCCTCGGCGAAGGGGTGCGCAACAAGGCGCTCGAAAGGGTCGAGCAGTATTCTCTGCTCACCCGCAGAGCATGCGGAGAATTCCACGACTGCTTCGCGATCGGGCGAGTAATCGTAACCGGCCATTATCTGGCCGCGACCGAACCGAGTGGTTTCAACATGGGGCGAAGCTACGTCGACCTCACCCTTTAACCGATCCAATCTTTTCGCCACGAATCAGCTTGTCGCTCTACGAGAAAAATCATCATTTGTCTTCAGTCACAGATGCAAGAAATCGTGGGATCGTTTCACTGGACCGAATGGCTGCCATGAGCGACATCAGCCTGTCTCCCACTGAACCGATACCACCCGAAGGGCTGGCCCTTTGGAATTTTCGACGGAAAGTCATAAAGGAAATTCAAAATTCGGTCGCTCGTTCAATCAATTCTCCTCTCGTTGCCATCGAGCAACAGACCGTCATTCTCAAGGCTCTCAAATCTACGCTAGCGGTTGATGTGAACGAGCTTGGATTTGTCCATGAAAATACCTTGTCGACCATTATTCTTGCGGAACTGCGCGATAAAATTCTGCGGGCTGAAAAAGTCGGACGCCAATGTGCCGCCACGGAATTGGCAAAGAAGCCAAGATTGCCGATGATGAGTAAGAAATTGAAGATTCTGGCAGTAATTTCCACTGTTTGGATTGTTGCTATTTGTGCAGTGGCGTCTCCCGGCCACGGCGCCTTTATGTTAGGGCCCTTCCTGAATCAGTTTTGCATAATCGGAATCTTGCCGATCGTGATAGTGTGGGGCGGTGTATGGATTTTCCAAAAAGACGGAAAATAATCCCCTCTAGACTGCCAGATCAGGCGATTCGTCCCTGAATCGCCCGCCACACCGCCTCGCTGGTCGCCGGTGACGCCAGCGGCACCTGGCCGCCGGCCTGGCCAAAGCTCGCCACGGCGTCGCGGATCGCCTCGCGCACCGAGAACGCCAGCATCAGCGGCGGCTCGCCCACGGCCTTGCTGCCGTGCACCGCCTTGTCGTTCGCCGCGTCGGGCATCAGCGTGATGTTGAATTCCATCGGCGCGTCGCTGATCGCCGGAATTTGATAAGTGCTCGCGCTGTGCGTGAGCAGGCGGCCCTGCGGATCCCACTTCAACTCCTCGCTCGTCAGCCAGCCCATCCCCTGCACGAAGCCGCCCTCGATCTGGCCGCGATCGACGCCCGGGTTGAGCGAGTTGCCGACGTCGTGCACGATGTCCACGCGCCGCACGCGGCTCATGCCGGTGTAGCCGTCGACCTCCACCTCCGCGACCGCCGCGCCACACGCGTAGTAGGCGAACGGCCGGCCCGAGACCGTTTTCCAGTCCCAGTGAATCCCCGGCGTCGCGTAGTAACCCGTCGTCGAGAGGCTGACCCGCTCCGCATAGCACTGCTGCGCGACCTGCTTGAACGACACCCGCACAAACGGCGCATGCGCCAGGAAAACCTCGCCGTCCTCGAACCGCACCTGTTCCTCCGGCGCCACCGCCCCGTCCGCCGGCCCTTTCCCGCCGCTCCGGCCGGTCGTCAGGTCGACCTTGATATCGCCCCGCATCCCTCCGACGGCCGCGGCCGCCAGCAGCTTCGCGGCCACCGGCTTCATCCGGTCGCGCAGCGTCACGCACGCCGCGCGCACCGCCGCCCCGTTCAAGTCCGCCCCGGAGCTCGCCGCCGTCGCCGAGGTGTTCGGCACCTTGTCGGTGCTCGTCCGCATCATCCGGATCGCCGCCGCCGGCAGCCCCAGCTCGCGCATCGCCACGCCGAGGATCTTCGTGTTCAACCCCTGCCCCATCTCCGTGCCGCCGTGGTTCACCTGCACCGTGCCGTCCTGATAAATGTGGAGCAGCGCACCCGCCTGGTTGTAGTGGGTGAGCGTGAACGAAATCCCGAACTTCACCGGCGTGACCGCCAGCCCGCGTTTCACGCGCGCGTGCGTGCGGTTCCAGGCCGCGATCTCGAGGCGGCGGTCGATGAACTTCGCCTGGTCCTGCACCGTCCGCCACATTTTCTGCACGCGGTTGTCGCCGACGTCCTCGCCGTAGTGCGTCGTGTTTGTCCGCCCCATGCCGCGGTAGAGATTGCGCTCCCGCACGATCTCCGGCGGCAATCGCAATGTCCGCGCCACCCGGTCGACGATCTCCTCGATCACCAGCATGCCCTGCGGCCCGCCGAAGCCGCGGAACGCCGTGTTCGACGCCACGTTTGTCTTCGCAATCTTGCCCGTCAGTCGCACCGCCGGCAGGTAGTAGGCGTTGTCGATATGGAACAGCGCGCGGTCGAGCACCGGCTGGGATAAATCGAGCGACCAGCCGCCGTCCGACACCAAGTCCGCCTGCACCGCGAGCAACTTTCCCTCCGCATCGAAGCCGACCTCGAACTTCGCGTAAAACGGATGCCGCTTCCCGGTGAGCGCCATGTCGAGGTCGCGGTCGAACTGCACGCGCACCGGCCGCCCGGTCTTCAACGCCGCGAGCGCGACGAGCGCCGCCGGCGTGTTGCCCTGCGTCTCCTTCCCGCCGAATCCGCCGCCCATCCGCGGCGCCTGGACGACGACCTTGTGGCGCGGCAGGCGCAGCACCTCGCTCACGATCGCCTGGATTTCCGACGGATGCTGCGTGGACGAGCAGATGGTCACGTCGCCGTCGTCCCCGCACTCCGCCCACGCCGCCTGCGTCTCGAGGTAAAAATGCTCCTGCCCGCCAAACTCGAACTCGCCCGCCAGCCGGTGCGGCGCCTCGGCCAGCGCCTTCGCGCAATCGCCACGCTTCATCAGCCGCGGCTCCGTGTGAAAACTGTTCTGCGCGATCGCGTCTGCGATCGAGACGATCGGTGGCAACGGCTCATACTCTACCTGCACGAGCGCCGCCGCCGCCCGGCACGCCGCCACCGACTCGCCCGCGACCAGCGCCACGATGTGTCCGTGATAAAGCACCTCGTCCGCCGCGAACAACGTCTCGTCGTGCCGCGATACCCCCACGTTGTTCTGTCCCGGCACGTCCTCGGCCATCAGCACGGCCGCGATCCCCGGCATCGCCAGCGCGCCGTTCGCATCGCGCCGCGTGATCTTCGCGCGGGCATGCGGCGCCATCACCGGCCAGACTTCGAGCATCGGACGCTGCTGCGCGATGTCGTCCACGTAGTGCGCCCGCCCGGTCACGTGACCTACCGCGCTTTCGTGTCGCAGTTGTTTCGACGCCTCCTCCACCGGCCACGGCGCGCTGCCGGTAAACGCCGGCGGCGCATCGACCGCGAGGCTGGCTTCGCCCGAAACGAATTTTTCCCAGAGCGAAACGATCACACCGCGCCGATACTCGGCGCTCCCGCGCACGTCGTCGATCGGCTTGAATTCGCCGCGCAAAATCTCCGCCACGTCCTTCGCCGCCACGGCGAGGGTCCGGCCTTCCAGCGCCGCCTCCGCCCGCCTTGCCCGCAACGGCATCGCCGCCACGCCGCCATAAGCGATCCGCGCCTTGCGCACCACGCCGCCGGCATCGCATTCCACGGTGAACGCCCCCGCGACGATGCTGATGTCCAGCTCGCGCCGGTGGGATACTTTTTGGAAATCCACCCGGCGGGTGAACCCCTTCGCCACTCCGCCGCGCGGCAACACGATTTCCTGCATGATCTCGTCCGGCCGGAGCTGGGTCTGCCGGTAACCCGTGAAGAACCCGTCGAGCGGGACCGTGCGCTCCCCGAGCGTCGACGCGAGCACGACACTCGCGTCGAGCGTCAGCAGCACCGGCGCGCTGTCGCCGATCGGCGACGCTGTCACCAGGTTGCCGCCGAGCGTTGCGCGGTTGCGGATCTGCCGCGACGCGAACACCGCGAGCATCTTCGCCACGGACGGGTATTCGCCCGCCAGGCCTTCCTCGACCGCGGTGAGCGTCGCCGCCGCTCCGATCCGCCACGCGCCCGGCGTGGACTCGATTCGCGTCAACTCCGGCACGCCCTCGACGGAGATCAGGGCGGGAAATTTTTTGAATTTCTTGTTCAGCTCGACGCCGATCTCCGTCGCACCCGCGACGAGCTTCGCGTGCGGATGGCGGCCCCGCAGCGCGAAGAGCTCCGCCAGCGAGGTCGGCCGGAAAAATCTCTCGCCCGCGCCGAGATAGGCCAGCGCGTCGGGCGGCGGCACGTCCTCGCGCAGCCGCCGCGCAAACCGGTCCGCCGCGTCCGTCTCCGGCGTTCGCTGCGCGAGCGCGGCCACCGCCGCGTCGCGAATCGGCCGGTAGCCGGTGCAGCGGCAAAGGTTGCCGCAGAGCTGGTCGTTGACCTGGCCGGGTTCCTTCACGTCGCCGCGGTAATACGCCTCGAACATCGACACCACGAAACCCGGCGTGCAATAGCCGCATTGCGAGCCGTAGTGCCCGACCATCGCCGCCTGCACGGGGTGCAACTTGTCCTCCGATGCCAGGCCCTCGACCGTGACGACCTCGCGCCCGGCGAACATCGGCAGCAGCGCGATGCAACTGTTGATCGCCCGATAGGCCGGCCGGCCCGCCGCGTCGCGTTCGACGAGCGCCACGGTGCAGGCGCCGCAATCGCCCTCCGCACAGCCGCATTTGCTGCCCGTGCGCCCGGAAGTCCGCAGCCAGTCGAGCAACGTCGTCGTGGCCGGGACTCCCTCGACGAGCACCCGTTCGCCGTTGAGGGAAAACTCAAACGACTCGGTGGGCGCCGTGCCGATCGGGGCGGCGGAAAGGTTGCTCATGGGCCACATCTATGCACGAACCATCCGCGGGCAACTCCCTTTGTCCTCCGGACCCGCTGCGCCGCCTACAGCGCGGCCCGATTCACATCCTTGTAATACAGGTAGCTCGCCGGCTCCTTCCCGATCGCGACAAACCACTGCGGGCAATACGGCGCCATCCAGATCGCGTCGCCCGCGGCCACGGGATACCACGAATCCTCGAGCCGGTAAACGCCCTGGCCTGCCAGCATGATGAGCCCGTGCTCCATCACGTGCGTCTCGACGAACGGCAGCGTCGCGCCCGGCTGGTAGGTGAAGATATTGACCGCCATGTCGAACGCCGGCTCGTCGGGCAAGAGCACCTGCAGCCGCGCGTCCGGATCGCCGAGGAACGGCTGCCCCTTGATCTTGGCGGCGTTGCCCGTGAACGACCGCGGCGCCATCGCGCCCGGCAGCGGGACAAATTTCTTTTGGAAGATCGTCAACTGCGTGCCGGCCTTCTGCGCGAAGACCTCGCACACCTGTCCGGCCGCCGAATAAAAAAATCCGCCCGCCGGGCAACGCTCCCGGCCGCCCGCCAGCATCAGCGTCGCCTCGCCGCTCATCACGTAGCCAAACGTCTCGACGTCCGCCTGACGGAAGGTCGCGCGCCCGCCCTTCTCGAACGTCACGAGCAACTGGGCGAACTTCGCGCCCATCGCCTCGTTGATGAGGATGACCGTCTCCGCACCCGCGATTCCTGGCACGACGCTCTTCACGTGGCCGTCGGGTGCGAGCAGCGCGTGGCGCGCGGCGACGCGAGTGCGGGTGTGTCCGTAGGGAGAGCTCATGGGAAAGTCAGCGATGTGGGGCGAGAAACTGACCGGGCGAAGGCAGGTTCGTCAACCGGCCATCGGCGTAGACGGCACAGCCGCGCACGTAGGTGTGCGTCACACGGGCCCGGCTTGTCCGCCCGACATAGGCGCTGATGCGGTGCCGCGTCCAGAGGTCGTCGGCCGCGATTTCCCGCTCCGGGCCGAACTTCACCAGCGAGAAATCGGCGTCGCGCCCCTCGGCCAGCTCGCCCTTGCGCGCATCGAGCCGGAAGCGACGCGCGACATTCCGCGCCAGCACGGCGGCGAGCACGGGCAGATCCTTTTCCGCCGACTTCGCGCATTCCGAAAACAACAGTTCGAATCCGTGCTGGCAGCCCGCGATCCCGCCCCAGACGGCGAACATGTTCGCCGAGTCTTTCATCTCGGGCCGCGACGGCGAGTGGTCCGAGCCCACGGTGTGAATCCGGCCGGCGCGCAGTTCCGTCCACAGGCCAAGCCGGCGTTTCTCGTCGCGCAGCGGCGGCGCGCATTTCGCGATCGGGCCGAGGCGGACGACATCCTTGTCGTTCAACAAGAGGTAATGCGGGCACGTCTCCGCCGTCACATCCACGCGCTGGTCGCGCGCCGCGGTGACCAGCGCGATGCCCTCGGGACTGCTCACGTGCACGATGTGCAGCGCGCAACCCGTCTCGCCCGCGAGTTCGAGCGCCGTCCGGATCGCGGCCAACTCCACCTCGACCGGCCGCGAGTCGAGCCAGGCGCGGGCGTTCGTGCGTCCCTTCGCCTTCTGCTCCGCGGTGAACTTCGCCGCGAGCGCTTCGTCCTCGGCGTGCACCGCGACGAGCAACCCGAGTTTTGCGGCACGCTTCATTCCCTCCCGCAGCGACGCTTCGTCGACCCGCGGAAAACTGTCGATGCCGCTGTTGCACATGAACGCCTTCAGTCCGATCGCACCCGCATCGCGCAGCCCGGCGAGCTTGTCGAGGTTGCCCGGCACGAGTCCGCCCCACAGTGCAAAATCCACGCACGACTTCTCCTCGGCGAGCGCCCGCTTTTCGCGCAGTCGCGCCGCATCGAGCACCGGCGGCTCGGAGTTGAGCGGCATGTCGAAGTAGCAGGTGCCGCCGCCCGCCGCGAGCGCCGCCGAGCCCGTCGCCAGCCCCTCCCAGTCGGCGCGACCGGGCTCGTTGAAATGCACATGGGCATCGACGATGCCGGGAAAAACATGACTGCCGCGGGCGTCCAGCGTGGCATCGGCGTCATCGGTAATCTTCGGCGCGACCTCCACGATTTTCCCCCGCATCACCCCGAAGTCCGCGCGCACGATGCCGTCGGGCGTGACCAATTTGCCGCCGCGGACGACGAGTTCGAGTCGCTCGGGTTCCGACGATTTTTTTGCGAATGCCGTGAAGCTTTTCATCAAGTGTGTTTCCGGGCGAGCCGCTCGATGAAATCCACCATCACGCGCAGCGCGACCTCGATGTCGGCCGGCGAGGCAAATTCGTCGGGATGGTGGCTCAATCCGTCGCGGCAACGGACAAACAGCATGGCCACCGGCGTGATGGCGGACATCACGACCGCATCGTGCCCGGCGCCGCTCACAAGTTCGGCGGGGCGCTTCTGCACTCTGCGCACACTGGCCGCCAGCAGCGCCGTCATCTCCGGTGAACATGCGACGGCACCGTTGTCCTGCGTCGGAGTCCATTCGCACGCGAGCTTCCGCCGGCGGGCGACCCGCTCCGCCGCCGCCAGGATTTTCGCCAGTGCCGCGCGCCGGTTTGCGTCATGCGGGTGGCGCACGTCGAGCGAAAGCGTGATCTCCCCCGGAATGACATTCGGCGCGCCCGGCGAGATCACCAAGGTGCCCACCGTGGCGACCAGCGGCTTGCTCGCGCGCGCCAGTTCCTCGGCCAGCAGCACGATTTCCGAGGCACCCGCCAGCGCATCGCGCCGCAGCGCCATCGGTGTCGTCCCGGCATGCCCGGCCTGCCCGCGCAACGTCAACCGGCCCCGCGTCTGCCCGGCGATGGCCGAAACGACCCCGACCGAAAGATCTTTCTTCTCGAGCACCGGCCCCTGCTCGATGTGAACCTCGAGATAACCCAGCAGGCTGCTCCGCGGATGAGCGGGCTTGGGCAGCGAGAAGCCCTCACGGCTGCGCTTTTCGAGCGCCTCGCGCACGGTCACGCCCTTCGCGTCGCGCAAGCGCAGATCGCTCGCGCGCACCTGGCCGGTGTAGCCCTTGCTCCCGAGGTAAGCGCTCGCAAAGCGGACGCCTTCCTCTTCCGAAAACCCGATGACCTCGACCGCGAATGGCAGCGCCACCGCCCGCCGTCGTAAATCGGCGAGCGCCACGAGCGGCAGCAGGACGCCGAGGGCTCCGTCGAACCGGCCCGCATCGCGCACCGTGTCAAGGTGCGACCCGAGCAGGAGCGTCTTCAAGCCCGGCCGCGGGCCCTCGCGACGGCCGATGAGATTTCCCACCGCGTCCACGTGCGTGCGCAGGCCGGCGGAACGCATCCACCAATCGACCAGCGTATTCGCGCGCCGCATCGCCGGCGAAAGAAATGTGCGGGTCAGTTTTCTTGGTTCGTCGCTGATGCGTCCGAGTTCGTCGAGCCTGCGGACCAGCCGTTGGGTCGCGCGCGTGAGAGGATCCGGTGTCATGCGCTTCAACTGCCGCGATAGGTCTGATAGGCCCAGGGCGTTACCAGCAGCGGCACGTGGTAGGACGCGGAAGCGTCGGCAATGCCGAAACGGACCGGCACTTGATCGAGGAATCTTTCCACGGGCTCGAGGCGCGCGGCACCCTGCAAGCGGGCGGCGAAGTAATCGCCGACAAAGAAAACAATTTCGTAGCTGCCCGTCGCCATCGCCGCCGCATCGAGCAGCGGCGCGTCGGTGCGGCCATCGGCATTGGTCGTGATCGTCTTCACGAGCGCGGGAGCCGCGTCGCGGCGCCAGAGTTCGATCTTCATGCCGGCGGCGGGGCGGCCGCAGGTGAGGTCGAGGACGTGGGTGCTGAGCTTGGCAGGCATGGATGAAGGTTGCCCACGGAAGACACGGAAGACACGGAAGAAAACTCGCTCCCCGGTTTCCTTGTTTTCGGCAAATTCCGGGGACGTCAGGTTCTCAAGGCGTCGTCGAGGCGGAGCCGGGCGATCTTTTCGATTTCGCCGAGCGCGGTCGCGAACTCGGCCTCGGGTGAATTGCCCACGCGCGACTGCATCGCGGCGAGGATGGCCGTCTTGTTGCTCAGGCGTGCACAAATGATAAAGGGGAAACCGAAGCGCGCGAGATAGGCCGCATTGAGCTTTTGAACCCCTTCGAGTTCGGCGATGGTGAGCTGGTTCAAGCCCGCGCTCGCCTGCTCGCGCGTGGACTCGGCCGTCAGCCGGTTCTGCTGCGCCAACCGTCCGGCGAGATCGGGGTGCGCGCGAATCAGCGCGAGCTGCCGCTCCCGCGGCGCCGCCCGCATCGTGGCGCAAAGTTCGGCGTGCAGGTGCGTCGGATCGCGAAACGGCCGCTTCGGCCACGTCTCTTCCGCGACCCACGGCGAGTGCTCGAAAAGGTGGCCGAGCGCCGCGGTGAAAGCCGCGCGGTCGAGCGCGTTGAGCTGGTCGAGGTTCGGCATCCCTCAAGGGAGCAATTCATACGCCGGCAGCGAGAGGAACTCGTCGAACGTCTCGCTCTTCGACATGCGCATGAAGAGCTCGACCGCATCCTTGAAATGCCCGCCATCGTAACGCTCGTCGCCGTATTCGGTGCGAATCTTCGTCAGTTCGTCGGCGAGGAGCTGGTCGTAGAGTTCCGCGGTGATCTTCCGGCCGTCGTCGAGCTTCGCCCCGTAACGCAGCCACTGCCAGAGTTGCGAGCGCGAGATCTCCGACGTCGCGAGGTCCTCCATCAGGTTGTGGATCGGCTCGGCCCCGGAGCCGCCCAGCCACGCCTCGAGGTAACGCACCCCGACGTGGAGATTCCAGCGGACGCCGCCCTCCGTGATCGGGCCGCTCAGCGGGACGAGCAGGTCGGCCGCGGTGATTTTCACGTCGTGGGTGACGTTGAGTTGATTCGGACCCTTCATCTGGCCGGCGAACGCCTCGAGCGCGGTTGCGACAAGTCCCGGGTGCGCGACCCACGTGCCGTCGTGACCGTCGCGCGCCTCGCGCTCCTTGTCGGCGCGGACCTTGGCGAGCGCCGCCTCGTTCGCGGCGGGGTTTTGCTTGATCGGAATCTGTGCCGCCATCCCGCCCATCGCATACGCGCCGTGGCGGTGGCAGACATTGATCACGTGCAGGCAGTAGGCGCGCATGAACGGCACCGTCATCGTGATCAGCGCGCGGTCGGGAAACACATACTCGGGCCGGTTCCGAAATTTTTTGACGACGCTGAAAATGTAGTCCCAGCGTCCGCAGTTGAGGCCCGACGCGTGCTCGCGCAGCTCGTAGAGAATCTCCTCGCACTCGAACGCGCCGAGGATCGTCTCGATCAGCACCGTCACCCGCACGCTGCCGCGCGGCACGCCGAGCGCCGCCTGCGCGTGGAGGAAGACGTCGTTCCACAACCGCGCCTCGAGGTGGCTCTCCATTTTCGGGAGGTAGAAATAGGGCCCGCTGCCGCGCGCGAGGAGTTCCCTCGCGTTGTGGAAAAAGTAAAGGCCCCAGTCGAAGAGCGACGCGGACACCCGGCGACCATCGCGCAGCACGTGTTTCTCCTCCATGTGCCAGCCGCGCGGGCGCGCCACGATCGTCGCGGTCTTTTCGCGGAGCATGTAGGCTTTGCCCTCGGGACTGCGGTAGTTGATCGTGCGGCGCACGGCATCGCGCATGTTGATCTGGCCCTCGATCGCGTTTTCCCACGTGGGCGAATTGGCATCCTCGAAATCGGCCATCCAGCACTGCGCGCCGGAGTTCAGCGCGTTGATCGCCATCTTCCGGTCGACCGGGCCGGTGATTTCGGTCCGCCGGTCGAGCAGGTCGGCCGGCGGCGGCGGCACGCGCCAGTCGCCGCCGCGAATCGCCGCGGTCTCGGGCAGAAAATGCGGCAACTGGCCCGCGTCGATCTCGCGCTGGCGCTCGGCCCGCCGGGCGAGGAGTTCCTGGCGCCGCACGCCGAAGCGCGCGTCAAGGTCCGCCACGAAGCGGCACGCCTCGGGCGTGAGAATGTCCGCGTAGCGCGGGTTCATCGGCCCGACAATTTCGAGGCCTTCGATGACAGTGGGTTTCATCGGCGCGGAGCGTGGTAATACGATTGTCAGGTGTCAGCACGATATTCACGCTCGGCGCCCTTCCCACTTTCCCATGAGTCACGAATCCTTCATGCGCGAGGCGATCAAGCTGGCCGAGGACGGCATGCGCGGCGGTCGCGGCGGTCCGTTCGGCTGCGTCGTCGTCCGGCGCGGCGAGATCGTCGGCCGCGGGCACAACCGCGTGACGTCGACCAACGACCCGACCGCGCACGCCGAGGTCACCGCGATCCGCGACGCCTGCGCCACGCTGGAGACGTTCCAGCTCGCCGACTGCGAACTCTACACGAGCTGCGAACCGTGCCCGATGTGCCTGGCTGCGATCTACTGGGCGCGCATCCCGACCGTGTTCTACGGCAACACGCGCGCCGACGCGGCCGCCATCGGCTTCGACGACGACTTCATCTACCAACAAATTCCGCTGCCCCCCGAGCAACGCACCGTCGCGATGGAACCGCTGCTGCGCCAGGAGGCCAGGGTGGCATTTGCCGAGTGGTCGAAGAAGTCCGACAAGGTTCGGTATTGAGCGTGACCCCAGCCGTTTTCTGGGGAAATCGCCGGTCCTCCGAAAAAGATACTGGCGTTATTTAACTGGGGGCTTTGCCTTTTGCGGGCATGAATTACCCCCCACGCTGCGCTCGCGTGCGCTTTGCCGTCGTCCTGACCGTCCTTTCGCTCGCGACCGCCGCCCCGCGGCTGACTGCAGCCGAGGAAACCGCCTTGGAACCCGGAAGCGCCAAGGCTGGTAGCGCGACGGACAACGCCAAGCCCGAGACCAATGCGGTCGAGAACGCCGTCGTAAAGGTGTTTTCGACGATGCGTTACCCGGACCCCTACAAACCGTGGGCGAAGCAGGCGCCAAGCGAGGCGACCGGGACCGGCGTCATCATCGAGGGGCACCGCATCCTGACCAATGCCCATGTCGTCCTGTATGCGAGCCAGGTCCAGGTCCAGGCCAACCAGGCCGGCGACAAGATTTCCGCCACGGTCGAGTCGATCGCCCAAGGGATCGATCTCGCCGTCCTGAAGTTGGACGACGACTCGTTTTTCGACACGCGCCCGCCACTCCCGCGCGCGAACACGCTGCCGGAGATCAAGGACGCGGTGCTCGCCTACGGCTATCCCACCGGCGGCACGAGCCTGTCGATCACCAAGGGCATCGTCTCGCGGATCGAGTTCACCTCCTATAACCTTTCTGTCTCCGGCCTGCGCATCCAGATCGACGCGGCCATCAACCCCGGCAATAGCGGCGGCCCGGCCATTGCCGGCGACAAGATGATCGGCCTCGCCTTCAGTCATCTCGGCGGCGCACAGAACATCGGCTACATCATTCCCAACGAGGAGATCGAACTGTTCCTGAAGGACATCGCGGACGGCAACTACGACGGCAAACCCGCGATGTTCGACGAGCTTCAGACCCTCGAGAACCCCGCGCTGCGCTCGTTTCTCAAGCTCGACAAGACCACCGAGGGCATCGTCGTGCACGAGCCCTACGGCTCCGATCCCGCCTACCCGCTCAAGGAATGGGACGTGATCACCAAGATTGGCGACACACCCGTCGACGACCAGGGCATGGTCAAGCTCGGCAGCAACCTGCGCGTGCGTTTTCAATACCTCATCCAGCAGCGGGCCAAGGACGGCCGGGTTGCGCTCACCGTCGTCCGTGCGGGCAAGGATCTGGCGGTCCAGCTCCCCGTGCCCGCCGACCGTCCCATGCTCATCCCCGACCTGCATGGCAGCTACCCGTCCTATTTTGTCTTCGGCCCCCTGGTGTTCTCGACCGCCACCACGCAGTTCGTCGCCGGCATCGCGGGCAGCGCGAACGTCATGAGCCTCCTTAGCGCGATCGGCAGCCCGCTCGTGCTCCGCCGCGGCGACCAGCCGGCGTTTGCGGGCGAGAGCCTCGCCGTCGTGTCGTCGCCGTTCTTCCCCCACAAGCTTTCCAAGGGCTATTCCAACCCGATCGCGCATGTCGTCGACACCGTCAACGGCGTCCATGTCAAAAACCTTTCTCACCTCGTCGAGGTCCTGCGCGACTCGATCGATGACTTCGTCACTCTCGAATTTGCCGGCCGCGGCATGGAAGCGCTGGTCCTTTCGCGAAAGGAATGCCTCGCCGCGACCGATGACATCCTGACGGACAACGGCGTCCGCGCCCAGGGCTCGGCCGACACCCTCGCGATCTGGAACGCTAAAGCCCCCGCGAAATGAGCCGAAGCACTTGCCAACCGCCCGCCAGCAACCAAAGTTCGCGCCCTATGCATTTCGACAATCTCCAGCCCGGTCTCTCCGCTCCGCTTCCTCGCGACGACGACGACGATGATGACGATGAGCAGGAAACGTCGCCGGCCAAGGGACGCCACACGCCCGTCGGCATGCTCGTGCAGAAAAAATTCCTCGAGCAGCGCAAGCTGTTCCTGTGGGGCGCCGTGACCGACGAAACCGCCAAGGACATCACGGAAAAACTCCTCTACCTCGAGTCGGTCGCGCCCGGGAAGGACATCACGTTTTACATCAATTCGCCCGGCGGCTCCATCACCGCCGGCATGGCGATCTTCGACACGATGAAGCTTGTCACCTCGCCGATCACGGTCGTGGTGACCGGCATGGCCGCGTCGATGGGTTCGATCCTGCTCTGTGGCGCCGCCAAGGGCCGCCGGCTCCTCTACCCGCACTCGCGCGTCCTCATCCACCAGCCGCTGATTTCCGGCCGGATGATCGGCCCGGCGAGCGACATCAATATTCAGGCGAAGGAAATGGAAAAACTCCGCGCCGAGTTGAACCAGATTCTCGCGACCGCCTCCGGCCAGCCGCTCGATCGCATCAACCGCGACACCGACCGCGATTTCTACCTCAACGCCGAGGAAGCCATCGCCTACGGTCTGGCGGACCGCATCGTCGACAAGGTCTAGACCGCGGCGGCGTCCTCGTCCGTCAGTGGCCCGCCGCCTGCACGCCCATCCGGTCGAGTTCGCCCTGCCAGGCCTCGGCTTGAGCGATATTGCCGGCGGCCAGGGCCGTCTTGCGGGCGTCGCTCAGCCAGGGCACGCGCAGCTCGCGAGGCATCGCGGCCTCGTCGAGCAGCGTGCGCCATAGATCGACGGCTCGCGCCGCCTGGCCGCATTTCTCCAGCAGGATCGCCGCCTCGCGGGCGAGCGCCCACTGGTCCGGGGGAAACGATTTTAGCAGCGAAGCAAACCCCATCGCGTTCGCCGCGCTCTCCCGGTCACCGGCGTCCAGCCGGCGCTGTGCGAGGGTCAGGCCGACCGCCAGGCTGGGCGTTTCGCGCTGGGCGGCGCGGGCGAGCGCCAGCGCTTCGTCGTGCCGGCCGGCGCCGTCGAGTTCGTGCATCCGCCGCAGGATCGCGTAGCCCGCGAGCCCCGAAGGCAGGCGGGTGAGATTCTTCATCTGGTCCGCCAGCCCCACCGCGAACGGACGGTAGAGCGGGTCGCCGACCAGAATCGCCTGCCAGCTCATCGCCGGCATCGCATAGTAGGCCGCCTCGCCCAGTGTGGCGCCGCGAGCGAGCGCCCGGAGCAGCAGATCGGGCCGGTGCGTCAGTTCCAGATAGGGCTCGAACACGTTGCCCACCGTTGCCGTGGCTCCGTGGCCGATGAGTGGTCCGGTCCAACCCGCCGTCGTCGAATGGAGTGTGCGCGCCGAGTAGCTGTGGATATGCAGCGCGATCGCCCCCGGGGGAAATTGAAACCCCGGCAGCGCAAACGGCCCGGTGATGTCGCCCGCATACCACCCGAAATACAGCACCGGGGCATCGCAGCGTGCCGTCGCCGGCATCGTCGCGGGCTCGCGGTCGACGCTCAGGTCGAAGCTCAGCAGGTCGAGTTGCCGCGCCACCGCCTCCAGCCAGCGGTCCCCGTCGGGGTGAATGCCGCCCAGGTCGACGTAGGCGCGCCCGATCAGGCCGAAACGTTCGGCGGCCACCGCCCGATCGACGAGCGCCAGCGCGTCGCCCACCGTCGGCCCGTCGAGTCGGGCCACTTCGACGACCTGCGCCCGGTCAAACCGGGTGGGCCGGTCGTTCTGAAACAGCGGATTCGGCACGAACGCGTTGATCGGGTAGTTGGGCTGCGCCAGCAGGCTCAACTCGGAATCGACCGCACCCGCGTTGGTGCGGAATTCCGCTTTCGACGTGAACGGCGGGGTCTCGACGAACAACGCGGGATCGTGCGCGATCTTGAGGGGCACGCCGCGGCACACGACGAGGGCCGCGATGCGATGGCCGGAAACGGCATACTTCCGCCGGCCGGCCGCGTCGGTGAGCGACATCGGAATCGCCTCGACCCATTGCGCCCGCACCAGTTCGTCCAGCAGCGGCTGCCAGACTGTCGCCACGAACTCGGACCAGGAAATGGTCTCGGTCAGCGGCATTTTCAGCGCGACGATGTTTTCGCCGGGGACGCCGCGCACCTCCGCGTAGTGCCGCGCGACGCGCACCGAATCGGGATCGTCGCTGTTCGCCAGCAGGAGGACGCGCGCGGCGGCGGTGTCGGCCCGGACCGACGCGACGGCCAGCACGCCGGCCGCCAGCCCGACGAGAAAAATGCGCAGAACGGACTTCAACGGGCGGGAACACTGGGAGGAGCGCCGGCGGATTTCGAGGCCACATTCGCGCTTCCTTGCCAAATCTCCCCGAAGTGCTTTTCTCCCTCCCGGCGATGGATTCCGCCGTCCCCTCCGGGAAAACCGCCCGCACGCTTGCGCGGCTGATGACTCCTGTCCCAGTCTAATTTCCGACAGGCAGTCCCTCCCATGCGGCTCTATACCCTCATTGCACTCGGCGGCGCGCTCGGCAGCGTGACGCGCTTCTGGATCGGCGGCATCGTCTCCTCGCACTTCGGCGAGACGTTTCCGTGGAACACGTTTTTCGTGAACGTGACGGGCTCGTTCATCATCGGTTTCTTCGCCACCCTCACCGGTCCGGACGGCCGGGTCTTCGCGGGCGGCAACACGCGCGCGTTCGTGATGACCGGCATCTGCGGCGGCTACACGACGTTTTCCTCGTTCAGCCTGAACACCCTGAATCTCGCCCACGAGGGCGAATGGCTGCGCGCCGGCGCCAACACCGTCGGCTCCGTCGTGGCGTGCCTCGTCGCCGTCTGGCTCGGCCACCTCGCCGCGAGCGCGCTCAACCAAATGAAAGGATCCTGACATGGAACTCCCGCACGATTCCGTTCTCTTGCGCATCTTCATCGGCGAGTCCGACCGCCACGAGGGACACCCCCTGCACGAGGCCATCGTGCTCAAGGCGCGCGAACAACACCTCGCCGGCGCGACGGTGCTGCGCGGCGCCATGGGCTTCGGCAAATCCAGCCGGCTGCACACGGCCAAAATCCTGCGGCTGTCCGTCGATCTCCCGGTGGTGATCGAGATCGTCGACAGCGAGGAAAAGATCAACGCGTTCCTCCCGACGCTCGACGGGATGATGGGCGGCGGCATGGTCACGCTCGAGCCCATGCGCGTCATCCATTACCGCGGCACGCAGCCGGCGCCTTGATTCCCGCCAGCCGGCGGCCGGCGCGAAATCTACTCGGCGTTCTTTTTTCGGCTCGAGCCCTTTTTCGCCGGCGCGGTCTTGGCCCCGCCACTGCCGGCCTGGGCCCGGCGGACGAGCGTCGACTTCAGATAAACGTCGGGCACCGCCTGCTGCCACGCGGTCAACCAGATCGCGCCGAGCATCTCCCCGCCCTTGAGCAACTGGCCCTCGATGAACGCGCGCGCCTCGGGCAGGACCGGCTGGTCGCCGTGGCCCCATTTGCCCTCTTTCTCCATCTGGTAGAGCGGCTCGACCAGTTTGTTCTGCGCCAGCAGGTAGTCGAGGACGGCGACAAACATCGGGTCACGCCCGTCCTCGCGCGGCAGGATCGAAATCGCCGCCGCGGGCACCACCTGCGGCGCGATCTCGGCCGTCTTGATGCCCGCCTTGGCGATGAAGCCGCCGTCGATCCAGCCGTGGATCCCCTGCCACGTCGAATAGCCATTCGGGTTGTCGCCGACCCAGCCGTTGTGATGGATGGTCGTGTGCAGCGGCTGCGCGCAGTCGCCGACGTAGTGCCCCATCACTCCCATCAGGTAGACGATGTTGTCCTGGGCGTTGGCGATTTCCTCCGCCGTGCCGAGGCGGCGGTGGGTGTCGGCGTCGACTTCCTGAAACACCTTCAGATAGGAGAACGCGGACCGCAGTTTGCCAAAATATTCCGTGATGGCCCACGGCGCGAAGCCGCACCATTCGCGCGTATGGTCGGTGTTCTTGGTCTCGTCACCGGGAGGGAAATTCTCCGGATGGGCGGCGCGACCGGCGGCAAATTTCACGGCAAAATCGTAGCGAAACGACGGGAGCGTCGCAAAATCGAGGCCCGCGGCGGGGATCTGCTCGAGGTCGCAATAGTGGTCCATCGCGTTGTATTGCTTGATCGGCAGGTCGGGCACATTGCGCCAGCGATCCGGCTCGCCCGCAAGGAACGCAATGCGCTCGGCGTCGCCGGCATTGTGCACGAAGGCCGGAAAATCCTTCGGCAGCGAGGCCAGCGCGAGCT
The DNA here is from genome assembly GCA_937902925.1 of uncultured Opitutaceae bacterium. GTDB lineage: Bacteria > Verrucomicrobiota > Verrucomicrobiia > Opitutales > Opitutaceae > CALFNN01. Next base: position 77,430 of record CALFNN010000030.1, read on the forward strand.
GGTTGACCATGCGATGGCCCTCGTAGTCCCACGCGAACAGCGCGGCGGGAGCGAGGAGCGCGGCGAGCGCAACAAGGAGCGGACGGGATTTCATCGGGAGATTGACGCGGCCGGGGCGGCCATCGTTGCGGCCGGAGGTTGAGGGCCCGGCCGGAGCGAGTCGAGGATTGCCCCGTAGTCGCGGACACCGGCGGCCAGCGCCCCGGCGATCTGCTGGCGGAATTCCGGCGTCGCCACGCGGCGCGCCTCCGCGTCGTTCGACAGAAAGGCCGACTCGACGAGCACGCCGGGGCAGTTGAGCCCGCGCAGCACCGCGAGATGCTTGAGCTTCTTGCCGCGGTCCGTCGTCTGCAACGCCGCCAGCACGTCGCGATGCATCGCTCCCGCCAGCACCGCGCTCCAGTGGTCGAAGCGGTTGACCGGCGAGGGCATCCGCTCGGTGTCGTCCACGCCCTCGCTCCACGACTGGTCGGAGCGTTGAAACTGTGGCGGGAAGGTGAAGACCTCCGTGCCGGTCGTCTTCGTGTCCGGGAACAGCGAATTGAAATGAATGCTCACGAACAAGTCGGCCCCGGCGTGGTTGGCGATCAACGACCGCGTCGTCCAATCGGTCGTCAGGTCCGGCCCGAGCGCCACGTCGGTGGTGCGGGTCATGACGACCTTGTAACCGGCCTTCTCGAGCAGGCCGCGCAACCGCAGGGCCACGTCGAGCGCCAGGTCTTTTTCCTGCAACCCGAGGCTTTTGTTCTCGGTGCCGGCGAATTTGCCGCCATGCCCCGGATCCAACGCGATGATTCTCGGCGGTGGCGGCAGCGGCACGCCGAGGCCCGGGCGCAGCAGCGGCGCGATGCACTTCTCCGCGTCGATCCGGCTCACGTAGAGTCTGCCGTTGCGCAGCACGGCCTTGTTGCCGAGCAAAACGCGCCGGCCGTCGATCAGGGTGTCGCGGTTGTCGACATTGATCTCGGCCCGGTTGTCCGGATTGGCCTTGTCGGTGAGGGTGAGCTTGCGCAACGGCTCGGTCCACGCGCCCTTCAGCCCCAGCCACACGGCCAGGTCGGTCGCGCTCACGTAGTCGAAATTGCCGAGACGCAGGCTGGTCACCGGGCCGGTCTCGGCCGCCGGGCGCGTCGGTCTCGCCCGCACCGGGACGTCCGCCGCGACGGACGCGTCCGGCCCGCTCGGGACGAGCGCAGCCAGCACGAGCCACGACCACGGGCGAAGAAACGATGACATTGCTTGGTGGACCGAGCCTAGCCCGCGCGGCGGAACGGATTCGAGCCTCGAATCGCCCGGCCGCCGCCGCCGGGTCCGGCTACGACTTGGCCCGCAGGCGGTCGAGCGCCGCGCCATACGAACGCACCCCGCCGGCGATCGCCTCGGCGATTTGCTGCCGGTAGGCCGGCGTGGCGATCTTGCGGGCCTCGGCATCGTTCGAGAGATAGCCCGACTCGACGAGCACGGCCGGGCACGGCGCGAGCACGAGCACCTTCCAGCGCGCCCGCTTCAGGCCCCGGTCGGGCGCCTTGAGCTCGTCGTGCATCTCGCGGAAAATATTGTAGCCAAGCAGCGTGTTCCAGGCGTCGTTGGCATTGCCGGGCATCGCCGCCTTCGCGCCGTCGTCGTCATCGTGTTCGGAATCGGCCGTCGAATACTGAAACTGCGGCGTCATCGTGAACACCTCCACCCCGGTCACGCTGTCGGCCCGCGACGCGACCGAATTGTAATGCAGGCTGATGAAGAGGTCGGCGTGCTCGCGCCGCGCGACCGCGGGACGCTCGGCCAGGTCCACGTAGCGATCCTCCGTGCGGGTCAACACCACGGTGTAGCCCTGGGTCTCGAGCAGTTTTTTCAGCCGCCGGGCCGTGTCGAGTGCGACGTCCTTCTCGGCGATCTTGAAGCGGTCGTTGGTCTTGCCGGAATCGTTGCCACCATGACCCGGGTCGAGCACGATGGTCTTGAGCGCGGGAACCCGTGCCTGGTCGAGTCCCGGCCGCAGGATCGGCGTCAACAACAACTCGGCGTCGACCCGCGACAGCCAGGCCCGGCCGCGATAGCTGCGGACCGGATCGCCGAAAAACACCCGGAGGCCGTTGACCGTGTTGTCCCGCGAATCCACCTCGAACTCGAGCTTCGACCATTTGCTGGCATACACGATTTTCTTGTCCGCTCCGGCGGGCTGTTCCGCGAGGCCGAATCGCGCGCAGAAATCCGCCAGGTCGACATAGGTCACGCCGCCGAGCCGGACCGTGCCGTCCGCCTCCGCGGCCGCGACTCGCCGCGACGCCGGATGCATTCCGTCCCGCGTCAACCCGACGAACGAGGCGACCGCCACCGCCGCGCCCGCGGCGACTGCGAGGAAACGAAGCGCCGCCGGCGACATGGCGCCGGCGGCTCAGGCGTCCGAACCCGGAGGCTGGTCGGAGGCGTCGCCTTCCGCGCGGTGTTCGTCCGGCACGTGAAAGCGGGGTTTGCGTTTGTTGACCGGCAGCGGGGTGAGCATCACGTGGATGTTGCGCCCGATCAATTTCGGCTCGGCATCGGGATGACCCATGCCCACCAGGCCGGCGACGGCGCGTTTCATCACGGCGAAGCCGAGTTCGGTGTGCGCCATTTCGCGGCCGCGGAATTTGAGCCGGAGCTTCACCTTGTTGCCATGATCGAGAAACTCCTCGGCATGGCGGAGCTTGGTGTCGAAATCATGCGCCTCGATGCGCGCGGTGAACTCGATTTCCTTGATCTTGCTCGCGGTCGACTTCACGTGCGAGGTCTTCTTCGATTCCTCGTAGACGTATTTGCCGAAATCCATGATCCGGCACACGGGCGGTGTGGCGTTGGGCGCGACCTCGACGAGGTCGAGCCCGACCTCGAGCGCGAGGTTGACGGCCTTGGGGGTGTCGAGCACGCCGAGCTGCTTGCCCTCGGGGGAGATCACGCGAACCTGCGGGACCTTGATGCGGTGGTTGCGGCGGATGGCCGCGAACGGGTCGACATTGCGACGCTGGTAAGAGCCGGAGCGGTTGCCGCCGCCGGCGGAGGGAAACGAATTGGCCATCAATAAGGTTTGGTCTGGTGACTGGGTCGGGCGGGTATTTCGCCCGGAACCGGGGCGGGAGCAAGGGTTATTTGGCAGGGAAAGGCCCCGGACCGTCCCCGTTCCACCCGCCGGAAACGAATTTGCCAAAGTCCATGATGCGACAGACCGGGGGCACGGCGTTCGGTGCGAGCTCGACGAGGTCAAACCCGGCGCCAAGGGCGAGCTCGATCGCCTGGGACGTGGCGAAAACGCCCAGCTGCCTGCCTTCCCGCGAAATCACGCGAACCCGCGGGGCCTTGATCCGGCGGTTGCGGCGGATCGCCGCCAACGGATCGCGACCGCCACCGCCGGCGGGAACGGACGAATCGGCCGTCACACGCTGAAGCTCTCGCCGCAGGAGCAACTGGCCTTGGCATTCGGATTCGAAAACTTGAACCCGCCCGCGACCATCGCACTGGAGTAGTCGAGGTGCGTGCCCTTGAGGTAGAGCGCGCTTTTGCTGTCGACGACGACCTGCGCCCCACCCGTGCGCACGAGGATGTCGCCCCGCCCCGGCTCGGGCACGAATTTCATTTTGTAGCTGAGCCCGTTGCAGCCGCCGCCCGTGATCGCGAGCCGCAGAAACTCCCCCGCCCGCTCGCGCACGACCAGCGCCGCGACTTTCGCGCCGGCGGCGGTCGTGAGCTTGACGAGATTCTCGTTCCCCTCGCGCACGCCCTCGGGCAGCGGGGACGCGGGCGGCGGAACGATCGTGGCGGTGGCTTCCATGCGCCCCCAACCAAACGCGGCGAAGGCCGGACCGCAACTTTTTCGCGTCGCTCCCGGTTTCCCGCCAACGATGCGGCGCAGCGCGCGACTAGATGCACCGCGCCGCAATCGTTGATTGAAAACAGGGCGTAACGTTGGAACGCCACCCCTGGCGAGGACGACACTTTTATGCGTCCGGTCCGCGTTGCCGAGACGGCGATGACCGGCGGCGACGGAATTGTGACCAGCGGCGCTTCACCTCCGCCAGCCCGGCGTTATGTCCCCGGACGGAACGGGCTGCCGGAGCTGCGCGGAAGTTTGTCCCGCAACTCCGCCCACTCGCGCCGACTCGCGCGCACGGGCCCGCGCAGGCCCGCGAAGTGCAGCAGTGGCGCGTCACCCCCATCGTCCTCGATCCGGCTGAGCCGCCCGAGGTTGACCAGTCCCTGCCGGTGCGCGCGGGCGAACGGCGGCATGGGCAGCACGTCCGCCCACGCCTTGAGCGAGCGGCGCACGAGCAGCTTCTCGCCCGTGCCGAGCATCACCTCGGTGTAGTTCTCGCAGGAGAGAATCGCCCCGATCTCCGCCAGCGGGACGAAGCGCGCCCCGCCATCCAGCTTGAGCATCACCGTGTCGTCCGTCCGAAGCGCGGCCGCGAGGTGCGGTTCGGCGGCAGCCGCAGTCGCCGCGCGCTGCAGGCTCGCGGCCAGGCGTTCGGGTCGCACGGGTTTCAACAGGTAGTCGAGTGCGTTGACCTCGAACGCGCGCAGGGCGTGCTCGTCGTGCGCCGTGACAAAAATGATCTGCGCCGCCGGCCGCACGAACGGCACGAGGTCGAAACCGCTCCCGCCGCGAAGTTGAATGTCGAGAAACACGACGTCGTAGTCGTCGCGCGCGAGCAGCGCTCGCGCCAGCGTCAGGGTGCCCGCCGCTCCGGCCACCGCGACGTCCCCGTGCGCCATCAGCAACACGCGCAACGCATCGCGGGCGATGGCTTCGTCGTCGATGATCAGGGCGCAAATCATGGGTGGGACCGGGGCGATGGCGCGGCGTTCAGGCGGAGGCGCGGCCCGTGGCTCCGGTGCGCGCCAAGCCATCGGACCACAATTTCAATCTCACTGTCACCCACCCCTGTTTCACTTCCGTCGTGATTTCGTGGGCGTCGGGGAACGTGCGCTGCAATCGCTGGCGCAGGTTGTCCAGGCCGAGACCGGAGTTCGCCCGGGGCCGCGCGGGGTTGGGCTCGACCCACAGGCCGGTGTTGGCCACCTCGAGGATCAGCGCGCTCCGCCGGCCCGCGGCCGCCGCCTCGCTCGGCTCGACCCGCGCGGCGAGACGCAGGCCGAGTTCGTCGGGGCTCGTGCTGCCGCCGTATTTGATCGCGTTCTCGACGAGCGGCTGGAGCAGGAACGGCGGGATGCGGACTTCTCGCGCCGCCTCCTCCAGCGCGATCTCGATCCGCAGGCTGTCCTTCCAGCGCACTTTCTCGATGTCGAGATAGAGGCCCATCTGTTTGAAGGACGCCCCGACGGTCGTCGACTCCGCCTCGTCGCGCGTGATCGCGGCCCGGCAGAAGTCCGCCAGCCGCAGCACCATGTCGGCGGCGCCGGCGGGCGCGGTGAGCACGAGGCCGTAAACGGAGTTGAGCGCGTTGTAGAGAAAATGCGGATTGAGCTGGTAACGCAGCACCTCGAGCCGGGCCTTTTCCTCGCCGAGGCGGGCGGCGGTTTTTTCGTCGATCTCGAGCTGGCGCAGCCGCGCGAGCTCGGCGTTTTGCCCGACGAGCGCCTGGTTTTTCTCCGCCAGCTCCGCGGTGCGCCTGGCCACCACCGCTTCGAGTCGCGCGGTCTGCCCGCGCAGCGCCCGGGTGCGCAATTTCACGAGCCCGGCCAGCGCCAGCGCGCCCGCGCCCGCGTAACCGGCGAGCATCCACCGCGCGAGCCACCAGGGCGGATCGATGGCAAAGGGCAGCGCGACCTCATCGCTCGCCCGGCCCGCCGGATCGCGCGCCTGCACGCGAAACGTGAAATGCCGGTAGGGCAGATTGGTGAAATCCCGCCACGGCTCCGCCGACCAGCCGGTCCAGTCGGAGTCGAGCCCGTCGAGACGCGTGCGATATTGCGCCAGCGGCCGGCCGCGGTGATCGGGCGAGAACAGCGGCGTGGTGAACTCGAAACGCAGCGAGGTCCGGGCCCGGCTCAACGCCAGCACCGGACCCGCCGGCAGCGTCTCGCCCCAGAGGAGTTCGCCAACATCGGTCGTGACACGCCGCAGATGCGCGACCGGCGCCGGGAATGGACGCGGCGGACGCCAGTCGAGGTCCGCCGAGACCAGCACGTCGGTTCCGGCGATCCACAGTGTGCGGTCGGCCTCGTCATCGTAGAGGCTGATCGCGGCGAAATCGCGCAGGATCGGGGCGGCGAGTTCCTGCGTGCGGAAGCGGTTCGGACCGTCGGGGAGCACATGCAGCAACCGCCGGTCCGGCGGGCCGAGCCGCAGCCAGCAGGTGCCGTCGTCGTTGGCCGCGATCGCCTCCGCCCCGAGGCGATCGGTGCCGGTTACGCCGGCGATGCGCGTCTCCGGCACGAACCGGTCCCTCCCGGCGTCGTAGCGCCGCAGCCACGTCGCGCACGTCGCGACCACCGTGCCGCCCAGCGAAAAAAACCGAACGTGCTCGCCCGGTGGCGGCGGCGGCACGCCCTCGGCGCCGGCGTAGGTTCGCACCGGCGCCTCGAGCCGGCGGCCGCTCCGAAAATCCGCCCGCCACACGCGGCCGTCCGCCGTCGCCGCCCAAACCCAGCCGTCGCCCGGGTCGAAGATCGTGTCGACGACGCCCTGGAGATTCTGCCAGCGCCCCTGCGTCGACCAGCCGCGTCCGTCGGGTTCGAAAATCCACACGCCCTGCGCGTCGCCCGCGAACAAGGCGGGCGCGGCGCCGCGGGCGGCGGCGAGCGTCGCGACGCCCAAATTGCTCAGCACCCGCGTTCCGAGGTCGGCGCGAACCTGGACCAGGCCCGCCGCCGCCGCGAAGAGTTCGTCCCCGACGACCGCGAGGGAGTCCGCGCCCCGCAACAAATTCACGGCAGGTAAGAATTCCCCCGACCGTTCGGCGTAACCCGACACGCCCTCCGAGTGCGCCACGAACAGCACGCCGTGATTGCGCACGATTTCCCTCGGGTTGCCCTGCAGGTTTTGTGCGCCTTCGTGCCGGGAATAGCGGCGGCGCAAATCGAGCCGGACGATGCGTTCGGCCCCCGGCAGCCACATCCCGCCCTCGGCATCCTCCATCATGTGCGTCAACCGCGTGTTCAGCACGGTCGGCATCCGGTCGATGACCCGCTCCAGGCTTCCGTCCGCCGCGCAGATCGCCACGGCGGGGCGGGCGAGCGAAAACGCCATCCTTCCGTCGGCGAGAAACGTTCCCGCCACGGCGACGGCCGTGCGAAAAAACGGCATCGCGTCAGGCAGGATCCGCCAGTTCCGCGCGCCGCGGTGCCATCGCACCGGCCCAAGCGCCGTGAGCAACTGCCAGTCGCCATCGCCCATGTCATGCGCGGCGAACACCTGCAGCGGATTCGGCCGCTCCGGGGGCGGCGCAATGTCGGCCCGTAACAACGCCGGCACCAGTTTCCCGTCTTCCCCGAGGCGCAACACTTCCCGGTCGGCCACCGACGTGTAGACCCCGCCATCCATCCGCCACACCGGGCCAAACCGCTCGGCCGTCCGCCAGGTGGTAACCGCATCGTGGGCGCCGACCCGCACGATGTGTTGCAGGCCGCCAAACCAAACCCCGTCGGGCGCGGCCACCGCCTCGCCGGTGTAGTTGAGCGCCCCGTCCGGCAACTCATCGACCACGGTGACCGCGCGCAATCCTCCCTGCCCGTCCGCCTCGAGTCGCGCGATCTCGTTCGCCGCGCCGACCCAGACCCGCCCCCCGGTGTCGACCGCCAGCGTCTCGGCCCGATCTTTCTTGGGCAGGGGAATCAGTTGCCAGTGCGCCCCGTCGAACTCGAGCACGCCCTCGTTGTTCGCCACGTAGATGTAACCCGTGACAGGATGCTGCACGATGCTCTCGTTCGTCGCCCCGCCGTCGTAGTCGTCGGTGCGCCAGATCCGGACAAAAGGATGCCCGGTCACGCGGGGCGAAGCGGGCGCCGCCAGCGGCGCATCGACCGGGCGCATCGGCTGGCTGAGGCATGGCGGTCGCAGCGCGGGCCAGCACGCCAGCCCGGCGAGCGACAGCAAACCTATGCGCAAAAAGCGGGGCACGGGGCGCAGCCTGAGTCACGGGCAGGCGCGTGTCCATTCGTCGTCATCTCGGGGCCGCCCGCCATCGCCGGGTGACGGCTGGCGGTGGGATCGTGACGAACGGCAGGGGCGCATTCCTCCTCGCGCCGAAGCGGTGGCGGTCTGCCAACAAGAGCCGCTTTTCAGCCCGGCATCCTTGCGCGGATCAACCGCCGCGCCACGGCGACCGCGTTCGCCAAACTCGTCCCGCGCGCGACACCCGTGCCCGCGATGCCGAACGCCGTGCCGTGATCCGGGCTCGTGCGCACGTGCGGCAGGCCGAGGGTCACGTTGACCGCCTCGTCGAAATCGACCGCCTTCAGCGGCGCCAGCCCCTGGTCGTGATAGAGCGCCACGATGACGTCGAACTCGCCGCGCAGCTGGCGCGCGAACAGCGTGTCGCCCGGTTCGCAGCGCGAGAGCCCGGGAAACTCCGCGCGCAGGTGATCGAGCGCCGGATTGATGAAATCGCGTTCCTCCTCGCCCAGCAACCCGCCCTCACCCGCGTGCGGGTTGAGCCCGCACACGCCGATCCGCGGGTTCGCGATGCCGTCGGCGCGAACCAGTGCGTCCGCCGCCACCACGGTCCGGTGCAACAACTGCGGCCCGAGCAATTGCGGCACTTCGCACAGCGGCACATGCCACGTGGCCAGGGCCACGCGGAGTTTTCCGCCGCAAAAACACATCACCGGCTCGCCGCCCCAGCGGGCCGCGAAGAATTCCGTCTGGCCCGGAAACGGATAGCCGATCTTCGCCAGTTCGCCTTTGCTCACGGGCCCGGTGACGACCCCGGAAAATTCGCCGCTCCTGCACCCGGCCGCCGCCCGCTCCATCGCCGCCCACGCCACCAGCGCACCCTCGCCGGTCGGGACGCCCGGCGTCGCCGCAAATTTCTCGAGGCCGACGACGATTCTCTCCGCCGGCGTGTCGAGCGAGGCCAGCCACGGCGCCGGGCCGATCACGGCCGCGCCACCCGCCTCGTCGCGGTGGGCCGCCAGCCAGGCCGCGATGATCTCCGGGCCGACCCCCGCTGGATCGCCGCAGGTAATGGCGAGCTTAGCCGGCATCGCCTTCTCCGGTCGCGGCCCGCCGGGCGCGCGCAAAACTGCGTTTGCCCTCGGCGAAGAATTCCAGGAAGTGCCGCGCTTCCGCCGTCTCGAACGCCTTCGCCGCCAGCCGCGCCGCCGCGACCTCGCGGATGTTGCCCGGGGTGAAATACACCTCGCGAAACGCCGCCTTGAGTTCGGCGATCGCCACCCGGTTGAAGCCGCGACGCCTCAGGCCAACGACATTGAAGCCGATCACGTCGTCGCGCTCGGCGACCATCGTGTAGTGGGGCACGTCGCGCGTGATCGATGCGTGGCCCGCGACCATCACGCTTTCGCCGATCCGGCAGAACTGGTGCACCGCCGCGCCGCCGCCGAGAAACGTATGGTCGCCCACGCTCACGTGCCCGCCGAGCAGCGCCGCGTTGGCGAAGACGACATTGTTGCCCACTGCACAGTCATGCGCGGCGTGACTCGCCGCCATCATGAAGCAATTCTCGCCGACGGTCGTGAATTTCCCCGCATGGATCGAACGATTGATGGTCACATGCTCGCGGACGACCGTCCCCGCCCCGACGCGCACGCCTCCGTCGGTCGCCCGGTCGAATTTCAGATACTGCGGATCGCCCCCGAGCACCGCGAAGGGATGCACGACCACGCGAGCGCCGAGCACGCAGTGTTTGGTGACGATGGCATAGGCCATGATCTCGCAGTCGGCGCCGAGCTGCGCGCCCGGCTCGACGATGGCGGCGGGATGAACGACGGTCGGCATGGCAGGGCGATCGGGCGCACGCCCTACGGCTTCGCCTTTCGCGCAACCCGGTCGGGCAGCAGGTCGAGCTGCGTCTCCTTCACCAGATCGTAGTTTTTGAGAATGCGCATGACCTGGAGAGTGTCGCTCTTGCTGTAGTTCTGGTTCACTTCGACCTTGTCGAGCAGGTCGAGCAGCATCGCGCGAAACGAGACGATCGCATCCACCCCGCGGGCCTTGAGCAGCTCGACGCTCTGCGAGCGAAACGGCTCCGCGGTCGGGAGGCTCGGCAGCACGAGAATCTTGGTCAGCGAACCGCCCGCATCGTCGGTCGCTTCCGCCGGGAAGAAACGCTCCGCCTCCTTCAGGACGTTTTGCTCGAGGAACGAAAAAATCTCCGGGCTGCTCTTCAGCATCGTCGGCGAAAACACGCCGGTGTGCCAGCCCTTCACCGCCACGACCGCCTTCTGGACGAACGGCAGCTCGTTCGAAAAAAGAAAGAAGTCCGGCTTGCGCGCACCCCGTCGCCAGGCCGGGTTGAACACCATCAGGTCGATCTCCTCCTCCGCGTGCTTGCGGCGCGATTGCACCTGATACTTCCGGGCCTGGCGGACGAGAAATCCGTTTTGTTCGAAATACTCCCGGACAATGCCTTCGTCGATCGCGGACATGAGGGTCAGGGATTAACCGCGAAAGCCGCGGAGCACACGAAAAAACTCCGGCCGCCGGGACCGGCTGTTGCGCGAACGCCACCGGGCTCCATCGTCAAACCGCCCCCACGGCGCGGAAGCACGCCTCGGCCATCGCGGGCGCGACACCCTCCTGCGTCGTCGCTTCACCCAGCGCCTTCAGCACGACGAATCGCGGCAACCCCGCACGAACTTTCTTGTCGCGTGCCATCGCTTCCATCAGGGCCCCGACCGGAAGCGCCTCGCGCAGGCGCGTGGGCAGGGCGTGCGCCGCCAGCACCGTTGCCACCCGCGCCACGTCAGCCGGGGCCAGCTGGTCGAGCTGGTGGGACAGCCGCGCCGCGGCACCAAGGCCGATCGCGACCGCCTCGCCGTGCAGGTAGGCGCCATAACCCGCGACATTCTCGATCGCGTGGCCGAAGGTGTGCCCGAGATTCAGCAGCGCCCGCCCGCCCGCCCTGGCGGTTTCGCGCTCGTCGGCCTCGACGATGCGCGCCTTGAGTGCGCAGCACCGGCGGATGACCGCGGCGAGTTCGACGCTCCCGACGCGCAACGGCTGTTTTTCCAATTGCTCGAAAAGCGCCCGGTCGCCGAGCAGGCCGTATTTGACGACCTCGGCCATCCCCGCCGCAAACTCGCGCGCCGGCAGGGTCGCGAGCAGGTTCGTCGAAACGAAGACGCCCCGCGGCTGGTGAAATGCCCCGACGAGATTCTTTCCCGCGGCGATATTGACGCCCGTCTTGCCGCCCACCGAGCTGTCCACCATGGCGAGCAGCGTCGTGGGCACCTGGTAAAAATCGATCCCGCGCAGCCACGACGCGGCCGCGAATCCGCCGAGGTCGCCGATCACGCCGCCGCCGACGGCAAAGAGCACGCCCCCGCGGTCGAGCTTCTGTTCCGCGAGGAAATCCAGAACCCGCCCGAGGCCGGCGAGCGATTTGCTCCCCTCGCCCGCCTCGAGGGCGAGCGCCGGTGCCCGGCCGAACATCGCTCCGAACGCGCCGGATTGCACCCGCGCGAGATTCTGATCGGTCAGCACCGCCACCTTGCGTCCGCCCGCCTCCAGCCGGTCGGCCTCCGCCCGCACCTCGCCCGCCAGATCCGCGCCGAAGCGAATCGGATAGCTGCGCTCGCCGAGGCTGACCGTGAGGGTTTCGACCATGGGTCGGTTAAACGCACGCACCCACGACGCGTCGAGGACAAGTTCTTCCCTCGTCGCGCCCGCAACCTTGGTCGGGGCGGCTCCGCCACCGGCAAATCCGTCCATCGCAAATGCAAAAAGGTCGCCTTTTGGACCCGTTCTGCTTTCTTCCGGGCTGCATGAAATTCGGGCCCTCTCGTTCCCGGGGTCGCTGGATTCTGGTCGTCGCCGCCTTCACGCTGGCCGCCGGCGCGGCGCGTGCGCAATTCGTCTGGGACGGCACGACGACGCTCATCCTGACTTCACTGCTTTCCAACACGGTCGGCAGCGGGCTCACCCTCTCGATCACCACGGCAAACAATCACGACTACAGCGGCATCGCGATCGTCAACCACGGGACCGTCAACTGGACCGCCGGCTCGCTGCGCTCGGGCAACAACGGCTCGTTCACCAACGACGGCACCTTCAACGACCAGCTCACCGCCGCGACTGACGTCAACGCCGATATCGGCAACGGCGTCGCGACGTTCACCAACGCCGCCGGGGGAAGTTACCTCAAGACCGGCAACGTCACGACGCGTTTCTACACCATGCCGTTCAACAACAGCGGCAGCGTCACGGTCAATGCGGGCACGCTCCAGTTCAACGCCGGCGGCACCAATTCCGCCTCCGGCACCTTCAGCGTCGCCGCCAACGCGCTCGTCCTGTTCACGAACGACTACACCCTGTCCAGCGGCTCCACCCTGTCCGGGGCGGGCGGGTATCAACTGAGCAGCGGCGGCCTCACGATCAACGGCACCGCGAGCATCAGCACCCTCAACCAGACCGGCGGCAGTCTGCTCGGTTCACAGACGCTGACCGACACCGCATTCAACTGGACCGCCGGCAACTGGAACGCCAGCGCCGCCACCACCCTCGGCGCCGGCACCGTGCTCACGATCTCGAGCGCGAACGACCACGACTACGATGCCCGCGCCATCACCAACGATGGCACGGTCAACTGGACTGGCGGCCGCCTCCGCAGCGGCGACAACGGCTCGTTCACCAACCACGGCAGTTTCAACGATCAGGTCACCGCCGCCACCGACGTGAATGCCGACTACGGCAACGGCGCCGCCACCTTCACGAACGCCCTCGGCGCCAGTTACACCAAGAGCGGCAACGCGCTCACCCGCTTCTACACCGTGCCGTTCAACAACAGCGGCACCGTCACGGTCAATGCCGGCACGCTCCAGCTCAACGCCGGCGGCACCAACTCCGCGACCGGCGTCTTCACCACCGCCGCCGGCGCCCTTACCCTGTTCTCAAGCAGCTATGCCGTTGCCGATGGCTCGGCGCTCGGCGGCGCCGGCACCTACGAGCTCGCCGGCGGCGGCCTGACCGTCAGCGGCAACGTCAGCGTGAGCACCTTCAACCTCACCGGTGGCGTCCTGCAGGGCACGCAGACTTTTCTCAACACGCAGCTCAACTGGAGCGCCGGCAATTGGAACGGCAGCGGCACCACGACGATCGGCACCGGCACCACGCTCGCGATTTCACCACCAACGACCACGACTACGACGGGCGCGCCGTCGTCAACAATGGCACCGTCAACTGGACCGCCGGCCGCCTCCGCTCGGGCGACGGCGGCTCGTTCACCAACAACGCCACCTTCAACGACCAGCTCGCCACCGCGACCGACATCAACGCCGACTACGGCAACGGCGTGGCGACGTTCACCAACGCGCCCGGCGGCACCTACACCAAGAGCGGCAGCGACGTCACGCGCTTCTACACCGTGTCTTTCAACAACCGCGGCGCCGTCAACGTCAACGCCGGCACGCTCCAGCTCAACGCCGGCGGCACCAACTCCGGCACCGGCGCCTTCACGATCGCCGCCGGCGGCAACGTGGTGTTCAGCAGCGCCACTTACACGCTGAGCGACAATTCCACGCTCACAGGCTCCGGCACCGCGCAGCTCACCGGCGGCACGCTCGCCGCCACCGGCAATGTCACCCTTTCCCATTTCCAATTCAATGGCGGCACGCTGACCGGCACGCAGTCGTTCGCCGGCAACCTGACCTGGAACCGCGGCACCTGGAACGACAGCGGCACCACGACCACCATCGCCAGCGGCGCCGCCCTCACCATCTCCACGGCCGGCGATCACGACTACGACGCGCACGCCGTCGTCAACAACGGCACCGTCAACTGGACCGCCGGCCGCCTCCGCTCCGGCGACGGCGGCTCGTTCACCAACAACGCCACCTTCAACGACCAGCTCGCCGCCGCGACCGACATCAACGCCGATTACGGCAACGGCGTGGCGACGTTCATCAACGCGCCCGGCGGCATCTACACCAAGAGCGGCAGCGACGTCACGCGCTTCTACACCGTGCCCTTCAACAACCGCGGCACCGTCAACGTCAACGCCGGCACGCTCCAGCTCAACGCCGGCGGCACCAACTCCGCGACGGGCGTGTTCAACACCGCGTCCGGCGCGACCACGCTCTTCAGCAACAGCTACGGCATCGTTGATGGCTCCGCCCTCACCGGCCTTGGGACTTACCAAGTCTCCGGCGGCGTCTTCACGATTTCCGGCAACGTCAGCGTCGTCGGATTTCTCCAGACCGGCGGAACGTTCGCCGGCACCCAGACGTTCACGAGTGGCAGCACCCTCACCTGGAACAGCGGCATCTGGAACGACTCCTCCGCCACCACTCTTGCCGCCGGCAGCACGCTCACGATCGCGACCGGCACCGATCACGACTTCAGCGCCCGCGCGATCGTCAACAACGGCATCGTCAACTGGACCGGCGGGCGGCTCCGCTCCGGCAACGGCGGCACCGTCACGAACAACGCGACGTGGAACGATTCCGTCTCGAGCGATTTCAACAACGACTACGGTGGCGCCGGCGGCACCACCTTCATCAACGCCGCCGCCGGCACCTACCAGAAAATTTCCGGCATCACCACCTTCAGCGTCCCCTTCAACAACACCGGCGCCATCGCTGCCACCAACGGGTCGCTCCTGCTCCGCGCGGGCGGCACGTTCGGCGGCGGCTCGACCGCGACCGCCAGCGGCGCGGGCGTCGCCGAACTCGACGGCGGCGTCCTGACGGTCAACGGCAGCGTCATCTGGAATAATTTCAACCTCAACGGCGGGGAACTCGCCGGCACGCAAACCTTCGCCGGCAGTGCGTTCTCCTGGTTCACCGGCGACTGGAACACCGGGGGCACCACGACGCTCGCGTCCGGCTCCACCCTCACGATCACCGGCGCGGCCGATCACGACTTCAACACCCGCGCGATCGTCAACAACGGCGTCGTCAATTGGACCGGCGGACGGATTCGCTCCGGCAACGGCGGCGCCGTCACGAACAATGCGACGTGGAAGGATTCCGTCTCGAGCGATTTCAACAACGACTACGGCGGCGCCGGCGGCACCACCTTCGTCAACGCCGCCGCCGGCACCTATCAAAAATTTTCCGGCGTCACCACCTTCAGCGTTCCGTTCAACAACACCGGCGCCATCAGCGTGACCGGTGGATCGTTGCTGCTCCGCGCCGGCGGCACGTTTTCCGACGGGTCTACCGCCACGGTGAGCGGCCCGGGCATCGGCGAGCTCGACAGCGGCGTGCTCGGCGCCACGGGCAACCTGACGTGGAACAACTTCAACCTCAACGGCGGCGAACTCGTCGGCACGCAGGCCTTCACCGACAGCATGTTCTCCTGGCTCACCGGCGATTGGAACACCACCTACACGACCACCCTGGGCGCCACCACGACCTTCACAATCGCCGGCCCGGCCGATCACGACTTCAACACCCACGCGATCGTCAACGACGGCACCGTCGACTGGACCGGCGGCCGGCTTCGCTCCGGCAATGGCGGCACGGTGACGAACAACGCGACGTGGAACGACTCGGTCTCGAGCGCGTTCAACAACGACTACGGTGGCAGCGGCGGCACCACTTTCCTCAACTCCGCCACCGGCCACTACAACAAGACCGCCGGCGTCACCGCCTTCCTCGCGCCGTTCGTGAACTCCGGCACCGTCACCGTTTCCGGCGGCACGCTCAATCTCCAGGCCGGCGGCGTCTTCAACGACGGCTCGACGTTCACCAGCGCGGCGACTGCGCAATTGCTCGCCGGCGTGCTGACGGCCAACGGCACGGTCGGCCTCGGCAATTTTCTTTTCAACGGCGGCGAGCTCGCCGGCAACCCGACCTTCACGGGCAGTTTCTCGTGGCTCAACGGCGACTGGAATACCGCCGCCACCACCACCATCGGCGCCACCGGTGCGCTCTCCGTCGGCGGCACGGCCGATCACGACTTCAACACGCACGCGATCGTCAACAACGGCATCGTCAACTGGACCGGCGGCCGCCTCCGGTCGGGCAATGGCGGCTCGATCCTCAATGCCGGCGTCTGGAATGACTCCGCGTCCAGCCAGGTGAACAACGACTACGGCGGCACGGGCGGCACCACGTTCACGAACAACGGCGTCTACAACAAGACCGCCGCCGGCACGACCACGATGTCGGTGTCGTTCATCAACAACAACGGCGCGATTTTTGTCAGCAACGGGACCATGCGTTTCTCCGGCGGCTTCACGCAGACCGCCGGCACGCTCGCCGTCAGCCACGGCGGCACGCTCCAGTTCGACAGCGGTCTCAACCTCGCCGCCGGCTTCCTCCTCGGCAACGGCAACGTCATCGGCGACGTGAGTGCGTCCGGCATCGTGTCGCCGAGCGTCGGCTCGCTCACCAGTTCCGCCACGCCCGGCCAGCTCAACCTCACCGGCAACCTCACGCTCCTCTCGACGTCCGTGTTGCTGTTCGAGCTCGGCGGGGCTGCGCAGGGCGCGGACTACGATTTCTTGAACGTCTCGGGCACCGCCGCCTTGAACGGCACGCTGGGCCTCGCGTTCGCCAACGGCTTCGTCGCCACGCCCGGGCAGACGTTCACCCTGCTCAGCTCGTCCAGCCTCAGTGGCGCTTTTCGCAATGTCGCCCCGGGCGGGCAGCTCTTCACCGACGACGGCCTTGGTTCCTTCCAGGTCAACTTTGGCGCCGGCAGCTCGTTTGCGGCCAACAGCCTCGTGCTCTCGAACTTCATCCCGGTCCCCGAGCCGTCCACGTTCGCGTTGCTGGCCCTCGGGGCTTGCCTGCTGCTGGTGCGGGCCGGCATTCGTCGTTCGCGGGCCGGCCGACTTCCAGCATCGCGCGCAGGTTAGGCCGGCCGGTGCCGCTTGCCACGCCGCCGTTCCGCGCGCAGGGTGGATTTTCTTCCCCGCCATGAAAAGATTTCCTGCCGTGCTGCTGACGGTTCTCCTCGCTCTGGTCGTGTTGGTGATCGTCCTGCTCCGCCACGTTTCGCACTTGGAAGAACAACTCACCGCGATCCAGGCGAAACCCGCCGAGCCGTTTCACCTCGGGCTCGGCGAGGTCATGGGTTACCAGCAGCGCTGGATCGACAAGCTCGGCCTCGCCGCGAACGCCGGCAACTGGGGCGCGGCGGCGTTCTATGCCGACGAACTCAAGGAAACCGCCGACGACATCATCGCCGCGCGGGTCGTGCGCGAAAACCAGGACATCGGCAGCCTGGTCAAGTCCGCGCTCGTCCCGGCGATCGATGGCGTGACCGACGCCGTGGCACGGAAGAGCCCGGCGATCTTCGCCACCCGCTACGCCAGCCTCGTCGTCGCATGCAACACCTGCCACGCGGGCGCCCGGGTCCCGTTCATTCATGTCACGACGTCCGACGCCGCAGGTGCGCGCTGGAACCAGGTTTTTGCCCCCGCCGATGTCCAAAAATAACGCCGGCCGCCGGCTCCTCCCGGCCGTGCTTTTCGTATTTGCGGCCGTGGCCGCGCGCGCGGCCGACGATGTGCTCGCCCACCTCCGCCCGGGTCATCCGCGACTCCTGCTGACCGACGGCGATCTCGCCGCGGCCGTCGCCGCGGCGAAAGCCGATCCGCTCCGCGCTCAGCTCCACGCCCGCATCATCGCCAACGCGAAGATCGAGCTGACCACAACGCCGATCCAACACGTGCTCGTCGGGCCGCGGTTGCTCGACAAATCGCGCACCTGCATCGCCCGCGTGCTCACCTGCGCGCTGGCGTTCCGACTCACCGGCGACCCCCCGTTCGCCGACCGCGCCAAGCAGGAACTCCTCACCGCCGCCGCGTTCGACGACTGGAATCCCTCGCATTTCCTCGACGTCGCCGAGATGAGCTTCGCCTTCGCCATCGGCTACGACTGGCTCTACTCGCAACTCGCGCCCGGCGAGCGCGCGACGCTCAAGGCCGCGATGCTGAAACACGGCCTGTCGTTCGCCCCCGCGGCCTACGCCGACCGCGGCCCCACCGACAAGCGCGTCTGGTTCGTCACGGCTGCCCACAACTGGAACCAAGTCTGCAACGGCGGCCTGCTGGCCGCCGCGCTGGCGCTCGCCGACGAGGAACCCGCGCTCGCGCGACTCGTGATCGCCGGCGCCCGCCGGTCCCTTCCGCTCGCCATGGCCGCCTATCAGCCGGACGGCGCGTATCCCGAAGGCCCGGGCTACTGGAGCTATGGCACCGGTTACAACGTCATCGCCATCGCCGAACTCGAGAGCGCGCTCGGCACGGACTTCGGCCTGAGTCAGGCACCGGCGTTGGATCGCACCGCGCTTTACCGCCTCTACGTGCAGAGTCCCGCGGGTCAGGCATTCAACTATGCCGACGGCGGCGGGAACATCGGCGCCCAGGCGGAATACACCTGGCTGGCGGCGCGGTTTCACCAAACGACCGCCCTGGCGCACAGCCGCGCGCTGCTCGCCGCCGCCCTTGCCAAAAAATCCCGGAATCCCGAGAGCGATCGCTTTTTCGCGCTCCATGCCGTGTGGTTTCCGGCCGAGCCTTCCGCCGGTGCCGCCGACGTGCCGCTCGACGCGCGTTTCCGTGGCCAAGCCGAACTCGCGATTTTCCGCAGCGCGTGGCACGACCCGCGCGCGCTGTTCCTCGGGTTCAAGGCGGGCAGCAACGCGGTCAACCATGCCCACCTCGATCTCGGGTCGTTCGTGCTCGACGCCGACGGCGTTCGCTGGGCGCAGGATCTCGGTCCCGACGATTACAACCTGCCCGCCTACTTCGGCGCCAAACGGTGGAGCTATTATCGCCTGAACAACCGCAGCCACAATACGCTGACGCCGGGTGACGCGCTCCAGGACGCCAAGGCCACGGCGCCGATCGTCGCGTTCGCCAGCACGCCGGCCCGGGCATTCGCCGTCGCCGATCTCACCGCGGCGTATCCCGGGAGTGCGCAGCACATGCTTCGGGGTGTCGCGCTGCTCGACCGGGCACGCGTGCTGGTGCAGGACGACGTAACCGGCCTGACACCCGGCACCACGCTCGCCTGGCGGTTGCTGACCGGGGCGAAGGTAACGCTCGCCGACGACCATCACGCCACGCTCACGCTCAACGGCCGGACCCTCCGCGTCGAAATCCTCGCGCCCGCCGGCGCCCGGTTTTCCGCCGCACCCGCGACGCCCCCGTCCCTCGCCGAAAAACAGAACGAAGGCGTGACCGCGCTTGTCACGGAGTTGTCTCCTGTGACTCCGGACACCCGCCTGGTCGTTCTCCTCACGCCGGTCGGCGCCCACTGGCCGGCCGCGCTCCCGCCCCCTCCCCTTTCGCCACTCGCCGAGTGGCGATAACGTTAGAACAATTTCACGCTCGTTCCCCGTCGGTCGCTACGCTTGGATCGCTCTCCTTTCGCATGAAAAAGTCCCGCGCGCATTTTCCCCGCATCAAGCCCATCGCCTACGAGGGTCCTGGCTCCGCGAATCCCCTCGCGTTCCGGCACTACGACCCCGACGAAAAGATCGACGGCCAGACGATGAGCGCGCATCTGCGCTTCTCGATCGCCTACTGGCACTCGTTTCGCGGCATGGGCGCCGACCCGTTTGGCCCCGGCACGATCCAGCGTCCGTGGGAAAAAGGCCCGGACCCCGTCTCCATCGCGCAGGTCCGCATGGACGCCGCGTTCGAATTCTTCGCAAAAATCCGCGCGCCGTTCTGGTGCTTCCACGACCGCGACATCGCGCCCGAGGGACGCTCGCTCGCCGAGTCGAACCGCCACCTCGACCGGATTGTCGCGCACGCAAAGGACCTCCAGCGCGCCACCGGCGTGAAACTTCTCTGGGGCACCGCCAATCTTTTTTCGAGCCCGCGCTACATGTGCGGCGCGGCGACCAATCCCGACGCCCACGTCTTCGCCTACGCCGCCGCCCAGGTGAAGAAGGCGCTCGACGTCACGAAGCAGCTCGGCGGGCAGAACTACGTTTTCTGGGGCGGCCGCGAGGGCTACGAGACGCTCCTCAACACCAACCTGAAGCGCGAGCAGGACCACCTCGCCGCGTTTCTGCACATGGCGGTGGATTATGCGAAGAGCATCGGTTTCACCGGCCAGTTCCTCATCGAGCCAAAACCCAAGGAGCCGACGAAGCACCAATACGATTTCGACGTCGCCAGCGGCGTCGCCTTCCTCCGCACCTACGGGCTGGAGAAACATTTCAAGTTCAACATCGAGACCAACCACGCGACGCTGGCCGGCCACACCTTCAACCACGAAATCGAAGTCGCGGCCGCGCAGGGCATGCTCGGCTCGATCGACGCCAACAGCGGCGACCTGCTGCTCGGCTGGGACACCGACCAGTTCAACACCGACGTGAAGGAGCTCACGCTCGCCATGACGAGCATCCTGCGCGCCGGCGGACTCGGCCGCGGTGGCTTCAACTTCGACGCCAAGCTTCGCCGCCCGAGCATCGACCCCGAGGATCTTTTCCTCGCGCACATCGGCGGCATGGATGCCTACGCCCTCGCCTTCCGGCTCGCCCGCCGGATTCTCGCGGAGGGCAAGTTCGAGGACTTCGTCGCGGCGCGTTATGCGAGTTACGATTCGGGCTTCGGCCGCGACATCGAGAAACGCCGCGTCGGTTTCCGCGAACTCAACAAGCTCGTGCTCGGAAAACTCGGCGAACCCAAGCCTCGCTCGGGCAAACAGGAGTTCCTCGAGAACCTCCTGAACGCCTATCTGCACTGAGGCGCCGCCCCATTGCGGGCGCCCGGGTCCGCCGCCATCTTTACGTGACCGACTCCACGTTCCACGGACCCTTGGCCGTCTGACGCTTTCGCTCCGGCGATGCCGCGCGATCGCCCGACGGTCCGTCCGCCGGCGGCCGCACGGTCGGGCCCTCGATCCAGCGGGCGGGAATCGTGGTCGTCGTCGGCCACTCGGGAACGCCACGCTCGTTGCGCTGCAGCTGGGCGATGAGAAGCTCGACGGCGCGGCCACCGAGTTCCACCGGTTGCTGGTCGAGCCCGGCGCAGGGGCGCGTCTGGTAAAGCACGTTGAGACTGACGAAGCCGTGAGTCTCGGGCAGGCGCGCACCGCACCCCTCCATCCAGTCGATCAGCTCGGTGAAATGGCCCAGCACCACGTCGGGGTTGAACCGCCGGAACCAGGCCTCGAATTCAGCCCGGCTGCGCTCCCCGGCGATCAACGGCGGCACGGGCTCGATATTTGCATGCGTGTCCAGAAACGTGCGGAACGCGGAGCTGAACCGGTGCTGGGTCCGTTCATCGCGGCCTTTCTCGACATACAAACCCGGGCGCAGGTAGCCCCGGGTCGCGAGCATGCCCAGCAGCGCGATGCTCGAACGATAGTGGTTGCAGCAAACGCAGTGGAGCGTCGGGCGGTCGATGATGTAATCCGTATAGACTCCCGCGTAGCGCGACCAATCGAGTTCCGACCAGTCGGGGGCATACCACGATGGCAGCAGGAGGACACCGTGGATGCCGCGCGACTGGAGAATCGAATCCAATCGCGGCACGGTGAGGTCGCGGTGATTGACGACGAATTCCTCGAGTTTGAACCCCAAGTCGGCGGCCCGGCTTTGTGCGCCACGCACCAACGCACGGTGAAACAGGCCGTGCGGCGGCCGGTCGGGCTCGAAGTTGTCGACCGCCGCCAGCACCCCACGAAACGTGCTGCCCCGCGAGCGCCGCAACTCCGACATCACCGCGGCCGCGAGCGGATTGCGCCGGTAGCCCGCCTCCCGCGCCGCCTTCAGCACCCGACGAACGGTCGCGGGATCGACCCGCCCCGCCCCGCGCAGCGCATCGGATACCGTCGTGTGGGACAAACCAAGCGTGCGCGCCAGCGAACGCACCGTGGGGGCCCGGGTGTCGGATTTCATGCCGGACTGTAGGGCACCGCTTCCCGTGGGCATTGCAAGCCTAGACCGGCCACCACGCGCTCCGCTGCTCCCCGGGCGCGATCCCAGTCAGACCAATGGTAAACGGTTGCCGGAAGACATTGCGGCGAACTCCCAAGCGGACCCGTGAGCGCACTCCCGGCCTGGCGGGGAATCGTCCGGTGCGCTCCGAGCATCGTAAA
Organism: uncultured Opitutaceae bacterium; assembly: GCA_937902925.1. GTDB lineage: Bacteria > Verrucomicrobiota > Verrucomicrobiia > Opitutales > Opitutaceae > CALFNN01. The sequence continues at coordinate 99,552 of CALFNN010000030.1, forward strand.
TAGAGAACACGCCGGGCGCGCCGGAAGAACCTTGATGACTCGTGCCGTCTGCAAATACCGTTCGCCGCGAATGACCAGAAGGCGCGACGCGTTATCCGGGAAGCTCCGGCTTTTGCTGTGCGTCGCAATCCCGGTGGCGGTGATGAGCTACGTGGTCTGGGATTCCGTCGCGCGCAGCCGGCACATTCTGCGAGTGACAGCCAGCTACGGCGTCACCGTCGACGCACCCGCCGAGGATCCTCGGTCACCCACCGGCTATGAACACGGCCTCCGGTCCATGGTGCTGCCGGAAGCAGGCGAAGACACGGCGCATTGGGTGATGCAGACGCAGGCGATGATCGCCCGCGGGGAATGGCGGATTCGCCGGGTCGATTACGACAACGCTCCGGCCGGACGCGAGGTGCACTGGGCGTCTCCGTTCCATTGGTGGCTGGCACTGCTCGCGTGGTGCGATCACGTCGCCTCGGGCAGACCCCTCGGCATCTCGGTCGAGCGGGCGACGCTGTTCCAGGGCACGGTGATGTTCGCGTTGGTGCTCGCCGGCCTCATGCCGCTGCTGACGCGCCGCTTCGGCGGTGCGCCAGCAGGCCTCGCCGCGATCGGCGCCGTGGCGACCTCAACCTTCTACACCGATTTCCTGCCCGGCCGCGCCGATCACCACGGGCTCGCGAACATCTGCAGCCTGCTCACCGTGCTGCTCATCGTGGTCGGGAGCAGGCGCGGCGTGGCCGACGCCACGACGGGCGGGCCGGATCTCGCGACTGCCGGGGGTGAAACCCGCCAACTGGCGGAGCGGCGCGAACGGCGCGCGGCACAGCGGTGGTTCGCCGGATCCGCCATCGCCGGCGGCGTCGGCTTGTGGATCAGCGCCGCAACCATGGTTCCGGTGTTGATGGGCATCGGGCTGGGCGCGCTTTCGGCGAGCTGGGTTGGGCGCGGCCAGGAACGGCGCATTTCCTGGATCCATTCTCCGGGGCTGTTCCAACTCTGGGGTTTCGTCGGCGGCGGGGTCAGCCTGGCCGCCTACGTCATCGAATACTTTCCCTCGCACTTTGGCCTGCGGCTCGAGGTCAATCATCCGCTCTATGCCGCCGCGTGGATCGGCGCCGGCCTCGTGCTCCGGCTGGCCGTGCAGGGCATGCATGGCGGCTGGCAGGCGCTCACGCGCCGTCAACTGGCCGTCGGCGCAGGCGGCGCGGCGCTCGTTGTCCTGCTCCCGGTGATCATTTTTGCCACGGCGGCGAAAACGTTTGTCGTCGCCGATCCCTTCCTTTGGGAGCTCCACACGCGTTACATCGCGGAATTTCAGGGGCTCGCGCGGGTCATCGCCACAAAAGGGCTGACGTGGAACGTGGCGGCGTTGGGTTTGCCATTCTTCCTGCTCGTCCCCGCCGTCGTGATGGCGCTGCGCCGGGACACGCTGGCAGTGGTGAAGGTGGAACTCGCGCTTGCGCTCTGCCCGGCCCTGGCCGGCTGGATCCAGGGGTGGAATCAAGTCCGCTGGCTCGGTCTGGCCTACGCCCTGTCGATTCCCGTCGTCGCGGTTTTCTTCCGGGGCATTCGGGCCCGGGGAGAAAAATATTCGCGCCCGGCCGCGGCCTGGTCGATCGCGGGCGGATTGTTGTTTCTTCCCGGCCTCGTGCTGGCCGTCCAGCAGACGCTGCGGGCGGCGGAATTCAGCAACGCCGAGATCCGCACCCTCGCGCAACGCGACGTGGCGCACTGGCTCCGGCAACGCACCGGCGACGCGCCCGTCGTCGTGGCCGGCTCGCCGACGGGCACGACCCTCCTGGTCTCGCAAGGCGGCTTCGCGGGACTGGACACGTTGTATTGGGAAAACGCCGAGGGCCTCCAACACGCCGCCGAGCTGTTTGCGGCGCCCTCGGCCGAGGCGGCCCATGAACTCGTCCGGCGTTTCGGCGTGACCCATTTCGTGTTTTTCTCGTGGGACCCCTTCGAAGCCGTGCTGGCGAAGCTGGCCCGCGGCCTGCCGGAAAACGCCCTCATTCCCCCGGACACGTTCATCGTGAAGCTGCTGACCTCGCTCGTGCCGCCACCGTGGCTGCGCGCGATCCCGTTCAAGCTGCCCGAGCACTCCGCGCTGCAAGGGCAGCAGATTCGGATTTGGGAGGTCGTTCCCGACCAGACTCCGGCGGAAGCTGCGGCCGCCAGCGCGAACTATTATCTCGAGCTGGGACAACCGGAGATCGCCGGGCGGCTCACGCCGGTCCTCGCGGGATTCCAGGACAATCTCGCCGCCACCGTGATGCTTGCGGGGATCGCGTCGCGACGGGGCGATGCCGCCGGATTCTCCGCCGCGTTCGAACGCGTCGTGGCCCAATTGGGTCAGGCGGATTCATTGCCGCTCGACGAGCACCTTCATCTCGTGGTCGTGCTTGCGGTCGGCCAGCGACCCGGCCTCGCCCGCGAGCAACTCCTGTCCTGCATGCGACAAGTCAATGAACGCAGCCTGCGAGAACTTACCCCGGACACGCTCTCGGATTTGCTCGCTCTCGATGCAGGCCTGCAGGTCGAATTCCGGAACCCAGCCTTGCAACAGCTGGCTCAACGCCTCGTGCCGCCGCTTGCCCGAAAGTGAGGCCGGCCCGATTCCCCCCGCCTCAGCGCCGCATTTTCACGGCGCAAGAGACTCAGCCTGCCGCAGCCGTCGCAACATTTCGCGTGCCGCGACAAGGTCCGGCTGGATTTTCAACGCGCTTTCGAACTGCTGGCGGGCCTCGGGATTCCGCCCGGACACCAGCAGGGCATAACCCACGTTGTAGTGTGCCTGCGCGCTATCCGGCCGGAGTCGCAGCGCAGCCTCGTAGTGCGTCAGTGCCTCCGCGCTCCGTCCCGCTTGGGAGAGCGCGGTGGCGAGATTGGTGTGAGCTTCGGGCCACTCGGGCCGCAGGCGCGCCGCCTGCTCCAGATGGGCAATCGCCTCGGGCAATCGGCCCATCTGCCCGAGGGCGACCCCAAGATTGAGTTGCGCCTCCGCGTGGGCCGGGTCGAGGCGGACGGCCTCCGCATAGTGCGCGACGGCGTCCGCGGCGCGGCCGAGGGCCGCCAGGGCCAGCCCCAGGTTGAAATGGACATCCGCCGAATCCGGATTCAGGCGCAACGCCTCGTCGAGGTGCCCGACCGCCGCCGCGCTTGCATTCAGGCGAAACAGGGCGACGCCCCAGTTGCTTTGGGCTTCCGCGTAGCGCGGATTGATGCGCACCGCCTGCGCATAATGGTCGGCCGCTTCGGCCCACCGGCCGAGTTCCGCCAGCGCCACGCCAAAATGAAAATGCGTCTCCGCTGGCGACGGATCGAAGCGGAGCGCCGTCTCGAAGTGCGCCAGTGCCTCCTGCGGGCGGCCCAGCTTCGTCAGCACAATCCCGAGGTTCTGCTCCGCGTAAAAATAGTAGGGCAGGATCCGCACCGTCTCCTCCAACGGCGCCACCGCCTCGGCCAGATGCCCCGAGTTCATCAGCGCGAGGCCGAGGTTGTAGTGCGTGTTTGCCACCGAAGGATCGAGGCGCAGCGACTCCCGGAAGCGCGCGATGGCCTCGTCGAAGCGCCCGAGGTGGTAGTAGGCCAGGCCAAGATTATTTTCGGCCCGCGCGCTACCCGGACGGTGCCCCACCGTGTCCTCCCACAGCGACTGCTCGGAGCGATAGACGGTGTTGCGTCGCCACGTGCCCGCCGCGGTCGCAATCGCGAGAATCACGCCAATGGTCACCGCGATCCGCGAACCAAGCCAGATCGCGCCGCCGCAGATCACCAAGGCGATGATGGCCGCCAGCGGCAGATACATCCGGTGCTCGACAATCATCTGGAGGGTGCCGGGCACGATGCTCGTGGGAGCGAGGATGACGAAAAACCACGCCCCCAGGAATCCCGCCACCGGCCAGCGCCACAATGCGATCACGGTGGCCCCGAGCAGCGCGAGAACGGGGATCGCCCACGGCAGCGCAGCGGGCAGGCCTGGCGTCACGATCTTCCCGTAGTCGAACACGAGCGGATGCGGCCAGAACGCCAACCCGACATAACGCGTGATCGCCTCGAATTGGGTCAGGCCATACCGCACCCAGAGCGAACCGACGTCGAAGCGGACCGTGCCGCCACGGTCGCCTCCCGTGCCCGCCAGCAGCCACAACAGCGGCAGCCATGTGGCGGCCAGCGCGAGCAGCGGCCAACGATGACGCCGCCACGCCTCCTTGAAACTTCCGCTGACGAACGTGCGGTCGTAGAGCAAAGCCACGATCGGGATCAGGGCCGCAATTTCCTTGGTGCCGACACCCAGCAGACAGGTTGTCACGGCCGCCGTCCACCACAACCATGGCCGGGGCGACTCCATCGCGCGCACGAACGCATAAAGCGTCACGAGGAAAAAAAGCCCCATCAACGACTCGGCGCGCTGGATGACATAGGTGACGGCCTCCGTCTGCAGCGGATGCAGGGTCCAAATCGCAGCGACCACGAGCGCCAGCGGCGTGCCCTGCCCGGCAAATTGCCCCGCCAGTGGCGGATGCCTCAAGGTGCGCCGCACCAAGCCGAACAGCGTCAGTCCCGCCAGCGCATGGACGACGAGGTTCAGCGCGTGGTAGCTCCAGACGTTGAACCCACTGATCGCGTAGTTGATCGCGAGCGAGAGATTGAGGACCGGCCGCCCGCTCACGGTCATGCCCCAATCCGGCGGCGGTGACAATGCCCTCCCCGGGGGCCAGAGCTGGCGAATCGTCGGGTTGTCGAGGATCGACGAGACATCGTCGAACGTGAACGGCGCGTGAAATGTGTTCGCGTAAGCGACGAAGGCGCCGGCGACAATGATCAATCCGGCCAGCCCGGAGCCTCGCTTCCCAATTTTCACCCGGGGAATTTCCGCAGGCATGCGCAACGAGTCAACGGTGCGCGGTCGCCACCGCCGGAGGCAGTCATCGGCGCTGATCGCCCGGGTTACGCAGGGCAATAGCGCGGGCGAGATTGTCCTGCACCGAGCGATCGTCCGGCTGCTCGCGCAGGATCTGCCGGTATTGCGCAATGGCCTCGTCGATCTGGCCGGTCACGAGCAAGGCGTTGGCCAGATTGTTGCGCGCGACAAAGTAGTCGGGCGCAAGGGCCAGCGCCCGGCGGTAACGGCCGATCGCGGCGGCAAAATTCTCCCCCTCGGCCTCGATGTTGCCGAGCACGTAGAGGGCCTCGGGAAAATCCGGTTTTAGCGCGAGCGCGCGCTCGCACGCCTGGCGCGCGGCGGCGGGTTGGCCTTGCTGGGCACGCGCACTGGCGAGGTCGCACCAAGTCTGGGCGGCGTCGGGTTCGAGTCGCAACGCAGCCTCGAGATGCTCGATCGCCGCCGCGCCGCGTCCCGACTGCAACAACGCCGCCCCCAAGTCGGCCTGCACATCGGCCGCCTGCGGCTCGAGGCGCAGCGCCTCCTCGTAGTGTGGCACCGCTTCGGCGGGACGACCGAGCGCCACCAACGCAATCCCCAGATCGACCTGCGCGTTGGCGTTGTTCGGATCCAGACGCACCGCCGTTTCCCCGTGCGGCAATGCCTCGGCCGGCCGGCCGAGCCGGGTGAGGGCATTGCAGAGGTTGAACTGCGTGACCGGATTTCCGGGCTGAATCCGGATCGCCGCCGTGTATTGCACCACGGCCTCGGGCACCCGTCCCAAATCCACGAGCGCGAGTCCCAGATTGGTGCGAGCGCGGGCGTTTTCGGGACATTTCATCACGGTATCGCTCCACAAGGTGAGCTCGCTGCGGTAAGTGTCGTCGCGGCGAAACGTCAGCCAGCCGGCGGCCACGATCGCCGCCAACGCCACCATCCCGACTTTGCGGTCGGTGAGATGATAGATTCCGGCCACGGCCACGGCGATCACCGCCGCAAGGGGCAGATACATCCGGTGCTCAGCGATCGTTTGCACCGTCACCGGCACAACGCTGGAACTCGGCGCCAGAATCAGAAAAAACCACGCGCCCACAAAGCCGATGGCGGAACGGCGCCATGCCGCGATCGCCACCCCGAGGAACAGCAGCGTGAGGAGCAGCGCCTGGGGCCAGACTTCACGCAAACCTCCGGCCACCCCGTCGCCATAGTCGATCACCAAGGGATGCGGCCAGAGCGCGAGTTTCAGATAGAGAACAATGGCTCGGCACTGCGTCAGCAGGTAATCCCAGGATGAAACGCCGAGGCCGACGCCGGCGGTGCCGCCGCGGGCGGCGGACGCGATCATGTCAAACCCGAGCAGCAACCATGTGCCCGCAAGAGCGAGATAAAGAATTCTTCGCCGCCGCCATGCCGCCGCAAAGCTCCCGGCCACGAACGTTCGATCATGCAGCAGCACCATCAGCGGAGCGGAGACCATCACCTCCTTGGTCCCCATTCCCAGCAGGCAAGCCATCACCGCCAGTGCCTGCCACGCTTCCGGCCGGGGCGCGTCGATCGACCGGACATAACAATACATCGTCAGGAGATAAAACAGCCCCATCAGCGACTCGGCGCGTTGCACGATGTAGGTCACGGATTCCGTTTGCAGTGGATGCAGGGTCCAGAGGCCGGCAATCGTCAGCGCCAACCACCAGGCGTGCCGACAGAATCGCTCCGCGAGGAGCGGTAACGTCAGCGTGCGATGGACGAACCCCAGCAGCGTCAGCCCGGCCAACGCATGAATCACGAGGTTGAGCACATGATAACTCCACGTCGCAGGGCCGCTGATCGCATAATTAAGCGCGAACGACAAATTCAGGATCGGACGGCCCGCAACCGTCACACCGGTTCCCCGGGGAGGAGACAACGCGTCCGAGAGCGGCCAAAGATGCCGGATGCTGGGATTGTCGAGGATCGACGCCCGGTCATCGAAAACGAAGGGCAACCGGAAGGTGTGGCCGTGAGCGGCAAGCACGACGCCGGCGATGAGCGCACCCGCCGCGACGACTTGCCCGGCCGATGGCACGGCGCCACGGGGTCGAGCGGGTTGAACTGCGTCGGCTTTCTTCAAGGGTTTCGAGGGAACGATTGCTTCATCGCCTGCGCCTGCCGCAGATTTTCCCGGGCGCCCGGGTCGTTGGGCTGCACCCGGAGGACTTCTTCATACTGGGCAATCGCCTCGTCGATCCGGTTCGAGATGAGCAGGGCATTGCCGAGATTATTGCGTAGTTGCAGGTTGTCCGGCTCCAGCCGCAACGCCTGCTGGTATTCCTCGATCGCCTCGGGAACGCGGCTGCTCTGGGCGAGCAGATTTCCGAGATAGAAATGCGCTATGGCCTGCGCTGGTTGCCGTCGCAGCGCCTCCCGGTAGTCACGCTCCGCGGCGGCGGTGTTTCCCTGCTGGGCCTCGGCTCCGGCCAACTCGACGTAGCCCTCCGGTCGTTGCGGATCGAGTTTCACTTCCGCTTGGAATTGCCCGACCGCGGCGTCCACTCGCCCACTCCGCAGCAGCACCGAGCCCAGGGCGTTCCGGGCGGCGGACAAGCCCGGTTGCAGGCGAACGGCCGATTCGTATTCCCGGATCGCCTCGTCCGGGCGTGCGACCTGCTCCAGCGCCAAACCCAAATCGTAGTGCAAGTCGGGCGAATCGGGCTGGGACCGGAGCGCCGCTGCATACTGCTGGACCGCATCGGACGCCCGGCCGAGTTTGAGGAGGGCATTCCCGGCGTTGACCCGCGCATCGACAAAATCGTCTTCGAGCCGGATGGCGGAAAGAAAATGTCCAACCGCGTCCGCGGTTCGATCGGTGCGCTGGAGCACGATCCCGAGATTGTAGTGCGCCGAGGCGTAACGCGGCTCCAGTTGCAGCGCAGCCGTGAAGCAGCGTTCGGCCTCGAGCAAGTTGCCCCGTCCGAGCCAGATCGAGCCGAGATTATTACGCGCACGCGCGTTGTCCGGAAGTTTTTCCACCGTATCACGCCAGATGGTGAATTCCGATTGGTAGTCGTTGTTGCGGTGCGCCGTGGTGCAGGCGAGACCGACCGACAGCGCCGCGCACGGCCATAACATCCGCGCGCCGAGCACGCGATAGAACGCCAAAACGTCCGCTGCGACGAGCGCCAGCAATGGGAGATACATCCGGTGCTCGGCCATGGTCTCGGTGCCGACGGGAACGAAACTCGAACTCGGGGCGAGGATCATGAAGAACCAAGCCCCCAAGATCCCAGCCGGCACCCTTCGCCACAACGCGATCACCGTGCCGGCCACCAATAACAGAATCAACCCGGCCTGTGGTGCCACGCGAGCCAGGTTTGTCGCCGGTAAAATTCCGTAGTCGAAGATCAGCGGGCGCGGCCAGAGGGACAGCCGCAGATAGTGCACGACGGCTGGGAACTGCAGGAGCGCATATTCCGACCAGGCGACCGGTCCACCGAAGCCGGCCGAACCCCCGCGCCCACCCGTCGACAGAACCCAACAAATCAACGGCACCCAGGTCGCCCCCAAGCCGGCATACAGCCAGATCCGGCGCCGAATGGCGGCGCGAAATGAATCGGAAAAAAAGCCCCGGTCGTAGAGCAGGACCATCAGGGGCGCGGACACCATGACCTCCTTGCTCGCCATCCCGCCCAGACACGCGACCACCGCGCCGATTTGCCACCACGCCGGTTCGGGAGACTCGGCCCCGCGGATAAAGCAATACAAGGTGAGAAGATAGCAGAGACCCATCAGCGACTCGACACGCTGGACGACATAGGTGACCGATTCCGTCTGCAACGGGTGCACGAGCCAGACGACGGCAACCGTCAGGGCAAGCCACGGGGCCGCCGGACCGAAACGACCGCGGAGCGCCGGCCGGAGCAGGGTCCGACGGACAACTCCAAACAGCGCGGCACCCGCCAAAAGATGAATCAAGAGATTCAACGCATGATAGCCCCAAACCCCGGTGCCGTTGAGCGCGTAGTTGAGGGCCAGGGAGAGATTGCCGAGCGGCCGGCCACTCACCGTCAAGTCCGTGCGCCCCGCGGAAAATGCCGACCACCAGTGGCGGAGCGACGGGTTCGCCATCACCGCCGGAACGTCGTCGTAAATAAATGCGCCGGAAAAGCTGCCGGACCAGGCGAGAAGGACGGCCAGCACCATGATGGCAGCCCACGCACGCTTCGTTCCGGTCGCTCGTTGCGGCATCATCTCGGTTATTTGGAGTGCAGAGTTAGACTTGGCGTCCGATTCGTAAAGCGGCTTCCAACCAAAATCGCGAGACTGCAGAGCGCGTGCACGATCAGGGCGCCGCGTGCCTTCCGGCCGTCGGGTTGTCCTCGCCAGGCTTGTTCCCGTCGGGACAAACCTGAAACGCTCGCCCGCCAAAATAAAAAGCTCCCCTGCCGGAGAGCAGGAGAGCCTTGAGTTTTTTCCGGGTCGACTGGCAACCAGCGATGCCAGCCGACCGCGCAGGATCAGAAGTCGAACGTGGACGTGAAGAAATACGTTCGCGGGTCGACGATGCGGTATTGAGCCGGCGAACCGTCGGCATTGAAGATGATCGGCCGGAGGCCGCCTTTTTCAGTCGCATCGCGCACGTTGAACTGGAACTTCGCCCGCACGTTTTTCCCGAACAAGTCCCGACGGGTCGCATACGAGAGCCAGAGATCCACGTTGGTGGTGGCCGGGATCGTGATTGGCTTCGTAAGATCGGGATAAGATATCAAGTTCTGCGTGGGCGTCGGATGGGTGAACTTCGCCGGGTTCAGATCGCCGTAGTAGCTGACGACGGCATTGGAGGCCCAGCGCGCACTGCCGCCGAAAGCGATACCCTTGAGCTTTCCTTCCTGGAAGGTATAGCTGGAGATGAGGCTGCTGTTCCATTCCCGTTCGCTCGGGGATTTGGTGCCCTGCAACGTGATCAACTGATACAGCTGCGAATCGACGATACCATAATAGGTGCTCTGCGGGGTGCTGGTGGCGCCGGTGCTGTTGGACTGCGCGTCACCAGTGTAGCCGTAGCTGTTCCAAAAATCGCCGAGGTAGAGTTTGTTGCCATTCGACCGGGTGTAGACGGTCGGCAAATCGGCCGCCTTCAGGTTTTGCCAGAAGTTCAACCGGCCGTTGCCGCTGGCCGCAGTCCCCGTCCCGTAGAGCCACGCCGTGATTTCCCCGATGGCATTGCTGTAGGTCGAAACCTGCTGGCCGACCGTTATCTTGATGGGCCAATTGCGCAGGGGATTGTAGATCAGCGAGGCCTCCAGGCCCTTCGACGTCTGGGAATTGGTGCCTTGGATGTTCGTGTTCGGCCACGGGATGAGTCCGCCGGATTGATAGGCGGCGACCACCTGACCGCCGGCGGCCGTTTTTTCGGGGCCGGACACGAGTGCGTTGATCTGGTCCTGCATCGCCGTGGTCAGCGGGAACACCGTGTTGTTATCGAAGTTCACGTCCGCCGGATCCTGACCGTTGCGAATACGGACGACCTCTCTCGCCCAGGCAAAGGAGCTGCTGGTATCGATACGCTGGGCCCGGCCGATCGCCGTTTGGGCAGCAGACGACACGGCGTGCTCGTTGGTGGATTTATACCAGCTGAGGGACCAGACCAGCTTGTTGTTGAACATCGAGCCGCGCACCCCGTAGTCCTTGCCGGTGCCGGAGGGCTTGGGCAGGAGGTTTTCAAAGTAGTCGGTCGTCGTCGTGGTCGGAGGCGTAAAGTTGTCCGACTTGTTGTAGGAGAACCCAAGGTTGCGCACGAAATCCGCCAGCCAGTTCCCCCGGTCCGCCGCAGCGTCGAGCGACTGCCAGCCGCTGAACGGCCGGGCGACGACGCCGATGGTGCTCGTGCGACCCGAAATGACGTAGGGCGCGGCACCGATCACCGTGGACAACGGCTCGTTGCCGATGCCATTCGTGTAAAACGCCGTGGCAGGGATGGCCGTGTTGTCCGGATATCTGCCGTTGTAGGTGTAGATCTTCGCCTTGTCGTAGCGCGTGCCAAGGGTCGGAATGATCCGGTTGCCCCACAGGCTGCCCTGATACGCAAAGCTCTGCGCCGTGAGAATCTTGTTGGTCACGCCAAAGTTTGCGCCGGCAAAGAACAGTTCGGGATCCATGGCCATGTTGGCCGTCTGCCAGCTCGCGCTCCCATTCCAGTCATAGTAGCTGAGCGCCGCCTGGTTGGGCCCGCCAAAATCGGGGTCGCCGAGCTTTTTCACGCCCTCCGTAACCTGCCCTGCGCCGCCGCCGCCGAGGTAATAATGGCGCTCGATCGACGATGAACTTCCGAAGCTAAACCCGGCAGTCTGTTCGTTGGGAAGGAACCGGGGATCGCCGGAGGTGAAGCCAAGGCGGTAGCGAAGATTGTTTTTCCAATCTTTCTGCTGGGTGCCGAGCGCCGAGAACCGGTGGTTGCCCAGATAGCGCGTCCACCCCTCGTTCTTGGAAAACTTCAGGTCATAGACCAACATGGCGCGGAGGTTGTCATTTACCTCCGGGGTGTTGAAAGAGTCCTCCTGATAATCGAGAATATAAGGAGCCCCAAAGTAGGGATTGGTGGCTCCGTTCATCAGCTTTTTGTTCGTATCGATGAAGATTCTCGTGGCTTGGTTGGCCTGACCCAGCCCGTAGTGGTCCCATTGATTGTATTCCTGGCGGAACCAGCCAGCATTGAAATTCAGAGTGGGAAGAATCTCCTGAGTCAGCTCGAGGTTGTAGGTCCGCCCGGTCGCGGTGCCGTAGTTGGCGCCTTGGGAATTATATTTTGTCCAGTCGTAGAGGTTCTTGTCCGTAAAGCCCACGTTATACCAAGTCGAGTAGCTTGTCGCCCCGGTGCTCGCCGGCGGCACCGGCGTCACGAACCCGGCCGACTGGGTCTGGTAGTTGTTCGCGACGATCCACTGCGCCGCGGTCCGGCCGGCCGCCGTCGCCGCCGGCAGGGCCGCCGATCCGTTCGTGTTCGCCCCGGTCGTGGCATTGGCGACAAATGCGTTCACGATCTGGCCGCCGTCGATGTTGATCGAATTGTGCCCGAGGACCACCAGGCCGGGAACGTAATACGCCGACGTCGTGCCAGTGAACGCACCGCTGCCGTTGACCGACAGCGTCACGCCAGTGGCGAGGGCCGCTGCATACCGCGGATCCAGCGACGACGCGAGAAACGGTCCCTTGACGGTGCCGTTGGCCAGCGTGATCGTCTGCGTGGTCGGATCCCAAGCCGGCCGGCCGGCTTGAATCCATGGCGTGACGTAGTCGGACGGGTCGATGAAATTGGGACGGTTGTTGTTGTTGGCGTAATACTCAAAACTGCCCGTGATCTTGGTCTTGGGAAACGGCTGGTAGGTGAGTGCGGCAAACCGCCGGCGGTAGATGTCCGACGAAGGCTTCCGCTCAAATCCCTTGTGATCTTCGAGCCACGCGAGATACAGGGCAACTTTGTCGCCGAGCGGGATGTTCATGCTGATGCTCTCGCGATGGGCACCGAAGCTGCCAAATTGGTCCTTCACGGTCGTGTGCCACTTGTTCAGCACAGGTTCGCTCGTCGACTGGTTGACAACGCCCGATGCGCCACCGGCACCAAAGAGCATCGAGTTCGGACCGCGGTTGATTTCGACCGAGTTCGTGTTGTAGGAATCGAACGCCATCCGGGAGATGGTCGGGTGATTATTCTCGGCCGTGTCGGCCGACCCCAGACCACGGACGCGATTGGCGGTCGCGATACCAAACGGCGTGCCATCGTCCCCGCTGTAGCCGCCGATGCCGTCCGTGGCCGTGCCGCGATTGACGTAAGTCGGGGTGTAGTTGCCCGCACCCTCGGTGTTGGCCTCATACAGAAACACATCGTTGATATTCAGGGCGCCGGTATCTTCGAGCTGCTGCTTGGTCACCACCGTGATCGAGGAGGCCAGATCGCCGACATTCGTATTGAGGCGGCTGCCGGCGAGCGTGTTTTCCGCATAGTAGCCGGTGTCCTTGCTGGCATCGACTTGGAACGGGTTGAGCGTAACCACATCCGGGGCCGCTTTGGTCTCCGACGTCGTGACCGGCGTGGTGGCCGACTTCGCCTGATCCGCCTGCATTGCGGCCAGCTCGTCCGGATCGAGCTTGCCGTTGTGATTCGTGTCGTATTTCGCCAGCGTCGTCGCGTCCGGAGCAGCCATCGATTGCGCGATTGCGGGTAGGGTCACGATTCCGGCACACGCCAGCGCGAAGGCCAGCCGCCGGATCGTTCCGTCTAACGGTGAGGTCGAGTCCATATGTTTAGGTTCTCCTATGTCTTGGTCTGACTTGCCTTGTTGGGGCAGGGCTAAGCTGAAAAAATCGATGGCGACGCGCCAGGGTCATGGCTCCGCCAAGCGAGTAGGCGCAGCAACAGCTGCACAGAAAATGGGGCATCTCATCCACGTCAGGGGAAACGGTGGCAGGTAGGTTTTACTGAGGGGTAGACCCGTGGGCATGCAGTGCAATCTAATTGGCGGACTGACAGTCCGGCCGATCGGCCCAATCCTTGGCGGCGAGAGGCATCGGCGCGCCGACGGGCAAGCCGCACCACCGCAATTCGAGCACGAGTGGATCGCCTCAATCGCGCAGATTTCAGGTTGATTTCCACGTCCGCGCCGGGCTTTTCCCGGCAAAACGAAATCGCCACCGAAAGTCGGCGGGCCGTTATCGTTGCGCGGCCCGCCACCGGGCCACGATTTCACGCGCAAACGTAAAGTCCGGCCGAGTTCGCAGCGCCGCCTCAAAATGCACTATCGCCTCCGGAATCCGAGCGGGGTCGTTCAGGAGTGCGAGCCCGAGGTTGTAGTGCGCTTCCGCCAGGTCCGGATTGATTCGAAGTGCCGCGCGATAGTGGTCGATGGCGTCGGGCAATCGACCAGGAACATTCACGAGGGCATTGGCTAAATTATAATGCACCGTCGCATTCTCGGGAGTTATGCGCAGCGCCGCTTCGAAGTGGACGATCGCCTCCGTCACACGGGCTGGATCCTTCGCGAGGAGGGTGCCCAGATTGTAATGGGCGTCAGCCATATTGGGATTGAGCCGCAAGGCGGCCCCGAATTCCGCAATGGCCTCGGCTTCCCGTCCGGGGGTTTTCAACATGACGCCGCCCAGATTAAAATGCGCCATCCACGCATCGGGATTATGCGCGAGCGTGGCGCGAAACAGCGTCTCGTCGTCGTGAAAGATTCCGCAATGTTCCCAAGTCAGCAGGCCCAGCAACGCACTGCAAACGGCCACTAGCGCCGGGATGGCTCCGTGCAGGCGGATCACCGCCCAGTTCCAACTCTGCGCGATCCCGGCGGCACCCAGCGCAATCAAGCCGAGATCGGGAAGGTATTGCCAGTGATCCCAGACGAAAGAGTAAAAGGCCCCGTAAAGATTGACGAAACCGAGAACCGGAAAGAGCGAGCCCACGAAAAACAGCCAGGCGGCCAGCGGGGCGCGGGTCCGTCGCCGAATCGCCCACAGCAGGACCGTGAGGGCGATCACGCCCAGCGGGAAAAGCCATTGCCATCCGATCCCCGGGTCCGGCGTCCAACGCGGATAAACGAAACTAAGACCCGCCGGCCAGACCAAGTTTGTTAGGTAAAACCAAATCGCGCGGCCAGCAACGAGCCCGCGGGACAAAAACGGCAGATCGAAATCCTGGCCTCTTGCGCCAAGGTAGTGTTGCTCCACCCAACTGCTAAACAATCCCATGGTCGCCCCGATCGCCAGCCACGACAGCAAGGGCCGAAAATCGCGGCGCCATTCAAGCCGGCCGCGCTTCCACCACAAGACCACCAGCAGGGCCGCCGGCAACGAAGCGGTCACCGTCTTGCACAGCAACGAGAGAACGAACAAGACCGACGACGCGACATACGACTTCGTTCGCCGCGTTTCGTCGAAACGCAGATAAACCAGAGCTGCGGCAAGGTAGAAAACAAGCGAGAGCGTGTTTTTCTGCTCCGCGACCCACGCCACCGATTCAACATGCACGGGATGCAAAGCGAAGATAAGCGCGGCCAGCCATGCTCCGGGAATCAGTAATCGACGTAGAATCGCCCCGAACAGGACTACGGCCACGCCGTGCAATAATAGTGTTACGACATGATAGCCGAGCGGATCATCGCCCCACAATCTGTGCTGCAGCCAAAAGGCACTGTGCAGGAGAGGATAGTATTGCTCCGTTGCACCCGGTTTGAACCAGATCGAAGCCAAGCCGGTCAGCGAGCGCAGGGCCGGGGCGGTCACATAGTCACTGTCGTTCCAGATGAAATTACCTCCCAGCGCCGGCAGGTAAGCCAACAAGGTCGCACCGAAAACCAAGCACGCCGCCCTCGCGTCTCCCAACCACGCCGCCTCCGTGGCCGTGCCTCCAGTGCGGAAGATTTTAGCCATCAACGAATGCAAGTAATCCAAGCGCACGTCCGCAAACGTTTTTGCGACGGACGCGCCTGGAGACCGCGGGCCGGACGGCGATCCAACGAGTTAACGACCGTCGCAGGCCTCGAGGGGAAACGCGATGATGCCCCGGGTTGCAGTTCGCGCGGCCCTGCCCCCGTTTGTGAGTGGTTAACACCGGCGGACGTAGTTTTACTCCGGCCTTCCGGATGTGTCCTAACGCATCAACCCTATCTTGCATTTGCGAGATTGTGCTGCAGTTGTGCAGACCAACTTGGATTGCGCACTCTCCCACCAGAATCAATGAAGTCACCCGGGCCGACAATTCTCCTGTTGGCGTGCGCGGCCGCGCTTCTCGCCGGCTGTTCGTCGGTTTCCACGCGCAAGGTGATCGATCTTGCACCCTTCAAGCACATCTTCGTGGTGCACCGACTCACAGACGACCACCACATTGACGAACTGTTCGTCCGCGAGTTGCAAAGCCGCGGCCACGATGCCTCGAGCGGCCCGCTCACGATGCTCCCCGAGAATGCCGACGCCATCCTGACATATGAGGACCGTTGGGCGTGGGATTTTAAGAATTACCTGATCGAACTCGACATCGACGTGCGCACGGCGCGCACCGACAAAAAGCTGGCCGATGGCCGTTACTATCAACCTTCCATCAAGACGAAGCCTCCTGCCGAAGTAATTCACGAACTACTGGCCTCGCTCATGCCGGAATCCGGCCATTCCTGAGGTTCCGTGCCGAGTAGGAGCACGCCCCGCGACGAGGCGGCAAGTTTTTGTTTCCCAGCCGCTCGTTTGCGCGTTCAAATGCCACGATGCGTCTCCCGATGACAAGGCGGAGAATTCGGACGCTGCCGGCTTGCGTCGTCGGTTCATCGTCGCCGCGCCTCCGTGCCACCATGCGGGACTCCGGCCGTTCCGACGAATGCGGCTAGTCGTAAAACATCCGCTGCTTTCGCTCCATGGTTGCGAACTTCGGTCCCGCGATCCCTGATTTTCATGCACTACCGCCAACTTGGCCGCACGGGCCTCAACGTTTCCGTCCTCAGCTTCGGCGCCTCATCCCTCGGCGGCGTTTTCCGCGCCACCGATGACAACGAGGCCATCCGCACCGTCCACGTTGCATTGGATCTCGGGATGAATTTCATTGATGTGTCACCTTACTATGGAGCAACGAAGGCTGAGACCGTCCTCGGCCGCGCGCTGAAAGGTATTCCGCGTGATCGTTTCGTTCTCGCCACGAAGGTGGGCCAATACGGCGACGGTATTTTCGATTTTTCCGCCAAGCGTGTCGCCGCCAGCCTCGATGAAAGCTGCGTGCGCCTCGGCGTTGACTACGTCGATCTGTTGCAATGCCACGACATCGAGTTCGCCGACCTCGATCAAATTGCGAACGAAACCCTCCCCGCGCTGACAAAACTACGCACCGCCGGCCGCATCGGCCACGTCGGCATCACAGGACTGCCATTAAAGGTTTTCCCTGCCGTGCTCGATCGCACCGCACCCGGCGTCGTCGAGACCATCCTTTCGTTCTGCCACTACGAACTCAATGACACCGCACTCGATTCGCTCATTCCCCACTGCCGGCAAAAAGGAATTGGGATCATAAACGCCTCTCCCACCGGCATGGGCCTGCTCACCGAGCGTGGCGTGCCCTCGTGGCATCCCGCATCGCAGCCGATGATCGACGGGGCGCGCCGCGCCGTCGAATACTGCAAATCTGTCGGTGCAGATATCGTAAAGCTCGCCGTGCAGTTCTGCAGCGCGCACCCCGGCATCGCCACTACACTCGTCGGCAGCGCGAATCCCGACAACATCCGAAAAAACATCGCCTACGTCGAGGAGCCAATCGACTTCGAGTTGATGGCCAGGGTGCTCGAGATCCTTGAGCCGATCCACAATTACAACTTCACTCGCGGGCGCCCCGAAAATCGCGACCCAATCATCTCGTGAGGAAATGCCGCAGGCTGGAAGCCGCGAGGCGAGTGTTCCCTCAATTCGGGTTTTCATTTCCGCACCTTCTTGAGTCTATCAAAACCCTCATTCGCTCATGCTCCAAATCGTCCTGGAAAAACCCGGTCATTTCGTCGCCCTCGATGGCCCCGAACCCGTTCTAGCGCCCGGAGAGGCGTTGGTGCGGGTCCATCGCATTGGGATCTGCGGCACCGACCTTCATGCGTTTGCTGGCCGCCAGCCGTTCTTCAACTACCCGCGCATCCTCGGTCACGAGCTCGGCGTGGAAGTGATCGATCCCGGTAGTGATCCGCACGGCCTCAGCGCCGGCGATCGCTGCGCGGTGGAGCCCTACATCAATTGCGGTCACTGCATCGCTTGCCGCCGTGGCAAGCCCAACTGCTGCACATCGCTCAACGTGCTCGGCGTTCACAGCGACGGCGGCATGCGGCCGTTTTTCGCGGTTCCCTCCCGCAAATTGCATCGCTCCGCGAAACTGACTTATGAGCAACTCGCCCTGGTTGAAACTCTCGCCATCGGCGCTCACGCCATCGAACGAGCAGAGATAACACGCCCGGACTTCGCACTCGTGATCGGCGCCGGCCCGATCGGCTTGGGCGTAATTCAACTTGCGCTCGTGACGGGCGCGACACTCGCAGTCATGGATGTAAGTGAAACGCGCCTCGCTTTCTGCCGAGATCATCTCGGAGTGAAACACACCGTCACGGCTGGCGCCGGCTCCGCTAACCTGATTCAAGCAATCGGTGGGGGCAACCTGCCGACGGTCGTCATCGACGCCACAGGCAATCCGAGATCGATGACCGATACTTTTGACCTTGTGGCCCACGGTGGCCGGACCGTTTTTGTCGGTCTTTTTCAAGGCGACGTAACCTTCAATGACCCCAATTTTCACCGTCGAGAAATCACGCTCTGTGCCAGTCGCAATGCGCTGCCCCAAACTTTTCGCGACATCATCGCGCTCGTCGAGGCCGGCCGGGTGGATACGAAGCCGTGGATCACGCACCGATTCGCCCTCCCTGACACACCCACCGTTTTTCCCGCACAAATCGCCGGTAACTCCGCTGTGATAAAGGCCATCGTCGACGCTTAGCGCGCTGTTATTCGGTATGTGTCCGGCAGAGCTGTGAATTATTCGCATTTCCGGCCGACCCGGTGAACTGACCTGACAGCCGGATCGATCGTAAGCGTAGCCCCGAGTGCCCCCTTGACTGATTCGTAACTACGAGAGCTACGATGCAGCGGTCGTTGGGGATTTCCACTGCGAAGGTAGCAGCGGGCGCAGATCATCGGCGGTGGTCATGGTCGGCAAACGGCCGAGCACGTCACGAAGGTAATCGCGGGGATGGCGGCCGTGGCGCTGGCAACTGACGACGAGCGAGTAGATGACCGCGGCGCGATCGCCGGCGGCGGGGTGGCCGACGAAGAGCCAGTTTTTCGCGCCGAGTTTGCTCGGCCGGATGGCGTTCTCGACGGAGTTGGTATCGAGTTTGGTGTGGCTGTGACGGAGGTGCGCGGTGAGCGGCTCCCAGTGGCCGAGGAGATACGCGCAGGCCAATCCGAGGCCGGACTTGGGCAACACGCGCGCCTGCAGCGCCGCCACCAGCCGGCGCAGTCGGGCCAGCGGTTGGGCAAAGTGCTGCTGCCGCAGCGCGGCGCGTTGCTCGCCGACTTGGGCCGCGTCCCACTCGCGCTCGAGTTGATAGAGTCTGGCGATCAATCGCACAGGTTCTGGCGTGAGATGGGCGCGCCCCAGCGCGCGAGCATTTTTT
>CALFNN010000031.1 GCA_937902925.1 uncultured Opitutaceae bacterium
AACCACGCCTGACGCATGAGCGCTCCGCTGCTCGCCGCCACCGATACCAGCAGTCACACCAGGAAATAACTTACCGTCGGTCTCCGCCGCGAACCGTTCCGCCGCGGGACAGATCTGCCGCCCGGTTTCTCCGATCAATCGCGTCCGGAAATTGATCCGATTCGGGTCGGAATAAGTTCCCGGCTCCTCGGGGAAATTATCAAGGCACGGTGCTGCGCGTGGACCTTTCACGCGAGAACCCATGATGAGCGGTTCATCTCGGATTCGGATGACAGGCCTCCAACCGCATTTTCGGTCCACGCAAAATGTGCGCATCGAAGGCCAAACGATGCCTAGGGGTCTTCCCTCCCGGGACCGTAGGAAGGGAACACCCGGTTAATTCCCCCCATGTCCCGCATCCTGATCATCGACGACGAACCCTCAATCCGGCAGATCATGACGCAGGTTCTTGCCGCTCACGGCCACGAGACCGTGGCGGCGGCCGACGGCGTGGAAGGAGCCGCGCTCCTTCGAACACATTCCGTCGATCTGGTCATCACCGACTTGATCATGCCCGGGGCGGAGGGGATCGAAACAATCATCGGCATGCGGCGGGCAAATCCCGGCCTGCCCATCATCGCGATGTCGGGGACGATCGATGGGCGCGGCTATCTCCGGATGGCCCGCCTGCTCGGCGCGCGCCGCACACTGCAAAAGCCGTTTACGACGCAAGGATTGTTGAAGGCGATCAACGGGGTGCTCAACGGCGTCGGCGAGAATTTTGAATCTCCCGGCTGTTCCGCCGTCCTGGCGGATCCAGTCGATTCCTGACGGGCGAACCGGTCGAGTTGCATGCACCGCGGGAATTCCAACCCAAGCCCGGCCTTCGCGCCGCATTCGATCCGCATGCCAGGCGGACTGCTGGCTCGCGTTGCCGCCGGGATGGACGGTCACGAGTGGGGATTGAGTAAATTTGCTCTCCATCACCGACCTCAATTCGGGAGCGATGCGAACGATTCACCTCACATGATCGCGTCCTCCTGCTCGGTTTTCGACCGAAACCACCCCGGCCCAAGTCAGGCGACCCCGTGCCGTCCGGGGCGATTCCGGTCCATGCTTCACCCGTCCGAAAACCCTGCATTCCCAACCTTATGAATCGCATCCGTCTGTTCGTCGTTTCCACCGGCCTCGCATTCGCGGCGACTTTTCCATTTGTGGCCGATACCCGGGCGAACGAGCCGGTGGCGGCCAACGCGCCGCAGTGGAAGGCCACGGGGAGTTTCTCGCTGAAGGTGGGTTACGATTCCAATGTCTTCGTCCAGGACACCACGCCCGATGGCGCGATTCCCGGCGCCGTGCGCCCGAGGCACGGATCGATGATTACGACGACGGGTGCCGCCTTGGGTGTGGACGGACGCGTGATTCCTGCGCTCAAAATCGCCGCGGGATATACGCTGGAGGATTCGCGTTACCAAACGGCGTCGTCGGAGAACAACCTGGTCCACCGGGTGAGCCTCGGCCTCAGTGGAAGTGTCAGCGGTGCCCCGTGGACCCTGCAAAGCGCGCTGACGGCGATCGACGGCGGCGAGGTCGGTCCCACCTTTGGCGGTCCGGGTGGCGTGGCCGCGGTCGGTGCGATTCCGCTGCGCGACCGGCGCGCCGCGCTCATCGAGCGCAGCAGCTTCCAGCTCATCCGCACCTCCGGCCGGTGGTTCGTGCGCCCCGTGGCCACGCTCTACGTGCACGACTTCTTCACCCAGCAGAGTCGCGCTGCCGGCTACGAGAACTACCTCGATCGGCAGGAATGGACCGCCGGCGTGGATTTCGGTCGCGAGATGTTTGCCGGCACCCGATTCGTCGCCGGTTACCGCTATGGACGCCAGGATCAGCTCAAGCTTTATGGCGTGGACAGTCCCTACGACAGCAGCCTGCAGCGTTTTCTCGTCGGGCTGGAGGGAACGCCGGCTCCATGGCTCCGGCTCAACCTGCTGGCCGGCCCCGAGACCCGCCGCTTTGGGAATGGCACCGCGGCGGGTTTCGACCCGGGGCGCGTGCTGCTCTGGATCGACGCGACGGCAGTCCTGACGCCGGATCCGCGCGATACCTGCACGATGGCGATTCGCCGTTTCGAACAGCCCGCATTCGCGAGCTGCTCGGTTTACGAGGACATCACCTATGAAATCTCATGGCGGCGGAAGATCTCGAACGCACTCACGGCCGGCGCCGGCTGCAAGCTGTATGGCGGCGACTGGCCGGCGCCCGTGAACCGCGAGGACT
Organism: uncultured Opitutaceae bacterium; assembly: GCA_937902925.1. Lineage (GTDB taxonomy): Bacteria > Verrucomicrobiota > Verrucomicrobiia > Opitutales > Opitutaceae > CALFNN01. The sequence goes on from CALFNN010000031.1 coordinate 2,257, forward strand.
GGATCCTCACGCCGAGCCTGCAGCTCTCCTACGCGTTCAACCGCCACGGGACGATCGAACTCGCCTATGGCCGCGACCGCGCCGACAGCCGCGTGCCCAACACCGCCGGGCGCGAATACCGACGCGAGTTGATCTCCGGCACCGCCCGCTACGCCTTCTGACGCTGGCTGCCGCCGCCGCTTCATTCCTTCAACGCACACAGCCGCGACAAGCACTCCAATGAAACTAAGCACCAAGATCACCCTCGTCGCCGTCAGCCCGGTGCTCGCCGCCCTTGCCGCCGTGTTTGTCACGATGCTGGCGCAGCACCGCGTTCTCACCCAAAGCGTCGACAGCACGGTCCGCCAGCAGGCCTTCAGCGAAGGCGCCAAGGTCGCGAAAAGTGCCTATCTGCTCTGCGTCAACGCGGAGGCGCGCAATCAGAAGGAACTCACGCAAAGCCTGGGCGTCGCCCACGATCTGGTCGCGCAGGGCGGCGGGATTCATCTTTCCGACGAGACGGTGGCCTGGCAGGCCGCGAACCAACTGACCAAGGAGGTCGGCGCGAGCTCCCTGCCCAAGGTGATGCTGGGCGCCCGCTGGCTCGGCCAGGTCGGTTCCGCGAAGGAATCCGCCGTCGTCGTGGACGACGTGAGCCATCTCACCGGCAACTTCTGCACGATTTTCGAGCGCATGAATGACGCCGGCGACATGCTCCGCGTGAACACCAGCGTGCTCAAGACCGATGGCACCCGCGCCGTGGGCACTTTCATTCCGGCCAAAAATCCCGACGGCACTGCGAATGCCGTCATCAAAACGGTGCTTGGCGGCCAGACCTACCGCGGGCGCGCCTTCGTCGTGAACGACTGGCATGCCGCCGCCTACGAGCCGATCTGGGACCCGGCTCACGCACGAGTGATCGGCATGCTTTACGTCGGCGTTCCGCTGACGGCCATCAACAAGGATTTGCACGACATCATCCTGAAGATGACGGTCGGCAAGACAGGCTACGTCTACGCGCTCGGCGCCGGCGGCGACCAGCGCGGCCACTACCTCGTCTCCGCCGCGGGCAAACGCGACGGCGAAAACATCTGGGAGGCGAAGGACGCGTCCGGCCGGCTTTTTATCCAGAGCATTGTCGCGAAGGCCCTGGCCACCCACGACGGCGAGTCCGACTACGAGATTTATTCCTGGAAGAACGACGGTGAGACGACCGCTCGCATCAAGTTCGCGGCCGTCACCTATTACGCGCCGTGGGATTGGGTCATCGGTGCCGGCGCCTACGAGGACGACTTCAACGAGGTGCGCGGCAATATCGAAAACACCCAGAATTCACTTCTCCGCTGGGTGGCGCTGGTCGGCGGGGTGGGCGCGCTCCTCGCGTCGGTGGCCGGCGTCGTGATCTCCCGCGGGATCTCCCGCCCGATCATCCGCGTTATCGGCGACCTTGGCGAGGGATCGGGGCAGATTGCCGCCGCGACCGGCCAGGTGTCGGTCGCCAGCCAGGCGCTCGCCGCGGGTTCCAGCGAGCAGGCCTCGGCCTTGGAAGAGACCAGCGCCTCGCTCGAGGAGATGTCCGGCATGACCAACCGCAACGCCGAGAATGCCACCAAGGCCAACGAACTGGCCCGCGAGGCGCGGCAGGCGGCCGACGCCGGTGCCGGCGACATGCGGGCGATGAGCACGGCCATGCATGACATCAAGGCGTCGTCCGACGACATCGCGAAAATCATCAAGACGATCGACGAGATCGCATTTCAGACGAACATCCTCGCCCTCAACGCCGCGGTCGAGGCCGCGCGCGCGGGCGAGGCCGGCATGGGCTTCGCCGTCGTCGCCGAGGAGGTGCGCAACCTCGCGCAACGCAGCGCCCAAGCCGCGAAGGAGACCGCCGCCAAGATCGAGGGCGCCATCATCAAGACTGCGCAAGGCGTGCAGATCAGTGCCAAGGTCGCCGGCAGCCTCGCCGAGATCGTCGAGAAAGTCCGGCAGGTCGACGTGCTCGTTGCCGAGGTCACCACCGCCAGCCGCGAGCAGAATCAAGGCGTGCAGCAGATCAATGCCGCTGTCGGCCAGATGGACAAGGTCGTGCAGAGCAACGCCGCCAGCGCGGAGGAAAGCGCCAGCGCCTCGGAGGAACTCAGCGCCCAGGCCGCGATGCTCCGGGACGCGGTCGGCGATTTGCAGAGACTCGTGGGAGGCGCCGTTGCCGGTCGCGAGACGACGGCGGACGCGCCGGCCGGGTCGTCCTCCACGCGAACCCGGCGCGCTCCCGCGATCGCGGCCAAACCCGCGTCGTTCGGCCCCCCGCGGCCGCGCAGCAACCGCCGGGCCGCGGTGCCCGCCACCAACGGCCACGATGACCTCAACTTCCAGGATTAAAAAAACATGAGCACAACCACTCCAACTGTCACCGGCACGGAAAAGCACGCGGGTAAATATCTCACTGTCGGTCTCGATCACGAGGCCTACGGCATCGGCGTGTTGCAGGTGCGCGAAATCATCCGCGTCCAGAAGATCACGCCGGTCCCGCAGATGCCCGACTACGTCAAGGGAGTCATCAACCTCCGCGGCCGCGTCATTCCCGTGGTCGACTTGCGCGTCAAGTTTGGCCTGAAGGCCGAATTCACGGAGCGCACCTGCATCGTGGTCGTGCAAGTCAAACTGGCCAGCGAGCAACTCGTCCAGATGGGCCTGATCGTCGACCATGTCGAGGAGGTCGTGAATCTGAACGCCACGGAGATCGAGCCGGTGCCCGAGTTTGGGGCGAGCATCGACACGAGCTACCTGCTCGGCATGGCCAAGGTGAAGGGCCAGGTGAAAACGCTCCTCGACATCGACAAGGTGGTCGTGGCCGACACGGTCCGCGCCCTCGCGGACGCCGGCAGCCCGGCCGGGCGTTGAAGCGCGACGAAACCTCGCCGCGCTCGCGCCGAAAAACCGCCGCTCATGAACCGCCAATTTGCGCATCGCGGACGGATGCTCCTCGCGCTCGGCGCCGGCGCCGTTGCGCTGGCCGCGGCGCCCGAGCCGCGGCTCCCGCCGGCGATCTCGTTCGAGGGCGCCTATACCGCCGAGGTGCTGGCGGTCGCCAATGGCGGCCTGCACCGCGGCGCGGTTTTTCGGGGACTGGCCGAGGCCGCGGTCCAGGCCGACCTGGCGGCCTTCGGCGCGCCGGCGGGCAGCGTTTTTCGCCTCAGCGCGCTCGCACCGCACGGCGGCGATTTCAGTGGGACGCGACTCGGCGACCTCCAGGGCGCCAGCAACATCGCGGCCTGCAACCAGCCGCTGCTCTACGAGCTCTGGCTCGCGGGGGAGTTCGTCGACCACCGTCTCGACCTGAGAGTTGGCCGCCTGCTGGCCGACGGCGACTTCGCCACCACGGACACCGGCGGGGTGTTTTTAAACGGCAGCTTTGGCTGGCCGGCGTTCATCTCGGGCAATACGCGGAACGCCGGTCCGGCGTTCGACCGGAGTGCGCTTGGCGCCTTTGCCGGCGTGCGCCTGAGCCAAAACCTCCGCGTGCAGGCGGGCGTCTACGATGGCGACGCGATCGACGACGCCACGGGCGATCCGGCGGCGCATGCCAACGGCCTGAATTTCGAACTCGGCCACGGCCAGGGCGCGTTCGCCATTGTCGAGGTCGTCTTCGAAACCGTTTCCGGTCCGGCGGCGGCCGGGCGGCCCGGGGCGCTCAAGCTCGGTGCCTGGCGGCATACTGCGGAATTCGCCGACCAATTCGATCCGGCGCAAAGTCATTCCGGCAACCACGGCATTTATCTCGTCGCCGAACAGATGCTCTGGCGCGAGAGCGACCGCGGGCGCGGCGAGCCGCAGGGACTGACGGTCTTCGCGCGCACCGGCGTCAGCCCGGGCGATCGCAGCATTTTCACGCAGACGGCCGACGCCGGCCTGGGATACACGGGGCTGCTGCCCGGCCGCGAGGCCGATAAGTTCGGCCTGGGCCTGGCCTGGGTCCGGATCGGCGGCGATGCGCGGCGGGCGGGGTGCGCCGCGGGCGCGGCCGTGCTCCCGGACTACGAGCTGACCGTGGAAGCCAGCTATGAAATCGCCGCGAGCGAGCGCTGGCGCGTGGTGCCCGACCTGCAGTGGGTCCGCCACCCCGGCGGCTCGGCCGCCCGGCAGGACGCGCTCGTTCTCGGCCTGCGCACCCGCCTGGCCTTCTAGCGCATTTTTGAATTTCACCCCGCCGCCCCAAAACAATTCTATGAAAAACTGGACCATCAAAAAACGCATCGTTCTCGGCTTTGCGGTCATTCTCGGCCTCGTCGCCGCTTCGGCCGTGGCTTCTTTCATTGTGCTTCGCCAGGTGAAGCACGAGGCGGAGTTCATGGACACCGACGTCGTGCCGTGCCTGGACATGATGGCCAAGTTGAACGGCGCCGTCGGGGAAATCCAGATGAGCATCCTGCGCGACTTGATCGCCAAGACCCCCGAGGAGAGGAAGCAGATCGAGGCGGAAGTGGCGGCCATGCGCACCAGCACGTTGAAGATCATGGACGATTACAAAAAAACGATCGTCGAGGACGAGGACCGGGAGCTGTTCGGCAAACTGGAACAGGCTCGCGACAACTATGTCGCCCTCCGTGGCCAGTTGTTCGACCTGACCCGGGCCGGCAAGATGGACGAGGCAACGGCTTTTTTCGCGGCGAACCTCCAGCCAAGCTACATCGCCTATCAAGCGACGGTGGACAAGCTGTTCGAGTTTAATTTTCGCGACGGCAGCAACTCCAGCCAGCGCTCCCGGAAAGTGGCCGAGCGTGCGAACCTGCTTACGGGCGGCTTCTCCGTCGCGGCCATCGGGCTGGGGATCATCTTCGCGGCCACGACCGTCGTGAGCCTGAATCGGATCCTGCGGCGCCTCGCGTCATCGCTCGGCGAAGGCTCCAATCAGGTCACCTCCGCGGCCGGGCAGGTCGCTTCCGCCGGCCAGTCGCTCGCGTCGGGCTCCACCGAGCAGGCCGCGTCGCTCGAGGAAACGAGTTCCTCCCTCGAGGAGATGGCCGGCATGACGAATCGCAACGCCGAGAATGCCGGCAAGGCCAATGAGCTCGCCCGGCAGGCCCGTCAGGCGGCGGACACCGGCGCGGGTGACATGAAGGGCATGAGCGCGGCGATGAACGAGATCAAGACGTCCAGCGACGACATCGCCAAGATCATCAAAACGATCGACGAGATCGCATTTCAAACGAACATCCTCGCGTTGAACGCCGCCGTCGAGGCTGCGCGCGCGGGCGAGGCCGGCATGGGTTTTGCCGTCGTCGCCGAGGAGGTGCGCAACCTCGCGCAACGCAGCGCCCAAGCCGCGAAGGAGACCGCCGCCAAGATCGAGGGTGCCATCGCCAAGACTTCCCAGGGCGTGCAAATCAGCGCGCGGGTCGCCGGGAGCCTTGCCGAGATCGTCGAAAAAGTCCGGCAGGTGGACACGCTCGTCGCGGAAGTGGCCACGGCCAGCCGCGAGCAAAGCCAGGGCGTCGACCAGATCAATGCGGCCGTCCGCCAGATGGACAAGGTCGTGCAGAACAACGCGGCGGCCGCGGAGGAAAGCGCCAGCGCCGGAGAGGAACTCAACGCGCAGGCCGGAGCGTTGCAGGACGCGGTTGGCGAACTGCTTCAATTGATTGACGGCAACGCCGGCCGGGAGGCGGGCGCGACGGCGGCCCCGACGGTGGAAGAATCCCCGACTCGAGCGACGAAGCCGATGACCCACCGCAAAGCCCCCGCCGCGGTCCGTCGCACCGAATTGGTGATGCCCGCGTCCCGTCACGACAGCAGCGAACTCCGCATGCCGGTGCTCGATTTGACCGTTCGTGCCTCGTCCGCGCCGTCCGTCGGGCAGGCGGGCGTCGAGGCCATCGACAAGGCCATCGGTGCCCATGGCACTTGGAAAAACCGGCTGAAGGCGGCGATCGACACCGGTCAATCGGACCTGACTCCCGATGTCGTGGCGACCGACAACCAATGCGCGTTCGGCAAATGGCTGCACAGCCTGCCGGCGGATGTGCAGCATTCCGCGAAGTGTCAGGACGTGAAGAAACTCCACGCCTGCTTCCATCGCGAGGCCGCCGGGGTGCTCGATCTGGCGCTCGGTGGCGAGAAAGAGAAGGCGATGGAATGCGTCGCGTTCGACGGAGGATTTACCAAGGCATCCGCCCAGCTCACGCAGGCGATGCTGGAGTGGAAGCGCGAACTCGGCGAACCGATCGCCGCGGGCAATGGAGCCTCGCATTTCGCCTGAACGGCGCGGCGCCACCGGTGTGACCGGTCCGGAATCGCGACGGGGAGCGCGCCACGGACGGGCAGTCATCGGGGCGCTGCGATTTCCCACGGCAATTTTTAAGCCGCCTCCTTATGAGAACGATGAACCCGGCGACTAAGCCCGCACGCACCGGCGTTTGCGCCGATGTAGAGGGGATACACTTGGCTTTTGAACGCGAAATACCTGGACCGCACCGGCCGGAGGTCGGGCCGGCCAGGCTTTGTCCCCGCCCGTCGCCGGCGCGAGACCGCCGGCCATCCTCGCCATGAAACTGCAAACCAAGCTCCTCACGAGCGTCCTCGTCACGATCGCCTCGATCTATCTCGTGGCGCAGGTCGTCCAGCAGATCCGCAGCCGCGCCCAGATGCGCGGGCTCGCGGCCACGAACCTCCGGCTGGAGGAGGAATCGCAATGGGAGGTCGTGCAACAACTGCTCGGGGCGAGCAGCGCGGCCCTCGTCGATGCCATGACCGAGGGCGAGATGGACCGGTTTCAAAAGCTCATCGCCGCCCAGCGAAACGTGAAGGGCGTGATCGAGTTTTCGTTGCACGACCACAAGGGCAGGGTCGTATATTCGTCGGACCCGGCGCGGTTGAAGCAGGGGTTGCCGGTTGACTTGCAGGTGGCGGTGCTGGGCTCGCCGACCGAGCAGAAGCGCCGCACGGCCGACGCCTACGAAATTTACCGTCCGGTCGCGGTCGAGAAGAGCTGCCTCGAATGCCATCCGGCTTTCAAAATGGGGGAAGTCGGCGGCGTGTTCGCCTATCGCTTCAGCACGGCCGGGCTCGTGCGCAGCCAGAAACAGTGGAGCGATTTTGTCGCGGATCTCGGGGGATCGTTGCTTTGGCAGGCCTTGATAACCTCCGCCGTCCTGCTCGTCGTCGTCAGCGTCGTCGTGACCCTCGTCGTGCAACGCCAGATCAGCCGGCCGCTGGAGCGCGTCACCGCGGCGATCGGCACCGGTGCCGGCGAAGTCGACGCCGCCGCCGGCCAGCTTTCGTCGTCGAGTCAGTCGCTCGCCGCGGGCTCCAGCGAACAGGCGGCCTCGCTCGAGGAGGCCAGTTCGTCGCTCGAGGAGATGGCCGGCATGACCAAGCGCAACGCGGAGAACGCCGCCAAGGCCAACCTCCTCGCCAGCGAGGCCCGCCACGCCGCCGACGCGAGTGCCGGCGACCTGCAGGCCATGGGTGTGGCCATGCGGGAGATCAAGACGTCCAGCGACGACATCGCCAAAATCATCCAGACGATCGACGAGATCGCGTTTCAGACGAACATCCTCGCGCTGAACGCCGCGGTCGAGGCGGCCCGCGCGGGCGAGGCCGGCATGGGCTTTGCCGTCGTGGCGGACGAAGTGCGCAATCTCGCGCAACGCAGCGCGCAGGCCGCGAAGGAGACCGCGGCCAAGATCGAAGGAGCGATCGGCAAGACCGCACAGGGCGTCGGGATCAGCGCCAAGGTGGCCGCCACGCTGGCCGAGATTGTCGAGAAGGTCCGCCAGGTGGACACGCTCGTCGCAGAAGTGGCCTCGGCCAGCCGCGACCAGAGCAGCGGCGTCCAGCAGATCACGACCGCCGTCGGCCAGATGGACAAGGTCGTGCAGAGCGATGCGGCGGCAGCGGAAGAAAGCGCGAGCGCCGCGGAGGAACTCAACGCCCAGGCCGCGGCCTTGCAGGGCGCGGTCGGCGAGTTGCGGCAGATGATCCACGGTGACGCCGGCGGGACTCGAGCCGTCGCACCGGCGGCGGGGGCGATTTCGCCGGCGAAAAAATCGTCGCACACCAACCTTTCCGTCCGGCGGCGCCACCGCGAGACGCCGGGACTTGCCGCCGCCGGCGCCGACCCGCGATGGGAAAGTTCCGGGCGGGCGTAAGCAGCCGGAGGCCTCGCGCCGACTGGCGCTACTTCGTCACCACGAACGGCGCGAAGAAACCGGCCTGCGCCGCGGGGAAGCGACCCTTGAGACGGACGCCGGCGTCCTCGTGCTCCTGCTCGTGGATGTGGCCAAGCTGATGGAGCCGGGCGATGACGTCGTAGCGATCATGCGGCACGAGCAGCTCGGTGGCGCCGAGCGTGTCGGCGATCAGCTCGAGGCAGCGCGCCTCGAGGGTGTCGAGGCCGGCGCGCGTGTGGGCGCTGACGAAGAGCGCGTCGGGCACGAGGTGACGGGCGCGCCGGAGCATCGCGGCGTCGGCGGCGTCGATCTTGTTGAAGACCGTGACGATCGTCTGGTCGGCGGCGCCGAGCTCGGCGAGCACGCCGAGCGTCGTGGCGTGATGATGCTCGAAATTCGGGTTGGTGACGTCGATGACGTGGATAAGAAAGTCGGCGACGATGACCTCCTCGAGCGTGGCCTTGAACGCCTCGACGAGACCGTGCGGCAGCCGGCGGATGAAGCCGACGGTATCGGTGACGAGGAGCTTCTGGTTGCCGCGGAGCACGAGCTGGCGCGTGGTGGGGTCGAGGGTGGCGAAGAGCTTGTCGGCGGCGAGGACGCGGGCGCCGGTCAGGGTGTTCAGGAGCGTGGATTTGCCGGCGTTGGTGTAGCCGACGATGGCGGCGGTCGGGATCGGGACGCGCTGGCGCTTGGTGCGTTGCACGCCGCGCTGTTTCACGACACCGGCAAGCTCGGCCTTGAGGTGGGTGATGCGATCGCGGACGGTGCGGCGGTCGTTCTCGAGCTGGGTTTCGCCCTCGCCGCCCATCGCGCCCTTGCCGCGCTGGCGCGAAAGGTGGGTCCACGCCCGCGTGAGCCGTGGCAGCGAATACTCCATGCGGGCGAGCGCGACCTGGAGGACGGCCTCGCGGGTGTGGGCGCGATCGGAAAAAATCTCGAGGATGACTTCCTGCCGGTCGATGACGGCGAGGCCGGAGAGTTCCTCCCAGTTGCGCTGCTGGGCGGGCGAGAGCGCTTCGTCGAAGACGATCACGTCGGCGCCGTCGGCGTTGGCCTGCTCGCAAAGCTCCTTCGCCTTGCCGCTGCCGAGCAGGAGCGCGGGCGTGGGGCGGCGGAGGTTGACGAGCTCGGTGCGCGTGACGGTGAGGCGAAGATTCTCGACGAGCTCGGTGAGCTCGAGGAGAAGCTCGGCGCCCTCGCCGGCGGCCATGTCGCTGGTTTGCACGCCGACGAGGAAGGCGCGTTCGAGCTTGTTCGGGCGGGTCTCGTCGAGGAAGTCGGCCATTAAAGCGGGCGAACCAACGCGGGTGCCGCGGCAAAGTCAACCGGGCGGCGGCGGTGGGACGTGGCGTTTCGACGTCGGGGGCGCCGATTTTTTGTCGCCGAGGTCGCTGATCTCGGGCCGGGGTCAGCGACCCCGGCCACAGGTTACTTTTGCGCGGCTACGAGGCCGGCGAAGTAGACCTCGAGGGCGGTGTAGCCGGCGGGGTCGCGCTGGGCGGCGTCGGTTGGGTTTTGCGCGTCCAAGTGATGGGCGGCCTCCCAAACGTCGGGCAGTCCGTCGCGGTCGGTATCGGGAAGCGCGGCGCCGCCCAGGACCTCAGGCTGGCCGCCGGCGAGGGCTTCGCCCTTGTCGTCCTTGTGCGAGAGAGTCCTGCCACGCGTGCCGAGCGACGTGAGTTCGGCGATGAGGCGGCGGTCCACCGCGTCGCGACGCAGCGAACAGCCGGCGCCGACGACGATTTTTTCGTAGGCGGCCGGTGCGGCGTCGACGGTGACGGGAATCGGCGGATGCATGGCGGCGGCGGGGACGAAGGTCGGCAGCGTGTAGGTGGCTTCGTCGGCGCGGTGAAACTCGGCATCGGTCACCGGCCGGCCGTTGAGTTTCCCGTCGGCGTCGAGGTCGGCGAAGTTGCCGGCTTGGTAAACGTGATCGGTGGCGTAGAACTGGCCGGCGAAACGGTCGTTGGAGGACGGACCCTCGATGAAATAATTGCCGATGACGTCGAGGTCGTGGTCCGCACCGGAATGTCCGCCGCAGAGGCCGGTCTCGCCCCAGTTGTAGACGACGTTGTTGATGTATTGCACGGTGCCCTTGACCTTGGGGTTGCGGCTCTCGTTGCTCATCCAGAGATTGTGGCTGAGCGTCACGCGCGAGACCGTGTCGATCAGCGCGCCGAAGCTTTGGGGATGGATGCCCTCGGCCATGAGACAGTATTGGATCGTGATGTCGTGGCTGTTGACGGTGAGGCCGAGATCGTCCCAGCGGCCCCATTCGACGGAGCAGTGATCGACGATGATGCTGCCGGCGTGGTCCATGCCGAGGGACTTCTTGCCGCGGTCGCTCGCGATGCCGCCGCGGAAGCGCAGGTAGCGGACGATGATGTTCGACTGGCCGCCGAGCGAGACGCCGCCGCCGTAGAGGCAGATGCCCTCGCCCGGAGCGGTCTGGCCGGCGATGGTGAGATTGCTCCGGACCTCGACGCTGGAGGCGAGGTGGATGATGCCGCCGACATCGAAGACGACGGTCCGGTTGGGCTGGCTGACGGCGTCGCGGAACGAGCCGGGACCGGAATCGGCGAGGGTGGTGACGTGATAAACTGCGGTCCCGCGGCCGCCGGTAGCGAGCGCGCCGAAGCCCTCGGCGCCGGGAAACGCGGGCAGCGAAGCGGCCGGGAGGGCGGGCGAACCGGCGGCGTTGACGGCGAGCGCCGCGAGCAAAAAGGAGGCGACGGCTGCGAGTAAAGCGGCGCGGCGCACGGATGGCGGGGAATGACGCATAGGTTCCGGCGGGCAGGGCTCGCCGGTGGGAGCGAGACGAGCGCGCGCAAAAAAAAGCCCGGGCGAAAAGCCCGGGCGGAGAAAAATGCGGTTGAGCGCGGCGACGCCGTGCGATCAGCGCAGTTTGGCGAAGGTCGCCTGGAGGAGCTGGAGGTCCGAGGCGTTCTTGGTCCGCTCGCGGGTCTTCGCGATGAGGTTGGCCTCGAGTTTGTTTTTCGTCAGGCGCGTCTTGTTCTCGTAGAAGACGCCGAAGGAGCCGGGCCAGGCCTGCTGGGCGAGCTTGAACGCGGCGACCTCGTCGGTGACGTCGTGGCGGTTCGCGTCCTCGGGCGTGCCGTCGTTTTTCTTTTCCTCGATCATGGTCCAGACGCCGCCCTTGCGCGGGTTGGCGCCGTCGAACGCGCCGTCGTAGAACTCGACGCACTCGGAGAGAATCTCGACGACCGAGAAGCCGTCGTGCTTCGCGGCGCGGAGCATCAGATCGGTCATGTGATTGACCTGTGTCGCGTGGCTGCGGGCGACGAAGGTGGCGCCGCTATTGAGCAACGTGCGCATCGGGTTGACGGGCTGGTCGAACGCGCCCCATGGGTCGGTCTTCGACTTGAAGCCGACGGGCGAGGTCGGCGAGGTCTGCTTCTTCGTCAGGCCATAGACGGAGTTGTCCATGATGACGTAGGTGAGGTTGACGTTCTTGCGCGCGGTGTGGACGAGATGGTTGCCGCCGATGGAGAAGCCGTCGCCGTCGCCGCCGAAGACGAAGACGTGGAGGTCGTCGTTGCCGAGGCTGATGCCGGCGGCGAAGGGCAGCGCGCGGCCGTGGATGAAATGGCCGCCGTGGGTGTTGACGAAATAGGGGAAGCGCGACGAGCAGCCGATGCCGGCGAAGGTGACGATCTTCTCGTGCGGGTAGTTCAGCTTCTCGAGCACGCGGTAGAACGAGGCGAGGACGGCGAAGTCGCCGCAGCCGGGGCACCACGTGGGGTGGTCGGCGACGAGGACTTTCTTGGAAAGCGGCGCCCCGGCGGGGGCGGGCGGCGGCGTGGCGGTGGCGGCAGAGGACATGGGAAGAATTGGAACGAAGGGTTTTGAAGCGTGAGGGACGGATCAGCGCGCGGCGGCGAGGTTGCTTTGGGCGGCGGCGCCGAAAGACGAATCGATGTTCTTGCTCTCCAGATGGACGGAGATGCCGGTGACGATTTCGCCGACCTTGAAAGTGAGGCCATCGGTCTTGGTGATGCTGACGATCGACGGATTCGCGTAGCGAGCCCGGAGCATCATGGCGAACTGGCCGTAGCCATAGAGACCCTCGTCGTTGAGCTCGGCGACGACGACCCGATGGTAACGCTTGAAGGTTTCCTCGAGCCCGTTGGGCATCGGATGGAGGTGGCGGAGATGGAGGTGGCCGGCCTTGACGCCGGCGGTGCGGACGCGGCCGATCGCCTCGCGGCCGGGGCCCCAGGCGGAACCCCAGGTGACGAGGAGGACTTCGCCGCCGCTATCGCCGGTGAGCTCGGGTGGCGGGAGCGAGGCGCCAAGGGCCTTGATCTTGTCGCGGCGCTTGATGGTCATCTTCTGGTGCATGACCGGGCTGCCGGAAGGATGGCCGAGTTCGTCGTGCTCGAGGCCGGTGACGGTCGGATATTTGCCGGTCTCGATTTTTGCGCCGGCCGGGGCGTGCCGCGTGTGGCGGTCGAGCGGGTAGGGCTTGAAATCGGTGCCGCGCGGGGAGAGGTCGGGCTTGGGGTCGACCATGAGCTTCGCGAGGTCGGGTTCGTCGAAGACCTCGATGCGCGAGGAGAGGCCCTGGTCGGTGAGGATGATGACCGGCGTCGAATACTCCCGCGCGATGCGCGCGGCCTCGAGGGCGATATAGAAGCAGTCCTCGACGTTTTTCGGGGCGAGCACGACGCGGGGGGTGTCACCGTGCGAACCGTAGATGGCCTGCATGAGGTCGGATTGCTCGACGTTGGTCGGCATGCCGGTGGACGGGCCGCCGCGCTGGACGTTGACGACGATGAGCGGCATCTCGGCCATCGTGGCCCAGCCGAGCGCTTCCATCTTGAGGGAGAGCCCCGGGCCGGAACTGCCGGTGATCGCGAGCTGGCCGGTGTAGGAGAAGCCGATCGCGGTGGAGATCGAGGCGATCTCGTCCTCGCATTGCACGAAGACGCCGCCGTATTTTGGCAACTCGGTGCGAAGCGTCTCCATGATGGAAGACCACGGCGTGATCGGGTAACCGGCGCCATGGCGGACGCCGCCGGCCAGCAGGCCGTAGGCGAGGGCGGTATTGCCATCGAGGGTGACCTGGGGGCGGCCGGAGGCATTGGCGGCGCGGTCGACGGCCTCGAAGCGGAAGAAGAGGTCGCGGAGATTGTTTTGCGGCCAGGCATAGCCGGCGTCGAACGCGAGCATGGCGTTGCGGACGATGTCCTCGGATTTGCCGCCGAAGCGCTCCTTGATCAGTGCGGCGAGCTTCTGGACGTCGAGATCGAAGACGCGCGCGAGCAGGCCGAGGATGAAGATGTTCTTGCCCTTGTCCTTCGCGGTGCCGCCGACGGCCTCGACCGTGGCGCTGGTCATCGGGCAGGCGACGTTGGTGAAGCGATTGTCGTCGGCCTTGGGGGTGACGTGGTCGGAGTCGTAGAGCAGCACGCCGCCGGGGCGGAGGGAGCCGATGTGCGATTCATAACTGTGCTGGTAGAACGCCACGAGCATGTCGGCGCGGTCGCCGGCGGAGAGAATCTCGCCGTTGCCCATGCGGACCTGGAAGATCGACGGGCCGCCGGAGATGGTGGCGGGGATCGTCATGTAGGTCATCACGTCCTGATCGCTGCGGCCGGCGAGGCGGGCGAGGAAGCCGCCGACGGCCTGGATGCCGTCCTGCGAATTGCCGGCGAGGCGAATGACGACGTCGTTGATTGATCGGGGCGCGCCGGAAGCGCTCTTAGCGCCGCCCGGGGTTTCGGGAGTGTTTGGGCTGACCATGAGAAGGAAGGAAAGTGTGCCAGTGCGTCGCGGGAGTCAACGGACGGACGGACGCGGACGCGGGTGATTAGTGAAGGGTGATTTAAAAAAAACGTGGCAGAAGGGAGGGTTATGCCGGGAACGAGGCTTTCCGCACGAGCGGCGGGCCGGACGAGACAAACGGGCGATGGATCCTGGGCGTCATCGGAGGCGGGGAAAATTATTGGTGGTCGATAATTCGGCGCCGGTCGGCTTAATCGTAAAACAATACGCAGACACAGGCGGGCACGTTGATGGTGCTGGCCGTCCGCGTCAGCCGGCCGGTGGTGGGGTCGACACGGAAGACGGTGACATTGTTCGAATCTTGATGAGCGCAGACGAGCCAGTTGCCATCGGGTGAAAGGGCGAAGTTGCGCGGGGTCTTGCCGCCGGAGGGAACGATCTCGACGGGCGTCAACCGCCCGGTGCCGGGGTCGATCGCGAACACCGCGATGCTGTCGTGGCCGCGGTTGGAACCGTAGAGGAACCTGCCGCTGGGATGGACGCGCACCTCGGCGCAGGTGCTTTCGCCCTTGAAATCGGCGGGCAGCGTCGGGACTGTCTGTCGCGGCGTCAGGGCGCCATTGACGGGATTGTAGTCGTAGGCGGCGACGGTGCCGCCCATCTCGTCGATCGCATAGGCGTGCTTGCCGTCGAGGCCGAATTTGAAATGCCGCGGTCCGGCGCCCGGCGCGGTGACGACGAAGGGCGGATTGGCCGGGGTGAGTTTCGCGGCCGCGGAATCGAGCGCGTAAGTGAAAATCTTGTCGAGGCCGAGATCGCAGACGATGACGAAACGGTTGTCGGGCGAGAGCGTGACCGAGTGGACGTGCGACTGGTTCTGACGAACCGGGTTCACGCTCGAGCCGCTGTGCTTGATCGCGTGGGGGGCGCCCAGCGTGCCGTCGGCGTGGATGGGAATGGATTCGACGTAGCCGTCGGCGTAGTTGGCGGCGAGAAGGGTGCGACCGGTCGCATCGACGGCGAGGTGACTGGGCGGCCGGGCCGCAGGGGAGGAGGCGGTGGGAAGCGGGGTGAGGCGGGCGTTGGCGGCGTCAACGGCAAAGCCGACGGCCTGGGCCTCAGTGTCGCTCACGGCGTAGAGAAATTTCTTGCTGGGCGAAAGTGTGATCCAGGGCGCGTTGGTGACCGCCGCGGCCAGGGTGGGGGCGCCCAGGGTGCCCGTGGCGGCGTCGAGACGGGCCGCGTAAATCCCGCGGCTCTCGTTTTTTGAATAAGTCCCAAAGAGGATGAGATACGACGGCATGGCGAAAGTCACACTTTGGAACAAAACCGTGGCAACGCAAAGCGCGAGAGGGTGCGGCAGCGGGCGGAATAATGATCTCATGATGAGTGTGACACTCCTGATTGCATCGAGGTCGGGACGCAACCCCGGGCGATCAGGGAGATTTGGCCCGCCAGTCTGCCCGAAGGGCCTCGTTGGGCGAAGCCTGAAAATCCCGCATGGCCTGCAAAGGATGCCGCATTTTTTGACCTCCACCGAGGCTGGCTGGGCGTTTCTTGCCGAGCCGGCATGGCCGCCGGCTAGTGGGGAAATGGCGATGCCGACTGGGTGACGCTCGCCGCGGTGAGCGCCTCCTTGTAATGCCGCCGGCAGATCGCGACGTAGCGCTCGTTGCCGCCGAGTTCCACTTGGGCGCCCTCGCGAACCGAGCGGCCCTCGGCGTCGAGGCGGAGGTTCATGGTGGCCTTGCGGCCGCAGTGGCAGATCGTCTTCAACTCGGTAAGATCGTCGGCGAGGGCGAGCAGCGCGCCGCTGCCGGGGAAGAGTTTCCCTTGAAAGTCGGTGCGCAAGCCATAGCAGAGCACGGGAATGTCGAGGTTGTCGGCGACGTCGGTGGCCTGCCAGACGTGCGCCGGCGTGAGAAATTGGGCCTCGTCGATCAACACGCAGGCGACGGGTTTGGCCTGGTGCTCGGCGAGGACGTGGCGGAGGAGGTTGTCCCGCTCGGCGAGCGCGACGGCGCTGGAGCGGAGGCCGATGCGGGATTCGATGCGGCCGCCGCCGCCGCGCGTATCGATGGCGGGAATGAACAGGAGTGTCCGCATGCCGCGCTCGCGATAGTTGTAGCTGGCCTGGAGCAGGACGGTGCTCTTCCCGGCGTTCATCGCGGCGTAGTAGAAATAAAGCTTGGCCATGGCGGCGGGGAGTGTGGAAGTCGGCGCGGAAAATGCCAGAGCGCGCTGCGGGGCTTCGCGCTTGCGTCGCGGCGGAGTCGGGTAACATTGCCGGCGTCGTGAAATTCGGGGCCCTCTTTCTTTTCGCGCTGGGTGTCGCGGGTGCTGCGCTGCCGACGACCGGCGCGCGGGCGGCCGGCGAGGATCAAGTGACGCAATCGGTGTGGAACGGCTACCAACGGCTGGATTTCACGGTGGACGGCCGGCCCTGCCTGCTGGTGGCGCCGGCGCAGGTGGCGCCGGGCCGCCCATGGATCTGGCGCACGGAGTTTTTCGACGTGGAACCGCAGGCCGACCTCGCGCTGCTCGCGCACGGGTGGCACGTCGCCTACATGGATGTGAAGAACATGTATGGTGCGCCGCGGGCGATCGCGTTGATGGGGCATTTCTACGCGCACGTGACGGCGTTCTACGATCTGGCGAAGAGGCCGGTGCTGGAGGGTTTCAGCCGCGGCGGATTGTATGCGTTTAACTTCGCGTGGGTTCATCCCAGCGAGGTGGCCGCGCTCTACCTCGACGCACCGGTGCTCGACATCCGGAGCTGGCCCGGGAACAACCGCGCCTCGAAGGAATGGGCCGATTGCCTGGCGGCCTATGATCTCACCGAGCAATCGGTGGCGAGCTACCGCGGCGGCCCGCTCGAACATATTGCGACGGTGGCGCGCGCGGGGATTCCGATCGTTGCCGTCTGCGGCGACGCCGACCAGACCGTGCCGTTCGCCGAAAACACGGCGGTGCTCGAAAAGCGCTACCACGAACTCGGCGGCAATATCCAGGTCATCCTCAAGCCGGGCGGCGACCACCACCCGCACAGCCTGAAGGATCCCGCGCCGATTGTGGATTTTCTGCTGAAGAACGCGCGATTCACTGCGAGCGAGCCAAAAGTTTCCCTGACAACGGCGGCGACGGCCGAAGTGGTCCGGCACGTCATAGCTCCAGTCGTCGACCGGTTGCCGTAACGGCGATCGACCGGCGCGCGATGCCAGCGGCGCGGGCCTACGTGGCCTCGTCCTCGTGCGTCCGCACGGGCAGCCAGCACGACCAGACGGCGGCGGCGAGCGCGGGCGTGCTGGACACGAGTAGGGCGAAGCGAAAGTCGCCGACGGGTGCGAGCAGGCCGAACACGACCGATGCGATGCCGGCCGCGACGCGGCCGATGTTGTAGCAGAAGCCGGCGCCCGTCGTGCGCAGCAGCGTCGGGAAGAGCGGCGGCAGATACATCGTGAAGAGCCCGAACACGCCCGAGAAAAATCCGACGAGCGGGCACCAGAACCACGCGAGGGAGGCGAAGCCGCGCGGCACGATGAACGCGCCCGCGATGCCGAGGCCGAGGCCGGCGAACATCACGACGATGGCGCGGCGGTTGCCGAGGAGCTTCGCGAGCCAGCCGCCGGCGAAATTGCCGGCGATGGCGACGGCGTTGACGACGAAGAACGACGCCGACACGAGTTCGGTGATGCGCGCGGCCGGCGTGCCGGCGTCGCTCAGGATTTTTCGCAGGTGCTGCGACTGCCAGAAAAGAAAGAGCCACCAGCCCGACAACCCGAGCGCGCAGACCGCGGTCGTGTGCACGGTGGTCCAGGCGAGTTTGCCGCGGAAAAGTTCGCGGGCGCCGGGATTGCGATGATGGACGGCTTCCTCGGCGCGCTCCCAGGTTTCGGGTTCGGGCACGTGGCGCCGGATCCAGTAGACGAGCAGCGCGGGCAGGACGCCGATGAGAAACACGTAGCGCTCGCCGTGCGCCGGCAGGACGTAGGACAGCAGGAACACGAGCGTCGCGCCACCGAGGACGCCGAGGTTCACGCCGGTTTGGAGCACGGCGGCCATCCAGGGGCGCCACGCGCGCGGCCAGGTTTCCGTCAACAGCGAGGCGCCGACGGCCCATTCGCCGCCGATGCCGAGGGCGGCGACGAAGCGAAAGATCATGAGTTGCCACCAATTTTGCGCGAACGCGCACAGCCCCGTGCAGCAGGCGTAGGTGAGGACGGTGAGCGCGAGCGCGCGGCTCCGCCCGAGCAGGTCGCCCAGCCGTCCGAAAAACGCGCCACCCAGCGCCCAGCCGATGAGGAACGACGCCTGGATGTAGGCGCTCTTCTCCTTGACCGCCGGATCGGCGGCGCTGCTGGCGTGCAGCAGTTGGACGACGAGCGGCGTGGCGACGAGCGTGTAAAGGTGCAGCTCGAGCCCGTCGAAGAGCCAGCCCAGCCAAGCGGCGATGCCGGATTTCCACTGACGGGGCGAGAGTTCGCGAAGACAGGTCGCTTCGCGCGGCGCGATGGACGGCGTCGGGGTCATGGGGCGGCGGAAAGTGCGGCAGGAGCCGGCGGGGCGCTCAAGCCAAATGGCGGAGGGCCGCGGGAATCTTGATTCAGCTCAAGGCGCCGGCGTAGGGTGTCGCTATGATTCCTGGCCATCGACCATGAGTTTTTCCTGCCCGCATTTTTGTCCCGATGAAGAGCACTGCCTGCGGTTGAAAACCGACTGCGTGCCCGGACGGCGCGGCTGCGTGCTCGAGGGCCGGGCGGTGTTCGCGGTGCCGGCGGACGTGCGAGTGCGGGAAAAGGAAGAGGAAAAGCGGCAGCGTCGCCTGGAAATCCCGCGGGATCCGCCATGAACCGCACCGACCGGCTGGTCGCGATGGTCATGCACCTGCAGGGTCGGCGCGTCGTGCGCGCCGAGGAGCTGGCGACGCGTTTCGAGGTGAGCGTGCGCACGGTGTATCGCGACGTCGCGGCGCTCGGCGAGGCGGGCGTGCCGATCGTGGGCGAGGCGGGCGTGGGCTATTCACTGGTGAAAGGCTATCATCTGCCGCCGGTCATGTTGACGGCGGACGAGGCCACGGCGCTGTTCCTCGGGGCGGAGATGGTGAAGCAATTCACCGACGCGTCGCTGAGCGGACCGGTGGGCGCGGTGCTCGACAAGCTGCGCGCGGTGCTGCCGCGCGACCGGCAGGAACACGTCGAGCGGTTGTCGCGCCAGACCGTGATCGTCGGCCGGCCGGGCCACGCCACGCCCGACCCCGGGGCGCAACCGTGGCTGCTGGCGGTGCAGCGCGGCGTGGCGCAGCGGCGGGTGTTGCGCATGGACTATCGCACCGGCGGGCGCGGGGACGAGACGACCCGCGACGTCGAGCCGCTGGGCGTGGTGTTCTATGGCGGCGCGTGGTATCTCGTCGCGTGGTGCCGGCTGCGGCGCGATTTCCGGCATTTCCGGATCGATCGCATCCAGCGACTCGAGGTGCGGGCGGAGATGTTTCCCGGGCGGCCGGACTTTTCGCTCGCGCGGCATCTCGCGGAAAAGGTGGACCGACGCGAGACCGAGTCGGCGCGCGTGTGGCTGGCGGAACGATCGCTGCAGCGCGCCCGGGTCGAAAGCTACGCGACGCTCGTGGAGGAACGCCGGCGCGACGGCGGCGCGGAGTTTTCGCTTTATACCTTCTCGCTCGAATGGCTGGCGCGGTGGCTCCTCTCGTTTGGCGCGGACGCGGAGGCGCTGGCGCCGGCACGGCTGCGCGAACTTGTGCGTCACGAGGCGGAGAAAATCGCGCGGCGCCACGGGGCAAAAGGCTCCTGACATAGGGCTGTCAGCGGGTCGGGGCAGACTCGCGGCATGACAAAATCCCGCCCGGCTGTTCCCACCGCGTCCCGAGCACGCGCGAGCGCGCGAACGGCCAGATCGGCCCGCACCGCGCCCGATTCTTGCATGACCCGCCGGTCGCTCTATCTCCGCTCGATCACGCTCGCGGTCGGCGTCCTCGCGGCGGCGACCGCCGGTCGCGCGACTGGCCCGGCGGGTGACATCCGGGCGGTCGCCGCGCTGGACACGACCTACCAGGCGGCGGTGGAGAAAAACGACGCGGCCACGATGGACCGGATTCTGGCGGACGACTTCACGCTCGTCACCGGTCGCGGCCGGGTTTTTCACAAGGCGGAATTGCTGGGCGACGCGCGGGCGGGGCAGGAGGGCTACGAGGTTCAGGCCGAGGAATCTGGCACGCAGGCCGTGCGCGTGTGGGGTGACACTGCGGTCGTGACGGCGTTGTTGCGGGTCAAGGGCGCGCGGGCGGGCAGGCCCTTCGAATACCGTCTGTGGTTCAGCGACACCTATGTGCGGACGCCGGCCGGCTGGCGCTACGTGTTCGGGCAGGCGTCGCTGCCGCTGCCGGCGGAGGCGGCGAGGTGACCACCGCGGTTCCCGCGGCAACCCGGGGTTCAGTGCAAGCGGGCGCACGCGGCGTGGCGCGGGCACGTCACGAGGTGGTCGTTGACCATGCCGCTGGCCTGCATGAAGGCGTAGCAGATCGTCGAGCCGGCAAACTTGAACCCGCGCGCAAGGAGATCCTTGCTCAGGGCGTCGCTCTCGGCGGTGCGGGCCGGGACCTCTTTCATCGCCCGGCGCCGGTTCACGATCGGCCGACCGCCGACGAATTGCCAGAGGTAGCGATCGAAGCTGCCAAACTCGCGCTGCACCGCGAGAAACGCCTTCGCGTTTTGAATCGTGGCGGCGACCTTGAGCCGGTTGCGCACGATGCCGGGATCGACGAGGAGTGCGGCCGCCTTGCGGGCATCGTAACGGGAAACTTTTTTCAGGTCGAACGCGTCGAACGCGCGGCGGTAGCTTTCGCGTTTGTTGAGCACAATGGACCAGCTCAGCCCGGCCTGCGCGCCTTCGAGCGTCAGCAACTCGAAGAGCGCGCGGTCGTCGTGCAGCGGCACGCCCCACTCGGTGTCGTGATAGGCGATGTTGAGTTCGGTGGTCGGCCAGGGGCAGCGGGTGGGTTGAGCGGGCACGGCAGGGGAGCAAAACGATGGACCGCGGGCGGGCAAGCCGGCGTCGCACGGGCGGAGCCCATTAGGCTGGACGATGGTGGCCGGCCGCCTAGAACGATCATGCAATAATCATGAATTACCGCGGCTTTTCATTCGGTTGGCTCCTCGTGGCGCTGGGTTGCGCGGCCGGAGCGACCGGGCGGGCCGGGGAATCGAAATGGACTTCGCTCTTCGATGGCAAAACCCTGAACGGCTGGCACCTGGTCCAGGGGCACGCGAAGTTCGAGGTGCGCGACGAGGCGATCGTCGGCCGCGTGACCGCCGGCGAGACCCAGAATACGTTTCTGGCGACCGAGGACGACACGTTTGCGAATTTCATCTTTGAAGCGGAGTTTCGCTGCGACCCGGACATCAATTCGGGGGTGAATTTCCGCAGCCGGCCGGCGGACGAGAAGGTGAAACGCGTCTACGGCCTGCAGTATGAGATCGACCCGACGGCGCGGGCGCTGACGGGCGGCGTGCAGGAGGAGGGCGGCTACGGCCGCCGCGGGAAGGACAACTGGCTCGCGCCCGACGAGTCGAGCGGGCCGCTGCGCGACGCGTGGAACCGCGAGCATGGCGACCAGTTCCAGCCGGCGCCCGCCTGGAACACGATGCGGATCGAGGTGCGCGGACCGCACATCAAAACGTGGCTGAACGGGCACCTGCTGGCCGACTTCGACGATAACGCCGAAGTGGCGATCCCGCACGGCTTCTTCGGACTCCAGGTGCACGCGACCAAGAACGAGAAACTTTTCGGACGGGAAGTCGCGTTCCGCAACCTGCGGGTGCAGATTCTCAAGTAGGAGCGGCGCGTCCCGGCCGGCGCCTGGCGCAGAACAATTGCCGGGTCCAGCCTGGTCGCGGGAGCGGTGCCGCCTGACAGAAATGTAAGGTTACGTGCCTTGGCGGCGGGCGGCCGCGGTGGTTCATAACTATCAAATTCGCGGCCTGTCACACCAAGGTGAGCGACACAGGGTCGGACACGCGGGCCGCGGCCAACTCCCCCAAATATGACTGCCCCCAAGTTGGGCGGCCGGCCCCGGCCGCCCGCTCCCCGTCTCGCGTCCCGACTGGCGTCCCCTCGCGCCGGCCGTTTTTCCGGCTTCGTCTGTGGTTTGCTGGTCTTCCTGTGGTGCGCGCCTGCGACCGTTCACGCGCAGCCGGCGGCGACGGGCATCGTCACCGGCCGCGTGCAAAACGCGGTGACGGGCGATTCCCTGAACAACGCGCGCGTCAGCGTCAAGGGCACGAACCTGGTCACGTTCACCGACGAAGGCGGCCACTACGTCCTCGACAAGGTGCCCGCCGGCCCGGTGACCCTGCGGGTCTTTTTCACCGGGCTGGACGAGCAGGATATCGCGCTGAACGTCGCCGCCGGGCAACAGGCGGTGCGGGATGTCGACATGACCAGCGTGGCCCGTTACGGCGCCGCGGGCGACACGGTGAAGCTCGATGCGTTCGTCGTGCAGTCGACCAAGGAGACCGACGCCGCGGCCATCGCCGTCAACGAGCAGCGGACGACGCCGAACATCTCGAGCGTCGTCTCGGCCGAGGAATTCGGCACGATCGTCGACCGCAATCCCGGCGAGCTCCTGAAATACCTGCCCGGCGTCGACGTCGACTATTTCGCCAACAACATCACGGGCGTCAGTGTGCATGGCATGGGTTCGAACAACACCGAGCTCAACTTCGACGGCATGCCGGTCGCGAGCATGAACGCGGAGGGCGTCGGGCGGGGCGCCGAGGTGCAATACGCCTCCGCCGCCGACATTGCCTACGTGAAGATCCACGAGTTGCCGCTGCCCGAGGACAGTGCCAACGCGATCGGCGGCTCGATCGACATGGTCCGCCGCTCGGCCTTCGAATACAGCAAGCGGAAGATCACCTACAAGGCGCTGTTCAAGTCCGATGGCGAAAAATTCACTTTCCAGGACATGGATGGGCCGAAAGACCGGCTCGTGCCGCGCTGGCGTCCGAACTGGGAGGTGCAGTGGACCGAGCCGGTCAGCCGCAATTTCGGTTTTGCCGTGACGGCCGGCCAGAACGACACCGTCGTGAACACGCACTGGTCGCTGCCCGGCCAGAACTATGGCACGAGCGCGAACAACGCGGCGGCGCAGGCCGCGCTCGCCGCGGGTCAGCCGCTGCCGACCGTGCCCAGCATCTACAACCCCGGCCTGAGGGCGCCGCTCAATCACAACGCGCCAAAACAGCAGGGCAAGGACTACGCGAGCGCGCGGATCGACTGGCGCCCGTCGCCCGAGCTGACGCTCGGCTGGTCGCTGAGCGGCACGAAGGGCTGGGTCCAGAATGCGGACGACATTCGCTATTCCTGGGATGCCGCCGCCACCGGCAGCGGCAACGTGACGCGATACAACGACGCCACCACGAGTCTCGGCCGCGTCGGCGGTGGTGGGATTTATCACAACAGCCCGCTGTGGCGCGACGTCTACGCGCCCTCGGTCTCGACGGTCTTTGACGGACGCTGGCGCAAGGGGTCGTGGAACGCGGCGGTGAAGGCCGGCTGGTCGGAATCCCGCTATCAGTATTACGACACGGAGCACGGGTTCTTCGGGAGCACGACGGAGGGCGGCGTCACCGGTCTCGTGAACATCCCGAACACCGGCGTCGGCTCCGGCACGGCCAACCCGATTCCGCTTACGGTCGATTTCAAGGACATCGACTACTGGGGGCCGAAGTCCATCCAGGCCTGGACGACCAAGACGGGGGCGGGCAGTTCGAACTTCGCCGATTACACCGTGCCGGTGGACTGGGCGAGTAACGCCGTCACGCGCATCGGCGGCGCCCGTGCCCGCCCGGGTTCCGGCAAGGAGATCCTGTCGTCGGTGAAGAGTTTTCTGAAGCACGATTTCAGCCTGCGCAATCCGCTCTCGCTGCAGCTCGGCCTGGATTACTACGAGGACTTCCGGAACCGGCATTATCCATATTACACGTGGCGGTTCGTCGGCGCGGACGGCGTCCCGAATTCCGCGGACGACGCGTCGACCTTGATCGCCGCCGAGAGCCTGCACTCCCGCCCCGATTCGCAATACGGCTATCCCGGCAGCGAGCGCATCAGCATGTCCAAGCTCTACAGCCTCTATCAACAGCACCCGTCGTGGTTTCAATACGACGAAGCGCGCTCCGAGCGCCTGAGCCGGACGAACAATCCCGCCTACGACCTGACCGAGAAAAACCTCGCGACCTACGCGCAGTTCGACTGGAGCCTGTTCGAGAACCGGCTCCGCCTGGTCGGCGGCGTGCGCTATGAAAAGACCAGGGCCCATGCCCGCGGACTCCTCACGGACAACACCGCCGCCTACCTGAAATACTCGGACGGATCCGTCGTGCACGTGAGCGACAAGGACGCCAGCGGCGCGGCCCTCGTGGCCAATCTCGGCTCGTCGACGAACGTGAACTACCAGTTGGTGAAGGGACCGAACGTGCTGCCGGCCACCCGCGGCGGCGCGCCGATCTTCGTGCCCGCCGTGCAGGCGGCCGGCAACGCGGCCCGCGCCGCGGGCGAGACGACGGATTCCGGCACGAATCTCGGGCGCGGCACGCTGGCGCAGACGCTCCTCGTCTACACGGAAAAGGGCGCGACCGGCGACGGCGAGAACGACGGCTACTATCCGAGCCTGAACCTGAACTTCGACCTCACGAGCAACCTCGTCTTCCAGTTCGGCTACGCCCGGACGCAGGCGCGACTGGACTACAACAGCGTGCTCATCCCCGGCTCCTCGCGGACCGACGATATCGTGACCAGCGGCGTCGGCACGGGCGCGCTCGGCAAGATCACGGTCCACAACACGGACCTCAAGCCGTGGACCGGCGACAACTACACCGCCCGGCTCTCCTATTACACGAATACCGGCGGAGTGCTCGGGCTCGAGTTGTTCACCAAGGACATCAAGAACATCATCGTCGGCGAGGACACGGCGCCGCTGACCTCGCAGGATATCGCCACGCTCAACGCGCAGTATCCCAATCTCGATCTGGGCGAGGATGCCGTCGGCTACTCGCTGCATACCGACTACAACGAAGGCGACGGCCGGCTCGATGGCGCGCAGCTCGAGATGCGCCAGAACTTGAACCGCTACCTGCCGCAGTGGGCCCGCGGCTTCTCGGCGGACGGCTCGGTGACCTACACCAACCGCACCGGACCCAACAGCTCCGCGCTGGGCAAGAACGTCGCATGGAACAATAAACTCCACATCGGCTTCAACCGGCGGCGGCTGACGCTGAATGTCGGCTACACGGTCGTCGGCACCCAGGTGGAGACGCCTGTCATCACGAGCAACGGCATCGACGGCACGCAGGTGCGGGTGCGGCAGGATCTGGTCGATGCGAGCTTTGCCTACCGGCTGAGCAAGAACCTCCAGCTCTTCATCCAGGGCAGCAATCTGCTGAACGAAGTGACCGCCCGCGAACAACGCTATCCCGGCAGCACCAACATGACGAGTTCGAACACTTACGGCAAAACCTACACCATGGGCGTGACCGGCTCGTTCTGAGCGGAGGTTAGATCCGACGGCATCCGCCACCCGCCGCGTTTTTTCGCGGCCGTGGCGCGATCGTCGAATAGCGCCACCCCCACGGAAACGCGGGGTCAGGGTTTGACGGGTGCCGGGGCCGGCGGTTTCGCGGGAGCCCCATCGGCACCGACGACAACGGGCGTGCCGACCTCCACCTTGCCATCGCGCACGGGGCGCTTGATCAGCGTCTCGGCCTCATCCATTTCCCGGCCAAAATAGGGTGCTGCAGTCGCGATGAGCGCGGGCAGCGTTTGCTCCTGCGAAACGCCCTTGGCCGCCACCGTCATCCGCGTGCGCCAGAGCAGTCGCCGGTGATTTTGGGCCAGGGACTGGTAGTCGTAGGCGGATGCGACGACGTAGTAAACGTCGTCGGCGGTCTGATCCAGGAGGAACTCGTTTTTCGGGTTCCGCATCTTGAAAAGGTTGATCGGGTTCGCGAACGCCATCATCTCGGGTGTCATCGGCGACTGGCCGCCGGGCGCCACGTGCGTGTCGGCGGCGTCGCTCATGGCCTGCGCCTGATTGAAGAGGTCGAGCAATTCCTTCGCGAATTTCTCGCCACCGACGAGGGAGGCGCGATCGAGCATGTTGCGGGCGACCTGGTCGCCGGACAGCGAGGGGTTTTCCTCGTCGCCCTCGACGAGAATGTTGTCCGAACCCCACGAGTAGAAAACGGCCAGCGTCGGCGGCTGGGCCGGCGGCTTGGCCGGCAGGAAGCCGTTTTTGGCGAGGGCGCTGGTGAGGATGCGTTCCACCTCTTCTCTGGGAAAAATTTTCTTCTCGCCGCCGGGATCGCCCAGTTGGTGATAGCCGCTGGACTCGGCGATGTAGTAAGCGGGGTGTTCCGGCGTGACCGGGGTCACCTTCTTGCCCTCATCCGTCATCTCGGTGATGACCGTGAGCTCAAGGTTGGGGTTTTGTTGAAACGACTTGGGCAGGAGCGAAAACACCCACTGCGTCGACTCGGGCGATTTCGGCGGCTTGAGTTGCGGCACGGGTCCGGGGATGACGGGCGCGGGAGGGGGGGTGAGCATCGGCGCGGCGCCCGATTGGGCGCGCAGGACAGGCAGCAGGCAGAAAAAAGCCGCGAGGCAGGCGAGGCGGGATTTCATGGCGGGAGGATTCAATGGGAAAGAGTGGGGGAGTCGCGAGTGGCATCCGGCTTCGCTTAAAGCCTGGGCGGCGGGTCGGCGGCGGTGGCGGGGCTGACCACGGTCGGCGTGCCGATTTCAACCTTGCCGTCGCGCACGGCGCGCTTGGTCAGGATTTCGACGTCGTCCATTTCGCGGCCGAAGTAAGGGGCGGCGCTGGCCACGAGCGTCGGCAGCGCCTGGTCCTGCGAAACGCCGCGGGACGCCACGGTCATCCGGGTGCGCCAGAGGAGCGTGGGCGGCTTTTGGCCGAGCGTCCGGTAGTCGTAGGCGGACGCGACCACGAAGTAGACGTCGTCGGCCATTTGATCGACGAGGAACTCGTTTTTCGCGCGCTTCATCCTGTAGGCGTTCATCGGGTCGATGAACTCCATCCCCGGACCCATGTCCGGACCGTGCGTGGTCGGCGTGGCGGAAGCGTTGGTTTCCTCGGCGGTGAAGATCCGCCGCATCTCGCCCGCGAATTTTTCGCCCCCGACCAGCGCGGCGCGGTCGAGGAGATTGCGGGCGACCTGCTCCGCCGATTGCGCCGGGTTCTCCTCGTCGACGTCGTGGAGCAGCTTGTGCGAGCCCCAAGTGTAGAAAACGGCCAGCGAGGGCGGCTGGTCCGGCTCGCGGGCGGGGCGATAACCATTCGCCGCGAGGGACTTGGTCAGAATGCCCTCCACGTCCGCCTGGGGCAGGATTTTTTCATCGGCAGAGGGATCGCCGAAACCGTGCGCGCCCATCGACTGCGTGATGAAATAGGCCGGATGCTCCGGGGTCACGGCCGGGCGCTCCGCGCCGTCGTCGGTCATCTCGGTGATAACGGTCAGTTCGAGGTTGGGGTTTTGCTGCAGCGATTTGGGCAGCAGCCGGAACACCCACTGCGAGGACGGGGCGTGACTGGCCGGCTTCGGCGCAGTTGCCGAAGGCACGTCGGGCGTGGGCGCGGCGACCGGTGGCGCGACCTGGGCGTGCGCGGAGAGCAGCAGCAAAGGCGCGAGAAAGGCGCGAGCGTGCATGGTGTAGGTTGGCTGACCTAAGGACGCCCGGCGGCGCTTTTGGTTGCCTGCAGGAAGGCAGGACAGTCTGGCAACGCGCAGGGGTGCTCCCCCTAGGCGGCGACAAACACTGGTGGACGTGCCGCCGTGGCGGTCGTCAGGAAATCAGGCCTCGCGCGACCAGAGCGTCGAGCGTGTGCGCCAGAATATCCATCGGTGCGCCATCCGCCATGATCCGCACGAGCAGGTTCTGTCGATCGTAGTAGGCGGCGAGGGGTTGGGTGGCGGACTCGTAGGCTTCGAGCCGGACGCGCACGGCCTCGGGGCGATCGTCCGGGCGCTGGGTCAGGGCGGCGCCACACTGGTCGCAGATGCCGGGCCGGCGCGGTGGATGCGTGGTGGCATGGAAAACAGCCTTGCACTTCGGGCACACGAGGCGGCCGCTGATCCGGGTGACGATTTGGTCGAGCGGCAGTTCGTAGCTGATGACGGCGTCGAGGCGCACCTGCACGGTTTCGAGATGCGCGTCCAGCGCCGTGGCCTGCGCCAGCGTGCGGGGAAATCCGTCGAGCATGAAGCCGCCGCGGCAGAGCAGGCAATGATCGCGCTCGCGGACCATGGCGAGGACGGTGTCGTCGCTCACGAGTTCGCCGTTCTGCATTGCCGCCTGCGCGCGGGCCATGGCGGAGCCGGGTGCGGCGGGATGGCCTTTCGCGGCGCGAAACACGTCGCCGGTGGAAAGCGGGCAGGCGCCGAGGGAGTTGCAGAGAAGTTCGCCCTGGGTGCCCTTGCCGACACCGGGCGGACCGAGTAGAACAAGGCGCCACGTGCGGCGCACCACCGGGGGAGGTTGCAGGCAGACGGCTTCGCCACCGTGCAACCATGCGGTCCGATCGCGATGCTGGGGCATGGCCCGAGTATGCCAGCAAACGGCCCCGGGGGCGGCGCCGATATTGGCCAAACCTGTGCGGATTTTGACCGGTCCGCTAAGCCCGGCCGGCGGCCGGAACCGGCTGGGCGGCGGCGATCGTCGGGTCGGCGCCAAGCGTGCCGCGGAGTCGTTCCAGATATTCCGGTGCACGCGCTTCGCGGGCCGCAGTGCGAATGGCGGCGAGGCGGTCGCCGATCCCGAGGCGCTCGGCGACGTCCGCGTAGTTCGGCCGCGCGAGGAATTTCTCGAGGTAGCGCGCCTGCGATTCCCGCAGATGGAGGTCGATCGTGCGCTGGGCCTCGAGGCGGCCGCGATACCAGTCGCTCGCGAGGACGGCTTCCCGGGTGAAGAGCGCACGGAACGCGGGATCGTCCGGCCCGCGGCCCTCCCACGTGCCGTCGCGCATCACGTGCAGCAGCGCGCGGAGCGGCGGCACGGCCTGGCTGACGGAGTCGTCGGCGAAATAGTGCGCGGCCGCGTCGCGCATGGCCGCGACGATGTTGTCGACGCCGTCGGCGAAGACCTCGACGCCTTGCGTTTCGGGTCGGAGAAACTCCTCGTTGAAGAGCGAACTCGGGTTGCCGAGCACGCGGCCGAAAAAGGTCTGGACGAAGCGCGCGGTGATGCGCCAGCCGAGCCGGCTGGCGAGCACGCGCCGGCCGTGGTGGTCAAAATCGGCGCAACGCTCGAGGTGGCCCTCCGCGATGAGATACTTCGTGTCGCGCTCGGCCGGAGTCATGCGGCACCAGATCTCGGGCACGAGCAAACTGATGTCGTGGTCCACGCGATGACGGGGACCGACCCAGCCGGCGGCGGTGGAAAAGATCGGCAGCCCGGTGAGCACGAAGGAGACGAAGGCGGCGTTGAGATCGTAGACGGGCGGGAGCGCGTTGAACGGGCCCTTGGTCAGCGCACCCTCGGAGCCCGCACCCGTCGTCGACGGCGACTTGCCCGTGAGGCTGGCGATGAGGTCCATGAACGCCTCGGGGAGCTCCTGATAGTGGATCGGGTTGAAGACGCAGAGCGGGCGGATGCCGGGCTCGGGCGGATTCAGGCGGCGGCCCATCAGCACGGAGCCGACGGGAAATGGCGCGGGCTGGTCGGGCGTGAGCCGCCGGTAGAGCCGTGCGCCGGTCTGGGCCAGATAGGTGGCGCGCGGATCCTCGAGGTCGGGACGCACCTGGAGATAGCGCGGATTCTTCGACGGTTTGCCGTCGACGAGGCGCGGGTGCGCGGGCGACACGAGGTAATCGGGCCGCTCGGCCGCGACAAATTCGCGGAAAATCTTCTGCACCGGCGCCGTGAAGGATTCGAAGGCGAGCGTGTCCTCGACGATGGCGCGGGCGGTGTCGCGGGTGAGGGCCTCGTAATTGGAGAAGAAATTTCCCCCGCGGCCGAAGTCGCGCTCGGTGCGCTTGTCGTAACCGCGCACGATGGCATCGTCGGGGCGCTGGAAAAGACGGAGTTCGCAATTGTGGACGAACTTCAACGAGGGCTCGGTGACCCACTGCGGCAGGCACGGCACCTGGCTGCGCGGCGCCACGGTCGAGGCCGTGATGTCGTCCTCGGCCTGGATTTTCTCCGCGGGAAAAAAGTCCGACCGCAGCGTGAAGGTGCGCCAGCCGCCCTCGCGGGTGTAGCCGACCCGGAGGTAGTTCGTGACGAGGCGTTCCTTGTGGTATTTGAGCTCGTTGCCGGGCCGGGCGTTGATCGTGTCGACGGTGAATTGCTGGCGCCAGTCGGCGCCCCATTCGGGCTTGTAGAGGCGCTTGAGGAGCAGCACGAGATCGCGCACCGAGCGCGGGATGGTCGCGAGCCACGCGTTGTATTCGTCGGTGTAGTCGGAGCTGCGGCTGAGCAGCTTGACGACGGAGCCGAGCGAGCGCTGGGGGCTGAGAATCGAGCGTCCGCGGGGCTGGTTGTGCGCGGGATTGCGAAAACGCTCGTGGTAGTCGCGACCCAGGATCACCTCGACGGCATCGAGGTCGCGCGCGAGGTCGCTGACGAAGACGGGCCCGGCGAACATCGCGTCGGCGATCGGCTTGGAAATCTCGGATTTGCCGCCGCCGGACACGGTGCACGGTTTGTGGCAGAGCAGGCCCTCGGCGGTGGTGCCGCGGAGGCGCCATTGGTGGGTCTCGTCGGGCTTGGCCATCTCGACTTTGTAGCCGGACGGCAGGACGTAGGTGATGCCGGGGAGCAGTTTCAGCTTTTGCTCCGCGCCGCCGGCGTCGGGCCACGCGATGCGCTGGGTGCGCAGATCGAACCGCGCGTCGGACGGAACGTAATAGACGTCGGCATGGAGGCGGTCGCGCGCCCAGCCGCCCGGCTGGACCTCGGCGCGGTCGCCGAGCAAGGCGAGCGACTCGGCGAACGTGTGCGTCACGTCGGGGAGGTTTGGATTGAGCGTGAAATCCTCGCCGAGATCGTAGCTCGGGAAAACGATCGCACCGCCCGCATGTTCCTCCTCGGCGCGACCGAGGAGATTCGCGGCGAAGCTGATCTGGGTCTTCACCTCCTTCTTGCAGTAGCCGAAATAGTTGTCGGAGATCAGGGTGACGATCACGCCCGAGGCATCGCGCGCGGTGAGCTTGAAGGGCGTGCCGTCGTTGTAGGGCTCGGCGGCGTCGCGCCAGCACATGCCGTCGCGGCGCTGGCGCTCCGTGGCGTCCTCCCAACGGGGCAGGCCGAGTTCGCGCTTGGTGATGCCGTTGAGGTGCGGCGCGAGGATGACGCAGCCGGTGTGGCCGGTCCAGTGCCCGGGATCGAGCGCGGCGTCGTTTTCGGGCAGATGCGGGTCGCCGGCGTTGCCGAAGATGCTTTCGACGAAGTCGAGGTTCGCCACGAGGCTGCCCGGGACGAAGAACCGCGTCTCCATCGCGCGGAGGGGCGAGAATCCCGGGACTTCCGGCACGACGACGGGGCGCAGGTGGAGCGACACGAAACATTCCGCCTGGGTCGATTCCGCCGCGGTGAATGGCAGGCGGAGGAAATCGGGGGTCGATTGAAACGCCCGGGCGAGCAGCCGGGCGAAGACTCCGGGGGGCACCGCCTTTTTGTCGTTGGGGATCGGCAGGCCGCCCTCGGTGACGTGGAAGATGCCCTGGGTTGTGCGGCGGTCGCTGCGCGGGTTGTGGAGCACGCCCTGGCGCACGCGACGCGAGGAGAGGATGCCGCCGTTGTGGGCATCGCGGGTCGGGGGCAGCGAGAGCGCGCGGGCGAGGCCGGGTCGGTCGAGCACCAGCGTGGCGGCCGGAAGCCGCGGGACCTCAGCGACGCCCTCCAGCGTGTCGTAGAGGAAGTTCTGGATGCGCTGGTCGACCGGGCAGAGGTGCTGGGCGAGCGCGCGGTCTTTTTCCCGGCTGAGGGTCAGAAAATGGTCGACGAAACCGGCAAACGCGTCGTTGCCAGCGAGAGCCACGCCGGGCTGGCCGATTTCCCGAAGTTTCAGGTTGAGATAGGCGAGGAGGCGCGGGTCGTTCGGATCGGGCAGCGAGGGCAGGGCGGTGGTCAGCGAAGGCATTTCGGGAGAGTGAGCGGTGGAGTTAAGCGAACGAAAAAGGACCGGCGCAACCTCGGAAGCCGGTTTCACACCAGAACAGGCAAAAAAAAGACGGTGATTTTGGCCAGCAGGATTCAGGTGAAACCCTCACTTCGATTTCGACAAAGGGGGTCGATATGTGCATTGAGGCACCTTCGTTTTTCGATCCGAGGCGCCTTTCGACCGATGAATTCTCCCGACCCCGTCGTCCTTCGCCAGCTCCCGGTGATTCACAAAATCATCCAGGACGAAACTTGGCTCGAGGGCGAGCGACGTGGCTGTAAGGTTGCCACCGACGATCCCGTGGTGCGTGAAAATGTCTGCCGGGTGGTGCTGCGCGTGGGTCAGCAGTTGCGGGATTCGCTGGTCAAAGGCTAGCCTTCGGCCCGGTTGCGGGCGGTTGTGCGCGCGACGCCCGGCGTTACCGCCTGTGGACTCGGCCGAGTGGGAATTGGCCGGCTCGGTGGGACTGTTTGTCGGGTTCCATTGCCTTCGAACCAACTTATCCGCCGTTCGTATCGTTAATTGACCGGTTGGCAGCACGGTGCTTGCCGGACGTTCCGATTTTGCCACCGTGGCATGATGGAAAAGCAACCGCCCGCTCCCAACGACCCGGTGTCTGCCGCCCCGCGGCTCCCCGATCTTAGCGACATGGGAGAAGAGCCCGTCGCGCCGCGCGCCAAGGGGTTCGGCGGTCTCGTGAAGTGGGGCATCGTCATCCTGATTGCCGCCGGGGCCTTCATCTGGTGGCGCCGTTCCGGAGAGGTTGCCGCCACCACGGTGGCCTTCCGCACTGCCGCCGTGCAGCGGGGTGACGTCACGCAGACGGTCACCGGCAGCGGCTCGCTTTCGGCCCTGACGACCGTCGACGTCGGCAGCCAGGTTTCCGGCAACATCCTGAAACGCTACGTGGACTTCAACGATGTCGTCACGGAGGGGCAGTTGCTGGCCGAGATCGATCCGTCGACCTACGAGGCGCGGCTGTTCCAGGCCGACGCCAACCTCCAATCCGTGCAGGCCGCGCTCGACCTCAAGCAGCTCAATGTCACCCGCTCCGCCGAGCTGCTCACCAAGCGGCTGATCGCCCAGTCGGATTTCGACCAGGTGAGCGCCGAACTCCGCCAGCAGCAGGCCTCGGCGAAAAACGCCGAGGCCGCGGTGAAGAGCGCGAAGCTCGACCTCGACCGCTGCAAGATCTACTCGCCGGTCAAGGGCGTCGTGCTCAAGCGCTCCGTCGATGTCGGCCAGACTGTGCAGTCGAACTATTCGGTCGCGACGCTTTTCACCATCGCCGGCGATCTCAGCCAGATGGAAATCGAGGCCGCGATCTCCGAGGCTGACATTGGCAACGTCGAGTCGGGCCAGTCCGTGACGTTCACGGTCGACGCGTTTCCCGGGCGCACGTTCCAGGGCAAGGTCCGGCAGGTCCGCAACAATTCCACCATTGCCAACAACGTCGTCACTTACCCGACGATCATCTCGGCCGACAATTCCGACCTGAGGCTGCGCCCCGGCATGACCGCCAACATCATCATCGCCACCACCCGGCGGACCAACGTCCTCCGGCTGCCCAACTCCGCGCTGCGCTTCAAGCCACCCGAGGGTGCGACGGTCCTCGCCGCCGCGGCCAGTCCCGAGGGCGAGGGGCCGTCGCTTGACCAACTTCCGCTGGAAATCCGCCAGCGCCTGCTCGCCCAGTTCGACAAGAACGGCGACGGGAAACTCGACGCCGACGAGCGAACCGCCATGGCCGCCGCGATGCGGGCGCGGATGGCCGCGGCGGGTGCGGGCGGTGGCGGAGGTTTTGGGCCGCCGGGTGGAGGGGGCTTCGGTGGCGGCGGCATGGGCGGAGGCGGCATGGGCGGTGGCTTTGGCGCCGGCCGCGGTCCGTCCGGCGGGGCGCAGCGCGCGACACTCTACATCGTCAACGGCACGCCGAACGCCGCCGGCCAGGCCGCGGGATCGCTCCAGGCGGTCATGGTCCGCGTCGGCGTGAGCGACGCTTCCAACGTCGAGATTCTTTCCGGCGTGAAGGAGGGCGACGTCGTCGCAATCGGGACGGTGACGGCCCAGGCCGCCGCCGCGGCGAGCGGCGGCACCAACAATATCTTCGGCCCGCCGCGTCCGCCCGGCGCTCCCAAGAAATGATACCGCCGGTTTCCTTCGCCGCATGAAACCCGTCATCGAAATCGTCGACCTGCACCGCATCTATAACACCGGCGCCACGCCGGTCCACGCGGTGCGCGGCATTTCTCTGCGCGTCATGCCGGGCGAATTCGTGGCAATCATGGGCGCCAGCGGGTCCGGCAAGTCCACGCTGATGAATACCCTCGGCTGCCTCGACCGGCCGACCCGCGGGATTTATCGGATCGACGGCACCAACGTCGCCGCGCTCGATTCCGACGCCCTCGCGGCCATCCGGAACCACAAGATCGGTTTCGTCTTCCAGGGGTTCAATCTCCTCAGCCGCACGACGGCGCTCGAAAACGTCGAGCTGCCGATGCTCTACGCGCATCCGCCGCTGCCGGGCGACGAAATGCGGCGGCGGGCGTTGCGCTCGCTCGGCCAGGTCGGCCTCGCCAACCGCGCCGACCACGTGCCCAATCAGCTCTCCGGCGGCCAGCAGCAGCGCGTCGCCATTGCCCGCGCGCTCGTGCTCGGCCCTTCGCTCCTGCTCGCCGACGAGCCCACCGGCAACCTCGATACGCGCACTTCGATCGAGATCATGGGCGTGTTTCAAAAGCTCAACGACGCCGGCATGACGGTGGTGATGGTCACCCACGAACTCGACGTCGCCCGGTTCGCTCGCCGCATCATCATCATGCGCGACGGGCGCATCCGCCGGGACGACGTGGTCAACCCCCGCCTCACCTCCGCCGAGGAACTCGCGCGCGTGGCCGCCGAGGAGCAGGCGGCCGATCTTGTCTCATGAAACGCCTTTTCGCCATCATCCGCGTCGCGCTGCGCGCCCTCCGGCGCAATCTCATGCGCACGCTCCTGACGATGCTCGGCATCATTATCGGGGTCACCGCCGTGATCGGCATGGTCAGCATCGGCACGGGCGCGCGCGTGCAGGTCGAGCAGCAGATCGCCGCGCTCGGCCAGAACGTCGTCATGATCATGGCCGGCAACATGAGCCGCGGCGGCATGTTCTCCGGCATGGGCGGTGCGCCCACGCTCACGCTCGACGATGCCGTGGCCCTGCGCAAGGAGGTCGACGGGGTCGCCTACATGAGCCCCGAGGTCCGCGGCAACGTCCAGCTCGTCGCTGGCAATCTCAACTGGAACGCGTCGGTCATGGGCGTCAGCCACGAATACCTCGACCTCCGGGCCTGGCCGCTCGCCGAGGGGGACTTTTTCACCGAGGAGGATATCAATGGCGCCGCCCGCAAGGTCGTGCTCGGCCAGACGACCGCCAAGAAACTCTTCGAGGATGCCAGCCCCATCGGCGCCACGGTGCGCGTGAAGGGCATCCCGTTCACCGTGGTCGGGCTCCTTTCTGCCAAGGGTTCCAACATGATGGGCCAGGATCAGGACGACGTCGCCCTCGTCCCGCACACGACCGCCATGCGCCGGCTGTTCGGGCAGAATTTTCTCCGGTCGATCAACGTCAGTGCCACCGATGCGAGCTCGATCGAGAATGTCACGACGCAGATTTCCGAGCTGCTCCGCCAGCGCCACCGCATCCTGCCGGGCCGCGACGACGATTTCATGATCCGCTCCCAGGCGGAGATCACGGAGTTCGCCACCTCGACCGCGAAGACGATGACCGGGCTGCTGGGCGCGATCGCGGGGGTGTCGCTGCTCGTCGGCGGCATCGGCATCATGAACATCATGCTCGTGTCCGTGACCGAGCGAACGCGGGAGATTGGCATCCGCCTCGCGGTGGGCGCGCGCAAGCGCGATATCATGCGCCAGTTCCTGACCGAGGCGGTGTTGCTCAGCATCGTTGGCGGGCTGATTGGCATCGGCGTCGGCATGGGCGTATCGTCCGCGCTGGCCGCGCAGTTCAACTGGCCCACGCTGACGCCCAGTTACGCCATCGTCGGCTCGTTCGCTTTCAGCGCGGTGATCGGGATTTTCTTCGGTTACTATCCGGCGCGGAAGGCCGCGCAGCTCGATCCGATCGAGGCGCTGCGCTACGAGTAACCGGTCCGCGGGCAGGGCGGCGGCTCCGTCACGGCCCGCGCCGTGGAAACTCGCGGCTCGCCGGACCGGTGTCGTTGGCGGTCTCGCTCAACGCCATGCTCAGATACATGAAGGCGCCGATGCCTTTCTGGTCATTGGTCACGACGCGGTCGTTCATGTAGGTGTCGTAGAATCCGTTGTTGCCGCCGAGCGTGCCGATGGAGACGGTGCCGAGGATGTCCATCGTGCCGTTCGGTTTCAGCTCGATCTTGTGATTGAGGATGCCGCGGGCGGCGCGGCGGGCGTGCTCGAGATACTCGGGCGGAAGCCAGCCCCGCTGGGCACCGCGCGCCATCGCGTAGGCAAACATGGTCGAGCAGGAGGTCTCGACGTAGTTCTTCGGCCCGTTGGGTTTGTCGACGATCTCATACCACATGGCGGTGTCGCGGTCCTGGAATTTCAGCAGGGTGGCGCAATACGCCTGGAAGACCGGCAGGATCTCCTTGCGCCCCGGATGATCGGGCGGAAGCCAGTCGAGAATGTCGGCCATCGCCGCGCCATACCAACCGATCGCGCGCCCCCAGAACTCGGGTGAGGCGCCCGTCTCCTTGTTCGCCCACGGGCGGGTTTTCGTTTCGTCCCATCCGTGATAAAACAGCCCGGTCTTCGGGTCGTGGGTGTGTTTGTAGACGGTCAGCACCTGATGCACCGCCTCGTCGAAGTATCTCGGCTCGTTCGCCGTCGCGGCGTATTCGACCGAAAACACGTCGGCCATGTAAATGCCGTCGAGCCACATCTGGTTGGGATAAGTCTGCCGGTGCCAGTAGCCGCCGTCGCTGGTCTTCGGTTGGGCGTCGAGCTGGCGGGCAATGTAGGTGGCGGCCTTCAGGTATTTTTCGTCCTTGGTCCGCTGGTAAGTCCATAACAGGGCGGGACCGGGCCGGAAGCGGTCGAGGCTGTGGAGGTCCGGCGGAATGGCGTTCGCGTTGAGCGTGCCCTCGGGCGTGATGTAGCGATCGAGCCATTGCTGGATGTAGGGAAAATCGGACGCGCGGTCGGTGCGCGCCGCGATGGCATAGAGGGCGTCGAGGACCATGCCCTGCGTGTAGTTCCACCCGCCGGGCCCGTTGGGATAGAGTGCGCGCACGGTGTTCGCGATCCGGATCGACCAGTCGAACATCGCGTCGCGGTCAGCCTTCGCGGTCGTGGTGAAATCCAGAATCTCGCCGCGTCTCGTGCCGTCGGCCATGACGGGATCGACCCGCCAGTGGTAGGATTTCCCCGCGCTGAGCGTCTCCAGGAGAAACGTTGGGGCGGAAACGCGGCACTGGAAGGCGGGCGAATCTTCCGGGCCGAAGTAAATCTCGTAGCCCTTGGCCCCCGGCACCGCCTGCCATGACAGCTTGACGTTGATCGGGACGCCGGTGGCGCCGTTCGCCGGCGTGGCGTCGGCCGTCGGCAGCTCGGCGGCGGGCGACGTCGTGGTCGCGCCCGCAACCAGCACACTCAATGCACCTGCGGCCAGCGATCGACGGGCGGCATTCCGGACGCGCGCAAAGCCGCGAGGGCGGGTCAAGTATTCACGAGGGGTATTCATGATCGATTCGCGACAGGTGGCGGGTGGTGGTGAATTGTCCGGCGGAAAACCGGCGAAGCTTCCCCGGCCGGAACGCGCTTCGCCAGCGGGGCACTGCGCGGGGAAAGTCCGCTTACTCGCCGGACCGCGGGGCCGCGGCCCGGGCCGGCCCGGCGTTGCGGGCGCGCGGCGCGGGGGTGATGGTCACGTTCTTGTAGCTGACGTCGCCGGAGTGGGCGAGAATGTCGGCCCCCTCGACGCCGGTGAACGTGCAGTCCTCGATGCGCACATTTTCGATGATCGACTGGTCCGTGCCGACGATGCTGAGCACGCGCGGGGCTTTCTTCGACGTGACATTCTGCATGAGCACGTTGCGGACGGTCGGCGGAAACTTTCCCTCGGTGACGCGACCGTAGACGAGGTCGATCGTGAGGATCGAATCGGAAACCTGGCCGACGGTGCAGTTGCGCATGAAGACATTTTCGAGGACGCCGCCGCGGCCTGCGTTGGTCTTGAGCCGGAGCGCCCGCTGGAGGTTGGGGCTGTCCATCTTGTTGTTTTCGGCGAAGACGTTGCGGATGCTGCCGGAATTCTCGCTGCCCAGCACGACCCCGCCGTGGCCGTCCTGCATCACGCAGTTGCGGATGATGAGGTTCTCCGATGCGACGTTCACGCGGCGGCCGTCGGCGTCCTTGCCGGATTTGATCGCGATGCAGTCGTCGCCGGTGTCGAAGATGCAATTCTCGATCAGGACATCGCGGCTGCTCTCGGGGTCGCAACCGTCGTTGTTCGGGCCGTGGCTGTGAATCTCGACGCCGCGGACCGTGACGTTGACCGAAAGCTCGGGGACCACCTCCCACATCGGCGAGTTGATGATGTGGACGTCCTCGATGAGGACGTTCTTGCAGCGATAGGGGACGATGAAGTTCGGCCGCAGCGTGCCCCGGTCGCCGAAGATGCGTTGCTCGACCGGCACGTTTTTTTCACCCATTTGAATCAATTCGAGCTGCGACGACTGGCGCTGGCCGTTGGCGCCGTTGGCGATCGCGTCGCGGCGGATCAGGCCCCACCACGTCTCGCGCGACGCGGAGCCATCGAGCGTGCCCTTGCCGGTCACGGCGATGTTCTCCTGCTGGTAGGCGTAGATCAGCGGCGAGTAGTTCATGCACTCGGTGCCCTCGAAACGCGTGAGCACGACCGGCAGGAACTTCGCCGGGTTGGGGCTGAACTTCAGCGTGGTGC
This sequence comes from uncultured Opitutaceae bacterium, assembly GCA_937902925.1. Classification (GTDB taxonomy): domain Bacteria; phylum Verrucomicrobiota; class Verrucomicrobiia; order Opitutales; family Opitutaceae; genus CALFNN01. Next base: position 41,291 of record CALFNN010000031.1, read on the forward strand.
CCTCGGCGACATAGAGGTTGACGTTGCTCTTGAGGTGAACGGCACCGGTGAGAAACACGCCGCCGCTCACGACCACGCGCCCGCCGCCGGCGGCATTGCATGCGGCGATGGCCTGGGCGATCGCGTCGGTGCAATCCGTCGTGCCGTCGGCCTTCGCGCCGTAGTCCGTGATCGCGAAGTCACGGTTCGGAAATGTCGGGGCCTTGATCCGGGCGAGGATGCCGGGGACGGAGTCCCAGCCGATCGGCGCGGACGTGCTGGCGGTGGCGCCCGCGGTGCCGGCATCCGGCATTGTGGCGCAACCCGCGACCGCCAGAGTCGCCGCCAGGGCCGCGGCAAAAATCGAAGGCGCGAAACGGCGGGAACGAGGAAGGGGGGACGATTGATCGAGGGTCATGAAAAAAGAGAGACTGGAGGGGATCGCGGAGCGGACAGGCAAGCGTGCCCTGCCTGACGTTTCGGACAGCTATCCGTTCCTGCGAAAAAAAAGACGACTACAATTTGTCCGATCCGGCAAGCTGGCCGCGGGAGCTTGAGTATCGCGGCTGACGCGTTGCTCGCCTTCATCGGGCCTTGCCACACTGCGGGTGCTGCGAAAGTCTCGCGCTTCGCGCGCTGTTGCGAGGCGCCGGCCAACCCCCTTTTTTCGCCGCCCCATGCCGACTGCCACCATTGTCCAGCTCTGTGTCTTTCTTGGCCTGAACGCGCTGGTCGCGTTGCTCACGTGGCTCCATTGCCGCAAGTCGACGCGTTCAACCGACGACACGAAGGAATACTTCCTCGCGAGCAGCGGCCTGAGCTGGGTTTTCATCGCGGGCTCCATCACGCTCACCAACATCAACACCGACACGTTTGTCGGGATGAACGGCCCGCAGACGCTGAACATGGTGTTGTGGGAACTCTCGGGCTTCGTGGGCCTGCTGCTGCTCGCGACGATTTTCGTGCCGCTCTACTACAAATACAAATGCACGACGGTCACGGAGCTCCTCGAGCGTCGTTACAACAACAAGCACATCCGGGCGACCGTCTCGGCCATTTTTCTCCTCGGCGACGTCCTGATCTTCCTGCCGATCATGCTCTACACGAGCTCGCTGCTGATCAAAACAATGTTCGGCCTCGACACGCCGATCATCGTCCTGTCGTGCGGGGTCGCGGTGGTCGGTGCGGCTTATGCCATCGGCGGCGGGCTGCGGGCGGTCGCGGTGTCCGACACCTACACGGGCGTGGTCGTCCTCGGCATGGCGGTGCTGGTGACGGTGCTCTCGCTCAACGCGATCCATTGGGATTTCTCCGGCGTTCCCGCCGAGCGCCTGACGCTGTTCCGCGGCTCCGATGCGCCGATCCCGTGGCCGACCTTGCTGACGGGCATGATTTTTTCGCAGCTCTACTATTGGAGCACCAACCAGACGATCACGCAGCGCGCGCTCGCGGCGCCCTCGATCCGCGAGGCGAAACGGGGCGTCTACGCCGCGGCGGCGGTCCGCCTGCTGATCATCCCCCCGATCGTGGTCATCCCCGGCCTCTGCGCTTACAAGCTCTACGGTGCGATGGAGCACGACGCCGCTTACGGGCACATTGTCGGCCAGTTGCTGCCGCACTGGCTGCTCGGCGCGTTTGCCGCGGCGATGTTCGGCGCCGTGATGACGAGCTACAATGCGACGCTCAACTCCTCCGCGGCGCTCTACGTCTGCGACCTGCACCAGAAATACATCAACGCGAACGGCAACGTCCGGCGGTTGAGCACGTGGCTGCAGGTGGGGTTCGCGTTGTTCTCGATCGCGATGGTCCCGGCCTACGCGCAGTCGCAAAGCATCATGCAGACGATCCAGTCGCTCATCGGACTGTTCTCGATGCCGATCCTCTCGGCGTTCATCATCGGGCTCCTGTTCCGCAACGTCGATGCGCGCGCCGTCATCGCGACGATTGTCTTTGGCGCCGGGTTTTACGCGCTGTTTGCGTTCGGCTGGCCGGCGCTGCACGACAGCCACCCTGCAACGGTGCCGGCGCCGTGGCATTTCCTGCACTCGATGGCCCTGACGGTGTGGTCGTGCGTCGGATTTGCGCTGGCCGTGAATCGGTTCGTGTTCGGCCAGCGTGCCGAATTCGAGCTCGGGTCGCGTGGAAAGGCTCGCGACTTGGTGACAGCGATGCGCCCAGGAACTTGATGCCGGCACTTTGCCAGAAGGACCCTCGCTCGCATCCCGCCTTCCTGCTTTATCAGTCGGCGATGAATAGCCTATAGGATCGTCATGGAATTCAGAAAACTCGGCCGGTCGGGATTCAAGGTGCCGGCGCTCTGCCTCGGCACGGCGACGTTTGGCGGCGGGCGTGGGTTCACGGAATGGGGCAATGTCGGCGTGCCGGAGGCGACGCGGCTGGTCGACCTCTGCCTCGAGGCGGGCGTCACGATGTTCGATTCGGCCGACATGTATTCCGCCGGTGCGGCGGAGGAAATCCTTGGCGGGGCGGTCAAGGGACGGCGCGAGCAGGTGATCATCTCCACGAAGGCGACCTTCCGCCTCGGCGACGGGCCAAACGACGTCGGCTCGTCGCGCCATCATTTGATCAAGGCGTGCGAGGGGAGCCTCCGGCGGCTCGGCACGGATTACATCGATCTCTACCAGTTGCACGGCTTCGACGCGATGACGCCGGTGGAGGAGGCGTTGCAGGCGCTCGACGATCTCGTGCGCGCCGGCAAGGTCCGCTACATCGGCTGCTCGAATTTTTCCGGCTGGCACCTGATGAAGTCGCTGGCCGTGTCCGAGAAATACGGACTCGCCCGCTATGTGGCGCACCAGGCTTATTACTCGCTGATCGGACGCGAATACGAATGGGAACTCATGCCGCTGGCGTTGGATCAGGGCGTGGGCGCGGTCGTGTGGAGCCCGCTCGGCATGGGCCGGCTCGGCGGCAAGGTGCGACGCAGCCAGCCGCTGCCCAAGGTCAGCCGGCTCAACGATCCCGACACGGTCAAGATCGCGCCACCCGCGGAAGAAGAGTTTGTTTATCGCGTGGTGGATGCGCTCGACGACGTCGCGAAGGAGACGGGCAAAAGCGTGGCGCAGGTCGCGATCAACTGGGTGTTGCGCCGGCCGAGCGTGGCGACGGTGATCGTCGGCGCGCGCGATGAGGCGCAATTGAAGCAGAATCTCGCCGCCGCAGGCTGGGCGCTGACGCCAGCACAGGTCGCGAAACTCGATGCGGCGAGCGCGAAGGAACGGATTTATCCCTACTGGCACCAGGCACAGTTTCCGGAGCGGAATCCGTTCCCGACGTCGTGAGCGAAGAGATTTTGCCGATGGAAAACTCGAAAAAAAACTGAATTCAGAAGCCAGGAAAGAAAGGTCAGTTCCGTTCGTGGCTTCCTGGCTTCTGAATTATTCCGTATGAATCCGACCGATCCCGCTTCGCTTAGAATCGCCGTCGTCGGCACGGGCGAAGTGGCGCGAAACAATTATCTGCCTTTCCTCGCGGCGCAGCCCGGCGTGACGTTCGCCTGTTGGAATCGCACGGGCGCCAGGGCGGTGGAGGCGGGCCGCCACTTCGGATGCGAGGTGCTGCCGACGCTCGAGGCGGTCGCGGCTTGGCAGCCGACGGCGGCGCTGGTGTTGACGGCGGAGACCGTCCGCCACGAGGTGGGCACGGCGTTGATCAAACTCGGCGTGCCGAAGATTTTCTTCGAAAAACCGCTGGTTGCGGTGCAAGGGCAGGCGCGGGTGAGCGAGGAGGATTTTACCAAGGGACGTGAAATGCTCCGGCTCGCGGCGAAGCGCGGATGCGAGACGGCGATGGTGTTCAACTACCGGTTTTTCGAGCAGAGCATCACGGCGCGGAGAATCGCAGCGGAGCGACGATTCGGCCGTGTGATCAACGTCGCGGCCCAGGTGCACTACGCGTGCTGGAGCCATGCGATCGACTTGATCCACTGGTTCGCCGGCGACATCCGGGAGATCGCCGCGCTGGCGGGTCCGGTCGAGCGCACGGGCGACCGCGTCGGCGCGGCGAAGGACGTGACGGCGGCGTTCGTCACGGCGGAGGGCGCGGCGGGCACGATCATCGGCACGGCGGGGATGAAGTGGCAGCATCCGCTCTTCGAGCTGACGTTCACCTTCGAGAATGGCCGGCTGCACCTGCGCGATCTCGACGGCACGCTGGAGATTCTCGACGGTGCGCGGTCGCAGCACGAGACGATCTCGTTCGTGCGCGACACCTCGCGCTGGGCGAGCTATGACGAGTCGTTTCGCAAAGCGATCGGCGCGTATTTGCAGTCGCTGCGCGAGGGCAAGCCGCCGCCCGTGCCCGGGGCGGATGGGCTGCGCGAGTTGCAGGTGGAGGCCGCCCTCCGGCGTTCGATTGCCGAAGGGCGGCCCGTGAAGTTGGCGGAGGAATTTCCGCTGTAGGGCGCCGGGGCTACGGTGCGGGCTCCTCCAGCAAGCCGTTGCCGTTGATCGTGAGACGATCGGCGGTGACGTGGCCGTGGAGCGTGCTGCTGCCGTTGACGACGACGGTGCCGCCCGGCGCGATCACGACGCCGCTGAACGAGACGTTGCCATTCAGCGTGAGTCCGCCGGCCGCGAGTTGCAGCGTGAGCCACTCGGGATGCGGGGAGGAACCGACGTTGCCGTTGAGGTTTGTGCCGCTCGCGAGCGTGAGGACCACGGGGCCGACGATCTGGAGTTGCGCCGTGCCGTTGAGCGTGAGCGCCTGCAAGTTGTAGACGGCGGGTTCGGTCGCGCCGGCGATGCCGAGGACGAAGCTGCCGTTGCCGTTCGCGATGAAGCTGCCGTAGGAGCCCGGCGGGACGGCGATGGCGCCGGCGTTGCCGTTGAGCGTGAGATTGCGCAGCGTGGCGAAATCGCCCGGGCTCTGGCCGGGGGAGTTCAGCGCCACATTGCGCGTGCCAGCGGGCGGCGGCGGCGCGGCGACGGCGGGCATCGCGATCGGGTCGACGCGGCGGACGACGTGGCGGAGGACGGAGCCGCCGTTGAGCGTGATGGTGTAGTTCGCGGGCGAAGCGCTGCCGGAGCCGTCGAGCGTGCTGCCATAGGTGGGGTGGCCGTTGAGCTGCACGGCGGGCGAGCCCGGCACGAGGAGATCGCCGGAGACCATCGCGTTGCCGTTGAGCGTGGTGCTTTCGGGCAGGAGCATTTGCACGGAGCCGTCGATGTCGCCGTTCAACGTCGGCGCGTGGCGGACGAGCGCCGTGGCGCTGATCGTGAGTGTCGCGCTGGCGGTGCCGGAGGAACTGGGATCGTCGATCGTTGCGATCACCGCATACGAGCCTGGAAGCGTGGGCGGCGTGGAGCTGCCGTCGTAGGTGAGCGTCACGGCGAGTCCGGCGGGAGCGGTCGCGGCGGTGACGGACTTCGGCGTGCCGTCGTAGGCCTGCTGGAGGTTGCCGAGCGTCAGGCCGGCGACGGCTTTGACGGTGACCTGAAGGCTCGTGCCAGTGAGCGTGAAGAATGCCTGGTAACCCGACGGCAGACCGACGGCGGTGAAGTCGTTCGCCGCGAAATCCGTCGAGGCAAACGTCGCGATCGTATAGGTGTTGCCCGCGGCGAAGCCGCTGCCGGCGGCGAGTGCGACAACGTAGCTGCCGGCGGCGCCCTTCGTGAGCGGGCCACCGAGCGCGAGCTGGTCCGAGCTGCCGCTGGCGCCGAGCCGGATCGCGAGCAGGCTGCCGGCGTTCCAGGTGACCGCCGCGGCGGGCGCGGTGCCGGTGGGCGCGAGGGTGCCGCCGTTGAGGACGATGGCCTTGCCGATCGCGCCGCCGCCGGCGAGCGTGCCGCCGGGGTTGATGTCGACTTCGCCGCCGGCGGCGAGGCTGCCGGTGACGAGCAGCGTGCCGGCGTCGATCGCGACCGAGCCGGCGAACGTGTTCGCGCCGGCGAGCGTGAGCGTGCCGGCGCCGGTTTTGTCGAATCCGCCGGGGCCGGTGAGCGGGCCAGTGAGCGCGAAGTCGAACGGATCGCCACTCGCGTTTGCGGCGCGCAGCGCGAGAGCCGCCGGCGTGCCGTTGAGCACGATCGGTTGCGAGGTGCTCCACGGGGCGAAGGCGCCGAGCGTGCCGCTATTGAGCGTGATGGAACTGGCCATGGTGCCGTTCTTCACGATACCGCCCGTGCCGAGGTTGAGCTCGCCGTCCGTGACCGCGACGGTGACGGAGCCGGCGCTCGAGCTGGCATCGTAGCCGAGCGCGAGGCGGGCGATGTTGCTCACGCCGCCGGTGATCGTGAACTTGGCAATCTGGTTCGTGTTGTTGGCGCGGGCGGGCGAGTCGGTGGCTGGGTTGCGGGCGAGGATCAAGCCGCCGGTGGGTGAGGCGTCGAGCGCGTCGAACTCGCCGCCGGAGACGGCGACATCTCCGCCGCGGGCGGACGTGACTTGAAAACCGACGTGGACCGGCCCGGTGACCGTCAATCGGCCGCCGGAGATCGTCATCGCACCCCAGGAGTTGTCGGTGCCGAGCCCGATCGTGCCGACGGTCGAATCGCCGCCGCTGATCTGCACGCCGGCGGCGAGCGCCTGCGACTCCGAATCGCCGCTGCGCGGAAACTTGATCTCGGTCGCGGAGAACGTGCCGCCGGTCACGCGCACGAAGCTGTTGCGGGTGTTCGAGGGCAGGATGCGCTGGAAGTCGCCCGTGCCCGCGCTGACGATGATGCCCGTGCCGGTGCCGGAATTCCACGTCACGTTGCCCGGCGTGGTGAACGTGCCGCCGGCGACGCGGAGCTGCTGCGAGGTCGAGATGCTGACGGACGACGGCGTGAGCGATCCGCCCGGGCCGATCTGCACGACGCCCTTGGTGATCGTGAGTGGGCCGGTGATCGTCGCGGGCTGCGTGATCTGCAGCGTGCCGACGCCGGTCTTCGTGAAGCCACCCGAGCCGGCGAGAACGACATCGAGCGTCGTTGGGAAATCGGCCGCAGCAGGCACGTCGACGGTGTCGCCGCCCGAGGTGACGACGGCGTTGACGTGGAGATTGGGCGTCGGGCCCGCGAGCGTGAGCACATTGGCCGGCGAACCGTTGTTGCCGAGCGTCCAGAGCGCGGGGTCGGTGACGCCCGGATCGCCGAACACGAGCCGGCCGAGCGTGCGCGCCGAATCGAGCTGCACGGTCACGTCCTCGGAGAAGTTGGTGAAGTCCGCGGTGGCGCCGGCGCCGTCGGCGACGATGGCGTCGTCCCAGTTGGCGGGATTGCTCCAGCGTTGGTTGTTGTCGGTCGAGGTCCACACGCCGCTGCCCGGCAGCCGGATGGTGTAGGTCTGACCGGAGGTGAAGCCGGTGTTCATGGCGTTGCCCGCGACATCGACGATGCCGGTGCCGCTGCTCTTCGCATCGAGCCGCACCGTGCTGTCGCCCGTGACGCCGGTCACCGTGACATCATAGGCGGTGCTGTCGACGGGCACGAGCGAGGCGATGGCGCCCGTGACGCCCGCGCCGAGCGTAAGCGAGAAATCTCCAGCATCGACCCCACTGACCGGCTCGGCAAACGTCACGCGAAACACGACCGTGCTCGCGGTCGTGGCCGAGGTCGTCGGGTCCTGGCGTTTGATCGAACTGACCGTCGGGCGGGTCGTGTCGATCGTGACGACGAACGCCGACGACGACGGGCTTGCGTTGCTACCGTCCGAGGCGGTGGCGGTGAACTGATACGTGCCGGCGGGCAGCGTCGTGCCGGTGTAGTTGAACGACCACGCACCGCTCGCATCGGCGGTGGCGCTCCCGATCACGCCGACGCCGAGGCGCGTGATCGAGACGGTGGCGCTGGCGAAGCTGGTGCCGTTGAGGACGAGCGTGGGATCGTTGGTGATCTGGTCGGTCGCGGAGGCGCCGGAATCGCTGACGATGCCGGTGAAGACGGGTGCTGCGAGAGCGGTGTCGGCAGCGTAAGGCGCGGAGGCCGGACCGCGGTTGCCGGCGAGGTCCGTCGCCGCAGCGGTGAAGGTGTATGTGCCCGGAGGGAGTGGCGCGCCAGTGTAGGGTGCGCTCCAGTTGCCGAGATCGTCGGCGGTGGCGCTGCCGACGACACCGGTGCCGGCGAGCGTGACGTCGATATGGTTGGCCGGATCGCTCGTGCCGTTGATGGCGAACGCCGGCGACGTGACCACGCTCGTGATCGCGGGCGCCGTGGCCGGAGTGGTCTTGACCTGGACCACGAACGCGATCGACGGCGCCGATGCACCGACCACGGCCTGAAACGCATACGCGCGATCTGTGAGCAGCGTGCCGGTATAATCGAAAACCCACGCGCCGCTCCCGTCCGCGGTGGTGCTGCCGATCACTCCGGTATCGACGCGAGAAAGCGCGACGGTCGCATTGGGTGCGCTCGCGCCGCGGAGCTCGATGCCTGGATGCGCGGTATACGTGATCCCATGATAGAGCGTCGTCCCGCTGGTGTCGCCCGCGAGGCCGTCGATCGTGGCCGAAGGGCCGCCGGCGCTCGCGATGGCGTTGACGTAATTTTCGAGATTGGAAAAACCGTCGCCGTCGAGATCGCCGTTGTTATCGGCGAGGAGCGCGTTGGTGCCAGCGGCGCTCTCCCAAAAATCCGGCAGACCGTCGTTGTCGGTGTCCACGGCCGCCAGGCCGCCCGCGACGTCACCCTGACCGCCGACGAGCGCTTCGCCGCGCGGGTCGGCGTGCGGAATCGTCTGCCCTTGGAGTCCGAGCGACGTGAGCTCGGTGATCAGCCGCTGGTCGACCGAATCGCGGCTGAGCGAACAGCCGGCCTCGGCGACGATTCTCTGGTAGGCGACCGCGGCGCTGTCGATCGTGACGGGAATCGCCGGGTGCATCGCGGCGGTCGCCTCGAAGGTGGGCAGCGTGTAGCCGGATTCGTCGGCGCGATGGAAATCGGCCTCGCCGATGAGCTGGCCGTTGAGCGTGCCGTCGGTGTCGAGGTCGGCAAAATTACCCGACTGATAAACGTGATCCGTCGCGAGGAACTGGCCGGCGAGCCGGTTGTTCGACGACGGGCCCTCGATGAAGTAGTTGCCGATGACATCGAGGAAATGGTCGCCCGCGGAGTGGCCGCCGCAGAGGCCGGTGCCGCCCCAGTTGTAGACGACGTTGTTGATATACTGGATCGTGCCCTTGGCCTTCGGATTGCGGCTCTCGTTGCTCATCCAGAGATTGTGGCTGAGCGTGACGTTGGTCACCGAGTCGATCAGCGCGCCGAAGCTCTGCGGGTTGATGCCCTCGGCCATGATGCAGTATTGCACCGTGATGTCGTGGGCGTTGTTGGTGATGCCGAGGACGTCCCAACGGCCCCATTGGATCGAACAATGGTCGACGATGATGTTGCTCGCGTTGTCCATCCCGAGGGCCTTGCTGCCGCTGTCGCCCGCGATGCCCTGGCGGATGCGCAGGTAGCGGACGATGATGTTGGTGCGGCTGCTGAGCGACAGGCTGCGGCCGTAGAGGCAGATGCCCTCGCCGGGCGCGGTCTGGCCGGCGATCGTGACGTTGCTGCTGACGGCGATGTCGCTCGCGAGGCGGATGACGCCACCGACATCGAAGACGACCGTGCGGCCGCCGGCGCTGACGGCGTCGCGGAACGAGCCGGTGCCGCTGTCGTTGAGATTCGTCACGTGATAAACCGTGCCGCCGCGGCCGCCGGTGGCGTTGGCGCCGAAGCCTTCCGCGCCGGGAAAGGCGGAAACGGCGAGCAGTCGCGGGAGTGCAAGCGCGAGGAATAATCCGAGGGAGGCGAGCGGGTGGCGCCGCGGAGCGGGAGCATTTGTCGTGGTCATGGGATGAGAAAGCGGAGGGCCGGTGGCCTGCCACCGGGGTTGCGAGTGGAGCGGATCAGCGATCCGCCCGGACTGAATCAAGGCGAGAGGCCGGCCGGGATGCCGCGGACATTGCCGGCGAGGCGGTCCGCACCGATGCAGCTGGCGGGAGCGCGATGGCTGGTTGTGACCGTGCCGGAAATGACGCGGCTACGATCCGCTGCCGGGACGCAACGCGAGCGAGAAGGGGAAAACGTGAATACCCTGGGGCGAGTTCTCAAGGGGCAGGGATTACAGACACCGCGACGCCGCGGTGGTTGAGCAAAAATATCGAAGCCGTCGATGCCGCTTCAACGGGAACATTCGCCGGACAGTCCATCCGGAATATTTTTTTAAAAACTCCCGACTGCGCCGGAAGGAATTTCCCCCAGACACATCGCGGGGGAGACCCGACTCGAAATTTTCCACGCGGGATATTTGTAGTGCAACGCGACGTGTGACGCGCGTCGGGCGTGGCGAGCGTGGACTTTTCCGGCGAATTCCCGGCGGCGTGCGGGCGAAGTTTGTCAGCGCGGATCGGTGATCCGGCCGAGAAAAAGGCAGGTGCCGCTGGCGCGATGTTGGATCGCGAAGAGGAACGGCCGGTCGACGCGGACTTCGACCGGCTGCTGTCGCGCGGCGCTGCCGGCATAGCTTTCCGCCGCGGCCGTCGCAGCCGCGGCCTCGGTGCCTTCCTCGTCGAGCGCAAGGAATGTCTGGTGGAAAACCTCGGAGAGCTTGAGATAGTCCTCGGGCCGGCGCGCCGCGATCCGTTCGAAATTCGCGCTGCCTTCCGGCTCGTCGAAGGCGCTGGTCACGCCCAGTCGTCTAAGCACCGGACGCAGCGGAACGGTTACGCCAGCGACGCGAAATCGGGGCAGGTGCAATGCCACCAGCGTCGAGCCGGTCTCTTTGCCGAGTTTCGACCACCGCGCGAAATCGGCGGTCGAGAGTTTGTTTGCGACTGCGCTGACCGAGGATCCTTCATCCGGGAGCAGGATCAGGCACTGCAACTCGCGCCCGAGGTAGTCGAGCGAGACGACCGTGAGTCCGGTCATATGTTCGTAGCCGAGATAGCCTCCCTGTTGCATGGTCGGGACTTCGCGGCTGGCGCTGTCCGTGAGATGGAAGGGCTGCGGCACCGTGAAAATTTTTTCGAACGGCGTATGCCACGGGGCCTTGAGATAGAGGGCGTTGACGAGCACGAGGCGGGTGTCGGGGCTCACCCCGCGTGGAGGAATGAGATCGAGGATTTTTTCCCGGGTTTGTTCTTCCACCCAGCGGTTGATCACGCTTCGCGCCTTCTCGTCCTCGTGACGGAAATCGAGCGATTCAAATGGCGCGGCGTAGCGGTCGCGCAGCAGCGCGAGGAACGAACTGCGAAACGCATAGCCGCTTTGCGCGAACAACCGGTTCGCCTCGTGCCATTCGATGCCCGCGGCCGGGGCCGGCTCTTCCGGGAGCTCGACCCGCTGGCCGTTCATGATCGCATAGATTGGCGTGCGACTGGCGCGGTGGCGCGCGACGGCAACCTTCGCGGACTCGGCTGCGGCGGTTGCCAGATCCGTGCGCAGGCCGGCGAACGCTCGATCCACCGCGGCGTCGTCCACCGGAAGATGCAGCGCGGTGGACATCTCGCTGCGCGTGGAGCCGTCCGCGCCGGCGTAGGCGAGCGCGAGGGCGCTCTCGATCGAGTAGGGAGAGATGACGAGGTTTTCGCCGGGCTTAGCGCCGGCGAGTCGGCGATAGAGATCGAGGCCGACTTGGTTGGTGGCGGAAGCGACGTCGAAACTGGCGGCGGCGAGTGGCAGGGCGGAACCGAAGATGCAAAGCGCAAGGAGGAGTGGACGGGCCGGGAGCGGGTTCATGGCTTGGCTGCGATGAGACACCGTGGCGGCCATGGTTTGGAAAGACAACTGGGCTGTGGGCGCGGGCATCACGCGAGGGTCGGGCGGAAAACAGGCGGATGATCGTCGAGTCCACGGCAAGTTTGGCGGCTCGGAACGCGGTCGTGAGGCACGAGCGGATGCGGGGCGTGCGACGGGAACTTGCGTCCGATTTGTTTTGGATGCAGCGTCCCGGGCTGCCGCGGGCGTGCTGCTCGTGACGACGTTCTACACCCCATGTCCCAAATCGAAGCCCAGCTCGTGGCGCCGTCGGAAAAAGGCGCGCTCGGTGTGTATCAGCTCAAGCGACTGTGGTCGCGTGCGCTGGCCTCGCGCCAGGGTGGCGCGTCCGGCGACCTCATCGAACGGCAGCTCGATCATCTCGTCACGGACGCGCTGGGCCTCGGGCTCGAGCAGGTGCAACAACATCTCATGCGCGTCGCGCCGTCGTTCGAGGAGTTTGAGCGATGGATTGTCGCGACTACCGGCGGCATCGAGCCGGAGCAAGTGGCCCGGATCAACGCCGCCCTCACCGGCGCGGAACCGCCGGGGTCGACGCGGCGCGGGCTCGCCGCGATCGAGGCGATGGAACCGGTGCTGTCGCCGGCGGATCTCGCCCACTGGGCGGAGCACGGCTACGTGATCGTCCACGACGCGGTGCCGGAAGAGACGCGCGCCGCGGCCGAAGCGGCAATCTGGCGGCATCTCGGCGCGCGCCCGGACGAGGCGGATTCGTGGTATGTCCCAAACGACCACGGCATCATGGTGCAGTTCTTCCAGCATCCCGCGTTTACGGCGAACCGGCGGTCGCCGCGCGTTCACAAGGCGTTCGCGCAGCTCTGGGGCACGGCGGACTTGTGGGTGACCACGGATCGCGCGGGCTTCAACGTGCCCGAGCGGCCGGGTTGGAAGTTTCGCGGGCCGGACATGCACTGGGACGTGAGCCTCGCGCGGCCGATTCCGTTCGGCACGCAGGGCATCCTCTACCTCGCCGACACGCCGGCGGAGCAGGGCGCGTTCACGTGCGTGCCGGGATTTCACCGCCGGATAGACGCGTGGCTGGACACGCTTCCGCCCGGCGTCGATCCGCGACGGGAAGACCTGCACGCGCTCGGCTCGCAGCCCATCGCCGGCCGGGCCGGCGACCTCGTCATCTGGGACCAGCGGCTGCCACACGGCAGCCGGCCGAATCGCGGCGAGCGGCCGCGAATCGTTCAATACCTCAACATGTATCCGACGCGCTTCGAGGAGCGCGCGGAGTGGATCTGAGCGGGTCAACGCGGGTCGGTGACGCGGCCGAGAAAGAGGCACACGCCGCTCGCGCGGTGCTGGATCGCAAAGAGAAACGGCCGGTCGACGCGCACTTCGACGGGCTTGGGCGGTTTTGCGGCCACGGCGAACGTGCTCAGCACCACACCGACGGTCGCGGCGGCGGCTTCGGTGCCGTCTTCGTTGAGCGCAATGAAGGTATCGTGGAAGACGTCCGACAGTGCGAGGTAGTCGCCGGGTTTGCGCGGCGCGATGCGATCGAAGTTGGCGCTGCCGGCGGGCTCATCGAACGCGCTTTTCATTCCGAGCGCGCGCAAGCTCGCCCCGAGCGGAATGGTTCCGCTCTCGACATGGAACCGGGGCAGGTAAAGCGCGACGAGGGTTTTGTTTCCTTCGCCGATTTTCGACCACCGGGCGAAATCATCTGCCGTGAGCTTCGCGGCGACGGCCTCGGGCGACCGGCCCTTGTCGGCCAGCAAAATCAGGAACTGAAGGTCGCGATCAAGATAGTTCAGGGCCACGACGGTCAGATTGCTTTCCTTCGCGTAGCCGAGATCAGCCGTCTTGATCATGGTCGGCACGTTGCGGGAGGCGCCACCGGCGGAATAAAACGGGCGTGGCTCCGTGTCGTCTTTCTCGAACGGGTCCTGCCACGGCGCCTTCAAATAGATCGCGTTGACGAGCACGAGCCGGGTGCGCGCGTTGATGCCGCCGTCCGGAACGACCTCGTCGATCCGGTGTTTCGTCTGGTTCGCAACCCAATCGTTGATCGTCGTGCGCGCGTTTTCCGCGGCGTGCTTGAAATCGAGCGGCGCGAACGGTGCGGCATAACCGTCGTTCACTAAGTTTAGAAACGAATCGCGAAAGGCATAACCCTGCTGGCCGAAAAGGCGGTTGGCTTCGTGCCATTCGATCGGATCGACAGCCCCGCCGTCCCGCCGGCGTTCCTTGGCCGTGTTTTCCGTGCGCGTTGCGATCGCGTCGAAGGCCGAATGCAATTCGCCGAAGCCAGACCGCACGGTTTGATCGTCCGACGGAAGATGAAGCACGCGCGCCATCTCGGCGCGGGTCTCGCCGTCAGCCCCTGCATAAACGAGGGCGAGTGCGCTTTCGATCGAGTAGGGGGAGAGGACGAAATTGTCATCCGGCTTCGACGGTGCGAGGTGCCGGTAGAGTGCCAGGCCAACCTGATTGGCCGCCGCCGCCGCATCGAAGTCCGCCGCGCGGAGGAAAGACGGCTGCGCGAACGCGAGCATCAGAGAAAGGACCCGAAGCTTCATGGTATGGAATCTGACCCGGCCCGCGCCGGTTTCTTAGAAGAAAAAAGCCCCGCGCTTTCGACGCGAGGCTTGAAGATATGGACGAACGACTGCGCTACCGCGGATTACTTCTTGGCGTCGGCGAGGGCGGCCTGGGCCGCGGCCAGACGCGCGACCGGCACGCGATAAGGCGAGCAGGACACGTAGGTCAGGCCGAGCTTGTGGCAGAACTTCACCGAGTCCGGATCGCCGCCGTGTTCGCCGCAGATGCCGAGCTTGATGTCGGGGCGGGTCTGGCGGCCCTTGGCGATCGCGATCTCCATGAGCTGGCCGACGCCGGTCTGGTCGACCGAGGCGAACGGGTTCTTCTTGAACACCTCGGCCTCCTGGTAGGCGCCGAGGAAGGAGCCGGAGTCGTCGCGCGACATGCCGAGGCAGGTTTGCGTGAGGTCGTTCGTGCCGAAGCTGAAGAA
>CALFNN010000032.1 GCA_937902925.1 uncultured Opitutaceae bacterium
TGCTGGTGAAGGATTCGTGCGTCAATGACTTTTCCTCCCCGAGCACGCCGGGGATGAAACGCGCCAGCGCATCGATCAAAACCGCCGCCGCCAACGTGCCGTTGGTCAGCACGTAATCGCCGATCGAGATTTCCTGGTCGATGACTTTATCGCGGATCCGCTGGTCGATTCCCTCGTAGTGACCGCTCAGCAAAATCAGGTGCGACTGCGTCGACAACTCGTTCGCCAGCGCCGGCGACAGCGGCACGCCGTCCGGCGTCAGGTAAATCCGCCGGCAACCCGGCGTCTGGAGCTGCTCGATCGCCGCGAACGCCGGTTCCGGCTTCATCACCATCCCCGCCCCGCCCCCGAACGGCCGGTCGTCCGCCGTCCGGTGTTTGTCCGTCGTCCACGCGCGCAGGTCGTGGACGTTCACCGCCAGCCGTCCTGCCGCGATGCCCTTGCCGAGGATGCTCTCGGCAAGGAAGCCGTCGAGCATCCGCGGAAACAACGTCAGGACATCGATCTTGAGCGGCATGGGAGGAGCCAGGCGTCTCGCGAAGAGGCGAAGGGCTCGAAGTTGGAAAACAAAAGAGCCCCGGATCCATCCGAGGCTCGTCACAGACTTGCGTTGACTTCGACTCCTTCGCGGCCTTCGCGGGACCAAATCAGGCCGTCGCGGCGGCCGGCGCGGCCGCGGCGGAGCGGCGGGCCTTCTTGATCATCGCGTGCATCGTGTTGGTGGGCAGTGCGCCCTTGCCCAGCCAGTATTCGACGCGGTCGAGCTTGAGATTGATCGGGTTGCCCTTGGTCTTCGGCGTGTAGGTGCCAAGGAACTCAACCGGGTCGCCATCGCGACGCGAACGGGCTTCGGCGACCACAACGCGATAGAGCGGCTGATGGACGGAGCCAACCTTGGTGAGACGGATTTTGAGTGCCATGAGAGATGTTTTACGGAGCGATGCTTCTTTGGAAAAGCTGAGGACAACACCGCCCCGCCCCGCCCCTGTCAAGCCCCTAGTCCCGGCGGTTCTGTCCTGCTGAACTCCGGCTTGCCGGCACCTCCAGAGATTAGCAACTTTAGGTGTAACTACCATGCGCCGCCTACGATCGCAAATCCCAGCCAATCCAAGATGAGATTTAACACCCTGCTTTTCCTGTTCATTCTAAGTCCATTGCTTGGTGCCAGCGCCAACGTCGATTTTGGGTTCGCCCCTACGGCGAAGATGAAGCCGGAAGCATTCGCTGGGATTGAACACGGTCCCTTCGGCCTGCCGTTTGTCGGGGTTGCGATCCCGAAAGTCATGGGGCTGCCCAGGATCCCCGAAGGCCTCGAAGGTCGAAAGGAGGATAGTTTCGTGCGTGTGGCGCTGAAGATTTCGGCGGAAGGAAAAGTGACTGATATCAAAATAATCGACGCGGCGCCAAAAGGAGTGCTCGAGAAAACAGCCTTGGACGCTTTTCAGCGCATGATATTCATGCCCGTCGTGCGCAACAAGGTGCCGATCGCATACGAGACCGACATGGTGCTGTTTTTCCGCCCGAAAGGTGAAAAAAAGAAGAGTTGATCGGCTAAGGCCAACAACCACACGGCCGCGCAAAACCGGGAATTTCGACCGGACAAGTCCCGCCCAGCCTGGATTGCAGCGCGGCCAATTTTTCCGGCCCGACTCTTCTGGTTACTGGCTTCTGCGTTCAAATTCAGCCCCAGCCCCGGCGCGGCCCGCGCCCTTGGACGGTCGAATTAAACGCAGAGATCGCGGAGGACGCAGAGCCGGCACCTCGGTTCTTCGCGTGCTCCGCGACCTCCGCGTTTCAATTGTCTGAGTTTGGTGTCGACTGCGCTCGCACCGCCGCGCCAACCGCGACCATGCCGCCGTGGCGAAGCTGCTCCTTGCCGCCGGCTCACCCGTCGACTGGGAAGCCGGTGAAGAACCCGCCGAAGACCTCCTCGAAATTCTGATCGAATGGCGCCGAGGTGCGTGAAGATTGGGGTCGAGCCCGGGAGCATCGGAGAGCTTCATCGTAAATATTTCACGGCGGATTGATGCGGGAGCCGCTTATGAGTCGTTTGCTCCTATCTTGGAGGCCATATGTCGTGCCTACAATCCGGGTTGGCTTCTTTTAGCTCGCTGGCACATGGAAGAACGGTCTCCGCAAGGCTACGAACGCGCGAAAGACGAACTGAGACGGTTTTTGGAAAACGGGCCAACAAATGCTGAAGCCGCCGAAGCGTGGCGGTTTCTTGGCCACGCATGCTACCAAACGGGAGATGCACTGGGTGAAGTTCATGCGTTTATCGAGCGAGCGCAACTTACGGAAGTATCGTTCTACGATCTCTCAAACACGGCTAATCGGTTGAATCTATTCCTGCGCGAGCATGGCCTCGAAATTGAAAAGGAGCAACGGAGAGATCTAGCGGCTCGAATCCTTTCTGTTCTCGCCACAAGGAAAGCTGAGGCAGATTCGGACGACTTCTCGCGAATGGCCTGGCTGGCGATTCACTTGCGGCAAGAGTCGTTGGCTAGAGAATATGTCGAGGCGGGTCTAGTTATGGACGGTGGAAACTACCACCTCATTAAATTGGCGCAGCGATTCGGAATTCCCGTTTGAAATGAAGGTAAAGCATCAATCTTCACAGGTGATCTTCCTCTACCCCCACGGCGGCGGATTCCCTTTTCGTGTCGCGCGTGTGTTTCGCGGCTAACTTCCAGTTCGGTCTGAGCCGGCTGGAAGGCGGTGACTACTCGGTGTATTCTCTTTCCTGCCTTTCGTGGTCATTTCTTGAGCAGATCAACCGCGGCTTGATTCACCCAGCCTCGCTCGGGAAGCGCGCCCCGCCAGCTCGCGGCGACCATCGCCATCGCGGGAAGACCGCCGGACGCCCCGCCGGCCAGCCGGCCTTTTCCGTTGACCCCCACCCTTTGCCGCTGAGAACTTCCGCCCCTTATGCTCAAAGCCGGCATCGTCGGGCTGCCCAACGTGGGCAAGTCCACCCTCTTCAACGCCCTCACCCGCTCCCGCAAGGCCGAGGCCGCGAATTATCCTTTCTGCACCATCGATCCCAACGTCGGCGTCGTGATCGTGCCCGACGACCGCGCCTACGTCCTCAAGGACATCGCCAAGACCACCGTCGTCGTCCCCGCCGCGATCGAGTTTGTCGATATCGCCGGGCTCGTCGCCGGCGCGAGCAAGGGCGAGGGTCTCGGCAATCAGTTTCTCGCCAACATCCGCGAGGTCGACGCCGTCGTGCAGGTCGTCCGCTGCTTCGTCGACGACGATGTCGTCCACACCATGGGCGGCGTCGATCCGATCCGCGACATCGAGGTCATCACCACGGAACTCGTCCTCGCCGATCTCGAGGCTGTCACCAAGCGGATCGACAAGACCCAGAAGAAGGCGAAGTCCGGCGACAAGGAGGCGAT
>CALFNN010000033.1 GCA_937902925.1 uncultured Opitutaceae bacterium
CCGCGCGCGGTTTTCTTTGGCGCGGTGCGCGCCGCGCCACCGCGGGCGGACGTCACCCGCTCGGCCGCCACCCGTGGCTGTCACCGGGCAGCGGAGCATGGCCTCTCCTAGATGTCCTACAGGAAAAGGCTTGACGGCCTCCTTTCCTAGAACATCTAGGAGAGCCCATGGCCAAGGAACCACCCGATCTCCTGCAGGGCACGCTCGACCTGCTCATCCTCAAATCGCTCCAGCACGAGCCGATGCACGGCTTCGGCATTTCGGTCCGCATCCGCCAGATGTCGGACGAGGTGCTGCAGGTGGAGCAGGGCTCGCTCTATCCCGCGCTCTACCGCCTGGAGGACCAGGGCTGGATCAAGGCGGAGTGGGGTGTCTCGGACAACAACCGGAAGGCGAAGTTTTACTCGCTCACCGCCGCCGGCCGCAGGCAGCTCGACGCCGAGACCGCCAACTGGAACCAGGTCTCCGCCGCGATCAACCTCGTGCTGAAGGGCGCGTGAGCGGTGCGCTGGTGTGACGTGTGGCATGTGACGAGTGACGAGCGCTGAACCATGAGTCTGCTCCGAAAATTTTGCGCGCTGTTTCGCCGGGAAAGACTCGACGCCGAGATGAGCGAGGAGATGCGCGCGCATCTCGAACTGCAGGCGGCGGAAAACGAGAAGCGCGGGATGTCGGCCGACGACGCGCGCTACGCCGCACGGCGGGAGTTTGGCGGCGTGGAGCAGATCAAGGAGCGCGCCCGCGATGAGCGCGGCTGGGTTTGGCTGGAGCAGACGATGCAGGATCTTCGCTACGCGGCGGGCGCGTTGCGGCGGAATCCGGTCTTTTCGCTCACGGCGGTGCTTACGCTCGTGCTGGGGCTGGGCTCGACGACGACGATCTTCACGCTCGTCGACGCGATCCTCTGGCGGCCGCTGCCCTGGGCGGAGCCGCAGCGGTTGGTGGCGGGTGAGCAGTTGCTGACCGGGCAGACCTTGCGTGCCTGGGCGGAGGCGCAGCAGGTGGTGGAGCACATCGAGACCCACATGCAGGGGACCCTGACTTTGAGCGGCGAGGGCGAGGCGATGATTGTTTTGAAGGAAGCGGTGTCGCCCGGGATGTTCGATCTGCTCGGCCGCCGGCCGGCGCTGGGGCGCGGCTTCGAGGTGGCCGACGCGGAGGAGGGAAATCAATTTGTCGTGATGCTGAGCGATGCCTTTTGGCGGCAGCGCTTCGGCGGCGACCCGGCGGTGGTGGGGCGAAAACTCACGCTCGACGAGCATGCCTACACGGTGATTGGCGTGATGCCGCGGGGCTTTGGCCATGTGCCGAGCGCGATGGTCTGGATTCCGCTGCTGCGCCCAACCACCGAGACGGCGATGCAGCAGAGCGTCCAAATCAACGCGCGGCTGCGAACCGGGGTGGACCTCGCGGCGGCGCAGGCGGCGGTGACAGCGCTGAACGCCCGACTCGACCAGAGCTATCCACTGCCGCGCAAGTGGAGCATGCGACTGAGGACGATGGATGAACCGTTGGTGGTCCCCGGCGGGCGTCAGATGCTGCTGCTGACCTTCGGTGCGGTCACGTTCGTCCTGCTGATCGCGTGCGCCAACGTCGCCAACCTGCTGCTCGTGCGGGCGACGGCGCGGCAGCGGGAGTTCGCCGTGCGGAGCGCGCTCGGCGCAGGCAGCGGGCGATTAATCCGTCAGGTGCTCACGGAAAGTCTCGTGCTGGTCGTGCTGGGTGCGGCCGGTGGTTTGTTGGTGGCGCAGTGGGCGGTGCAGGCGATCTGGCGGCTCGCGCCGCGCGAATTTACCTTTCTCACGATCAACGAAGTGCGCGTCGACTGGCGCGTGGGGGTCTTCACGCTCGTGCTGGTCGGGCTCGCGGCGGTCGTGTGCGGACTGATCCCGGCGTTACGCGCGTCGCGCTTCGACGCGAACCAATCGCTCAACGCTTCGACGCGCACCGCCACGGGCTCGCGGCGGCAACGCCGGTGGCAGCAAGGTTTGGTCGTGGCGCAGACGGCGCTGGCGTTTGTGCTGCTGGTGGGTGCGGGGTTGTTGTTGCGCGGGTTTGTGCGGTTCAGCGCGGTTTCGCCCGGCTTCGAAATCCGCCATCTGGCCGCGCTCACGCTCAACCTGCCGGAGAAACGCTATCCTTCCGCGGCCCAGCGGCGGGAATTCTACGAACGACTGCGCGAGCGCGTGGCGGCGCTGCCCGGTGTGACCGCGACGACGCTCGCGAGCGCCTTGCCCCCGCCGCGGAGCAGTTCCACGCCTGGCGCCGAAGTCGAACTTGAGGGGCGGGCGCCGCAAGCGCTGGGCGCATCGGAGAATCCTTCGACCAGCTTTGTCGCGGATGACTATTTTCGAGTCATGCGGATTCCTCTCGTGCGCGGCCGCACCTTCGGGTTGCAGGATGCGCCGGGAGGCCCTCCGGCGATCATCGTCAGCGACCGGATGGCCCGCCGCTTCTGGCCGGACGCGGATCCGATCGGTCAGCGCGTGCGTTTCGACGCACACCAGGCGTGGATGACGGTCGTCGGCGTCGCGGGCAGCGTGAAGGCGGTGAGTTTGAACAACGAGAACAGCAGCCTCGAATACTACCGGTCGATGCGGCAGGAGGGCTATGGCGCCGGGGCAAACGTGGTGGTGCGCACGGCGGCCGATCCGGAGCGACTGGGGCCGGCGATCCGCCGCGAGGTGGCCGCGCTCGATCCGAAGCTGGCGGTCGGAAATTATTTCACGATCGAGTCGGCGATGGCGCGGCCGTTTGCGATCCCCCAGTTCTGCCTCAGGCTGATGCTGGGCTTCGCGGGTGTGGCGCTCGTGCTGGCGGCGGTCGGACTCTACGGCGTGATGTCCTACACCGTGGCGCAGCGCACGCCGGAGATCGGCGTGCGCATCGCCCTGGGTGGCGGGGCCGGTGACATCGTAGCGCTGGTGGCGCGGCGCGGTCTGGCGCTGACGGGGATCGGGCTGGCGATCGGAATCGCGGCCGGGCTCGGGCTCACGCGGTTTTTGCAGACGATGCTGTTCGAAATCTCCCCGCTCGATCCGGCGACGTTTGGCGGCGTCGCGGCGATCCTCGGTGTCGTCGGGGTGCTGGCCTGCTGGCTCCCGGCGCGTCGCGCCGCGAAGGTGGATCCGATGATCGCGCTGCGCGCGGAGTGATCAGACGTGTGCATGTGACGGTCGACAAGAAAATGAAACTCTTCCGAAAATTCCGCGCCTTCTTCCGCAAGGAAAAACTCGACGCCGAGATGAGCGAGGAGATGCGCGCGCATCTCGAGTTGCAGGCGACGGAGAATCAAAAGCGCGGCATGTCGGCGGACGAGGCGCGCTACGCTGCGCAGCGGGCGTTTGGCGGCGTGGAGCAGATCAAGGAGCGCGCGCGCGACGAACGTCGCCGGGGCTGGCTCTGGCTCGACCAGTTGACGCAGGATCTGCATTACGCGTGGCGGCAGTTTCAGCAGGCGCCTGGCTTCGTCGCCGTCGCGATGCTGAGTCTTTCACTGGGGATCGGCGCTACGACGGCGCTGTTCAGTGTGGTCAACGAGGCCCTGTTCAAGCCGCTGCCCGTCCCGCATGCGCGTGAGCTCGTGCGTTTCACGTGGGCAGGCAACCTGGGTCAGATCGACAGTTCGTTTTCGGACGTGGTGGGCGACGGACCCTCCCATTGGACGGGTGCGAGTTTCTCTTTCTTCACCGCGCAACGCTTTCAGGAGCAGGATCGTCTATTGCAGTCGCTCTTCGTGTTCACCTCGATCGGCGGGCATACGATCGTCGCTGACGGACAGGCGGAGGAGGCAGGCACGGGCGACTACGTTTCGGCTGGCTACTTCGAAGGGCTGGGCGTGCGGGTCTCGCTCGGCCGCGCGCTGGGCGTGGCGGACGATCGCGCGGACGCCCCGCTGGCCGTTGTGCTTTCGGATGCCTACTGGCGGCGGCGTTTTGGCGGCGATCCGGCGGTGATCGGGAAGACGATTCTCGTGAACTTGAACCCGGCAACAATCGTCGGCGTGGCGCCCGCGGAGTTTCGGGGCGTCGGAGCTTTCGGACGGAAGGCGGCCCTATTCCTGCCGCTGGCGAGCGTCGAACGCATCAATCCCGGAGCATTCGACCTGACTGCTCGCCCCGGCTTCCGCTGGGTGTTTGGCGTCATGGGCCGCCTGCGGCCCGGAGTCAGCGCGACCAAGGTAGAGGCGGAATTCGCGGCGACTTTTCAGCGGAGCATCGTCGACAACGCCCGACTTTCCGGCGCGCAGCATGTTTGGGCGGAGGGTCTGCCCCCGGATTTTCCGCGGCTGAAATTGAGGCCGGGCAGCAACGGCGGCGAGTTCGTCGTGCTTCGCGCGGGAGGCGAGCTGGCGGTGTTGGCGGCGCTGGCGGGCACGATGCTGCTTATCGCATGCACCAATGTCGCGAACCTCCTGCTCGCGCGGGGCGCGGCCCGCCGCCGCGAAATTGCCGTGCGCCTTGCACTCGGGGCCGGGCGCGCGCGACTCTTGCGGCAATTGCTGACCGAGGCTCTGCTGCTGGCGGGCGGTGGCGGAGCGCTCGGGGGGCTTTTCGCGTGGTGGGGCGGCGACGCGCTCGCGGCGATGTCCCGCTTCAGCTCGGTGGGGCACATCGAGCCGGATTGGCGCGTTTTCGGATTTGCGGTCGTGGCGTCGACCCTCACCGGCGTCCTGTTTGGGCTGGTGCCCGCGCAGCGGGCGACGCGGATCGACCTTAATGTCGAGTTCCAGGGAGGGCCGCGGACGACGGGCAGCCGTTCCGCGCTGCGGCTGGGCAAGACCTTGATGATGGTGCAGGTGGCGCTTTCGTTTGTCGTCCTCGTCGGCGCCGGACTCTTTGCCGCCACGCTGCGCAATCTGCGCGCCGTCGATGTCGGGTTTCCGCGCGAGCGCTTGTGGGTGTTTGAACTTGCCGCCAATTCCGCCGGGTATCGGGGCGAGCGTGCCGCGGCGCTGTTCGAACGGGTGGCAGCCGGCCTTCATGAGTTGCCGGGCACGCAGACGGTCGCGGTTTCCACTTTTCCGCTCGTCGCCGGGCAGGGCACCATCAACGGCGGAAGGATCGATGGCACCCCGGCGGGAAGCAGCGTCTCCGTTGCCGTGAACGAAGTCGGCGGCGATTTCTTCGCCACTTTCGATCTGCCCACGGTCGAGGGACGGACGTTTACGGCGCGGGACGATTCGAGCGCGCCGAAGGTCGCCGTCGTCAATCGCGCGCTCGTGGAAACGATTTTCGGCCACGAAAGCCCGCTCGGCCGCCGGATCCGCTTTGCGAACACGGTGGCGACGGTCGTGGGCGTGGTGCGTGACGTGAAATACGACAAGGTGCGCGAGGCAGTGCCGGCGACCATCTATTTGTCGTTGGGGCAAGGCACCGGCGGACGCGCATCGTTCGCGGTGCGGTCGGCCGCGGCACCGGCGGTGCTCGCCTCCGGCATTCGTCGCGTGGTGCACGGAATCGAGCCGAACCTGCCCGTGCTGGATCTGCGCACCCAGGACGAGCAGATCGAGCGTCTCTTTGGAACCGAGCGGATGTTCTCCCGGCTTTCGATCCTTGTTGGCGGCGTCGCACTCTTGCTCGTCTCGGTCGGGCTCTACGGACTGATGGCCTACGCCGTGGCCCGGCGCACCGGCGAAATCGGTGTGCGCATGGCGCTGGGAGCATTGCCCGGCCGCGTGTTCGCGATGATCGTGCGCGAGTCGCTCGCGTTCGTCGCAGCCGGTCTCGTCGTCGGAGTTGCGACGGCATGGGCCGCGACGCGCCTGATCGCCAGCCTGCTCTTCGGCCTGACGCCGACCGATCCCCTGACTTACTGCGGCGTGGCGCTGCTCCTCGGGTTCGTCGCATTGCTGGCAATCTGGCTGCCCGCGCGCCGCGCGGCGAAGGTCGATCCGATGGTGGCGCTGCGGGCGGAGTGAATCCCATGAATCGTTCTCTTTCTCTTAATCGTTCTCGTAGTCGGTCTGAAATTCGCTGCACCAATTCCGAACGAGAGAACGAGAACGATTAAGAGAACGAGAACGATTGGCTATGAACCCACTCCGCCAACTCCGCGCGCTGTTTCGCAGGGGAAAACTCGACGCCGAGATGTCCGAGGAGATGCGGACGCATCTCGAGTTGCAGGCGACGGAGAATCAAAAGTGCGGCATGTCGGCGGACGAGGCGCGCTATGCGGCGCAGCGGGCTTTCGGCGGCGTGGAGCAGATCAAGGAACGGGCTCGCGATGTGCGTGGTTGGCGCTGGCTCGAGGAATTTTTCCAGGACTTGCGGCATGGCGCGCGGCTGCTGCGCCGGAATCCCGGGTTCGCGGCAGTCGTGGCGTTCACGCTGGCGCTGGGCATCGGCGTCAACACCGCCGTCTTCAGCTTCTACGGCGCGGTCGTCTTGAAGCCGCTCGCCGTCCGTGCGCCGGAGCAGGTCGTGCGCCTCGTGACCTGGGAGCGCGACCGCTGGAACGATGCCTTCGCCTATGCGGAGTTCGAGGATGTCGCGGCGCGTGCGAAGTCTTTCTCCGCGGTCATCGCCACGTCCCCGCAACAGCTCATGCAGGCGGTGAAACCCGGCACAGATGCGACCGCGCCGGAGACGATGGCCGTGCGGCTGGTCTCCCCGAATTATTTCAGTGCGCTCGGCGTCGTGCCCTTTCTCGGTCGCGCGCTTGGGCCGGACGATGCCACGGCGTGCGTGCTGAGCTACGAGTCGTGGCAGCGGCGTTTCAACGCCGATCCAGCGGTCATCGGGCAGACGCTGCGGCTGCAGAACGCGGTGGTGGCGATCGTCGGCGTCGCGCCGAGAGCGTTTGCCGGCACGGGGCGGCCGGCGCCGGTGCCCGATCTTTGGGTGCCGCTCGCACGGCAACCGGCGCTCCTGCCGACGGTCGACTGGCTGCACGATCCGGCGTCGCGTTCGTGGCAGATCCTCGCGCGCCGCCGGTCGGGCGTGACGCTCGAACAAGCCGATGCCGAACTCGATGTGCTCGGCCACACTTGGCCACAGCCCGACGGGAAGGCGATCCGACTCGCCGCGCGGAAGGCGACGCTGTTCGAGGTGGATTATCCTGAATTCAAGGCGGTCTGCGCCGTCCTGATGGCGGCGGTGGCGATGGTCCTGGTGATCGCGGGCGTGAACGTCGTGAACCTGCTCGCGGCGCGCAACACGGCGCGCACACACGAGCTCGCGATGCGGCGGGCGCTGGGCGCGGGGCGTTACCGGCTGGTGCGGCAGCTTTGCACCGAGAGCATCCTGCTCGGGCTGCTCGGCGGGGCGGGCGGACTGGCGCTGTCGGGCTGGGCGTGCGAGTTCATCAACGCGGGGATCGGCGGGATGGTGCAGAGACTTTCCGGCGGCGCCGTGAGCGTGGCGCTGGATGTTGCGCCCGACTGGCACGTGCTGGTCTATGCAATCGGCGTGTCGGTGTTCACCGGCGTGGCGGTGGCGGTCTGGCCGGCGCTGCGCGCGACGGGCGGAAGCCTGGAGGCGCAGTTGAAACTCGCGGCGGGTGGGGTCGGCGCGGGCGGCGGCGGAACGTGGCGCCGGCGCAATCTCCTGCTCACGGTCCAGGTTGCGGCATGCCTGCTGTTACTGGCCGGCGCAGGGCTGCTGTTCCGCGGCGCGTCCCACGCGTTGAGCACCGATCCCGGCTTCGACGCGAAAAACGTTTTCCTGCTGCGGATCAATCCCGACACGGCCGCGCCCAATCCCGCCGCGCACGTGGCGCTCCTGCACGCGGTGGCCGCCCGGGTCGCGGCGCTGCCCGAGGTGGACCGGCTGGCGTGGTCGGAGCGCGCGCCCTACATGGGGCATGGCATCTCCCCGTTTCTGACCGATGAAGGGCGGTGGGTGAACGGTTGCGTGATAAATCGCGGCACGGCCAGCTATCTGAAAACCCTCGGCATTCCGCTGGTCGCCGGCCGTTCGTTTTCCAAGCAGGAGGAGGAAACGGGCGCGCCGGTGATGATCGTCAGCCAGTCGGCGGCGCGCCGGCTCTGGCCCGGCCGCGATCCGCTCGGCCGCCGGCTCGTCTACCCCAAGAAAAATCGCGATGGCAGCCGCGACAGCTACACGGTGATCGGGATTGCGCAGGATGCGCGGCTGACCCTCCTGTCCCAAGTCGACGCCATCGATTTGTTTTTCCCTCGGGCCATCTCGGCTGACGGGCTGTTCCTCGTGCATACGCGCACGCCGCCGCCGGCGGCCTTCCAGTCGACGTTCGCGGCGTTGCGGGGACTCGACCCGACGCTGCCGTCGCAATCGCTGATCCTGAGCATGGAGGAGGGGCCGATGCAGTTCCAGCGGCTCTGGGCTGCGGCGCCGGCGGTGTTCGCCTCGCTCGTCGGCGCGATTGCGCTGGTGCTCGCGTCGGTGGGAATTTACGGCGTCGTGTCGTTTCTGGTGGCGCGGCGCACGCGCGAGATCGGCGTGCACCTGGCGCTCGGCGCGCAGCAGAGCGACATCATCCGGCTCGTGCTGCGGCAGACGCTGCGGCCGGTGGGGTGGGGTGCCGCCATCGGGCTCGCCGGCGCGGTGGGCTTTTCGGTTTTGATCACGCGGCTCGTGCTCAACCCTGAAATCCCCGACCTGACCTATGGCGCCGGCGCGTTTCCCTCGGCGACGCTCCTTGGTGTGCTGGCGCTGCTGCTGGGCGTGATTCTCCTCGCAGCGTTCATCCCCGCGCGCCGCGCCGCGCAGGTCGATCCCGTGATTGCGCTGCGGGCGGAATAGTGCAGCGTCCCGCGATGCCCCACGAAGAGTCCGGTTCGTCCCGCGCGCCGGCGCCGGCGGAATCCACCCCGCGCAGCCGGCTCTGGCTCGAGCAGCTCGGCCAGGATGTCGGCTATGCGTTCCGCCAATTGTCCAAGGCGCCCGGTTTCGCGGCGACGGTGATCATCACGCTCGGCCTCGGCATCGGCGCGTGCACGGTCGTGTTCACGGCGGTCAACTCGACCCTGCTGCATCCGCTCGCGGGCGAGGCCGTGGACCGCGAAGTGATCATCCACGAGACGCAGCCGCCCCAGCGGCCACAGATGCAGGTGTCGCCGCCGATGTTCCTGGACCTGCAACGCGAGGCGAAGTCCTTCGAGTATGTCGCGGCGTGGGCCGCGGTGAGCTACACGATCCAGACGGACGCCGAGCCGCTGCAACTGCGCGGGGCGGCGATTTCGCCTGCCACGATGACGAGTTGGAGCACGGCGCCGGCGTTGGGCCGGAATTTCACGCCGGAGGAGTTCGCGCGGAACGAACACGTCATCATGCTCGGATATGCGCTCTGGCAGCGCGCCTTTGGCGGGGCGAAGGACGTGATCAGCCGGACCATCACGCTCGACGGCACGCCCTACGCGGTGGTCGGGGTGATCTCGCCGCGGTTCGCCCGTTACGGCAGCGACCTCGAATATTTTCTGCCCCTGGATCTGGGCGTGCCCGGTCCCGATGCCCGCCGTGCGCACTACTTGCAGACGATGGGCAAGCTGAAGCGCGGCGTCTCGGTCGCGCAGGCGCAGGCGGAGCTGAGCGTCATCGCCGCCAACGCCGCCCGGGAATACCCGGACACGAACAAGGGGATGGGCGTGCTCGTCCGCGACCTCGGGGCCTACATCAACCGGAGCCTCGCGCCGATGCTGGCGATCCTGCTCGGCGCCGTCGGCTGCGTGCTGTTCATCGCCTGCGCCAACGTCGCGAACCTGCTCCTCGCCCGCGCGACCGTCCGGCAGCGTGAGATCTCGATTCGCGCGGCGCTCGGCGCCAGCCGCGGGCGGCTCATCCGGCAACTGCTCGCGGAGAGCGTGCTGCTCGCCGGACTCGGCGGCGGGTTCGGCATCCTCCTCGCGCAACTCGGTCTGCGTTTCATCCGCGTGTATGGGCCGTCGGCGGGCACGGACATGGCACGGCTGGCCTACATCGAACTCGATCCCACCGTGCTGGCTTTCACGCTCGGGTTCAGCCTGCTGACGGGCGTGGTCTTCGGCCTCGCGCCGGCGTGGCTGGGTTCGCGCGTCGATCTGAACGAGATGCTCAAGCAGGGCTCGCGGGGTAGTTCCGAGGCGGGGATGCGCGGCGGACTGCGCCGCGTGCTGGTGGTCATGGAGGTTGCGCTCGCCCTGGTGCTGCTCGCCGGCGCGGGGCTGCTGTTGCGGAGCTTCGACCGTCTCGCGCGGGTCGATCCGGGATTCGCGTCCGAGCGCGTGGCGACGATGCAAATTCTGCTGAGTGGGCGCAAATACGGCACGCCCGAGCAACGCCAGCAATTCACCACGGGCTTGCTGGAACGGATCCGCGCGATGCCCGGCGTGGAAGCGGCAGGACTCGCGAACCTCACGCCGTTCAACACGCCCGGTCCATTAAACTTTGCCATCGCCGGACGGCCGCCGTCCAACCAGCCGCCGGCCGCCATTCCGTATATCGTGACGGCGCAGTATTTCAACGCGATGGGCATCCGCGTCGTCCAAGGGCGCGGGTTCGACGAGCGCGACGGCGTTTCCGGTCCGCCGGTGTTCGTTGTCAACGAGTCGCTGGTCCGGCAGTATTTCCCCCACGACAATCCGCTCGGGCAGACGATCGCGCTCACCTTCGGCAAGAATGCGGGGCCGACGGGCGAGATCGTCGGGGTGGTCGGCGATGTCATGCAGGGCACGCCGGGTGAGCCGCCGGTGCCGCAATTTTATCTGCCGTGGGCCGTGCTGCCCGGGGGCGGGATGAACGTGATGGTGCGCACCGCCGGCGACCCCGCCGCGGCGCTGCCGGCGTTGAAGGCTCAAGTCCACGCCCTCGATCGCGACCTCCCGGTCGCCGTGGCCCGGCCGCTGCAAGGCCTGATGGACGACAAGCTGGCGCGGCCGCACTTCATGCTCGTTCTGCTTGGCACCTACGGCCTGATCGCGCTGCTCATCGCCGCCGTGGGCATCTATGCGGTGATGGCCTATTCCGTCAGCCAGCGCACCACGGAGTTCGGCATCCGGATGGCGCTTGGGGCCAGCCGGCGCGACGTGCTGCGGCAGGTGTTGCGCCAGGGCATGATCGTGGTGGGGACGGGCATGATCATCGGACTGGGGGTCGCGCTCGCGGTGGGTCAGATCGTGCAATCGCTGCTCTTTGACATGAGTGCGCGCGACCCGGTGACCCTGGCGGCAATTTGCGCGTTGTTGTTCATCGTGTCGCTGGCCGCGTGTCTGCTGCCCGCGCGCCGCGCCACGATGGTTGACCCCATCGTGGCGTTGCGGTGCGAGTGACGGCATCGCGCTGGAGCATCGCCTCGCGAGATTTTACGAACGACGATTTGCCACCCCGACACCCGATGAAAATTCCCCGTTTTCTCCCGCCGCTTGCATTTCTTGTGACGGTCGCGCCGCCGATCGCGCGCTCCCAGCCGGCGAGGGCGGCGCTTGACCGCGAGCTGAGCGCGGCGGTCGAGCACCACGACGTTCCCGGCGTCGTCGCGATGGCGATCGCTCGCAACGGCGTGCTCTACGAAGGGGCCTTCGGTGCGGCGGAGGCGGGCGCCGGGCGCGCGATGAAGACCGACGCGATCTTCCGGATTGCGTCGATGACGAAGCCCATGACGTCGGTGGCCTTGATGCAGCTCGTCGAGGCGGGGAAAGTTTCCCTCGACGATCCGGCCGCGAAATATCTGCCCGCGCTGGCCAACCCGATGGTGATCGAGTCGTTCGATCCCGTCACCGGCGTCTACAAGGTTCGGCCGGCGAAGACCATTATCACGGTGCGGCACCTGGCGACGCACACCTCCGGGCTCGGCTACGCATTCACCAGCGCGATCGTCCGCGACTTCAAGCCGCGCGATGGCGACAAGTTCACCGCGGGTCCGCTGCTCTTCGAGCCGGGCACGCAGTGGATCTACGGCACCGGCGTCGACATGATCGGGCGGCTCGTGGAGTCGGTGTCGGGCCAGTCGCTCGAGGCGCTGTTTCAGGAAAAGATTTTCGGGCCGCTCGGGATGAACGACACGTCCTACAACGTGCCCGAGGCCAAGCAGGGCCGGCTCGTGAACGTCTTTCATCGCGATGCCAGCGGCGCGCTCGTGGAGGATTCGCGGCAGCCGCCGCGCGTCGTGACGCATTTCGGCGGCGGCGGCGGGCTTTACTCGACGGTGGCGGACTACTCGCGGTTCATGCGGATGATCCTCAACGGCGGCGAACTGAACGGCGCGCGGATTCTCTCGCGCGACACCGTGGCGCTGATGGAGCAAAACCAGATCGGTGCCGTCGGCGTGCGCGCCGTGAAAACCGCGCAGCCGGAGCGGAGCAGCGATTTCACCTTCGTGGCGGACGGGCGCGACAAGTGGGGCATCGGCTTCATGATCACCGCGGACAGCGTGCCCGGCAAACGCGCGGCCGGCAGCCTGAGCTGGGGTGGCATCGACAACACCTATTTTTGGATCGACCCGGCGCGCGGCGTGGCGGGGGTCATCATGATGCAGTTCCTGCCGTTTGCGGACGCGAAGGCGCTGGGCGTTTACGACACGTTCGAGCGCGGCGTTTATCGTCTGACTGGACCCTGAGGTGGGGAGGGCGGCGGCGGGCATTGTCGGATGATACTCCCCTTGACATCCGATGGGAGTCGTGATTCCCATCGGACGTCAAGGGAAGCGAACCTCCGATCACGACCATGGCCAAAAACGATTTTCAAACCGACCTGCTGCAGGGGACGCTCGACATGCTGATCCTGCGCGTGCTGAACCGCGGCGAGATGCACGGGTGGGGGATCGCCGACCGGATCGAGCAGCTTTCCAAGAAAGTGCTGAGCGTGGGCGAGGGTTCGCTCTACCCGGCGCTCTACCGGCTCCAGGACCAAGGGTGGATCGAGTCGGAGTGGGGCGTTTCCGACCACAACCGGAAGGCGAAATTCTACCGGCTGACGAAGGCGGGCAAGAAGCAGCTCGAGGTCGAGCAGGAGACGTGGGACCGGCTGACGCTGGCGATCGGCGAGATCATGAAGTCGGCGTGAAAACCACGAACCTTGCAACGCGGAGGACGCGAAGAGCGCCGAGAAAAGAATAACCAATTACCGATCACTCCGCGATCTCCGCGCCCTCCGCGTTTCAAACCAGCCCCATGAGTCCGCTCCGCAAACTTCGTGCGCTCTTCCGCAAAGAAAAACTCGACGCCGAGATGTCCGAGGAGATGCGGCTGCATCTCGAGCAGCGGACGCGGGAGAATATCGCGAGTGGCATGGCGCCGGAAGACGCGCGTTACGCGGCGCTGCGGAAATTCGGCGGAGTGGAGCAGGCGAAGGAACGCGCTCGCGAGCAGCGGGGGTGGATGTGGCTGGAGCAAATCGGGCAGGATCTCCGTTTCGCGGTGCGAATGCTGTGGAAAACGCCGGGCTTCACGGTCACCGCGGTGCTGACGCTGGCGCTTGGGATCGGGGTGAACGCGGCCTTGTTTGCGATCTACGACTTCGCGGCCCTGCGGCCGTTGCCGAGCCGGGAGCCGGATGAATTGGTGGAGTTGCGCGCACGCGAAAGCAAGGTGTCCGGCGGGATCGACCCGCGGTTTTCCTACCTGGACTACCTCGACTACTGCGCCGGCACGAAGGCATTTTCCTCCATCGCCGCGGTGCGGTCGAACCTGGTGCGCCTGCCCGACGGGCTTGCGTCGGAAACCGGGTCGCCGTTGGAATCCGGACCGGGCATCGTCGAGGTGCAGGCGGTTTCGGGAAATTATTTCTCCACCCTGGGCGCGGAGATGGCGCTCGGCCGCGATTTCCTGCCCGAGGAAGCGGGCGCGCATGCCGGCCTGCCTGTCATGGTGGTGAGCTATCTGTTTTGGCAGACCCACCTCCACGGCGACCCCAACGTGCTGGGCCGGACGTTGACGGCGCTGGATCGCCGCGGCACCGGCCGCAGCGTCTGCACGATCGTCGGGGTGACGGCGCCGGATTTTGTCGGACAGAAGCCGGTGCCGCCGGCGGGTTGGATTCCGCTGACGGCGAATCCCGCGGCGCTCGGCGACCGGAAGCAGCCGTTCGTCTCGCTGATCGGACGGATGCGCGTGGGGGTTTCGCCGGCGCAAGCCTCGACGGATCTCAGTTTGATCGCCGAACGACTCGGCCAGCTCTATCCCCAGGAGCGACGCGCGGCTTGGGTTGCCCTGACGCCGGGGATGAGGGTGACCGACGTCGCGATGAATCCGCAGTTCGCGCTGGCCATGTCGCCGGTGCTGATCGGTTTCGCGCTGGTGCTCGTGATTGCCTGCCTGAACGTGGCGAACCTGCTGCTCGCGCGCGGGCTCGCCCGGCAACACGAGATCGGCGTGCGGTTGGTCCTCGGGGCGGGCCGCGGGCGGATCGTGCGGCAGTTGTTCGTGGAGAATTTCCTGCTGTGCGTGCTGGGCACGGGCGCCGCGCTGCTATTCGCGGTCTGGATGCTGCAGGCTTTCAAGCCCGTGGTCATGTCGATGCTTTCGGGTGAAATCGAGGTGCGGAATTCCCTGGCGATGGTCGACCTCAGCCTCGACCGGCGCATCGTTGGGTTCGGTGCGCTGCTGGCGGCGATCGCGGGCCTGACGGCGGGATTGATGCCGGCACTGCACTCGGTGCGGCGCGACGGAATCTTCGCGCTGAAGCACGACGGCTCGGCGTTCGGCCGCAGGATGACACCGTCGCGCGTGCGCAACCTGCTGCTCGTCGGCCAGGTCGCCGTCTGCCTGACCATGCTGGCGGTTTCGGGGATCATGACCGGCAGGCTCCTGCAGGCGCGCCGCGGCGAAGCGGGGTTTTCCACCGACAATGTCTATCAGGTGGGACCCGCCGCCTTGGGCCCGGTCGGAACCATGTGGTCCAGCGATCCGCTCGGGGCCGTGGAAACGCTGCGTTCACTTCCCGGCGTGGCCTCGGCGGCGGTGGTGGCCGCGACGCCGCTGCGCAAACCGGGGGGCAATGTCAGCTCGCTGCTCGTGAAAGTGGCCGGGGGAAGCCCGGACAAGATCAGCTACAATCGGATTTCGGCAGGATTCTTCGAAACGTTCGGCGTGTCCGTGCAGCGCGGCCGGGGCTTCACGCCGCGCGAGGTCGCGCTCGGCGCATCGGTCGTGGTCGTGAGCGAGGCCGCGGCGCAGTGGCTGTGGCCGGGGCGGGAGGCGGTGGGGCAGTTCCTGGCGGTCGATGCCGGGACACTGGATCGCGCCGGCGGCGCCGGAGGCGTCAAGTCGAACCAAAATTACCGGGACTGCGAGGTCATCGGGGTGGTGCGCGACATCAAGAGCAACTGGTCGGAGGACGGCGAGCCGCGGTTGTTGTGGTTTCCGCTGCCGGCGACGGGCGCCACCGGGAGCATCTTTGTGCGGTTGCAGGTGGATTCCCCCGGAGCCTTGCGTGCCATCGAACGCGCGACGAACGAAGCCGGGCTGCCCGTGCAGTTCCAGGAAAGACTGGCGGCGATCGTCGACCGGGGACTGACCCCGTTCCGGGCGTTTGCGGGATTGAGCGCGGCGCTCAGCGGCTTGGCGCTCGTGCTGGCGACGGTCGGACTCTACGGCGTGATGTCGTTCGGGGTGAACCAGCGGGTGAGGGAAATCGGCGTGCGTCTGGCCCTCGGCGCGACGGCGGGGCGCGTGACCGGGTTGTTCGTGCGCCAGGGCATGAGGCTCGTAACGTCGGGCGTGGTGATCGGACTCGCCGGCGGCGCGGCCTTCGCGGTGCTGCTCAAAAAGGCGCTGCCCGGCGCACGCTTTGTCAGCGACGTGGCATTTTGCTGCGAAGTGTTCGCAGTCGTGACGCTGTTTTTGGCGGTCGTGGCGCTGATCGGTTGCTGGCTGCCGGCGCGACGGGCGGCGAAGGTCGATCCGATGGTGGCGCTGAGAGCGGAGTGAGGACCAATGCATCGTTCTCGTTCTCTTAATCGTTCTCGTAATCGGCCTGAAATCCTCCGCTCCCTTTTCAAACGAGAGAACGAGAAAGATTAAGAGAACGAGAACGATTTCCTAGAAGATGAAACTGCTCCGAAAACTTCGCGCGCTGCTCCGCAGGGGAAAAATCGAGGCCGAGATGTCCGAGGAGATGCGGCTGCACCTGGAGCGGCGGACGGAGGAGAATGTCGCGGCTGGCATGCCGGCGGATGAGGCGCGCTACGCGGCGCTGCGAAAATTCGGCGGCGTGGAGCAGGCGAAGGAGTTGGCACGCGACCAACGGCCGTGGCGCTGGAGCGACGAGGTGGTGCAGGACGTGCGCTACGGCCTGCGGCAACTCGGGCGGAATCCGGGATTCACGACTATCACGGTGTTGACGCTCGCACTCGGGATCGGTGCGAACACCGCGATGTTCAGCGTGGTCAACGCGGTCCTGTTGCGCCCACTGCCGTATCGCGATCCGGACCGGCTGATGATGCTCGACGAAAAGTGGCAGCCCCGCTTCTCGCATTTCGAGGCGACGGTCAGGGATGTGCTCGCCTGGCAGGAACAGAGCCGCAGCTTCGCGGCGCTCGCGATGTATGGGAATGCGACGTTCAACCTGACCGGCGACGACCGGCCCGAACGGCTGACGGGTGCCCGCGTGGGCACCAATCTGCCCGCGCTCCTGGGCGTCGAGCCGGCACTCGGCCGCGGCTTCGCGCCCGAGGAAGCCGCCCCGGGCAAGGACAACGTGGTGCTGTTGAGCGATCGGCTGTGGCGGCGGCGCTTTGGTGGCGACTCGCGCGTCCTCGGCACCGCCATCCGGCTCAATGGTGCGAGCTACACCGTCATCGGAGTCATGCCGGCTTCGTTCGATTTCCCCTCGGGCGCCGAGCTCTGGAAGCCGATGGGAATCTCCGATCGGGACTTGACGACCGGGCACTTCGTGTGGGCCGTCGCGCGCCTGCAACCGGGGGTGACGCCCGCACAGGCGCAGGCCGAACTCGACGCGATCCTGCAGGGAGTGCAGCCGAAATACGTGTGGAGCGCCAACGTCGTCCCGCTCCCGGAATATTTCGTGGGCGACGTGCGGCTGGCGCTCATGCTGCTGCTCGGCGCGGCCGGCCTCGTGTTGCTGATCGCGTGCTCGAATGTCACCAATCTGCTGCTGATGCGGGCGGCGGTGCGGCGAAACGAGATTCTGCTAAGGGCCTCGCTCGGCGCGAGCCGCGATCGCATTGTGCGGCAATTGCTAACGGAAACGCTGCTGCTAGCGTTACTCGGCGGTTGCGGCGGTCTGGTGCTCGCGTTTGGTGCGATGCAGTTCGTGAAGTCGCTTCACCTCGCCGGCATCCCGCGGCTCGAACAGGCGTCGCTGGATTATCCCGTGCTGCTGCTCACGCTGATCGTCTCGACACTCACCGGGTTGCTCTTCGGCCTCGTGCCTGCCTTCCGGCTCTCACGCGAAGATTTTGCCGGGGGGCTGAAGACGAGGAACGGCATCGGCGCGACGGCCGCGCGACCGTGGATGCGCCATGCGCTCGTCGTCTCCGAGCTGGCGCTGGCGCTCGTGCTGCTGACCGGCGCGGGGCTGCTGCTGAAAAGTTTTTCACGGCTCAACGCCGTGCCGCGTGGGTTCAATCCCGAGAGCGTCCTGACCGCGAAAGTCGGGCTGCCGGCCGCCGGCTACAACGAGCCCGCGCGGCAGACGCAGTTCGTGGAACGATTGCTCGAGGGCTTGCGCACTGCGCCGGAGGTGCGCGCGGTCGCGGTCTCGACGGGCCTGCCCTTCGCGAACGCGGACGATGCCGGCATCGCGTTCGACGGTCGCGACGCCGGTTCGCCGCTCGTGGGCACCACGGCCAACTATTACCGCGTGAGCCCCGCCTATCTCGCCGCGCTGCAAATTCCCCTAAGCCGCGGGCGCCTTTTCACCGAGGCCGATATCGCCGGGCGGCCACCGGTTGTCTTGATCAATGAGACGATGGCGCGCCGGTTTTTCCCCGACGTCGATCCGATCGGGCGGAAGCTGGACATCGGCGGGCCGACCTACATGCGGGAAATCGTCGGTGTCGTCGGCGACGTGAAGCAGGCCGGCTTGAAAACACCGCCGGCTCCGCAGGTCTACGAGCCGTTCGCGCAGAAGCCGGGGCGTTCCTTCAACATCGTCGTGCGCGGCACGGGCGATCCCGCGCGCCTCGCCGAAACGATCCGCCGGTCCGTGCTGGCCCTCGACGCCAATCTGCCGGTCTCCGATGTCCGGACGATGAGCGATCGCGTCGAGGATGCGCTGACGCGCGACTGGTTTTCCGTCTTTCTGCTAGGGCTGTTCGCCGCGCTGGCGCTCGTGCTGACGGCGGTCGGCATCTACGGCGTGATCGCTTATTCGGTCACACAACGCACGCGCGAGATCGGCATCCGGCTCGCGCTCGGCGCCACTCCACGCGGCATCCTGCAACTCGTGGTCGGGCAAAGCCTGCGCGTGGTGGCCATCGGGCTCGCGATGGGGCTGGTCGCGGCCCTGGCGCTGTCGCGCGTGTTCGGCAGCCTGCTCTACAATGTGGCCCCGCGCGATCCGATCACGTTTGCCGCGGTGCCGCTGCTCCTGCTCGGGGTTGCGCTGATGGCGACGTTTCTTCCCGCCCGTCGCGCCGTGCGCGTCGACCCCCTCGAGACGCTTCGCGCTGAATGATCACATGAAACGCCTTTTCGCCCGACTGGGTTCGTTGTTCCGCAAATCGAAACTCGAGGCCGAGATGTCCGAGGAGATGCGGCTGCACCTGGAGCGACGCACGGAGGAGAATGTTGCGAGTGGGATGTCGTCGTCGGACGCGCGCTTCGCGGCGCTGCGAAAATTCGGCGGCGTGGAGCAGGCCAAGGAGCGTGCGCGCGAGCAGCGGGGTGGAATGTGGCTCGAGCACCTCGTGCGCGACACGCGGCACGGCTGGCGGATGATCGTGAAGGCGCCGCTGCTCTCAGGGGTGATTGTGCTTTCGCTCGGCATCGGCGTGGGAGTCAATGCCGTGATCTTCTCGTGGATCCGCAGCCTCGTCTTCCGGCCGATCCCGGGGGTCGCGGACGCGACGCGATTCCACCTCGTCGAGCCGAAGACCGACGCCGGGTCCTATCCCGGTGCGTCGTGGACCGAGTATCGCGACCTGCGCGAGCGGCTGCGGGCGTTCGACGGGCTGCTGGCGTTCAAGATGCTCCCGCTGAATCTCGGCGAGCCGGGCCGCGAGGAACGGGTCTACGCGCAGCTCGTGTCGGGCAATTATTTTTCCGCGCTTGGGCTGCGGCCGGCCGCCGGACGGTTTCTGCGCGACGACGAAACGGCGCGGCCGGGCGGGGCGGCCGTGGTCGTGATCTCGCACAATTTCTGGCGGACGCATTTCGACGGCAGGCCGGACCTGCTCGGACGAAAGCTCAGGCTCAACGGGCAGTTGCTGACGATCGTCGGCGTCGCTCCCGAGGGATTCCTCGGCACGGTCACGGGACTGGATTTCGACCTGTGGGCGCCGGCGACGCTGGCGCCGGTGTTGTTGACGGGATCGAGCGAACTCGAGGCGCGCGACACCCGCGGCTACTCGGTGATGGGCACGCTCCGGGCCGGCGCAACGCTGGCGCAGGCGCAGACCGAACTCGACGCGACCATGAAGGCGCTGGCGGCGGGGTTCCCGGCGAGCAACGCGAACGTCGGCGCGGAATTGCTGCCGTTCTGGCGGTCGCCGCGCGGCGCCGCGCGCCTTCTGCTCGGGGCGCTCGCCGTGCTGCAAGGGTTCATGCTGCTGGTGTTGCTCGTCGTCTGCGCGAACGCCGCGAACCTCCTCCTCGCGCGTTCGACGACGCGCCGGCGCGAGATCGGCGTCCGGCTCGCGCTTGGTGCCCGGCCGCTCCAGATTCTGCGCCTGCTGCTGGTGGAGAGTGTCCTCCTCGGCGTCGGGGCGTCGATGCTCGGCGGATTGCTGGCGGTCTGGGGCACGACGGCGGTCCGTGCGGTTCCGCTGCCCGGCGTGTTTCCCTTCCGGTTCGAGACGGGACTTGAGGCGGGCGGTCTGGCGTTCACGGCATTGCTGGGCATCGGGTGCGCGATCGTGTTCGGCCTCGCCCCGGCGGTCCAGGCGGCGCGGGTGGACTCGCAGCTCGCGCTGCGCGCCGCGAAGACGCCGGCCGGCCGGCGCGGATTTCGCAACGTGCTGGTGGCCGTCGAGGTCGCGCTGGCGTTGTTCGTCCTCGTCGTCGCGGCGCTGTTTCTCCGGAATTTTCTCGAGACGCGCACCGCCGATCCCGGTTTCCGGGCGGACGGCGTGCTGCTGGCCGCCTACGACCGGAGCAGCGCGGGCTACGACAAGGCGGCCGGCGTCGCGCTGACCGACGAGCTTCTGCGGCGGCTGCGGGCGACGCCGGGAGTGGAGGCGGCGGCCGTGGCGTCGTGGGTGCCGCTGGATTTTCACGCGATGCCGCTCGGGGCGTTCAAGATCGATGGGCGCGAGCGCAGCGACGGCGGACTGGAGCGGTCGATCACCTACACCGTCACGCCCGGCTATTTCGACCTGATGAAGATCCCGCTGGTGGCGGGGCATGATTTCGATCCGCTGGCGGACACGGCGCACGGACCGCAGGTGGTCGTCAACGAGGAGTTCGCCCGTCGCTTTTTCCCGGGGATTTCGCCGCTCGGTCACCGGATCGGAGGAAAACCGCCGGGGTATGAAGTCGTCGGCGTGGTGCGCAACGCGCTCTACGAGACGTTCGGCGAGCCGGTGAAACCGATGATGTATTTTTCGTATCGCGACCGGTTCAACCCCGCCGGCCAGATCCATGTGCGCACGCACGACGCGGAGGCGGCGTTTGCGCCCGAATTGCGCCGCGTCGTCCGCGGCATCGACCCGGCGTTTGTGCTCAACGACGTGCGCACGCTGACGGAGCACGTGGACAAGAACCTGTTCTTCCGGAAGATTCCGGCCCGGCTCTTCGCGGTGCTCGGGCCGCTGATCCTGCTGCTGGCGGCGGTCGGCATCTATGCCGTGGTCGCCTATGCGGTGGCGCAGCGGACAGCGGAGATCGGCGTGCGACTCGCCTTGGGCGCCTCGACCGGCCGCGTCGTGCGCGAGATCGTGGGGGAGAGCATGAAAGTGGTTTGTTACGGTGCGGTGCCGGCGTGGCTGGTGTCGGTCGTGGTGATGCTGCACCTGCGCGGCGGCGTCCTGAACCTGATGATCCTGCTCGGGGTGCCGGGTGCGCTGTTGGGCGTGGCGTGGCTTGCCGCGTGGCTGCCCGCACGCCGGGCGGCGCGCGTCGATCCGGTCGTGGCGCTGAGGGCGGAGTGACATGGGGATGGGACATGCCACGGGCCCCGCGACCCGCTCCCAAAGAAGATGGGCTCGCGGATCGGCTGAGCGTCGCATGGCGGGCGGATCGCGACGGGGACGGCTCCGGGGCCACGGCGCCCGGCTCGCCGGCAACGGCTGCGCAGCGTTGAACAATTTCCGCGAAGCGGCGGGGCGGGGAACGGCGTAGAGTCGCCGCGTCGTCCTTCCCAACCAATCGGCGCGAGCCACCACCGTCCTTGTTGCCCTGACGAGTGCCGTCATGGTCGTGGCGCTGGCGTTGTATTTTGCAACCGGGAGCGCGGGTCGGGCGGAACGGCAGGATGCGGCCGGCAGGCAGGACGTGCTCGCCGCCTACGACGGAATGATCGCGGCCGCCGAGGCGCTCAACGTCGATGAACTTTACCGCCAGGTCCTCGACAATGATCAGGGTGCGCTGGCCGTCAACGGCCAGCTCATCCTCACGCGCGCGGCCGCCCTCGAGCGGACGCGCGCCAATTTTCGCAACCTCACCCGCGTCAAGTATCGCGTCGCCGAGCGGCATGTCACGATGCTGGGCGCCGACGTCGCGGTGCTGGTCGCGACCGGCACCAGCCAGGCCGACGTGGCGGACGGCCGGAGTTTTTCCACCGACTTCGTGCACACGGTGGTCTTCGTGCGGCGCGATGGCGCGTGGCGCGTGATTCATTCGCACCAATCGACCCCCGTGCCGCGCTGACCACGCACCGCGGGTGGCCGGCTTCCCCGTGAAAAGTCTCGTTCGAAAACTCCGCATCCGTTGGCAGGCGATAAGT
Source organism: uncultured Opitutaceae bacterium (assembly GCA_937902925.1). Taxonomy (GTDB): domain Bacteria; phylum Verrucomicrobiota; class Verrucomicrobiia; order Opitutales; family Opitutaceae; genus CALFNN01. The sequence continues at coordinate 21,957 of CALFNN010000033.1, forward strand.
GGCGATTGTGCGTCCGTCCCACTTCGGGGATTCGCGCATTCCGAATCCGATGGCGATTCGGGGACTGCGGCGCGTGCGGAAAAAGGCGCTTCGTCGCAACTCGTTCGCCGGCTGCGGCATCGTGCGCAGCCGGCAGATTGGAACGCGCAGTGCTGACTTGATTCCCGTTCTCCACGGCCCAACGGCGCCCGCGCCGTTCACCACTCCTCCGCAATCTTCGCGCCGCTGACGCGCCCAACGCCGGCGGCCCGGTCCGTGCCAGAACATGAACGATCTCAAATTCGCCTTCCGGCAGCTCGCCAAGTCCCCCGGCTTCACCGCGGTCGTCGTCCTCTCGCTCGCGCTGGGCATCGGCGCCAACGCCACCGTGCTCTGCTGGCTGCGCAACTTCGTGCTGCGTCCGCTGCCGGGCGTTGTCCGTCAGGAGGAGATTGTCGTCCTCCTCTCGAATCAGGGCGGCGGCAACGTGTCCGTCCCCGATCTCGCGGATTTCGCCGCGCAGCCCCGCGTGTTTGCCGGTGCCGCGGCCTCGCAGACGACCACCGCGGCGCTCACGACGGGAAAATCCATCACGTGGATCGAGGGTCAGGTGGTCAGCGCGGATTTTTTCAACCTGCTCGGCGTGCAACCGCTGCTTGGCCGCACCTTCCTGGCGGAGGAGGACCGGCAGCCGGGCGGCAACCCCGTGCTCGTGATCGGCGAGAGTCTCTGGCGGCGGCAGTTCGGCGCCGATGCCGGCATCGTGGGCCGGGTCATCGAATTGAACCGGCACCACTTCACGATCGTCGGCGTGGTGCCGGCGGTGTTCCACGGGACGATGACGCCGTCGGTCTTCGATTTCTGGGCGCCGCTCTCGATGGTTTACGAGGTGCGCGGCCAGGCGCTGTCGACGACCAGGCGCGACGTGCGGGGCTGGCATGATTTCGCGCGGTTGCTGCCGGGCGTGAGTGTCGGGCAGGCGCAGGCCGCCGTCGCCGCGCTCAACCCGGGCCTCGCGACGACCTACCCGAAGACGAACCGCGACATTCACCACCGCGTGCTGCCGTATTCGCAATGCCCGTGGGGTTCGCAGGCCCTGATGGGTCCGGTCCTGCGGCTGCTGCTCGCCGTGAGCGTCGGCGTGCTGCTGATCGTCGCCGCCAACGTCGCGAACCTGCTGCTCGCGCGAGCGACGAGCCGGCGCAAGGAGATCGCCATCCGGCTGGCGGCCGGCGCCGGCCGCGGGCGGCTCATCCGCCAGCTCCTGACCGAGAGCCTGCTGCTGGCGGTGCTGGGCGGGCTCGGCGGCGCGCTGCTCGCGAGTTGGGCGATCGATGGCATTCCTTGTTTCCTGCCCAAGCTGCCAGCCGGGGTGTCGGTCGCGTTTTCCCTCGACGCTGAAACGCTGGGCCTGACGTTGCTGCTCACCCTCGCCACCGGTCTCGGGTTCGGCCTGTTGCCGGCCTGGCAGACGACGCGCGTGAACCTGAACGAGACGCTGAAGCAAAGCGGCCGCTCCTCGGCCGCCGGTGCGTCGCAACACCGGCTGCGCCACGGCCTCGTGATCGCCGAGGTCGCGCTCGCGCTGGTGTTGCTCATCGGCGCCGGTCTCTGCCTCAAGGGGCTGGAAAAGGCGCGGCAGGTCGACCTCGGGATCGATCCCGGCCACGTGCTGCTCGGGCGGCTGCAGATTGGCATGAACGGCTACACTCCGGAGACGGGAAAGCGTTTCTACGACGACCTGCGGCGGCAACTGGCGGCGCAGCCCGGCGTCGAGGAGGTCGCCCTCGCGAGCTGGTTTCCCCTCGGGCTTTCCGGTTGCAAGGGCTGGAACGCCGACGTCGAGGGCTACGTGCGACCGGCGGACGAGGACCTCACCTACGAATATGCCGTCGTTTCGCCGCGATATTTTGCGACGCTGGCGATCCCGTTGCTGGCCGGGCGCGATTTCACCGACGCCGACGACGCGGGCGCGCCGACGGTGGCAGTCGTCAACGAGGCGTTCGCCCGGCGTTTCTGGCCGGGGCAGGACCCGCTTGGCCGCCGTTTCCGCACCGGCAGCATCTGGCGCACCATCGTCGGCGTCGCCAAGACCGGAAAATACAACCAGCTCAACGAAGCCCCGCGGTGTTTTTTCTACGTGCCGTATCAGCAGGGCGTGCCCGACCTGGACCTCAACGTGTGCGTCCGCACCACGGGCGATCCGGCCGCGTTCGCCGGTTCGCTCACCCGCACCGTGCACGAGCTCGATCCCGGCGTGGGTCTGCTGCGCGTCGGGCCGTTCACCGACTCGATCCTCGCGACCTTTGTCCAGCGCCTCGCCGCCGGGCTGCTCGCGCTGCTCGGCGCCGTCGCGCTCGTGCTCGCGGCGATGGGCGTTTACGCGGTGATGGCGTATGCCGTCAGCCAGCGCACGCAGGAGTTCGGTGTGCGGATGGCGCTCGGCGCCACGCCGCGCGACGTGCTGGCGCAGGTCATCCGCCAGGGAATCGCGCTGGCGGCGGCCGGGGTCGTGGCCGGGCTCGCACTGGCTCTCGGGGTGACGCGCCTGCTGGCGGGGTTTCTCTATGGGGTGAGCCCCTTCGACCCGCTGACGTTCGCGGGCGTTCCGGTCGTGCTCGCCCTCATCGCCGTGCTGGCGTGCTACATCCCCGCCCGCCGCGCGACCCGCGTCAACCCGATCGAGGCGCTGCGCGCGGAGTGACACCGACCACTTACCTTCTCTCCGCGCGACCCGCTTCAACCAACTCAAAAGGAGAACACCATCATGCGCATCCTCGCCATCGAAAGGGAACTGCCGATGCCGGTTCATCAGAACTTGCACGACCTGCTGCACGAGGAGGCGGCGGTCGTGTGGGAGCTGCAGAAACAGGGCATCGTCCGCGACATCTGGTTCACCACCGCCGACCGGCGGGCGGTCATCATGCTCGAATGCCCCGGCGCGCCCGCGGCGCGGGAGCACCTCAACGCGCTGCCGTTGGTGCGGACGGGGCTGATCGATTTCATGCTGCTCGAGCTGACGGCCTACGACGGCTTCGAGCGCCTCTTCGCCGGCGGTCTCGAGGCCGCCGAACTCCGGCACGAGGAGCCGCCGGAGTATTGAAGGAAGTGCCGAGATCGCATGACCCGCCCGATTGCCTCATATGAACGACCTTCGCCACGCCCTCCGCCAGCTCGCGAAAACGCCGGGCTTCACCATTCTCGCCGTGCTCTCGCTCGCCGTGGGCATCGGCATCAACACCACGATCTTTTCCGCGATGGACGCCGCGTTTCTCCGGCCGCTGCCGGTGAAGGATCCCGACGAGATCGTGAAGTTCGAGCGCCCGATGCTGTCGCTTATGGAATACGCACAGGTCCGCGCCGAGTTGACGTCGCTCCCGGCCTTGCTCGCCTCGACTCGCCGCAATCTGCTGCTGACGGGTCAGGAGCAGACGGAACTGGTCGCGGGCCGGGCGGTTTCGAGCAACTACTTCACGACCCTCGGCGTTGCTGCGGCGCAAGGGCGGCTTTTTTCCGAGCGCAGCGCGGACCTGGCCAATCCGATCGTTGTGATGAGCGACGCGCTGTGGCAGCGGCGCTTCGGCAGCGATCCGAAGCTTGTCGGCCGGTCGATCGCGTTGAATGGGTTGCCCGTGACCGTGGTTGGCATCGCGCCGCGTGGTTTCACCGGCGAAGAGCGGCTGCCGCCGACCGACCTGTGGTATCCGATCCAGTCGCGGCCGCGTGATTTTGCGCCGACCCAGCGGGTCTTCCTGCTGACGGGCCGGCTGCGCGAGGGTTTGACGCCGGAGCAGGCACGGGTCGAGGCCGCGACGATTTTTGCGCGACCGGAGTGGCAGGACCTCGGCGTCAACCGCCTCGGCGAGCGCGTCCGCCTCGTCTCGGAGCAGGAGTCGCGGATGGATCACGGTGGCCGGTTGACGTATCTCATGGGCCCCGTGGTCGGGCTCGTGCTGCTCGTCGCCTGCGCGAATGTCTCGTGCCTGCTGCTCGGGCGCTACGAGGAGCGCCGGCGCGAGATCGCGGTGCGGCTCGCGCTTGGGGCGGGCCGCTGGCGCGTGATGCGTTATCTCCTCGCCGAGGCGCTGCTCCTTTCGTTTGTCGGCGGCGCGCTTGGGCTGCTGTTCACAAGCTGGGGGCTCGGCGTGGTCCCGACGATCCTGCCGCCGATGCTTGCCTCGTGGGCTCCCGAAATGAGCATCGATGGACGCGTGCTTGGCCTGACCGCTGGATTGTCCGTGGTTGCGACGCTCGCGTTCGGCCTCGTGCCGGCCTGGAGGGCATCGCGCGTCGATGTCTCGACCATGCTGAAGTCGGACAGCGTGCATCTCGGCAAAACGCCGAGTCGCAACGTCCTCGTCGTCGTGCAGGTGATGGTCGCGGTGGTGTTCCTGGGAATCGCCGCGCTGTTCGTGCGCGGCTTCCTGGCCGGCGCCGGGCGCGATCTTGGTTTTACCGAGCGAAATATTCTGTTCACCTATCTGGTGCCCGAGCGCCGGATGCCGCGGGAACTCTCGTCCGTGCTCGACGAAGTCCGGCAGACGGTTGCGGCGCTGCCGGGCGTGCGGTCGGTCACGCTGGCCAGCAGCGTCGTCGGCGGGCGACCCATCCCGCTGCTGACGCCGGAGGATCAGAAGGCGGGCAACGCTGCCGGCCGGCCGCTGCCCTGCAATCTCGTCGATCCCGGCTACTTTGCGACCCTCGGGATTCCCCTGCTGCAGGGGCGCGATTTCACGACGCACGACAACGAGGCGGGCGGGCGCGTGGCGATCGTGAGCGAGTCGATGGCGAAGCGACTCTGGCCGGGCGAGCGCGCCGTGGGGCAGACGCTGTTTGCCGGCCGTGGCGAATTGCAGCCGCGCGAGGTCGTCGGCGTGGTGCGGGATGTGGCGGATCTGAGCGAGCGCCAGACGACCGATCCGCTGTATTATCTGCCGATGCGCCAGGAGCGGTTCGGCGACCTGATCCTGATCGTGAAAACCAAGACGGCGCCGGCCGAGTTCGCGGGCCCGGTGCGCGCGGCGCTGAAGCGGATGGATGCGTCGCTGAGCACGTTCCTGTTCGACACGATCGGCGGCCGGTTGCGCGTGGTGCTGCTGCCACAGTGGTTCGCGGCGTGGCTGGGTGGCGTGCTCGGCGGGCTGGCGTTCGTGCTCGCGATCAGCGGGCTCTACGGCGTGGTGTCCTACGCGGTGTCCCGGCGCACGCGGGAGATCGGCATCCGGATCGCGCTCGGGGCCGCGCCGCGCGACGCCGTGTGGCTGGTGCTGCGGCAGGGCGCGCTCCTCGCGCTGATCGGCGTGGGCCTGGGCCTGCCGCTGGCGGTGGGCGTGGGCGTCGTGGCGCGGAACGGATTGTATGGGATCAGCGCGACCGATCCCGTGGCGCTGGCGGGTGCCGCCCTGCTGGTGGTCGCGGTGGCCGCACTCGCGAGCTGGATTCCCGCGCGCCGGGCGGCCGGCGTGAACCCGGTGGAGGCGTTGCGTGCGGAGTGAGTCGAACGGTCAGTTTGGCGCCGGCGCGGAGAACTGGTAACTACCCGCCGGCACCGTGAATGTCACGCGGCCGCCAGCGACGCGCGCATCGGTCATGCCGGCGAGTTCGGTGAGCGGACGCCCGCCTTCCGTCACGGTGTCGGCGGCCCCGAACGGCAGCGTGACGCTGGCACTCGTGTTCGCCGGAACGGTCACCATGAGGTCGAAGCGGCCGTTCGCGATTTTCCAGTCCGAGGCGGCGACCCCGTAGGGCGTCTCGACGCTGGCCTTCGCGGACGTCAGGCCGCCGCCCGGCGTCGGTGCGACGCGAAAGCGTTTCCAGCCGGGCGCATCCTCCGCGGGTTGGAGGCCGGCGATGGTATCGTAGAACCAGCCGACGACGGAACCGTAGGCATAGTGGTTGAAGGAGTTCATGCCCTCGGAATTGAAGCCCTTGTCGGGCGTCCAGCTGTCCCAGCGTTCCCAGACCGTGGTCGCGCCGTTCTTGATGCTGAACAGCCAGCCGGGATAAGTTTCCTGCAGGAGGATTTGGTAGGCGAGGTCCGCGCGGCCGATCTCGGTGAGCACGGGCATCAGGAGCGGCGTGCCGAGAAAACCGGTGGACAGGTGGTTGTTCTTCGCCGCGATGGTCCGCAGGAGCTGCGCGATCACTTTTTTCCGCAGGGTGTCGGGCACGAGATCGAAGCCGAGCGCGAGGAGGTAGGCGGTTTGCTCGTCGCTCAGCATCCGGCCGTCGTCGGCGATGAACTCGTGGCGGAAGGCGGCCTTGATTTTCGCGAGGAGGGCGTGGTCGCGCAGGGCGGCCTCGGTGCGGCCGAGCTCGGCGGCAGTGCGGCCGGCGATGTCGGTGACGCGGGCGAAGTAAGCGGTCGCGATCAGCACGTAGGGCGTCGGCCCCTCGCGGGTCGGGCTCCCGGGCGCGAGCCAGTCGCCGTAGCTGGTCTTGCTGCGACGGATGCCGTCGGGCCAGTCGCGCGCCTGCGCCTCGACCCAGCGCTGCATGGAATCGAAATTCTCCTCGAGCAATTGCCGGTCTCCCGTGTGCTCCCACGTGACGTAGGGCACGATGACCGCGGCATCGCCCCAGCCGGCGCTGCCGTAGCGGAGACCGATGTCGGGGGCGACGTCGGCGAAGCCGCTGGCGCCGCCGCGTTCGTCGCGAAAGCTGTCCCGCACCGCCGCGAGCCACTGCCGGTAGAACGTGCCGCTGGCGAAATTGTAGTTGGCCGTGTGGCTGAACACCTGCGCGTCGCCCGTCCAGCCGAGCCGTTCGTCCCGCTGCGGGCAATCGGTCGGCACGTCGAGGAAGTTGCCCTTCTGCCCCCAGAGCGTGTTCGCATAGAGTTTGTTCAGGAGCGGATTCGAGCATTCGAAATATCCGATGCGCGACAGGTCGGAGTGCGCCACGATGCCGGTGATGGCGTCGTCGTCGGGCTGGCCGACCCCGCTGAGCTCGACGTAGCGAAAACCGAAAAACGTAAAACGCGGCTCCCAGGTTTCGACGCCCGCGCCGCGCGCGATGTAGGTGGCGGTCGCGTGCGCGGTGCGGAGGTTCTTCGTGTAGATCGTGCCGTCGGCGTCGAGCATCTCGGCGAATCGCACGGTGACCTCGGTGCCGGCGGAGGCGCGGGCCTTGAGCCGCACCCACCCGACCATGTTCTGGCCGAGGTCGTAGAGGAAGACGCCCGGCTTCACCTCGCGGCGCGACACCGGCTTGAGTTCCTCGGTGCGGCGGACCGGTGGCGCGAAATGCGCCGTCATGATCGCGGACGACCCGCCCTGCACCTGCACCGGCTGCCACGCCCACGTCGAGCCCGACGGCTGGCACCAGTTGGGATCGTCGCGGCGGGCGTCGAAGGTCTCTCCATAGTAAATGCCCTGCGCGACGATCGGCCCCGCGGCGCGGCGCCAGTCCTTGTCCGTCGACACCACGGTCGTCGCGCCCGCGGCGTCGGTGAGCTCGAGAAACGCGGACACGAGCGGCTCGGTGCCGTATTGGGTGCCGCGCATGAGCGTGCCGCTGAACCAGCCGTCGGCGAGGATGAGGCCGAGGGCGTTCCGGCCGGGCTGCACCTGCGCGGTGACGTCGTAGGCGACATAGAAGACGCGTTTGCGGTAGTCGGGCCAGCCGGGGAGGAAGTAGTCGTGGCCGACCTTGCGGCCGTTGAGCCACGGCTCGACGAGGCCAAACGCGGAGAGGTAGAGGCGCGCCTTCACAGGCTTCGCGGCAACGTCGAACTCGCCGCGGAAATAGCGCGCACCGGGCGCGGTGTCGCGCGCGACCGCGGCGCCATCGCCGAGCCAGAGGGCGGTCGCTGGCCACGCGGTGCCGAGCAGGCCGGTCTCGAACGCCGCCGGCGCGCTCCAGTCGCTGACCGGGTTGCGTTCATCCCAGACGCGGACCTGCCATTCGTAGCGCGTCTTCGGCTTCGGGGCGAAGCCGGCCACGGAGACCCACTGCGATTGATCGGAGGCGATGCGGGGCGTCTCGATGGGATTGCCGGCCGCCCGGCCGCTGGCGCCGAGTTCCGTGACGCGGAGCTGATACGCGGTCTGCCGCGCGCCACGCCCCGGCGCGTCGAGCCGCCAGGAAAAACGGGGCGCCGGCGTGTCGACGACCATCGGCTCCACGAGGCCCTCGCACGTCAGGTGCGAGACGCCGAGGCCGGGCGAGCCGGCGGCGGAGAGTGAGACGATGCCGATGAAGCACATGATCAGGGGTGGGAGCGTGCGCATGAGGGGTAATCTAGCCGGTCGGGGCCGGGCGCGAGGGTTCTGCCGTCGGTCCGTCAGAGGCAGTTTGACGGAATTCGTGAAAATGCCGCTGGCGCCGGCAACGGTTCACGCGACCGGCACGGGATGCAGCGCGCGATGCACCGCGTGGCCGAGCTCGTCGGTCGTGAACGGCTTGGCGAGCAATTCCACCTGGCCGAGCTCGTCGAGCGCCTCGGGCGAGATCTTCGAAAAGTAACCCGACATGATCACGACGGGCAGGGCGGGGTAGCGCTTGCGCATCGCGGCCGCGAGCTCGGTGCCCTGGATGCCGGGCATGGTCTGGTCGGTGAGCAACAGGTGGCAGTCGGCCGACTCGGCGGTCATCGCCGCGAGGCAGTGCTCGCCGGAACCGAAGACCGCCGTCCGGTAGCCGCGGCTTTCGAGCACGAGCTTCGTGCAGCTGCCGACAATCTCCTCGTCGTCGACCACACACACCATCTGGCCGCGACCGCGCGGCGCGGCGGTGGAATCGGCGGTGATGTGCTGGTCCTCGGGGCTGACGGTCGGCAGGTAGACGTGAAAGGTCGCCCCGGAACCGGGCGTGCTGTCGACCGCGATGGCGCCGCGATGCGCGCGGACGATGCCGTGCACGACGGCGAGCCCGAGCCCGGTGCCCTCGCGGGTGTTTTTCGTGGTGAAGAACGGATCGAAAATCCGCCGGCGCGTGGCCTCGTCCATTCCGTGGCCGGTGTCGCTCACGGAGAGGCGGGCGTAGAGGCCGGTCGGCACGCCGCCGAGCGCGGCGGCTTCCCCGTCGCCGAGTTCGGCCGCGGCGAGTTCGATCTTCAGCGTGCCCCCGTGCTGCCGCATGGCATGGGCGGCGTTGGAGCCGAGGTTCAGGATCACCTGGTGGATCTGGGTGGCGTCGCCGAGCACGTGGCCGGCGTCGGGGGCGCACTTCAGCTCGATGGTGATCATCGCGGGCAGGGTGGCGCGCAGGAAACGGCGGGCCTCCTCGATCACGAGCACGAGGTCGAGCGGGCCGTGCTCGACGCCGGTCGACTGCCGGCCGAACGTGAGGATCTGCTCGACGAGTTCGCGGGCGCGCAGGCTGGCGTTGCGGGCCTCGGTGAGGCACTGGTGGGCGGGATGGTCGGCGGGCAGCGAGTCGGCGGCCAGTTCATGGTAGCCGATGATGCCCGTGAGCAGATTGTTGAAATCGTGCGCGATCCCGCCGGCGAGCGTGCCGAGCGTTTCCATCTTCTGCGCCTGGAACAATTGCATCTCGAGGTGGTGCCGCGCCTCCTCGCTTTCATGCTGGATGGTGATGTCCTGCATCGCGCCGTGGAGCCGGACCGGGCGGCCCTGCACGAGGTCGGCCTCGCCGAGCACGCGCACCCAGATGCTCCGGGAGCGGGCCGTGGTCAGCGGCAGCTTGAGATCGATGGGGGTGCCCCTGGCCCGCGCCTCGCGCAGGGCGCCGCGCAGCGTTTCGCGGGCCTCGGGCGGATAGAACTCCAGCGTCGAGGCCACGGTGGGCTGAAACGTTTCGTCGACGTCATGGATGTGGCGGAGCCCGACGGACCACGTGAGGTGCGAAGTCTCGAGGTCGAGTTCCCAGCCGCCGATCAGGGCGAGGCGGCTGACTTGATCGGAGATGTTCTCGACCTGGCGGAGGCGCTGCTCGAGTTGCTTGCGCACCGTCATGTCCGCGTGGGTGCCGGCCATCCGGAGCGGGCGGCCGTCGGGGGCGCGGCTGACGACCTTGCCGCGGTCGAGGATCCACCGCCACTCGCCGCTCTTGGCGCGCATGCGCAGCTCGTGCCGGTAGAACGGCGTCCGCTGCGCGAAATGCTCCTCCACGGCCGCCTCGTTCGCGGCGAGGTCGTCGGGGTGCGCGAGTTGTTTCCAGCCCTCGACAGTGCCGTCGATCTCCGCCGGTTCGTAGCCGAGCATGTGCGCCCAGCGCGCGTCGTGAAACATGAAGCCGGTCTCGATGTTCCAGTCCCACACCGAGTCGTTGGAGCCCTCGACCGCGAGCTGCCAGCGCTGCTCGGCGAGCTCGAGCGCCTGCTGCATGTTTTTTTCGGCGGTGATGTCGCGATTGAGGCCGACGAGCCGGACGACGCGGCCGTCGGCGTCGCGTTGCAGGCAGCCGTGCGCCTCGATGTGCCGGACCGAGCCGTCCGGGCGCACGATGCGAAACTCGGCGTCGTAGACGGGCTGCTCACCCGCGATGACGCGCCGGACCAGCTCGTGGGTCGAGGCGCGGTCGTCGGGATGGAGGATGCTCCGCCAGATGTCGCGCGAGCCGTCGAAGTCCTCCCGCTGCACGCCGTAGATTTCGAACATCCGGTCGTCCCACACGAGGTGGTTGGTGGCGGCATCGAGTTCCCAGACGCCGTAGTTCGACGACCGCAGTGCGAGCCGGAGGCGCTCGTTGAGCGCGTTCATCTCGTGGGCGGCCTCGCGCTCGGTGGTGACATCGCGCTCGGTGCCGGTGATCCGCACCGGCTGGCCCGCCGGATCGCGCTGCACGATCGCCCGCGATTGCAGGTGGCGCACGGCGCCGTCGCTGGCGCGGACGATGCGGAATTCCTGCTCATACTCGTTCGCCCCGAGGAGCGCGACGCGGAAGGCGCCGATCGCCCGCTCGCGGTCCTCCGGGTGGAGGTGGCGGGTCCAGTCCTCGGGCGTGCCGCCGAACTGGTCGCGGCCCAGGCCGTAGATCTCCAGCGTGCGGTCGTCCCACGAACCCTTGTTCGCCACCGCGTCCCATTCCCACACGCCGAGCGCGGCGGCGCGGGTGGCGAGGCGGAGGCGCTGGTTGAGCGCCTGCTGGCGCTGGGCGGTGGCGTGCGACTCGGTGACATCCGAGTGAATCGAGATGAAATTCACGACCCGGCCGGCGGCATCGCGCACCGGCTGGATTTCCGCAACCTGCCAGAAGGCCCGGCCATCCTTGGCGTAATTGAGGATCTCGACCCGGCAGGACTCGCCGCGCGCGCCGGCCTCCCGGATTCGCCTGATCGCGGCCGGATCGGTGCCGGCGCCTTGCAGCAGGGCGCCGGGTTTCCGGCCCAGGATGTCCGCGAGGGTGTGGCCCGTCATCCGCTCGAACGCGGCATTGACCCATTCGATCCGGCCTGTCGCATCGGTGACGGTGACGCCGTTGGTGGTGTGATGGGCCACGAGCGCGAGGCGCGCGTTGGATTCCGCGGCGGCGCGGAGGCTGCGGTTGACTTCCTCCAGTTCGCGGGTGCGCAGGCCCACGGTCTCCTGTAACTGCGCGGCCTGTTCCTGCAGCCGCGCCGTCAGGAGCTGGCCGGCTTGCTCGGCGCCCGCGCGCCGGCGGTCGAGCCCGGCGGCCGTCTCGAGCGAAGTCAGGGCAAACGCGAAGCCGGCGAGCACGAGCGCGACGACCAGCAGCGGCACGCCGCCGGGAAGGTCGATCAGGTTGGCTCGCACCAGCACGGCCAGGGCTGCGCTGAAAATAAACGGCGCGACCGCCGCGCCGAGAAACAGCCGTCGCGCCAGCACCGCCGCCGGGCTCGAATCGAACAGCAGCTGGACGTGACGATCGGTCGGGCGGGCGAGGAGCACGCCGATGCCGAGCGCCATCAACGCGGCCGCCGGCAGGGGCGCGACGCTGAGCGGTCTCGCGCCGCCCGCGTGGGTGAAGCCGACGGCGAGGATCGCGCCGCCGGCCACCGCGGTGACCGCCGCGGCCAGCCAGGCGGGCGCGGTCCACCCGGCGTGATCGCGGGAGCGCCGCCGGCCCAGGCCGAGCAGGGCGAGGGCAATGGCGCCGAGCGCCAGCGAAGTGTGCAACCATCGCCGGTCCAGCCCGGATGGCGCCGACTGGTGAAACATCGCGTCGCGCAGACCGAGGTTCACTGCAAAGAGATTCTCGAGCAGGCCACCCGCGGCGAGCGCCAGCACAACCGCCGCGCAAACCGCTCCCGCCCGACCGGTTCGTCCGCCGGTCTGGAGCCATAAGGAAGCTCCCGCCAGCATCAGGCACAGGGCGGTCGTGCCCGCCATCGGCTGCCGGGTCAGTCCGGCCCAGAGAGGCCAGTCGACTCCCGTCATCCGGCCGGCGAGGGCGGCCAGGCCAAGCGCGCCGGCGAGGAGGCCGGCCCAGCCGGCGGAGCGGCGCAGTTTTTCATCGAGCGACATGCTGGTTTTGAAGATCGAGCGTGGGCGCACGGTTGCACCGGGGCAATTGTGAATGAACGCGCCACGCGGCGACGCGGGGAGACGCCGCCCGCGCGCCATTTTCTGAGGAGAAGACCCCCCGCGGTTTTTGCACAAGCCGCCTCAAGTTTCCGCGTGCGCGCCGATAAGAAAACACGATCCGTCCGCCCACACTCATGAATAAATTGCTCAAACTGACCCTGATTGGCCTGTTGGTCGTGTCGCCCGCCTTTGCCGACTCGAAATCCGAGCCGCCGGTGCCGGTGCGCACGGTCGCTCCCGACTATCCCGACGAACTGCGGCGGGAAGGCATCTCCGGCGTGGTCATGGTCAAGTGCACGATCGACGAGCAGGGCAACGTCACCGACGTCGAGGTCGAGAAATCCACCAACGGCGCCTTCGAGAAACCGGCGCTCGCCGCGCTGAAGAAATGGCGTTTCAAGCCCGCCCGCCAGGACGGGAATCCCGTTTCCATGAAGGTTTCGATCCCGATCAAGTTTGTTAACGAAAGCTAGTTCCGCCCGGCGGCGGTTTGTCTGCCGCCTTCTCTCATGACGCTGCAAAACCTCACCATCGGCAAAAAAATCACTCTCGGCTTCGGGTTGCTGTTCACGCTGCTCGCCATCGTTGCGGTCCTCGCCTACACCGCGCTCGGCGGCGCGGGGCGGCGCCTGACGCTCTTTGCCGGCAGCGCGCAGGAAACCTACGCCGCCGCCTCGCTCGAGTCGTCGATGCAGGCGTTGAAGCTGCAGGTGAACGAGTTCCTCGCGACCGGTTCCGCCGAGAGCATCGCCGCGTGCGAGGCCGCGAAGAAGGCGCTCGACGCCGACCTCGACAGCGCCGCCCAGCTCATCGTCGACCCGGAGCGCGCCGCGGAGATCGCCAAGGCCCGCGAGCTGCTCGCCGCCTACCAGTCCGCCTTCACCGACCTCGTGGCCAACCACAAGGCGGCCGTCGCGACCGAGAGCGGCGTGCTCGACCCGCAGGCCAGGCTGATTTCCGACGGGCTGCAACAGATGCTGAGCCAGGCGAAGACGCAGGGCGACATGAACGCCGCCTTCCAGATTTCCAACGGCCTGAAGGCCTTCTTCGAGTGCACCAGCCTCGTCAACGGCTTCCTCCTCGCGTCCGACACCGTCAAGGCCACCGCCGCAACCGAGGCGTTGAAGGTCACCGTCGCCCAGATCCAGGTGATGCAAAAGGACCAGGCGGAGATGGAAAAACTCGACGCCACGCTCAAGGATGCGGCCAAGACCAGCCTGCTCGCGTCGCTGCTCACCGCGACCACCTCCTACAACAAGGGCTTTGCCGACATCGTCGCCGACCGCCAGGCCCGCGACAAGATTCTCGCCGAGCGCATCAATAAATTCGCGCCCGAGTTCACCGCCACGATCGGCAAGGTGAAGGGCTCGCTGCACGATTTCCAGAGCGACATCGCCGCCCGCACCGCCGCCGAGCAGCAGCGCAACGAGATCATCGTGTCCGTCGTCACCGGCATCGGCATCGTCCTCGGCATCGTGTTCGCGTGGCTCATCACGCGCAGCGTCAACCACGGGATCACCGGGGTCGCCGCGCGCCTCGCCACCGAGTCCGACAAGGCCGCCGTGTCCGCCGCCCAGGTTGCCGAGGCCAGCCACTCCATGGCGCAGGGCGCCACGCAGCAGGCCTCCTCGCTCGAGGAAACCAGCTCCTCCCTCCACGAGATGGCGAGCATGACCGCGCGCAATTCCGAGAACGCCCAGAACGCGAAGACCCTCGCCAACCAGACGCGCACGACCGCCGACGCGGGCGCCGCCGACATGGAGCAGATGAAGTCCGCCATGGGCGCGATCAAGGGCTCGAGCGTCGAGATTTCGAAGATCATCAAGACGATCGACGAGATCGCGTTCCAGACGAACATCCTCGCGCTCAACGCCGCGGTCGAGGCCGCCCGCGCGGGCGAGGCCGGGCTCGGCTTCGCCGTCGTCGCCGACGAGGTGCGCAACCTCGCCCAGCGCTGCGCCGGCGCCGCGCGCGAGACCGCCGACAAGATTTCCGCGTCCACCGAGAAGAGCGAGCAGGGCGTGCGCATCAGCGAGAAGATGGCCGTCAACCTCGCCGCGATCGTCGAGAAGACGCGGCTGCTCGACGAGCGCATCGCCGAGATCGCGCAGTCGTCGCACGAGCAGAGCGAGGGCATCAACCAGCTCAACGCCGCCGTCACGAGCATGGACAAGATCACGCAGGACAACGCCGCGCTCTCGCAGCAGTCCGCCGCGGCCTCGGAGGAATTCAAGAGCCAGGCTGCGCAGGTGCGCCTGGCGGTGACGGAGCTCATGCGCATGGCGCGCGGCGACGACGACACGACGACCGCGCCGGCCGCCGCGACGACCGCGCCAACCCGCGCTCGCCCGACGCGCACCGCCGCCACCGTGCGACCCGGCACCAACGGCCAAGTCGCCCGCAACGGCCACGGCACGAACGGTCATGGCTCGAACGGCCACGGATCGAACGGCCACGGCACCAACGGACATTCCTCCAACGGCCACTCTCGCAGCGGCC
>CALFNN010000034.1 GCA_937902925.1 uncultured Opitutaceae bacterium
ACACTACCTCTGAGACAAAACCCTTGACTCTCCTGCGGGCGTTTGAGTCTTTGGCCGGCTCCAATCTCTTTACCGACCATGGCCAACACCAAATCTGCCATCAAAGCCGCGCGCAAAGCCGTGCGCTTCACACTCCGCAATGCCGGCGTCAAGACCCGCCTGAAGACCCTGCACCGGAAGCACGTGGCTGCGGTGAAGGCCAACGATGCGGCGGCCAGCAAGACGACCGCGATCGCCTACGTGTCGGCGATGGACAAGGCCGTGAAATCCGGCGTCGTGCACAAGAACGCCGCTTCCCGCGCCAAGGCCCGCACGGCGAAGTATCTGTTCGCCAAATAAGCCCCGGGCGGTTTCCGCCCTGACTTCGACCCCGCGAGCCATGGGCCGCGGGGTTTTTGTTGGCCGGAAGAAGAGGCCAGCCCGCCTTGCGGAACTTGCGGGCGGCCCACCGGCGCTCCCATCATCCGGAGATCCCGATGGAATTTCCCCGCCGCCACTTCATCCCGTGGGGCCAGCCACTGCTTCCGCAGGCGGTGGCGTGGCTCGCGCGCGGCTGGGCCGGTGTCGGGCCACTCGACCTCGCCGCCCTGCTCGTGGTCGTGCCGACGCGCCAGTCGGGGCGCCGTTTGCGCGCGGCACTCGCGGCGCACGCGGCTGCTCGCGGTCAGGCGGTGTTTCCGCCGCACGTGCTGACACCCGAGGCGTTGCCCGCCCCGGACTCCGCCGCCGGCGCCGCGTCCAGGCTGGAATCGCTCCTCGCGTGGAACGAAGTTTTTCGTGAGATCGAGCCCGGGGAGTTTCGCGAGGTGTTTCCCGTCGATCCGCCCGTGCGCAATTTCGACTGGGCCGCCCGGCTCGCGCGGGAATTCGAGCGCCTCCAGAATTCGCTCGCCGAGGCCGGGCTGCGGCTGGGCGACGTGGTGGCGAGGGCCGGGGCGGACTTTCCCGAGGCGGAGCGCTGGCGGCGGATCGCCGGGCTCGAACGGTTGCACGCCGAAAAACTCGCCGCCGGAGGGCGGCGCGATGCGCATGAGGTGGCGATCGATGACACCCGGGCGCCGGCATGGCCGGAGGGAGTGACGCGCGTCGTTGTTTTGGCAACACCCGATCCGCGGCCGCTCGCCCTGCGTGCGCTGGCGACGCTGAAGGATACGATGCCGGTGGATGTAGTCGTGTTCGCGCCGGAGACGGAGGCGGCGGCCTTCGACGCGTGGGGCCGGCCATTGACGGAGGCGTGGACGCACCGCGAGCTGGCGTTGGGGGAATTTGAACAGCGCGTGCACCTTTGCGCCGATCCCGGCGCGCAGGCGGAACGCGTGATCGCGGTCGTGCGGGCTTATGGCGCCGCCGATGGCGCCCTCGGGGTGGGGGTGGCGGATCCCGAGGTCTTGCCGTCGCTCGAATCCGGGCTCCGGCGTGCCGGTCTCGCGAGCTTCAATCCCGAGGGCCGGTCACGGCGGGGCGACGGGCTGCATCAGTTGCTCGCGGCCCTCGCCGCGCTTGCGCGGGAAGATTCGTTTGCGACGGTCGCGGCGCTCGCCCGTTGTCCGGATTTCCTGGAATTCGTGCGGGCGAGGAACGCCGCCGATTTTTCGGCGGCGGGTTTCCTCGCCGGGCTCGACCGGTTGCAGGCCGGGCGTCTCCCGGCGGATTTGGCGGAAGCGCGGCGGCAGGCCCCGGACAACGCGGGACTGGCCGCGGTCGCCGGGCTGCGCGCGACGCTGACCGCCGGCGCCTTTCCCGCCAATGCCGCGGCGGCGCTCGGCGCGATTTTCGCCGCGCGGCGGTTCGACCTGGGCCGCGCCACGGAGGCGCTCGAAGCCGCCGCCATCGAGACATGGATGGAGGCGGTGCGTGAAGTGCAGGCGGCCGCGCGAAGTTTCGGGGGCGTGACCGATGCGGAGTGGTGGGACGTGGCGCTGGGCGTTTACGGCGAGAGCACGCGCACCGAGGAGAAGGCCGCTGGCGCGGTCGAACTGCCGGGCTGGCTCGAACTGCTGTGGGACGACAGCCCGCATCTCGTGATCGCGGGCATGAACGACGGGAGCGTGCCCGAGGCGATTGTCGGGGATCCGTTTCTCCCCGAGGGTTTGCGCGAGCGGCTCGGCTTGAAGACGAATGCGGCCCGCCTGGCCCGCGATGCTTATTTACTACAGGCGCTCGCGGCGTGTCGCGCGGAGGGCGGGCGGCTCGACCTGCTGCTCGGCAAAATGTCGACGGCGGGCGATCCGCTGCGCCCTTCGCGGCTGCTCCTCGGCTGTGCCGACGCGGACCTGCCGCGCCGGATCGAATTTTTGTTCGGGACGGTCGCGCCCGAGCGGGCGACCCCGCCGTGGCGGCGGACCTGGCAGTTGACGCCGCCACGTGTCGCGGCACCGGCGCGGGTGGCGGTGACGGCGCTGCGCGCGTGGCTCGATTGTCCGTTTCGGTTTTATTTGTCGCGCGTGCTGCGGATGGAGGCGGTCGACCCGGCGAAGACCGAGCTCGACGCCCTGGATTTCGGCATCCTCTGCCATGCGGCGCTCGAGGCGATGGGCAAGGAGATGGCGCTGCGCGATTGCACCGACGCGAGGCAGCTCCGCGAGTTTCTGCTCGGCGCGCTCGAGCGGGAGGCGGCGCGCCGGTATGGCGCGGAGGTTCCGCTGCCGCTCCTCGTGCAATTCGAATCGGCGCGGCAGCGGTTGTCGCGCGCCGCCGACGTGCAGGCGCAGACGCGGGCGGAAGGCTGGGTGATCGAGGGCGTGGAGCGAAAGTTCGAGATCGAAATCGGCGGCCTCGTCGTGAGCGGCAAGATCGACCGGATCGACCGCCACGAGCGGACCGGCGCGATTCGCGTGCTCGACTACAAGACCTCCGACCAGCCCGTGCAGCCGCGCGACGCGCATCTGCGCGCCGCGCGCCGCGGCGAGACGGCCCCGGATTTCGCGCGTTTTGCCGGCGGCGAAACGGAACGGGTGTGGCGCGACCTGCAATTGCCAGTCTATCTGCGGGCGTTCGCGACGGAATATCCGGGCGAGCGCGAGTGCAGTTACTTCAATCTGCCGAAGGCGGCGACGGAAACCGGGATCGCGCGATGGGATGGCTACACGCGCGAACTGGCCGACTCGGCGTGGCGGTGCGCCGAGGGCGTGGCGGCGGCGATCCGCCGCGGTGAGTTCTGGCCGCCGAACGAAAACGTCCGGCCCGAACAGGACGATTTCGCCGCGCTGTTTCACCACGGCGCGGCCGAAAGCGTGGCCTGGAAAAAGGAGGGCGCGCCGTGAGCACGGTCGGTCACGTGATGATCCTGGCGTCGGCGGGTTCGGGGAAGACCTATGCACTCACGAATCGATTCGTGCGGCTGCTCGCGCTTGGCGCGAAACCGGAACGGATCGTGGCGCTGACGTTCACGCGCAAGGCGGCAGGGGAGTTCTTCGACGAGATTCTCAACAAGCTCGCGCGCGCCGCCCGCGAACCCGCGCACGCGGCGCAGCTGGCCCGCGACGTGGAAATGCCGGCGCTCGGGCCGGCTGATTTCCGGAAGATGCTGCGCGTGGTCGCGGACGCGATGCACCGGTTGCGGCTCGGAACGCTCGACGGATTCTTCGCCCGGATCGCGCGCAATTTTCCGCTCGAACTCGGGCTGGCGGGGCAGTTCGAAATCCTGCAGGAGCACGCGGCGCGGATGGAGCGCGGCCGCGTGCTGCGGCGGATCTTCGAGCGGGTGGGGGAACTCGGCGGGGCGCAGCGGGAGTTCATCGAGGCGTTCAAGCGCGCGACGTTCGGCGCCGACGAAAAGCGGCTGGGTGCGCGGCTCGATCGTTTTATCGACGAGCATCAGGAGATTTTTCTCGAGGCGCCGGGGCGCGACCGCTGGGGCAATCCCGCGCGGGTCTGGCCGGAGGGCAGCGGGTGGCTCGAGGCCGCGGGGCGGCGCGAGTCGGCGGCGGCGGAGCTGCGGGCGGCGCTTGCCAGCGGGGAACTGAACGAGAAACAACGGGCGCGCTGGGACGTTTTTTTCGCGGAATTGGCGGAGTGGTCGCCGGGCGCGCCGATGGGCGGCGCGCTGGACTATCTGTTCAAGAACGCGCTCAAGGCGTGGCCGGAGTTGACGGAAATCATGGTCGAGCGGAAGAAGCATCCGCTGTCCCCGACGGCGGGCGGGGCCCTGCGGCGGCTTTTGCAGGCGATCGTCGGGGCGGAATTCGCGCGGCGGCTGGAGATCACGCGGGGAATTTACGCCGTGCTCGCCGGCTACGAGGCGGTTTATCATGACGTGGTCCGGCGCGCGGGCAAACTGACCTTCAGTGACGTGCAGCGCCTGCTGATGCCGGGCGACGGGGGCGCGCCGGCGCTTTCGCAGTCGGCGGCGGACGAGACCCGGCTGGCGATCGACTACCGGCTCGACGCGGAGATCGACCACTGGCTGCTCGACGAATTCCAGGACACGAGCTTCGGACAGTGGATGGTGTTGCGGAACCTGATCGACGAGGCGGTGCAGGACCCGACGGGGACGCGGAGCTTCTTCTACGTCGGCGATGTGAAGCAGTCGGTGTTTGCGTGGCGCGGCGGGGATCCGCGGCTGTTCCGCGAGATTTTCGACCACTACAACGAGTCACGGCCGGGGGTCATTGCCGAGGAGCACTTGGTGGAATCGTGGCGCTCGGGTCCGCCCGTGATCGCGATGGTGAACGCCGTGTTCGGGGCCGCGCCGGCGATCGCGGAGTTATTTCCCGGCGAAGCGTCGGCGGAGTGGAATCGTGAGTGGCGGGACCACGAGTCGGCCAAGCCGGAGCTGGGCGGCCAGGCGGCGCTGTTGCACGCGGAAGACGAGGAGGCGAGGTTCGCGTTGGCCTTGCGGCTCCTGCACGAGATCGAGCCGCTCGAACGCGGGCTCACGTGCGCGCTGCTGGTGCAGAAGAACGACACGGCGGCGCGGCTGGCCGATTACCTGCGGCGGGAGGGCGGCGTGCCGGCGGTGGCGGAGTCGGATTTGCACGTCTGCACCGACAACCCGCTCGGCGCGGCGTTGCTCGCGCTGGTGAAGGCCGCGGCGCATCCGGGCGACACGCTTGCGCAGGAGCATCTCAAGATGACGCCGCTCGGCGCGCTGCTGGGGGCCGGGTCGCTCGCGGCGCCCGAGGCGCTGACCCGCCACGTGCTCGGGCAGATTCACGCCGACGGCTTCGAGCGGACGATGGATGCGTGGCTGCGAAGGCTGGAGCCGCATCTGCCGAAGGACGATGCGTTCGGCCGCGAACGCGCGCGGCAATTTGCCGCGGCGGCGGGATTGTTCGACGCGACGGGCAGCCGCGACGTCGCGGAATTCATCCAGTTCATGGAGCGGCACACGGTGCGCGAAGCCGACGCCGCGGCCGTCGTGCGCGTGATGACGGTGCACAAGGCGAAGGGTCTCGGTTTCGACCTCGTGATCCTACCGGACCTCGAGGGAACGAAACTCGACTCCCGGCGCGATGGACTCGCCGTGCAACGCGCGGCCGATCGTTCGGTCGAGTGGGTGCTCGACCTGCCGGGCAGGATTTTTTCCGGGCAGGATCCGGTGCTGGCGGCGCACCTGCGCACGGTGGAGGCCGAAGCGTGTTACGAAAACCTGTCGCTGCTCTATGTCGCGATGACGCGGGCGAAGCGCGCCATGTATTTGATCGCGGGAGCCCCGGGCAAATCGACGTCGCGCAATTTTCCCAAACTGCTGGCCACGACGCTCGGCGAGGAAAGCGTCACGGTGCGGGTCGGAAAACTGGAAATGCCCGGGGCGTTTGTGGCGGGCGACCCCGACTGGCACCGGAGTCTCCCGCCGCCACCGCCGGCGGTGGCGCGCCCGGTTGAGCTTGCCCCGCTCGATCCGGCGGCCCTCCGCCGGTCGCTCCGCCTGCCGGCGCGTCGCCCCTCGGACGAAAAGGCCGGCGTGCTGGAGGCGGCGAAATTACTCGCTTTGGACGGTGACCGCAGCGCGGTGGAGTTCGGCCGCATGGTCCATGCCTTGTTCGCAGAGGTGGAATGGGCCGGCCGGCCGGACATCGCGCGGTGGGAGGCGACGTGGTTGGCGCGGGCACGCGACCAGCCGGGCTTGGCCCGGGCGGTCGAGGTGGCGCTGGCGGGTTTGCGCGCGCCAGAACTCGCCGGCGTTTGGACGCGTCCGACGGGCGTGCCGCAAGCCGGGGTGTGGCGTGAGCGGACCTTCGAGGTTGTGCTCGAGGGCGCATGGGTGACGGGCGTGCTGGACCGGGTGGTGATCGAGCGTGACGCAGCCGGTCGTGCGATCCGGGCGGCGGTGTTCGATTTCAAAACCGATCGCCTCGAGAACGACGCCGCGGTGCTGGCACGGTATGCGGGGCAGTTGGAGCCATACCGCCAGGCCGTGGCGAAGCTGGCGGTCCTTCCGGTGCCGGCGGTGACCTGCGAACTCGTGCTCACCCACTCCCGGCGGAGGTTGTTCGTGCCGGAGCGCGGCCGATAAATTCTGGCTGGACAGCCCAGCGCACGCCACGCACGTTCTCACCCCTCACCATGGGCAATCTGAAAAAGAAACGTCGTCTGAAGATGAACAAGCACAAGCGCCGGAAGCGCTTGAAGGCGAACCGCCACAAAAAGCGCACGTGGCAGAAATAAGGCGCGCCCGCGCCGTGGTCGGTGAGGGTCACCGATTCGTTCCCTTTATCTCGAACCCGCCGCCTGTTGCGGCGGGTTTTTTGTCGGCCACCCGTGATCATTGTCAACTAATAGTTGACAATCGGCGGCGGGCGGCTCCCGGGTAATGGGGTATTTGTCAACTAATAGTTGACAAATAGATCGGGAGGAACCCGCGAATGGGCGAATGCGGGGCCATGGTCAGGGCACGCGCGTGACTCTCAGGCCGCGGGCGCGGAGCAGCGCGATGACACTGCGCGGGCCGACCAGGTGCGCCACGCCGATCGCGACGAACGCACCGCCGGTGCGCAGGTGCGGTGCGAGGCGATCGACCATGATCGCGTTACGCCGATAGAGAAGCGGTTCGGCAAGACTGCGCGTAGCCGGTGAACTGGCGAATTCGGTCTCGACGGTGGAAAGGATGCGCGTCTCGTCGCCCGTGGCATAGGCGGCGACGAGCCGCCGGTCCGCCGGCCGGTCGTGATCGATCTCGTCGAGGGCGTCCGTCAGCGCCGCGATGGCCTGCGCATCGGGGAGTTTTTCAAAAAGCGCCAGCTGTTCGTCGACGGTTTCGAGTGGAGCGACCGCGAGCCCGTGGCCGACGGCGCGGTCGTGCAGCTGGCCGTCGACGGTGGCCGCGATGTCGGTGTTGGGAGGCGCCGAGAAGAGGAGCGCGGCGAAACCCGGCGTCAGCCGCTGGAGCAACTCGTCGGGGAGGCCGAAGGCGGCCCCGGTCTTCTGCACGCGGGCCCAGAGCGGGGAAGGCAGGCGGGTGGAGAGGTCCGGGGTATCCGGCTGAAACATCTTTGCGACGACGGTCAGGGCCAGGTCGGCGGACACCTCCACCTCGGGATGAAAACTCCGGCTGGTGTCGAGCGCAGAGAGCACGGCAGTGGGCAGGGTGGCGACCTTGGGATCGTCGCTATGGATCGTGCCAAAAAGCCAGCTGGGTGTCGGACCTTCGACCCTCCAAAGGAATGCGTGCGCGGTGCCGGCATTGTGAACAACTTGGGAGCTACTCGGATCCGGCGCCGCGGCATCGTTGTTGGCGGCGAACGCCGGCCGCGTTCCGACCGCGATGCTCAAGAAAAGGTAAATGGCGGCCAGCGCGGGGGTAAGGCCTTGGTTTAATCTTGTCATGCCGGGGGGTATTTGGGAGCTTCCGCGGCCCGATTGCGATTGCCGATTTATGGCGTTGCACCCACACCACAGGAAAACACCCTAGACGACTCATTTACTGACCGCCCAAGCGCCACCGCCCGCTGAGGCAACGTATGCTTTTTTCCCAGAAGTCCAAAGGTTTCTTCGTTGAGCTGAACGATCATGGGGTGATGCTCGCACGAACCTCGACGCCGACGGCGCCCTTTACCGTGGAGGATATGCGCGAGTGCCCGTCCGGGGATGCCGCCGCGCTGGAGGAGGCCATCAACCAGATCCAGCCGAAGAAAGGTCCGAGCGGTTACCTGCACGCCACCGTGGGAATTTATCCGGCGAAGCGCCTGCTGCGCCGGCACTCGCTCGAACTGAAACGGGTGAAGGAGGCGGGCTATTTTCCCGAGGTGTTTTCGACGCAGTTCCGCATCGAGCAGGACAAATACATCATCGCGATCGTCAACGCCAACGACGGATCGGACTACGACCTCAACAAGAGCGTGCAAAAGGACGTGTTGTTCTGCGGCCTGCCGACGGAGGACGCGAATGCCTCGCAGGCCGCGCTGCTCGAGGCGGGCATTTATCCGGAACGGCTGGAGCTCGGATCGATGTCGCTGCTGGGCGGGGTGGTGGATTGCCTTGCGTTCAACAAGTCGAAGACGCCGACGCTGGTGCTCGAAATCGGGCCGGACGCGACGCACTCGTTCATCGTGTCCTCCGTGGGGGTCGAGGCCTCGCGGCCGATTCCCCAGGGATTGGACGCCATGGTGCCGATCGTGCAGAAGGAGCTCGGCCTGAAGGACGAGGAGTCGGCCCGAAAACTTTTCTATTCGAATACCTTCGATTTCACCGGCATGGGTCCGCTCCTGATCAAGAAGCTGCTGAAGGAGCTGCAGTCGTCGATCGGTTTTTACGAGGTGCAGACAGGGCAGTCGGTCGGCCAGGTGCTGTGCACGCAGCTCTCGCCGAAACTCGCCTGGCTCGACGCCGCCATCGCGGCGGCCCTTGGCGTGACCAGCCTCAAGCTGGATCCGGCGCCTTGGTTGCAATCGCGCCAAGTCACCCTCCCCGAGGCGCTCGCCAAGAATGCCCAGGACATCCGCTGGTTTGGATTGCTCAGCCTGATGGTAAACTACACCGCCGCCAATGCTGTCGTTGCTGAAGAAAAAAAGTGAGGCGGGTGCCGCCGCCCAGGTGCCGCCCTGGCATCCGAATTTCCGCAACTACGAAAAGCTGCCGGACATCAAGGTCGTGCGCACGGCCTTCTTCGTCAACGGCGCGGCCATCTTCCTGGCGACGGCGCTGCTGATTTATTTCGTTTTCCAGGAGTGGCAGCTGCACGTGCTCAACGGACAGATCGCGGACGCGCAGCGCCAGATCGATCGCGACAAGCCCGGCAGCGACCAGGCGAAGGCGCTCTACACCAAATTCGAGACCGAGGAGGCGAAGATCAACGAGGTGGACGCCTTTGTGAAATCCAAGCCGGTCACTTCCGACCTCCTGCTCCATATCGGCCAGACCCTGCCGGGCAACGTTGCCTTGGATAACTTCGACCTGAAAGAGACGGGGCTCTCGCTCCGGCTGACGGTCCGCGGCGCCCCGGAGGCGGCGGCCGGTTACGCCACGGCTTATCTCGACCAGCTGCGCAACGACAAGGAGCTTTCGCGCTTCGACGACTTCAAGGCGACCAGCTCGTCCCGCAACGCCGCGTCGGGCCGCCTCTCGGTCGAGCTCTTCCTGCGTCTGAAACCCGCCGCCGCCAAAAAATAATGTCCAACGCGGAATTACTGGCCCTCGTGAAGAAAAACCCGATCGGTGTCGGGTGCGGCGTGCTCAGCCTGTTGCTCGCGGGGGCGATCTATTACCGGAGCGGCCAGGTGCCGGATGCGGAGGATGCGGTCACGCAAAAAACCGCGGAGGCCCAGCGCTACTCGGCCAACCTCAAAAACGGCGTCGGATTGAAGGAGCAGCTCGACGAATTGACGGAGGCGAACAAGGAAATCGACCGCCGGCTCGTGCACGTGGGCCAGTCGCTGAACAATTCCCAATTCTTCTACAAGATTGAGAGCGAAAGCGGCGTGAAGGAGGCGGTCCTCGCGCAGACGACGACAGTCGCGCCGAAACCGGCGCCCAAGGCGACATTCATCCCGGTCGGCTTCTCGGTCACCGAGCAGGGCAATCTTGGCCAGCTGCTGGATTTTCTGCGCCGTCTCGAAAGCGGCGCGCATTATTGCCGGGTAATGAGCGTCACTTGCTCCGGTGTGTCTGGCGATCACAACGCCCCGCTTACCCTCACGCTCAGCCTCGAACTGCTCGGCCTGCCATGAAACCCTCCCGCCGTCTCGCGATTGCCGCCCTGCTCCCTTTGCCGCTGCTGTCGATGCGGGCCGCCAGCGCCCCGTTGTCCGACATCGTTTCTCCGGAAAAGCGGCACGCCGCGGTGGAGCTGGCGCAACATCTCACCCAGCCGGCCGACCCGGCGCCGCTCCCGGCGAAACTTCCGCAGCCGTTCAATCCGCCCGATTTCGATCAGCCCGACCCCGAGGAACTCAAGGCCGCCGCGGCCGCCGCCGCCGCCAGGGGAGCCAGCGTCGTCCAAGCCGGCGGCGGAGGCGCGGGGGGGGCCGACCAGCCGGCGCGCCCGGCCGGGGATCGCGAGGTCCTGGAAGGGCTCGCGGCGAAACTGCAGCCATCGGGCACGTTTGTGCTTAATGGCGTGCCGCTGCTGATCATCGGCAAAAACCGGTTTCAGATCGGAGATCATTTCATCGTGACCGACAACGCTGCCGGCCACGACTACGAGCTCGAGCTCGTCGCCATCGCCAGCACCACCTTTACCCTCCGCTACCATAGCGAAGAAATTACCCGGCCCATCCTATCTAGAAAGTCCCAATGAGCACACGCCACGTTCTCCTGCCTTCCGTTCTCGCGTTGCTGGTCGCCACTCCCTCGCTGCTCTTGGGTCAGGGGCAGGTCGCCCCGGCGACTCCTCCGCCGGCGTCCGCGACGCCCGCCCAAGCGCCGGCCGCGCCGGTGCAGGCGCCCTCCGCATTGGCCGACAAGCCCGCGGCGCCCGAGGTCGGCGTGAAGGTCGACGATGCCGCCCCCAAGGGCACGGCGAGCAAGGGCAAGGATGCCACGGGCAAGGACACGCTCTCGGTCGATTTCCCCGACGAAGACATCCGCAACATCCTGCGCAACGTGGCCGATCTCTTCGAACTCAACCTCGTGATGCCCGATACGCTGCAGGGCAAGACCTCGATCAAGCTCCGCGATGTCACCTGGCGGCAGATCTTTCAAAACGTGCTCGGCCCCGTCGGCTACACCGCCGTCGAGGATGGCAACATCATCAAGATCGTCAGCAACGAAAGCCTGACCCAGGAGCCGACGACCACGGAGGTCTTTCCCGTCAACTACGCCAGCGCCGCCGCGATCCTGCCCACGATCAGCTCGCTCGTCGACACGGGCGCGGGCGGCAAGATCGTCGTCGATAGCCGCACCAACAGCCTCATCATCACCGAGCGGCCGACCCGGATGGACAAGATCCGCCCGATCATCGAGCAACTCGACCGCGCGACGGACCAGGTGATGATCGAGTCGAAGTTTGTCGAGGTCACGACGAGCGACGTGAAGAACATCGGCGTCAACTGGTCGTCGCTCCAGAATTACAGCCTCTCCGCGGGCAGCCTCAAGTCGACCCTGGACCGCAGCCGGGGCCAGAACCTGAGCGATGGGACCAACTCCACCAACAACACGACCAACACGAGCGGCAACAACTCCAACGCCACCCAGACCAACGGTTCCAACAGCAACAACACCGTCACGTCGAACAACGGCGCCGTTACCGCCACGTCGACCACCGGCACCACCGGCTCGCTCACGAACACGACGACCACGACGGCGGGCACGACGCTCGACAACGCGCTCGGCTTCCTGAATTCCGTGACGGATACCGGGGCCACGAACCGCGCCCTGACCGCGGTCTTCTCGGCGTCCGACTTCAACATCATTCTCAGCGCGCTGCAGACCCAGAGCAACGTGAAGATCGTCTCGAACCCCACGATCGTCACGCTCAACAACACCGAGGCGAGCATCAACGTGGGTGAGTCCGACCCCGTGCCGCGCTACGCCTACAGCGAGCAGCATGGCACGTTCGAGGTGAACGGATTCGACTACAAGGATATCGGCATCCTCCTCAAGGTCACCCCGCAGGTGAATGCGCGCGGCTTCATCAAGCTTACCATCGCGCCCGAGGTCAGCCAGAAGAACGGCAGCACGACCTTCGGCGGCGCGGGCGGCGCGTCGATCCCGATCATCGCGACCCGCAAGGCCAGCACGCAGGTCTCGCTGAAGGACGGCTTCACGATGGGCATCGGCGGCCTGCTCCGCACGCAGACCACGAACGGCGGCAACAAGGTTCCGGTGCTCGGCTCGATCCCGATCCTCGGCCGTCTGTTCCGCTCGGACGACAAGGACACCGAGGTCACGAACCTGATCATTTTCATCACGGCCAAGACGATCAGCGCCGACGGCGGCTCGACCGAGCAGATCTTCGAATCCAGCCGGGTGCGCGAGCTCGAGCTGCGCCGCGAGGATCTCCCGGGCTATCGGGATGGTTCCAACCCCTTCCTCCCGTCCGGACCGGCGGCTCCGGTCAAGCAGCCCCTCTTTCATTCCAGCACGTCCGACGCGAAGAAGTGAGCGCGCCCGCCAACCTTCAACCACCAGGTGCGACCATGAAATCTCCCTCCCGAATTTCGCCCGCCGTCGAAGGGTTCACGGCCTCGCCCGCCCGTCCCGGCCGGTTAAATTTCAGCGAAAATATGTTGCCGGCGCAATCCCCCTTCCGCCTTCCGGCTATCGGGGATAGCAGCGGGATGTGCGGCATGCCCATCTCCCAATCCTTTCACCACGAGGTGCAATCATGAAACCTTGTCTACGATTTCTCCTCGGAGCGGTGCTGGCGTTGTTTGGCGCGGCCGCCGCACATGCCCAATTGAGCCCGACGGGGCTTTCCGCTTCACCCGGCTCCGCTCTGCCGGGCGACGGCGTTACGTTCACAGTCACGGTGAGCAACGGTGGCGCGCAGTCTGCCGCCTCGGCTGACTTTACGGTCAAGCTGACCAATCTGGTGACTCTCTCCACGATCACGCTGCCGACCGCCGTCGGCGTCACCCCGACGGGCGGGTTCATTGCTGGTGCCGTTGCCGCCGCGCCGCCTTCGCCGGCTACTCCGGGAACCGGCACGTTTGTGTTCACCACGCAGATTCCGGCCTCCTTCTCGGAAGCGGGGAATTACAGCGCGACGGTCACCATGAGCACGGGCGCGCCCGCCTCATTCAGCGTCAGCACGTCAGTGCTCACGATTACGGGCAAGCCGGACCTTCAGATTACCAGCCTCACGTATGCCGCGGGCACGTCCTACGTCGGTGGCACCGTGATCCCGATGCAGCTCACGTATGTGAACAATAGCTCGACCAACGGCACGAACAACGTGCCCTACGTGCCCGGAACCAATGGCTTTCCCACGTTCGTGCGCGTTCAGGTCGTGCTGTCGTCCAACCCGACCTTCGGCGATGCCGACGATTTTCAGCTCACGATTCTCGACATTAACGGCGGGAATATCGGCACCACGGACAATCGCGGCAATCCGGCGGTCGCGGCCAACGCCGCGGGCGGCAACCCGGCTGTCAACGCCGACGGCGTCACGCATACGTTCAACTGGAATCAGATCCTTCCCGGCAATTTTTCGGGTTCCTATTACGTGCTGGCCAAGATCGATTCGCTCAATCAGCTGCCCCAAAACGATCCGCCCGCGCTGAACGTCAACGGCAACAACGTCTGGGGTGGCAACACGCTGAATCCGAGCGGCACGCTGATCAATCTCATCCCGTCGAATTTTCCGACGGTCTATCTCGCCAGCCACGGGAAGGGCGTGGCGACCACCGCATCGGGCTACAGCGACAATCCCTCGATGACGGCTGATGGCCGCTACATGGCGTTCGCCTCCGATGCCACGAATCTCGTCGATGCGACCTCCACCGGTGGCGCCGACACCAACGGCGTGCGCGATATCTTCATCTTCGACAGTCAGACCAGTCTCGTCCGCCGGCTCAGTCTCTCGCAGCAAGGCGCCCAAGGCAATGGGGCGTCCAACAACCCGGCCATCAGCAGCGCCAACGGGCGTTACGTGGCCTTCGAGTCCAACGCCAACAACCTGGTGCTCGGCGACACGAACGGGTTCAGCGATATTTTTGTGGTCGACACCCTGACCGGGTTGATTTCGCGCATCAGCGGCGCGAATGCCACAGGCGGCCAGGCCAATAATCCGAGTTTCAAGCCCTCTATCAGTCAGACCGGACGGTTTGTCGTGTTTCAATCGACCGCCACGAACCTGACGGCGACAGCGACGAGCGTTGGGCGCAGCCACATCTATCTCTACGATCGCGACGTTTCCGGCACGGGAACGTTTGACACGGTCGGCAACACCTCGACGACCGTGATCGACGTGCCGACCGCGGGCACGGAGAGTGATCGTGACAGCATCCAGCCTGCAATCAGTGCCGATGGAACCGTGGTAGCCTTCACCTCGGATGCCACAAATCTTGATCCGAATGCAGCAGACACGAACGGGAAACGAGATGTCTTTGTCCGCAACGTCTCGTCCAACACCACCCGACGCGTGAGCGTGGTCAACGGCACGGCAGCGGAGGCGGACGGTGACAGTCAGACACCTTCGCTCAGTTCCGACGGGCACTATGTGGCCTTCGCCTCGCTCGCGGACAATCTTGTCGCGGGTGACGGCAACGTCGTTTCCGATATTTTCGTCTACGACACGACGGCGTTGGTAACCGCTCCAGTTGTCACGCGGATGAGCGTCTCAAGCGCCAACGCCCAGGGCAGTGACCCTTCGGCGGCGGGATTTAGACTCGGCAGCATCAATCCCACGATCAGCTCCGACGGTCGTTACGTTACCTTTGCGTCGCTCGACGACAATCTGGCCTCAGGCGATACGAACGGCCAGTTTCACGACGGCGCGTATGCGACGGCTACGGCCGCAGCGCCCGTGGCGGGCGCCCTCACAACCATCGCAGTGACAAACGGCGGTTCAGGTTATCTCACTCCGCCCGCGGTAAGGATAACCGGCGGTGGCGGCACGGGAGGTTACGCGACAGCGACTTTGACTGGTAACGCGGTCACTTCCATTACCGTGGTCAATCCAGGCACCGGCTACACGGCGACGCCAACTGTCGCCCTGATTGCGGATTCGGGAGACGCGAACAAGGCGCTCGATATCTTCGTTCACGACCGGCAGGTCAGCGGCTCTGGCGCTTTCGACGCGAGTGGTAACACCGCGACCCAGATGGTGAGCGTGAATCCATTCGGCTACCAGACCAACGGCCTGCTCGGATCGCCTAGCACTGCGGCGAGCAACATTTATCCGGTTATCAGCGCCAACGGCAGGTTTGTCGCATTTCCCTCCGATGCCGAAAATAACTCCGGCTTCGCCTTTGGCGCGACGAACTTGCTGCCGCTCGACAGCAACACTCTGCGCGATGTGTTCCTGTTCGACCGGCGCACGAACGCCCCGGTCACGCAGGCCACTCCGCCGACGGTAACGATTACGAATCCGGGTAACGGCAGTGCCGTGTTGGTCAATACGGTAATTCCGGTTACGGCCAGCGCGACGACCACCATCGGCGTCGTCTCCAGCGTCCAGTTCTTCGTCAACGGCACGAGCCTCGGCACGAGCACGGTGTTCCCCTACACGCAAAGTTGGACGCCGACGGCGGTCGGCACCTATACGCTCAGCGCGCTCGTCACCGACAGCTTCGGCAATCTCGGCGTGTCGTCCAACATCACGGTCACGGTCAATGCCGCGCCCTCGGTCGGCATCACTTCGCCAGTGGCCGGGAGTTCCGTCACTACGAACAGCGTGAACAATTTCACCGCCACGGCGGCGGCCTCGAATCCCGGTGCGACAATTACGGGCGTGCAGTTCTTCGCCAATGGCGTCTCGCTCGGCACCGACACCACGGCGCCCTATTCGATAACTTGGTCGCCGGCCTCCACGGGCAACTATTCTCTGACCGTGGTCGCGACGGACAGCGTCGGCACCCAAACGACCTCACCGGCGGTGGCGATCACGGTGACGACGGCTGGGAGCGGGGGCGGAGGTGGCGCGGCGAGTCCACCGCCCGCCGTCAGCCTTTTTCCGGTGCCGCCGACCGCCGCGTCGGTGAACCTTCCAATTACGCTGACCGCCAATGCGAACGCTGCGAACGGATTCAACCTGACTGGCGTGGAGTATTTTGCGAACGGCGTTTCCCTCGGCTCCGCGACGGCCTATCCCTACGCCTTGGTGTGGACGCCGGTGGCCACCGGCTTCTACACGATCACCGCGAAGGCGTCCGACAACGTCGGCACTACGGCGACGTCGGCGGGCGCCACTGTCTCGGTCACCGCCGGCACTGCGCCGGTCGTTTCGCTGCTCACGCCGAACGACGGGAGCGCGGCGGTGGTGGGCGGCCCGATCACCCTGTCCGCTGTCGCGGCGCTGGGCAGCGGACTGTTCACTGGGGTGGAGTTTTTTGCCAATGGCGTGAGTATCGGCACTAGGTCGGTTTCGACGACCGGCCAGGGCGCACTGCCATTCTACAACCTCGATTGGACGCCTGCCGCCGCTGGCACCTATGCATTTTATGCTGTCGGGACGGACACAAGCGGCAACCGCTACACCACACCGACTGTGACCGTCACCGTCTCCCAGAATTCCGCCCCCTCGGTGAGTCTGACCAGTCCCTTGGTTGGCGCCAGTTATACGCTTGGCACAGGAGTGTTGCTCTCGGCGTCCGCCGGCGACAGCGATGGCACCGTCGCCAGCGTCCAGTTTTTCGCAAACGGAGTGCCGCTCATCACGGTCTCGGCTGCGCCCTACACCTTCAGTTGGCTGCCACCGGCGGCGGGCACGTATCAAATCACGGCGCGGGCGACCGATAACAGCGGGGGTGTAACGACCACGGCGCCACGCGCGGTGACCGTCACGGCGGGAGCCGCCGCCACGGTCACCATCGTCAATCCTTCGGCAGGCAGCTCGATTCCGGTGGGCAATACGGTGCCGTTTGTGGCCAGCGTCACCGGCGGCAACGGCCCGATCACTCAAGTCCAGTTCTTCGTCAACGGCTCCAGCATCGGCACCGCGAGCACATCGCCTTATTCCACGCAGTGGACGCCTGGCGCGCCGGGGAGCTACACGCTGCTTGCGGTCGCAACCGACAGCGCTGGCGTTTCGGTGAATTCCACCGCGCAGGTGGTTACGATCACCGCCAACAATCCGCCGACCGTTGCGATCACCCTCCCGGCCACGGGCACGACCGTCAGCGCCGGCACGGTCGTCACGCTGGTGGCCAGTGCGGGCGACTCCGACGGCACGGTGGCCTCGGTCCGATTCCTGGCCAACGGTAACACGGTGGCCACGGCGACAGCCGTGCCTTACCTCGGGAGCTGGACGCCGACCGCTGCCGGGATCTATGCAGTGGTGGCGCAGGCGACGGACAACTCGGGCAATGTTACCAACTCGGTGCCGATCATCCTCAGCGTGTCGGCCAACCAGATTCCGTCGGTGGCACTGACTTCGCCGGCCAATGGAGCCACGGTTCGCGTCGGCGTCGGGGTCACACTCAACGCCGCCGCCAGCGATGCCGATGGCACGATCACGAACGTGCAGTTCTTCGCCAATGGCGTCGCGATCGGCACCTCCACGACGCCGCCTTACACGACGATCTGGACCCCGGGCGCCGAGGGCCTCTACCGGCTCAACGCCCTCACGATCGACAACTCCGGCGCCGTGGCCGTTTCGACCACCGTGCTCGTGCTGGCATCGGCTTCCGCCGGCGACTCGGTCGCCACCGGCACCTATCAGGGCGCGGGTGAAGTGGGTAATTTCGCGGTGGTCACGTCGCGCGGCAAGGCGGCGGCCTACATCGGCTACTCCATCACGGCCGGGGTGAACAAAACCTATTTCTTCCCGAACGTTCCCGCGGATTCCTCGGGCAACTTCAGCTTGCTCGATTCTGCCGGCAAGTCGCTCATCGCGGGCGCGTCCGGCGACACCGGCACGAGTGGCAACGTGGATGCGGGCCGGCTGACCTTCATCGGCATCGACACGAAATTCCTCGCCGGCAGCGGCCCGGTCGCCGCGGGCTATTACGCGGGCACGCTCACCGGCAAGACCGGCAGCACCCTCGCGGCGATCATCGGCTCCGATGGCTCGATCATGCTCTACGCGGCGAACGGCACGTTCGACGACGCCGGTGGCGGCGGCTTGACCGGAAAACTCGACAACACCGGGGCCTTCAGTGTGACCACTCTCCGGGGCAACCGCTTCACCGGCAAGGCCGACCCGCTGACCGGCTTCATCTCCGGCACGCTAACCGGTTCGAACGGCGGCGCGTTCAGCGCCGCGCCCGCGGTGCTCGGCGCGACCAGCTCCGCCAAGGTCAGTGGTGCCGCGGCGGAGATCGGTTCCAACATCACGGTTGCCTCGACCGGATTCACCTATGACCAGGTGCTCCTGAAAGGCGCCTCGGCGAGTGTCACGGCCGACCCAGGCCAGATCACGCGCGTGTCGTTTGCCGATCTCACCAACGATATCGTCCAGGTCGAGTTCTCCGGGGCCGGGGTCATGTCGATCACCCTCGACAATCCCTCGGGTCCGGCCACGGCGGCGAACTACAACCAACCGGACATCGCCTACATGAAGGGCCATGCCAATATCCTTATCACCGGCGCCGACGAGACCTCCAACGTGTCGGTCTTCAGCGTCGGCAAGCTCACCGCGGTCAACCAGACATTGTTCAAGAGCGGGGTCGTCTACGATGGCGTCGCCGACATCGGTTACATCGCCATCCTGACCACCGACGGCAAGTTCGGCGGCATCCGCACGGCGAACGCGAGCTATCTTGCCTCGAAGGGTATCACGGGAATTTGCGCGCCGGGGGTGCAGTTCACCGGGCCGGTCTACCTCGGAGACATCAATGCCGCCGACATCGCCACGCCAGTGCTGTTGCTGGGCTCGGCCAGCGACGTCCGGGTCACCGGTGGCGATCTGTTCCAGTCCAACAATCAGCCCGTGCAGGTCAGCGGCATCGGCCAGTTGCGATTCACGGACGGAACCACGTCGCAAGGCCTGTTGCTCCCCGCCCAAGCCGACCGGTCGCGGTTGGAGGAGAACGGCGCGGACGTGACCTCTCGCGTCGTGGTGAATCCGAGCCCGTAGTCGCGGACCCGAGCGCCAAAAGTCCTGAAGTCGGATAGAGTGGCGAGGCGTGGTCCTCGCCGCCATCTTTGGGCCGGGCGAGGCGTTTTAGGATTTCGGTCGCGAGGCTTTTCCGATCGTCACCACGCCCCGCCGATGAAACCGGTGAGCGCCTTCACCGCGACCACGCCGGCATTTTTCGCGGCGTGTGCGGCGAAGCAGGGCAGCAGCGAACGCTGCGGATTCCAGGCGGCCAGCCGTGCAGCATAAAGCCAGAGCGAAGTCGAAAATGCCGCGGCCGTGCTGAACCAACCCTTGGCGGTCAGCGTCAGCGCAACTCCCGCATCGTCCCACCGCCAGAGAAAAGGGTGCAACGTTGCGAACACCAGGGACGCTCCGATCGCGCCCGCCCACGAGGCCAAGGATGCCTGTTCGCTCCCTCCTTCGGGACCGATCACGAGCCAGCCCCGGAAAATAATCTCCTCGATGATCGGTGCGGCGACGATGGAATAGGTCGCAAACAACCACGTCATCGTCGATTGCTGGTCCGAGAGTCCCAGCGCGCGCTCTCCGGCGGTCTCGAGCGCGAGGATGACCAGCGCTCCGGCAACCGCGAGCAACACGGCTGGGAGCGGTGCGTCGGTCGCGCCGGGCAGGGCGTGCGGCAGTGGCGCGGCATCCCGTGCCGCGCGCCGGTCGTCACGCCAGAGTTTGCCAAAATAGAGGCCGGCGGCCGTCATGAGCAGAAGCAGGAAGGGGTGGTTCATGGGCTTATGACGCGACTATTGAATGGTCATTTCCGATTTCGCGCCTAGCGTCCAGCCAACCATGAGCCGCGCCGCCAGCTCCCACCCCGAACGCCCCGCCGCCGATGCGGCCGGGTCACGTGGGCCGGTCGGAGCAATGACCCCGCTGGAGGCGAAGCCGCACGCTTTCGCCGGCGTGTTTTCGCTTCTGGCGCCGCATCTGGCCGAGCTCGACCGGTTCCTCCACGGGCAGATCGCCGCCTTCGAGCCGGAAATTCGGGCGATGGCCGACTATTGCATCGACACATCCGGCAAGCGCATCCGCCCCGCACTTGTTTTTCTCGGCGGCTGGCGCGGTCCGACCGTGATCACACCGGAACTCGTCCGCCTCGCCGCCGTCGTCGAACTGGTGCACCTCGCGACCCTCGTGCACGACGACATCATGGACGAGGCCGACGTCCGTCGCGGCCGCCGCACCGCCGCGCGCGAATACGGACCCACGGCGGCCGTGCTGCTGGGTGACGCCCTGTTTGCGCATGCGCTGCATCTCGCGACCCAGTTTCCCACGACGGAAGTCTGTGCCGCCGTCTCGGAATCGACCCGGCGGGTGTGCGCCGGCGAGATCGTGCAGACGTTGCGGCGCGGCTCGACCGATGTCACTCGCGCGGACTACCAGCGCATCGTGGACCTCAAGACGGCCGAGCTTTTCCGCGTGTCGTGCCTGCTCGGCGCGCGATTGGCTGGATCGGAGCCGGACTACGTCGCGGCCGCGGGGGATTTCGGCCGGCATCTCGGCATCGCCTACCAGATTTACGACGATCTGGTGGATTTTTTCGGCGAGGAGACGCGCATCGGCAAGACGCTTGGGACCGATTTTGCGAGCGGCAAACTCACCCTGCCGCTCCTCGCGTTGCTCGAGCGGCTGCCGGCGGGTGAACGGGCGGCGCTGACCGGCGAAATCACCGGCAAGTGCCCGCCCCAGGCCGCGCTCCGGCTGGGACAGATGCGCGAGCTTGGAGTCTTCACGGCGGTGGCCGGCGCGGTGCAGACCGAGGTGGCCCTGGCGACGACGGC
Organism: uncultured Opitutaceae bacterium; assembly: GCA_937902925.1. Taxonomy (GTDB): domain Bacteria; phylum Verrucomicrobiota; class Verrucomicrobiia; order Opitutales; family Opitutaceae; genus CALFNN01. The sequence goes on from CALFNN010000034.1 coordinate 20,857, forward strand.
GTTGCGCCCCTGGCCGGATCACGCGCCGACGCCACTGCTGCTCGGGCTCGCCGATGTGTTGCACGCCCAGATCGACGGACTGCGGCCGCGCGCGTGTGCGTGATTCACGGGTCTTTGGCGACTTTGCATTTGCACCGCGGATCGATTTGTCGTTGGCTCGGCCTGTGACCGATGTGACCAAAGTTCTCGGCAAGACGCTTGTCGCGTCGCCCGAGCGCCGGCAGGAAGCCGATGCGGATGTCGACATCATCCGCCGGGTCCAGGCCGGCGACGTCGCGGCGTTCGACCGCCTTATCCTGAAATACCGCGAGCGGGTCTTTGGCATCGTCTACAACATGACCTCCAATCGCGAGGATGCCGCCGACCTCACGCAGGATGCCTTCATCAAGGCCTTCCAGTCGATTCACCGTTTTGGCGGCCAGTCGTCGTTTTTCACCTGGCTCTACCGGATCGCAGTCAATTCGGCCCTGAGTCACCTGCGCAAGAGCCGCCTCCGGTCGTTTTTCAGCCTCGAACGGGTCAATTCCGAGGATCCTGTTTCGCGCGAAATCGTCGCGGCCCTGACCGACAAGACGGGGATTGACCGCGATACTTTCGTCCGGGAGCTCCAGGAAAAATTGAACGATGCGATGCAGAAGTTGTCTATCAAGCATCGCACTGTGGTCACACTATTTGAGATTGATGGGCTTAGTCACCAGGAGATTGCCGAAGTCATGAGCTGCTCGGTTGGAACCGTGCGCTCCCGGTTGCACTACGCGAAACAGCTTCTTCAGGCGGAGCTCCAGCCCTACATGCGGAAATGATGAACCAGGAACACAGGCGGCCCGTTACCCTTGAAGATTTGCTCCGCTTGAAGCGCGCCGAGCGCCCGTCGCCGGAGTTCTGGAGTCAGTTTGATCGCGAGCTCCGCGCCAAGCAACTGGCGGCCCTCGTCGAGAAGCGTCCGTGGTGGAGGGTGGTGCCGCGCGCGTTTGCCGGGTTGTCCCGTTATCATCTTCCGCTGGGCGCGACCGCCGTGCTCGCACTTTCGGTCATTTCCGTGCGGGAATTTCGGTCGGCCGCGCCGGCAACGGTGCAGCCGCCCCGCGCCCGGACCGAGCCCACGGTTGCGGCCTCGGTCCCGGTCGTCGCGCGGCCGGTTGCGATCCCGGTTAATTTTGCCGCACCGGTGCCCGAGGCCGTGGCGTCCGCCGACGAAAATGGATCGGAGTCCCGTCGGGCGGATGTGGCCTCCGAGTCCCCCGGTGCCGCCGATTTTGCCCAGACCACCGTGCCCGCGGCGGTGACGATGGAGTTGGAACAGGTCGCCGCGAAAGCCCTGCCCCGCTCACGGCTCATTGGCGATAATCTGGTCTCGGCCCAGCAGGTGGCATTCGCTCGCGATGCGGTCAGTGCCTCGCGGGGCTTTGAGTCGCGCGTCATGCCGCCTCACGCCCCGAAGGTCGATCCGCTGGCGCAAATGACGTCGCCCGCCGATGCGCGCCGCGCCTGGCTCTTGAATGCCACGCTGACTTCGGCTTCGGTCAGCCCGGCGATGCGTGGTGGCGATCGCGTCGCGAGTCGCTTGACGAGCGACCGGATCTACGACGACACGGTCAGCCGCCTCGATGCCCACGGCAACAGCCTTGGGTTCCGATTCTGAGCGGTTCGGGCGCGACCGATCTCCCGGCCCCGCCTCGGCGGGGCTTTTTTGCTTTTGGTCCGGGAGACGAGAGAGTCTAACGTGTCATCATGCCCGTCCATCAGGCCACCCTCTCGATTCGCACTCGTGGTCCGGGGCTGCACGAAATCACCGAGGCCGTTGCACGGGAGGTGGCGCGCAGCGGTTGCGCCTGCGGGGTCGTGACGATCTTCTGCCGCCACACGAGCTGCAGCCTGGTCATCATGGAAAACGCGGATCCCTCCGCCCGGCGCGACCTCGAGGCCTGGCTCGATCGGCTCGTGCCGGAGGACGATCCGCATTTTGAACACACGCTCGAGGGTCCCGACGACATGCCGAGCCACATCAAGATGGCGCTCACGCGCACGAGCGAAAGCGTGCCGTTCGCCAGCGGCCGCCTGTTGCTTGGCACGTGGCAGGGGATCTTTCTCTGGGAGCATCGCCATGCTTCGCACGCGCGGGAGATCGTGGTGACGGCGGTCGGCGACTGAGGGTGGAGGCGCGTGATCCCCCACGCGCGTTCGGTTCGAAGCCCCGCGGGGTCAGAACCGGAGGCCGGGCGAGACACCCCGGCTTCTCCCTCAACTTTTCGCCGGGAGGCAGGCGCCGCAGCCGTTGGCGAAGAAATCGTTGCCCTTGTCGTCGACGAGGATGAACGCCGGGAAATCCTTCACGTCGATCTTCCACACGGACTCCATGCCGAGTTCGGGATATTCGAGCTGCTCGACTTTCTTGATGTTTTCCTTGGCGAGAATCGCCGCCGGGCCGCCGATGCTGCCGAGGTAAAATCCGCCGTGTTTGCGACAGGCGTTGGTCACCTGCGCGCTGCGGTTGCCTTTCGCAAGCATGACCATCGAGCCGCCGAGCGATTGGAACTGGTCGACGTAGCTGTCCATCCGTCCCGCGGTGGTCGGGCCGAACGAACCCGAGGCGTAGCCCTTCGGCGTTTTCGCCGGGCCGGCGTAATACACCGGGTGGTCCTTGAAGTATTGCGGCAGACCGTTGCCGGCATCGACGCGCTCCTTGAGCTTCGCGTGCGCCATGTCGCGGGCGACGATGAGCGTGCCGGTCAGTGACACGCGGGTCGTCACCGGGTGCCTCGACAGCTCCGCGAGGATTTCCTTCATCGGGCGGTTGAGATCGATCTGCACGATGTTGTCGTCCTTCCACGTGCGCTGGGCGGCGGGGATGAACCGGCCTGGATTCGTCTCCATCTTTTCGAGGAAGAGGCCGTCCTTGGTGATCTTTGCCTTGATGTTGCGGTCGGCGCTGCACGAGACGCCCATCGCCACCGGACAGCTCGCGCCATGGCGCGGCAGCCGGATCACGCGGACGTCGAGGGCGAAATATTTTCCGCCGAACTGGGCGCCGATCCCGGTGGCGCGGGCGATCTCCATCACGCGGGCCTCCATCGCCAGATCGCGGAATGCCCGGCCGTGTTCGTTGCCGGTCGTGGGGAGCGCGTCGAGATAGCGGGTGGTGGCGAGCTTCAGCGTCTTCATGCACGCCTCGGCGCTGGTGCCGCCGACCACGAATGCCAGGTGGTAGGGCGGGCAGGCCGCGGTGCCGAGGAGCGGCAGCTTGTCGGCGACGAATTTGTCGAAGCTCTTCGGGTTGAGCAGCGCCTTGGTTTCCTGAAACAAGAACAGCTTGTTCGCCGAGCCCCCGCCCTTGGCGACGAAGAGAAATTCATACTTGGCGCCCTCCGTGGCGAAGATGTCGATCTGCGCAGGGAGATTGGTGCCGGTGTTCACCTCGCGCCACATGTCGAGCGGCGCATTTTGCGAATAGCGGAGGTTCTCCTTCGTGTAGCATTCGTAAACCCCTTTCGCGATCGCCTCGGCGTCGTTTGCCCCGGTCCAGACCTGCTGGCCCTTCTTGGCGAAGATGGCGGCGGTGCCGGTGTCCTGGCACATCGGCAGGATCCCCTCGGCCGCGATCTCGGCGTTCTTGAGCAGCGTCAGCGCGACGTAGCGGTCGTTGGCGCTGGCCTCGGGGTCGTCGAGGATGGCCGCGACCTGCTGGAGGTGGTTTGTCCGCAGCATGAACGAGGTGTCGTGAAACGCCTGCTGCGTCAGGTAGGCAATGGCCTCGGGCGTGACTTTCAGGATCTCCCGGCCCTCGAACGCCGCCGTGCCGACGCCCTCCCTGGAAAGGAGACGGTATTCGGTTTCGTCGGCACCGAATGGCATGGGGTCTTGGTAGATGAACGGTGGCGTGGGCATGGCAAAGTCACCTTGGCCGGTTTTCCCGCCAAGTAAAGTCGCCACGATTCCGCCCGGCCGCGGCCTCGCGGGTTATAAGGCGTCACCGGCCCGCCGATAAACCGTCCTGACGGCCCGCCATCGCCCGCACGACGTCGTGGAAACGCGCCAAGTCCGCCGGGGTCGCCACCTCGCCGGTCGCCCGCTCCCATCCCGTCGAGCCCGGCCAGGCGCCGCGCACCAGGAAATTTTCGTGGACCGTCGCCATCGTGGGGACGCTGAGGTAATCCTTCTGGTCCTTGTCGTCGCGCAGCCGGCTGACCAGCGGCGCGGGAATGGACGTGATGAGTCCACTGGAGATGTGGGCGAGGTCGTTCAGCGCGACGAACGGCCGCGAATCGGCCAGCGTCGTCGCCGGCCGCGCGCCTTCGCCGCGCAGGTAGCGATGATAGTCGAGGTGATTCTCGACGAGGGGATCGAAGTGCTCCGGCACGATGCGCTCCACGCGGCCGTCCGCCCAGCGCACCTCGATCTGTTTGCCCACCACGTAGCGGATGGTCGCCTTGTCGCAAAGCACCATCTCGAGCTGCGTGCTGGGACCCGCGCAGGCGTGCGACAGGGCGAAGCGCATCGTCACGCCCGCCGTCGTGTCGGCTTCCACGAAAAACGTGTCCGCGCCCTCGATCGCGTGGGCGCGGTAGAGTTCGGCGCGCACGGCGGCGAGTTGGGCCCAGCTGAACAACTCCGCGCCGCCGGCCCAGAAGAGCAGGTTGTGGACGAAGTGCGCCATCGCGTTGCCGAGGCACGAGTCCAGCACCACGCGGTCGCCCATCAGGAGGCGTCCGGCCCAGTTGTTGCGGGCAAAGTAGCTCGTCGGCCGCGGCCACAACGCGCTGAGCGTCGCGCCGCGCACCGCGCCGAATTCGCCGGCGAGGAGCCGCTCCTTGAGCGCGAGTCGGGACTTCTCGATGATGAAGTTGAAGCCGACGAGCGATGACTTCCGCGCGTGGGCGTCGGCCGCGATCATCTGTTCCAGTTCGGCATGGTCGAGCGTGGGCGGCTTCTCGAGGTAGACCGGCAGCCCGAGCGCGGTCGCCGCGGCGTGCATCTCGGCGTGGAGGTTGATCGGCGTCGGCACGACGACGAAGTCGAGCTGGCCGTGGTGCGCGTCGAGCATCGCGCGGTAGTTGTCGTAGACGCGGACGCCGCGCTCCGCGAACCGCCACTTTTCGCGCGACAGCGTGAACGCCGCGAGGTGGGGATCGCAGGTGCAGATGAGCCGGGCGTGACCCTGGTCCTCGAGTTTGTTGACGGCGTTGTGGTGCGAGCCCGCGAAGCCCCCCATGCCGATGATGCCAATGCGAACGGGGGCCATCACACGATCTTCAACTTGGGCAGGTCCTGGCCGTCGATGAGTCCCACGGGCTGGCCGCGCGCGTTGACCGCGATGAGGTCGTCGATCCGGTGCGCCTCGAACAACCGCAGGGCGTCCACGCCGAGCGCATCGTCGCGAATGGTCTTGGGTGAACGCGTCATGAAGTCGGACACGGGCTTCCGCAGGAAGTCGGGCCCGGTGAGCGCGCTGCGCCGGAAGTCCCCGTCGGTGAGGATGCCCGTGAGGCGGCCGGATTTTTTCGCCACGAGGGCGATGCTGCCGCTCTTCGCCTTCGTCATCGCGAGGATCGCGTCCTGGGTCGAGACCGTGTCGGACGCGACCGGCAGCCGGTCGCCCGTCCGCATAATGTCGCGCACGCGCAGGAGCAGCACCCGGCCGAGATTGCCGGCCGGATGATAGCGGGCGAAGTCGTCGCGCGTCAGCCCGCGGGCCTCGAGCAGCACCATCGCGAGCGCATCGCCGAGGGCGAGCGCGGCCGTCGTGCTGGCCGTCGGGGCGAGTTCGAGCGGGCAGGCCTCGCGCCGCACGCGGTAGAGCAGGCGGAAGTCGGCGCCGCGGGCGAGATCGGAATCGGCGTGACCGGTGAAGGCCACGACCTTCAGGCCGAACCGTTTCAGCAGCGGCACGAGGCGGAGGATTTCGTCGGACTGCCCGCTGTTGCTCAGCAGGAATGCGAGATCGCCCTCGGCGCAAAGCCCGAGATCGCCGTGCAGCGCCTGCGTCGCATCGAGGAAACACGAGGCGACCCCGGTGCTGTTGAAGGTCGCGGCGATTTTCTGCGCGATGTGGGCGGACTTGCCCACGCCGCTGAAGATCAGCTTGCCGCCCGCCGCGTTCACCGCCTCGACGGCCCGCGCCGTGGCGACGAATTCCCCGCCCAGGCTCTGCGCAGTCTCGGCGAGCGCGTTGCTCTCGATGCGGATGCAGGCGCGCGCGCGGGCGAGGGCGGATTTCGGTTGCAGGGCCATTTAGAGTTTGAGTAGCGGGACGAGGTTGCGGAATTTACGGCGAACCACTGCACGTTCAATCCCTTTCCCCGTCCGATGACGCTCTCCCGAAAAATCCCGGCCCTGCTCGCGCTTGGCGCGTTGCTGCTCGGGGCGGGTTGCGGGGCGGGCGAGCGGACGCCGGTGGCCGCGGAGATTGACGAACCGTCCTACCGCGAAGGGCAGCAACTCAAGAACCAGGGCCGCAATAACGAGGCGCTGGCGGCTTTCCTGCGGGTGATCGAGAAGCGCGGCGAACAGGCATCGGCGGAGTCGCACCTCGAGGCGGGGCTCATCTATCTGAACAACATCCGGGATCCACTCGAGGCGGCCCATCAATTTAGAAAATATCTCGAGCTGCAGCCGAACTCGAAGCAGGCGGATCTCGTCCGCGGCCAGCTGGAAAACGCCAAGCGGCAATACGCCCTCATGTTGCACGGGCCGAATCCGCTGGAGGCCGTGCAGCCCGATTTGCAGGAACAGATCGACCGGCTGACCCGCGAGAACACCGAGTTGAAGGCGCAGCTGGCGGCGGCGCAGGCGAACGCCGCGTCTGCATTCGTGCGCCTTCCCCGGGTCGCCGCGGAGGCGGATCCCGCGGGCGGGAGCGCCGCGACGCCGGCGGCGATGCCGCCGATCGTGACGACGAACGATGCCGCGGTGGCGGCGGCGCCGCCCCCGCCGCCCGCGCCCGGCGGAAGCTCCGCTTTTTTTGCGTCTCCGGCCAGGCCGGCGACAGCCGGAACCTCCGCAAAACCCGCCGGCGGGCCTCCGGCTGGCCGCACCCACGTCGTCCAGCAGGGCGAAGGGCTGTTTGGCATCGCCAAGAAATATTACGGCGCGGGGTCGATGGCCCGCGTGCAGGCAATCTACGAGGCGAATCGCGACGTGATGAAAAACGAAAACGACCTCCGGCCCGGGATGGAGCTGAAGATTCCCTAGTCCGCGGGCCCGACGCGCGACTCGCCGACCGTCATGCCCCAGACCTCCCAGCGCACCGCGGTGCTCACCGAGTCGGTCATTCGTGAAATGACGCGGGTCGCGCAGCAGCACGGCGCGATCAATCTCGCGCAGGGGTTTCCGGATTGGGATCCGCCGGCGGCCCTCATCCAGGCGGCGAAGGACGCGATGGACACGCACCGCCATCAATACGCGATCACGTGGGGTTCGCCGGAGCTGCGCGGGGCGCTGGCGGCCAAGCTCACGCGTTTCATGGGGCTGCTGGTCAATGGCGACCGCGAGCTGGTGGTGACGTGCGGTGCGACCGAGGCGATGATGGTGGCGGTGATGACCGTGTGCGACCCGGGCGAAAAGGTCGGGCTCTTCTCGCCATTCTACGAAAACTACTCGGCGGACGCGATTCTCTCCGGCGCCGTGCCGGTGCTCGTGCCGCTGCATCCGCCGGACTACAAGTTCAACCCGGATGAACTGCGGCGCGCGTTCGCGGGCGGGCTGAAGGCGTTCGTGCTCTGCAACCCGTCGAACCCCTGCGGCCGGGTGTTCACGCGCGAGGAGCTGTTACAGATCGCGGCCCTGGCGGAGGAGTTCGACGTGTTCGTGATCACCGACGAGGTCTACGAGCACATCGTCTTCCCGCCGCACCGGCACGTTTATTTCGCGACGCTGCCGGGGATGGCGAAGCGCACGCTGAGCTGCTCCTCGCTGTCGAAAACTTTTTCGATCACCGGCTGGCGGATCGGCCACGTCCACGCCGCGCCGGAGATCATCGCGCAGGCGCGGAAGGTGCACGATTTCCTCACCGTAGGCGCCGCGGCGCCGCTGCAGCACGCGGTGGTGACGGCCTTGAATTTCCCCGCGAGTTACTACGACGGTCTCGCGGCCGAGTATGCGGCGTCGCGCGACGTGCTCCTGGGCTACCTTGATCAGACTGGTTTGAGTTACACCCGGCCCGAGGGCGCGTATTTCGTAATGATCGACATCTCGCGATTTGGCTACGCGAGCGACGTGGAGTTTTCGCACTGGATGACGCGCGAGATCGGCGTCGCGCCGGTGCCGGGCTCGAGTTTCTTCGCGCCCGGCGAGAACCGCTACATCCGGCTCAACTTCGCGAAAAAACCGGCGACGCTCCACGCGGCAGGCGAGCGGTTGCTCAAGCTCACCCGATAGGTCCGACTCGCTTCGATCCGGCGAGGCGTGGGATGGGGTTTCCACCCACTTCGAACAAATCGAGCCGGCAGCACCGAACCGACGGGCAAACCGACGGTCGGTCGTCGCGAGCCGCCCCGGCCCCGCCTCCCATGAACAAACCATTGTCCATCGCGCTGCTGATCATCGGCTGCATCCTGGTCTACTACGGGATGAACGCCTCCGACTCGGTCGGTTCCGACGTTTCGCGCGCCGTCAGCGGGGCGCCGACGGACAAGACCATCTGGCTGATCGTCGGCGGCGTATTGGCGGGGATCGTCGGCCTCTTCGGCCTCATCAATGGTTCGAAGTCCCGTTAAACCAAACTCAACCACCTTTATCTCATGCTCAGCTGGACTCTCACGTTCTTGGTCGTGGCACTGATCGCCGGCGTGCTCGGATTTGGCGTGATCGCCGGAACTGCCGCGCAGATCGCGAAGATCTGTTTCGTGCTCTTCCTCGTATTTTTCGTCGTCAGCCTGTTGCGCGGTCGGGGGACCCCGGGCTGAGCCGGCGGCCGGGCGGCGTCCACCGGCTGCGAGGATCGGATCACACCGCGCCGACCGCCTCGTCGAGAACGGCGAGGAGGAAATCGGCGTCGGCCTTCGTGATGTTCATCGGCGGCGCGAAACGGATCGTCTGGCCCCAGAGGCCGCCCTTGCCGAGGAGCAGGCCGAGTTCGCGGGCGTTTTCGACGGCCTGCGCGCACTCTTCCTTGCCCGGCTGTTTCGTCGCGCGGTCCTTTACGAACTCGATGCCGAGCATCAGGCCCTTGCCGCGCACGTCGCCGATGATCTTGTGCTTCGACTTCAATTTCTCGAGACCGACGAGGATGTAGTTGCCGAGCTTGAGGCAGTTTTCCTGGGTCTTTTCTTTTTCGATCACCTCGAGCACGGCCTTCCCGATGGCGCTGACGACGGGGTTGCCGCCGAAGGTGTTGAAATGGACTTTCTGCGCCATCGTCGCGGCGATCTTCGGGGTGGTGACGACGGCGGCGAGCGGTGCGCCGTTGCCGATGCCCTTGGCCATCGTGACGATGTCGGGGATGACGCCCTGCGTCTCGAAGCCCCAGAAATGCGTGCCCGTGCGCCCGAAACCGGTCTGCACCTCGTCCGCGATGCAGACGCCGCCGGCGGCGCGGACGTGTTCGTAGGCGTGCTTGAGATAGCCTTGGGGAAATTCGACGAAACCGCCGACGCCCTGGATCGACTCGGCGATGAACGCGGCGATTTTGCCGGGCGTGGCGTAGTCGATTAGGTTCTTCACGTCCTCGGCATATTTGCGGCCGGCGTCAGGGTCGTCGTAGCCGAAGTGGCCGCGGTAGGGATAGGGCGCGATGGCGTGGTGGATGCCGAAGGAATGCGGCGTGTTGAACTTCCACGTGCTGTGCGCGGTGAGGCCCATCGCGGCGGGGCTGCCGCCGTGATAGCCGTTGCGGAGCGCGATGGCGTCGTAGTTGCCGGTCGAGAGGCGCGCCATCAGCATCGCGAGATCGTTGGCCTCGGAGCCGGAGTTGACGAAGTAGCAGACCTTCAGGTCGCCGGGCATCTTCGCGGCGAGTTTCTCGGCGTATTCCGCGATGTTCGGCTGGAGATAAATCGTGGTCGAGTGCTGCAGCGTCTCGTTCTGCTTGTTCGCGGCGGCGACGACGTGCGGATGGCAGTGGCCGACGCTGATCGTCACGATGCCGCCGAGACCGTCGAGGTAGCGCTTGCCCGTGTCATCCCAGACATACTGCATTTTCCCCTCCACGATCATGATCGGCTTCTTGTAGTAGAGGAAGAGCCCGGGGTTGAGGTATTGCTTGCGCAACGCGAGCACCTGCTCGGCAGAGGGGCCGGTGTAAGGCGTGGGTCGGTGCGGCGTGGGCGGGAGAGGGATGGATTTCATCGGCGAAGGGTTGGTGTGAGGCGAAGTGATGCGCAAAAATGCCGGGGTGACGAGCGGCTATTTGGCGGGTGCCTGCACCAGGGTCAGGCGGAACTCGTGCAGCTCCGCGCGCATCAGCCCGTCGGCGACCGCGGGATCGGCCGCCATGAACCGCCGCGCCTCCTCGAGCGAAGCGGCCTCGAGGATCGTGATGCCATAAGTGCCGTCGACACAGCGGCCGACGACCTGGACCTTGCCGGCCTTGAACTGGCCCTCGAGGTAAACCCAGTGGCGGCCCATCGTGGCGCGCTCGAGTTCGGTGATCGTTCCGACGAAATCCGGACGAGGGGAGAGGATGCGGTAGATATATTGCGCCATGAGCAGAGTCAGGAACGCGGAGCGAGGTGGCGGAGCACGAGGTAGACGACGAAGGCCACGCCGAAGCCCACAAACCACGCGTAACTGTAGAGCGAGAGGAAGAGCGGTGCGACGTGCGTCGCGTCGATCGCGTTCACGTTGACGAGAAACCCCGGCAGGCTCGGCAGCGCCCCGGCGAGCAACGCGGCGATGGCGACCCAACTGAAGCCGCCGGAGTAATGGTATTCACCGTCGGCGAGGTAGAGATTGTGGACGTGCAGCCGGCGGCGGCGGTAAACGAAGTAGTCGGCGATCATGATGCCGCCGATCGGGCCGAGCAGGGCGCTGTAGCCGACGAGCCACGTGAAGATGTAGCCGCTGGGGTCGGCGAGGAGTTTCCACGGCATCATCGCAATGCCGATGAGACCGGTGATCAGTCCGCCGATGCGAAACGTGACCCGCTTGGGCGCGAGTTGGGCGAAGTCGTTGGCGGGTGAGACCACGTTGGCGGCGATGTTGGTGGCGAGCGTGGCGAGACAGAGGGCAAAGAGGGCGAGGACGAGCACGGCGGGATTCTTGAACCGCGTGATCACGTCGATCGGATTCCACAGCGTTTCCTTGTAGATGATGGTGGTGGCCGAGGTGACCGCGACGCCGATGAACGAGTAGAGCGCCATCGTCGCCGGCAGCCCGATGGCCTGGCCGACGACCTGGTCGCGCTGCGACTTCGCGTAGCGCGAGAAGTCGGGGATGTTGAGCGAGAGCGTCGCCCAGAAGCCGATCATGCCGGTGAGCGAGGGGACGAAGACGGACCAGAACTGCCCCGCCTTGGGCTGGCCCGGATCGAATGCCGACGGTTGCGAGAGGATCGGGCCGAACCCGCCGGCGGCGCGCCACGCCCACCAGAGCAGCAGCAGGCCGAGGGCGACGAGGAGAGGTGCCTTGAAGTTCAACAGCACGCGGATCGTGTCGATGCCGCGCCAGATGACCCACATGTTGATGCCCCAGAAAAACAGGAAGCAGGCGAAGTGAAGGGTCGTGATGCCGAGCAGCGGGAGAGCGGACCCGGTGGTGGTTGACGGGGCGAAGACCCCGAGAATCTTGTAGATGGCGTCGCCGCCGATCCACGTCTGGATGCCGAACCACCCGCAGGCGACGAGCGCGCGCAAGAGGGCGGGGATGTTTGCGCCCGTTGTGCCGAACGAGGCGCGGCAGAAAACCGGGAAGGGAATGCCATAGCGAGTGCCGGCGTGGGCGTTCAGGATCATCGGGATCACGACGATGACGTTGCCGAGAAAGATTGTCAGCACCGCCTGCGACCAGTTCATGCCACTGCCGATGAGGCCCGACGCGAGCATGTAGGTGGGGATGCAGGCCGACATCGACACCCAGAGCGCGGTGAAGCTGAGCACGCCCCACTTGCGCTGCGCCTGCGTGACCGGCGCGAGGTCGGCGTTGTAAAGATGGGAATGCCGGATCTGCTCGAGGTCGAACTCGACGTCAGGGGCGTTGTGGGCGAGGCCGGGGTCGGTGGGCATTTTAAAAATGACGAATGACGAATCACGAATGACGAGCGTCGGGGTCTGAGATCAGGGCGTCGTGTTTCGCCAGATTCGGCTGAAGATGAGGTGAAGCGAGCGGGCTTCCTTCCAGAGTTCGCGTGCTTCGGGTTTCAGGCCGGGCTCGGCGGTGGAAATCATGCGGAGAAAGAACTTCGTTTCGCGGGCCTCTTTGCGACAGATGCCAATGCGGTGCCGGAAGTCCGCCCGCGATACGCCGTCGTCCGCTTCACAGTAACTCGCTCCGTCGCTTGTCGCCGCGCCGACCGGTTGATCGATCAGGCGGTTGTTTGCCGCGTTGAACGGAATTTTTTTAACAAAGCGAATGACTTCTTCGCCAAATCGCGCCGTGCGCTCCTCCAAGTCGTAGACCGGCGGTGGTGCATCTTCTCCCACGACGAACATCTCGGGCTCCGATGGGGTGACGCCCCAGAATGCCCGCTCACCGGCCGAACATTCCTCGGGTTCGTCCAGTTCTGTTTTGTCATCCGTCATTCGAAATTCGTCATTTAGAGATGACTCGGCTTCCGTTTCAGGAACTGCCCGCGGCCGAGCGTGCCGGTGAACTGGCCGTCGCGGGCCGCGACCTGACCGCGGACGGTGACCACGCTCGCGCGGCCCTCGAGCGGCCAGCCTTCGAACGCGCTGTAGTCGACCGCCATGTGCTGGGTCTTCACGGAGATTTTCCCGCGATAGTTCGGATCGAAGACGACGAGGTCGGCGTCGGCGCCGGGCTGGATCGCGCCTTTCCGCGGGAAGAGGTCGAACTGTTTCGCGACCTGCGTGCTCGCGACGTTGACCATGGTGTGCAGATCGATCTTCCCGGTCTTCACGCCGTAGGTGTAGAGGAGGTTGACGCGCTCCTCGAGCGACGGAATGCCGTTGGGGATCTTGGTGAAATCGTCCTTGCCCATCGGCTTTTGCTGCGCGAAGTCGAACGGCGCATGGTCGGTCGCCACAGTGTTGATGAGGCCGTCGCGCAGACCGTGCCACAGCACGGACTGGTTCCGGGCGTCGCGCAGCGGGGGGGACATCACGAATTTCGCACCCTCGAAGTCCGGCTTTTCGGCATAGGTTTTGTCGAGCGTGAGGTATTGGATGAGCGTCTCGACGCCGACGCGCACGCCGCGTTGGCGCGCCGCGATCGCCTGATCGAGCGCCTCCTTGCACGAGAGGTGAACGATGTAGGTCGCGGCTCCGGTGAGCTCGGCGAAAGTCATCAAGTGGTGCACGCCCTCGGCCTCGACGGCGGGTGGGCGGCTTTCGTGGTGCTGGCCGGGATCGGTCTTGCCGGCGGCAAGGAGTTCCTTGCAGCGCTCGGCGACGAGCGTCTCGTTTTCGCAGTGCGCCGTGACGACGACGCCGAGTTCCTTCGCGAGCTTGAGCGTGTGGTAGAGCTCGGTGTCGTCGATCCCGAAGGCACCCTTGTAGGCGAGGAAAATTTTGAAGGAGCTGATGCCGCGCTGCACGATCTCGCGGAGCTGGGTCTCGGACCGGGCGTCGAATTTGGTGACGCCCATGTGAAATGTGAAATCGCAGGCCGACTTGCCGACCGCCTGGGACATCCACAGCTCGAAGGATTGCAGCGCGTCGTCCTTGCGCGCGGGGCAGCACATCTCGATGAGCGTGGTCGTGCCGCCGACGAGCGCGGCCTGCGAACCGGTCACGTAGGTGTCCTTGGCCAACGTTCCCATGAACGGCAGGTAGATGTGGACGTGCGGATCGATGAAGCCGGGGAAAACGTATTTTCCCGTGGCATCGATGACCTCGGCGCCGGCCGGCACGGAGAGGTTGCGATCGATGCGCGTGATCGTTTCGCCCTCGCAATAGATGTCGGCCGTGTAGCGGGAGTCGGCGGTGACGATTTCGCCGTTTTTAATCAGGAGTGACATGTGACGTGTGACGAGTTGGAATTCTAGCGGGCTTCACCCAATTTGCGACGGAGACCGTTGAGCATGCGGCGTAATTCTTCGAGTAGCGCTAGCGATGGAGCGGCAGTTTCTCGATTCAGAAAACCAAGTTCGGTGGCCAGGTGAAACTGGGTGGAAAGTTCGGCAACCGAGCCTTCGGCGTGGGAGATGAACTGGATGAATTCGCCGGTGGTGTGCCGCCCTTGGCCTTCAGCGATGTTTGATGAAATTGAGACGGCGGCGCGTCGCATTTGCGAAACGAGGCCGAACTTCTCGTCAGCGGGAAATGTGCGCGTGAGCAAATAGGTGCGTTTCGCAACCTCGATTCCTTTCTGCCAAACGATGAGATCACGGAAACCTTCGACAGGGGGATTCTCGAAGCGGGTCGCGGTTTTCATTGCTCGTCACACGTCACTTGCCACACGTCACAGCGCGTCGCGCTACTTCTTCCACACATCGCCGACGTCGCCGCCGAACCAGCGGGAGGTGACGACTTTTTGCTGGGTGTAGAACTGGACGGCTTCCTTCCCCTGGATGTGGAGGTCGCCGTAGAAGGAATCGTCCCAGCCGGTGAACGGGAACATCGCCATCGTCGCGGGCACGCCGACGTTGATGCCAACCATGCCCGCCTTCACGCGGTGTTTGAACTCGCGCGCCGCTGCGCCGCTGTTCGTGAAGATGGCGGCGCCGTTGCCGAACGCGGAGGCATTGGCCTGCGCGATGGCCTTGTCGAGGTCGTCCATCCGCATGACGTTGAGCACGGGGCCGAACACTTCCTCGCGGGCGAGCGTCATGTTGGCCTCGACGCCATCGACGATCGTCGCGCCGAGATAAAATCCGCGCGGGGCGTCGGGGACATTCGCGCCGCGGCCGTCGGCGATGATCTTCGCGCCTTCCTTTTCGCCGCTTGCCACGAGGCTGAGCACGCGGTCGCGATGCTGGCCGGTGATGACCGGGCCCATGTCGGGTTGCGCGGCGGGCGCGGGCTGGTCGGTGCGCCCGACCTTGATCGCCTTCGCGGCGGAGATGAGATCGGGCAGCAGGCGGTCGGCGGCCTTGCCGACGGTGAGGGCGGTCGAGCCGGCCATGCAGCGTTCGCCGGCGCAGCCGAACGCGGCGGTCGAGAGCGCCTCGACGGTCTTCGGGATGTCGGCGTCGGGCATGATCACGATGTAGTTTTTCGCGCCGCCGTTGGCCTGGACGCGCTTCCCGTTTTTCGTGCCGGTTTCGTAGATGTATTTCGCGATCGGCGTGGAGCCGACGAAGGAAACGGCCTTCACCTTCGGGTGCGTGAGCAGTGCGTCGACGCAGGCGCGGCCGCCGTGGACGAGGTTGAACACGCCCTTCGGCAGCCCGGCCTGCTCGAGGAGCTGGCCGAGCAGGATGGCGCAGAGCGGAACCTTTTCGCTGGGCTTCAGGACGAACGTGTTGCCGCAGGCGATCGCGAGGGGATACATCCAGAGCGGGACCATCGCGGGAAAATTGAACGGCGTGATGCCGGCGCAGACGCCGAGCGGCTGGAGGATCGTCTCGCAGTCGACGTTGCGCGCGAGGTTTTCGAGGGTGTCGCCGAAGAGCAGGGTGGGGACGCCGCAGGCGTATTCGACGTTTTCCAGTCCGCGGTAGATCGAGCCGCGCGCCTCGACGAAAGTCTTGCCGTGCTCGCGCGACACGGTGTGACAGAGTTTGTCGAAGTTGGCCTCGATAAGCTGACGGTAGCGGAAGAACACGCGGGCGCGCTCGACCGGTGGAGTCTCGCGCCAGGAGGGAAAGGCCGACTGGGCAGCTTCGACGGCGGCGCCGACCTCGGCGGCACCGCCGGCGGGACACTCGGCGATGACGTCGCCAGTGGAGGGATTGAAGACGGGCGTGGTGGCGCCGGCGGGCGTGCGCCATTCGCCGCCGATGAAATTCGGGCAGGGGGAGA
>CALFNN010000035.1 GCA_937902925.1 uncultured Opitutaceae bacterium
TTGGATTTGAGGGTGAAGTCGGGGGCTTTGGAGCCAACGGCGATGGGCATGGGAGGAAGGGTCTGGGATGGTTGAACTTGCCCCGCGCGACCATCGCGACGGGAACGAACCGCCACGTTGAGCCGGCGCGCGCACGGCGGCAAACCGTTTTTCGAACTAGCAGCCGCGATTCTTTTTTCCCCGCGCCGGCCATTAGCAAATGTAGGGCGCCTGTCTTGCCGACGTCGCCCCGATCGGCGCGGGAGGCAAACGGCGTCGACAAGGCGAATGCGCCGGGTCCGGCACAAACGCACTTGCGCGCCCGCTCCCCCGCCCCGTTTACTCGCTCTTTCCGATGACGCTCCTCGACGACCTCCAATGGCGCGGCCTGCTCGCCGACTGCACCGACCTCGACGCGCTCCAAAGGCGCCTGGGCGAGGGGCCATTGACGCTGTATTGCGGCTTCGATCCCACGGGAGATTCGCTCCACGTCGGCCACCTCATGGGCCAGCTCACGCTCCGCCGCTTCCAGCTCGCCGGCCATCACCCGATCGCGCTCGCAGGCGGTGCGACCGGCATGGTCGGTGACCCCTCGGGCAAGTCCGCCGAGCGCAATCTTCTCACGCGCGAGCAACTCGCCCACAACGTCGCCCAAATCAAGCGGCAACTCGCCCGCCTGCTGGCGTTCGACCGCCCCGGCAATCCCGCCCGCCTCGTCGACAACGCCGACTGGACCGCGCCCGTTCCGCTCCTCGATTTTCTCCGCGACATTGGAAAGTATTTTTCGCTGAACGTCATGCTCGCGAAGGACTCGGTAAAATCGCGCCTCGCGGGCGACGCGGGCATCAGTTTCACGGAATTCAGTTACCAACTCCTGCAGGCCAACGATTTTCTCCACCTCCGCGAAGCGTTCGGCTGCGAGCTCCAGATCGGCGGTTCGGACCAGTGGGGCAACATCACCGCCGGCACCGACCTGATCCGCAAAAAGCTCGGCGCCACGGCGTGGGGTTGGACGTTCCCCCTCATCACCAAGGCCGACGGCACCAAATTCGGCAAAACCGAGAGCGGCTCCGTGTGGCTGGACCCGCAGAAGACCAGCCCCTACCGGTTCTACCAGTTCTTCGTGAACACCGAGGACGCGAAGATCTCCGAGTATCTGCGAAAATTCACCTTCCTCTCCCGACCTGAAATCGAGGACCTCGAGGCGAAACACGCCGCCAACCCCGGCGCCCGCGAAGCGCACAAGGCGCTCGCGCGCGAAGTTACCACCCTCGTCCACGGCGCCGAGGCCCTCGACGCCGTTCAACGTGCCAGCGAAATCATGTTCGGAGGCAAGATCGACGATATCAGCCAGGAGCTCTTCCGCGACATTGTCGATGAACTCCCAAAGAGAAAGCTTGATCGAACATCACTCGATAATCTTGGGGCTCCGGTCACGGACCTTCTTGTTCATAGCGGCCTCTGTCCGTCAAAAGGTCAGGCCCGCAAAGACATTCAAGGCGGCGGCATATATCTCAACAATGTCCGAATCGCCGATGTTAACCGGCTAGTGACAGCCAGCGACTTGCTCTTTAGCCAATATTTCATGCTCCGAAAAGGTAAGAGAACGTATGCCGTTCTTGAGATCACCAAGCAACTTCCGGGCAACGCATTTCATTCTCAACCGCTCCCGTTACCGTAAGTTTCTCGAATCGGGCTCACTGAAACACGGGTCAATTGTGAGGCGATTCATTCCTGAAGTTAGACCGCCCGCATCCGCATGCTGCTGCCGCGAGATTCGACCTATGGTCGATGGAAACATCCCTCACCTCGCAGCCAACAGTCGAAAGTAGTCGTCGCGGGACAGCCCCGCAGTCTTGAGGTTATACAGCCCCGCAGTCTTGAGGTTATTGCGGATGATGAAGACCGGCACTTCGGCGTAGGTCGGAATGACGACCGGTCGCGCGACACCTGCCCTGACGTAGGCCCGATGACTGCCCTGCTGCCGATTGAACTCGAACCCAACCCGTAGAAAGACCGCTTCCAGTGTCCGCCAATTAACGGGAACGATCTTCGGCATGGCGCCTCATGCCGAGAGCAGCGCTGCTGCCTTTTCGGTTCCCAGCCATCTTGGACTACTCCAACCACGAGCGCTTTGCGTGTAACCCGCTTCCTCCAGAACCTGCACCAACGAGCCCTCGTCGCGCGCCGTAGCTAGAAACAAATTTACGGCTTCGTCCAGCGCGGCGCGCGCCTTCGCCGGGGTCGGTCCGCTACTCGCCACGTCGAGCGGCAGCGCATGCGCAATGTAGTGCCGCCCCTCTCGGAAAAGTTGAACCGTGTAGCCGAGTTTCATGCGGACAACGTAATCGCTTTTCGCCGGTGCGTCAATCTTCGCGGTCGAAACTAGGCAAAGCGGGCTTACCGGGCTGCATCGAACACACCTTGCATCAACCGCCAATCGCCTCATTTTCCAGAACATGGTTATCGTCAGGCACGCCAATTTGCGCGGAGTCTGCGCGCTCCTCGGGTTGCTTTCGCTGCCAGCGCACGCCCAGGATTTTCATCCCCTCTCCTACGCTCCTGCCCCCGTCGACAATCCACTGAAGGGTTTCGTGCCTTACGAGAGCGCAACCGCCGCGAAGGCTTTTCCGTGCAGCCTCGAGTGGTTCTACATTCCGCTCGCGGAACTGATGCCGGCCGCGAAAACCTTCGACTGGGCGCCGTTCGAAAAGCACCTCAACGCCATCGCCGCTCGCGGGCATCAGGCGGTCATGCGCGTCTACCTCGATTATCCGGGCAAGACTCCCGGCCTGCCGAAATTCCTGTTCGACGCCGGTGTCGCCGCGCTGCCCTACGATTACTCGCACAACAACAGCCGGAGTCTTTCGCCCGACTACGAGGATCCGCGGTTGCGCGCGGCGCTCGCGGATTTCATCGCGGCGTTCGGCGCGAAATATGACGGCGACCCGCGGCTCGGTTTCATCACGGCCGGGTTGCTCGGCTACTGGGGCGAGTGGCACACGTCGGACCACAAGGACCGGTTCGCGAGCAAGACCGTGCAACGCGAGGTGATGGACGCCTATCTCCGCGCCTTCCGCCGCACGCGGTTGCTCCTGCGCTATCCGGCCGGTCCCGACGATTCCTACTATGCCGACAATCGCGATCTCGCGATGGGCTATCACGACGACTCGTTCGCCTATGCGACGATGCCCAGTGGAAAGCCGGCGAGCTGGTTTTTCCTCGACCGGATGACGCGGGCCGGCGCACTCGACAAATGGCGCACGCAACCCGTCGGCGGCGAAGTCCGCCCCGAAGTCTGGGACAACCTGTGGAACGATCCAACCGGCGCCCCACCAGGGCAGGAATATCTGCCCTGCGTCGAAGCCACGCATGCGACGTGGCTCATGAACAGCGGCGTGTTCCGCCCGGCCCTTCAGGGTGCGGCGCGCGAGCGCGCTCTCGCCGGCGCACGGCGGCTCGGCTATGAATTCCACGTTGCCGAGGCGGCCATCGGGGCGTCGCCCGGGCACGGCGTTCGCGTCCGGCTGCGTGTCCGCAACGACGGTGTCGCGCCGTTCTATTATTCCTGGCCGGTCGAGCTCAGCGCGCTCGATGCCACCGGCCGCCTCGTCGCCGCGTGGCGGACCGACTGGAACCTCGCGGGACTGCAGCCGGACAAAATGCTGCACGATTTCGAGGCCACGTCCGCCAGCCTGAATCTCCCCGCGGGGAACTACCGCGTCCTGCTGCGCGTCGTAAACCCATTGCCCCACGGCTTGCCGCTTCGCTTCGCGAACCAAGCCCAGGATGCCGATCAACCCGGCTGGCTGACGCTCGGCAGCGCGAAGCTGTAAACAGCCGGTTGGAGGTTCCATCGCCGGCCGGGCCGGCTTGTCATCGCCTGAACCGCGCTTAACTTCAGGCGATGACGATCGCGATGCCCCCCGCCGACATCGCCCCGGCCCGTTGGCTGCGCACCGGCCGGGAAGGTTACGAGCGGATGCTCGCTGCGATCGCCCGCGCCCAACTCTCGCTCCGCCTCGAAACCTACATCTATCGGGCGCGCGGCCCCGGCGAGCGATTTCGCGCGGCACTGACGGCTGCCGCGGCCCGCGGCGTGCGCGTGCAGGTGCTGCTCGACGCGTTCGGCTCGTCCGAACTTCCCGCCGGCTATTGGAGTGAACTCGAACAAGCCGGCGGGGTCGTCCACTGCTTCAATCCGCTTTCGCTCCGGCTTTTCACCGTCCGCAATCACCGCAAGCTCCTGCTCGTCGACGACCTCGTGGCCTTTGTCGGCGGCTTCAACATTGCCGCGGAATACGACGGCGACGGCGTGGCAACGGGCTGGCGCGACCTCGGGCTCGAACTGCGCCTGCCCGCCGCCGTGCCGCGGCTCGCCGAGGCGTTTGACGCGATGTTTCGTCATCACCTGCTCCACCGCCGGTTGCTCCAGCATCTCCGGCCAACCCCGCCCGGCCTCCGGCGCGGTGGCGTCGAACGGAATCCGGTCCTGCTCAGCGGGCCGTTCCTGGCTCGCAACGAATTTCGCCGCGCCCTGCTCCACGCGTTGCGCCACGCAAAACACGTCCGGCTCATCTCCGCCTATTTTGCGCCGAGCCTCCGGCTCCGTCGCGCACTGCGGCGCGTCGCGCGCCGGGGCGGCTCGGTCGAGTTGCTGCTCGCCGGCAAGACCGATGTGCCGCTCGCCCAGACCGCCGGCCGCTCCTTCTACAGTTCGCTGCTCCGCGCGGGCGTGCGGATCTGGGAATATCGGCCGCAAGTGCTGCACGCCAAACTGGCCATCGTCGATGGCGTGGTGTTCGCGGGCTCCGCGAATCTCGACGCCCGCTCCCTCGGCATCAACTACGAGCTGATGGTTGGCGTCGCCGACCCGCCACTCGTCGCCGAGGCGCACGAACTCTTCACCGCCGATCTCGGCCACTCCGAGGAGGTGATGCCGCCGGCCTGGGCCCGGTGCCAGAACTGGCGGACACGCCTCGCCGGCTATTGCGCGCGCTTCCTCGTCACCAAGATGGATCCCTGGATCGCGCGGCGCCAGTTGCGCGCGCTGTCGTGATCCGCGCCCTCAGCGCGGCGGCTGCCAGAGCTCGATGCGGTTGCCCTCGCAGTCCAGCACCCAGCCAAACTTGCCGCACTCCGACTCCTCGGTCTTCGGCTCCACCTGCACGCCCTCCTTTTTCAACTCGGCCAGCACCCGCTTCAGGTTGGTCACGCGAAAATTGAACATGAACGGCTTCTTGCTCGGCTTGAAGTAACTCGTATCCGCCTCGAACGCGCTCCAGATCGTCGCGCCTTTCTTCCCCGGATTCTTCGCCTCGCGCCACTCGAACGTCCAGCCGCCCCACATCGGATCCAGCGGCAAGCCGAGGTGTTTCACATACCAGCGCCGCAGTTTTTTCGTGTCCTTCGCCTTGAAGAAAATCCCGCCCAACCCGATCACGCGTTTTTTCATGCCCCTTTCGAACCACGAAATCGCCGGGAAATCACGACCAAATCCGCGCCCACCGCCACCGAAACGCGCAAGAAACCGCCGCTCAAAAAAACATCGCCTCGCTCAGCGCCGCTTCCGGCACGAGCAGACTCGCGCCGGCGGACAACCGCGTGCCGCCTTTGCCCAGACTGGCTTCGAGCTGGGACTGCCTCGTGGCAAAATCACCGCTCCAGCGGAAGAACTTCGTCCTGTCGGCATAGTCGAACCGCATCGCGAGGCTGCCGTTCGCCGCCTCCGGCACCGCCTCGAACTTCACTCGGTCACAAGTCGCACCGCACGCCGTCAGCCGCCGCCGGAGCCACGCGAGCGTCACCCGCCCCTCGGCCGCGAGTTCCGGCCGGTGCGCGACGGTCACGGCGTTGAGCCCCGCCGCGATCGCCCCCGGTTCGTAAGCCGACAAAAACTGACCGACCGTCTGCCGCACCGGCAGCAGCCGCGAGTAGACGAGATCGCGCAGGTTCTTCGGATTGGGCCACGGAAACGTGAAGGCGTCCGCCGGCGCGATCGCGCTGTCGATCATCACCCGTTTCGCCCGGCTGAGCAGGTAGCGGTAGTCGGCCAGCCGCGCGCTCGCCGAAAACCGGTGCGCCCAGTAATAAAGCGGCAGGTCGGTCGAGAGACAGATGGAAACCTGGTTTTCGAGAAACTTCCGCGCCGCACGCGGATAGCTGAGCATCACGAATTCGACACACCGCTTGTCGCTCTTCGATTTTCCCAGATGACACTCGGCGTAGATCTTCGCCCGCATGTCCGTCATGCTCCCGTCATCTTCCTGGATGGGGCACAGCACGACGATCCGGCTCGGGTAACGCTTGGAAAACTCCACCACGGTCTGAAACTGCGCCGTCGCGTCCTCAGCCGTCGTGTTGAGCCCCAGGTGCAGCACAAAGTTCACCTGCGTGGCCTTGGCATCGTCCGCCGCGATCGCCGGCGCGCCGCTCGACGCGGTGTCCTCCCACATCGCGGCGAGACTCTTGGAGATCTCCCCCACCGGCACCTCCAGGCCGGGCAACACTTCGAAAATCGCGGGCATGCTTCAGGAAAGCTCCAAGCTCCAACATCCAACATCCAATGAATCGCCGCTCGGCAATTGCGGCGAACGAATCGGGAAGAGGTTCAAGTTTCCAATCAT
>CALFNN010000036.1 GCA_937902925.1 uncultured Opitutaceae bacterium
CACGGGTTCATCGCGGCGACGAGCATGAAGGCGCACGGCAGGGTCACCTTGCCGGCACTTCGCGAGATGGAGACTTCGCCGTCCTCCAGCGGCTGGCGGAGCACTTCGAGCGCGGAGCGCTTGAACTCGGGCAGTTCGTCGAGAAACAAGACTCCATGATGGGCGAGGGAGATCTCACCCGGCCCGGGAATCGTGCCGCCGCCGAGCAGCGCGATGTCCGACACGGTGTGATGCGGCGTCCGAAACGGGCGCGCACCCCAGGTCATCTCGCCGCTGATCGTGCGGCCCGCGGCCGAGTGGATGCCCAGAATCTCCAGGTGCTCGTCAAGCGTGGGCGCGGGCATGATGGTCGGAATGCGTTTCGCGATCATCGACTTTCCCGACCCGGGCGGACCGATCATCAGGAGATTGTGGGAGCCGGCGACCGCCACCTCGATGGCCCGACGGAGCGCATGCTGGCCCTTGATCTCAGAAAAATCGGTCGCGCTGTCCTCCGGTGGCGTCTGCACGCTCCGCCGGGCGGCGACCGGGTCGAGCGGATTCAGCTTTATCTCGCCGGAAAGGAAGCGGGCGGCGCGATCCAGGGAGTCGACCCGATAAACCTCGACGCCCTCAACGAGCGCGGCCTCCTCGGCGGAGACCGCCGGGAGGAGCAGGCCGCGTTTGCGGAGCGAGCGCGCAAGGCGGGCCATGGCGAGCGCCCCGCGGACGGGACGGGTCGCGCCCGACAGGCTGAGTTCCCCGGCAATCAGCCAGTCATCGAGGGTCGCGCACTTCAACTGCCCGGTGGCGGCGAGGATCGCGAGCGCGATGGGCAGGTCGTAAAACGGCCCCTCCTTGCGGAGGTGGCCGGGTGCGAGATTGATCGTCGTGCGCGTGCGCGGTGGCTTGAATCCGGTGTTGTTGAGCGCGGCGAAGACGCGATCGCCGGACTCCTTCACCGCGGTGTCGGGCAACCCGACCAGGAACAGCTTCGGTTCGCCCGCCTCGCCGGCGTTGACCTCGACGTGGACGATTTCCGCGTCGATGCCGTGGAGGGCGGCGGAGGCGATCGTCGCAAGCATTCCCCGGATTTGACCGCGGACGGGGCGCGGAGCGAGTTACTTTTTCCGCGGCCTGCGCGCGGGACCCGACGCCCGGCGCTTGATCTTCTCGATGTTTTTCTCGACCGCCTGAAGATAGGCGTTCGGTCCGTGCGGGTAAGGCCGGGCCAGAAAACGATAGACCGCCTGAAAGTCGCTTTCGAGTTTCGGTTGGACGAACTTCTTCCAGAAGAGCGGCGTCCGTTCGACGAGTTCGTCGATGCTCTTGAAGGCGCGGCGCGACGGGGGGAGATGGATGAAGTCGTCGGACTCGTGGAATTCGTGAAACAGGATCTCCAGCTCGTCGGGATAGTCGGACGCGGCCATTTGGCCGAGATAGTCGGCGGTTGCGAGCGCGCAACCGATGACCCGCTCGAACGGTTCGCGGAAGCGCAGCCGGCTGATCTCTTTCGTCGGACCGGTGCAGTTGATGGCGCCGAGGACCGCCTCGACTTCGTAGTCGTTCGCGCCGAGCGTCGGAAGGTAGGACGCGGCGAACGCGCAACTGCGCAAGACGTGGCAAAACGTGTATTTGGCCCCGGTGCCGACATTATCGGAGCGAAGCTTGAGATAGCCCGAGTCGTGGAGCAGCACCGCCGAGAGTCCCAGCTCGAACTGGCGCGCGTTGAGGCGCGGCTCGACGCCGGCGTGGTGCCGGCCTTCAAGCAGCAAAACAATGCAAACGGTGGCCTGAAGCGTGTGCTCGAGATCGTGATAACGCAGGTCGACCGCGGCGTAATCCGGGTGGCGGCCGGAAAAAAGGATCTCCATGTCGCGGAAAATAGTCTCGAGCCACGCGAGGCTGGCGTCGGGATACATCTCCGCAAATTTCTGCTCCACAAATGCGGCTACCGCAGACGCATTTTTGGTGTCAACCGGTGGAAACATGGCCGAGGCTGGATAGGTAAGTTCGGGCTTAGTGCCGCCGGAGCAACGGAGACCCGAAAGCGTGCGGCGATTAAGAATTTGCCGAATAGTTGCGCAAGCCCAAAGCTGGGGGAAAACTACCATGGCGATTGCAGGCATTACGGGTGGACTCGGCTGCGGAAAATCGACCGTAGCCGGCATTTTCGAGCGTCGCGGCTACCGGCGAATCGACTCGGACGCGCTGGTGCGTGAACGCGTGCTCGTGTCGCCGGGAGTGGTATCCAGCCTGCGAGCCCGGTATGGTGCCGCCGTGGTCGACGACCAAGGCGTCGTTCACCGCGGTGCGCTGGCCGAACGCGTATTCGCCGACGAGGCTGAGCTGCGCTGGCTGGAGGAATTGACGCATCCGGCGGTGTTTGCATTGTGGCGGACCGCTTTCGCCGCGGAACCTGCGGCCCAATGGGTGGTCGAGGTGCCCCTGCTCTTCGAGAAGGCGTTGGAGAATTGGTTTGATTTCACCGTGTGCGTCGCCTGTGCTCCGGGCCAGCAACTCGTCCGACTGGAGCAACGCGGCCTCCCGCGATCGCTCGCCGGGCAGCGAATCTCCAAGCAACTGCCGCTGGCACGAAAAATCGAGCTGTCCGACTTTGTCCTGTGGAACGAGGGCACCCTCGAATTCCTCCAGGCCGAGGTCGACCGCTTGGTCGACGCGCTGGAGAGCCGCTGAAAACCCTCGCGAGCGTCCGACGTGCCGCCGCACTTATTTCCCGCAACCCTTTCCATGGCCCTCCCTCGTAAATCCGACGACGACTTGTCGTCTTCCGCCGTCCCCGGCGAAACCAAGAAAAAGCGTCAGCCGCGCGGTCCGCGCACGCGCAAGCCCAAGGCCGAGGCGTCCGAAACGCCCGCCGCCGAGTCGCGCGAGGTCGCCGCGCCGCCGCCCCGCGAGGAGCCTGCTGCGCCACCGCCTCCGCCACCGGCGCCGGAGCGGAACCGGGAACCCGAGTCGAAACCCATCCAGGCCGAAGCGTCCGCCCCGGCCCCCTCGAGTCCCCCTCCAGCGGAAGCGTCGCAACCTGCGTCGGCAAACGGCGGCCCGCCACCGCAGGGCGGTCGGGGCGAATGGCAGGAGCGCGGCGGTGGTGGTGGCGGCGATCGTGGTTTTTGGAAGCACGGCAAGCGCAAGCGTGGCCGCCACGGTGGCGGCCACTGGCAGCCGGGCGGCGGGGGCGGCCAGGGCCGCGAGCAGCATCCGCCCCAACCGCCGCCACCCAGCAACGCGCCCGTCTTCGGCGACCTGCCCAATCCCACCCGGTTCAACGATCTGGCGGCGCTCGACGCCTTGGCAAACGACCTCTCGAGCGGCAAAGGTGACGCGCTCTGGCTCAACGAAGTCTACGCCTTGCCGCTCGCCGAGCTTACGGCCTTCGCGAAGAAATTCGGCGCAACCTTCGAGGGCGCGCCGAACCGGCGTCAGTTGCTCGCGGAGATTTTCAAGTTTGCCGCGGGGAACAAGCGCACCGTCCGCGATCGTGGCCATATCGATGTCACCGACCGCGGGGCGTTCATCGTCCATGAGCACGTCAACTACCGGCTTTACCCCGAGGATGCCTATCTGCCCGAAAGCTTGATCCAGCGGTATGGGCTCAAACGCGGCCACCGCGTCGAGGTCACGGTCCAGACCCCGCAGCCGGGAGAGCGTTGTCC
Source organism: uncultured Opitutaceae bacterium (assembly GCA_937902925.1). Taxonomy (GTDB): domain Bacteria; phylum Verrucomicrobiota; class Verrucomicrobiia; order Opitutales; family Opitutaceae; genus CALFNN01. Next base: position 3,657 of record CALFNN010000036.1, read on the forward strand.
CTCGGTGGTCCGTATCGACACGGTCATGGGCGGCGAGCCGGAGGAGATTTCGAAGGTCACGCCGTTCGAGGAACTCGTGCCTTATTATCCGCTGAAACGCATCCTGCTCGAGGCGCCCGAGGTGCAGAAGGACGTGTCCATGCGGGCGGTGGACATTCTCACGCCGATCGGGTTCGGCCAGCGCGGCCTCATCGTCGCGCCGCCCCGCACGGGCAAGACCGTGCTGCTCCAGAACATCGCAAACTCGATTTCCGAGAACAGCCCCGAGGTCAAACTCATCCTCCTGCTCATCGACGAACGGCCGGAGGAAGTGACCGACTTCAAGCGCCACACGAAGGGCGAGGTCGTCTCGTCGACCTTCGACGAGACGCCGGAGAGCCACGTGCATTGCGCCGAGATGGTGATCGAGATCGCCCGCCGGCGCGTGGAACAGGGCGACCATATCGTGATTCTCCTCGACTCCATCACCCGTCTCGCGCGCGCCTACAACGCGCTCACCGGTAACCAGGGTAAAACGATGTCGGGCGGCCTCGAGTCCAACGCGCTCCAGAAACCGAAGCGGTTCTTCGGTTCCGCCCGCAACATCGAGGGCGGCGGCAGCCTCACCATCATCGCCAGCGCGCTGATCGACACCGGCAGCCGGATGGACGAAATCATCTTCGAGGAATTCAAGGGCACCGGCAATAGCGAGCTGCATCTCGATCGCGGCCTCGTGGAGCGGCGGATTTTCCCGGCGATCAACATCGATCGTTCCGGCACCCGCAAAGAGGAGCTCATCTATCATCCGGAGGAGTTGCAGCGCATCTACGGCCTGCGCCGCGCGATGCAGGGCCTCGGCCCGATCGAGTCGATGGAGATGCTCATCACCCGCCTCAAGAAGACGAAGTCCAACGCGGAGTTCCTCCTGAGCCTGGCGCCCAAATAGCCGTCATGTAACGCCGGCGAATTTCCCGTGCCCCCGACGCCCCCCGTCTCCGCCGCCGACGATTTTGTCCTCCAGCTTGCCGTCGAGCGCGGGCTGTTGGGCACCGGGCAGGTCGAGGCTGCGCGATCCGTGGTCGCGGAACACACGGATTTGTCGGTGCCTGCACCGCGTGTTCTCGAGGTGCTGGTGGGGCAGGGGGTCCTGAACGCGCGACGGGTGGCGGAACTGCTGGCGGGGGAATTCGGAATGCCGATGGCGCCGGATCTCGGCGCCGTCCGCGTGACGGGCGACACGCTGGAACTTGTCCCGCGCGCGGTGGCCTTGCGCTACCGATTGCTGCCGCTGGCGCGGGGCGCGCACACCCTGCGGGTCGCGATCGCCGATCCGCTCGACACGGATGGCGTCGATGCGCTGGGTCACATGCTGAAGCTGGCCATCGAGCCGCTGGTCGCGACGGCCGAGGAAATTACCGCGGCGATCGACCGGTTTTACGGCAAGGACGCCAACTCGATCGACGAATTGCTCAACGACCTGGCGGTGGGCGGCGCGGGTGGCGACGCGAGTGCGGTCACGACCGAGGCGAGCGCCGCGGCCAACGTCTCCGACACCGAGACCGACGCGCCGATCATCAAGCTCGTGCACCAAATCATCCTCGAGGCGATTCAACGGCGGGCGTCGGACATCCACCTCGAGCCGTTGGAAAAACGCTTCCGGGTTCGCTACCGCATCGACGGCGTGCTCCTCGAGGTGGAGAATCCGCCGAAGCGCCTGCAGCTCTCGATCATCTCGCGGTTGAAGATCATGGCGAACATCTCGATCGCCGAGAAACGCATCCCGCAGGATGGACGCATTCAGATCGTGATGAACGGCCGGCAACTCGACCTGCGCGTGTCGTCGCTCCCGACGGCGCACGGCGAGAGCATCGTGATGCGCATCCTCGACAAGGAGGGCCTGCAACTCGGCCTGCCGGAACTGGGGTTCCTCAGCGACGATGCGGCGACGTTTGAAAAGCTGATCACGCTGCCCGACGGGATCCTGCTCGTCACCGGGCCGACCGGTTCGGGCAAGACGACGACACTCTACGGTTGCCTGCACTACATCAACAAACCCGACCGCAAGATCATCACCGTCGAGGACCCGGTTGAATACCAGCTCAACGGCATCAACCAGGTGCCGGTGCGTGCCGACGTCGGCATGACGTTTGCGTCCGCGCTGCGCGCCATGCTCCGCCAGGCGCCCAACATCGTGATGGTTGGCGAAATTCGCGACCTCGAGACGGCGGAGATCGCCATCAATGCGTCGCTGACCGGCCACATGGTTTTTTCGACCCTGCACACCAACGACGCGCCGAGCGCGGTCACGCGGCTGATCGACATCGGGGTGAAACCGTTTCTCGTCTCGACCTCGCTGCGGGCGACGATGGCGCAGCGGCTGGTGCGTAAAATCTGCGCCAAATGCAAGCGTCCCTGCATTCCGACGCCGCAGGAATTGCGGGCCTTGAACATCAATCCCGCGCAGGCCGCAACGGCGTCGTTTGCCAGTGGGGAGGGCTGCGCGGAGTGCAACGCGACGGGTTACCGGGGGCGCATGGGCATCTTCGAGATCTTCGTCGTCAACGAGGAACTCCAGCGCATGATCTACGAGCACGCCGGCTCCGCGGCATTGCGCGACAAGGCGCGGGCGCTGGGCATGCGGACGATGCGGGAAGACGGGGCGCGGAAAGTCACCGCTGGTTTGACCACCATCGAGGAAGTCGTCTCCATCACGGTTGGCGACGCGAGCTAACTTCAACCCACGAACACCATGAGCTACGAAATGAACGACCTCCTCGACTTGATGGTCGATCAAGGCGCGTCGGACCTTCACCTCCAGGTCGGTCAGCCCCCGACGCTGCGCCTCAGCGGCAGCATGACGCCGATCGACGGCCCGGCGCTGACGCCGGGCGACACGGAGAAGTTGATGCAGTCGATCACGCCGGACGCCCATATCAGCAATGTGAAGCTCAACGGCGGCGCCGACTTCGGCTTCGCGTTTGGCGAGAAGGCGCGTTTCCGCGTGTCCGTGCTGAAGTCGAAGACGAACTACGGCATGGTCCTGCGCCAGATTCCCTACAAAATGTTCGGTCTGCGCGACATTGGCCTGCCCGACAAGATTCGCGAGCTGCTCTACCGGCCGCGCGGATTGTTTCTCGTCACCGGGCCGACCGGCTCCGGCAAGTCGACGACCCTGGCGTCGATGGTCAATTACATCAACGAGTCCCGCGACGGACACATCATCACCATCGAGGATCCGATCGAATACTATCACGCCCACAAGCGGTGCGTGGTCACGCAACGTGAGGTGCATGTCGACGTGCCAAGTTTTTCCGAGGCGATCCGCCGCGCGCTCCGGCAGGATCCGGACGTGATCCTCGTCGGCGAAATGCGCGACCTCGAGACGATCGAAGCCGCCATCAGTGCGGCCGAGACCGGCCATCTCGTCTTCGGCACGCTCCACACGAACAGCGCGGCCAAGACCGTCGACCGCATCGTCGATGCGTTTCCGGCGAACATGAAGGACATGATCCGGACGCAGCTTTCGTCCTCGCTCATCGCGGTCGTTTCCCAGGTGCTCTGCAAAAAGATCGGCGGCGGGCGCATCGCGGGCTACGAGATCATGGTCAACACGACCTCGATCGGCTCCCTGATCCGCGAGAACAAGACGTTCCGCATCTCCTCCGACATCCAGACCGGTGCGAACCTCGGCATGATCACGATGGACACCCACCTGATGAGCCTGGTGAACCGCGAACTCGTGGCGCCGGACGAGGCGCTGGAAAAGGCGCAGGACCCGAACATCATGCGCGAAAAGTTCCTGGCGGCGGGCATGAAGCTGCGCGAGGTGTGAGCGGCGGCGCAGCCGTCACATGTTCTCCAGCCACAGTCCCGCGATTTACGAATTCCTGCGCGACCAGCGCATCGTCGGGCAGTCGCAACTCGACGAGCTCAACGAGGAGCACAAGGCCACCGGCAAGCCGCTGGCCGACGTCGTCATCGACCTGGGCATCGTCGACAAGGGCGCGCTTTTGCGGCAAATCGCCGATCATCTCGGCTACGAATTCGTCGCGGAGCTGCCCGGGCAGTTTCCCGGCGACGCCATCGCGGCGGTCACCGGCAAGCTCGCCCGCAACTACGGGGTGATGCCGATCCATGCCGACGACCAGCAGATCGAGCTGCTGGTCACCGACCCGTTCAGCACGCAGGCGGTGGACGACCTCACCTTTGCCCTCGGGCGGAGCGTGCGGTTGTTTTTCGCCGATCCGGACAAGGTCGAGGCGCAGATCAAGCAGCACTATGGGGAGGACGACGAGACGATCGACGACCTGCTGCGCGAGATCAGCACGGGGGATCTCGCCGCCGGCGCCACCGAATTGTCGGAGCGCGATATCGAATCGCTGGCCGAGCAGACGCCGATCATCCGTTTCGTCAACCTCGTGATCGGCCAGGCGATCCGGGACAAGGCGAGCGACATCCACTTCGAGCCGTTCGAGCAGGAGTTCAAGATCCGCTACCGGATCGACGGCGCGCTCTACGAAATGGCCCCGCCGCCGCGGTCGCTGGCGCTGCCGATCATCTCGCGCGTCAAAGTCCTGGCCAGCCTCAACATCGCCGAGCGCCGTGTGCCGCAGGACGGGCGCATCAAGATCACCGTCGGCGGCCGGACCGTCGATCTGCGCGTCTCCACGCTTCCGACGCAGTTCGGCGAAAGCGTCGTGCTCCGCGTGCTCGACCAGTCGACGGTCCAGTTGGACATCGCGCAACTCGGGATGCCCGGGGATGTGTTCGACGGCGTGCAGGAGATCATCCGCCGGCCCAACGGGATTTTCGTCGTCACGGGGCCAACCGGCTCGGGGAAGACCACGACGCTCTACAGCGGCCTGCGGATCATCAACACTGCCGACCTCAAACTCCTGACCGCGGAGGATCCGGTCGAGTATGAGATCGAGGGCATCATGCAGGTGCCGGTGAACCCGCTCGTGGGGCTGACGTTCGCCGCGGCGCTGCGGTCGTTCCTGCGCCAGGATCCCGACGTGATCATGGTCGGGGAAATCCGCGACCTCGAGACCGCGCAGATCGCCATCCAGGCTTCGCTGACGGGGCATCTCGTGCTTTCGACGCTTCACACCAACGATGCCGCCGGGGCCGTCACGCGCCTGATCGACATGGGCGTGGAGCCGTTTCTCATCGCGTCGACCCTCGAAGCGGTGCTGGCCCAGCGGCTCGTCCGCCGCGTCTGCGCCCACTGCAAGACTTCCTACGTGCCGCCGGCGGAGTTGCTCGGACAACTCGGGATCGCGCGGGAAAGTGTCGGCGACCGGCAGTTTTCCTACGGCCGCGGCTGCCCGAGTTGCACGCAAACGGGCTACCGCGGCAGACTCGGGATCTACGAATGGCTGCGCATGACGGAAGCGGTGCGGGATCTGGTCAGCCAGCGCGCACCGACGCTGCTGATCCGGCAAAAAGCGCTGGAGCAGGGCATGCGGACGCTGCGCGACGACGGGTTGCGGGCGATCTTCGACGGCCAGACGACGGTCGAGGAAATCATCAAATACACCTGACCATGGCGAAACTCACTGGCCCCTCTGCGGCCGTGGCGGCAAAACCGGTGTCGTTGGCCGGCAAGGGGGCGGCGCGGACCGCGGCTGCGTTGTCGATGGCGGCAGCGGGCGGGGCGAAAAAACGCCGGCGGCCGATTGTCATCGGACGGGCGATCAATGCGAAGGGGCTGGCGGTTTTCACGCGCCAGCTCGCCACGCTCGTCAAGGCCGGCATGCCCATCCTCCGCAGTCTCGAGGTGCTGGCGCGCCAGGAAAAGCGCCCGGCCTTCAAGGCGGTGGTCGAGAACATCGCCGACACGATCCGCTCGGGCGGAAATTTTTCGGACGGCCTGGCCGCGAGCGAAAAAGTCTTCGACCGGCTCTACGTCAACATGGTCCGCGCCGGCGAGGCGGGCGGAGTCCTCGACACGGTGCTCGAGCGACTCGCCGTGTTCATGGAGAAGGCGCAGCGGATCAAGGGCAAGGTGAAGTCGGCGATGATCTATCCAGTCATCATCGTCTGTGTCGCGACCGCCATCGTGTCGGTGCTGATGGTTTTTGTCGTGCCGACGTTCCGGAATATTTTTCGCGACATGCTCAAGGGCCAGCCGCTGCCGGCCCTCACCGAGGATCTGCTCACGGTCAGCAATGTCCTCAAGGATCACTACCTTTACGTTGTGGGCGGGCTCCCCGCCGCCTACGTGGCGTTCCGGGTTTTTCGCCGGACTCGGACGGGCGCGCGAACGGTCGACTGGCTGATCATTCACTTTCCGGTCGTGGGGGAGCTTTTCCTGAAGGCGGCGATCGCGCGGTTTACGCGAACCTTCGGCACGTTGCTGGCGAGCGGAGTGCCGATCCTGCAGGCCCTCGTGATCACCCGCGACACGAGCGGCAATGTTCATATCGCGAACGCGATCAACGTGGTCCACGACCGCGTGAAGGAAGGCGACAATGTCGCGCAGCCGCTCGAGTCCACGCACGTTTTCCCGGGCATGGTCACCAGCATGATCGAGGTGGGCGAGGAAACGGGTGCGCTGCCCGACATGCTCACGCGCATCGCCGACAACTACGAGGAGGAGGTCGACACGGCGGTCGCCGGGCTCACGTCGATCATCGAGCCGGTGATGATCGTTTTCATGGCGGTGGTGGTCGGCACGATCGTGATCGCGCTGTTTCTGCCGATGGTGAGCATCATCCAGCACCTCCAGACCTGAGCAGTCACCCGCCGGGCTTGCGCGTGAGGAGCGCCGAACTCAACCCCGGCAGCCGCTCGGAAAACTCGTCGCCCTCCGACGCCTGGCGGAGCGCACGCTGGACCATGCCCATCTTCGCATCGAGATTGTCGATCATCGAAACAAACACCGCCTCGGGTGTGGCGGCGTAGACGGCCGCGCCCCATTCCGGTTCGCCCTGATGACTCAGGATGATGTGCTCGAGTCGTTCAAGCAGGTCGGGCGCGAGCTTCGCCTTCATGCCTGCCTTCCGAGCGAGCTGGTAACCGAGCACGACGTGCCCTTGCAGGATGCCGCGGCGACTGCGCTTGGTGGCGAGCGTGCCCTCGTATTCGATGGTCTTGCCGGTGTCGTGCAACAGGATGCCGGCCATCGCAAGGTCGCCGTGAACTTCCGGGTAGAGCGGCAGCAACGCCCGGCACGCCCGCGCCATGTGCACGGTGTGCTCCAACAGACCGTGCCGGTAGGCGTGGTGCATCGAGACGGCGGCAGGCGACCACTTGAACGCATCGCCAACTTCGTCGAAGACCGCCCGGACCGTGGCGCGCAGCTCCGCGTGTGCGATCCCCTCGATGAACCCACTGCACTCGGTCCACAGCGCCTCGGCGTTCTCCGGCGCGGTCTCGACGAGATTTTCCAACAGGCCCGGGGCGCCAAGCTCGCTCTCGGCGAGTGGCGTGGCGCGGTTGAGCCGCGGGGAAAGACGCCCTTGATAGAAATCGATTTTCCCCTCGATGCGCACCACCGCGCCCTCGCCGGCGGCCTTGAACGTTTCGAAGACCGGGCTGTCGCCGAAAACCGTGCAACCGAAGGAGCCCGTCCGGTCGCCGAGTTCGACACTGAAAAATGGATTGCCGTTCGAGGCGGTTTTCGCCGCGAGCTTCTTGATCACGAGCAGACTGGCGAACGGCCGGCCGTTCGCGGAGGTCTCGTGCGTTTTCAAGTCACGGACAGAGGAAAGCGGGAGGGAGTCGTCAGCCATGGGATTTCACGAGCTCGGTGTAGGGCTTGAAGAAGGGGTGCTTCACGTCGTGCAACAGCGCATAGAACACGGTCTCGCTCGGCAGCACGTGCGCCCCCGCGCGAATCAGGGCCTCGAGGCAGAGCCGCGCGTCGTCCGGCCGGCGGGCTCCGACGCAGTCGCCGAGAATCGTCACATGCCGGCCGGCGGCGAGGGCGTCGAGCGACGTCTGGTAGACGCACACGGACGTCTCGATGCCGCAGAGCAGCAAGTGCGCGACGTGACGTCCATCGAACAGGGCGTCGCGGATGCCATCGTCGCCGAGGGCGGAAAACGTGTTTTTACCGAACACGCCGGCTCCTGGCGCGAGCGCGAGCAATTCGGGCGTGGTGCCGCCGAGTTTTTGCGGCACCTGTTCCGTGAACCCAACCGGCAGCCCGAGCCCGGTGGCGGCGGCGATCGCAAATCCGCAGCGCCGCTGCACGCGGGGACCGTCGGCGACCGCGCGGAGGAAGACCGGTTGCATGTCGATGCAGAGCAGCAGCGTGCCGTCGGCACCGCCGCCGGCCGGCGCCGCCGGTTCGGTCGCTGGCGGGCGGGAACGTTTGCCCGGGGAAGCTTTCATGGCCAGTAACGTTGCCGCGCTTTCACCTGGATGAAATGTTTTTCGGGCAGCACAAAGGCGGTCAGGCTGCCGCCCAGCACGCAGCCGGTGTCGATGCCCACGGACCACTTGAGTTTGTAGATCTCGGGCCGCGGCGTGTGGCCGTAGACGACGAACGGCGGGCCGCTCCACAGATCCGCCCAGGCGGGTGCGTCGGGCAAGTCCGCGCGTTTCGCCGGCCGGCCATCGCGGTCGACCACTTGGATGCGGGTGACGACCTCGGCCGGCTGCTTTTGCCAGGGCCCGGCGGGCAGAAAGCCGCCGTGGACGAACACGACGTTGAGTTCCGGCTCCTCGAACGTGAGCGGCATGGCCTCCATGAAGGCCCAGTCCTCGGGCTGCAGTCTGGCGAAGGTCTCGCGATCATGTTCCTTGAGGTATTTCTCGTCGTGACTGCGGCGGTATTTCAGGAGGCGCAACTCGTGGTTGCCGAGGAGCGCGGTCGCGCGGTAGGCGCGGGCGAGGTCGATGACCTTGCAGCTGTCGGGGCCACGGTTGACAAGGTCCCCGAGCAGCACGAGCCGGTCGTCGCGCGTCAGTTCCAGCTGGGTCAGCAGCTCGGCGAACTCGAGGTGGCAGCCGTGGATGTCACCGATGGCGATCAGTCGTCCGTTCATGCGGCGCAAAAGTGCTAGCGTCCGCGGTGGGCGGGAGTAAACAAGAAAGCCTATGGAAATGAATCTCCAGCCGCTCGCGACGACCTGCTTCGTGTCGGGCCAGCCATTCGTCGAGGGCGCGCGCGTCGCCAGCTACCTCGTGCGGGCGACCACCCTCGAGGTGGTGCGCTACGACGTGCTCGAGGAGCAGGCGGGGAGTTTTGCGCCGGAGGGCTTCGTGGCGTGCCGGTGGGTGCAGGCCTACAAGCCGCGGCGGGCGGGAGAGAATGCGGACCGGGCACTCAAGCTGAATGCGGAGAATCTTTTTCTCACCCTGGCGGACCCGACGAACGAGTTGAATGTGGAGAGCACGCGGCTGGTGCAGTTTCTCGCGCTGATGCTCGAACGGAAGAAACTCCTGCGCCCGAAAGGCCGGAACGCCGACGGCACGAAGAACGTTTACGAGCACGCCAGGACGAAGCAGCGCTTCGAGGTGCCGGTGGGCGAATTGACGCCGGAATTCTTCGTGGCGGTGCAGGAGCAGCTCAGCGTGCTCGTGGGCGCGCCGAAAGGGAAAGTCGCGGGGGCGGCGCCCGAGCCGCAGGCCAGTCCGACGGCTTAGCCGCGCCGGGCGGGGCACGGAAATTTTCGTTTACTGGCGCACCGGCACCCCGCGCCCGGCGAGATAGGTTTTCACCTGCGGAATCGTGAGCGTGCCGAAATGGAAGAGGCTGGCCGCGAGGACCGCGCTCGCATGCCCCTGGTCGAGCACGTCGGCGAAATGAGCGAGCGTGCCGGCGCCGCCGCTGGCGATCACCGGCACCTCGACGGCGTCGCTGACCGCGCGAGTCAGCGCGCAGTCATAGCCGGCCTGCGTGCCGTCGGCGTCCATGCTGGTGAGCAGGATTTCCCCGGCGCCGAGTGTGACCGCGGTGCGGGCCCAGCCGACGGCGTCGAGTTCGGTCGGATTGCGGCCGCCGTGGGTATAGACGCGCCACGACTGGCCGCCGGGTTCGCGCTTGGCGTCGATCGCCAGCACGATGCACTGCGCGCCGAAGCGGTCGGAGGCCGCGCGGATGAGATTGGGGTCTTTGATCGCAGCCGTGTTGAGCGAGACCTTGTCGGCGCCGCTTTTCAACATCCTCTCGATGTCGGCGACCGTCCGGAGGCCGCCGCCCACGGTGAGCGGCATGAAGCATTGTTCCGCGGTCGCAGCCACGACGTCGTGCATGATGCGGCGGTTGTCGCTCGAGGCCGTGATGTCGAGGAAGACAAGTTCGTCAGCTCCCTGTGCGTCGTAGGCCCTGGCGCTTTCGACCGGGTCGCCGGCGTCGCGGAGTTGCTGGAATTTCACGCCCTTGACCACGCGGCCGGCGTTGACGTCGAGGCAGGGAATGATGCGGCGGCTGAGCATGGACAGGGCGTTGCTTGCCGGCGCCGACGAGCGGCGTCAAGCGCCGCCGACAAAATCAATTCGCCGTATGTCCGACGTCGGGCTCGAAGTTCACCGCAAGCCGGTAGACGTGACCCGGACGCATGATGAGCGGATGGTCGCGCACGAGGTATTGGAGATAGTGCACCTTGCCGTAATTCGTGCGGTAGGTCGGATCCGCGCTGACCACCTCGGTCTCCTGCCAGACGCCTTGGAAATCATCCTTCGCGACGCTGCACCGGTGGCCTTGCGGGCCGAGGGCGAGCGCGCCGCTGACGTGGTATTTCGAATGCGGCGCCGCGATGACGAGCGCATAGCGGAATTTATCGAGCGTCACCTGCTGTTTCACCGTGTAGGCGAACTCGCAGCCGATTTTGTTGCCGGCGAAGGTCCATTGCACCTTCACGCTGCCGATGTTTTTCACGATCTCTTCCTTGACCGTGATGAGTTCCGGCTGCTCGTAGCGGAAATAGAAACTGTTGCGCAGGCCCAGGCCGGTCACGCAGTTCTTGCCGTAAAAGGAGGGCAACGTCACGTGCTCGCCGAAGGTGAGTTCGGGGAGCATGACCGGCACGTAAACGTTGTTGGGCCAGTCGAAGATGCCGGGGCAGTGCGGGAACGCGAGCGGATCGCTCGACAGCCGGCTGCCGGCGCTGATCAACGGCACCTGCAGGTGCAGGCCGGTCTCGGCGTCGCGATAGAGGAAAAGGCCCTGCTCCTTGCGGTTCGACTTGTCGAAGATGACGAAGCGGCCCGAGGTGCGCATGGGCTCTGTCTTCGGGTTGCCGCCCGGGATCTGCACGGCTTTCGCGAGGCGCGACCACTGGCAGAGGTAACGCGCGGCGTCGAAGTTGGCCATCCGGGTGGTATGCGCCGCGTAGGCGGTGCGCTCGTTATCGCGCAAATCCAGGAAGCCGTGCTCCTGGTCGAGGTAGGTCTCGTAGAAAAACAAAAACAACCGGCGCAGCAGGTCGAAGTATTTGACCTTTTGGTCGTCGGGAATCCAGCCGTCGCGGAGGCCCTGCAGGATGAGGCTGATGCAGTGCATCTGGCCGTAGGCGCCTGCCGCCCGGCCGAACGCCCAACCGAGCCCGTCCGCGCGGACGAGATCGGGCATCATCTTGATGTATTTCTCCGCGTAGGTGCGCAGGGTCGGGAGCTTGCGGTCGCGCACGCCGCTGTTGGCGTGGAGCTGCAGCGCGGAGCGGATGAACACAAAGCTCATCACGCCGTAGAGATTGAAATTCCCGCCGAAGCCGTGGGTCGCGTCGTCGAAGAAACCGGCCGAGCTGGTCTGGTTGATGCGATCGCACATCCGCTCGATCAGGCGAGAGGTCTCGTCTTTCTTGGACAGGCCGAAGCTGAAGCGGGCGACTGCCTTCGCGATGTTGAACGACTGCCAGTGGTTGTCGTAGTCGCTGCGATGCAGGAGCGACTTGTCGATGCGCTGCTGGGTTTCCTCGACGAGGCGTTCCCAGACGGGATTGCGCTCCTTGGAGGGGCCGAAGCAGAGGAGGCCGAGCGCGGCGTAGGCGAGGCCGTTTTCCGCGGGCGGTTCGGTGAACATCTGCGCCGTCACGCAGCGTGCGGCGAGGTCGATGAGGTCGCGGCCCTTGAGGGTGGTCTCGCCAGTGGCGCGGTAAAATTCTCCGAGCGCGAACGCCGCATGCCCCGGCTCGTCCGGGCGCGACTGTTCGTCATTTGCAGGGAGGACGGTGCCGTCAGGTTGGATCGAGTCGAGATTGTGGGCCAGCATTGAGCGGGCCATGTCGAGACATTGCTCGGAGAAGCTGTGCATTCGATGGGTTAGGCGTGGTGGCGGAAGTCGGCCGATCGCGGCGGCGAAAGGAATCGTTGAATCTCAGGAGTTTTGGGAACGGGGCAAGAGGGAAGTTCTCACCGCGCAATCAGTTTGAGGAACTCGGCGTTGGTCTTGGTCTTCGAAAGGCGGGCGATCATCGTCTCGGTGGCCTCCTCGATCTTCTGCTGCACGAGGGCGCGGCGGAAGAAATGGATGCCCTCGAGCGTCTTGGCGTCGATGAGCAACTCCTCCTTGCGCGTCCCCGAGGAGGCGATGTTGATCGCCGGCCAGAGACGCATCTCGGCGCATTTGCGGTCGAGCACGAGCTCCATGTTGCCGGTGCCCTTGAATTCCTGGAAGATCACGTCGTCCATCCGGCTGCCGGTCTCGACCAGCACGGAGGCGATGATCGTCAGCGAGCCCGCTTCCTCGGTCTTGCGCGCGCTGGCGAAGATCTGGCGGGGTTTCTCGAGGGCGCGCACGTCGAGGCCGCCGGAACCGGTGCGGCCCGAGTTGCGCGCGGTGTTGTGCGCGCGGGACAGCCGGGTGATCGAATCGACGAAGAGGACGACGTCGCGGCCGACCTCGACGAGGCGCTTGGCGCGCTCGATGCACAGGTCGGCGATGCGGATGTGATTTTCGATCTGCTCGTCGTTCGACGAGGCCCAGATCTCGGCGGCGGGCACGCTGCGGCGGAAGTCGGTGACTTCCTCGGGGCGTTCGTCGACGAGGAGAATCATCACGTGGCATTCCGGGTTGTTCTGCAGGACGCCGAGCGCCATGTCGCGGAGAAGGGTGGTCTTGCCGGTGCGGGGTGGGGCGACGATGAGGCCGCGGGTGCCCTTGCCGATTGGGCAGAACAGATCGACCGCGCGCGTCGTGAGCCGTCCGTCGGCCAGCTCCATCTTGAGAAACTGATTCGGCGAGATCGTCGTCAGGGCGGTGAATTCGAATTTGCCCCGCCGGCCCTCGAGCGGAACGCCGTCGACCGTCTCGATGAAACGCATCTTGGGATTCGGAAAACGCCCGTCCGGCGGAAACGCGGTGCCGCCGATCATCGAGCCAGTGCGCAGCTTGAAACGCCGGATGAGCTCTTTCGGCACGAACGGGTCGCTGGGGCGCCGCTTGCCACCGCGGCTCAGGTCGAGCAACTGGCCGTTGCCGCCGCGCTGCAGGTCGACGTCGAGGACGCCCTCGACGCGGATGGTTTCGACCGGCGCGGGGGCGGCGGGCGCGGTCGCGCCGTTTTCCGGCGTGGTGGGTGCCGGGGCCGGAGCGGCGGGCGCAGCGGTGGCGGGAGCGTCCGCAGAGGCGGACAGGGTTTTCTTTTCCATACAGAAGTTGAGACGAATCACGCCCTGCGCTTGACGCTTGAAACTCACGGCGGGATAAGTGTCGCGAGTTTCGCGTTCTTAACCCTAAAATCCGACACACTGTGCCAGACCAGACGATTACCTCAGTTTCCCGGGAACACCGGTTATTCAGGCCTTCGGCCGAGTTCAAAGCCCAAGCCAACCTTGGGAGTGATGCGACTTACAAAAGACTCTACGCGGAATCTGTCAACTCCCCAGAAAAATTCTGGGGCCGGCAGGCACAGGAGCAGCTCGTTTGGCGGAAGCCATTTAAGAAGGTTCTGGACTGGCAACCGCCCCATGCTAAGTGGTTCGTCGGTGGGAAACTTAACGTGTCGGAGAACTGTCTCGACCGACACCTCGGCACGGCTCGCGAAAACAAGGCCGCGCTGATCTTCGAAGGAGAGCCCGGCGATGTCCGGACCATCACCTATAAGCAGCTTCATTTCCACGTTTGTCGCCTCGCGCACATCTTTGAAAACATGGGAATCGGGGCCGGCGATCGCGTCGCGATCTATATGCCGATGATCCCGGAGGCGGTCATGGCGATGTTAGCCTGCGCGCGCGTCGGCGCGATCCACACCGTGATTTTCGGCGGGTTTAGCGCGGAGTCGATCAAGGATCGCATCAACGACTGCAAGGCGAAGCTCGTCATCACCGCCGACGGTGGCTGGCGTCGCGGCAAGGTCATCGAGCTCAAGGCCAACGTCGACAAGGCCATCGAGGGCACGCCGACCGTGCAGACCGTCATCGTCGTCAAACGGTGCGGCAATCCCGTCAACATGGTCGAGGGGCGCGACGTCTGGTGGAAGGAAGCCTGGGTCGGCGCACCGAATACGCACAAGGCGAAGGCGTTCGATTCGGAGCATCCGCTTTTCATTCTCTACACCAGTGGCTCGACTGGAAAACCCAAGGGCGTGCTGCACACCAGCGCGGGCTACTTGCTCGGCGCGAAGCTCAGCTCCCACTACGTTTTCGATCTGAAGGAAAACGACCGCTACTTCTGCACCGCCGACATCGGCTGGATCACCGGACACAGCTACGTCGTCTACGGCCTGATGGCCAATGGCGCCACGATCTTCATCTATGAGGGCGCGCCGAACCAGCCCGAGCCGGATCGTTTCTGGCAGATGATCGACCGCCATGGTCTCACGATCCTCTACACGGCGCCGACGGCCATCCGCGCGTTCATGCGCTGGGGCGACAACTATGTTCTGCGCCACCGGCTCGATTCGCTCCGCCTCCTTGGCACGGTCGGTGAACCGATCAATCCCGAAGCCTGGATGTGGTATCACAAGCTCATCGGCAAGAAACGTTGCCCGATCGTCGACACGTGGTGGCAGACCGAGACCGGCTCGATCATGATCACGCCGCTGCCCGGCGTCACGCCGACCAAGCCCGGCTCCGGCACCCGGCCGTTTTTCGGCGTCGTGCCGAAGGTCGTCGACGAAAAGGGCCACGAGGTCCCGCGCGATACCGGCGGCAAACTCGTCATCACCAAACCGTGGCCGTCGATGCTCCGCACGCTCTGGGGCGACGACGAGCGGTTCAAGAAGGCTTACTACAGCGAGTTTCCCGGCATCTACTTCACGGGGGACGGCGCACGCCAGGACAAGGACGGATATTTCTGGATCGTCGGCCGCATCGATGACGTGCTCAACGTCTCCGGTCACCGGATCGGCACCGCGGAAATCGAGAGCGCGCTCGTCTCGCATCCGTCGGTCGCCGAGGCCGCGGCCGTCGGCCGCCCCGACGAGCTCAAGGGCCAGGCGCTCGTGGTCTTCGTGACGGTGAAGGCCGGCATCACGCCGAGCGAGGCGCTCAAGGAGGAATTGCGCAGTCACGTCGGCAAGGAGATCGGCTCGCTCGCGAAGCCCGACACGATCCGCTTCGCGGCCGCGCTCCCGAAAACCCGCAGTGGGAAAATCATGCGCCGCATCCTCAAGGAAATCGCCGCCGGCGGCGCCGTGAAGGGCGACACGACGACGCTGGAGGATTTCAGTGTCGTTGCGTCGCTGCAGGCCGAAGAGTGATCGGGCCGGTTATCCTCCACGACCGCGGGTCGAAATCCAACTCTGCCCCTCGATGAGAATTCATTCCGGCTGGGCGACGTTCATCGCCGGCGCACTGCTGCTTTCCGGCTGCGCGGGCGAGCGGATCGAGATGGCGACGTCGACGCCGTCGCAGGTTTCCGCGAGTGCCGCGGCCGGTCGCGCCAAGGAGCTCCGCATCGGCGCGCGGCGCGCCTACTGGGTCTGGAAGGACGTCGACGGCGTCTGGCATGTGCGGACGACGGCAGGTCGCAATGGCCGCGGCTTCAAGGGCGCGATCCGGCCGCTCCCGGGGGCGACCCTCGCGGACATCAAGCCGGTCGGGCTCGGCCCCAACGCCGAACTCGAGACGATCGGGCGGATGTTGACGTTCAAATTCCGGACGAAGGGCGGGATGGACGGTTTCGATTTCCGGGTGAACGGCGAGGCCTGCCTCGAGTGCGATCTGCGCATCGACGACGACGGCGACCCTGCGCATATTTACATTGGGGAAAAGCAGCAGCGGCCGGAAAGCGAACATTTCATGCTCTGTCCGTGACCGCGCCGCTGGCGCGAAAGGTCCAAAATCCAGGCTCCAGGAAAAATCCCAATTAGGAGCGCCGATTTGGTGTTTCGTTTTTGAGATTTCCCCGGAGGTTGGATGTTGGAGCCTGGTGCTTCGCGACCGCCGGCGCGCCCTTTTCCATTTGCGACGGCGACGGCACTGGCGCTTCATGGGTGCGACCTACCCCGATGTCGCGCGCCTGCCAAGACCGTCGCCCGCTTGGATTCACCCTCATCGAACTCCTGACGGTGATGGCGATCATCGCGATTCTCGTGAGCATCGGCATCGGCGCGGTGCGCGGCGCCAACCAGCGCGCGGCCATCGCGCGCGCCAAGGCGGACCTCGCCGGCGTCGCGACCGCCCTTGAGGAATTCAAACGCCACTATGGCGACTACCCGCAGCTCGGCGAGTTTGCCCATGCCGCGGTCGTGCCGGCCACCGCCAACACGGGACCCGGCCTCGCCACCGCCGAGGCGCGCCTCTTCAACTGTCTCACTGGCGCGTTCGGGCCCTCGCGCTTCACGACGGACGACCGGCTCAACGGCCCGGACTTTCTCGACGTCGGGAAATTCTCCCTCGACGCGCCGCCCGCCGCCACGTTTCTGGTGCCGGCCACCAACGCCCCGCGGCCCACCTTCAAGCCCGAGCAAAATGTCAGCCTGCTCGATCCCTGGGGCCACCGCTATCTCTACTACTACAAGAACGCGCGCTCACCCAACACGTGGCAGGCCGCCGGCTATGTGCTCTACTCCGCCGGCCCCGATGGTGCTCACACCGCACCGCCGGCCACGGGCATTCTTTCCGCGACGCAGCTCGCCGCCGTCAACAATGCCGACAACCTCTACGCCAACCCCTGACGCATGAACCTGCACCCCGCCGCGCGCGTCTCTCCGCCTCCGGCTCCCGGCTTTCCGCTCCCTCGCGTTCGCCGTGGCGCCTTCACTCTCGTCGAACTCCTCACCGTGATCGCGATCATCGGCATCCTTGCGGCGATCCTGATTCCGACCACCGGCTCTGCACGCGCCGCCGCCAACAAGGCAAAAACCCGCGCGCAATTCGCGCAGTGGGCTTCCGCGATCGAGGCGTTCCGCCAGGAATACGGCTACTACCCGACTTTCGAGACGAACAACAAGGTCAACGGCACGACGGCCTCGTCCACCACCGGCAGCGCGCTGCATCGCTTCTACGACACGCTCGTCGGGACGCGACGCGACGGCACCGCGCTGCCTGCGGTCCGCACCGGGGCGCAGCCTAGCCCCGCGCCGCCCGAGGCGCAGAACACCCGTCGCATCCAATTCATGTCGTTCACGGAGGCCGATATCGTGCCCGTCTCGACGACCGATCCGACGCTCACTGCCAAACGCGGGCTCATCCGCGACGCCTTCGACGACACCGACATCGCCGTCCTCGTCGATCGGAACCTCGACGGCGCGATTCGCAACAACAACACCGATTTCACCGGCGCGCTTCCGACCGTGAGCCCACCCGACAACACGGCCGTCCGCATCGCCGGCCCCGGCACCGCGGATTTTCCCACGGGAGCGACCGGCGGGGTGCGCGCCGGCGTGATTTTTTACTGCGCGCCGCCCAAGGCCGCGACCAGCGCCGACCTTATCATGAGTTGGAAGTGACGTCGCCGTGCCCGATCCCCGACTTCCAGCTTTCCGCTCCCGACTGCGGCATCCCGCGCGCCGCGCTTTCACCCTGATCGAACTTCTCGTCGTCATCGGGCTCATCGCGTTGCTCGTCGGCGGCATCGGCATGGCGCTCGGCGGCCGCGGCACCGATGGCGCCGCGCTCGCCGCCGCGCAGAATACGGTCGCGAGCCTGGTCGGCGCCACGCGGGCGCAGGCCGCGCTGCACCAGACGACCGCGCGGCTTCTCGTCTACGCATCGCAACCGCCCGGTGGTGATGCGGACAAATACCTCCGTTACCTCCAGGTCGTCCGCCTCGAGGGCGGCAACTGGGTCGCGACCGGCAATGCCGTCACGCTGCCGTCGCCCGTGTGCGTCGTTCCGCCGTCGCCCGTGCCGACGAATCATCTGCGCAGCGGCGTGACGTGGAACAACAATGGCGCCACCGGTCCGGTGTCGACGCTCGCCCGCGCGACCGGTTTCTCCGTGAACGGCCAGCCGACGGCACCATCGGGCCAGGTCTTCGGCGGCTCCGGCGGTGGCATCGTCTATTATCTCGAGTTTGCGGCCGACGGCACGGTGTCCTCCAACACCTCGGGCAATCCCACGAAGCTCGCCCTGACGACGGCCGTCCTTGCGAACAACGCGCTGCCGCAGTTCAACAACGCGAACGCCGTTCGCGGCCTGTTCGTGCGCAAGACCGGCGCGGTGTCGATGGTGAGCGATGCGACCGGTTTCTGACCATGCATGCCGCACGCGCGTCAATTCGTCCGAAGGCAGGGCCTGACCTACCTTCAATCCGCGCCTTCTCCCTCCTCGAGGTGGTCGCTGCCGTCGGCATCTTCGCCATCGGCATGGTCGCGGTCCTCGCGCTGTTGACGCCGGTCACGAAATCCGTCGCGACCGTCTCGGAAGCCGAAGCCGCGGCCCGGGTGGCCGACGCCGTGCTCGCACGCCTCCAAGCCATGCCGTTCACGACCGCCGCGGCGCTGATTCAGGATCCCGCTGCCATCCAGAAAACCGACGCGTCCGGCGCCTACAACCCAAACGACGGCACGCATCCCGCAGTCCTGTTCGCCAAGCCGGATGGCGAACTCGGGATCTACGATGCCACGGCGACCCCGAAGGGCTGGTTCGACTCGTCGGGCGCCCGGTTCGCCGATGCCGACAAATATTTTGAGATCGAACTCATCCGCAACGAGACGCTTTCGCCCGCGGCGGCCGATGCCGGCGCCCTGATGCTGGCCTTCAACATGCGCGTTCGCTGGCCGGCATTCCTGCCGTCCTCCACCGGCGGCGCCGTGCAGGTGGGGGCCAATCCAGCCACTGGAGCGCAGACCTCGGTCGCGTTCGACCAAAGCAAGAAGTCGGTGCTTTTCTTCACCGGCTCGATTTCCCGCTGACGATGAACTCGGCACACCTCACTCGTCACCGATCCCACCCGCGCGTCCCACGCGCCTTCACTCTCCTCGAACTCCTCGTCGCCGCGTCGATCACCGTCGTCATCTCGGGTTTCTTCTTCGCCATCGTCCGCAATGTCGGCACCACCTGGACGCGCGCTTCCGGCCGGCTCGGGGCCGATGCGCAGGCGCGTCTCGTGCTCGACCAGCTCGCGCTCGATCTGCAAGGCGCGCTTTTCCGCGACGACGGCCACGTGTGGTTCGCGGCCGACATCCTCGACACCAACGGCAACTCGGGCCTCTGGGTGGCGGCGCAGACACCCAACAACGCCAAGCCCGCCGGCTCCACGTCGCTCGTCCTCAATTCGCCCAGCATTGCCGACGCACGCTTCGGCCTCGCGGGCGTGTGGCTGCGGTTCTTCACGACCAGTCGCGGCACCAATACAACCGCGAACCCCGCCACGATTTCCGCGCCCGTCGCCGTCGGTTACCAAGTCGTCCGTCGCTTCACGGCGACGAATCCGCTCAACCAAAACACAGCCTACCTGCTCCACCGCGCTGAAGTCCGCCCCGGCGCCGTCTCAAGCCGGCTGGGCGTGCTCGAGTCCGGCTACGATCTCACGGCCGCGGCCTATACGACGGGGGGCGCGAACAACGACGGCTCGTCGACCGGCGATCCGCGCAGTGTGCAGGCGCCGGGCACGAATGCGGGCACGCGCAACCTCGACTCCATCATTGCCGACAATGTCGTCGACTTCGGCATCCGCTGCTACGTGCGCGATGCCACGCAACCGGGCGGGCTCCGCCTGATTTTTCCCGCCAGCGCCGCCGGCGTGCCCGGTGGCACGGCCGCGACGCGACTTCGTTCCTCGCTTCCATCGAGCGTCCCCGCGGCATCGGGCAATGCCACGTCGCCCTTTCCCGACGTAGTCGACGTGATGATCCGCGTCCTGACCGACGATGGCGCCGAACTCATTGCCAACCTGGAAAAATCCCCCGCACAGCCGCCGACGCGCCCGCAAAAATACCTGAACAACGCCGCGTGGTGGTGGGGCGTCGTGCAGGAAAACTCCCGCGTCTACACCCGTCGCATCGTCCTCCGCGCCCAGCCCCTCTGAGCTGTGATTACCCCGTCTCCCGTCACCCGTCACATGCCACCGTCGCGCGAAGCGCGAAACGGCTTTGCCTTGCTGATCACCCTCACGCTGCTCGCGTTCGTCGTGATCCTGCTCGTCGGGCTTTCGGCCTACACGCGGATCGAGACCGCTGTCGCTGGCAACACCCAGCGCCAGGCGCAGGCGCGGCAAAACGCGCTGCTCGCCCTCAACGCCGCCGTCGCCCATCTCCAGCGCTACGCCGGTCCCGACCAGCGCGTCACCGCGACCGCCGAGGCGTTTCCCAACGCCAGCGGCACCCGCTACTACACCGGCGTCTGGGATGCGACGGGCACCGGCCCGACGCCGCTGACCTGGCTCGTGAGTGGCAACGAGGTGCTCAAGCCCGACGGCACCGGCGATCCGCTCGCCGTGACGCCGGCCGCCGTGGCGGGCTCGACCGTGGAACTCGTGGGCAAGAACACGAGCGGCACGGCGAGCGACGTCGTTGCGCCGCTGGTCGCGATCAAGAGCTACGGCGTCCCGGGCCAGTTCGCGAACGACAACGCGACGACCGGCGGCACGACCCTCGGGCGTTACGCGTGGTGGGTGGGGGACCAGGGCGTGAAGGCAGCGGTGGCGCTCGCCGACCGGACCGCCGCGGTGAACTACGCGCCGTGGGACTCCGCGGAGCTCAACAGTCGCATCCGCCAGCAAATCGGACTCGGCGCCGGGCCCGCCGACGCCGCGGGCAACGCCGTCTTCGAGCCGCGCGACACGACGACCGGCAACCCGACGAACGCGGCGCTCACGGCCAACACGACCGATTTCGGTCAACTCGCGTTTTTCAACAAGGTTTCCGGCGGCACCGTCGGGCTCGCGACGCTCCAGCAGAATTACCATGCGTGGTCGCCGAACAACTTCGCCGTCCTCGCGAACACGAAACTCGGCGGCCTGCGGCAGGACCTGTCGCTCAAGCCCGACCTCCTCGGCAGCGCCTTCGCGGCGTGGGCGGACTACAAGAGCTACATGGAGGATCCAGTCGCGCCGGCGACACCGGCACCGTTGCCCGCATATGGTTCTGATCCCCTTAGGCGCCGCTACAAAATCACGCCATCGGTGTTTTCGCCTACCGTTGGTGTGTCGCCAGTATTGAACTATTTTTACCTTTTGTTCGGCGTGAGGAAGCAAACCGGCGCTCAACCATATACGCTCAGTTTGCGCTGGGCCGCGGCATTGTGGAATCCGTATACCAGCGCCTTGGTGCCGGAAGATTTGTGTCTCGATATTTTCGGTCTCCCCGCATCGGTTACAACCACGGTCGTAAACACTGGCACAGGCGCCACCGCTGACGACATCACGTTTAACTTACGTCAACTTTATGGTGAACCGCTAAAGGTCACACTGCCGTGGACGCCGTCTTCCTCTCCCAAGCCGGCGGAAGAATCGTGGCTTCCAGGGCGAGTTTACAATTGGACATATCTGCCGGGGGCAACTCTCCAACTGGGCGCCGACAACCCCGGCAGGTTTAATTCACGTGATTTTGGGGCGTTTGGAGACGGGCTCACCGTTACGATTCCAGCTAGTAACACCGTTAATGGAAACTCGCAGCTTGCGATTCGGATTCCAGTTCCCACCACCCTGAGGCTAGTGCTCAAGCGAGCAAATGGTGATGTGTTGGCGACCTACACGAGTCCTGCATTTGATGCGGTTCCGCTTTCTGATCATGGCGCGGCCAATGGCACCACATCCCAGTGTGGATTTGATTTTCGGCTTGCGGAGAGCGTGGACACCGTGGCTACGAACCCAAATGAGTGGCTGACGACGCCGGGGCGCGATCCGCGGAGCGACCAACTGCCACCGGACTCCTTTACGGTTCCGAACACAACGAGCCCGGTCGATTACAGTAGTGGCAACTTCAACTTGCGAATTCGAGCGCCCGAGCGCCTTCTCGACCGAGATATCACGAATGGGTTGTCCTACAACGAGGACGTTCCAATTTTTGAGCTTCCTCGAGCACCGATCCTTTCGCTTGGAGAGCTGCAACATTTTTACGTCGCTGGCGCTCGCCCTTTTTCCGTCGGTAATTCGTGGGGTGACGGCATCCAAGTCGGTGGCATGAATGTCGGAACGCTGCCGGATCGGTTTTTTTTCTCCGGTCTCGTGGCTGGCATAACCCCGATCGCGGCTAACGGTTCGATCGTTATGCCAAATTCACTCCTGACGCCGCTGCCGCGCAACGGTGCGACTGGAGCAACTGTAACGGTTGCTGATTTGCAGGGCGCGCCCAACCAACAGTCCTCCAAATTTCTCCTCCAGAGTGGGGCGTTTAATTTCAATTCGGCGACGCCGAGCGCTTGGGAAGCCGTTCTGCGCTCCGGCAGATTTATGTCAGCGGCCAATTTTACCTACCTGAATTCCGACCCGGCCTCTGGCACTGCTTCCGACGATCTTGTTACGCTCACGCCCGATCAAACAGTGCTGGCGAACCTTCCTACGGCAGCTTTCTTTCGTTTCGCTCAGTCGGCCCAAGAGACTTACAAAGCTGACGACGGATATGTGCAAAGCACGTCGGGTCCGGAGCAAAATACATTGGATACACCTCTCTTTCGTCGAGGGATGAGGGCGCTGAGCCCTGGCGACATTTCCAGTCTCGCGACGAAACTGGCCGACGCGATCAGGCTTTATCAAAACGCCAGTGGGCCACTCCGTTCCGTTGAGGAATTTCTCGCTCGGGGCTCGGTCGGCGCCCCGAGCCTGATCGAACAAGCGATTTCGGACGCGGGTATCAACGCCAACATTGCCGAGTTCAGCTCCCAATGGCTCACGCAGGCCGACATCATGACGGCGCTCGCGCCGGTGCTCTTTCCGCGGTCGGACACGTTTGTTGTCCGGGCCTACGGCGAAGAGGTAAATCCGGCAACGGGCGCCACGGAGGGCAAGGCGTGGTGCGAGGCGACCATCCAGCGGGTGCCGGCGTATTTCGACCCGAGCGATCCCGAGGAGACCGCGCTCGCTTCGCTCAACGCCACCAACCAGGCTGTCGGCCGCCGCTTCAAGATCGTTTCCTTCCGATGGCTCACGCACTCCGATATCTGACCGCCGCGATCGCGATGGCGACCGCGGTGCATGGCCAACCGCCGCGCGCGCCCGAGCAGGCGTTTCGTTTCACGGTATTCTCCGCGCGGCCCGTCGAGGGCGTTTCGTTCTCGCCGAATTTGCGCGCGGCGCCGCAGAAGCTCGTGTTTTACCCGACGGCCCGGTCGCCGCGCTACGAGTTTCGCGGTGCGTTGCCACTGCGGTTCACGGACGCCTCCGGTGCGGTGGTGGCCGAAGCGACGGTCCCGCCGGAGATGCACGACGTGCTTTTGCTGTTCTCCGCCGTCGAGCCCGTGCCGTCCTCCGGCTTGCGCTATCAGATCGCCGTGCTCGACGATGGAGCCGCGCGACACGGACCAAGCGGACTCGCGATCATCAACCTGAGCGGCCTCGCGCTCGCCGGGACGGTCGGGCGGGCGGACGTGGTGCTCAAAAGCGGGCTCAACCCGACGCTGCAGGTCAGCCGCACGGCGAAGATCATGCTGCGGACGACGTTCAAGGGCCGGAGCTATCAGTCTTACGCCGGCGAACTCGAGATGAAGGCCGCCGAGCGCGCGCTGCTGATTCTGTTTCCGCCCTTCTACAAGGGCTCGCTCGAGGTCCAGTCGCGTCTGCTGATCGACGAGCCGCCGCTGCCGCCCGTCCCGGCCAACGCGCGTTGATCCGCGTGCATCCATTTCACGTTCACTCCGTCAGGCATCGAATTCACCCCATCATGCTGAAGAAACTTGCTGTTCCCGTCCTGCTGCTCGGTTTGGGTTGCGCCGCGGTCCTGCCGCGCGCCGTGGCCGCGGAGGCGCCGACCCGCGCCGCCGCGCTCGACACGATGAAGCGCGCGACGACGTTCATGGTCGACAAGGTCAGCTACAAGGGCGGCTACGTCTGGTCGTATCTCCCGGATTTCTCGCGGCAATGGGGCGAGATGGAAGCGCGCCGCACGATGATCTGGATGCAGGCGCCCGGCACGTCCGAGATGGGCCAGATTTATCTCGATGCCTACCACGTGACTGGCGACGAGTTTTACTACCAGGCCGCCGAGCAGGTCGCCAGCGCGGTGATCTGGGCGCAGTTGCCCTGCGGCGGCTGGAACTACATCGCCGACTTCGCGGGCGAGCATTCGTTGCGCGACTGGTATGACACCGTCGGCAAGAACGGCTGGCGGCTCGAGGAGTTTCTCCACTACTACGGCAACGCGACGTTCGACGACTCGGTGAGCTCGCTGGCCGCGCAGTTTCTCCTGCGGATGTATGTCGAGAAACGCGACCCGAAGTTCAAGCCGGCGCTCGACAAGGCGATCCAGTTCGTCCTCGACAGCCAGTATCCCATCGGCGCGTGGCCGCAGCGCTATCCGCTGATGTATGAATACTCGGATCATGGGCTGCCGGACTACACGTCGTTCCTGACGTTCAACGACGACGTCATCGCGGAGAACATCGATTTTCTGCTCCAGTGCTACCAAGTGCTCGGGGAAAAGCGCGTGCTCGACCCGATCCTCCGCGGCATGAACTCGTTCCTCGTCACGCAGCAGGGCGCGCCGCAGGCGGGCTGGGCGCTGCAATACACGACCGATCTGAAGCCGGCCGGGGCGCGCACCTACGAGCCGACGGCGATGGTGACGCATACGACGGCGGCGAACATCGAGAACCTCCTCAAATTCTACCGGCTGACGGGCGAGACGAAATTCCTCGCGCGGATTCCCGAGGCGATCGACTGGCTGGAGTCGGTGCATCTCTCGGCGGACGTGCTCAAGAACGGCAACGGTCGCGGCGAATATCCCACGTTCCTCGAGGTTGGCACCAACAAGCCGCTCTATGTCCATCGGACGGGCTCCAACGTGGTGAATGGCTACTACTACGTGGACTACAATCCGAAGAACACGATCGGCCACTACTCCTCGTTCCGCAGCATCGACGTGGCGGGCCTCCGCCAGCGTTATGCGGCGGCGAAGGCGATGTCGCCCGAGGAGGCGACGAAAGGTTCGCCGCTGCGGCCGGGCGCGGGGCTGATCGACCTGCCGCGGGTCGTGACCCGAGCGGGTGGAGCGGGATTTTTCGGCGGGGGCGGTGGCGGCCGGGGCGGCCCGGGCGGTCGCGGTGGAAACACCGGCGACCGGATCGCCCAACTCATTGCCTCGCTCAACGCCGACGGCTACTGGCCGACGCCGCTGCGCTCGACGAGTCATCCCTACAAGGGCGACGGTTCGAAGGAAGTGACGCCCGGCGATTATTCGCATGCCCAGGTCGGCGACGACACCGACACGTCACCCTACACGGATCCGAATCCCGCGATGGGCATCTCGACCGCAGCCTACATGCGGAACATGGCGACGCTGCTGGAATTCCTGGATCGGGCGAAATAGACCGGAAGCCAGCCAAGGCCGGGCACCCGGGCCCGCTGGGAGACCGGGTCCTGCCTTCGGTCCAGACATCTACCGCACGACGATCGCCTTGTCGCGATCGGGATGAGCGGCCTCGCCGGCGAAGTTGGGATAGGTGAGTTCGGTCACGTCCTCGGCCTCGAGGGCGTGGCTGAAATAGTCCGGGATGTTTTTGCCCCAGGCGGCGCGGCAGCTCGCGAGGACGACCCGGTCGGCGTGCCGGATGCTGAAAGCGGGATTACCGTGCTCCTCGAGCCCCGGCACGGCGGTCGTCGGGCGGTTGTCCCAGAGGCCGCCGCGGTATTTGGTCCAGCGGTCGAGGGTGACATCGACCTCCTTGAGCTTCACGTCGCGAATGCGGCTCTGCGTCGAGCCGCTGACGCGCACGCTGTTCTCCGCGCGGCCCCTGACGTTGACGATGCGGACGTCGCTCAGGGTGCCGACCTTGGTCTCCGGCGTGCGTGGGATCGCGGTGAGCGAGATGGCCTCGCCTCGGCCCCACCACGGATCGGAAAAATACCGCGAGGTGAACGTGATGTCGCGAAACTCGATGTTGGACACGTTGCCCTCGTCGCGAAGCTGGAGGCAGAGCCCGCGGCAGCCGGTCGCGATCGAGCAGCGCTCGAAGCGGACGTCGCTGATGTCCTGGGTCGTCTCGGTGCCGATCTTCAGGCCGGAGTCCTGCGTCTCCAGCACACAGTCTTTCACCCGGATGTTGGAGGATGGCCCATGCGAAGCGCCCTGGCGGGTGGTCTTGATGACGATGGCGTCGTCGCCGCAGACAATGTGGCAGTTCTTGATCTCGAGGTCGCGGCAGTGGTCGGGGTCGATGCCGTCGCAGTTGGGCACATCGAGCTGGTTGTGAATCTTGATGCCCTCGACGAGCGTGTGCTCGCAACCGAGCAGGTGGAGCGTCCAGCTTGGCGCCTGGCGGAATGTGAGGTCGCGAATCTCGAGATCCTTGCATCCGGTGAGAACGACGAGGCGGGGGCGGAAGTTCTTCGGGCGCCACCATTCGTCCTGGGCATCGAAGTGATCCATGAACTCGGGCGAACGGCCATTGATCGAACCGGTGCCAGTGAGGCGGAGCCCGTGCGCGGCATTGGCCGTGAGCGCGGCACGCCCGGAGAATTGGGCCGCTTCGGTGCTGACGAGCAGCTCGGCGTCGTCGGCGAGGTGAAACTCGATGCCGCCCTTCAACTCGAGCGCGCCGATGAGATAGTGCTTGCCGCCGCGCACGAGCACCTGGGCGCCGCTCCCGGCCGCCGCGGCCTCGTCGATCGCGCGCTGGATCGCGGCGGTGTCGAGGGTCGTGCCATCGCCGACGGCGCCGTAGTCGCGGATGTCGAAAACGCGGCGCGAAGGACTGCCGGAGTCGGCGGCGCGGAGTAGCGGCCGCAGCGCCGGACCGAGCGCGGCGGCGGCGGCGAACTTGACGCCGGCGCGGAGGAGTTCGCGGCGGGTGAGGCGGGGGGATTTCATGGCGGACGGCACCCCGGGGCGGACGAAAAAACCGCGCAGGGGTGTCGCGCGGTGAAACTGGTGCCAGAGGCCGGGATTGAACCGGCGACCAAAGGCTTATGAGTCCTCTGCTCTACCACTGAGCTACTCTGGCGAACACGATCAAGCCGCGGGTATTACGCTTTCCCAAAAACGGGTGACAAGCAATTTCGCCGGGCGTTTCCGACATGGAATGCACCGACGCGATGGACCGACTCAGAAGCCCGCCTCGACATGCTCGCGGATCCGGAGGACGGCCTCCTGCGAGAAACGGCGCCGGTATTCGGCCATGATTTCCCGGACGCTCCGATCGGAGGCGGCGTCGTCGGGGTGCAAAAGGTCGAGGACGTAGCTTTGCTCCTTTGCGATCTTGCCATCCGCGCCACGCCATTGGCCGTCACCATGCCAGACGGTGAGGCCCGCGGGGAACCGGGGGGTGACAACCTCGGCCAGAAACGCGGCCCAGGCTTCATCGGAGACGAAGCCGCCGGTAGGAATCGTGCGGCCGAAGTAGAGGTGTTCCGAGACCTGGATGGACAGCGGCTCAACCCGGGCCGCCGGGCGGCCGCCCGGGGTCACCGACCCACAGGCGGCGAGCGACAGGCAAAAGCCGCAAAGCAACAGCGTGGGGAACGGGCGAATTGTCATGACGTCTTTCCGGGAGGGGAAAGTTCGGCGAGCAGGGCGCGGACCTCGCGCTCGGGGTCCTCGTGATGCTGTTCAACGGCGAGCCGGAGGGCCGATTCCAGCAAGGGCCGTGCGTCGGTGCGGCGGTTGAGCTGGAGGAG
Organism: uncultured Opitutaceae bacterium; assembly: GCA_937902925.1. Taxonomy (GTDB): domain Bacteria; phylum Verrucomicrobiota; class Verrucomicrobiia; order Opitutales; family Opitutaceae; genus CALFNN01. The sequence goes on from CALFNN010000036.1 coordinate 31,684, forward strand.
CAGCTTGCCGAGCAGGATGCGCGGCATCATCCAGTCGGCCTTTTTCGCCACGCAGAATTCGAAATGCGGCAGGGCGTCGGCGGCATGTCCCTCGGCGGCGAGCGACTGGGCGAGACTGAACCGAAACAGCTCGTTGTCCGGTTGCCGGGCGACTGCGGCTGTGAACTGCTCCATCCTCGACGCCATCGGATCAAACCCCCACGACTTCGACGAGGACGGCGGTGACGTTGTCCGGGCCGCCACGGCGGACGGCCAGCGAGACGAGATCGCGCAGCACTTCCTCCAAGGGTCCGGGCTTCGCGCCCATCGTGCCCAGCTCGGAGTCGGGCACCATGCGGGTAAGGCCGTCGGTGCAAAAAAGAATCCGGTCGCCGACGGCGAGGGGTTGCGAGATGAGATCGACCTCCGGGGGCGTCGGCTGGCCGATGCACCGGGTGAGGGCGTTGCGGTTGGCCTCGTGGTAGTAGACGACCTCGCCCTTGGCCCGGCGCAACCGCGCCTCGTTTTCCACCGAGTGGTCCTCGGTGACCCGGCGAAATTCCCCCTGATGCCAGGCGTAGCAGCGCGAATCGCCGACGTGGGCGAGTTTCAACACCCCGCCTTGCGCATGGCCGAAAGTCAGCGTGGTGCCGATGCCCATGGTCGGGCTGATTTTCATGCCGAGGGCGCCCACGCTTTGGTTGGCGTGGTGGACGATCACGGTCAGGTTCGGCTCCTCGCCGGCGGGCAGGGCGTGGATCGCGCCGGCGACCTCGTCGATGGTTTGCTGGGCGGCGTCGGCCCCGCCCGGAAGCCCGCCGACGCCGTCGGCGACGCCGTAGAGCATGGCGTCGGCATCGAGCAGAAAGCGGTCTTCGTTTTGGCGGCGGACACGGCCGATGTCGGTGAGCGCGGCGGCGCGGAGCGATAGCATGGGTTGAGGACAGGCTAGCGGCCCGGGCGCTCAGGCGAAAGGAATAAATTTTTCGCTAAGCGTTTTTCGCGTCACGGCGACGAACTCCGGCTGGGGCAGACAATCGAGGAACAGGCGGCCGTAACTCTTCGCCAGCAGGCGCGAATCGAGCAGGGTCACCACGCCGCGATCGGTCTGCGTGCGGATGAGGCGGCCGATGCCCTGGCGGAACTTGATCAAGGCGTCGGGCAGCGTGAGTTCGTTGAACGGATTGCCGCCGGCGTCCCGGATGTGCTCGCATTTCGCCTCGGTGATGGGATGCGTCGGCGGATCGAAGGGCAGGCGCGTGATCACGACCTGGGCGAGCGCGTCGCCGGGCACGTCGACGCCGGTCCAGAAACTGTCCGTGCCGAAAAGGACGGCGTTGCCCCGCTCGCGCATCTGCCTGGCGAGTTCGGTGCGCGAGAGCGCCTCGCCCTGCATGAAAAACGGCCGGCCGGCCTCGCGATAGCCGGGCTCGAGCGCGGCGGCGATGGCGCGCATGTCGGCATAACTCGTGAAAAGAACGAGCGAGCCGCCGCGAACGCGTTGCGTGCAAAACCCGACGTATTCCGTGAGGACGTCGAGGGCGAGTTTCGCCTCGGCGGGCGAGGGCAGCGGCACGTCGCTCGCGACGTAGACGCGCATGTTGCGCGCGAAATCGAACGGCGATTTCACGACCACCGCGCGGGCGTCGTCCGCGCCGATCCGGGCGGCGAACGGCTCGATCTGTCCGCCCATCGCGAGAGTTGCGCTGGTGCAAACGACGCTGGTGCCGCAGCCGAAAAGATGCCGCCGGAGCTGGGGAGCAACGTCGATGGGCGCGCTGCGGAGCGTGACGATGGTCTGCTTCCGCCCGCCTCGTTCGCCCCAGTAGACGTGGCCTTTGTCGCCGAGCGTGAGCCACCCGGTGACGGAGGCCTGCATGCCCTTGATGCGCTGCTTTTGCTCGAGAAGTTCGTCGCGTTCGCGACCGTCCTCGAGTTTGTCGGCGAGTTTGCCAAGGAGCCGGTGCAACGCCTCGAGCGGGCCGTCGAGCGTGGGCTCGGCGACATCGGGTTCGCGGAGCCGGACGATGGGGCGCTGGGCAAGCAGCGTGGCCGAGAGGAATTCGAAGAACTGCCGCGAGGCGTCGAGCGCGTCGACGACGAGTTGTTGCGCCTCGGGGCCGCCGAGCTTGCGGAAGAGGCCGCGCTTGGTGCGCGGGTTGAAGAGGTATTTCAACGCGCGGTCGACGCCATAGCTCGAGAGCGAGAGGCCGAAGTTGTCCGTGGCGACCTCGGGAACCGTGTGCGCCTCGTCGAGCACGAGGAAGTCGTCCGCGAAGAGGACGCCGCGCGTGTCGGTGGTCGCACCGGCCGCCTGCGCGCCGCCCGCGCTGATCAACGCGAAGAGGAGGGCGTGGTTGACAATGACGAGATTGGCCGAGCGCATTCGGGCGCGGGCGCGCTGGTAAAAGCATTTGTTGCAGTCGCAGTGTTTGCGGGAGCAGGAGGAGGAGTCGGCGTTGACGGCGTCCCAGACTTCCGGGCGGGGTGGCGGGCGGAGATCGTGGCGGAGACCCGATTCGGTGGTGTCGGCCCAAGTGGCGATGCGCTGGAGTTCCTCGTAATCGGCGTCGGCGAAGAGACTCGCGCGATCGGCGAGCGCGTGGCCGAGGCGGGTGGTGCAGAGGTAGTTCGACTTGCCGACGAGGACGGCGGATTTGAAATCGGCGTAGCGAGCGAGGTTGGGGGTCGATTGGAAGAGGCGGCGACAGAGGGGCAGGTCGCTCGTTTCGAGCTGTTCCTGGAGCGAGATCGTATGCGTCGACACGATGAGCTGCCGCGACTGGTCGATCGCCTGGATGAGCCCCGGAACGAGATAGGCGAGTGATTTGCCGACGCCGGTGCCGGCTTCGAAGAGCAACGGCTCGTCGGCGGTCATCGCGGCGGCAACGGCGCGGCCCATTGTTTCCTGTTGCGGGCGATGCTCGAGCTTCAGGCCGGACTGCAGCCAGCCGTCCTCGGCGAAGATTTTAGCGGCGAGGGCGGGCGCGTGGCTGGGAGGCGGAGGCGCGGAGCCGGAGTCGTCGCGGAGGCCGATCATTTCGTGAGGGAGGGCCAACCAATGATTGGCAACCGATGCGGAGCAAATGAATTTGCGGGACCGGATGGGCGGCGTATTCGTGGTGGTGCATGGCAACGCCGGATAACACGGGCAGCGACTGGGTGGGCGAGCTGGTGCGTTTTCTGCGGACGCAACCGGGCGTCAGTGCCGTGCGGATCGATCACGCCGCGCACAAGGTCGCGGTGGCGACGGTGGGCCGGGTCGATCTCAGCGAACTCGAAGAAAAGCTCGCGGAGACGATCGCGGCGGTGGAGGCGCAACTTGCCGCCAAGGAAAGCGCGGGAGCGCCCGCAGGGTATTCGGTCCGGAAGGAAGGCGGCACGACGGTGATCGGGCGCGACTCGTGCGTGACGGCGGAAAAAATGTGGCTCTGGCGCGAAATGGAGTGGCCGGAGATCAAGGCGGAGCCGACGAAGGAGGATCAGGAATGGCGGACACTGGCCGTGCTGGCCGCGGTGTGCGGGATTGCCGGAGTCGCCGGAGTCGCAGTGGAGCAACTTGCGCCGGATCTGCCCCGGCTGGCGAGGGCGTTCTTCGTCGTGGGACTGGTCACGGGCGGCTGGGACGCGGTGATCGATACGTGGGGGAATCTGCGGAAGCGCGAGATCGACATTCATTTCCTGATGATCGCGGTGGCGGTCGGGGCGGTCTTCATTGGCGCGTGGGGCGAGGCGGTGCTGCTGTTGTTCTTGTTTTCCGCCTCGGGCGCGATGGAGGAATACGCGCTCGATCGGACCCAGCGGGAAGTGAGCGCACTGCTCAAGACCTCGCCAAAGCGGGCAACATTGGTGTTGCCGGACGGGACCGAGCGCGAGGTGGCGGTGGAAGCGCTGCAGGTGGGCCAGCGCGTGCGCGTAAAGCCGGGCGAGGCGTTTGCGGCCGACGGGGTGGTCGTGACGGGAAAGAGCGCGAGCGACGAGTCGGCCCTCACGGGCGAGGCGAATCCGGTGGAGAAAGACGTGGGCGCCCAAGTGTTCAGCGGGACGCTGAATCTCTGGGGCGCCGTGGACTACGAGGTGGCACGGCTGCCGGCGGAAAGCACGCTGCAAAAAATCATCCGGCTCATCCAGACGGCGCAAAAACTGAAGGCGCCGAGCGAGCGGTTCACGGACAAGTTTGGCACGGGCTACACCTACCTGGTGATCGGCGGCGCGACGGCGATGTTTCTCATCTGGTGGCTGGGCTTTCACCTGCCGGCGTTCAACAACGACACCGGTGTGCGCTCGGCGTTTTACCGGGCGATGACGCTGATGGTCGTCGCGAGCCCGTGCGCGCTGGTGCTGTCGATTCCGTCGGCGATCCTCGCGGCGATCGCGTGGGGCGCGCGGCATGGCGTGCTGTTCCGCGGCGGCGCGGCGATCGAGAAGCTCGCCGACATTTCGGTCGTGGCGCTCGACAAGACCGGCACGCTCACCACGGGCGAACTGGCGGTCGTGGGTTGCGAGAGCTACCCGGAAGGCCGCGAGCGCGAGGTGCTGCAACTGGCGTTCACGCTCGAGGCGAAGTCGCAGCATCCCATCGCGCGGGCCATCGTGCACCACGCGAAGGCCGAGGGCCTGAGCGAGCTGGCACTCGACGATTTTCAGTCGATCACGGGACAGGGATTGCGCGGGCGGGTCGACGGCGCGTCGTTGCTCCTCGGCCGGCGGGAGTTGCTGGAGAGCGGACCGCTGGCGGAGTGGGCGAGGCAGTTGCCGCCGGCGGCGGCGGAGTTGAGCGAAGTCTGGGTGATCGGCCGCGATCTCGTGGGGCGCGTGCTCTTGAAGGACCAGATCCGAGCGGAGTCGAAAGGGGTGCTGGCGGCCTTGCATGGCGCCGGGATCAGGACGGTGATGCTCACCGGCGACCGGCGCCACGCAGCCGAGGCGGTGGCGCTGGAACTCGGGCTCGACGAAGTGCGGGCGGGGCTTTCGCCCGAGGACAAGGTGGCGGCGATCCAGGAGCTGCGCGCGGGAGGGAAAAAAGTGGCGATGATGGGTGACGGCGTGAACGACGCCCCCTGTCTCGCGGCGGCCGACGTGAGCGTGGCGATGGGCGCGCGGGGAAGCGATGCGGCGTTGGAGCAGGCCGAGGTGATCCTGATGCACGACCGGATAGAGAATTTTCTCGCGGCGCACCGGTTGAGCCGGCGGGCCCGGGCGGTGATCCGGCAGAATCTCACGATCTCGCTTGGCGTGGTGATCGTGATGGTGGTGGCGACGGCGTTCGGCGCGGTGCCGCTCGCGGTCGGCGTCGGGGCGCATGAGGGCAGCACGCTGGTGGTTTGCCTGAACAGCCTGCGGTTGCTCTTCGGCCGGAACGCCTAGGGAAAACACCGTGCGACAATTCCATCGTAACCCGAGTCATAACCGGCAGCGTCTTATTTGCCCATGAAAACGAAACTTAATCCTACGTTGCTCGCCGGTGCGCTGGTGTGGATTGTCTCCGGGTGCACGTTTCCATCTCATGGCACGATGGTGGATCGCGCCCACGTTGGCCGTTCGATGAATATCGAAACCGGCGATATCGTTGCCGTTCGTGACATGGTCATCAGCGGTCAGTCCGGTCCGATCGGACTGACGGGCGGCGGCCTGGTCGGACACGCCGCCGGTTCGAGTGTCGGCCAGGGCACGGGATCGTCACTGGCGGGGGCGGGGGGCGCCGTGGTCGGTGCGATCGTCGGGTCGGCGGTGGAAGAGGCCGCCACGCGCCGTCCGGCGCAGGAAATCCAGGTGAAGTTGAGCAGTGGAGAAACCGTGGCGGTCGTCCAGGAAGCGAAAGACGGCGCGTTCGTGGTCGGCGAACACGTGCAGGTTTTGTCGGGCGGCGCGGGCATGATCGTCCGCCGGTTCTAAACGGCGATGTTGCCGACGAAGGGAGGGATCGCGGTAGCGCTGGCGACCTGCGCGCTGCTGGTCGGAGGATGCGCCGTGGCGCGGACCACGCCGCCACCCCAACGGCCATTCGGTGAGGTGGAACGCGAGGAGCCGGGCGAGGTGGTGAGCGTTCATGACACGATGATCGACCTGCGAACCGGGCAAACCCGGAGTATCCAGGCGCACACGCCACCGGTGGCGCTGGGCCCGATCGCCGTCTCGCTGCCGGTTTCGATTGGCGGCGAGTCGCGACGTGATGTCCCGGGCGAAGAGATCACAGTCCAACTGCCATCGGGAAAGCTCATCCTCGTTGTGCAGGAGCTGAGTCATCCACCGTTCGCCAAGGGCGAGCGAGTCCGGGTGCTGCATGAACGGCCAAATCTCGTCACCGGCGAGTCGCGCACCCGGGTCGAGCGGCTGGAGTAAGCGAAGAAGACCGATCACGCTTGCGACGCTGCCATGACGGGCGGAATCGGGGGCGGGCGGCCGCGCGGGTCGCGGCGTCTTTGCTCAATCGGCGATCCACACCAGATCGCCGGCGCGGACTTCCTCGCAGAGCTCGACGATGTCGAGATTGCGCATGAGCACGCAGCCGGCGCTCAGCGGCTGGCCGAGTTTGGCCTCGTGGTTGGTGCCGTGGACGTAGATGTAACGTTCGTAGGAATCGACGTCGCCGCCGCGGTTCACGCCGGGTTCGCACCCACGGAGCCAGAGAATGCGGCTCGTGATCAGATTGGTTTCGGCGGCGGCATCAGGGAGTTCCGAAAAATGCCGGCCGGTGGGGACGCGGGACTTGAAGACGGTGCCCGGCGGCTGGCCGGCGCCGATGCGTTCGGCGATCTCGTGCAGGCCGCGCGGGGTGCCGAGGGAGTTTTTGATATTAGACGGCGGACGCCGGGAAGTAGAGACGACGTAACTCTTCACGAGCACAGCCTTGCGGTGGAATTGGAGCGTGGCTGTGCCGATGCGGACGACGAGGATCCGCTCTCCGGGCTTGATGCCAAGGCGGGCACAGGTTTTGTTGACCTGCTCCATCGGAGAATCACTCGTGAACAACGCATCCATCAATGTCGCTATCGTCGGCGCCACCGGGGCGGCCGGTCAAGAGCTGCTCGGGCTCCTGCATGAACGTAACTTTCCCATGGCCTCGCTGCGGCTCTTCGCCTCGGCGCGGTCGGTCGGCAAGGTCGTGACCTGCGGGAACAAGAAATACACGGTGGAGGAGGCGAAAGTCGGGGTGTTTGGGGACGTCGACGTGGCTTTCTTTGCCACCGAAGGAGCGATCACCAAGGCGCTGGCGCCCGATGCGGTGAAGGCGGGCTGCCTCGTCATCGACAAGAGCTCGGCGTTCCGGATGGACCCGGAGGTGCCGCTGGTGATTCCCGAGATCAACCCGGAGGGCCTGCGGAACCACAAAGGCATCATCGCGAATCCGAATTGCTCGACGGCGGTCGCGTTGATGGCGCTGTGGCCGTTGCACCAGGCGTTCGGGCTGAAGCGCTACTTTGCGGCGACCTACCAGTCGGTTTCCGGCACGGGCGTCGACGCGATCGACGAGCTCGAGGCGCAGGTGCAGGCGCACGTGAAGGGTGGGGCGATGCCGCGGAAAGTTTACCCGTATCAGATCGCGTTCAATGCGATCCCGCAGGTCGATTCGTTCGGGTCGAACGGCTACACCGGCGAGGAAACCAAGATGGCGCAGGAGAGCCGCAGGATCATGGGCCTGCCCGGCCTCAAGGTTTCGTCCACGTGCGTGCGGGTGCCGGTCGTGCGGGCGCACTCCGTCGCGATCAACGCGGAGTTCGAGCGCCCGGTGAGCGTCGAGGCGGCGCGGGCCGCGATTGCGACCTTCCCGGGCGCGGAGCTCGTCGATGAGCCGGCAAAGTCCGCGTATCCCACCCCGCTCGATTTCTCGCGCAAGGTGAAGTGCGGTGTCGGACGCATCCGGCTCGACACCGCGCTCGACAATGGCCTCGCGCTGTGGGTGAGCGGCGACAATCTCTGGAAAGGCGCCGCGCTCAATGCGCTCCAGAACGCGGAGCTCATGGTGCGCGAGGGACGGCTCAAGCCGAAGGCGGCGCTGGCGGGCGTGTGAGAATGCGACGCCCGGGCCCGACGGCCGACCTTCACCGCGCCGCAAACCCGGCGACCGGGGGGAACGGCGGGCGTTTACCCGCGAATAATTCCTTGTCATCGCCACGACCCAACCGCTTTCATCAACCCTCGGCTCGGACGCCTAGCTCAGTTGGTTAGAGCATCTCGTTTACACCGAGGGGGTCGGGGGTTCGAGTCCCTCGGCGTCCACCAGCTTATCTCCACTTTAAAACCTCCATGCGACACACGATCTCCGTCCTCGTTGAGAACAAGTTCGGCGTATTGGCGCGCGTGTCCGGAATGTTCTCCGGCCGCGGCTTCAATATCGATTCGCTCAACGTCGCGCCCACGCACGATGCGTCGCTGTCGCGGATCACCGCCGTGCTCAAGGGCGACGAGGCATCGCTCGATCTTTGCATCAAGCAGCTGCGGAAACTGATCAACGTGGTCGAGGTCGCCGATTTCAAGGAAGGTCAGGCCGTCGCCCGCGAGCTGGTCCTCGTCAAGGTCCGGGCCACGCCGCAAACGCGCTCGGAAATCGTCCAGATCGCCGACATCTTCCGCGCGAAGATCGTCAACCTTGCGGCCGACAACCTCATCATCGAGCTGACGGGCGACGACGAGAAGGTGAATGCGCTCCTCGGCCTGCTCGAACCCTTTGGCATCCTCGAACTCGCCCGCACCGGCCGGCTGGCGCTCAAACGCTGAGTCACCGCCGCGCTTCGCCCTCAACTCTCATTCCCCCAACCCACAATTTTTCCCAACCATGCCCGCCAAAGTCTACACCGACAAAGACGCCAATCTCGGCGTGTTTAAAAACAAAACGCTCGCCATCCTCGGCTACGGTTCGCAGGGCCACGCCCACGCGCTCAACCTGAAGGACAGCGGCTGCAAGGTCATCATCGGCCTTTATCCTGGCTCGAAGTCGAAGGCCGTCGCCGAGCAGCACGGCTTCAAGGTCTACGATACCGCCGAGGCGGTGCGTCGCGCGGACGTCATCATGGTCGGCCTGCCCGACATGAAGCAGGCGTCCGTCTACAAAAACGACATCCTGCCGAATCTCGCGAAGGGCAAGACCCTCCTCTTCTCGCACGGCCTCTCGGTCCACTTCGGCCTCGTGAAGCTGCACAAGGACATCGACTGCATCATGGTCGCGCCGAAGGGCCCCGGCCACATGGTCCGCCGCCTCTACGCCGAGGGCAAGGGCATGCCGGCGCTGATCGCTGTCGCGCAGGACAAGTCGAAGACCGCGAAACAACAGGCGCTCGCGTGGGCCAAGGGCATCGGCTCGACGCGCGCCGGCGTGCTGCAGACCTCGTTCAAGGAAGAGACCGAGACGGATCTCTTCGGCGAGCAGGCCGTGCTCTGCGGTGGCGCCAGCGCGCTCGTGCAGGCCGGGTTCGAGACGCTGGTCGAGGCCGGCTATCAGCCGGAGATGGCGTATTTCGAATGCCTCCACGAGCTGAAGCTCATCTGCGATCTTATGTATGAGTCGGGCATCGCCGGCATGCGGTTCTCGATTTCCGAGACGGCGAAATACGGAGACATCACCCGCGGCCCGCGCGTCGTGAACAAGGCGACGAAGAAGGAAATGAAAAAGATCCTTGGCGAGATCCAGAGCGGCAAATTCACCCGCGAGTGGGTCCGGGAATACAAGGGCGGCCTGAAGAAATACAACAAGCTGCTCAAGCAGGGCGAGAAACACAAAATCGAGAAGACCGGTCTCTACCTGCGCAGCATGATGCCCTGGATGACGAAGAAGAACATCAAGGGTGTGCAGGCGTCATATTCCTGATCCGGACGATTTGCCAAACACTTCGGAGGCGCGGAGGCTGACTCCGCGCCTTCCGTTTTTCCGATGACCAAGCTCGTCCTCGCCACCCGCAAGAGTCCGCTCGCGCTCGCCCAAACCGAGATGGTCGCCGCCCACTTGCGGGCCGCGCTCGGGGTCGAGACGGAGCTGTTGAAAATCGTCACCACGGGCGACAGGCAGACCGAATGGTCGCTCGAGAAGCGCGGGGGCAAGGGATTGTTCACGAGCGAACTCGAGGCCGCGCTCCAGCGGGGCGACGCGGACGTCGCCGTGCACAGCACGAAGGATCTGCCCGGCGACATGCCGGCCGGCCTTGCGATCGGCGGTTACATGCCGCGCGCGGACACCCGGGACGTGCTCGTGCTCCATGCCGGCGTGAAAACGCCGAAGACGCTCGCGACCGGCAGCCCGCGCCGCCGGTTGCAGGTCGCGCGGCTGTTTCCGGCGGTCGAGTTTACCGAGATCCGGGGCAATGTGGACACGCGGCTCAAGAAGATCGGCGAGCTTCACGTGGCCGACGGGACGATTCTGGCGGCCGCCGGGATGAAGCGACTCGGCATCAGCGCGTGGCCGGGCGTCGAGTTCACCCCGCTGAATTTTGACCAGATGGTGCCGGCGGTCGGCCAGGGTGCGATCGCGATCCAGTGCCGGGCGGGCGACGCGGGAAAATTCGCCGCGGTGTTCGACGGCGCCACGGCGCGGACCGTGACGCTCGAGCGGGCCTTTCAGACGGCGCTCGGCGGCGGCTGTCACACGGCCTTTGCGGCGCACGCGACCGCGGACCGGTTGTATCTTTTCCACGAAAACACGGGCGGGCGCAGCCTGCCCCTGACGGCGGCGGACTTCGCGACGCCGGAGCAAACGGCGGCGCGAGTCCTGCGCGAGCTCGGGCTGCGGTGACCGGGGAAACTAGGGCGGGGGACGCGCGGTGGCCTCGGGGACCTCGCCGATCACCTTGATTTCGCCGACTTGCACGGTGCCGTGGCGCTCCTTGGCCAGTTCCATGGCGATGCCGTCGGTCGGCTTGCCGTTGAAACCCGCGGCGACGCTGCTCATCCGGTCGACGGCCGTCGCGAAGTTCACGCCGGCGGCGCGAATGCTCATGCGGGTCGTCCAGAGACGTTTCTTCTTTCCGGTGCGCATCGAGGGCCCGTCGTAGGCCATCAGGATGATAAAGTAGCGCTCCTCGTTGACCATCGCATGCAGGGCGGCGCTCACGTCGGTCTCGAGCATCGACTGGTCCGAACTCTCGAGGGCGGTCCGGTAACCGAGCAACTCGGCATTCGAGTATTCGCGATACTCGTTCGCGCCATACTGGCTGGACATGACGTTGGATTCGAAGCGCATGGTGCTTTCGGCGGCGGCCACGCTTCCAGTTAGCCCCGATGATCCCTCGTTGAGCAGTGCGTTCTCCTGCGTCTGCTGGCGGGCGACCTCGACCGCGATCGCCGACTGCCGCAGAACATCGGGGTCCAGCAGGAAGAGCGCCGCTCCGTTTTCATTGGGAATCGTCACGCCCCAATGGACCATGATGATCAGGTCGGCATCGGTGACGCTCTTGGTCGGCTCGTAGTGGCGTTTTTTCAAGTCTGCAGCCAGGGTCGTGGCCAGCATGCGAAAACTTGTCCGCTCCATCCCGAAGTCGAGCGTCACCCCGGGGAAATACTGTCCCTTGGCAAAGACATAGGTCTCCGGCTTCGGAGCCTCGGCGACATCGGCGTGGCGCGCGACGTAGGCCGCGTCGACCAGCGAGCGCACCGTGACCAGCTTTTCGCCGCGCGAACCCAATGGAACGGCCAGCGCAACCACGGCGATCCACCGGACCCACGCACGGCGCAACCGGAAAGGGCGCGCCCATTGGGGGAACGTCGGCCGACGGAGACCGGACGGGGCGAGGGACATGGCGTGGTTCGCGCGGGAAAATGTATCGCGGAGCAGGGAAGTGCCGCTAATTTCCGGACATGGCAAGTGTTTCAGCGACATCTTTGACCGGCAGGCGCATCGCGATCACGCGGGCGCGGGAGCAGGCGTCCGAGCTGGCCGCAAGGCTGGCGGCGCTGGGCGCCGAGGTCGTCGAGCTGCCGCTCATCCGTGTCGCCAAACACATCGAGAAGGACACCCTTGCGGATGTCATGCTCGAACTCGGCGGCTATGACTGGATTGTGTTTACCAGCACGAATGGCGTGGCGTTTTTCTTCGAGGAGTTCTTCCGCTTGTTCGACGACATCCGGTCGCTCGGCCTCCTGCGATTCGCGTGTGTCGGCGCCGCCACGGCCCGGGCGATTGGCGGGTTTCACCTGAAGGTCGAATGCCAGCCGGAAACGGCGACCGCCGAGGCGCTGGCCGGGGCGCTCGTGGCCACCGACAGCCTCGACAGCGCGAAAGTGCTGGTGGTCACCGGCAATCTCAACCGCGACACGCTAGTGACGAAGCTCGAGGCCGCGCGCGCGATCGTCGACTGCCTTCAGGTCTATCGGACGGAAAAGACCGACTTGACCGCGGAGCCCGCGGCGGCGGACTTCCGGGCCCGCGGGGCGGATGCGATTCTTTTCGCAAGCTCGTCCGCGGTGCAGTCGTTTGTCGACCAGGCGGCCGCGCTCAAACTCGCGCCGGGCGCCACGCGTCCGCTCGCCGGCAGCATCGGCCCGCAGACCGGCGAGACGATGAAGAAGGTCGGCATGCCGATCGACTTCGAGGCGAAGACACCAAGCCTCGACAGTCTGGTGGAAGCGGTGGTGAAGAAACTCAACAAATGAAGGTCCCGTTTCTCGATCTCTCACTCCAGCATCGCGCGCTGCGCGAACCCGCGCTCGCCGCGCTCGCGGCGACCTACGACGCCACGCGGTTCTGTCTCGGCAAGGACGTCGAGGATTTCGAAAAGAATTTCGGCGTGACGCTCGGCTATCCGCGGGTGCTCGGCATGAACAGCGGGACCGCGCCCCTGCACGTGGCGTGCATGATCGCGGGGTTCGGGCCGGGCGACGAGGTGGTGACGGCGCCGTTCACCTTCATCTCCTCGGCTTGGGGCATCAACTATGTGGGGGCGACGCCGGTCTTCGCCGACATCGAGGAAGGCACATTCAATCTCGATCCGGCCCGAGTCGCGGCCGCCATCACCCCGCGCACGAAGGGGATCATCGTCGTTCATCTGTTCGGCCAGCCGGCGCGAATGGACGAGATCATGGCCATCGCCCGCCGGCACCAGTTGTTCGTGATTGAGGATTGCGCGCAAGCGGTGGGAGCGAAATACCGCGGCGCACCGGTCGGGATCATCGGCGATGCGGGGACGTTCAGCTTCTATCCGACAAAAAACCTCGGTGGCTGCGGCGAGGGCGGGGCATTTGTCTCACGCCGCGAGGATGTGCAGACGAAGGCGCGGCACATCCGCGTGCATGGATCGGATCGCCGCTACTATCACGACATCGTGGGCGGGAATTTCCGGATGGATGGATTCCAAGGCGCGTTGCTCAACGTGAAGCTGCCGCATCTCGCCCGCTGGACCGCACGCCGGCAGGAAATCGCCCGCCGATACCTGGGCGGAATCAAGCTCGCCGACGTGCGGCTGCCGGAGCAGCCCGCCTACGGGCCGTCGGTGTTTCATCAATTCACGATCCGTCATCCCCGGCGGGACACGTTGCGCGAGCACCTCGCGAAACACGAGGTCGGGACCGACTTGATCTATCCCGTGCCGCTGCATCTGCAGAAATGCTATGCGCCGCTCGACCGCGGGGCGGGGTCGTTTCCCGGGGCGGAGCAGGCGGCCGCGACGTGCGTGAGCCTGCCGATTTTCCCCGAGTTGACCGACGCGCAGGTCGACCATGTGATCGCCACGATCAACACATTTTAAGCGGGTGCTGTGCCGGCGGCGGTCACTGGAAGCTCGGCAACACGAGCGTTTTCGGCCTAGCTGACTTCCATGGCCAGCAAATCGAACGGCACGATCGGCATTCTCACGGCAGGCGGCGACTGCCCGGGGCTCAACGCCGTTATTCGCGCGGTGGCCAAGGCGGCGATGCACCATGGCATCAAGGTCGTCGGCATCCGGGACGGATTTCGCGGGCTCGTGGAAAACCGGACCATGCCGATCGACAACTCGCTCGTCAGCGGCATCCTCACGCAGGGCGGCACGTTTCTCGGCAGCAGTCGCGACCGGCCGCACAAGATGGAGGTTGCCGGCCGGATCGTGGACAAGACGGAGGTCGCCGTTCGCAACTACCGGAAGTTGAAGCTCGATTGCCTGGTCTGCCTCGGAGGCAACGGCACGCAAAAAACGGCGCTCCGGCTTCACGAGCGGGGCGGGATCAATGTCCTCACGCTGCCGAAGACGATCGACAACGACGTCGCCGAGACGGACATCACGTTTGGGTTCGATTCCGCGATGGCGATCGCAACCGAGGCGATCGATCGGCTGCACACAACGGCATCGAGTCACCAGCGCATCATGATTTGCGAAATCATGGGGCACGACGCCGGCTGGCTGTGCCTCGGAGCGGGCATCGCGGGCGGGGCGGACGTGATCCTGCTGCCGGAAATTCCCTACGATCTCGAGGTGGTCGCGCGGCATCTGCTCCGCCGGCAGCGCGCGGGAAAACGCTTTTCGATCGTCGCCGTCGCCGAGGGCATTGTTTCGCGCGAAGAGGCTAAACGGAAGGCCGCGGCGGATCGGATCAGTCACGAGCTCGGCCGTGAGACCCGCCTCATCGCGCAGTCGGGAGCGGCCGAGGGCGTGCACCTGGTCCAGGAGGCGGTGGCGAGTCGGCTCGCGCGGCGGCTGCAGCATCTCGCGGGAGTCGAGGCCCGCGTCACGTCGCTCGGGCATGTGCAGCGCGGCGGGTCGCCGACGCCGTTTGACCGGCTGCTGTGCACCCGCTTCGGCACCAAGGCCGGCGAGTTGCTCGCGGAAAAGCGCTACAACATCATGGTCGGCCTCAAGAGCAACGTGTGTGTGCCGGTGCCGCTGAAGAAAGTGGCGGGCATCAAGCGGGTGGTTCCGGTCAATCATCCCTGGTTGACCACGGCGCGGCTGGTGGAAACCTGCCTGGGCGACGAGGTCGAGTAAGCGGCACCGACGATGATCGACGGCATTCGATTCAAGGTGTGCGGGTTGACCTCGCATGTGGACGCGGAATTCGCCGACCGCAGCGGCGCGGACTATCTTGGCTTCATCCTCTACCCGAACTCGCCGCGTCACATCGCGCTCGAGACCTACCGGGCAATGGCGGCGCGCCTGCCCGACCGGAAGAAGGTGGCGGTATCGGTCGCGCCCAGCATCGGCGAACTCGAGGCGATGCGCGTCGCGGGTTTCGATTTCTTTCAGATCCATTTTAATCACGACACCTCGTGGGAAACGGTGGCGGGCTGGTCGAAGACCGTCGGTCCGGGGCAGTTGTGGCTCGCGCCCAAATTGCCGCCGGCGGTCGACGTGCCGGCGGCGCTCTTGCCGTTGGCGGAATTCATTCTGCTCGACACGTTTCACGCCGATAAATTCGGCGGCACCGGCGTTGCGGGCGACTGGTCGAAGTTTGCACGCCATCAGCACGCGCAGCCCGACAAGACGTGGATTCTCTCCGGTGGCCTGAACCCGGAGAATATCGGCGAGGCGCTGCGAGTGAGCGGGGCGCGGTTCGTCGACGTCAACAGCGGCGTCGAGTCGGCGCCGGGCGTGAAGGATCACACCAAGCTGAAGCGCTTTGTCGTTCGGCTACACGAGAGCCGGACTTAGCGCGCCTTCGTGTTCGAGCAGCCGGCGCTTGATGTCTTCACCGAAGGCGAAGCCCGTGAGCGAGCCGTCGGCGCCGATGACGCGGTGGCAGGGCACGATCAGGCAGATGGGATTGGTGGCGTTGGCGCGGCCGACGGCACGGGCTGCGCCCGGCCGACCGAGTTGCGCCGCCAACTCGCCGTAGGAGCGCGTCTCGCCGAACGGGATGCGCTGGAGGGCCGACCAGACCCGCTGTTGAAACGGGGTCCCCATCGGAGCAAGGGTTAGTTCAAACGCCCGACGCTCGCCGGCGAAATAGGCGAGGATCTCCGTCCGCGCGACCGCGACGCGGGGGTTGTCAACTAATAGTTGACAGCCTCCGAGACGGGAGCGCAGAGCGGGGGCGGGGCCGAAGGCGGTGGCGACGACCGCCCCAGCGGCGTTGACGGCGACGGAGAAGGAGCCGAGCGGAGTGGTAAAAGTATCGAAATAAGCGGTCATGACGGAATGGGTTGGTTGAATTGCCAAAGGTGGGCGGTCGCGAGACTGCGATAGGGCGAGAAGACGGCCATCAGCCGGCGCGTGGCGTCGAGATCGGGACGCTCCTCGAGCTTGAGGAGCGCCTGGAGGCCGCTCGTCACGCCGGTGTCGCCGAGCGGGACGCAGTCGGAAAAGCCGAGGGCGCGCATCATGAGATAGTTCACCGACCATGGACCAAGCCCGCGCACGGCGAGCAGCGTGCGCTCGGCCCGGGTGGCGGACATGTCACGAAGCGCGGCAAGGTCGAGTTTGCCGTCGACGATGAGCCGGGCGGTCTGGATGACGTAGTCGGCCTTTTGCCGGGAGAACTGCAATGGCAAGAGGTCCGCTGGCTCGAGGGCCGCGACGGCGGCGGGCGTGGGTGGCGCGCTGAGACCGTCCGCCAGAGGTTTGCCGGCGCGTTCGATGAGGCGGCGCTTGAGCAGGCACGCGAAGGGAAAATTAATCTGCTGACCGACGATCGACCAAAGCAGGCCGTCGAAGACCGAGGGCGTCTGGCTGATTCGCAGTTCGGTCCGGCCTGCCACGAGGCGGGCAAGGCCGAGGCGTTTCGCGAGCCGGGAGAACGCGGCGGCGTCCTCGTCGAGTCCGAGCAGGCCGACGACGAGCGCGTGCGCTTCGGCGCCGACCTCGCGGGAGATCCCGGCCCGGATGAAACCGGCCGAAAGCTGAAGCGTGAGCAATGCAGGGCCGTCGCTGAGCTGCACGGCGGCGGTGTAGGTGTCGCCGGCCAGCCGCTCGGCAATGCTGTGGATATCGCGACTGAGCGCGCGACGGAGATAGCCCAGCGGATAGCCAGCCGGGAGTGCGACCTCGAAGGTCCGGTCAGAGCGCAGCTCGCGGTAGGCAGCCGGGGTGAGACCGTTGAGCCGGCGGAAGTGTTCGTGAAAGACCGAGAGGGACTCGAAGCCGACACCGCTGGCAATTTCCGCGAGGCCGGCGCGGGTGGCAAGAAGTTGCCGTTTGGCAGCGGCAACGCGGGCACGCACGAGGAGATCGGCCGGGGTCGTGTGATAATGCAGGCGGAAGAGTTCGAAGACCCTCGTCGCGCCGAATCCCGAGCGACGGACGATGGCCCCGGCATCCGCAAACGCGGCGGGATTTTCGCGGACTTCGGCGACCAGGGACTCGATCGTCTCCAGGACGGGATCGGCGCCCCGCGCGAAGTCGTCGGGATGGCATTTTTTACAGGGGCGGAGCCCGGCGGCACGCGCAGCCTCGCAGGTCGGAAAAAACCGGACGTTTTCCGGCTTCGGCTTTCGCGCCTTGCACGCGGGCAGGCAGTAGATGCCGGTGGTCAGGACACCGGTGAAGAAGCGGCCGTTGCAGGACGCGTCGCTGGCGAGCACGCGCGCATACATCGTGGCATTGGTCATTCGCATGGCGCGAACGTAGCACACCACTCGCGGCCTGTCGTCCGGATTTCTCCGGCGTAATTTTTTTTGGTTCGCCGCGGATGGCGGCTAACCCTGCGCCTGAAGTTTCTTGATGACCTGCTCGATGGCCTGCGCGTCGTGGAGGGCGTTGGGCGGGATGGGGTGATCGGCGTTGAACACATGCATGGCGGCGGGGCCCTCGATGGTGATGTGCGACTCGTCGATCTTGCCATCGGGGCCTTCCACGGCGGCGAGATTCAGGCCGAGGTGGGCGGCGAGAAAACGATACGCGGCGGCGCGCTTGCTGGGGCCGTAGTCGTGGCCCTCGTCGGGAAGGTGGACGTTGGCGACCTCGTCATCCGCGCCGTAGTAGCCGTAGATTTTCTTGATGAAGGGAAACTCGGTGACCGGCGTATACTTGGTCCAGTCGCCGCCGTCGGAAACGACGAGCATCGGGCGGGGAGCGGCGAGGGCGGCGACCATGGCGTTGCTGACGAAGTGATCGGCGCTGCGATGGACCGGCTGGCCGCTTTCGCACGGGCAGCCGCCGAAGTGGTAGCTCGACACCATCGTGACGGGCACGCTGACGGCGACGCGGGGGTCGAGGGCCGTGACCATAAAGGTCTGCGTGCCGCCGCCGGAATAGCCGCTGACGCCGATGCGCTTCGGGTCGACGCCCTCGAGCGACTGCAGAAAATCGATCGTTCGTGTCGAGTTCCACGTCTGGATCGTGAACGCGAGCGGCTGGCGGTGCGCGGCCTGTCCCACGAGTTGGATCGAGTCGCCGCAGCCGAACATATCGATCGAGAAGACGACCGCGCCCATCCGGGCGAGGTTGGCGCAGCGGGTCTGCATGCCGGGTTCGAAGCGGCCCTGTTTCGCATAGTCCTCGGGTTTGACGACAGGCCCGGTATGGCCGTGCGGCGAGATGATGGCGGCGTAGGGCGGCTTGGCGTTGAGCGGCCGGTAGAGATTGCCGGTGACATAGGAGCCGGGGACGGACTCGAAATAGACGTTCTCGACCGAGTAGCCGTCGTAGACGCGGCGGCTGTGGATGACGGGATTGAGGGGAGTGCGCTTCGGCCACGGCGAGAGTTCGGCGCCCTCCTGAATCCGCTCGCGGACGTGCTGCGCGTAGGCGTCCCATGAGTCGTGGTCCGGAAAGCGGACCAGCGCGGCATCGAGCACGGCCTTGCCCTGTTCGGGTTTGAGAAACGCGCCGAGTCCCATGCCGGGTTTGGGCGGTGGCGGGAGGCCGTCGGGCACCCAACTGACAGAAGGGTCGGCGGCAAAAGCCGAGGTGGCGAGCACGAGGAAAAACGCGGGGAAGCGATGAGAGGGCATGGGGTTTATGGCGGGAGTGACTCGAGGACGGGGAAGCGGCGGGACCTTACATCAGCGGGGCTGGTCGGCAAGCAGGACGGACCGAGCGCCGGTCGGTTCCGCGAATTTGCGCGTTGCGCCCCGGCTGGAAATCCTGCGGGCGATGGAAAATGGGGCGACTTTTCTGTAACTATCCCTTTTGCTCCGGGTTCTCCGGCACCGATGCCCCTCCTCGACTCCATCCTGCGCGACGTGCGGCAGTCCGTTTTCAGTTTCAGCCGCGAGAAGAGTTTCACGTGCACCGTGCTGTTGATCTTCGCACTCTGCCTCGCGGCTAACGTGGCGATTTTCGCCGTGGTCGACACGGTCCTGTTGAAGCCGCTGCCGTTTTTCGAGCCCGGCCGGCTGGTCACGAGTTACAACTCCTACCCCAAGGCGAATGTCGAGCGCGCGGGCACGTCGGTGCCGCACTACCTGGAGCGCAAACAAGGAATCGCCGCCTTCCTCGATGTGGCGGCCTATCGATCCCATGGCGTGACCATCGGCGAGGCCGGAGCGCCGGAGCGGGCCGATGCCACCATCGCGACCCCGTCTTTTTTTCATGTGCTCGGCGCCAACGCCGCCCTCGGGCGAACGTTTACCGAGGACGAGGCGCAGACCGGCAAGAACCAGGTCGTCGTTCTGAGCGACGGCCTCTGGCGCGAACGATTTGGAGCCAACCCGGCCGCGATCGGCCGCACCATGCGGATCGATGCGAAGGACTTCACGATCGTTGGCGTGATGCCGCCGGGCTTCCGGTTTCTCGCCGAACGGGCGCAACTCTGGCTGCCGCTCGCGTTTTCCGACGACGATCGCAAGCCCGACGAGCGCCACTCGAACAACATGGAGATGATCGCACGGCTGCGCCCCGGAGCGACGATGGCGCAGGCGCAGATGCAACTGGATGCGCTGAACGAGCAGACATTGAACCTCGATCCCTACGCGAAACTGGTCGCCGACGCGGGCTTTCACACGGTTGTGCACGATCTCCGTGCGGACTACGTCGCCGGCCTGCGGCCGATATTGCTGCTGCTGCAAGTGGGCGTGCTTTTTCTCCTGCTGATCGGGGCGGTCAATCTCGCCAACCTCCTGCTCGTCCGCGCCACCGGTCGGACCAAGGAATACAGCGTGCGCCAGGCGCTCGGCGCAGGTTGGGTGCAGCTTGCGCGGTCGCTTGCGATCGAGACCTCATTGCTTGCGATCGCCGGCGGTTTGCTCGGGCTCGGCCTTGGTGCCGCGGCCCTGCGCGGCATCGGCCGGCTTGCCGCCGACCAACTCCATCTGGCCGGCGCGCCCACGCTCAATGTCGCCGTGTGCCTCGCGGCCTTCGGTGCCTCCGTGGTGCTTGGGCTGGTGCTCGCAGTGCCGGTGATCTGGCACACGCTGCACCGCGACCTGACGGTGGCGCTCTCGACGGAAGCGCGGGGCGGCACGACGACCCGCAACGTGCATCGTTTGCGACATGCGTTGATTGTGGCGCAGATCGCGCTCGCCTTCGTGTTGCTCGCGGGCACCGGCCTGCTGGGCACAAGTTTCATGCGGGTGCTCGCGGTCACGCCCGGATTCCGCCCCGAGAATGTGCTCACGGGGAAACTCTCGTTGCCGGGGGAAAAATACAAAACACCGGAGCGTCTCGCGTTCATCGAAAAGCTGACCGACGCGGCGCGGGTGCTGCCGGGTGTGACCGCGGCCGGGATCGTCACCGACTTGCCGTTCACCGGGTCCGTTGACGACAGTGCCGTGTCGATCGAGGGCCGTCCGCTCGAACCCGGCGAGTCGATCCAGGCGCATTATACAAACGGGGTGGCCGGCGACTATTTCCAGGCGCTCGGCGTGCCGTTGCGTGAGGGAAGACTTTTGACGCTCGACGATTCGCGGGCCGATTTGAAAGTTTGCGTGGTCGACGAGGCCGTCGCCCGGCGTTACTGGCCAACCGGCGGCGCGCTCGGACACCGGCTGATCCGCGGGGCGCCGGACTCCAAGGAGCCCCACTATACGATCGTGGGCGTGGTCGGCTCGGTGAAACAGAAGGACTTGGCGGAAACGAGGGCGAACGGTGCGATCTATCTTCCCTACGCGAGCTACGCGGGCGGCTCGTTTGTGCTCGCGGTCCGAACGCGCCAAGCGCCGGAGAGCATCGGCCCGGCGCTGCGCGCCGCGGTGTTGCACCTCGATCCGGAATTGCCGTTGACCGACTTGAAGCCGATGGCGCTGCGCGTCGACGAGAGCCTTGCCAGCCGACGCGTGCCGTTGTTGCTCGCGGGGATCTTTGCCGCGGTGGCGCTCGTGCTCGCGGCGGTCGGCATCTACGGCGTGCTCGCCTACAGCGTGATGCAACGGCAGCGCGAAATCGGCGTGCGCATGGCGCTGGGCGCGCTGCCCCGACAGATTCTGCGCCAGTTCCTCGGACTCGGCGGGCGAATGCTGGCGGTCGGACTTCCGCTGGGCTTGCTCGGGGCCTGGCTGGCGGGTCGGGCGATGGCGGGTTTGCTGTTCGGTGTTGCGCCGGCCAACCCGCTGGTGCTCGGTGGCACTGCCGCGGTGCTCGCGGCCGTGGCGATGCTGGCGTGCCTGCTGCCCTCGCGACGAGCAGCGCGGGTCTCGCCCATCGTCGCACTGCGCGGGAATTGACGAATCGGACGGGCGCCGGCCTAGATCCGGGCGTCGGGCGGAATCGTCCGGCTCAAATCGGTTCGGACGAAGAGCTCCTCCACCTTCGCGCGCGCCCACGGCGTTTTGCGGAGGAACGTGAGACTCGATTTGATGCTGGGATCGTGGTTGAAGCAGCGGATCTCGATCCGCCGGCCCAACTCCGCCCAACCGTAGTGCGCGACGAGCCGCGTCAGGAGACTTTCGAGGGTGACGCCGTGGAGTGGATCGTTCGACTGTGGGGTCGGCATGAAAGAGCAAGGCGCACCGGTCACGCGGTGGCGTGTTGTTGCAGCAGCTCGAGCGGCACGATTTCGAGAGTGCGCTCGTGCGTGGCGGCGAGCGCGACGGGCGAGCTGACACCGGCCTCGAGGCATTCGAGCCAGCGGGCCGCACACACGCACCACCGATCGCCGGGTCGCAGGCCGGGAAAACCATACTCGGGCCGCGGGGTCGAGAGGTCGTTGCCGGCGGCCCGACTGTAGGCGAGAAACTCCTGCGTGACCTCGACGCAGACCGTATGGCAGCCGGCGTCCTCGGCGCAGGAGTCGCAGGCGCCGTTGCGAAAAAAGCCCGTCAACGGATCGGTCGAGCAGGGCTTCAGCGGACCGCCGAGGACGTTGCGCGAGGGCAGGGGAGTCATGGCCGCACGCTGGCCGGTTCGCGGCGCGAGGCAACGCTGCGTTAGCCGCGGGGCGGGACGGCGCCGACTGCCTTCTCGACACCGGCCCGGACGCTTGCAGGCTGGCGGGATGCCTTCGATCTACGAGACCCTCCGCGCCGACATCGTCACCGCCATGAAAGCCCGTGACGCGGCCACGACCACGGCGTTGCGCACCGCCGACGCGGCAATCAAGCGCGCGGAGATGGACACGAACAAGCCGATCGACGACGCGCTGGTCATCACCACGCTGCGGAAGGCGGTCAAGAACCTGACCGACGCCAAGGTGGAATTCGAACGCGGCGGCCGGGCGGACTTGGTGGCGGCGAACGAGACCGAGATTCGGGTGCTCGAAAAATACCTGCCGAAGGGACTCGAGCCCGCGAAGGTCGAGGCGCTCATCACCGAGGTCATCGCCGCGACCGGCGCGCAATCGAAAAAAGAGATGGGCAGGGTCATCGGCGCGCTGAAGCAGCGGCCCGAGGCGCCGCTGCTCGATTTCGGCGCCGTCAGCAAACTCGTGCAGGCGAAGCTGCCCTGAGCGCGGTCAATAAAACAGGACGTTGATCACGGAGTTGCCGATCCCGGTCAGCGCCCAGCCCGAAATCAGGCCGGCGCAAATCGGTTCGCAGCCTTCGACCCAGAAGCCGTGGCCGCGGGTGCCGGGCGCGGGATGCTTGCGGCCCATCCACCAGAAGATCAGCGCGCCGAGCCACATCGTGAAGACGTATTCCGGCGGCAGCACCACGCCGAGGCCGATCGACACGGCGCTCAACGGGAAGCGACCTTTCGTGACGATCCGGGCGATTTCGAATGCCGCGGCACACACCGCGGCCGCGACCATGGAGATGATCGCCGACGTCGGCAACGAGTGCAGCCCGTGCGTGATCAAGTCGGCCACGCCCTTCCATTGGACGGCGGCCGGCATCGCGAACTGGTCCGAGACCAGCGTCGCGGTGGACCGCGTGCCGTCCCTGGCCGGCGGCAAAAACAGGAGGTAAAAGAGCGGCACGGCGGCGAGTGCGCCGGAGAAAATCCCGATGACGTGCCCGATGGCTTGCTGGCGGGGCTTCGCCCCGAGCATGTAGCCGGGCTTGATGTCGGAGAGAAGGTTGGCGGCGTTGGCGGAAATCTCGGAGGTCATGCCGCCGGGAATCAGGTTGCTCGCGGGATTGGTGCGGTCGAAGGCCGCCATCGTGAACTGCGTGATCTTGGCGAGCGAGCCGGTGGGCGTCCACGAGGTCAGCGCCATGGAGTTCGTGCAGATGATCGTGAGGACGAAGATCAGCGGAAACGAAATGAACGCCAGAAACCACGGCACGCCGAAGAACTCATGGGAAACCGTCGCGCCCAGCACGGCGAGCACCGGCACGGCGACGGCCGACATCCACAGGGGCAGCTCGATGTGTTTGAGCACATCGGTGTTCTTCTCCTTGCCCGCGGCCGTGGCGGCCGGGCTTTTTTTCCGTAGGAGGCTCGTGAACAACTCGGGTTTGCCGAGGAGGCCGACCAGTGAGCCGACGACCATCATGACGACGGCCCACCAGAGCGCCCACTGGTTGACGATCTCCGCGCGGGAAATCGCGATCACTTTTCCGTCGGCGGCGATTCGTTGCACGATGTCACCGTGGCGGATCATGAGCGGGGCGAGGACCGCGTAGTTGAGGAACGTGCCGAGGAGGCAGCTCGTCGCAACGCGGATCCCCATCAGGCCGCCGACGCCGACCATCGAAAGATCGAGGGTGAGGCGCAACCCGAGCTGGCGGATATCGGTGCCGAGGATCGACGGCGTCCAGAGGTGGTAGCGGGCGGCGAGGTTGTAGTAGTAGGTATCGAGCCGTTCGGGCAGCGACCATGGCTCCTTCAGGCCGAGCCAGCGGTTCATGCGCAGCACGGTAAACTGGGTGAGCCGCATCCAGCCGTCGCCCGAGATGAAGTTGATGAAAGCCGCGCCGACGGCGGTCCAGCCGAGGAGCCGCGCCTTGAACATGCCCTGCTCCGCGTGCCCGTGGTAGAGCGCGTCGAGCACGACGCCGGACGCGCGGCCCTCGGGAAACGGGAGTTGCTCTTCGTTGATGAACCGGCGCTTCAACGGAAACGCGAGAAACACGCCGAGCACCGCCACGACGAGCATCCAGGCGAGCATGTGCCACCACGGGATGATCGTGCCGGTGACGATCATGTAGGCGGCGAGCGCGGAGATGAGCGGCGACGTCATGTAGCCGGCCGCCGTCGCGATCGACTGCGTGCAGTTGTTTTCCAGGATGGTGAAATCCTGGCAGAGCCCGCTCTTGGCGAGGCCGCGGTAGAGCGCGAACGCGAGAATGACCGAGGTAAGCCCGACGCCGGTCGTGATGCCGGTCTTGCCGCCGATGTAGAGGTTGGTCGCGGCGAGAATGCCGCCGAGGAGGAAGCCGGTCAGGGCGGACCGGATGGTCAACTGCGGCATGTCGCCGCGATAGATGTTATCCAGCCACCATTTGTCTTTTTGTGCCCGGGTCCAGTTGCGCGTTTGTTCGTCCGACAGTTGTTGCAGGGGCATGATACGGGGTTCGTAAGTTGGGGGGACTGTGGGCGCGCGTGTCATAAAGGCGAGCCCGGCTTTGGCCTCGTGCGAACGGTCCGCGGAAAAGCGTTCGACGGCGGTTCGCCGCCGCGTCAAGGTCGCGACCATGACCCCGCGTCGCTTTGGTCCGACCCTGATTCGATGGATTGCCGGCGGCACGGCGGCGCTGCTGCTCGTTGCCGGCCGGCCGGCGAAAGCGGCGGAGGCGTCACCGATCGCCCAAACGAGCGCCGGCAGAATCCGCGGCTACGTCGACAACGGCATCAACGTGTTCAAGGGCGTGCCGTATGGCGACGACACGGCGAAGCACCGCTTCCAGCCGCCGGTCCCGCCGGTTCCGTGGGAAGGCGTGCGCGACACCGTGGCGTTCGGTCCGATGGCGCCGCAACCCGGCGGGCGCGGTGGCACGGATTTCTTTCCCACGCCGCCGGCGGACACGAAGATCAGCGAGGATTGCCTCACGCTCAATGTCTGGACTCCCGCGCTGCGCGATCACGGCAAGCGGCCGGTGCTCGTGTATTTTCACGGCGGCGGCTTCAACGGTTGGTCGGTCAACGTGGACGCCTATGACGGGGTCCGGCTTTGCCGGCGCGGCGACGTCGTGGTGGTGACGGTCAATCACCGGTTGAACGGATTCGGCTATCTCTACCTCGCGGAGCTCGGTGGGCCGGAGTTCGCGAGCTCGGGCAACGCCGGGATGCTGGACCTCGTGCTTTCGCTCCAGTGGGTGCGGGACAATATCGCGGAGTTTGGCGGCGACCCGGGATGCGTGACGATTTTCGGGCAGTCGGGCGGCGGGGCGAAGTGTGCGACCCTGATGGCGATGCCAGCGGCGCACGGGCTGTTTCACCGCGTGCTCACGATGAGCGGGCAGCAACTCGTGGGGCGGACGCGCGAGCATGCGACCGAGACCGCGCGCGGGGTGCTCAAGGCGCTCAACCTCACGCCGGAAACGATCGATCGGATCAAGACTGTGCCGATGGAAAAACTGATGGCTGCGATGCGCGGGGGCGAGTGGACGCCGGTGGTCGACGGCACGGTGCTGCCGCGCGATCCCTTCTCGCCGGATGCGCCGCCGCAGTCGGCCGACGTCCCGATGATTCTCGGCAACACGCACGACGAGACGGCGTATTTTTACGGGCGCTCGCAGCCGTCGCCGTTCGACATCACCTGGGAGCAGTTGCCCGGCCGGATCAAACAGGCGGTCAGCCAATACATCGCGGACATCCCGCCGGAGGAAATCGTCGCCGAATATCGCCGGCTTTATCCGGCCGATACGGCGAGCGACGTTTTTTTCGCCGCGACGACGGCCGCGCGTTCGTGGCGCGGGATGGTGATCGAGTGCGAACGGCGTGCGGCGCAGGGCGGGCCGACCTATGCCTACAACCTGACTTGGAACACGCCGGTCGACGGCGGCAAATGGAAGGCACCGCATACGCTCGATATTCCGCTCTTCTTCGACAACACGGCCTACACCCCGGGCATGACCGGCGATGGCGACGAGGCGCGCAAGGTTGCGGCGCTGATGAGCGATTCGTTGATCGCGTTCGCCCGCACAGGAAATCCGAAGACGCCGGCGCTGCCGGCCTGGCCGCGTTTCGACCGGGAAAAAAGGGCGACCATGCTGTTCGACGCGACGCCGCGGGTGGAGGACGACCCGCGTGGAGCCGAGCGCAAATTCTTCGCGCCGGTGACCTACAACCAACCCGGTCGCTAGCGCGTTTTTTGCGGCGGCGACGCTGCCCTGGCAAAAAACGCGTTGTCCCGGTCAAGAAGTGCCGAGCCACGCCGGCGCGCGATTGCTAGAGTGGGAACGCAATCCTCCCTCTATCATGGCAACTCTCACTGAACGAAACCCGGCCAACCAGACCGGCCGCTACTATGTGGATTCCACGTGCATCGACTGCGACCAGTGTCGCGCGATGGCGCCCGAATTCTTTGGCCGGCACGAGGACGGATTCTCCTTTATCCAGCGCCAGCCGGTGACGCCGGAGGAGATCGCCGCGGTCGAGGAAGCGGCGGAAGCCTGCGCAACGAGCTCGATCGGCAACGACGGCGAGTAACGCTGCGAATCGGAACCGGCGGCAACCGCCGCCATTCCGTTATGCAGCGAGAAACCGCCGGCGGCCGAGATCCCGGTTGGTGCGGCCCAGCAAGGTTTGGTGGAGTTCCACACAGCAGGCATGTGCGCCCGCCTCGAACTTCGGGAGTTCGAAACTGGGGAACAGCCGCGGTTGGAGCAACTGCCAGGCTGACGTCTGGCTGATGGGCGGCGGGGAACCGTCGGGCAGGTCGCCGCAGCAGCCGATGCGATTGTGCAGGCAGAGGTGCCGGGCCAGCGAAACGATCGCGATGAGGTCGACGTGCTCGGTGGCGGCTTCGGGAGTCTCGACCCACTGGATGACGCGACGGTAGACTGGCGGGAGGCCGACGCCTTCGGCGAAGGCGCAGCCCATTTCGCGCGTGGTCATGCCGAGATATTTCTTCTCGGCCTCGCGCAGGCTGACCTTGCGGGCCCGCGCGTAGCGGACCATCGGTTCGAGGGCGAACGGGTGCAGCTTGACCAGCAGGAGCAAGCCGATGTCGTGCATCAGGCCGGCGGTGTAGGCGTTGGCCTTCAGATAAGAGAGTTCGAGATAGTCGCAGATGAACAAGGACAGCTTGCCGACGCCGATTTGAAACATCCAGAAGTCCGCCCACGTCAGGGGAGGGACGGTCAGATGGCGCTCGGGCACGACCGGCAGCGCCTTGGCGAGGGCGTTGAGCTTGATCACGCCGAGGCGGTTGACGGCGGCCCGCGGGTCGTCGGTCACGGTGTTCTCGGCATCGGTGCCCTTGTTCGCAGCGACGAGCACCTGCGCGCTGAGGCCGGGGTCATTGGCGGCGCGCTCCATCGCGGGATCGATGCTGGTCGCCTTGCCATCGGCGGCCATGAGAAAGGCGGCGGCGACCGTGTCGACGACCGGGCAGCCGGGCAGGGCGGCGAGCTGTTGCTCGATCTCGGCGCGCGCGACCACGGGCCCACTCACATCGACGTCGGCGCCGGACCAGCGGGAGCGCTCGGCCGCCTCCTTGATGCGGGCCTTCTCCTCGTCGGAGCGCAGGCAGTCGGGCGTGTAGGAGGGGTTGAGCTGGCAGAAGATCAGGCGGCTGGCGTATTCCAGGCTGTCGGCACAATGCTTGAACGCGTCCCAGTGGGCCGATTCCGCGTGGCCGCGCAATTCGCGGAAATAGTCCACCACGCCCCAGACCCCGGCGGCCTCGGCGTCGGCTGACACGGCGTCGATCTCCTCGAACACGGTGGCGTTTTCGCGGCGGACCGTCCACCGGGGAAACGTCTTGGCGCACTCGTCGAGGCGGCCCATCAGGTTCCGGCGCAGCGTGGCGAGCGCATCCAGCGAGAGGCCGAGTTGCGCGCAGAAGGACTTGACCTCTTCAAAATGCAGGTTGCGCCACGGATTGGCCGAAACCTTGGCGATCTCGCCGAAGATGGCCGTTTCGGTGTAGGGCTTGATCAGGTAATTCTGGGCCTTCAACGCGACGGCCTTCTTCACCTGATTGATGTCGGCCACGCCGGTATAAACCGCCACCGGAAGCACCTTCAGGAAACAATCGTCGCGCAGCTTTTGCAGGAAGATCATGCCCGCGTTGCCGGGCAGCTTCAACTCGAGGAACACGAGATCGATCACGACGGACTCGCGCAGGTGCCGCCACGCTTCGTCGGCCTTCGTCGCAACGATGCAACCATGGCGGCCACGGGCAAGAACTCCTTGCATGGCTTTCCCCGCCACTTCGTTGTCATCGAGCAGGAGGATGTTGGCCATCGTTGGATTGTTGGTTGGTGAACCTGCGGGGCAGGGGAGAAGCGGGAGCAGCGCCGAGCCCGTGACTCGACCATTTCGCCCATCGTCACAGCCGGCGGGCAAATTAACCAAAAGGTCGATTAACTGGGGGAACTGCCCTAGGCAGATGTGACGGAGGAGATCGGCCAGGCCCCCGCGTCGCCGGGGACGGACGGGCCCGGCGACGCATCGAGAGAGTGAGCCTTGCCGTCCGATTCTGCGGTGAGGTAACATTCGTCCGCGTCTTAAACCCCTGTCGCCATGATTGCTTTCCGTCCTCTCCTTTTACTGCGTCGCATTCCTCAGTTTGCCCTCATCGCGTTGGCCTTGCTTTGGACGGCGAGTCAAACCCACGCTGCGGACGCCGCCGATGCCGGTCCCGTTGCGACGACCCAAGCCGGCAAAGTGCGCGGCTATCTCGATCAAGGCGTCAATGCCTTCAAGGGCATCCCGTATGGCGAGGACACGGCGAAACATCGGTTTCAACCCTCGGTGCCGCCCCAGCCCTGGACCGGGGTGCGTGAGGCCGTTAAGTTTGGTCCCGTGGCGCCGCAGGGAAGCCGGACGGCCGATGGTGCGAGCGAGGACTGTCTTTATCTGAATGTCTGGACCCCGGCGCTGCGCGATGGCCACAAGCGTCCGGTTCTCGTTTATTTTCACGGCGGCGCCTACAACAACGGCTCGGTCAACTCCAACCTCTACGACGGCGTGAACCTCAGCCGTCGTGGCGACGTCGTCGTGGTCACGGTCAATCACCGGCTCAACATCCTCGGCTACCTCTATCTTGCCGAACTGGGTGGCCCGGAATTCCGCGATTCGGGAAACGTCGGCCAGCTCGACCTGATCCTCGCACTGCGCTGGGTGCACGATAATATCGCGGAGTTTGGCGGCGATCCGGGCAGTGTCCTGATCTTCGGCCAGTCGGGCGGGGGCGCGAAATGCGCCACGCTCATGGCGATGCCGGCCGCCCACGAGTTGTTTCAACGCGTGTGGTCGATGAGCGGCCAGCAAGTCACGGGCCGGACGCGCGAGCATGCGACCGAGGACGCGCGCAAGGTCCTCAAGGCGCTCGATCTCACCCCCGAGCGGATCGATGAAATCAAAACCCTGCCCCTCGACCGGATCATGGCCGCCGCCCGGCAGGGCAGCTGGAACCCCGTCGTCGATGGCGGCGCCTTGCCGCGCGATCCGTTTGCGCCCGATGCCCCGCCGTTGTCGCGGGACATCCCGATGGTCCTCGGCAATACGCACGACGAGACCCGCAATCTGATCGGGGGAAGCAACGCGGCGCTCTTCAACCTCACTTGGGAAACGCTGCCCGCCGCGCTCGCGCAAAGCGTGAAACAGTTCATCGGCGACTACACGCCGGACGACGTCGTCGCGGCCTATCGCAAGTTCTATCCCGCCTACTCGGCAAGCGACGTGTTTTTCGCCGCCTCGACGGCGGCGCGCTCATGGAAGAGCATGATCATCGAGGCTGACCGGCGCGCGGCGCAGTCCGGCCCGACATATGCCTACTACGTCAACTGGCCCTCGCCGGCGGACGGCGGCAAATGGAAGTCGCCGCATACGATCGATATTCCCTTCGTTTTCGACAACGTCGCCCAGAGCAACTACACGCGCGACGGGGGACTGCCGGTGGAAAAGCTGGCGGAGCAGGCCAGCGATGCGTTGATCGCCTTTGCACGCACGGGCAATCCGAACACACCCTCGCTGCCGAACTGGCCCCGCTTCGATCCCGAGAAACGCCCGACGATGATCTTCGACGTCCCGCCGCGCGTCGAGGACGACCCGCGGGGCAGCGAGCGGGAGTTTTTTGCGAAGGCGGCCTACATTCAGCCCGGCACGTGACACGGCCCGCGATCGGGCCGTTTTTCCGCACCCAATCTTCCCGCGCTTGCGTCTGGCTGAGCGCTTCAACCCCATGGCTACACTATCTCGCACCGCTTCGCGCGGATTGTCCCCTGTTGTCTGTTTTGTCATTCTCGGCCTGCTCGCGCCGCTGGCCGGTGCCGCCGAAGCCCGCAACCGTCCCGCGATTTCCGTCCGCGCGGGCGACAACGGCGCGCTTGTCTACACGGCGGATGACGCGGGGAACCGGGTCATCGATTTTTCCGCGGCCGGTTACGGTGGCGGCGGCGAGGCGATCCCGCTCGTGCCGGCCAGGATGGTCGTGGCGCCGACCGGCAATCGCGACGGAGAGCGAATTCAGGCGGCGCTCGACCTCGTGGCCGCGATGCCGGTCGACGCGCAGGGTTTTCGCGGTGCCGTGCTGCTCAAGCCCGGCCGCTACCGGATCGACGGGAATCTTCGCCTGCGCGCGAGCGGAGTGGTGCTGCGCGGGTCGGGGCAGGCGGAAAACGGCACGGTGCTGGTGGCAACCGGTCTTTCGCGTCGCGCCTTGATCGAGATTGCCGGCGCCGGCGACCGGAACGAGATCGCGCCGTCGCGCCAGAATGTCACCGACGCCTATGTGCCGGTGGGCGCGACCCGGCTCGCGGTCGACGACGCCTCGGCGTTCCCGGTCGGCACGCGGATCGTCGTTCGCCGTCCGAGCAACGCCGCGTGGATCGCGCAAGTTGGAATGGGCGCTTTTTCGGGCTGGCCGCAGAACCCCCTGTCGTGGAGACCGGGCACGCGCGATATCGTCTGGGAACGCGCGGTGACGGCCGTGGAGGGCAACACCCTGACGCTCGATGCGCCGATCACCACGGCGCTCGATGCGAAGGTGGGCGGCGGCACGGTCACGCGCTATGACTTTCCCGGCCGCATCGATCACGTCGGCGTCGAGAACCTCCGCTGCGTGTCCGAGTTCAACAAGGCGTTGCCGAAGGACGAGGAGCATGCGTGGTTCTGCGTCACGCTCGACAAGGTGGAAAACGCCTGGGTGCGGCAGGTGACCGCACAGCAGTTCGTGAGCTACGTCGTCGATGCGCAGGCGGACTCGAAGTCGGTCACGATCGAGGACTGCACCGCGCTCGACCCGGTGTCGGAGATCGCGGCCTATCGCCGCCGCGCGTTCGCCATCGCCGGCCAGCTGACGCTCGTGCAACGCTGCCAGTCCGAGCACGGGTTGCACGATTTCACGTCGGGCTTCGCGGCCGCGGGCCCGAATGTTTTCCTGCAATGCACCGCCCGCGACGCGCAGGACTACAGCGGCCCGGTCGAGAGCTGGGCGTCGGGCTTGCTTTACGACAACGTCGTCATTCGCGGCAACGCGCTGCGGTTCATCAACCGCGGGGCCAACGGTCAGGGCACCGGCTGGACCGCGGCGAATTCGATCTTCTGGAGCTGCGAGTCCACCGAGCTTCAGGTGCAGAGCCCGCCGGGCGCGCCGAACCAGGCGTTCGGCTGCAAGGGCCTCATCGTGGATGACAGCAAGGACTACGATCCCCGGGTGATGCCCTATCAACCGTTCGTGAAGGGCTCCGCGATGACGCCGGTCAGCCTCTATCTCGCCCAGCTCGCCGCCCGCAAGGGCGGCGACGCTGTCCCCCGTCTCGCGCGGGCGACGATTTCCATTTCAGCCGACGGCGTCCGCGCCCTTGCCGCGGCCGACGTCCCGCCGCCGCCGGCCCGCGGCCCGGTGCATCCGTTGCGCGTGGAGCACGCCCAGTTTACCATCGATGGCCAGCGCGCGTTCACGGCGATGACCAACTGGTCGTGGTATCTCGGCCAGATGCCGCGCGGCATCGCGCGGCCCGCGGGGCCGGGCATCACGCGATTTTCGCCTGGCGAAACCGGCACCGGCCAGACCGACCGCCTCGAGGATGTGATCGCGGCGCTCGCCCCGGGCGCGGCGTTCGTCCACCACTATGGCCTCTGGTATGACCGGCGGCGGATCAACCACAACTTCTACGGCGCCCCCGAGCTGCGCGCCGACGATGTGGCCGCGCCGTTCATGGAGCAGCCGTGGGCGCGCAGCGGGCAGGGGACCGACTGGGACGGGATGAGCAAGTATGACCTCACGAAATTCAATCCGTGGTTTTTCCAGCGCGTGAAGGATTTCGCCGGCCTCTGCGACACGAACGGCCGCATCCTCTACTACAATTTTTATTTTCAACACCCGGTGCAGGAAACCCGCGCACACTATGTCGATTTCCCGTGGCGCCCCGTAAACTGTCTCCAAGACACCGGTCTCCCTGACGAAAATCCCGCCGGCAGCACCTTCTACGACCTGTCCTCGCCAGTGCGGCGCGATCTTCATCGACTCTACATCCGCCACGGCCTCGACGTCCTCAAGGACAACGTCAACGTCGTCTACGGCATCGATCGCGAATACTCCGGCCCGCTCACGTTCGTCCAGTTCTGGCTCGATACGGTCGCCCAGTGGGAGAAGGAGAACGGCAAAAAAATCTTCATCGCCCTCGAGATTCCCAAGGCGGAGATGGACGCCGTGCTCGATGACCCGGTGCGCGGTCCGATGATCACGGCGGTTGACTTCTTCAACTGGAACTATCGCGCCGACGGTTCGCTGTTCACCATCCTGGGCGGCCTCAACCTCGCACCGCGCGAGCAACTGCAGCGCGCGCAGCAGCAGCCGTCGGCGGCACGGCCGGGCGGCGCCGAGCAACGCTACCGGGCGTTTCGCGAGTATCGCGACGCGTTCCCGCAGCTCGTTCTCATCCGCAAGAACGACGATTTTCCCGCGGTCAGCGCGGCCGTCGAGAAGAACATTCCGGCCGCCGCCCGCGCGGAGACGCGCGCGGCGCCGCTTGTCCGCACCCATGCCGGCTCGAGTTGGGCGATGGCGGCGCGGGGCAAGGCCTACCTCGTCTACGCGATGACCGGCGAGCCGGTCGACGTCGACTTGGCGGGCGATCCGTCGCGCTTCACACTTTCTTGGATCGACTCCGCGACAGGCGAGATGCGGACGGCAACCGAGCCGGTGGCCGGGGGTGGCACGGTCACTCTTGCGCCGCCGGTGTCCGACACCAAGCATCCGTGGGTGGCATGGTTGGCGAAACGCTAGCCGCGGCCCGACGTCGATGCTCCGCCTTAACTTCCTACCCCGCATGAAATCGCCCCTCCTCCTCGCCGCCGCGCTTTTGGGCAGCGCCGTCCACGCGCAAACGCCTGAAGCCCCCAAAGCCGTCCAGGAAAAACTTGCGTCGGCCGTTTACGATTGGGACCAGATGCCCGTGACTCCCAACGCGCTCGGCGTCCGCCGCGCGGTATTCGACGGGATGACAGCGACGGTGGACAAGATCCACTGCCACATCACCACGCTCAATCCCGGCGAGCGCAGCGGCGACCCGCGCAAGCACTTGCAGGAGGAAATCATCATCGTGAAGGAAGGTTCGGTCGAAGCGAATTTCAATGGCCAGACCCGCACCGCCAATGCCGGCTCGGTGATCTTCTTCGCGTCCGGTGCGACGACATTTCTCCACAATGCGAGCAAGGTGCCCGTCACCTATATCGTCCTTTATTACTACACGCCGCTCACGCCCAAGAGTTGAGCGTCGCGCCCTAGCCGCCAGTTCGTGCCGTTGTGACATCTGAGCCCAATCCCACCGCCGGCCCCCGCCCGGTGACCGTGCGCGCGGAACCGATCGAACTCTGCCAGTTGCTAAAGTTCGCCGGCCTCGCGGAGAGCGGCGGCGCGGCGAAACAAATGATCGCCGATGGCCGCGTGCAGGTGAACGACACCCGCGAAACCCGGAAGCGAAGAAAGATTCTGGCTGGCGACCGCGTCGCGCTCGGCGGAGTCTCGATCGTCGTGCAGGTCGGCTGAAGCTGCCGGCGAGCGCTGACAACCCGATCAAAATCTCCACTGTTATCGACTCCCAGCGTCCTTCTCCCATGAAATTGCTCACCTGCCTTGCCCTGTCCCTTGTCGCTCCTGCCATGCTCCCCGCCCAAACACCCGCTCCCGCCACGCCACCCGCCGCCAAGATGAACTCGATGGTGATCGATTGGACGAAGCTCCAGTTCACCCCGACCAAGACCGGTGCGCGCGTGGCCGTTTTCGACGCGCCCACGCCGACGCTCGATCGTTTTCATTGTCATATCTCGACGCTCAATCCCGGCGAGAACACCGGGGCGCCGCACCGCCATCCGCAGGAGGAACTGGTGATCATAAAGGAAGGGACGCTCGAGATTAACATCGACGGAAAGATCACGGTCGCGCCGACCGGCTCGATGATCTTCTACGCGGCGAACGAACTGGAAAACATGCGCAATATCGGGAAAACGCCCGCGACCTATTACGTGGTGCAGTTCTACACGGCGCTGACGCCGAAAAGCTGACGACCGCGGGTCAAAATGTAACATTTGGACGGTTGCCGCGCCGGCCGGCGCACCGTAACGTGAGCGTAACAATTCGCTTCGTTCCATTCGCGCCGTCCACGCGTGGGTGGATGCGAGGCAGCGTTTCACCCCATGAAGATCCGTCGATCCAGCACCACGCCGACGAGCCGTCGCGCGAAGATCAAGAAACTGAACGCGAAGATTTCCGGCGCAAAGGAGCGAGCGGCGGCGGCGCGACATCAGGCGGAGGCGGCCAAGGCCGATTTCAAGCGGGTGCGCAAGGCCTTCAAGCAGGCGAAAAAAGCCGCCAAGGCGGCGCGCAAACGGCTGAAGGCGTTGAAAAAGGCGCTCCACGCAGCGATGAGGCCGGCAGTAAAGAAGGCGGCCAAGCGTCCCGACAAAAGCGCGGTGGCAAAGTCGCCTCGACGGCTCGCAGACGCGAAGCCGGCGAAGCCCGCGGCGAAAGCCAACGGAAAGAAAGCTCGTCGCTCGCCGGGCCAGGTGGCCGTCGCGGCGAGCGCGCCCGCTACGCCATCGGCGCCCGACGGTCCGCCGGGGTTGCCGGTTCTTCGAGGGCCCGCTTCCGACTCCACGTCGGAGGAAGTGGCGGGGCCGACGACGGAAACCGCGCCGGCGCCGGACGCGGGAGCGGACGTCGCGCCGCCGGCGGTTTGAGCTCACCGGACGCGCCGGCTTGTCGCTTCGTGCCACGGATCGCTGGACCTGACGCGCTGGACGAATTGCGTTTTGCGTGCAGCTTTCGCGTTTATGCAGCTCGCTGGAATCCATCATCTCACCGCCGTCACCGCCGACGCGTCGCGCAATCACGCCTTTTACACCCGCACACTGGGGATGCGGCTGGTGAAAAAGTCCGTCAATCAGGACGACGTTTCCGCCTATCATCTTTTCTATGCCGATGGCGCGGCGAGTCCCGGCAGCGACCTGACATTTTTTGACTGGCCCGTGCCCCGCGAGCGACGGGGCGCCCACAGCATCGCGCGAACAGGACTGCGCGTCGGAAGCGAGGCGAGCCTCGGCTGGTGGGAGGCGCGGTTCCAGGTGGAGGGCGTCGCGCACCAGGCGGCGGCGGTTCGCGACGGACGCGCCACCGTCGACTTCGAGGATTTCGAGGGGCAGCGATTTGCCTTGGTGGCCGATGCCAAGCCGCGCGAGCCGGCGCATCCGTGGGCTCGAAGCCCCGTGCCGGCCGAGCACCAGATTCTCGGACTGGGGCCCATCACGCTCAGCGTGCCCGAGCTCACCCCGACCGATCGCGTGTTGCGCGAAGTAACGAACATGCATCATGTCCGGGAATATGTTTCGCCGGATGGGAAGGTGACCACGCACGTTTACGAGATGGGTGGCGGAGGGGCGGCGGCGGAGTTGCATGTGGCGGTTGAGCCGGGCCTGCCCGGCGCGCGTCAGGGCGCCGGCGGAGTGCATCACGTGGCGTTTCGCACGACGAAGAAGGACTATCCGGCCTGGGTGCAGCGGTTGACGGAACTCGGCGTGCGCTCGAGCGGGCCGGTGAATCGCTACTATTTTCAAAGTCTTTATTTTCGGGAGCCAAACGGGATTCTATTCGAGATCGCCACCGACGAGCCCGGATTTGCGGTGGACGAGCCGATGGAGAGCCTGGGCGAGAAACTGGCGCTGCCGCCGTTTCTCGAGGGCCGCCGGCAGGAGATCGAGGCCGGACTCAAGCCGTTGAATCCGGCCTGAGCGGCGGCGCCAAAATATTTGCGCTGCCCGCCCCAGCCGTTAAGCTCAGTGCCATCCGAGGGGGCCGCGTGGCCTCGCCCGGACCCGATCGTCGCGCCATGGACAAAAAGCACCCGAAGAAAAAGCCCGCGGTCGTGCCGGCCGCCGGTGCCGACAAGGCCGAGTTTGCCCGGGTGCGGCGGCGGGCGCGGGAACTGGCGATCATCGACGGCCGGGCTCCCCACGATTTGTTGGAATCCGACTACGAGCAGGCCCGGCGCGAACTGGCCGGCGAACCCGTGGGAGACGAGAAGGAATCGCTGCTTGAGTCGCTGCCGGAATCGGCCCGCTGGGACCCCGTGCCCGGCTCGACCGGACATCGGGCGCCGGAGTCGAGCGCCGAGGACGACGAGGACGAAGACGGCCACAACGAGAGCGCGCGGCTGGTGGAGGGCGGAATGATCGACGCGGAGGACGATCAGGCCACCGAGGCGGAAAAGGCCTCCGGCCGGAGGGCGACGAACGGCGGCTGAGCGGAGTGGACGAACCGGTGCCGCGGAGCCGGCTGCGCCCGGCGGCAATTACATGCCCGGGAAGCCGCCCTTGCCCTTCATCGCCTCCATCTGGCGCATCATTTTCTTCGCGCCGCCGCCCTTCAGCATCTTCATCATCTGCTGCATTTGCTGAAACTGTTTCAGCAGCTGGTTCACCTCGACGATCTTCACGCCGGAACCATCGGCGATGCGCTTGCGGCGGCTGCCGTTGAGAATATCGGGCTTCTTCCGTTCCTGCCGCGTCATCGACTTGATGATGGCCTCGGTGCGGGCCATCTGCTTGTCCGCGCCCGCCGGCAGCTCCATGCCGCTCATGCCCGGCATCATCCCGATGATGCTCTGCATCGAGCCCATTTTTTTGATCTGCTGCATCTGCGCGAGGAAATCGTCGAGGTTGAAGTCGCCCTTGCGGAGCGACTCGGCCATTTTCTCCGCTTCCTTCTGGTCGATGGTTTCCTGCGCCTTCTCAACGAGCGATACGACGTCGCCCATGCCGAGGATGCGCTGCGCGAGCCGTTCGGGATAAAACGTGTCAAAGTCGCCCGTCTTTTCGCCGGTGCCGATGAACTTGATCGGGACGTTGGCGATCGACTTGATCGAAAGCGCCGCCCCACCGCGGGCATCGCCGTCCATTTTCGTGAGGACCAGTCCCGTCAACGCGAGCGCATCATGGAACGCCTTGGCGACGTTGACCGCTTCCTGGCCCAGTGCGCCATCGGCGACGAGCAACACCTCATCGGGCTGGATGCGGGCGTGAAGTTTTTTCACTTCCTCGATGAGGTCCGCGTCGATTTGCAGGCGGCCCGCCGTATCGAAGATGATGCAGTCCGCCGTCGCGGCCTGCGCGGCGGCGAGCGCCGCCACGCCGATCGCCGGGACGTCCTTTGATATGCGATCGCAATAGAAGGCGAGTTCCTCCTGGCTCGCGAGAATCTCGAGCTGGTCGATGGCCGCGGGCCGATAGACGTCGCAGGCGGCGACAAGCGGACGATAGCCGCGTTTCTTGAGCAATTTACCGAGCTTCGCGGTCGAGGTGGTCTTGCCGGAGCCGTGCAGACCGACCATCAGGATCTTGAGCGGCCGCGCGCCGGAAAGAGCGTTCGCGCCCTCGCCGAGCAGGCGGACGAGCTCGTCGTGGATGATCTTGACGATCTGCTGGCCGGGCGCGACGCCCTTGAGAACCTCCTGGCCGACGCATTGTGTCTGGACGCGCTCGACGAATTCGCGGGCGACCTTGAAATGGACATCGGCGGCGAGCAGGGCGGTGCGCACTTCCTTGAGCGCGTCCGCCATGTTTTCCTCGGAAAGCTTGCCGACGCCGCGAAGCTTGCGGAGGGCCTGGCCGAGTTTGTCGGTAAGGGATTCAAACATGGAACGGGCAGTGAAACCGCAAACGCGCGGTTATCCACGTTTTTTTATCGACGCCCGGCCGGACGTCGGACGCAGGCGCGTGGCCCGCGGGGCCACGGCGACTCCCGTGCGACCTCGACGGCGCGCTTCGGGTCAGCGGGCGCCCGGACTCGATGCCGCGGCCTGGATCTGCTGTATCTTGAGCAAAATGACCGCCTCCGTGCAGGGTTTGACGACGTAGTGGCGCACCCCGAGCTGGATCGCCTTGGTGACCGTGGGACGGTCACTCGAGGACGTGGTCAGGACGATCTCGAGCGACTTGAGCAGCGGGGACTGCCGGACGCGGCGGATCAGCTCGAACCCGTCCGGGGCCGGCATGCTCAAGTCGAGGAAGGCGATGTCGAAAGACCGGGCGGGATCGTCAAGGATCGCCCACGCGTCCTCGCCATTGTCGGCCACAGTCACCTGGTGCTCGGGGTGGGAGGCAAGAATCTTGGACAGGACCGTCCGGGAGACCGGTTCATCGTCGACGATCAGAATCTTCATAGGATGGGAAGCCAGCGTTGTCATCGACTCGAATCGACCGGACTGTAGCGGTCCCGCACATTTTCATCCTCGTCAAATGCCGGGGATTGCCGGATAACCGGCGCCTCTATGAACCCTGTTCTCAAGCTCTTGATCGAAGGTGGCAGCCTTACGACCGGCCAGATGGCCAAGGTCGCCGGGCTGACCGAGCCGGAGGTTATTCAGCACCTGGAACAGTTGAAGAAGGAGAAAATCTTCCTCGGCTGGCGTCCGGTGCTCGATCTCTCGCACGACGCCGCCGCCGCCAACGCCGTGCGCGGCGTGATCGAGGTCAAGATCACTCCGGAGCGCGGGGGTGGGTTCAACCGGCTGGCGGACCGGATCAGCCGGTTCGACGAGGTCGAATCCTGCTACCTGATGTCGGGAGGCTACGACCTGCTCGTGTTCGTCAAGGGCGCGTCGCTGCAGAAGGTCGCGGCATTCGTGTCGGAGAAGCTCTCGACCATCGAGGGTGTGCTCTCGACCTCGACGCATTTCATGCTGCGCTGCTACAAGGAGCAGGGCTTCCTGCTCGACGGCGGCGACGCGCAGAGCGCCCGTCTCGATATCACCCCCTGACCGGCCGGTCGCATCAACCATGAGCACCGACCCGAAACAATGGGTGGCGGGCCACGTGGCCGCGCTGCCCAAGAGTGGCATCCGCGACTTTTTCGAGCTCGTCGCGAAAATGAAAGGCCAGGACGTGATCTCGCTCGGCGTGGGCGAACCGGATTTCGTCACGCCGTGGCACATCCGCGAGGCGGCGATCTTCGCGCTTGAGCGCGGCAAGACCTATTACACGTCCAATCTCGGCCTGATCGAATTGCGTCGCGCCGTCGCGACCTACGTCGGGGAGCACTTCGGCGTCAGTTACCGGCCCGACGACCAGATTATCGTGACGGTGGGGGTGAGCGAGGCGCTCGACCTGGCGTGCCGGGCCTTCATCAACCCCGGCGAGAAGGTGATGTTTCACCAGCCCTGCTACGTGAGCTATCATCCAAGCATCGCGCTCGTCCACGGACAGGGCATCGCGGTGCCGACCTACGCGAGGGACAACTTCGCCCTGACGGCCGAGGCGCTGCGCGCGGCGTGGCAGCCGGGCGCGAAGATGCTCATGTTGAATCTGCCCTGCAACCCGACCGGCGGCACGTGCAGCAGGGAGCAACTGGAAAAGATCGCCGCCTTCTGCCGCGAGAAGGACCTGCTCGTGTTGACCGACGAGATCTACTCGGAGCTGTCGTTCGACGGCCCGCACACGAGCATCGCCAGTCTGCCGGGGATGGCGGAGCGCACGATTTTCCTGCATGGTTTCTCGAAGGCTTTTGCGATGACCGGCTGGCGCATCGGCTACGCCTGCGGTCCAGCCGTGCTGATCGATGCGATGATGAAGGTGCATCAATACTCGATGCTCTGCGCCTCGATCGTGGCGCAGGAAGCCGCCCTCGAGGCCCTGCAGCGCGGGTGGGACAACGTGCTCAAGATGCGCGACCAATACCACCGTCGCCGCGACCTGATCGTCCGCCGCTTCAACGAAATCGGCCTGAAGTGTCATTCGCCGCGCGGGTCGTTTTACGCGTTTCCCAACGTCGCCGCGACGGGCCGGACCGAGAAGGAGTTCGCCACGGGGCTGCTCACGGCGGAGAAAGTCGCCGTCGTGCCCGGCACCGCCTTCGGCGAAAACGGCACCGGTCACGTCCGGGCCTGCTTCGCCACCGCCTACGAGCAAATCATCGAGGCGTGCGACCGGATCGAGCGATTCGTGCAAACAAAGTGACCGTGACGGGCGCGGTCCCCGCGCCCGTTGCTTTCCTCCTCGCCACCCGTTACCCGGTTTCCGCTACTTTTCCCATGAATCGCACCGTTGCCATCGTCGGCCGACCCAACGTCGGCAAAAGCCGGCTCTTCAACCGGCTGGCGCGGAAGCGCATTTCCATCGTGCACGACCAGCCGGGCGTGACGCGTGACGTCATCTCGGCCGAGGTCCGGGACGGCGACTACACCCTGCTCGACACGGGCGGCATCGGCTATCGGGGCATCGACACGCCGGCGGCGCTGACGGCGGCCTCCGAGGTGCAGGTGGACTTCGCGATCACGACGGCTGCGCTCATCCTTTTCATCATCGACGGATTGTCCGGGCTCTCGTCGCTCGACGAGAAAATCGCCGCGATGCTGCGCAAGAGCAAAAAGAAGGTGCGGCTCGTCATCAACAAGGCGGACTTCGACGACGACAAGATTCAGCTCGACGAGGCCTACCGCCTCGGACTGGGCGAACCGCTGCGCGTCTCCGCCGAGCACGGTCGCGGCGAAACCGAACTGCGGGCCGCGATTCTGGAGGAGTTGGGACCGCTCGCGCCTGAGAGCGAGGCCGTGCGCGACCCGGACCAGGCCCTTACGGTGTGCTTCATCGGCCGGCCCAACGTCGGCAAATCGTCGTTGAGCAACCGGCTCCTGCAGAGCGAACGCTTGATCGTGAGCCCCACGCCGGGCACGACGCGGGATTCGGTGGAGCTCGGTTTCACCTTCAAGGGCCGTAACGGAAAAATGTATCCCTTCCGGCTGATCGACACCGCCGGCATCAAGGCGGCGACCAAACTCGCGTCGCCGGTCGAGTATTTTTCCCGGCTGCGCTCGCTCGATGCGATCAAATCCACCGACGTCGTTTTTCTCGTGCTCGACGCCATGGAAGGGGTGACGCAGCAGGACAAGGCCATCGCCGGCGAGTCGATCAAGGAGAAGAAACCGATCGTCGTCGTCGTGAACAAATGGGACCTCGTGAAGGAGGCCTTTCAGCGCCAGGGCGGCTTCGAGCCTTACAAGAGCGAGCGCGACTACCGGGAAAAATACGAGCACGCCCTGTTCGAGCGGCTGTATTTCACCCCGGGCGCACCGGTGATCTACGTTTCGGCGGTGAGCGGCTACGAGGTCGACCGGATGCTCAACGCGGCGGTGCAACTCAACCGGATGCTCGATACGAAACTGCCGACCGCGAAGCTCAACAAGATCATCGGGTTTTTGAGCGAGCGGATGCCCGCTCCCTCGATCGGGGGCAAGCGTTTCCGCGTCTACTATGCCACGCAGACCGGGTCGCGGCCGTTCCGGATCAAACTTTTCTGCAACCGCGAGGAGAAGCTGACCGAACAATACCGCCGTTATCTCGAGGCCGGCCTCGTGAAGGAATTCGGCCTCAACGGCTGCCCGATTTATTTCGACCTCGTCGGCAAGGACAAGCACGAGCCGGGCATGTCCTTTTCCGCGATTCGCGCCGCCCAGGAGCGAGCGCGCAGCCAGCCGCACACTCCGAAGTGGCGCACGCACGAGGACGCGGAACCCGATTCGAAACATGAAATCCTCGAAGACTGATTATCGCGGTGGCGAGGCGCGGTTGCTCGCGACCAGGAACCTCGAACTCGTGGTGACGACGTCGGTCGGGCCGCGGGTGGTTTCGCTGCGTTCGACGGCGGGTCGCGCGGGCAATTTGTTCTTTCAGTTCCCCCGCGATGAGCAGCGGGCCAACGGTTATTTGCTGCGCGGCGGCCACCGGCTCTGGCATTCGCCCGAGGATATCGTGCGGACCTACCAGCCCGACGACGATCCGCCGGCGGTCAAGTTGCTGCCCCGCGGGGTCGCGTTGACCCAGCCGACCGAGCCGAGGACCGGTCTCCAGAAGGCGATGAAGCTCGAACTCACGGACGACCGGACCGTGAAGGTGACGCACGCCTTGACGAACCACGGACTGTGGCCGGTCGAAACCGCCGTATGGGCGCTGACGATGTTTCGCGGCGGCGGCTACGGCGTGCTGCCGCTGCTGCCGAAGGGCAGTCATGCGGCGGGCGATTTGCTGCCGACGTATTCGTTTGTGCCGTGGAGCTACACCGACCTTGCACTGTCGCTGTGGGACTTGCATCGGGATTTCGTTGGCATCGACGTGCCGAAGGCGAAGCAGGCGCAGAAGTTCGGGATCACGAACTATCCGGGCTGGGCGGCCTACTGGCTGCGGGGGACGACATTTGTGAAGCATGCGCCCGTGATCGCCGGCGCGACCTATCCCGACTTCGGCTGCGCCTTCGAGACGTTCACCAATGGCGAAATGATCGAGTTCGAGACGCTGAGCCCGCTGGTGAAACTCCCGCCGGGTCGCAGCGTGACGCACGTGGAGTATTGGGGCGTGCTCGATGGCCTGCCGAAGCCGGACCGCGACGCCGCGTTCACCAAGGCGCTGGCGCCAGCCGTCAAGGCGTGGCTGAAAAAAATCCGCTAGGCCGCGAGCCGGTCGCGCTGCGCGACCGGAAGGTGCGCGTCTTCACCAATGTCTTCTTCACTCCGCCTTGTCTTTCTCGGCTCCGACCCGGTCGCGCTGCCATTGCTCAACTGGCTCGACGGTGAGGGGAGATCCGCCGCGAAAGTCGTGGCGGTTTTCACGCAGCCCGACCGGGCGGTGGGCCGTGGCCAGCAGATCCAGCCGAACGCGATCAAGACGTGGGCGCTGCGGCGCGATCTTCCGGTGCACCAGCCGGAAAAACTCACTCCGGAAGTTCGGGCGGACTTGGCGGCGCTCAACGCTGACGTCGCGCTGGTGATGGCTTACGGCCACATCCTGCGCGACGAGTTCATCGCGACTCCGCGCCTCGGCACGCTCAATCTTCACACCTCGATCCTCCCCAGGTATCGGGGCGCGTCACCAATTCAGTCGGCTATCGCCAGTGGCGAACGCGAAACAGGGGTGACGCTGATGCGGATCGTGAAAAAACTCGATGCCGGTCCGGTCGCCGGCGTCGAGCGTGTGCCGGTCGGGTGGCTCGATACGGCGGCCGAAATCGAGGCGGCACTCGCGGCAGCGTGTGTGCCGCTGCTGGCGAGGACCTTGCCACGACTGGCGACGGGATCGCTGGAGTTCGCTGCCCAGGACGACTCGGCCGCGACTTATTGCCGCAAGCTCGGGAAAGAGGACGGCGTGCTCGATTTCACCGCACCCGCCACCGCATTGGCGGCGCGCATCAACGGTCTCTTTCCCTGGCCGGCATGTCGCGTCGAGCTGGGCGGGCAGCCGGTTAGAATTGGACTCGCCGAGGCTTTGCCGGACGCTTCGGCCGGCGAGGCCGGAACGGTGTTGGGCCCCGATGCCGACGGTCTGCTGGTTGCCACCGGGAACGGCGTCTTGCGCCTGCGGCGGCTGCAACGTCCGGGGGGGCGAATGCTGACGGCGTTGGAATTTCTGCGCGGATGCCCGGTGCCGGCTGGCACGCTGGTGCCCTCGCAGCCGATGCCGCCCCTCGTTACAAGGCGCTAGCGCCGGACTACGGACGGCCGGTCTTGAGTTTCGCGCGGGCCTCGTCGGCCCCGGTGACTTGTCCGATCGGCGGGCAGGTCGGGATCGCGATACG
Organism: uncultured Opitutaceae bacterium; assembly: GCA_937902925.1. Lineage (GTDB taxonomy): Bacteria > Verrucomicrobiota > Verrucomicrobiia > Opitutales > Opitutaceae > CALFNN01. The sequence continues at coordinate 75,982 of CALFNN010000036.1, forward strand.
GTCGCAGGCGAGCACGTGGGATTCCGAGCGGGAAACGTCGCGCTTGATTTTGCCCCGAATCTTGCGGCCGAGCGGGAAGATTTCACCGCGATTAGCGGGCGTGTTTGGAGGTCGTGAAACGCACGCGGGAGATCGTGACGGTGCTGCTCTTCGCTTGTTTTCATCCCCAAAGTTTTCAATGTCGCTCCCATGACGCTGCGACCGTTCCCCCGCCACTGGCCCCGAGGGCTGCTCTTGGCGGGCGTGGCTGCGACCGCCTGGGCGCAGAGTGGGACCGGTGCTTACTCCGGCAATTCGTTGCCGGTCGATGTGGCCAACTTGCGGGAGGACGTGCGTGGCCTCACGCAACGGGTCGGCGATTTGACGCTGCGCCTCGAGCAGCTGGAACGGGAAAACGGCGAACTGCGCCGCAAGTCGGACACCTCGGACAAGGCCTTCGTGACGCTCAACCAACTCAACAACGCGGTCGCCGATCTGAACGGCCAGATCAAATCCTCGGTGGCGGCCTCCAAGGCTGAAATTCTCGAGCGCGTTGGCACGCAGATGGAGACGCTCGGCAAGCAGACCAATGCCGCGCTCGATTCGCTGGCGAAAAGCATGGCCACCCGGCCGGCGGTGCCGCCGAGCTTGGTCGAGGATTTTCAAAAAGACGGCGCGAAATACACGGTGCAGAAGAGCGATACGATCGCCGAGATCGCACGCAAGACGGGCGCCAAGGCGCAGGACATCATCAACGCCAACAAGCTTTCCGATCCTTCGCACATCGTCGTCGGGCAGACGCTCGTGATCCCCGGCGGCAAATAAACTCCATGTCTGCAGCTCCCAAATCACGTCTTGGCCGCGGTCTCGGCGGTCTCATTGCCGCGGCCAAACCGGCCGGGTCCGCCGCCACCGCTCCCGCCGCGGACGGCGGCTCGCCGGACCCGGCGCCTGTCGCCGGCGCTCCTGGCTACCAGGAGATCGCCGTGCACCTCGTCGAGCCCAGCCCCTACCAGGCGCGCCGGGAAATTCCGGCGGAGCAGCTCAACGAGCTGGCCGAGAGCATCCGCGCCGAGGGATTGCTCCAACCCATCGTGGTTCGCAAACAAGGCGAAAAATATCAACTCATCGCCGGCGAACGCCGCTGGCGGGCATTTCAGCAACTGAAAATCAAGGCGATCCCGGCGCGAATCGTCGAGGCGAGCAACGCCTCCGCCGCCGCCCTCGGCTTGATCGAGAATCTGCAGCGCGAAGGGTTGAACCCGATCGAGGAAGCCCACGGTTACGCGAGCCTCATCCGCGATTTCGACCTCACGCAGGAAACCGCGGCGGAACGGGTGGGGAAGGGGCGGGCAAGCGTGGCGAATTCCCTTCGTTTGCTGGCGCTCGATGCGGAACTCCAGGGATTCCTGGCCAAGGCGTTGCTCAGCGTCGGCCACGCCAAGGTCTTGCTCGGCATCGAGGACGCGGCCCGGCGCGGCTTGCTCGCGCGACAGGTGATTGAGGAGGGGCTGAGCGTAAGGGTGACGGAAAAGCTGGCGCAATCGGCCCGGGCGAATGGTGGCGCGTCGACCAAGCCGGCAAAGCGCGGGATGAATTCGAAGGACGCGGCGACCGTCGCTGGAATCGAGAAGAAGCTGACGTCGCACCTGGGAGCCCGCGTGGCGGTCCTGCATTCCGCCAAGAAGGGGCGGATCGTCATCGAATACCGCGGCAACGAGGATTTGCAGCGACTGCTCGAAAAATTGGGTGTTGAGGCGTGACCGGTGAAGCACGCTGGACCGCCCGGAACGAGGCCTTGAAGTGGTCGCGGGCGGGATGCAGGCCCTTGAATCAGTCGGATTGACAACCGGCTCCCGCGTCTGCTGTCCTGCCCCTTTACCATGAGCATTGTCCTCGGAATCGTCGCGTTCCTTCTTATCCTCGTTTCACTGTTCCTCATCCTCGTGGTGCTGGCCCAGAAGTCCAAGGATGGTGGCATGGGCGCGGCCATCGGCGGCGGCGCGGCGGAGGCAGCCTTTGGCGCCGACACCAGCAACGTGTTGTTCAACACGACGAAATACCTCACGATCACCTTTTTCGTGCTGGCGTTCACCCTTTACTTGGGGCGCATCTACGAGCGCAAGCACGCGATCCCGGCCGGCGGCTCCGCCCTCCCGAATATCGCCGTGCCGGCCGCGCCCGCGCCGACCACGCCGGCCCCGGCTGGAGCCACGACGACCGCGCCGGTCGCGGCACCGGCGACGGCGCCATCGGCCACGACTGCCCCATCGGCCACGACGGCGGCTCCGGCGTCCACTGGCACCGCAGCTCCGGTTGAGCCGAAAAAGGCGCCCTGATCGACGTTCATGGCGAAAATCGGCAGAGACGCGCCCGCCATTTTCCGGCGGGCGTTTTTTATTCTGGCGACGGCCGCCGCCGGCGCGGCCGCGGCGCCGCCTCCTGCTTCGCCACCGGAATTGGCGCAGATCGGCAAACCGGACGCGGCCGAAGCCCAGCGCATCCTCGTCCAATTCCGCGAATCCGGCATTGCCGGGGAATACTATCTCGAGTTCGACCTGATTGAATTACCGCGGCGCGGCGACGAGACCCGGTTCCGCGGCCGGATGTGGGGAGGCCACAACGAGCAGGGGGCCGTGGCGCGGATCGCGCTGATGGATGCCGCGGGCCATGAGCATCGTTTGCTGGTGCAAAACGGCGCGAGAGCGGCCGGGTGGGTGCTGGAGGGCGGGACCGTGCAACCACTCGCCCCCGGCTCAATCATGGCGCCGCTCATTCCCGGCGTGGAGCTTTCGGCCTTCGATCTGCAGATGCCGTTTCTTTACTGGCCCGGGGCGACGGTGGAGAGCATCCAGCGCATCGGTGGCCGGCCGGCGCACGAATTCCTGTTTCCGCCGCCTGCAGCTTTCGCCGCGGCCCATCCAGGGATCACGGCGGTGCGTTCCTACTTTGACGCGCAGTTCAACGTGCCGGTGAAGACGGAGGTGCTTGGCGCCGATCGCCGGGTGACGAAGACGCTCTCGCTGGTCGACCTCAAGAAGGTCAACGGGCAATACATCCCGAAATCCTTCGAGGTGCGGGATGAGAACTCGCGCAACAAGACGCGCCTCCTCGTGACCGCGGCGGCGCTGGGCCTGCAGCTGCCGGCGTCGGTCTTCGCACCGGCGGAGCTCGGCGGCGAGGCCCCGGTGCCACCGGTGGAGCAGCTGCCGCCATGACGCCCGCGAGCAGGACACGGGCCGTGGTATTCGACCTGGACGGAACGCTGCTGGACAGCCTGTCGCTCGTGCTGCGCGCGATCGCCCACGCGATCGAGCCGTTTGCGCCGCGGCCGACGACGGAAATTTTCTCCCATTTGGGCGGTCCGCCGGAGCGGTTCATCCCAGTCCTGGTCGAGGATGCCCGGCATGTGCCGGCCGCCATCGAGCGACTGGAGCGCTATCACTTGGAATACGGCCATCAGATCGAACCGTTTCAGGGCGCCATTCCCATGCTGGCGCGGCTGCGCGACGGCGGTGTGCGGGCCGCGATCTGGACGGGACGCGATCGGGCTTCGACGGAGCCACTGCTTGCCAGCCACGGATTCAGGGGATTTTTTTCCACGGTGATTTGCGGCGACGACCTGCCGACGCACAAACCGGATCCGCAGGGTCTCCGCGCGATCATGGCCCGCCTCGATGTCGGCTCGGCCGAGACGGTTTTCGCGGGCGATGCAGACGTGGATGTGTTCGGCGGGGCCGCGTGCGGCGTGGACACCGTTCTCATCCGTCATGCCCGCACACTTTCGGATGAAGTCCGGGCCCGGGCGGGGCGGATCGTTGAATCGCCGCAGGACGCCTACCGGCTGGTCTTGGAACGCGTGGACGCGGGCGGGCTGGAACTCCCGCCGGAAGCGCGGGCGTAACGCGCCCGGGCTACTTCAACACCCGTCCGGTGACCGGGTCGAAAAGGTGGGCGTGATCGAGGTCGAAATGGACCTTGATGCGTTGGTTCACCTCGAAGCGGTCGGTCGGACGGACGCGCGCGACGAAGTTCGTTACGCCAGTGGAAAGATAAAGATATGTCTCCGCCCCCATCGGCTCGGCGACCTCGATCCTGACCTCGGCGGTGCGCGCCGGATCGGCGCCCGTGGTGGTGAGCGCATCGTGCACATGCTCGGGTCGGATGCCGAGGACGACCGGTTGGTCGATGCATCCGGCGCCACGGCGGGCCAACTCTTCAGGCAGGGGTAACGACAGTGGGTTGGAGCCGTTGGGAGCGGCCTCCCTGGCGGGTTCGCGCGCCTCGACAAATTCGATCCGCCGGTCGGTGCGGCGCAGCGTGCCGGAAAAAAAATTCATGGGCGGCGAGCCGATGAAACCGGCCACAAAGAGATTCTCGGGGTGGTTGTAGAGCGTGAGCGGCTCGGCCACCTGCATGATGTCGCCGTCCTTCATCACGCAGATGCGGTCGCCCATCGTCATCGCCTCGACCTGGTCGTGCGTCACGTAGATCATCGTCGCCCCGAGGCGGGCGTGCAGCTTGGAAATCTCCGTGCGCGTGGAGACCCGCATCTTGGCGTCGAGGTTGGAGAGCGGCTCGTCGAAAAGAAACACCTTCGGCTTGCGGACGATGGCGCGGCCGACGGCGACGCGCTGCCGCTGGCCGCCGGAGAGCGCCTTGGGCCGGCGGTCGAGCAACTGGTCCAGCCCGAGCAGGGCGGCCGCCTCGCGCACGCGCGCATCGATTTCGGGCTTCGGAAAATTTCGCATTTTCAGCCCGAACGCCAGGTTGTCGTAGACCGACATGTGCGGATAAAGCGCGTAATTCTGAAAAACCATCGCGATGTCGCGATCCTTCGGAAGCACCTGGTTCACGACCCGGCCGTCGATGGCGATCGTGCCGGCGGAAATCTCCTCGAGGCCGGCGATCATGCGCAGGGTGGTGGATTTGCCGCAGCCGGACGGGCCGACCAGCACCATAAACTCGCGGTCCTCGACCGTCAGGTCGATCGCGTTGACCGCCCGGACCCCGGGGCCGGTTTTCTCCGGATAGACTTTCGTGAGACTCTCGATGACGACTTTGGCCATGACGCGGGCGGTGACGCCCAAGGCATGAACCCGCCAAGACCGGGGTGAGTCAATGCCGCAGGCCGCGAATATTTTCGTTGCGACCGAACGACGGAGCGTGCCTGCTCTCCGCCCAAGGCAACATACCCCATGGTCGCTGTTCAGCATGCCAAAACACTCCCGCAAAGCTTCCGCCCCGCTCACGTTTGACCTGCCGGTTTCGCTGATCGCTCGAATCGAGGCCTGCCGGCGGGGACACGGATTCAAGACCGCGAGCGAAGTGGTGCGCCTCGGGATCGACACGTTTGATTTCGAGGGTTGCGAGCCGGCCCGCGATCCGCACCGGCAGATTTCGGTGCGCGTCACCTCCGGCCAGCGCGCGATGCTCAAGCGTTATGCGCGCGTCAAGGACGCCAGCGTCGGCGAACTGCTGCGGCTGGCGCTGGAAAGTCTGCCGGTGAAACCGGCGAAAAAGAAGCGGTAGGCGGCCGGTGCAGTTTCGTGGCGCGCCGCAATGCCGGTGGGTTCGCCGGTGGCGGGGATCAATCGCACCGGGCTTGCTTTTCGCTAACCACGGTCTTTTCGTCTGACCGTTTGTCCATGAGCAATCCTCCCGCGCCTCTCTCCACCTGGGCCCGCAATGTTTCGCCGTCACCGACGCTTGCCGTCGACGCGAGGGCCAAGGCCCTGCTGGCGGCGGGCGAAGATGTCTGCGGTTTCGCCGCCGGCGAGCCGGATTTCGACACGCCCGAGCACATCAAGGAGGCGTGCATCGCGGCGCTGAAGGCGGGGAAGACGAAATATGCGGCGACTCCGGGCATCGAGCCACTCCGGCAGGCGGTGGCCAGCCGTTATGCTGCCGAATACGGCCTGAAGGCCACTCCGGCACAGGTGGTGGTTTCACCGGGCGGCAAATTCAACTGCTACATGGGCGTCCTCGCGACCTGCTCGCCGGGCGACGAGGTGATCGTGCCTGCGCCCTATTGGGTGAGCTATCCCGAGATGGTAAAGCTCGCCGGCGCGACCCCGAAGTTTGTGCTGGCCGACGACCGGACGGGTTTCCGTCTCACCCCCGCGATGGTGGAAACCGCGATCACGCCGAAAACCAAGCTGCTGATTCTCAATTCGCCCTCGAACCCGACCGGCGCCGTCTATACGCGGGCCGAGCTCGAGGCGATCGTGGCGGTCGCGCTCAAGCACAACCTCTACATCCTCTCCGACGAGATGTATGAGCACCTGGTCTACGACGGGGTGAAGCCGACCTGTGTGGCGACCCTGAGCAAGGAAGCCGAGGCCCGCACCATCGTCGTCGCCGGATTTTCGAAAACCTACGCCATGACCGGCTGGCGCATCGGGACGACGCTCGCCCCGCTGCCGATTGCCAAGGCGCTGGCGGAATTGCAGAGCCAGATGTCGTCGAACGTGACGACCTTCGCCCAATACGGCGCGCTGGCGGCGTTGACGGAAAAGGAAAAAACCGCCGCCGCGCTGAAGACCATGCTTACGGCCTTCGACCGCCGGCGCAAAATGTTGCATGCCGAGCTGAACAAGATTCCGGGCGTCACCTGTCTGCTGGCCGAGGGCGCGTTTTATCTCTTTCCCAACATCTCGAGCTTCGGCCTGAAGGATCTCGATTTCTGCAACCGGCTGCTCGACTCGGAAAAGGTCGCGGCGGTGCCCGGCAGCGCGTTCGGCGCCGAGGGCTACTTGCGGCTGAGCTATGCGACGAGCGACGAAATCATCCAGAAGGGTGTCGCCCGCCTCGCGAAATTCTGCGCCGCGCTGAAGCGCTGACGTCGCCGGCGCCGGTCAGGACCTGATACGGCGTCCCAAGGGAAACGACAACGCCGCTGCGATTTGCGGCGTCAGCGAGTGGCCAAGTGCCATTTTCCGCAGAGCGGACAGAGATACGCCTTCCGCTGGCGTTCGGTTCCGGCCAGGCGCGCCGCGTCGAGTGCGTCCGCCCCGGTGCGGTAGCGGCGTTTGTGCGTGCACATGCGTTTTCGTTCCTCGGGAGTCGGTCTCTTCATCGCCCGTGCGGACCTAAATGCGATTGGTCTTTGCGAGAATCCGGCGGCACAATTCGCCGCCCCGTTCGAAGTTCCGGCAAGTCTGCGGCCGGTTCTCGTAAATGGTGCACAACCGCGTCAGCGGGTCCAGGGCGATGCAGGCCCCATCGCCGCGCTGTTCCATGCACCGCACCCCGTCGTGCTCGACGACGAAGATCTCGGGGACGCGATCGACTCCCGCGACGAGTTCGACCACTTGGTGGCAGCAGCGGCCGCAACCGCCGCAAACTGGAAGGTCATCGTGATCGTCGGTGATGATAGCGGATCAGAGATGCACGGAGACGCGGTGGCTGGCGACGCTAAGTTTTGCGCGCGATGGGCGAAACCGGGGTGGCGGAATAGAGTTCGCGCGGGGCACGACGCCGGACCATGGTCTTGCCGGCTTCACTGCCGTGAAGCCCCCAAACCAATCCGACCATGGCTCTTCCCGTTCACCGCCGCACGATCAGTTTTGTCCAAAGGGCATACAGTCACGATCCGCATGAGCGCATCGACTCGATCGGGGGCCTCAATTCGGACAAGAGTCGCTGGAAGTTGTCGCAGGAGGCGGCGATCTCCGCCATTGAATCGGGCCGCACGGAATTCTTCGTCGGCGCGACCGAGCGTGGCGTCAAAGTGGCCGTGGTGACGCATGCCGGGAAAAAATACCTGTGGGCTGGATCGAGCGACAAGAATTCCGATCAATTGCTCTGGCTGCCCACCGGGTGACCGGTCGGGCTCGAGCCGCGCCGCGGCGCGCTTGCGCCGTCAGGGGCGGGGGCGACGGACCTCGAACTCGGCGAGCACCTCGGGAAATGCCGCCGGGACCGGCGACGTTTTCAAGAACTCAGCCGCCGCCGCCTTCCCGCCACGGGCACGCAGTCCCGCATAGACATGCAATTCAAATTGCCGGCGCAGTTGCTCGTGGACGTCGGGCAACCCGAGCGCCGCCAGCAGGAACAACAGCGCCTCGATCGTGCTGAATTTATTCTCGCCGGCCTGCGCCCGCAGCCAGTAACGGCTCTCCCCGGCCATCGGCAGCCGGACCCGGCGTCCCCACGGTTCGAGCGCGCGCGCCATGTCGCCGGCTTGTCGCCAGGTGCCGTCGAGCAACAGCACCTGCAGTGCCGCCGCCGGGGGCGGCACGGACGGCAACGGCTCGCCCAGCGGATGGAGAATCCAGAGTGTCCGGTCCGGGCGGAACATCGCCGCCGGTTCGATCCCGCGCTCGCGTCGATAGACATGCAGCCCCGCTCCCGCGACCGTGCGGTGAATGAGATGCCCGGTGCTGCTCGGGCGCCACACCTCCATGTGATGCATCAGGACATCGACCTGGAGCGGACACTCCACCGTGCGCAGTCCCCGGCAGACGCACCAACGCGGCGGGAGCTGGCACCGGGCGCAGCGCACGCTTTTTTGGAGGACGACGCTGCGCGGCATGTTCGCGCTATCGGGCCCATCAATCGCGTGGTGGTCAATCCGGGTTTCCCGGACGTGGTGGACTCGCGATTCGCGCCGCCGGCGGCGCCCCTTGATTTCCGGTGGGAGCATAAATTGCGGCGCCCAGCACCCGCGCTTATCGTTCAACGCCCGGCGGGGATTTCGCTCAAGCCCGCGCATCGGGCGCCCGAAAGGAAATCAATCGGGCCGGACCGCCGGAAATCGAACCGGCCTCAATATATGGTTCCAGCCAAAACTCATCCGAAATGGGTGGCCTTGTTGCAGGGCCACCTCGACTACAAATTCAGCAATGCGGCTGCCTCGATGCTGCTCTTCCGCCTGAAAGGCGATTTCCGCCGCGATCCGACGCACACGACATTGCTCCGGGCGGTTGAGGAAATGCACGCCTTCTTCTGCAAGTATCAGCGCATTCTCGCCCCCGATATTGCCGCGATCTTCAACTGACATCATCATGCTCCTCTCCCTCGCCCAAGCCAACGCCCGCATCGCCCGGGGTGCACCGCTCATCATCGCTGGTTCGCGCCCGGCACTCGCCCAGCTCAAACCGGGCAACTGGATCGGCGGCAGCATTCCCTATTTTGTCACCGCCGAGGGCGGCTGCTGCGACCGGCACCAGGTGTTTGTCGATGAGATCAAGCTGCCCGTCTCGCGCTGGGCGATCAAGAGCTACGCGGCGGATGCCCTCGGCGCGATCGCCACGGACGCATTTGCGAACGGTTTCTCCTACGTCATCATCCCGGCCAACAGCGAGGCGCATCTCGAATACGCGATGCATGCGCCGGGCTATGCCGAGATCTTCCTGAAGCCCGTCATCGGCTGGATTTCAGGAGTCCACCTTGACGATCTCGCGACGGACGCCCCGATCGTGGTCGATGGGCGCACGGGAGTATTTCTGACCAACGAAGCCATCGTGCTCCATGCCGAGCTCGCACGGGAAGCGCAGGTCATGGTGCAGACGGTGAACCTCTTTCAACCTGGCACGGGGCTGACCGTGCGGTTTCGCGAGGCCGGATTCTCCGCGAACATCGCCCTCGTGGATGGCCAGCCGGTCAGTCTTGCCCGGTTCATGAAAGAGCGGAACTGGCTCCCGGACCGTCCGCTGGTCGCCGATTACGCCGGAACCAACGTCAACGTCAGCATCAAGTCCGTTGACGAGGCGACTGGCCGGGTGAATTTCTATGCGCCTGTTTTCCCCGACGTGGACTACCGCGAAGCCGCTCCGGTGGGCGACTACGTGGAGGCGTTTTCGAAGCTTGTGCCCACGGGCGTCCAGCCGGTGCTGTCCTGCAATTGCATCTTGAACTACGTCTACGGGGGATTGCATGGCCGCAAAACCGGTCCATTCACGGGCCCGGTGACGTTCGGCGAGATTGCCCATCAGCTTTTGAACCAAACGCTGGTTTATCTCGCGGCCGCCTGACGCCGCCTCGGAGTTGTCGCCGACGCGATCAGGGTGGAGACGAGCGGTCGTGGTGCCGCGACAGAGGTGATCGCAGTGTCATGATTTCGGCTTTGCGACGTTTTGGCCGCCGAGGGCCGCAATCGGGCGGGTGATTCTCGGGACTGCTTAACGGTGACAGCGTTTTTAGCGTGGGATTATCCGGCGTCGTTTGTCTCCCTGTGATGGCAGCGACATGGACATGCGTGGAGAACGACTCCGCGCGTTCTCCGCTGCCATTCAAGGACCCCATCATGGACGAAAACAGCGAACAGATCCTCTCGCGTCGCAGGTGGCTGGGCGTCGTCTCGACGCCGGCACTCGCTGCGGCGTTATTGCCGCAACGGATGCTCGCCGCCGAAACGGACGCCTCCGCGGCTGGCGGCCCCGCGGCCGGCGCGCGAATCTACAATGTCCGCGATTTCGGCGCCAGGGGCGACGGCGCCACCGTCGACACGCCGGCATTGCAGGCCGCGATCGACGCATGCGCGGCCGACGGCGGTGGCACGGTGCTCGTGCCGGCGGGGACCTTTGTCATCGGCACGACCCAGCTGAAGAGCAATATCACGCTGCATCTCGCGGCGTCGGCTGCGCTGCTCGGCAGTGGCGACGGCAAGCAATATCACGCGGTCGGCGCGATTCCACTGCGCGGCGACTCGACGCTGGGCGACGGCAACTGGGCGTTGCTCTACGCGGTGGAAGCGAAAAACGTCACGATCGAGGGTCCGGGAACGATCGACGGCCAGGGACATCTGTTCAACAACTATGGGAAGAACGGTGCACCGCCGCCCAGCGGCATCGGTGGCGCGCAACGACCCTACCATCTGCTCTTTTATCGCTGCGAGAATCTTGTCGTGCGCGATCTCCGCCTCGTGCGTTGTGCGTTTCACAGCATCCGGGTGATCCAGAGCCAGCAGGTGCGGCTGGAGGGCCTCTACATCCACAATCGGGTTAATGTGAACAACGATGGCTTCCACTTCATCAGCGCGCAGCACGTGGCCATCAGCAATTGCACGGTGCTTTGCCAGGACGATGCCTGCGCGTTATTCGGCAGCTGCCAGTTCGTGACCGTGACGAACTGTGTCTTCAGCACGCGTTGGTCGGTGTTCCGGTTCGGCGGCGGGGTGGTGCGAAATATCGCGGTATCGAACTGCCTGATCTACGAGACCTACGGCTGCCCGGTCAAAATCGGCGCCGGCGGCATGCAGCTCGAGAACCTGTCGTTCTCGAACATCATCATGCAGAATGTCACCGGCCCGATCGGCATCAACTTCAGCTCGCGCGGTCGCGGGGAAACCGGCGGGGCGGCGGTCGCGGCCGCGTCGTATGTGCGCAATATTTCCTTCAGCAACATCCGCGCGACGACCGTGCCGGCGCCCGTTGACAGCTACGGCGGCGACATGGCGACGATCGGGCGCATTTACGACGGCGAGCAGCATTCGTGCATCACGCTCAACGGCATTGGCGACGCGTTCATCGAGAACGTCACGTTCGACGACGTGCACGTGACGTCGGCCGGCGGCGGCTCGGCCGAACTGGCGGCCAAGCGGAAAATTCCCGCGACCACCCGGGAGTATTTCGGCGTCTGGGGCGAGGCGCCGCTCGGCCCACCGGCCTATGGCCTGTTTGCGCGGAACGTGCGCGGACTCGCGCTCCACAATGTGCGGTTCGAGGTCGCGAGCGCGGACCTTCGCCCCGCGGTGGTGTTCGATAATGTGGAGGATGTGGCGATCAACGGGCTCAGTGCCCAGGGCAATCCGGCCGGCGAAGCGGTCGTGCGGTTCACGGGCGTGAAGGATGCGTTGCTCACCGCTTCGCGGGTGCTGACGCCGGCGGCGGCGTTCTTACAGGTCGAAGGGGAGGGCAACGCGGGCATCACGATCGACGGCGGCGACCTGACGAAGGCGGCCGTGCCCGTGACGTTCCGGGATGGCGCCGCGGAAAAGACGGTGCGGTTGCGGGCTTGAGCGGGGGCAAGACCTCGAGTGCGCGGGTCAATTCACCGTGGAAGCCGGCTTTTTTCCAGCTCCTCCCGCACCGACTCGATGAATTGTTTCGGAGTATCCTCAGTGGCCTTGGCCGAATATCCACGGGCGGAAATCGGGCCGACAATGGTCTGATCGATTTGCCAGTCTACTTCACCCGACAAAACGCGGTCGTTGCCGCGAGCAACGAAAAATGGACGGGAAGTCGTCGTCGTGCCGGTTTTGACCAGAGGATACCATCGTCCCCACGGGCTATGGCGTGTTTCGGCATAGTAGACCGTAAGCTCGCCGTGGCCCGGCAGGGCGAGGGTCTGCCATTGGTGCTGGCGTCGGACCTCAGCGGCCGAAAGCGGAAGGCGGGTCGAATCGGATTGGGTTAAAAGATGCTCCGACCGGCTGTAGTTTACGTAGCAACTCAGATCGCCATATCCCGCTTCACGTAAGAGGAGAGCCAGAAGGATCGCCGCGGCCGTCGCCGACCAGATGATCGGACTGCGGATGAGAGGACGAAAGCGGAGAGCGGGCATTTCACGGAAAGCAGCCGGCGGGCAATCAAACCGAACAATGGATCGTGCGTCTTCCGTTCGCGTCGATGCGTCGGATTCAGGCCAGCTTCAGCTCCCGCAATGTGGCCCCGACGGCGCTGAGATTTTCCGGGCGCATCGCGGCGTGGCTTGTCGAGATCACCATGCCGCTGCCGCCCGCGCGGAAAATGGCCTCGACCGCCTCGCGCACGCTTTCCGGCGTGCTGTTCTTCAACTGCACATCGATGCCAAGGCCGGGGCAGATTCGGGTCTTCGAACCGGCGACGCCTTCCACCGCGCGTTTCGTTTCGCGATAAACGTAGTCGGCAGAGAAACGCTCGAACTTCCCGCGCGGGGTGCCGTTGATCGGTTGTTCCCGCAACTGCGACTGGTAGGTGGCGGCCGATCCGCCGACGATTTCGTCGTAGGATTTTTCCTTCAGGTCCATCACGGCGTATTCGAAGTCGAGCATCTGCTGGTGGGTCAGGTCTCCGAAGACGTTTTGCGTCATGCTGTCGACGAACGACGTCATCCGCTCGCCCGCGGGGTTGTCGTAGACCACCGGCTTCAGGAAATCGGCATACTTGGTGTAGGGTGCGTAGTCCTGCTCGGCCCGATAGATCGGGTTAAAGGCGATATTGTGCCAGATATGGAAGCCCACCTGGACCGCCGGTCGCACGGATTTGGCCCTGGCGGAAAACTCCCGCTGCATCTCGCGCATGCTCTCGGCCCAGAAGTTTTCCCAGGTCAACAGTTCGGGATGGCGGAGCAGGATCCGCCAGAATTCCACGAAATATCCGTCGCGCGGGCGTTTGCCGGCGCGGCCGTCCCGCACGTAGGGCTCCAGGGCGAGGAAGGCTTTTTTAACCCGGTCCAGATCGATGCCCTGTTTCGCCGCCTTGGCGGCGCAGTGCTCGCAAAAGCACGAGGTGTGGCCGGGGTCGCTCTTCGCGCCGTGATGCCATGCGCCGAGCGCGTTGCCCAGCGGACCCTGGCGTTCGGAACCGCGCTGCAAACCGTCGACATCGTAGGAGCGAATGTAGTCCTCGATCGAATCGGAGATGAGATTGCGGAAGTAAGGATTGTTCAGGCAGGGCCCGCCCGGATGGCCGCCGGTTCTCCGGCCGTAGAGATCGATTTCGTAAAGCTGGTCCATGCCCTTGATTTTCGGGGGCGGACGATTGTCCTCCTCCATCCACGGGAAAACCTTGATGCCCCGCTTCCGGGTCTCGGCGGTGATCTTTTGCATCGCATCCGGCAGATCGAAATCGCCCGGACTCAGGGCCTGGGGCGCCATCAAAACGTTTCCGTAGTATTGCGGGTGCGCCGTGGCGAAGTGGCCCGCGGGGTTGGTTGCCCGGTCGAGGCCCGCCCATGACGCCTCGAAAAGATTGGCGTGCAGGAAGAGCGTGTTGACGCTGGCGCGAGCCTGAACGTCGTCGAAAAATCGCGCGATGCCGTATTGCAGCAGGTAGGAAACCTCCGCTTGAAAACCGATCATGGGCGGCGGCGTCCCGGGTGTTTCCGCCGCGGAGTTGGCCGCGCGGGCGCTGGTCGCGGTGAAGCCCAGGCCGGTTCCGACGGCGGTCGCCGCCACGGCGGCGGTGCGCACGAATTCCCTCCGGGAAATCGCATTCTTCTCATTGCTTGGGGTATTCATGGAAAGACCGGCATCGGCGCACCTGCACCGGCATTGGGGATCGCGCAGCCAGACGCACGGTGCCGGCAATGGTTGTCCGGGTCCACCGCGACACACGCAATCGGTTGGGTGGATTGAATTCCGCCGCCGGGCAGAAACCGGTCGTTGCGCCCGTCGCTAGAAACGCAACGCCGCGGCCGGAGCCGCCCGTGCGGCAACCAGCGGCGGGCGGTGGAGACTCTCCGATGAAACGGAGAGGCGTTTCCAGCGGGCGACCTTCGCATGAAAAAAGCCGCACTCGCGGAAAGCGCGTTCGATGCGGCCTTCCTGCCGGAGAATCGCGATGCCGCGGTCGAGTGCTGGGACGAGGACGTCGGCGTGTGGCGAGTGCTTCGAAACGATCCACGAACGACTGCCGGGGAGCGGAACCTTGCACTGGGGCACGGGGATGAGGCGGATGCCGTCGTGCTCGACCGCCATGTCGGCCGAACTCGCAAACTCCAGCAGCGTGAAGTCGGCGCGTCCGTCGCGCAGGAGCTGGAACAGCTTTTCCGTCCGGCTGGCCTTCTCGATCCGCTTCAGGCCCATCTGGTCGAGCAACTGCAAATCGACCGGCCAGTTGAAGACGGTGGCGCCCACCAGCCCGGCCAGCGACTCGGACAGGTTGGTTTGCAGCACGCGCTGGTTGCCGGGCAGCACGTAAAGGCCCTTCTCGAATTCGCCATTTTGGATGACCGGCCGCGAGGAGTGCAAAGCCTCGGCGTTGCGCGCGATTTCCGAATCCCAGACGGTTTCGGCCGTGAGATCGTTGTAGCCCTGCTGAACTTCGACCACGGCGCGCCCGTGATTCGGGTGGATGGACAATTCGTAGTCGAAATCGAGGCCGCCAGCCGCAAGCGCCTGTAATTGAAGCACCAGATCCACGGTGGGACGGTTTGCATGGGGCCCGTCGAAACGGTCAATCGCGACGGCCGGTGTCTGCTGGGTCCACTTGGCCAGCGAATCCGCGACGAGCGTGCTGACGGCGATACGCAACTTGAGACGGCCATCGGTCGCCGCCTCCGCCCCGGCGCCGCCGCGTTGCACCCGCAGCAAACGGCGAAGATCGGCCAGCAGGGCATCGATGGCCTGTGACTCCCCCGTCATCTGCTGGGCGGCACTGGCGGAATGATCCGCGTTGGCGACCGTGTGCTGGACGACTTTCTCGATCTCGATGACGGCAATGTTGAGCTGGTCGAGGCCGCGGGCCTGCTCGGCCGAGGCCTGGGCGATCTCCGAAACAAGGCCGCTCGATTTCGTGACGCGGCCGTTGACATCCTCGAACTGCCGGCTCGTCTCGCTGACCACGGTGGTGGCCTGCGCGACATGGCGGGCGGTTTCCTCGAGCAATCCAGCGGTGTCGCGCGCGGCCTCGGCGGCGTGCCGGGCCAGCGTGCGGACCTCCTCGGCGACGACGGCAAAGCTGGCGCCGTGCTCGCCGGCGCGGGCGGCCTCGATGGCGGCGTTGAGCGCGAGAATGTTGGTCTGGAAGGCAATTTCGTCGATCGTCTTGATGATCTTGGAGGTCGCGGCGCTCTGGCGTTGGATGGCCTCGATCGCGGTCAACAAGGTGTGCATCGATGCATCGGCTTGCGTCATGGTCGTGCGCGTCTCCTGCATGAGGCGGTCGGTCTCGCGCGTGTTGTCCGCATTGCGTTGTGTCATCGAAGCGAGCTCCTCGACGGTGGAGGCAATCTCCTCGATGCTGGCGGCCTCGCGCGAGGTGACGGTGGCGAGCGCATCGGCATCGCGCGTGACTTGCGAGGCATGGGAGGCGATCCGCTCGGAACGATCGGTCAGGGCATCGATCTTTTCCGCCAGCGGCCGGGTCTGACGAAGCCGCAGGAAATGAGACAAGGTGAAACCGAACCCGGTGACGAAGGCGCCGCCGACGGCGAGCTGCACCCAGGGAATGCGACCGGCGTCGAACCCGCGATGGTCGACAAGGATCGCCACGGCGCCCAGAACGAGCAGCAATGAACCCGCGGCGAACATCGCCGGCTTTCGATTCATGGGGAAAGACGTGGGAGCATTCATGCCATGGCAGGCGTGATCAGGGCAGCTAGGAGATAACGCCTTCTATCGACCGGGTTGGCGAAAAGTTTAGCCGGCATAAGGAGGCATCCCAGCCGTCACGACCCCGGGGGTGGGAAGACACTTGCCGGGCGCGGGGCAAATCAGCCAGAACGGACGGCTTTACGTGGGGTCGGTGTCCAAAGAACGTCGCCTCGTTCGTGAGCTATGGAAGACCATCGCGACTCGCCGCGCGTTTCAATTCATTCCCCCTCCACCCGAATCATGAGCTCAAAACCAACCGTCGGGAACGACACGTCCGTGCAGCCAGCCGCCGACTGTTCCGCATCGGACCGCGAACTCTCGCTGACCCGCATCATCGCGGCCTCCCGGGAGAAGCTCTTTCGGGCGTGGACCGAGCCGGAACTCCTTAAGCAGTGGTTCACGCCGCGCCCTTGGACAACGCCGATCGTGGAAGTCGACGTGCGGTCCGGCGGAGCGAACCTGATCGTCATGCGCGGACCGGAGGGCAACGAGTTTCCCAATCGCGGGGTCTATCTGGAGGTCGTGCCCAACGAGCGGCTGGTATTCACCGACGCCTACACGAAGGCGTGGGAGCCCTCGGCCAAGCCATTCATGACAGTAGTGCTGACGTTTGAAGATGCAGGTCCGGGCAAGACCCGGTATACCGCGCGGGTGCAGCACTGGACGTCCGCCGACCGGGAGGCACACGAGAAAATGGGCTTTCACGCGGGATGGGGCAAAGCCACCGATCAACTGGAAGCCCTTGTCGGCAAACTGTAATCCATTGTCCCCGTGAAAAGGATCACTCCGTTCCTGTGGTTCGATGACAATGCCGAGGACGCAGCGAAATTCTACACCTCGATCTTCAAGAAATCGAAGATCACGAAGATCGCGCGTTATGGTGACGCAGGGTCGGACGTCACGGGGCGGCCGGCCGGGTCGGTCATGACCGTGGCTTTCGTGCTCGACGGCCAGCATTTCACGGCGCTGAACGGCGGGCCGGTTTTTCAGTTCAACGAGGCGGTTTCCTTTGTCGTCGATTGCGCGACCCAGGAGGAGATCGACTATTATTGGAAGCGACTCTCGAAGGGCGGGAAAACCAGCCGATGCGGCTGGTTGAAGGACAAGTTCGGAGTGTCCTGGCAGATTGTCCCCCAAGTTCTCGGCGATTTAATGAGTTCCAAGGATTCCGCGAAGGCCGAACGGGTCATGAGCGCGCTGCTCAAGATGACCAAGCTCGACATCAAGCGCCTCCAGCTGGCGGCGGTGAAGAAGTAGCGGTCGAGGCCGGCAGAGCTATCGGATGATCGGCGATGCGTTTTGTCCTGCTGCATCGAATCCGTTCGTCATAGGATCAATAACCATCCCCGACCATGACCGAATCATCCGACAAATCTCAGTTCCTCCTGCTCCTCCATCAGCCCAATACCGGGGTCGGTCCGACGCCGGAGGAGCTGAAGCAGATCATGGCCCGTTTTAAGATCTGGATGGACGGTTTGACGGCGAAAGGCCTCGTTCTCGGGACGAACGGGTTGGACGTCGGTGGCAAAATTCTCCGTGGCCCGCGCGGGGCGTCGATCACCGACGGACCCTTCGCGGAATCGAAGGAAATCGTCGGTGGCTATGTCCTTATCACGGCGGACAATTTGGATCACGCAGTCGAATGCGCCCGCGACTGCCCCGGGCTGGACTACCGCATGGCGGTTGAAGTCCGGCCGGTCATCAAGCGGCGCGAACCATAACGCTCAAAAACTGGAGATCACCCCGTCATGCCCAACCCGTTTGTTCACGTTGAACTCAACACCACGAGCCTGCCCAAGGCGAAAGCCTTCTATTCGAAACTGTTCGCCTGGAAATTGACCGAACTCCCCATGCCGACTCCTGGCGGCGCCTACACGATGATCGATGTCGGCGAGGGCACCGGCGGCGGCATGATGAAACAGATGTGTCCCGGCGCCCCGTCGGCATGGCTGCCTTACGTGCAGGTGAAGGATATCGATGCGGCGACGAAAAAGGCGAAGAAGCTTCGGGCGAAAATCATGAAGGACGTTACCGAGGTCGAGGGCATGGGCTGGCTCAGCATCATCGTCGATCCCACCGGCGCCGTCCTCGGACTGTGGGAACCGAAGGGCGAGTAGGGAAGGCCACGTCGCCGGCAGTTGGCGCCCTCGACGCCGGTGGAATGGAATCGCCGCACTGCGCCGGAAGGCTGGCGCTGGAGGATTTACCTCGCGCGCGCTAATCGCTTCTCCCCATTGCGGGAATTCGAAAATGGGGGCAGAGTCCGTTCAAGGAGAATGGAGTCATGTTGGCTGCGAATATTCTCGGGCATTCACGACGGGGCGAGCGCCGGGTGAGTTTCCTGTGCCCGGCGAAGGATTCGATACGGTCGGGCGAGCGTTAGCATTCCCGGCGATGAATCCTGTTTGCGAAGATCCGCGCCTGATGCACGCCGTTCTGCGTGAACGACCCGAGACTGGAAAACGCGTTCTGGTCGCCGCCGGAGATTCCGACCTGCGTCGAATGGTGATGGCTTCGATGGAGCCGGCCGGTCATCGCGTCGACGCCGCGGAGGACGGCGAGGCCGCGTGGAAGGCGCTGCTCGCCAATGTCTATGACTTGATGATCACCGACCACATCATGCCGAAGGCTTCCGGTCTGGCGTTGGTGCGACGGATGCGGGTGGCGGAGATCGTGCTGCCGGTCATCGTCGCCTCCGAAACGCTCGATGCCACGGACGCGCTGAGGTTGAGCCACGATCCGTGGGCGCGGGTCGATGCGTGTGTCCATAAGCCGGTCACGGCGGCGGAACTGCTGGAGGCGGTGCGGGGCGTCTTCGCCGACTTGCCGCCGGTGTCGCACGCGGGGGAGTAGTTTTTCCGGCCCGGCGGCGCTGGCGACGGACGGCGGCGGCGGAAGCTATTTCCGCACGAACTTTTTTATGGAGGCGCCACGGGTCTCCGCCACATAGATGGCGCCGTCGGCGGCGACGGCGAGCATGTGGGGGCCGACGAGGCCGCCAAAATGCGCGAGCACTTTCTGGTCCGTGGTGTCGATGATTGTGAGGTCGTCCTTGCCCGGCGTGCCATCGACCGTGTAGAGGACATCGTCCTTCGCCATGAAGAGCCCGTAGGGCGTGCCCGCGTTCGTCATCGCGCCGACATAGCCGCCGTCCTGGTCGAAAATCTCCACGCGTTTGTTGGATCGGTCCGCGACGAACAGCCGGCCCTTCGAGTCCATGACGATATTGTGTGGCACGTCGAGCTGGCCCGGGCCCGAACCCTTCGTGCCCCAGAATTTGATGAGCTTGCCATCGGGCGAGTATTTCACGACTCGCGTGTTGGTGCTTTCGCCGTCGGACACGAAGATGTCACCGTTCGGTCCGACGACCACGTCGCTCGGTCCGTTCAGGGCGTCGACGGACGTGTTGTCGCCCTTCACGCCTTGCTTGCCGAGGGCCAGCAACAATTCGCCGGTCGCGCTGAATTTGAGCACTTGATGCCGCGAGCGATCGGTGACCCAGACGTTGTCCTTGCGATCGACCCGCAGCGCATGCGCGTTCGGAAACATGCCTTCGCCCCAGGCACGCAGCAGTTTGCCGGCGGAGTCGAGGACCATGACCTTGGCCGGCGCACCGCGCTGCAACGCGTAGATCGTCCCCTTGGAATCGATGTCGACCGCGGTCATCATGGCCCATTTCGTCCCTGCCGGAAGCTGGGCCCAATTTTCCACTTGTTGATAAACCGGCTCCACCGCCCGGGCGGGCACGGGATGCAATGCCGCGGCGGAAGCCAGCGCGAACAGCACGAAGGTTGCGAACAACGGTGGGGTTGGTGGGGTGCGCATCGGTCGTTTTTTCGCCGCCATGGGGTGCAGCGTCAAGGTCCGACCGAAATCCTGGGAGCAGGTCCAGACGCTGCCGCGCGGGGCGAGATCGCAGAGTCCCGGCCAATTAAACATTGAGACGCCGTCCGGCGCCGCGCAATTTCCGCCGGTTGAACCCGGCCAAGATAAACAAAATCAGCGTCGCGCTGCTCGCGCTCGGTCTCGGCGGCGCGCTGGCGATTTACCTGACGGCCCAGCCCGATGTCCTGGATCCGCTGCTGGGGAATCCACTGGGGACGAAGAAATATGTTCACGAGCTGCGCGAGCTCGGGGGCCGGGGCAATGTGCTCTCGGCCGAGTTCATCGACTGGTTTTCCGGGCTCTGGCACGGTCCGCGGCTGGGTGAAACGGTCGCGGTTTTGACGGTGCTCGCGACCCTGGCGTTTCGTTTTGTGGCGGCCCGGCCCGATCTCTATGCCGCTGATCCGCCCCCGGACCGGGGACCGTCGACCGGTGGCTCATGAGAGGCATGCCGGGCGCCGGGGTTACTCGAAATTGAGATTGGCCGGGGTCTTGGGCAGCGTGCGGGCGCGGTTGGTGACCATGTTGGTGGAGGGAACCTCGGGGCCGACGGCCTCGATCTTCGTTCCGCTAACCCACATTTTCCCGGTGCCCTGCACGAAAAACCCATAGGCAAGGGCGGCCGATTGCGGGGGAACGTCCAGCACGACGGAGTATTGCTGCCAGTCCGTCGTTCCCTTGACCGGACGGCTGTCCATGTTGTCGAACTGCAGGGTCTGCCCGCTCTGCTGGCCGTCGACCCGGAACCAGAGATGGCCGCCTCCGTCGTTGGCGTCCTCGGTCTTCACCCAGCCGCTGAGGCGCACGCGTTTCCCGACCATGTCGTCGGCCGCGCTCATTTGCATCATGCCGCCGAATCCATCGACGGCGGAGTCGATCGATTTTACGTAGGCACTCGGCATTCCACCCAGCGTTTGGTTCCGATCCACGCCGACGACATAGGAGCCGGGCTTGCTGCCGTTCTTCGTCCAACCGGCCGGTGCCTTGAGGGTGACCCCGGGAGCCGGCGGTTCCTCGACATGAACCGGTGGTGGCGGGGGAGCGACGGCCTCGACACGAGGCGCTTCGGGAGCAGGTGCCGGGACCGACGCACGCTGATTCGCCTCAGCCACAAGTCGGGCCAGATTCTTGACCTGTCGGTTCAGCGAATCGCGGTCCGCGCCGAGCGCCGCGAGGGACTTCTGGGTTTCCTGGGCCCGGTCGCGTTCGTAGAGGGAGGCGGCGGCGGCGAGAAGGACGATGACGGTGATCGTGGATCTGTTGGAACTCATGGCGGCGAGGGATTCGTGAGACGGCCACGCGGCCGGCACGACGGGGATGGACGGTGGGGTGGGGAGACGATTCTAACCGCCCGTGACATCCCGGGCGTCGCCGGTCAGATAGACGCGAGGGTCCGAACGTTCCACTAAATTTGTCCCCGGAGCACGCCGCCAGGTCGCGCGCCGACGCGCCGATCCGCTAGGCGAAGGTGGCGAGGAACCTGATCAGGTTCGCGATATGGTCGTCGACCGTGATGCCAAGGTGTTCGCAGCCCGTGTAAATCGTGGCCCGATCCACCTTCGCGGCGAACGCGGGCTCCTTGACCTTTTTCTTGATCGAACTCGCTTTCATCGCGCCGTAGGGCACCGGATTCAGTTTTCGATAGGCGTAAAAAATCCCGCAGAGTTCGTCGGTGGCGAGGAGTGCCGCGGCCAGTTTGGTGCGCGGCAGCGTGGAAAATCCGTTGTAACCGTAGGCGTGCGCCTCGACGGCATGGACCAGTTCCTCGGGATAGCACCAGTCCGTGAACCACCGCAGCGACTCGCGCGGATGGGTGTCGGGATGTTGCTCAAAATCGATGTCGTGGAGCAATCCGGTCACGAACCACAGATGGGGGTCGCCTTGAAAGAGCGGCGCATAGCCTTCCAGCGCGGCGGCCACCATGCGCGCGTGATAGCGCTGGTAGTCGTCGCCGACGTGTTGTTCGAGGAGTCGACGCGCTTCGTCCTTGGTCGGAAGGGGCATGGCAAGCTGACGGTGGCTGCCGCGCGCGCGGAGTCGAGCGAACGAGACAACGAACCATGCCGAACCAAGCGAGCCCGGATGGGTCCGTTGGTGGTGGACCGGCCCTGGGTCGGTGAGCGGAAATCATGCGCACGGAAAAAGATTCGATGGGAGAGATGACGGTCCCGGACTTGGCGCTGTGGGGCGCCTCGACGCAGCGCGCGGTGACTAATTTCCCGATCAGTGGCCGGCGCATGCCGGCGGCCTTCATCCGCGCGCTCGGTCTGATCAAGCTGGCCGCGGCCCGGGCGAATTTGGAACTCGGCCGGCTCCGGCCGGAAAAAAGCAGGTTCATCCAGCAGGCCGCCCGCGAAGTCGCCGAAGGGCGGCATGCGGCCCAATTTCCCGTCGATATTTTTCAGACGGGCTCCGGCACTTCGACCAATACGAATCTCAACGAGGTAATCGCGCGCCGCGCGACGCAGTTGGCGGAGCACGGGGGCGGGCAGCGCGCCTCGATCCATCCGAACGACGATGTCAATCTCGGGCAGTCGTCGAACGACACGATGCCGACCGCACTGCACGTGAGCGTGGCGCTGGCCTTGCACGGCGATCTGACGTCGGCGCTCGCGGGGCTGGCCGCGGCCCTCGAACGGAAGTCCATGGATTTCGAAGGGATCGTGAAACTGGGCCGCACCCACCTCATGGATGCGACGCCGCTCACCCTCGGACAGGAGTTTTCCGGCTACGCGAGCCAGGTGCGCAAGGCGGGCGAAAGGGTGCGGCACGGCATCGCGACGCTCGGCGAGCTGGCCGTCGGCGGGACGGCAGTCGGCACCGGGCTCAACACCCACCGGGAGTTTGCCGCCGCGATCTGTCGGATTCTCGGTGCGGAAACCGGCCTCCCGTTTCGCGAGGCGCGCAATCACTTCGAGGCCCAGGCGGCGCGTGACGATTGCGTGGAGGTTGCGGGCGGGCTCGCGGCGGTGGCGGGAAGCCTGACCAAGATCGCCAATGATCTCCGCCTGCTCGGTTCGGGGCCGCGGGCGGGTTTCGCCGAGCTGCGCCTGCCGGCGGTGCAGCCGGGCTCCTCGATCATGCCGGGCAAGGCCAACCCCGTGATGTGCGAGATGCTCGGGCAGGTCGGCCTCTATGTGCAGGGTCTCGCGCAGATCGTGATCGCATGCGGCCGGGAGGGGCAGCTCGAGCTCAATGCCACGATCCCGTTGATCGCGCACTGCCTGCACGACGCCATCCGCTGCCTGGCCAACGGCACGCGCGCTTTTGCGGAAAAGTGCGTCGCCGGCCTGGAGGCTGACGCGGAGCGCTGCCGCGAACACTTGGAACGGTCGCTGATGCTCGTCACCGCTCTCACCCCGCGCATCGGCTACGATGAGGCCGCGCGCGTCGAGCACGAAGCGCAGGCGACCGGGCGGTCGTTGCGCGAAGTCGTGTTGGCGCACCGGCTAATGGACGCCGCCGAAGTCGACCGGGTTTTGGAGCCGCTGGCCATGACAAGGCCCGCCGACCCTCGCCCCCACGCATCGACCTCAGCCGAAGAGGTCATGGAGAACGAGGGTGGGCACTTCGTCGAGGCAGTCCCGGCGGCACCGTCGTTCCGACTCGTGCGACATTGAGAATGGGCTGAAATCCGATCATCGTTGATCATCGATTTTGTCGTCGAGCAACTCGGGCGATTGACGTTGTGCGCCCGTTGGACCGCGTCGCGAGGATTTCTCGCCGGTGCGTTGCCAGAATGCCAAGATTTTGGGACTCGCCGGTTGCGTTGAACCCCGGCCGCATGCAACGTCGGCGATGCCGCCGCGTTCCGCCTATTTGCGGCCGTTCCCCGTTGTCGTCTTCGGTCAAACTCATTGCCCGCCATGAATGTTTCCACCACCACCACCACGCCTCGCCCCCTCGATCGCCGCTCCTTCATCAAGCTCAGCGCACTCGCCGGCGGCGGCCTCGTGGTCGGCACCTACCTGCGTTGGGGCGCCTCGCCGGCCTCGGCAGAGCTGGCGCCGGCGACGTCGGCAAACTTCAGCCCGAATGCGTTCATCACCATTGCGCCGAGCGGGACGGTGTCCCTGATCGCGCCCAATTCCGAGATGGGCCAGGGCGCCAAGACGGCGCTTCCAATGATCATCGCGGAGGAACTCGACGTGGCATGGGATCAGGTGACCGTGATCCAGGGCGACTTGAATCCCGCCTACGGACGGCAGTTCGCGGTGGGCAGTGGCTCCACGCCGGGAAATTTCCAGCCATTGCGCCAGGCCGGCGCCACGGCGCGTGCGATGCTGGTCGAGGCCGCGGCGCAGACCTGGAACGTGCCCGCCGGCGAATGCACGACGGAAAGCGGCGCCGTTCTTCACCCGGCTTCCCGGCGCCGCGCCACTTACGGCGAACTCACGACCAAGGCCGCGGCGCTGCCGAGGCCGGCGAATGTCACGCTGAAGAACCCGAAGGATTTCAAGTTGCTTGGCACGCGCGTGCCCGGCGTCGACAACCGGAAGATCGTCACGGGGCAGCCGCTCTTCGGGATCGACCAGAAACTGCCCGGCATGGTCTACGCGACCTACATTAAGTGTCCGGTGTTTGGCGGCAGGTTTGTCAGCGCGAATCTCGACGAGGTGAAGGCGAAGCCCGGGGTGCGCGACGCATTTGCGCTCGAGGGAATCGAAGGGCTGCCGTCCGGGGTGGCGATCGTCGCCGACTCGACCTGGAGCGCCTTCAGCGCGGCGAAGGCCCTGCGCGTCCAATGGGACGAGGGCGCGGCGGCCGGTCAGGACAGCGACGAAATGGCGAAGCAGGCGGATGCCCTCGCGCGGGCCGCACCGCCCGCCGCTTTGGCGCCCGGCGTGAAAGGCGTCGAGGCGGCCTACCATTATCCCTTCCTCGCCCATGCGACGCTCGAGCCGCAGAACTGCACGGCTTGGTTCAAGGATGGTGTCATGGAAATGTGGGCGCCGTCGCAGATTCCCGCCAGCGGCCAGGGACTGGTCACGCGGGGTCTGGGACTGCCGGCGAAGAATGTGCTCGTCCACGTCACGCGGCTGGGCGGGGGCTTCGGTCGCCGCGGCAGCAATGAATTTTCCCTCGAGGTCGCGGCCATGGCGAAGAAACTCGAGGGCACTCCCGTCAAGCTCACGTGGACACGCGAGCACGATTTCGGACACGACAACTATCGCTCGAACGGCTGGCACTATTTGCACGCCGGCCTCGACACGGACGGGAAGGTCGTCGCGCTGCACGACTCGTTCGTGAAAATGGAAGGCGGTCCCGGGGACATGAACGGTGGCGGTTTTCCGTTCACGGCGGTGCCCGGATCGACCGTTCACTCGAGCAAGCTTCCGGGCGGCGTGCCGACCGGCTATTGGCGCGCGCCCGGCGACAACGGCAACATCTGGGCAACACAGTCATTCGTGGATGAACTGGCGCATGCCGCCGGCCGTGATCCGCTGGCATTCACCCTCGATCTGCTGGCCGCGATTCCCCCGGCTCCGGCGGGCGGCGAACGCGGGCGAGGACGCGGGGGGCGTGCCGGTGGATTCGATGCGGAGAAGATGACGTCGGTGCTGAAGCTGGCCACGGAGCGGGCGGGTTGGGGCAGAACGCGGCCACGCGGAGAGGGGCAGGGTTTGGCGATCACCCACACCAACAATGCGTATGTCGCCATCGTGGCCGATGTGAAGGTCAGCCAGGACGGCGAACTCGCGATTCAAAAACTTACGGCCGTCGTCGATGCCGGACAGATCGTGAACCTCAGTTCCGCGGAGAGCCAGGTGCAGGGCGCGATGCTCGACGGCATCAGCGCGGCGTGGTTTCAAAAGCTCACGATCAAGGGCGGAGCCGCCGCGCAGACGAACTTCGATCAATATCCGCAGTTGCGCATGAACCAGTCGCCGCCGGTGGTGGACGTGCATTTCATCAAGTCCGCGGCGGCGCCCACGGGTTTGGGCGAGCCCGGGTTGCCCGCCGCCGCGCCCGCGGTCTGCAACGCCATCTTCGCCGCGACCGGCAAACGCATCCGCACGCTGCCGTTCGCTGGCGAGAGTCTGCAGTGGTCATAAGGGCGCCAATGCACGCGAGCGCCTTGGTGCTTCCCGGATGGTCCCATTGAGGCGCCACGTGAGTTCCGCGGCGGGTTTTGCCCCGGTGGAGAAAAACGCCATGCGCGCCGCAGGATTAGTTTTCCGCGAGCGTGTGGAGTGGCGGCGAGCGGAATCCATGGATTACGCCCGATGACGGGCGCGATCCAGCGCCGTGCGGTGCTGCCGCGGTCCGTGCCGGGAGCATCAGGGATGTTTCGCTGCGGCAGGCGCGGGCTCGGCCAAAGAATCGGCCAGTGCATCTGGCTGAAGAGGCGCGTCACTGGGCGGGTTGGTAGCCCTGCCACAACCATTCGAGGGCCGACGGCAGCGTTTGCGCAATGACTTTGCCGTCCGTGTGCCCGGCGCTTTCGGCAAAGACGAACTGATAATGGTAACCCTTCGCTTTCAGGGCACTGGCCATGCGCTCGTTGGCGATGACCCAGTTGTGCAGATCGACAGCGGTGTTCTTCGCCCCGTTGTCATTTTCTCCCACCTCCATCCAGACACGCAGCGATCTGGGTTCGCCCTGCGAGACAAGGTGTTCGTGATATTCCCAGGCGCCATGCGGCGACGCCGGATTTTCCGGCGATTGATTGTTGGTGTAGGTGCCGGAGTAGGTCAGCACCCGGCGATACCATTCCGGATGGAACCACGCCATCGTGAATGCCGCCGCTCCACCCGAGCTTCCGCCCATCGTCGCCCGGCCTTCGGGATCGGTGGTGAGCGTGACCTCGTAGTCGCGGGCTACGCGGGGCAGCACCTCCGCCTCGATGAACTCGGCAAACTTGCCGGAGACGGTGTCGTATTCGAGGCCGCGTTCGCTGCCGCGGGCATCGCCGCCGCCGTTGGCCACCATCACCGCCACGATGGGCGGCAACCGATGCTCGGCGATCATGTTGTCGAGGATCGTTGGCAACTGGTTGTTCCTCGAACCCATCGCGTCGTGGGTCACGAGCAGGGGCGCCGGCGAGCCGCGGACGTATTGCCGGGGGATATAAACGACTATCTCGCGCGTCAGCTTGGCGTCACGCAAATCGGTGTCCGGATAAAATTTGCTGTCGGCGGCGGTCAGCGTGAACCGCTCGACGCGACCTCGCGGCACGTCCGGGCGCGGCGTTTGCTCCGGAGCAGGGGCATACGGCGGTTTCAGCAAGTAGTCGCCCTCGCCGGCTTTCGGGGTCAACGGAGGGAATCGGAAGAGTCCCGCCATCTCGGAGAGATCCGCCGGGGTCGCCGGACCTCCGCGAAAATGGAGAACCGTCTCCGCCGTGCCGACGCCGGCTGGAGGGTTGGTGCCGGCGTTGCCAGCCGGCCTCGGATCAATCCCCGCGGCGAAGATGAATGTGCCGCTCGAAAGCAACCCCAACGCAACGGCCGGACGGGCAAACAAGCATTTTTTCTTCATCGCGGGAAATTTGAGTGCTGGAGAATGGTCTGCTCGAAGCATGAGTGTGAGGCGATGCAGGCTGGACAAGGAATCGCGCTTAAATCCGCCGCCCGGTGTCGATGGGATGACGCATTCCGGAACGACGCGGGACATCCGTCAAGTCAGGTCGGCGCGTAGAACCGATCTCTCGTAAACCAGGGTCGTCGCTCTCGTGCGCGCTTCGTTCTTTTCTCTTTTCATTCTACCTTCAGCATGAAGCGCATGACCCCCGCGTTCAGAACCGCTTCCCTTTCTTTGGCCGCCCTGCTGATTCCCTGCGGAATCGGCCTCCGGTGTGTCGCCGCCGGCGAGGCTCCCCGGACCACGTTGCCCTCGGGCATCGCACCCGACATCGTCGTTGCGCCGGATGGCACGGGGAATTTTAAAACCGTGCAGGCCGCCATCGACTCCCTTCCCAAGGGCAACACGGAGCGCCGGATCATCTTCATCCGGAGCGGCACCTACCACGAGCACATCCGGCTGGAGAATTCCTTCGTGACCCTCCTCGGCGAAGACCGGATGAAGACCCGGCTCGTCTGGGAAATCAACGATCGGCGAAACGATCCCAAGGCAAATGCCGACCGCAAGGGCACCGCCAGCTTCAACCTCAACAACGCGAGCGACATCGTCATCGACAATCTTACCATCGACAATCCCGCCCAGCTCGGCGGCAAGCCGTTCGTCGTGTTCAGCACCGGCACGGGCACCCGCGTCATCATCCAGAATGCCGAGATCCTCGGCCTCGGCGGCGACTCACTCTCGCTCTGGACGCGCGGCATGTATTACCATCGCAACATTCATGTGACCGGCACGTATCATTTCGTCGGGCCGC
The DNA here is from genome assembly GCA_937902925.1 of uncultured Opitutaceae bacterium. GTDB lineage: Bacteria > Verrucomicrobiota > Verrucomicrobiia > Opitutales > Opitutaceae > CALFNN01. The sequence goes on from CALFNN010000036.1 coordinate 104,421, forward strand.
GCGGCACCTGCTACATGTCCGATTCCCTGATCGACTGCCTCGGTTCCGTGAACAACGTGCTCTTCAACGAAGGCATGGAAGCCGAGCAGGAGCGATTTGTCCTGCAGCGCTGCCGGATAATTTCCAAGGTCCCGGTTGGACTCGGGTCGAATTTCCGCGATGCCGCGTGGTATTTCGTCGGCTGCCAGTTTCCCGAAACGCTGAAACCGGACGGCAAGATTTTCATCGCCCAGTCCAACGTCAACGATCCCCAGCCCGTCAGCAAAATGTTCAAGTGGGCCACCGACCGGATCTATTTTGCCGGCTCGAAAGGCCCCGACTATCCATGGCTGAAGGACAACATCGGGAATTCACCGGCGAAGAGCGCCGCCGCCGTCACGGCTGCGTGGACCTTTTCCGGCGAGTGGGATCCCGAGAATGCCGCGCCGCCCGCCGTCGCGAGTATCGCGCGAACAGGCGGGCTCGTGAGTGTCAGATTTTCCGAACCCGTCACCGTGAAAGGCCGGCCCACGCTCGGCCTCGCCGACCGCGCGAGCGCCGACTATCAATCCGGTTCCGGCACCGATACCCTCATGTTCCAGGCGACAAGCTCCGCCGCTCCCGCGCAGTTCCAGCTCAACGGCGGCGCGATCCTTGCCTCCATCGCCTCGGCGCAACTCCGGTGCGTTCCGGACGCACTGAAGTTGAAAATGTGACCGGCCCGCAACTCGCGTGACGCGCGGACTTACCGGTCGACGACCGGGGTCCAGCCGCCCAGCACGTAGGAAGGGTTACGGTAGTTCGCGAGGACGTCCGCATCCTGCGGCAGGGAAAGCTGCCGCGAGACGGGATGGCGTTTGCTCACATCGACCGGCTTCCCGTCCTCCAGGTTCGTGCTGTGGTATTCCCAGAAATGAAGATGCGACGTGTCGTCAGCGATCGGGCCCCAGCCTTCGGGAGTGATTCCCTTGAGGCGGCAGTCGATCAGCACCGCCTCGGCGTAGGGATAATTGATGCCGTGATTGTTGGGCAGGCGCGCTAGGACGGGATTGGGCGCACGGCCGGTCGGAGAAGGTCCGGCCCGCGTCTCGAAGGTGCAATCGACAAAGACATTCCCGTGGTTCGCGGCCGGGTTGCGCACCCACATGTAGGGCCCGCGGGAAGCCAGTTCACAGTGGTCGAAGAACGCCGGGCCGACGCCGAGGATGGTGTCGCCGTCGCCCTTGAGCCGGCTGTCGGTCAGGTAGACGGAACCTTTTAGATTCAACGCATCGCCCGAACCGTTGATCGTCACCTGGCTGACGATGTTCTTCGAACCGGAGATGAGCAGGCCCTCCGCCTGCCCCGTGTAGTAATTGCTGACCGTGAAATTGGAGAGCACGATGCCAGTGGAGTTATAGCAGGCAAACGCACAGCGGCGGGAGGGCCCGCCTAGGACGTGGCCCGCGGCGTCCGGCTGGGATGTGGGCGGGTTGAAAACGCTGTTGTTCCCGTAGCCGATCTGCACTTTCGTCCGGTCTTCGCCTCGCAGGGTCAGGTTGTTCTTGTCGTGGAAGAAAACGATTTCCTCGTAGGTGCCGTTCTTGATGAAGATGGTCACGCGTTGCGCCGGATCGTCGGGGACGAAGTCCAGCGCGCCCTGCACGGTGTTGAAATCTCCCGTGCCGTCCGCTGCGACCAGGACCCGCCGGGTGCCGGCCGCGGGCGGCGCGGCCTTGGTGGTGAATGTCCAACCGGCGTCGCGGTCAATTCCCTTGAAACTCCCATCTGCCGTGGTGAGGACACCGGGGTCGATCTCCACGCGATAGCTTCGGTGGTAGTCCAGGAGATTGTTGTGCGGATAGATGGTCGCGACGTTCCCATGAATGATGACCGGATAAAAATGAAACCCCTGGGTCACTCCGCCAATGATCGTGAGCTGGTAGTCGCGGGACGGCGTCGGGTAGTTGACCGAGGTGCCCGCGACGGCGTTGGCATTGGTCAGGTGCCCGAGTGGGGCGGCCGCCCGGGCCTGGGTCTGCGCCGCGCGGGCTTCGGCCTCGGCGGGCGAGAGGGTGGGCGTCGGCGCCCGCGGTCCGTGAGGGTCTGGCCCGGCAGGAATGCCGAGGTCGAGTGTGTCGACCAGTTGACCGGTCGAGGTATCGTAGATGCGAATGAACCCCGATTTTCCGAGCATCGGCGCGCTCGGGAAGCCGATGACAAGGTGAGTGTCCGGATTCACGCCGGAGCTTCCGGTCGCGGGAAAGAATTTTACGACGAGAGAGTCAGTCTGCCCCGCGAGGGCAACGGGCGAGAGCGTGGCGCTAAACACGGCGACCAGAAGCGCCGGATGGAGAATTTGGGGGAGGGGCATGAGGTTGGTTACCGGAAGGCACCTCTTCGGGCCTCGATGTCATGACAGACGCAGCGCCGTTGCGGGGGTTGTTCGGGCAGCGGGATTTTCTGCCGTTCAACGGGGACGGCAGGAAAGAGCGGATCGATGCCGCCAGTTCACGGCCAAAGGAATCGCCGCCACCGACCAACCCAAGGGCGAAGCGGACGGCAGCACCGTCGCCCGTCCCCCCGCCAGAGTTCATGGCAGCTTGTCCGCGAGCACGTCCGCTTTTTCGATCTTGGGGCCGGTGACAAACAAGTCGGCCGCCTTGGCCATGAGTGCCGCGGCCACCTTGCCGGTCAGGTGCGCGCTGCGACCGGCCTCATCGGGAAAAGCGTCGCAAATCGCAAAACTGGCCGGCCCGAAGCGAAGGGCAAACCATGCGGTCGTGCCGGTCTCGGCCTGCACGAGTGGGACGGCACTGACAAGAAACTGGGCAACTTCGGCTTCCTTGCCGGGTTTCGCCTCAAGGCGAACGAAGAGAGCGGTTTTCGTTTTCATAGGGTGATGCGCGACGGCACAGCCTAGCGAATTCGAGTTTTCCCCGAGTGCAAACGCCCGCAGACGCCCGCGCAGAATCGACAACGCGAAGAAATCCCTGCCGCGCCGGCGCCGATTCGGGTCGCTCGTCAGTTTCAACCGGAGCCCACCGGCGTGGCTCGGGAGGACTCAATTCGGGATGTCCGGCTCGACGAGCATCGCCAGTTGCACGAGCGAATCCTGCCAGCCGAGGTAGCACATCTCGGCCGGGATTACCGCGGGCACGCCCGCCTGCTCGATGTTCACCTCGGTGCCGCACGAAACTTTCTTCAATGTGACCGTCACGGTGATGAGGCCGGGCAGGTTCGGGTCGTCGAACTTGTCGGTGTAACGGAGGCGTTCGTGGGGCACGAGTTCGAGGTATTCGCCGCCAAACGAGTGACCGCCGCCGGTCGTGAAGTTGGTGAACGACATCTTGAAGGTGCCGCCGACCCGGGCGTCGATGTGATGGACCTTGCCGGTGAATCCGTTCGGCGGAAGCCATTTGCTCATGGCATCGGCGTCGAGGAACGCGCGATAGACTTTCTCGGGAGTCGAACGGATGACGCGGTGCAGGCGGATGGTATGGGTGGAGGTGGACATGCTTTTTCCTTTCGCGGAAGGGTTAGGGATGAGGTTGGCGTGGCTGGCTTCAATATCCCAACGAGCAGGGACGGGCGAGTTGGACAAATTTGGAACCCAGATTCCAAAGAATCTGGAGCGGGGCGTGGTGGTCTGGGCGCGATTTCCTGAAACATAGCCTGCGCTTTGCAACACCAACCTTGAGTGAAAGGGAAAACGCCACCGTGTGCCGGCGTGATGCGGAGTAGGGCTTCTCGGGGAAAGAAAAGGCCCGTTGTGGATCAGACCGCTGGCAATACCACGCAGTGATCCGCAGGGCCGGTGGAAACCTCGCGCCCGTTCCGTGCACCAGAGCGCGCCAGTCTTGGCTACTGACCCGGGTTGACGACAATGGCCGTCGTTACATCCACGCCATTTTGAAGAAGGATGGTCTTATTGTTCTGTGCGGGGAGGACAACACCATGAGAATTCTGTCCGGCCATGAACTTGAGCTGGGTGATGCCACTCACACGCATCGGCTGGCCGTTTGACTGCAGAAGATCTCCGCCGGTGATCCACGTATCGCCAGTGGCCCCGCCGAGGAGGAGGACGGGCCGGGCGGCTCCGGATGCGCTGACGTCACCCACGTATACTGGACCGGTGAACGTTACTCCGGGTGCGTAGATACCCGTCAGTCCCTGAGTCGCAAAATAGCTGGCGTCGGCCGTGCGCACTCCGCCGAATTTTCCATCGGCGCTCGTGATCGCAATAAAGGCAATATCCGCCACTCCGTCGTAACTAACCCCGTCCTTGAAGAGATCTGGATTCCCCGAGGTGACCCGACCGACACTGAACACCGAAACGTTGGTGTCCTTGGTGGCGCCAATAATTACGATACCGGCGTGGCCTCTCATATAGGCGACATTCTGATTGTATTTCACCGGCAGCGCGGGGCCCGTGGGGCTCGCCAAGACCAGCGATAACGTTCCCGGACCGCTCAATTCGACCTGCACGATATCGTCGCTCAAATCGATAAAGGAGGAACGCGTAATCTGACCTGAGTCCGCAGTGACTGTTGCCGCCGGGCCGGAAAGCAACACTTGATCGAAGGTGGCATTGTTGGAGGGCGAAAAGATGTTCGCCGCGACTTGCACTCCGGTCCCGACAACCTTGCTGGCGGTCAAAACCCCCACAATCACGGGGTCGCTTGTTGCTCTGCCGATGGTATTGGAAACAGCGGTCGAGTATAGGCCAGCGTCCGTCGGCTGAAGATTCGGCAACGTAAACGACGAGTTTACGGCCCCTGCAATCGGATCGCCGTTAAGTTGCCACTGGTAGCTCAGTGAGGTATCGCTGGAGACGCCCGGGCTGACCTGCAGCGTAACAGCGGCACCTTGAGTGGCTGGCACGAGGGTTAATCCCGGCGGGACGCTGATCGTAACAACCGCGGTCGAACTCGTCGCAGATCCAGTGGGCTGGCTCACGACAACGAGATATCCTCCTGCATCGCTCAGCTGAACGTTTGAAAGCGTCAGCGTGCGGCTGCTTGCACCATCGATGGGAGCCCCGTCCTTCCGCCATTGATAGGTCAGCGCCGTATCCGCCGTGGCTGTGACCGAAAGCGTCACTGTCGTGCCAAGACTGGCGGTCGTGCTCGTCGGCTGCACCGTGATCTGGGGGATGCCAGCGATCAGAACGGTTGCGATCGAACTCGTCACCGACACGGTGGTCTCGCTGACGATGACCGTATAACTGCCCGAGTCCCTTGTTTGGGCGTCCGGAAGGATCAGGGTCGTGCCGGTCGCGCCCGCGATGGAGCTGCCGTTCTTCTGCCATTGGTAGGTCAATGCCGCGTCACCAATCGCAGACACCGAAAGCACGACCGTCGAACCGGCGGCAGCGGTGATGCTGGATGGCTGCGCCGTGATCTGGGGAACGCCGGGAACCAATGGCGCGCTGATTGAAACGGTTACCGTCGTGCTTGTGACCGATCCCGTGGACTCGCTGACCACTACATAATATGACCCGGCATCGGTGGCTTGGGCATTTGCGAGCACCAACGTTGCGCCAGTCGCGCCATCGATGGGTTGTCCGCCTTTCCGCCATTGATACGAAAACGGCGCGTCACCCGTGGCCGTCACGGAAAGAGTTCCGGTCGAGCCGGCGGGGATGACAAGACTGATCGGCTGCGTCGTGATCTGGGGAACACCACTGGGGGCTGCCGTGCCGACCGTGACGACCGCGTCTGAGCTTGTAACCGATCCCGTGGGTTCGCTGACCACGACATTATAGGAACCGGCATTGGCCGGCTGCACGTTCGTGAGCAACAGCGTCGAGCCGGTTGCGCCCACCACTGTGACTCCGTCCTTCCACCATTGGTAGGTGAGAGGCGCGTCTCCGGTTGCCGCCACCGACAGCGTCACGGTGGCACCGACCGCCGCTCCGACACTCCCAGGCTGGGTCGTAATCCGGGGTATGCCGGCGATCGCAACCACCGCAGTGACGCTTGTTGCCGAGCCCGAGGCCTCGCTGACGGTGACATAATAGTTCCCCACGTCGGAATTCTGAACGCTCGGCAGCGTCAGCGACGAATTGGTGGCGCCATCGATCGGCTGTCCGTCCTTCCGCCATTGATAGGTCAGCGGCAGGCTCCCCGTCGCCGTAACCGAGAGAGTTGCGGCGGCCCCCAGATCGACCGCAATGCTGGCCGGCTGGATGGTGATTTGAGGCACTCCCGACGAGGGTGGCGCGACGAACGCGAGAGACGCCGTGGTGCTCGTGGCCGACCCTGTGAACTCGCTGACGACCACGTAATACTCCCCGGTATCGGCTGCCTGGATGTTGGTCAGCGTCAGCGACGGGCTGGTCGCCCCGTCGATCGGTTGTCCGCCTTTCCGCCATTGATAGCTCACCGCCAGATCGCTGGTCACTGAAACGGACAGCACCACGTTCGTGCCGGCAGAGACCGCGACGCTCGGAGGTTGCGTGTTGATTTGCGGAACGCCCGCGCTCGCTGGCCCGCCAACGTTCACGACCGCCACCGAGCTTGTTGCCGAGCCCGTGGCCTCGCTAACGACCACGTAATATCCGCCAGCGTCGGCCGCCTGGACGTTGCTGAGTTTCAGCGAAGGGCTCGTGGCTCCATCGATGGGTGATCCATCCTTCCGCCATTGAAAGATCATGGCCGCATCGCCGGTTGCCGAAACCGAGAGCGTTGTGGTGGCTCCGACCGCCACTGTGACACTGGTGGGTTGCGCTGAGATTTCAGGAACACCAGCGATGCTGGCGAGCAGTCGCCCGGAGGTGACCAAGGCGGTTACAAGGATTAGATTCCGCGCCAAGCGCTGCATGGAATCAACCACCCGGCTGGAGTGGGCCACTGAAACTTGTTTTTGGTTCATTTTGATGTCAGTAAACTTAGTTTACGTGGAATCAGTCCGATGATCCCATCTACTCGCCGTCTGTTACAACACGGCCATCTTTCATGGCCTTGAGAACCAACGACTGGAAACTTCGACAGACAAGGCCGACGCGCGGAGAGTGTAAAGGATTCTGGGAATCCGTTCTCACGAAGATTGAGTTTCCCGAAATATTTTGGACATTTCATAGCGCAGTAGCCGATGATTGGCGAGTAATGGTTCTTTTCGTCCCACAGACACCGTCGAGGGTGTCCTGACGCGCTGGGCACTCGACTATAAGACACAGACGGCCGGAGCAGGCAATCCGATTGGTTCCGATATTTAAGTTCCGTCGTAGCACCGAGGCCTCGGCGTTTTTCTCGCGCCTGCCCTTCGCCGCTTTACGGTTTTACGCTGAATGCGACCAAAAGCGCCTCGCTCCATCGGAGTGGATGTGCAGCGGAATTTGGATGATTCTGAGGACAATGACCTGAGGCCGTTGGTTCAGGTTACGTTGGTCGGAAATTTACCAACGGGCCCTTTATTCCGTCGTCAAATCAACTGGTCGGGCCCGATCGGGGCGTGACGCTGCGCCAGGCGGCGGGCCGTGGCGGCGAAGCCGGACTCGCCGGTGAGGCGCGCGGCATGGGCGAACATTTGCACCATCTCCATGTAATTCACGCCTTTGATTTTCCCGGAGCGCAGATGCTCCTGGCCGTTGACGCGCGTGCTGCCGTCGGCGTCGAGTTCACCGGTGGCATCCACCCGCGCAGCAAGCCAGCGGGCGCCGCGCGCGATCATCTCGCGGAGGCGTTGCTGGAGGCTCGCGTCGGCGCATGAGGGAAAATAGCGCGCGGCAAACAGCATCCCGGCCGACTGGTAGTTGACGTCGAAGCCGTCTTTTTCCGGGTTGATGCCCTCGGCGGTCTGGCGGGCCAGGCCTTTGGCGGCGCTTGCAACGGCCGCATCGGCCAGGCGGCGATTGAACGTCAGCTCCGCGGTGAGGCCGAGCGCCGCGGCGAGAATGTAGTGCCGGTGCGTATAGGGAAGATTGCGTTTTTCTCCCGCCGCGAGGACCACCGGTTTTGTCATCCAGAGCGCGGCGCGCTCCAGCTTTGCCGCGAACTCGTCGACGACTGCGCGATGCTCGGCGCGGCCGGTCTGCCGGAGCAGCAGCAGCGCCCGTCCGATGTCGGCGACGAATATCTCCGTGCTGTGAAACGGATCCGTGCTGCCCGGGAAGGAGCCGTCCTCGGCCTGTTTGGCAAAACTCCAGTGCATGATCGGTGCGACCGGCTGCAAGAGCCCGGCGTCCGGCCGGCCGAGACCAGCCTGTGCGAGGTCACCGGCGATGCGCTGACTCTCGATGAACCACTGCGGCGCCTGCCCCGCTTCCCAACGAGCGTTGACGCCGACGGCGCCATTTGCCGCGATCGGGAGCGTCTTGAATGCCGGCGATCCGTAGAGCTGCTCCCGCAGCAGCGGGTCGTCGATCAACTCCAGCAGCGTTCGCGGCCGGACCGGCGTCCCGGCCGTGCGACCGACAAACGGCGATGCCAGCAGGCCGGCCAGGGCGACACGCAGCAACTCGCGGCGGGAAAACTCCGGGGGCGGCATGGCGAAAGTGCATCGGAAGAAATCGAGCGCGCAAGCCGATACGGTCCACGCCCACGATGCGGACGCTGTGATGCGCGCCCTTACCGCGCGGGAGATCGCACCGGCGTCACGGGCAGGTCCGCGCGCAAGCGCGCAATATCCGCGAGCGTTTTCTCGTCCGCCGGACAGCCCGCGCAGGCGTCGAGCACCGCGGCAGCCTCCGCCGTTTTTCCGTGCCGGGTAAAAGCGAGGGCAATGGGATACGCCACCATCGGGCGCCGTGCGAAGAGCTGGGCGCCCGTCCCAAGTTCTGCGAACTCGGTCGCGTCAGGCGAATCCGCGCAGCGCGCCCAGGCTTGGGCCAGCAAGACGAACACGTCGGGCATCGGCGGTGGCTGGGTCAACGCCCGCTGGAGCGGCCGGATGATGGACGTGAGATCGGCGCGAGAAAACCGCTGCGTGTCGGGGGCGCCGCGCCGCAGGTCCTCGAAACGAAGCCGGGCAAGTTCATAGTAAGCGCTGGGCCGGATAACGCCGGCGGCTGTCGCCGGCTCGAGATATTCGCGCGCTGCGCCGGGATTGCCGGAGTTGATTTCGCAGAGTCCCATGACGGCCAGCAGCCGGGGGTCGCGGTCGCCGGCATCGTAGACGCGGTGCAGCGTGCGCCGCGCCTGGGCGATGTAGGGTTCGCGGGCCTGCGGCATGTGATTCTGGACGTGCCAGATCGCGAGCCGCTCCCATTCGCCGCGGACACAGGCGATCTGATCGGGAGTGGCGCGTTCCACTTCATACGGGGCCAGCGAAGGCAGCGACCCGGGATCGATCCGCTTCGTCACGTCCACCGCCACCGGCAGGTAGTCGCTCAGCCGGTCGCGCAGTTCGGAAAAATCGAACCCGAAGCACGTCGCGAACATCCCGGCGGTTGCCGGTGTCTCGGCGGCGCGGGCGGCGAATTTCCACAACGCCTCGCGGGTGGCGCTGCTGGAGAGGAGCGCCCAGCGGACGAACAACTCCTGTTCGGACTCCCGGGTTTGCACGCGCCGGGGATGCTGGTTCTCCATGAATCGCTCCGGGTCCGCCGCAAACAGCTCGTTCGCGGGCAGGAGGGCGCGCGGACGCAGCGGGTCGCTGGCGAGCGCGTCGCTTTCCGTCGAGTCATACCAGACCATCGGATTGAAGGTGATCGGCGCCAACGAGAAATCCGCGGTGCGCCACGTGCGCTCGAAGCCGTCGACCAACCAGGCCGGCAGATCCGGGACGCGCCCGCGGAGGAGAAAGCGCACGTGGTTGGCCGAGATGCCCACCTGGGCGCCTTGAAATTGGGTTTCATCGATGTAGACGATGGTCGCCTGCATGTCGCGATCTTCGAGCCGCATGTTCGGCGCAATATTGACGCGGCTTCCGTCGGGCGAGTCGTCCCGGGCCTTGCCGGCCGCCTGGAGCTCGTGCTGGATCTCTGCGCTCATCGTCTGGTCCAGGTCCTGCGAATAGAGCACGCAGATCGAGGGCGCGTTCATCCGGGAGATGAATTCCGCCGGCACCAGCACCTGCATCAATTGCATCTTGCTCCGCCATGCATCGATGAACTGCTCCGTCGTGGGCTTCGAGCATCGCGAAAGAAATTCGGTGCCGTCGACGTTCGTGTAAAGCCACGGTGCGCTGGACTTCGATTCCTCGACCAGCATCGGGGGCAGCACCACGGGCGCGCCGGCGGGTGCCGGCGCGCCCGCGGCCTGCAGCATCGGACATAGTCCGCCGGTTCCTAACACGAGAAGAAGGCACAGGGTCGTGGCGATGCGTCTCATGGTGCATCCTTGGCCGGCGCCGGCTGGACAACGACGCCGGGAAATTGCCGGCGGAGGAATTCCCCGGCCTTTCGATAGACGGCGGCGCGCGCCTCCGACGCGGGTTCGAGCGCGAGCACGTCTGGCGTGCGACCGAGGCGGGTCAACCGGGCGCGCAATTCCTCGGTGCCCGTGTCGACAGCCGCGCTGCGCCCGGCCTCGACGAGGAGTAGCACCGGATTGGTCAGCATCTCCGCGTCGTCCAGCACCGGGAATTCGTTCCCATCCGCGCCTTGAACCGCGATCGCCTCGGTGGCAGCGTCGCGCCGGGCGCCGCCGCCGGCTTCCTGTTCGCGCAACCAGGGGCGCAAGTCCGGCGGCGCATTGATGGCGATCCCGCAGCGGAACAGCGCCGGCTGCAACTGGAGTGCCCGCAAGGCGAGGAATCCGCCGAAACCCCGGCCGAGCACGGCGACGTGTCCGCGGTCAAAGGGGCATTCCTGATATTGCGTCGCGAGCCATTCGACGACCGCCCGGCTGTCTGCCACCGCAATGCGATCCGCGCCCGGGCGCAGCGCCGGGATGTCCTCCGCCTTCGCGCCGTCCGCCACGCGGCGGTGATTCAACCGCGCCACCGCGAATCCCAAATCGGCAAAGACCTGCGCCTCGGGATCGAACGCCGATTGCGCCCGCGCGGGAAGTCCGGCAGGGAAGACCACGAGCAACGGCGGCGGTTCGGCGCCCGCGGTGGCCGGCCAGGTCAAATAGCCGCTGAGGTGAGCGTGGCCGGGCGCCTCGAACTCGAACCAGCGCGTGGGGTTGAGTTTGTCGGCACCGAGCCATGGAGCGCATTGGAAAATTTCCAACGGGAGATCCTCCAGGCGCTGAAACACGAAGGCCCGTCCGGGGTCGCTCCCACCCGTGACGCAAAAGAGCACGCGCGAATGTGTGTCGCTCCAATCCCGAAGCTCGACGGTTCGCCGGGGAAATTTGGCCTCGAGGACGCGTTGCATGCGGGCGAGATCCTCGTCCTGCCAGAGCGTTGTCGGGCGTGGCGCCTCCCGGCGTTCACCGACGACCTTGCGTCGGAACCAGTCGTAAACCTGGGGCTCGCCCGGCGGCAGCGGCCAGTCGCCGCCGAACTCCCGCACGTTGCCGAGGCGGATATCGACCAGATATTGCGTCGGCACGCTGTAGGCGCCGTAGGTTCCGATGACGAGCTGGTTACGGTCCTGGGGCAGAAAGCCGAGGACATCGAGGTGCGGCATCCGCCAGTGGATGGGGTCACGATGCAGGGCCGCGAGTTCCGCTGGCGAGCGCAGGAGATCCGCCATCGATTGCAATGCACGGGCCGGGGTCTCTTGAAAATCGTGCGCATCGACCACCGCGCCGCGCTGCCGGCCGTCGGCGTCCACCGCCATGATCGGCGCGAGGATCGTCGGCCCGTCGGGATTGGGCGCGGAACGCCCGTCCTGGTCCGTGACCGGCGGCAACGGCACGACGCGTTCGGCCGGCGCATAAACGAGGCGGTTGGCGCTGGCCCAGTGGAGAAAACGCAGTTCCACCGGCGGTTCGGCTTCGGGATTCGCGGCGTCCGGCTTGGACGCCACGGGCACCGTCAGCCGCTTTGTTCCCGGATGGTCGATGTCGATGATGACGATCGCCAGCCTGCCGTGAAGCTCGGACGTGTAGGCGACGCGCTGGCCGTCCGGGGAAAGTGCCATCATCTCACCTTGCGGCGGCCGGAACAGCGTTTCCAGCCGGGCATCGAACGACGCCGCGTGTGCGAGACCGGCCGCGAAGCACGACGCGGCGAGCAGGCGAAGGTGGGGAAACCGCACGGGGGAATCGTCAGCTCGCGACGTGCCATGGAGCAAAAGGAAAAATCGCGGCAACTCCCCGTCGCTCACGGCTCCGGCACCTTCGCGTCCGAATCCCTCCGCTTTCCACTTTCAACCACTGCTCTTCTGTCGCATAACCCGGATAAGCGCGAAGGACGGAACGCCCATCGGTGAGGGCGGGTGCGCTTTTCCCCATGAGAATTTTCCCCACGATCCCGTTTGCCTTGCTTCTGGCGGCATCGATCTCACCCGGCTTCGCGCAGGCGCCGGCCGCGGCGTCCAGCCCGGCGCCCACGGCTGCTCGTCCGGCATTTCCCGGCCAGCTCGGCCCCGAGGAACGGCAACGGCAGCAACAGCTCACCAACGAGGACCATGCGGACATGATGTCGCAGCTTGGGATCAAGGCCCTGCGCCCCGGCTACAACGGGAACACCGCCCCCGGCACGCCCAACCAGGCGAACTACGATCAAGCCAAGGCCAACCCTTACCCCGATTATCCGGATGCGCTCACGCTCGAGAACGGTCGGAAAGTTGCCACCGCGGAGGAGTGGTGGCGGCAGCGCCGCCCCGAGATCGTCGAGGACTTCGAGCGGGAAGTCATCGGGCGCGTGCCGAAAAATGTTCCGGGCGTGACGTGGCGCGTGACGCGGACCGTGGCCGCGACCGTGGGCGCGCTCCCGGTCGTGGCCCGGCAGGTGATCGGGCACGTCGACAATTCCGCGGATCCCGCGATCGCGGTGGACATCAAGCTGGCGGTCGTGACCCCCGCGGAGGCGAAAGCCCCGGTGCCGGTCTTGATGATGTTCGGTGGCGGCACGATGCCCGGCGAGGGCGGTTTCGGTTTTGGTGGCGCGCGTGCCGGTGGTCCCGCCGATCCTCCGTCGACCGACCAGCTCATCGCCGCGGGTTGGGGTTACGTCTCGATCAGCACGGCCAGTATCCAGGAGGACAACGGTGCGGGGCTCACGAAGGGCATTATCGGTCTCACGAACCAGGGGCGGCATCGGAAGCCGGAAGATTGGGGCTGTCTGCGCGCCTGGGCCTGGGGCGCCGCCCGCGGACTCGACTATCTCAAGACCGATCCCGCGGTCGACGCCAGCCATGTCGGGATCGAGGGCGTTTCGCGCTACGGCAAGGCGGCCCTCGTCACGATGGCCTTCGAGCCGCGCTTTGCGGTCGTCCTGGTCGGCTCGTCCGGCGCCGGCGGCGCCAAGCCGTATCGCCGCCATTTCGGCGAGTCGCTGGAAAACCTCGCCGGTTCCGGCGGCTATCACTGGATGGCGGGGAATTTTTTGAAATACGCCGCCGCCCAATCCACGTTCGGCAGCCGGACGGCGGGCGATCTGCCGGTCGATTCGCACGAACTCATCGCGCTCTGCGCGCCGCGGCCGACGTTCATCAGCTACGGCTTGCCGGAAAAGGGCGACGCCAACTGGCTCGACCATCAGGGAAGCTTCATGGCCACCGTCGCCGCCGGTCCCGTGTTTCGCCTGCTCGGAGTGCGCGACCTCGGCGTGGCGGAAGATTATCGCACCGCGAGGATGCCGCCTTGCAACACGGGTTTGCTCGACGGCGAACTGGCGTGGCGGCAGCACGACGGCGGTCACGAGGACCGCTCCAACATGAAATACTTCATCGCCTGGGCCAATCGGCTGATCCATCACACCCCGCCGGCGCCGGTCGCGAACCCAGCCACCCGGTGAGGCGGCGGACGCATCCGCGGACTACTTCGTCATGAGCTGGCTATAGAGCAGCTCGAAGGCATCGGGGCCGACGCTGTAGTCGCCCCGGAATGGAAAATCCATCACGGCGAGCAGAAACACCAGCAGCCCGAGCATGCACGCCAGCATCGCGGTCAGCAGGTCGTGCAAGCGCTTGTTCTCGACGACAAACAGCCACATCTGCGCCAAGGTGAGCACGGAGCCGCTGAAAACCACGAACCAGACGATCGGCGGCAGTTGGGTGGAGACACTGGCGAGACGTTTGCGCCGGCTCCCACTCATCTGGCTGAACAGCCGGAGAGTTTCACCGTGGAGTGTTTTTTGTCCCTCGGTGGTGGGGTTGAAGCTGGTCAAGGTGCGGTGAATCTGGTCCAGCATCGTGTTGCCCACGGGGCCCGGCGTGATCCCCAGTTGCTGCTTGGGCCAGGCGATGTCGATTTCCCGTCGCGTGTAGGTCCGCACCTGGTTGACAAGGATCGCATGCTGCGGCTCGGGGTAGTCGTCGATCGTGCGATAAAATACGCCGATGTCGGACGCCTCCTGCGTGACGGCGTCGTCAACCGCGGCGAAGTTTTCCCAGGCGCCCACGGCCAGCAGGCCGAGCGTGATGCCGAAAAATACGCCGGAGGCCGCGAGGCATTGCCCGACGACATCGTTGTAGTCCTTGCCGCCAAACCACCGGGGCAGAACCCGCCGGACCGCGAACTGGCCGGTCAACGCGAACACGACAAACGCGCCGACAATCATGGCGCCCAGAAGCCAGCTAGGGGCATCGTAGAGTTCGAACATCAGGTTCACCGCGGGGACGGGTGGGTGGCGGACAAGGAGAAGAGGGACGGGGAAAGTCAATCTCGGTCCGGGAGATTTGAGCAAGTCGGGAGATGCCATCCGCGCGTCGGCTGTTTTCGCGGCGGGCGCGGCCGGCGTTCGCGGAGTCGTTCATCCGTCCCGGGTCGCGAACAAATTTGATTGGCCAGGCACGGCGCGGCCCGGCTGGAAGCAGGCCACCGGATCCGTGGACCGTGCCCGCCGCGCCGGATCGCACGGGTTTCGAATTTTCCGGGACACCGTTGCTGACAAAACTCGAGGGTAAATGGAGCGCCGTCGAACTGGTTCGCGACGGCGATGCGCTGGCCGCACGCAGGGTCCGGGCGCGACGCCATTTTGCTTCTCATCGGGCCGCGGGCCGTTTTAGTCACGTGTCAAAATATGGCCGCGCCGCAGCTCTCGAATGCGCCGCGTGCGGCCCCCGAAGCCCCGTATGAAATCCTCCCGCGGTTGTTTTCTCCTCGTTGCCGGACTGTCGCTCCATGCCAGTCCCACCGTGTTCGCGCAGGACAACGGCCGGCTGGGCGAGCCGATCATGTCTTCCATCGATCCGGCGAAGCTCAGCTACGACTATCTTGTCGACGGCAGCCTGTCGCAGGACGATCCCGGGAACCACCGGTTCAAGACCCTCGCCGCCGCGTATGCGGCCGCGCCCGCCGGCACCGCGGCGCAACCGACCGTCATCGGTTTGCTGCCGGGGGTCTACCTGCTCGCGGGCACTTCGAGTTCCGCAGGGATCGACGTCAGGAAAAACTACCTGACCTTGCTCGGGCTGACCAACAACCGGCGCTCCGTCGTCCTCGCCGGCAATCGCGGCAACAAGGAAGGCGGCGGCGACGTGGCGACCGGCACTTCCTACAACGGCTACGTCGTCACCGTGAACGCCACCGGCTTTACCGCGCGGAATCTCACGATCCTCAACTACTGCAATGTCGACTACGAGTATCCGGGCGATCCGTCGAAGAACCTGCACAAGCGTGCGCCCGTGATCACGCAGGCCGTGGCACTCGGCACGGCCGGCGACAAGCACGCCTACATCAATGTCGCGATCCTCGGCCGGCTTGACACCGGTTATTTCCAAACTGTGCGCGCCTACTACAAGGATGTGTTTATCGAGGGCACCAACCATTTCATTGGCGGCGGCACGGCCAGTTACTGGGAGGACTGCACGGTCGATTTTCCCGAGGGCAACGGCGTGATGCTCGCCTCGGGCATCGCGTTCGTGAACTCGAGGTTCACGGCGACCCGCGGGTTCCAGTGGTATGACGGCAGCTTCGGCCCGAACCCCAGCATCCTCATCAATTGCACCGTGCCCGTCGCCGCCACCGCGGCGCCGGTCGCGTGGGTGCGAGGCGAGGCGCCGCCGCGGCCAAACTATTATTCGCTCACCTATCGCGTGAAAGACCCGGGCGGGAAACCGGCCGTGATCTGGGACGCCTCGGGCGGTCCGCATACGACCAACTATTCGCGCGAACTGACGGCGGCCGAAGCCGCGGCGTTCAATCCCTGGAATCTCCTGCGCGCGACGCCGGCCGGCACGGCGGACGATTGGGACCCGGCCAACGCCCGTGAAAAATACGAGGCGCTGGGGCAGGGCAGCCTCGTTTACCGGATGACGCTGAACAACGCCACGCCGTCCGTTCGCGTCAATACTGCGGGCACGAGGCTCACCGCGACGGTGGCCCCGGCCCGGGCTTCGGATTCGACGATCACATGGTCGACCAAGTCCGACCTCGTGGCGCTGAGTGCTGCGACCGGCAAGAGTATCGTCGTGACGGCCAAACCGGCGGTCGAGAAGCCGGACGACGTTCCAGTTACCGCCACCGCCGCCAACGGCTTTTGCGCGACGGCCTGGGTGCATGTCGAACCGGCCTATATCGATCCACCGGCCATCGCTTCTGCGCCGGTGCTTGGGGCACCGCGCGAGGGCGCCGTGACGGTGAACTATGCGCTGAAGCTCGGCGGTCATGAGGATCAATCGCTCGTGTCGTGGGCCGTGTGCGACGACGCGACGGGCAGGAACGCGCGCCTGGTCGCGGTCAGCCGCGGTGGCCGGCCGACCAGGAGTTATTCGCTGTCTTCCGCCGATGTCGGAAAGATTCTCCGCGTTACCCTGGAACCGAAGCACGATCGGAGCGAACCCGGTCCCGCGGTGGTGGCGTATGCCGCGCGGCCGGTGCAGGCGTCGGACCTGCCGTCACCGGACGTGTCGCCCGATTTTCGGAGCTTCGTCACGGACCCCAACCCCGGCTACGTGGGCGGACGGTGGACGTTTCTCGGCACGTGGACGGTCGAGAACGGGCCGAAGTTCGCGCAGGGGTGGGGGGCGCGCGCCGGCACGCGGGGTGCGTCGATGCTTTACCAGCAGGATGGTGAGTTTGGCGACATGCAGGTCGACGTGGTCCTGACCCACGAGAAAGGTGACGGCAGCGGCTTTGGCAGTCCCGGATCGTCGATCGACGGCGAGCTCATCCAGAAATCCGACCTGTTCGTCAAATACGATCCGCGCACGCGCAGCGGCTACTCGCTGCGCTATTGGCGGTCGAAGGATGCGACCAACCAGTGCGTGTTCCAACTGTTCCGGCATACGGCCGGGGCCGGCACGCCGCTGAGCGACCGGCAGGTGGTGAGCGGGGTGCTGCTGCCGAGCACCCACGTGACGTTGAGGGTCGTTGGCACGAAGTTTACCGCCGAGCTGCGCAACGACGTCAACCAGGAGACGGTGTCGCTCGCCGCGACGGTCGAGCCGAACAAGTTTGGCGGCGCCGGCGCGTTTTGGTCCGGCACCGTCTACCGGGGCAATAGCGTTGCCTATAGTCAGTTCAAGATCGCCTACCCGGGTCAGGCGGGAAAATAGACAGCGCCCGCTTGGGGAGGGAGACAATACGTTTGCCGCCGTTCATTTACCCGGAACATCCGGGCGGCGGAGCGCATCCCACCGGCTTTCCGCTTCATGAACGTTCTTTCGCTTCGGGGAATCTCGCGACGCCGGATGCCGCCAATCCGCCGCTCTCCGCTCTTCACCATCGCGATTTTCGGACTGGCCGCTCCGTTCGCCGCCGTGGCGGCCGAGCCGGCGGATGCCGACAAGGCCGATGCCGCGAACGACGACGAGATCATTTCGCTGGCCGCCTACAACGTGAAGGCGGATCGGATTGAGGATTTCGGGCTGCGAATTGACAGTGCGCCTTACCCGGACGCCTCCCGCCTGCTTACCTCCGGGACGATTTGGTTCGCGAAATACGCCCCACGGATCACCGCCGTCGCGCCCAATACCGCGGCGGCCAAGGCCGGTCTCCAACCGGGCGACCGCATTCTCAAGTCCGATGGCCAGTCCACGGTAGGGGGTCTGTTTCGACGGGCAAATTTGGCCAGTGGGCGAAGAGCCAAAAGAAGAAATGGGCGGAGGTCTCGGCGGGAAAAACCAACGTCGCGTGGACCCTCGAAGTCGAATCGCCGGCGGCGAAGGCCGTGCGCACCGTCAAGCTGGCGGTGCCTACGCCGCCGCCGCATTGGGGCGCCGCGATCTGGCGTGCGCCCGAAGGACGCAAGCCCAGCACCGTCGCGGAAGCCGGACCACTGGCGGAACGCAGCCGTGCCGTCCTCGACAATGGCATCGCGACCTTGCTCGACTGGCCATTCACGAGCGTCGCCGGCGCCAATGTTTCGCCCCGAGTCACTCCAATAGCAACGGGCTACGAGTGGCATTTCGAGAACGAGCATCGGTTGCACCGGATCGTCGTGACGCAATTTCAGGGTGGCACGCAGGTCTTTTTTGAGACGATGTCGCCTTCAACCGGCCGGCGCATTTATCTGACCTCGCCATCGGGAGCGCTGACGAAGGCGTGGCGGTGGGGGCGCGAGGAAAACATCGCCATGATGAAGGCGAAAACAGCGGAGGCCGCCGCCAGGGTGGGGGAAGTGCGGTTCGAGGACGCCCGCATCGGTTTCGAGCACGAACTCGGCTTGTGGACGACGAAAGTCCGGAAGCTCTCGTCGCGCTGGCCGTTCGAGGTGATTCCGGGATACGATCCGGATGCGATCTTCGCCGTCCTCGCCGCGAAAGACGGAAAGCCCGTCACCGCCGCCGCGCCGATCCGTCCGTTGGCCGCAGAGTTTTTGAAACTCCCACTTGCGACTGACGCCCAACGCGCGCTATTCGCCGAGGCCTACGGGAAACTCGGCGCCGATTCCGATCAGTGGGCCTATACGGAAACGTCGCACGGCCTCGAAGACAAACGCGTGATCACGGTGCACATCGATCCCTCGAAGCCGGAGACCGGACGTTGCATGTTGCTGAGCATCGATGGCAAGGCGCCGACACCCGCCGACGTGCAGCGCTGGCGCGACGACGGCGGCGACGTGCCGAAAGCGCTGGGCGATCTTCCCCCGCTCACGGAGATCGTCGACTTGAAGGACCTGCGCATCTTTCAGGATGAGGCCGCCGCCACGGTTTTCGAACTGCCGATCCGCGGTGGCAATGCGGAGTTTCCCGCCGAGAAATTCCAAGCGCACTTCCGCGTGAACAAAACCACGCGGGCGTTCGAGGACATCACGGTGAAGCTGCGTGACTCGTTCCGCGTCGCTGGCGTGGTGAAGGTCACCGATGCGGGGCTGGCGATGCATTTCCAGACGTTCGATCCCGCGCTCGCGCCCCAGCCGGTGCTGCTGAAAATGGGCGGCGGCGTCCGCGTGCTGCTCGTGAAATTCTCGCGCTCCTTCGAGGCCGCGCGCACAGATTTCAAGCGGGTCGCGCCGTTCGACGAAGCCACGTCGCCGGAGAGGTAGGCCGTTGTCGCCGGACATCCACTTTGTCTCGCGGGAAAGGACTTTACCTCGAGACGCGACATGCGCGACGAAATGCGGTCGCGGCTGGCCCCAAGGGACTTCGTGAGCATGCTTGGCTTTAACGGGACCTGGGTTCCGCTTCATGATCCCCGCGGGCTGGCCTCGCTCCAGATTCTTCTGACGATGAAAACAACCGAAACACTGGAAGAGGTCGAAATCGAATCGAAGGTCGTGCGCGGTGCCCGGCTGACGTTCCTAGCGAGCCTGTTGTTTTGGCCGCTCTTCCTGTTGGCGGTGACGTTCATGCTTGGTGCACCGGAAAAAAACACGGCGGCCTTGGTGGAGCGAAGGATCCTCGTTTATTGCGCCCGGCTGTATCCGGTGGCAGTCGGGCTGGCGTGGTATCTCTCCAAGCGTGGATTGCGAATGGGGAGTCCGGACATTGCCTGCTTGCTGCCCTGGCTCATTCCGGCGCTGGTGGCGAGCTACTGGCTTGTTTACTTCCTGCTTTGAACAGGGGACACCGCCGGCGCGGCGGAATGGCAAGGCGGTCGGTCCGGCCGGCGTGTCGGCGCTCGTTCAAACCCGATTCCTTCGGGCTGCCCTTTCCTGACGGCTGGAAGTGCCGGGGCCTGCGGAGCGCTCAAGCAAAACAGGTGGCATCTTCGCGCCTGTTCGGCCGTTCGCCCGGCACTTCAGCATGGATTTTTGAACCACCTAGCTTTCCTGACCCACGCTGATGGGCAAACCAAGCTCGGGCATTTGCCGGCTCGGGCCGGAATTGGCGCCGACTAGCCTGGATCGGCGGCTGGAGGTTCTCACCGGTTACTTCGCCGTGCAGTTGAACATCCACTGCACGCCGAAGCGATCGGCCAGGCTGCCCCAATAGGCGCCCCAGAACATCTCCGCCAGCGGCGACTCG
Organism: uncultured Opitutaceae bacterium; assembly: GCA_937902925.1. Taxonomy (GTDB): domain Bacteria; phylum Verrucomicrobiota; class Verrucomicrobiia; order Opitutales; family Opitutaceae; genus CALFNN01. The sequence continues at coordinate 124,732 of CALFNN010000036.1, forward strand.
ACTTTGCCGCCGGCTCCGAGAGCGGCGAACAGGCAATCGGTCTCGGCGCGCGTGTCGGGTTCGAGGTTGAGGTGGACATTGTTGCCCTGGTTCAGCTTGAAACCCATCGACTCGGGTGCATCGGTGCCCATGAGGACGTGACCGCCCAGGATGGGCAGCGCCACGTGCATCACCATCTTCGCCTGATCCGCCGGCATCGGCGGCTGGCCGGGCTGTGGGGGGCCGTCCCCGAAGCGCATGATGGGACCGGCAAATTCGGTTTTGAAAACCGACTGGTAGAAGAGGAAAGCTTCCTCGGTGTTGCCGGCGAAGTTGAGATAGGTGGTGACGCGAGCCATGATGAGTGAGAGGACGGGGTTGAGGTTGAGAGGGGCGGACATCCAGTCAACGAACGGCTGGTGACAATTCGGACACGGTGCGCGGGTTTCTTTGCCATTGGGCCCAGCCGACGCTGGTCGGCAGCCGGCGATTCGGTCTTCGGCGTTGACGTCCGCGGTGCTTCCCGGCCCGTTTTCGATTTGCGCATGAAACTCTCCACGTCGCTTGGCCGGCTCCGGCTTGTCGGTTTCCTCGAAGGCGTCTCGTTCCTCCTGCTGGTGGGCGTGGCGATGCCGCTGAAATATCTGGCCGGGCACCCCGGGGCGGTCCGCGTGATGGGGATGACGCACGGAGTCCTGTTTCTCGCATTCGTCGCGAGCATCATCCGGGCTCACGGGGAATACGGGTGGCCGGCGAAACGCTCGGCGCTTCTTTTTGTGGCGGCGCTGCTGCCGTTCGGCCCGTTTGTGGCAGACCGTAAACTTTTGCGCGGCCTGCCGGAGTGATTGTCGTGGATGACGGCTCCTCGCCGGCATGGCCGTCGACGCGGCTGCCACCGGGCCTTTTGATCGCGTTTTTGGGCCACATCCCTTGAGCCTGAATATCTCGGCCTTCGCGCGCAGACGGACTCAGCCGAGCAGTTTGAGGGCGACTTGCGACGACTGGTTGGCCTGCGCCAGCATCGCGGTGCCGGCTTGCACCAGAATATTGTAGCGCGCGAGCGTCGTGGACTCCTCAGCGACGTCGACATCCGTGATCCGGCTGGTGGCGGCCTGGAGGTTGGCCCGGTTGACGGAGTTCAGTTCCGCGGCATAGCCAAGGCGGCTTTGGGCAGCACCGTTTTGGGCGCGATAGGTCGCAACGTCCTGCAGCGCCGAGGTGACGGTCGACAGGTCCACGGCTCCGAGGTCGCTGGCTGAGCTGACCGACGAGAGATTGCCGCCGCCTCCACCACCGCCGGCACTGGTGACCGAAAAATTCGTAATCTTGCCGATGCCGCTGCCGCCCTGGCCCACCGGCACCGCATAGAGCTTGAGCTGCCCGGAAGTGGGCTGTCCGCCGAGCGATCCGATCGAGCTGCCGTTGACGAAAGTCTGCACGTTGCCGGTGCCGTCGAGCACCATTTTGATTGTCGAGCCGCCGAATCCGATGAACCCGTCCAAATAGGTCCCACCGAGATCGACCTGAGCGTCGCCGGAAGTGATGTCGAACTGGATCGTCATGGCTCCGGAAAAAGTCGCTTTCGAGGTAATCGACGCCGCGCCGCTGCCATCGTTGAACGTGACGCCGCTGCCGGGCGTTGCCGTGCCGGCGCCGGTGCTCGTGTCCGTCCAATTGGTTGTAAGGTCGCCGAAGGTGTCGGAAAACGTAGTGGACGCCGCGCTTCCCAGCAGATCGATCCCATGGGTCGTGATGGTCGCGTTATCTTCCGTGGTGGTGACCGCCATGCCACTCGATCCGAACAAACCGATGCCGTTGAATTTTTCGCCGGCGAGGGCGGTGAGTTGCGTCTGGAGTTCGGTGAATTCCGAATTGTAGTTCGCCCGGTCGTCGACGCTCTTGGTTGGGTCGCCGTCGAGGGTCTTCAGCTCGCTCATGCGGGTGAGAACCTTGGCAACCACGCCCAAGGCGCCATCCTGTGTCTGGAGAAACGACACGGCGTTGCCGATGTTGCTGTTGATGGCGCCCTGCCGCGTTGCGGCCGCGGAGAGTTTCATCGATACCGCCAGGCCGCCGGCGTCGTCGGACGGGTTCACGATCCGCGAGCCGCTTGAAAGCCGGTTGAGGCTTCGTTGCAACATGGCGTTCGACGCCGCGAGATTGTTGGCCGCCAGCGTGGCCGCAGCGTTGGTGTTGATGACAACCGACATGAATCGTCCGTGATGGGGGAGGGCTGCGGCGTCCGGGCCGCGCTCGCCACCGGGGAGGAGCGGTGGGCTCCGGCCGCAAACGAATTTGCGGCCGGGCATGCTATCGGAATCAGGCCCGCTTTCCTTTAGCCCCAATATCAGAATATTTTCTGCCCACCGCAAAATATGCCCAAGTCGCCCGCGAAATCCCGCAGGCGCGGTGCCCGAAGTGCTCAACCGCGGCGCGGGACCATCGCAGCCGGAACGATCTTCCCCCGGCGAATATCAAGGGATCGCATGCGATCCGTCCGAATCCTTTCCCTGCGGCGGCACAATCTCGGGGCGGCTCAGGCCGTGGAGCGTCAGGATGGCGGCGAGGGTCCCGTGGGGAAAGTTGGCGAGACTGAGCACCGACGCGGCGAGCACCAGACGGGGACGACGGGACCGGAGGCACGAGATCCCCGCCGCCACTTGAAGACTTCCGGCCAGCCAGCCGAAGGTGAGCTGAAGGATGACGTAGGCAGCGATGACCCGGTCGATGGGATTCGACGAATGAGAGAAAGCCGTGGCCGGGTTAAGGAACTCGGAATGGCTGAGCATCGCCTGGGTCAAGGCCATCAGCGACATCGTCAGGCTCAAGACCCCGGTTCCGATCTGGAGATAGCCGAGCGCAGCGAGATAGCCGTCGCCGGGACGCGAGAAAGTGTGGGCGCGAACTTCGTGCATGGGGTGGGGTGTGAACGGTGGGGTGACCGTCATCGTGCAATGAGGATGGCCCATGCCTTAGGCAAGGCACGAACGCGCCCAATTTCACTTGCCTCCGAGAAGGCTCCATCGTCGCCAAGAAGTTCAAATCCGCCCGGTCAGCTTCTTTTGCGCGCCGGCGCCTCATTGCGCCTGGAGGGCCCCGGCCGAAATTGACGTCCGATCGAATTCACTCCCAGATCCGCGCATGAGTGCCGCCCCTGCTCAGCCGCGCGTCGTGATTTTGGGCGGTGGGTTTGGCGGGCTCGCTGCGGCGAACACCTTGCGCCAGCTTCTGTCTTCCGGATCCGCGATCACGGTCGTCGATCAGTCGCCGCGTTTTCATGTCGGGGCGGGCAAGCCTCGGGTGATGCTCGGCGAAAAGACGTGCGACGAAATCTCCGGTCAGCTGCGCAGCGCCGCAGCGAGTTCCTTGTCAGCTTGCACGCGCGGCATATGACGCATCGCCCAGCCCGCCAGCGCGCCGAGCACCGGTTTCAGATCGGAGCCCTTGGGCGTGAGCGTGTAGGCATGGCGTGGCGGGTTTGACTGGTAGGGTTCCCGCTTGATCAGCCCGGCTTGCTCGAGCCGCACCAGGCGGTCCGCAAGGATGTTGGTCGGGATCCCTTCCGGGCCGGCGAGGAACTCGCCGTAACGGGTCAACCCGCGGAAGAGATCGCGCGCGATGAGCAGCGTCCAGCGGTCGCCGAGCAGGTCGAGCGAGCAGGCGACGGGGCACGACGAGCGGCGCGCAACGGACCCGGCCCTGGAGCGGGAAGACTTGGTCATGCGGGAAAACAAAACTTAATGCTTGCAAAAGACAAGTCTCGTCGCAGACGTGTGACTTGCATAAAGCAAGTAACGTGTCAGACATCATGAATCCATCCGTCCTTCTCCCGTCCGGCCTGCTTCACCTCGCGTCGGTGGTCATTGTGGCCACCGGCGCCCTGATGATCGCGGCGCACACCGCCATGCTTGCGCTGGCGGCGCGGCGCACCGCGCTCGCGCCCTTCACGCAATTCACCGCGCCGCTGGTTGGCGCGGCACTGCTCGCCGCCTGGTTCGGCTGGGCGGTGCTCGCCGTGCGCGAACCCGTCGTCGCGCCCGAGCCGCCGCCGATCGCGCAAGGCGTGGCCCAATGCGTGGTGCAGCAGCCGGGGCTGTTGCTCGAAATGGCCGCGATGGTGACCGTCGGTCTTGTCGCAATCTTCGGCTCGAAGACGCTGCGCGCGATCAACGCCGCGACGCCGCCGGCCTGGCTGGTCGGGGCGCAGGCCTACCGGGCGATCGGGGTGATGTTCTTGTGGCCGTTCCTCGCGCGGGGCGCGCTCCCCGCGGGTTTTGCCGTGCCGGCCGGAATCGGGGATGTGCTCACCGGCCTCGCGGCCCCATTCGTGGCCCGGGCCGTCGCGCGTCGCCATCCCGGCGCGCACGCCTGGGCCGTCCGATGGAATTGGTTCGGCATTCTCGATCTGGTCGTTGCCGTCGCCGCCGCAGTGCTCACGCAGACGACGAACGTCAACCGTTTTCCCCTCGTGATTGTGCCACTGTTTTTGGGGCCGCCGCTTGGTATCCTGACCCACGTTTACTCGCTCCGAAATCTCGCCGCCACGCGGGAATCCGCCGGGGTTTGATTCAGTCGTCGATGGTTGCGATACCCTGTTGCTTCAGTCGCGCGAGGTTGCCCTTCATGGTTTGGAGCTGTTCGGGGGTGTGGCCCTGCCACTCGGTGACCTCGCCCATGATCCGGACCGGTTGTTTCGAGCGGTAAGACTTGGTCGGGTTGCCTGGATATTTTTTGTCCGTCAGGTTGGGGTCATCCACAAACGGGTCGGTCGGCTCCACGATGTAGATTCGGCCGCGCCCTTCGCCTGCGGCCAGCTCCGCGCCCCAGGTGGCGGCCTCCAGGCTGGCGGAGAAATAGATATGGTTCGCCTTTTTCCTCGTGCCGAAATTGGAGGTGTAGCCGGGCCCGAGGAGATCTCCCGGCTTCAGGTCAGCCCGGGTGCCGTGATAATATGGCGGCGGGCTCGGATAACGCGGACCATCGGTGGGAGCAGATTCGGTTGTCATGATGCAGTTAACCGTCGCGATCCCGAACCGTTCGAGAAAATTTCGAACTCATGTCCGACGGAGCGCCCGTCGTTCGTTGAGATACAAATGAAAAAAAAGGAGAACAAACCATGAGAACGATCATTGCCATTACCCAAATCACGCTCGACGGCGTCATGCAGGCGCCCGGCGGCCCGGATGAAGATGCGACGAGCGGGTTTACCCACGGCGGGTGGGCCATGCGCTTCATGGACGACGACTCGGGCCGGGAGATCGACGGGATTGTCGCGGGTCAATTCGATTTGCTTCTCGGACGCCGGACCTACGATATTTTCGCCGGCTACTGGCCGAAGCACGACGACAACCCGATTGGAAAGGCGTTCAACGCGGCGACGAAATACGTCGTCACCCGCCGCCTCGACCCGCTCGACTGGAAGGAATCGCACCGCATCGGCGGTGACGTGGTGGATGAGCTCCGCCGGCTGAAGGCGGCGGATGGAGCGCCGCTGCATGTCTGGGGCAGCGGCGAATTACTGCAGACGCTGATCGCCGCCGACCTCGTCGACGAGCATCGCCTCTGGGTCTTTCCGTTGGTGCTCGGCGGAGGCAAGCGGTTGTTCGGAAATGGCGTTCCGCCCCGCGGCCTCACTTTGGTCGAGACCCGAAGCACGCCCAGCGGCGTCCTCTTCAACACCTATCGCCCGACGCGGGGTAAGACTGGATGACCTAGCCGCGCACCGCTGCCTCGATCCTGGCGAGGTCGATTTTCTGCATCTCCATCATCGCCTCGAACGCGCGCTTCGCCACCGCGCCTCCCTGGGCCATCGCCTCGGTCAGCACGCGCGGGGTTATCTGCCACGACACGCCCCACTTGTCCTTGCACCAGCCACACGCGCTCTCGGTGCCGCCATTGCCGACGATGGCATTCCAGTAACGGTCGGTTTCTTCCTGCGTGACGGTGGCGATCTGGAAGGAGAATGCCTCGCTGTGCTTGAACACGGGGCCGCCGTTGAGACCGATGCACGGCACGCCGCACACGGTAAACTCGACCGTCAGGACTTGGCCCGCCTTGCCGCCGGGAAAGTCGGCTGGCGCCCGGTGCATCGCGCCGACCGTGCTGTCAGGAAACGTTTGGGCGTAAAAATGTGCGGCTTCTTCCGCATCGCGATCATACCACAGGCACAGGGTGTTCTTCTTCATGGTTGCTGTTCTCTAAATCTCGCCGACCAAGGAAACAAGTCTCGGGGCGTTTACCGTCCCATGCGTGGGACAAAGGTTCCCGCGACAGTTCATGGCAAGGCGTCTGTCTTGCAGACGCCGTGTCTTTCGGCCGAAGCCAAGTCAACCCGTGACTTCTCGCGCCGGGCCCGGTCGCGGTGGAGTGCGTTTCAAAGCGGTCGCAGCCGTGCGCGCTCCGCGGCCGCAAGGGACGCGTTTACTTCGCCGTGCAACTAAACATCCACTCGTTGCCGTAGCGATCGATGAGGCTGCCCCAATAGGCGCCCCAGGGCATTTCGGCCGGTGCCCACTCGACCTTGCCTCCTTCCTTCAGCGCGGCAAACAGGCGGTCGGTCTCGGCGCGGCTGTCGGGCTCGAGGTTCATGGTGACGTTGTTGCCCTGGATTCGCCGGCCCATCGACGCGGGGGCGTCGTTGCCCATGATCACGTGGCCGCCGAGGATCGGGAGCGAGATGTTCATGACCTGCCTGGCCTGCCCGGGCGGCCATGGTGGCTGACCGGGTTGGCACGGCAGGTCGCCGAAGCGCACGATGGGGCCGACGAACTCGGTTTGGAACACCGACCGGTAAAAGAGGAAGGCTTCCTCGGCATTGCCGGCGAAGTGGAAGTAAGTGGAGACGCGAGCCATGACGGGTGGGGGATGAGGTGAAACGATTCGGTTGATAGCCGAGAGTTAAGAGCTGAGAGCCAAACCGAGAGGCCGATTTGAGGCTTCGGCGGGAAGTCACGCATTCTGCGTTCGACGCTTGCTTCGGCCGGTTTCCCCGCCGCTACATTTTCATTTGCGGGGCGGTGCCATCCGACCACTTGGCGACCGGCACCAGAAAGATAATTTCCGGTTCAGGAATATCGGTGTGCTGATCGTCGAACACGACCGGCGACCCCGGAAGGTTTGCCCCCCAAGTCGCTCCGTCGGTCTTGGGAAGGTGAAACATCAGGTGCGGATGCCAGTGCCCGCCGGCATCGCTGAGATAGCCGTCTTTGGCCATCATGTAGGACATCGCGCCGATCTCCGGTGTCGGAAGTTCGCCCTTTGCCACCGCGGCCACGATGCGCTGGCGCATCTCCGCTTTCGGCACGCCGGCCAGCGCCAGCTTCGTGCGATTGAGGGTGTAGGGAAGGATGGATCTCACGGCCGCCGGATTGTAGCAGACGGGGCCGCGAATTTTCGGGTTCCAGAAATCCGGGCTGTCGAACGGCGACATCCATCCTCGCTCCACCAGACAGGTGAAACCGTTTTTGCCTGCGATGGCCGTCTCGTAACCATTCTTGCCGAGCACCAGGACCGTGGCGTCGTGTGAAATCGCTTCCGGCGCCGCGCTGCGGGCGAGGGCGATCTCGGCGCTTCGATCGGTCAGGAGGTAGCGCTCGATGGGCGCCATCGCCGGATAAGGTGTCGTTGCCTCCTGCGCATCCACGAAGGGCAGAGCGCCCAGCGCAAGTGGCAGCACGCGCATGGCAATCTTGCGGGCCCACCGCGACGGCACGCGCGGCCGCATTGATCGGCAACCTCTCGGCTCCGGACCAAGGCGATAGGTTTCGGTCATGGCGGTGGGGTGGGGCGGCGGTTTGATTTTTGGGTTCATGGTGGGGTTTGTAATGAGCTCAACGAACGATCGGCCTCGAATTGGACACTCCCGGCGCCACTTTGGAAGATTCATCAGGCGACCAGGCGCAAGAGGCACAGGAACCGGAAAAACCCTGAGAAAGTCCCACGCCGGAGGGCGGAGAACGCGGAGGAATGGTTCCACCGTAGGATGTCTGTCTTGCCCGTCGCCAAGCCGCCGGGTCGTTTCCGCGTGCGATTCCTTCTCGCCGCCTTGCCTCTGGTCGGCCTCCGGGCGCATGGTGGGAGCTGTGAAATCAGGCGAACAACTTTGCCGCGCATGCGGCCTGTGCTGCGACGGAACGCTCTTCGATCTCGTGAGACTCGAGCGGGGCGATGATGCCGGGAAATTGCAGGCACTCGGGCTGCCGGTTTCCATTTCACGCGGCAAGCTGCCCGTCGCTCGCTTTCCCCAGCCCTGTTCTGCCTTGTGCGAGGACCGCACTTGCCGGCTCTACGCGGAGCGACCGTGGCAATGCCGCACCTTCGAGTGCCAGGTGTTCAAGGATGCGCAAGCCGGCCGAATCACGTTTGCCGCCGCCTTGCCGCTGGTCAAACACGCCAGGCGACGGGCGGACCACGTTCGCCGGCTCCTGCGCGAGTTGGGCGACACGGACGAACACCGCGCCCTCGGCGAACGTTTCCATCGCACCTCCGAGCGCATGGAATCCGGCCACGGGGACGAAGCGGCGAAGGCCAAGTTCGCAGATTTGAGCCTGGCCGTGCACCGCCTCAAATTACTTTCTCAAAATAGATTTTATACCCGGAACGAAGCTCCGTCACCGGGGAAATCTCCCCCGCCCACTGCGGCAGAAACGGATTTCAAACCCGACCCGTAGGAAATGTCCGTGTCTGGCCCTGATTTTTCGTTCGATGCGGTGAAATCTCCCCACCCTGGGCGGAGGGTGGGGCCATGGGCCCTTCTTCAAGCTGCGCGACGGCTCGTCGGTTGATTTCCCTCGCATATCTTCAAATTGCCGGTCTGGTTATCCAGATGCCTGTTTGCACCCAAAACGTTAAGAAACGAAAAGCGCGTCGGATGAAAAACGATCGCCTGCAGGCGGCAAAGAAAGCAGCGAAAGCCAAGGGCTAGGCCGTTCCGACGGCCAGCGCCTCAGCGCAATCGCGGGGGTCATGAGCGCCCAACCTCCACGATCCAAGCTTCGCGTCAACTGCTTCGGCGTTTCCCTCGACGGCTACGGTGCCGGCCCGCGGCAGGATCTCGCGAATCCGCTCGGCGTCGGCGGCATGGCGCTGCACGACTGGTTCTTTCCCACGCGCACGTTTCAGACCACGGTCCTCGGCAAGAGCACGGGCGGCGCGACGGGCGTCGACGACGATTTCGCGGTGCGCGGCATGGCCGGCCTCGGCGCGTGGATTCTCGGCCGCAACATGTTTGGCCCCATCCGCGGGCAGTGGCCCGACGAGCAGTGGAAGGGTTGGTGGGGCGACACTCCTCCCTACCATGTGCCCGTGTTTGTCCTGACGCATCATCCTCGCGCCCCGCTCGCGATGGCGGGCGGCACCACGTTTTATTTCGTGACCGAGGGCATCCACGCGGCGCTGAGTCGCGCGCGCGAGGCCGCCCAAGGCAGGGACGTGCGTGTCGGCGGCGGCGTCGCGACCGTGCGCCAATATCTGCAAGCCGGATTGATCGACGAGATGCATCTGGCCATCTCGCCGGTTTTTCTCGGCGAGGGAGAAAATCTCTTCGCCGGGCTCGACCTGCCCAAGCTCGGCTATCAACGCACCGAGCACGTGCCCTCGGCCAGCGCGACGCACGTCGTGTTCACGAAACGCGCGTCGTAGTTCCGCTCGCATGAATACCGTCACGCGACGGGTCGTCCTGGCCGGAGCGACCGGCCTCGTGGGAGGTCATTTGCTGGAGGGGCTGCTCGCCGACGACACGGTGGCCGAGGTGCACGTGATCGGTCGTAGGCCCGTCTCGGTCTCACACGCCAAGCTCCGGATGCACGTCGTCGATCTGCGCGCAATCCCTCCGCTACCGGCGGTGGACGAGGTTTATCTGGCGTTGGGCACGACCATCAAGGTCGCCGGAGGCCGCGAGGCCTTCCGCGCGGTCGACTTCGACGCGAATCTCGCGGTCGCGCGCGCCGCTTATGATGTCGGTGCCCGCCGCGTCGGCTTGGTCAGTGCCTTGGGTGCAAACGCGAAGTCGTCGGTCTTCTACAGTCGCGTGAAAGGGGAGTTGGAGGACGCGGTATTGCGGTTTGAAACCGCCGCTACCGTCGTGGTCCGGCCGTCGTTGTTGTTGGGCGACCGCCAGCGATTGGGCCAGCCCGCCCGCCGCGGAGAAACCTTGGCGGCACCGATCATGAATTTCCTAAGGGTGATCCTGCCGCGTAACACTTGGGCGATCTCCGCGGAGAAAGTCGCCCGGGCTTTGCTCGCTGAAGTGCCGTCGGCGAAGGGAGCCCGGGTGATATCATCGGCCGACCTGCAAGCCTACTAATGTTCGGGGCTCGGCTTGATGATAGATGAGTGCCGCTTGGTAGTCGCGCTCGGTCTTGAGAGTGGATTCGCTGTCTCCGCGTGAGCTCTAACGCGCCTTGCTTTGCGTGCCGCCTTGATCTCGGCGGTAATTTGTCTGGGCGTCATCTTATCAAGCCCCGTCGCCGCCGCGCGGGCGCGAATGCGGGCCAGGGAAACAATCGCCATCCGATCGATCGCCAGTTTCTCTGCTTTCGAGATTTCGCCTTGCCGAGCGCGCGAAGATATTCCCCCGCCTCGCGGACGCCTTGGACAAGATTTTTGAAATCGGCGCGTTTCACGATCGCGGGAGGGGGAGGGGGAGAGGTTTTCAGACTCAACGATTACGCGCTCAGCAGCCGGCTCTCGGCGACTTCGGACACGGTTTTGCCCTCGCGTTTGGCTTGGGCGCGGAGCGTTCGAAGCACGCCCGGTTTGAGTCGCAGCGTGATGGGACGACGCCCGGTGGGTTTGCGTCCCGCGCCCTCCCTCGCGCCACCGTGCGGCACCACTCGAGCGCGACCGTGGCGCACATCCGCGTCGGTGATTTCGGCGGGGTCGGAGAGATCGAGGGCTGAGTCGGGCCGCTTGGCGAGATCGCGCAAGCGGACTTGCTCCGCCGTCGAGACGGGACGGGCGTTGATTTCAGCGAGGGTTTTGCGGATGAGTTTGGGCATGGTAGCGGTTCCTTTCGAGGCGGCTGGCAGGGCGGGCAGAAATGAGCCGGGTGACTCCGGCGCGAGGCGTGTGGCAAACCGTGACAATGATCACGCCGGCCACTTCTCCGGTGGTGTTGAATCGTGGTTCGCCGTAATTTTGTCGGTTGTCCTCCAAGGTGATTCGGTGAGGGTCGGCAAAGACGCGAGCCGCCAGCGCGAAGCTCAATCCGTGTTTGGACTGATTGGCGGCGTCCTTGGCCGAATCCCACTCAAAGACCATCGGGTCACCGTGTGCCAACCGTCTTGAAAAGCAACGTCGTTTTCAAGCGCCCGCCATCAGACCCAATCAATAGTCAACCCATGACTCCTTCTGGCCGCTCCCTGATCATGCGCTTGCCCGTCCCGATCCACGTCGCCAACCTGCGCGGCCATGCCGTTGCTGACCATTGTCTCACCGATGCCGGGCGCCGAGCGCCGCTTCAAACCGTTTGTCGAATTCGTGCAGGCGGCGGGCTGGGAGGCGGAATTTGTCCGCCTCGACTGGCCGGACCGCCAGCCGAACTTCGAGTCGACCGCGCTCTTCCCCCAAGTCGACGCCCAGACCGCGGGCAAGATCGTGATGGGTTTTTCCCTCGGCGCGGTCTACTCGCATCTGGGGGCGCTGCGCGCCCGACGCCTGATTCTCGGCTCGATCTCGCCGTTCTTTTTGGAGGACGACGACGAGCCGCAGCGCTGGATGATCTCCTACCGCGCCGGCAACTCGGACACTCCGGCCGAGGTGCTCGTGGGCGCCTTGGAAGACGCGCAGATGCACCGCCGCGCGACTGCCGTGCGCGACTTCTATCGCCAGGCCAGCTACACCGTCGTCCCCGACGCCGAGCACGAGCTCTGGCACCCGAGTTACCTCAACGCGATCAAAGCGGCCCTCGACCGCGCCGGAGCCTAGCGTTCGAACTCAGGCGGTAATCACGCCAAGACCGCACCCCGTCTCGGCCCTTGGCGCGATGAGTATTCCCGATTCGCGCGTCGTTGTTCAATCAAGAGTCAACCCATGACCCCTTCGGCGCACTCT
>CALFNN010000037.1 GCA_937902925.1 uncultured Opitutaceae bacterium
CCGCCAGAGCCGGCCCTCACCAACTTATCTTGCCCTCAATTGCATGATCCCGGCTAAGCGCAGGCTTTTTCGCCGACGGCGGCACGGATTGTGTTTCCGTCGCGCCAGTGGCAATGGACCAGAAGGCTCCGCCGCACCTTCGGGATGCCCTGCTCGCCGGCCCGGACCTTTGACACGACCAGATCGACGGCCGCCCGCCCAATCTCGTCGGAATTTTGGTCGATGCCCGCCCACGAGGCGGTGGCATTGGTGACATCCAGGGAAACCAAGCCGACCCCCCGCAGACAATTGACTCCGTCCTCTGCCAGCCATTCACGCATCTGGTTCGGCACATTGCGGAAGGTCGACAAGGTCAGCACGCAATCAACCCGGTGCTGCCGAACCCACTCGATGAAGCCGGGCGCCGCGATCCTTTCCGGTAGGTGAGGCGGGATCGCCGCCAGCGCGGGATTTTCCGCCGGCAAAGCGGCATAGCCGTTCGCCCAGCCATGGTTGGTGATGGAGTTCTGGTAGCTCTCGATCGCGAGGCCGATCCGGCGGTAGCCACGGGCCGCGAGCACCCGTCCCGCCAGCAGCACGGCCTGTGTATGGTCGCTAACCACGCAGTCCAGCTGCGGATTCTGCACCATGTGCCCCACCGGCACCGTCGCGAAATGCTCCCACGGCAGGATCAGTTCGAAGGGATCCTTGGGAAACGCGGCCAAGAGGATGCCCGTGATGCCGCGGGCCCGGAGGATTTCGCCAAGGCGGCGCGCCGTCATGCCATGCGAGGTCAGGGCGAACTCCGTGACGCCGAAACCGAACAGCGCAGCCTGTTCCCGCGCCGCCGACCAGTGCCGGCACAGCGTCGGAGTGGCGCGCCATTCCTGCACGTCGTCGTAAGGCGTGATATAAGCCAGCGTGCCCAGGTAATGGTTGGGGTCTCCGCGCCGCGTGGACCGCATCACCTCCCCGAGCAACGGATTATAATGATACCCCAGGGCCTCGGCGACCGCCAGGACGCGCGACTCGGTGCCCTTGGCGACATTGCCCGCATGGGTGAGGCTCCGCGATGCGGTCGAGATCGAGACGCCGGCCTTGGCCGCTACGTCCTGCAGGGTAACTTTTCCGGCGGGGGTAACCGAAAGCATGACTTTTTGTGCTCCCCCCACTGGGAACGGTCAAGCCCATGGGCTCCCGTTTGCAACGTTTGCAAAAGGAATAATGGCTCCGGTTTGAGGGGGAAATCGGCCGTTTCAGGGGTTTTTGGACCGTTCCGGCTGCGGGTTGATCTTAAAGTTGGCCGACTCGTTGTGCACCCCGGCCAATTGCGCCCGGATCAACGTCAGGTCACCGGCCGCATCTTCGCGGATCCACAGGCCGTGCCGTCCGGGAGCGCCCAGGCCCACTCCGGTAACCGTGACTTCCTCCAGCACCGTATCCGACAGCGTCCCCTCGCCCTTGGCCCGGCCGGGCGCGACCACCGAGATGCCATCCGAAATGCTGTCGCGGATCTCCAACCGGCGGACCCTCAACCCGGCGATGCTGCGGCGGTCCAGGCAAATCTGAATGGCGGCCCGCCAAGCCCACGCATGGTCGTAGCCGCCGCACCGGACGAGCCGGCAGTTTTGCACGACCGTCGTCCCGCTGAAGTTGTTGTCGATCTTCCGCTGCGCATCGGCGGTCGGAAACGTCGTGCTGATCAAAATGCCGCAGCCCGCGGTGATGTCGGTGAACAGGCAGTCCTCGATCCGGTTGTTTGCGCCACCGTAGAGCGCGCCGCCGTTGGCGAGAAAGGGCAGCTGTCCGGTCGAATGCCGGATCACATTGTCACCCGGCCTGGCCGCCTGCTCCTCATACCCTTGGTCCGCGGCCACAGGCCAAATGGCGTAGCAATCATCGCCGGTCCCACGGGCCGTGCAGTTCTGCACGACCGAGTGGTTGGTGCCGACGCAGAAATTGACGCCGTCGGCGAGCAAGTTGCGGAACCGGCAGCCGTCGACCACGAGGTTGCTTCCATTGTATACCCACACGCCGGTCTTCGTGTGCTCCACCCAGAGGCGGGCGACCGACGCGTCCTTCGCCCCGGCCACGACCACGCCGTCGTTGGCTTCGTCGTCGTTCCGGTAGTTCAACCGACCCATGATCGCGAAGTCCGCGAGGCTCGCGCCGGTCCCGGCGAGCTTGAAGCGCACGCGCCGGTCGGGCTGCCCGTAAAGGGCCGCGTCGCCCACGAAGGTGGTGTGCCACATCCCGGCCCCTTGGATGGTGACCGCCGAGGGCACGGGAATGTCGCCAGTGATCTTGTAGTCGCCCGCCGGCACCCAGACGATCCGGCCCTGCCGGCGGGCCTCGGCGATGCACGCGCGTAAGGCCGTGGTATCGTCACCCTCGCCATTGCCGCTCGCGCCAAAATCGAGCACCGAGAGCGAACCAGCCGGGCGCGCGACGGGAGCGGGGACAAGTTCAAGATCCACCAGGTCGATGACGCACGCGATCCCGTCGTCGCTCGCTTTTTGCAACCGCACGACGTCGCCCTTCGCGATCTTCAGATCCTTCACGCGCAGCTCGTCGTAGAAATTCCTCGGTTTGCCCTGCTTCGGGTCGTTGGAAAAGGGATAGTCGCCATAGAGCCAGGCGTTGCGCGAGCTGAGCCGCAGCTTTTGGACCGGTTTGCCGTTGATGAGCAGATCGAGCGTCGAGGTCGTGCCGCCACCGGTCGCCGCATCCGGCAGATTGAACCGGATCACCAGCGAGTCGAACGCGGCGGGTGCGTCGAACTCCACCTGCTCGCCAGCGTGGCTGAGCTGCACGCATTTTTGGCCGGACGACTCGGTCTCCAGCCGGTGCGGCGCATACTCCGGCCCGAGCACGGTGCCGGAAATCCGCATGGCCTCGGCCTCGATCGTGGTCCAGGGGATCTCCGCGCCAATCCCGCCGCGGGCCGGCAGCGCCCCCACCGCCCAAAAGACGCCGAGCGCAACGATGCTGAGGGGCCGACCCAAAACGCGGTTGAGTGCGTTCATGATATTTTGGTGTTGGCGGAGACCGCTTCCGCGGATTTGCCGCCGGCCACTGCGCCCGGCGCAGGCCCGCATTTCACTGCCACGATCTGCCCCGGCGCACAAATAACAACCTGCCCGGCGATCACAAATTGGTGCTCATGCCGATTGGCTGTCGCCGGGGTGACGGTGACGGCACCTGCCGTGAGATGGATCCGGAAACGGTCGCCCTTGTAATCGAGGTTGAACGCGAGGCTCCGCCATTTCCGATACAAGCGGGGATTAATGACGACCTGATTCTCGTTCGCGCGCATGCCCCCGAATCCGGCGACCGCAGTCATCCAGGCGCCGCCGTTCGCGGCGGGATGCGACCCGCCGACGAAGATCGTGCCGACGTGGGTCTTGTATTTCGCCAGCAGGTCGATCTGGGCCGTTTTCAGGAAGTATTTGTAGGCGAACTCGAGGTCGCCGAATTCGGTCGCGACCAGGGCGTAGGCGCACGCGCTGAGGCTCGAGCCGTGCTCCGTGCGCGGTTCGTAGTAAGCCCAGTTGGCCTGCTTGATCCCGGCGGGAAACCGCGACGGGAAAAGCCCGAGCAGCATCACCACATCGGCCTGCTTGATGACCTTGGTCGGGACTGCGAGGCCCTGCGCCGCGCCGAGGTATTCGTTGGGATGGACCATCTTCGCCTTTAGTTCCGCCACCGACTCGTCGCGCAGTTTGAAATAGCCTTCGAACTGCTCGATCACGCCGGTCGCCGGGTCGGGGGCCGGCACAAACAGGCGGGCGGCGGCATCCGCGAAGCCCGCCAGCTCGGGCTCGATGGCGAGCTGCCGCAGCAGCGTCTTCTGCGCCTCGGGCCGGTTCCGCCCGAGATGCTCGACGACCGCGTTTGCGATCGCGAAGGTCTCGCGCACCACCGCGTTCGTGAAGGCGTTGTTGTTGACGCGCTCGTGATATTCGTCCGGTCCGATCACATCGAGGATCTCGTAGCGGCCGCGGTCCCTCTTGAAATGCGCATACGAATAGTAGAATCGCGCACATTCCAGGATCACCTCCGCCCCACCCTCCACCAGCAGCGTGTCGTCCCCGGTGATCTTGAAATACTGCCACATTGCGATCGCGACGTCGCCGCTGATGTGGACCTGCTTGTCGCGGAAATGCGTGCGCAGATCGCGGCCCGTGATCGGGTCGCCGATGTTGAAATAAGTGCAGGCGTCATCGCCCGTGTCCTGGCTTTCCCAGGCGTAGAACGCCCCGCGATAGCCCGGGCCTTCCGTCGCCGCCTTGCGCCGCGCGCCGTCGAGCGTCCGGATGCGGTAGCGCAGCAGCTCCACCGCCTTCTCGGGAAAGGTGTGCAGGAAGAACGGAAACATGAACATCTCCGTGTCCCAGAAAACCGCGCCCTTGTAGACCTGCCCCGAGAGGGCCCGGGCGGGAATCGAGTTCGCGCTGTCCTTCACCGGCGCGACCATCAGCAGTTGCAGGAGGCTGTAACGCAGCGCCAGTTGCGCCTCGTCGTCCCCTTCGATGAGCACGTCGCCGCGCTCCCAGCGGCGCGCCCATTCCGCGTTGTGCCGTTCCAAGCAAGCCTCGTGGCCTTGCCGCCGGGCCTGCTGCACCGCCGCGATCGCCGCCGCCGCGGGCGGCAGGTCCAGCGGGTCGTTGTCCGTGAAGATGGCGAAAAACTTGACGCAGGTGCACGCCTGCCCGGGCGCGACGCGGACAGTGAACGTGCGCAGGTGCCGGTTGCGTTCGATCACGGCGGATTCGGCGCCGAGGTCGGCGGTCACGGCCTCGGCGACAGCGACACTTTTCTTCGCCTCGCTGGTCCGTCCCTCCACGCACAGCACCTGGTCCGACCGGCTGGCCGCGAGGTGGAGCAGATGCGGGCCGTTCAAATCCCAGATATCGCCATCGATGCCGGTGTAGATCGTGACTGTCGCATCCTGATCGCACGCCACCGTGAATTTGACGACCCCGAGGTGGGGCTCGTCGGCGCTTAGGAAACGTGACGAATGAATCGTGAGTTTCTTCGCGCCCCGCGCGAAAGTGGTCTCGCGCTCAAACACCGCATTCGCGAAGTGCAGGGTCTGCCGGTGCTGGACCACGGTCGCGCCGGCAAGCTCTGCGCCGTCGAGCGCCACCCGCGTGTAGCCGCCGTTGGGCGCGTTGACCGGCTCGCGCCACGCCGTGCCGACCTGATCGAAGATTCCGGCGAGCGTGATTCCCGCCGCGTCCGCGGCGCCTGATTCGTCCAGGGTGCCACGATAGCCCATGTAGCCGTTGGCCAACTGGTAGACATTGCCCCGGCGCATGATGCTTTCCTTGGTGCCGCCATGATCGGTGGTGCTGATTTCCCAAAGTTGTTTCATTGAAAGTGTGCTTTTCCCCCGTCGTCCTTGACCCGCAGCGTCAACGCCGCGGCGACGATCATGGAGACGCCGCCGAGCAGGAGCGCGTTGATCGCGTGGCCTGCAAACACCGTGCGGACGAGCAGGCCGAGGACCGCGGCGGCGAGGATCTGGGGGATGACGATGAAGAAATTGAACATGCCCATGTAGACGCCCATCTTCCGGTAGGGCACCACGCTGCTAAGGATCGCATACGGCATCGTCAGCAGGCTCGCCCACCCCACGCCCAGGCCGATCATCGAGACGATCAGCCATTGCGGGTCCTTGAAGAAATACATGGAGCCCAGCCCGCAGCCACCGATGACGAGACAGACCGCGTGGGTTCCCACGCGCCCGATGCGCCGTGCCAGCACGGGCAAGACGAAGGCCACGATCGCCGCGACGCCGTTGTAGACCGCCATCAGGACGCCGACCCAGTTGGCGCCTTCGTTGTAGAGGGCGGTGCGCGGATCGGAACTGCCGAAATGGTGGCTGGCGACCGCCGCGGTGGCGTAGATGAAGAAGGCGAACAGCGCGAACCACGTGAACACCTGCGCCAGGGCCAGCTGCCTCATTGGCCTGGGCATGTTGTTGAGATCGTGCATCAGCTCCACGAGCCCGCGCGTCTTGCCCGCGCGATAACGCCACGCGGCGACGACCTGCAGCAACCCGTAGCCGCAGGCGCCGAACGAAAGGATGTAGAGGCCCTTGTCCCAGCCCAGCTGGCGGATGATCAGGCTGAGGATCAGGCCGGCCGCGATGAGCCCCGCCCCCATGCCGTAATACCGTCCGGTCTTCAGGGTGAACTGTCCGGCGGCCTCTTTTTCCGTCGGCTCCGTCTCGCCGTGAAACGCCCGCTGCTGCTCCGGCGAATACTCCTTCACCGAAAAGATGGTCCACAGCACGGCGCCGAGGTAGACGACACCCCCGAGATAGAACGACCATTTGACGGAGTCCGTCACTTGTCCGTCCGGCGCGGTGTTCGCGACGTGAAACACATTGGTCAGCAGCCAGGGCAACAGCGAACCGATGACCGAGCTGGCGCCGATGAAAAAGGTCTGGACCGCGAAGCCCGTCGTGCGCTGGTCATCCGGCAGCATGTCGCCCACGAACGCGCGCATCGGCTCCATGGTGATGTTGATCGATGCGTCCATGATCCAGAGCATGCCGGCGGCAAACCACAGCGCGGAGGAGTTCGGCATTACCAGCAGCGCAAGCGACGCGCAGATCGCCCCGACCAGAAAATAGGGCTTCCGCCGGCCCAGCCGGTTCCAGGTCTTGTCGCTCAGGTAGCCCACCACCGGCTGCACGAGGAGACCGGTGACAGGACCAGCGATCCAGAGGATGGGAATCTCGGCCAGGTTCGCGCCGAGCTTCTCGAAGATGCGGCTGACGTTGGCATTCTGCAGGGCGAAGCCGAACTGGATGCCGACGTAGCCGAAGCTCATGTTCCAGAGCTGCCAGAAACTCAGGCGGGGTTTGGGTCTGGTAATCATCGGAGGAGTTTTTCGGGGATCACCCGGCTCCGCATTTGCGGCGAACCAGCCGGTTGATTTCCTCCACACTGACTTCCGCCAGGTCGCGGACAACCACGTCCGCACCGTTTTCGCGCAATTCCTGCGCGTTGTTTTCGCGGGCCACGCCCACCACGAGGCCGAAACCGCCGCTGGCGCCGGCCTGGACGCCGGAAACTGCGTCCTCCACCACAATGGCGCGGGCACAGGGCACGCCGAGATTGCCGCTGGCCGCAACAAAGATGTCGGAGTGCGGCTTGCCCCGCAGGCCCTGCCGCTCCGCGACCACGCCGTCGACGATGGTGGCAAAAAGGCCGGCCGTTTGCGTCCGGGACAGGACGAGGGCCGAGTTCTTGCTGGAAGTCGCCAGCCCAACCTTGATGCCGGCGTCCAGCAAATCGTGGATCAGGACCAGCGTGGAGCCGTATACTTTCACGCCGGCAGTCTCGATGATCTCACTGAAGAGCTCGTTCTTCCGGTTACCTAAGCCGCAAATCGTCTCGCGGCCGGCCGGATCCTGCGGCGAACCCGCCGGCAGTTCGATGCCCCGCGACGCGAGGAACGCCTCCACCCCTTTATACCGGGGCCTGCCGTCGACGTGGGCCCGGTAGTCGCCGTGTGAAAACTCCCGGAACGGCTCGTCGTATTGTCGCTCCCGCCGCCGCAGGTATTCGTCAAACATCCGCTTCCACGCCAGCGAGTGGACTGTGGCGGTTTCAGTGATTACGCCATCCATGTCAAAGATGGCGGCGTCGAAAGCCCGCGGGAGCGGGCGGTTGGGTCGCTGGGGAAAGGCCACGAGGTTGGAGGGAGTCGCACGTGCGGCGGGCCCGGCGGGTTCAATCCGGGGTGCTGACGGCAGGCGTTGCGGTGATCCGGTCATGATTCGCTTTTGCAGGTTGCGCAGGCCCCGGCGGTGCCGTTGGGAATCGCCCCGCCGCCAGGGAGGGGCGATTCACTCCGGGAATTCGACTCGCGGCAGCGGAGCGCCCCGCTGTCTTCAGCGCGGCGCGGCGGGATCAGAATTCAAACCGGCTCGTGAGTGCGAATGTCTGAGTCGGGCCGATGCGGTAGCCTGCCGGGGTGCCCGCAGTCTGGCCCGTGATCGGGCCCTGCACCGTGACCGGGATCAGGTAGTCATGCTTCCCCAGATTCGTGACGTTCAACTGAATGTTCCAGTCGATGTTCTTGAATAGCTTCCGGTGGTATCCAATCCAGGCGTCGAGGTTCGTCTCGGATGGCCCCTTGTAGGGGTTCGCGAGATTGAACGCGAGGCTCGCCGGATTGGCCGGGTCGCCGAGCGGCGGGTAACCGATGGTGACCGCGCTCTGGTACCGCACGCCACCGCCAACGTTGAAGCCCCTCAGGACTTCATGGGTGAAGTCATAGTTGGTTACAAGGTTGTAGTGCCAGGCGCGAATTTCAGGCGCAGCGGCGCCCTCGACCAGCTTGAGGTTGGCCCAGTCGGCTCCAACGGCTCCGGGGGCTCCGACGCCGGTGTAAAAGACCAATCGGTCATTCGGAACGTCAGAAGTACCCCACCAGAAGTGCATCAGTCCGCCATTCCCGTTAACCATCGAGCTGACCTGGTTCATTAAGCCGTTGAGGGCTGCGCCGCCGATATTGCTCCGGACCGCGTTCTCCTTGCTGGCGTTGAAGGTCAGGCGCCAGTTCGGGATCGGATTGGCGTTCAGTTCGATTTCAGTGCCTTTCGAGACGCCGTCCTCGGTGATCGTGAAGCCGTTCGGTATTGAGTTGGCCACCACGTATGGATTTCCAGTTTGATTGGACTGGATGTATGAGAGGCTGCCGAAACCCCAGGCCTTCCAAAAACGCGGATCGACGGCATTCTCAAACGCCCGCACTCCCGCGATGGCGGAGGCCTGCTGCGCCTTCAGAGCCGGCGACTGGACCGCCACGTCATCGCTGAACGCGTATTGCTCGATATTGCTGCCGCCCTTGAGCGGCCCCCAAACCGGGCCGCCCTGGATGGAAGGATCGAACATGTTCGTGAAGTTCACCACGCCGCCCATCCACCAGTTGAAGTCGTTAGCGAAACTTCCGGCGTTCGAGGTGATGTTCGACTCCGAGGTGACGTAGTGGCCGATTTTGAGCGAGTATTTGCCGTCGCGAGTCGCGAGCACAATGCCGCGATCAATGGTCTTGCCGGAGGGCGGTGCAATCTGCGCGCCGTACACGTCGACGCGACCCGCGAGCGGCTGGAAGTTCGTCGACTGGCTGTACGTGAGACTGACCTCAAATGGCAGGTTTTTCGTCAGGTTCTTGAGTCCCGGCATATCCATCAGATGCGCCACGAAGCTTTCCGAGCGCGAATTGACGCTAATGATGCCATTAGGTCCGCTCGGAACGCCATAGGTGCCGAAGTCGATCTGCTGGGAATCCGCCGTATCACCGATATTGCGCGAAATGCCGTAGGCTTTTGCCGTGTCCTTGCGCCAGCCGAACGTCGCAATGAGGCTATCGTCGAGCATCTTGCCCTGCCAGACAAGCGCTTGCGAGATCGTATCGGCCCGGTTCAACGCCGCGCTGGTTGTCAGCGAGTCGCGATTCGCCGCCGAATTGGCCTGGGTGATGTTGAGCTGCTTGGTGGTCCAGCCAACATAGTTGGCAGGATTGTTTGCCTGCGTGAAGCTGGCGGGAAGTGGATTGTTACCGACCGGGTAACCCGGCGCCAGTTTCGATGGATCGGTGGTGTAGGCATTGTTCGTCCATGGAGCACTCGGATTGACGCTCGCGGGAGCATTCCACGTGTCGTTGAAATAGGTGACCAAGCCACTTCCGATCGCCGGTGTCCCAGAAATCACCGGGATATTGGCACCCGTCGCCGATTTACCCAGCAACGAAGGTCCGAGATACATGACCATCGCGGGCTCCACGGTCGTGAAGTTGACGGTCGTCGGGTCAAGGTGTGGATCCTGAAGGTTATAGGCGTTCGGATCGAGATAGCCGTAGCTGTCCCATCCGCGGGTGTCGGTCGTTTGGCTCGAGTCTGACCAGAGACCTGTCACCGTATGCTTGCCGACAATCCGGCCCAGCCAGCCCTCGAGGTCCTTTCGGAGGTCGCGAGTGACGTAGGCCGTCACGCGCTTGTCTTCGCTCCTGGTCTCATTGGAATTATTGCTGCCGCCGGTCGTGGAAACGAAGGGACGGCCCACGTTCGGATTCGGCGCACCGTTGGAGTATGGAACGCCCGTCAAACCCGCGTCCGACGTACCGTTGTTGTAAACAGCCATCGGATCGATAAAGAGGGCAACGTTGCCACCCAAGAGCGCGGTGTGCGTGTACTTGTAGTTCTCCTTGTTATAATCGAATGAAACGCCGACTTGGTCTTTGAGCGCGGTTTCCGCAACGTTGAACGTCGCGCGGCGGAACTGCTGCGCTTCATGCTTGGTGTCGCCATCGATCAGCTTTTTGTAGAAGCTGAAGGCCGATGGATCGGTGATCATGTTGTTCTTGAAAATGCCCGCGCCGGAGTACGGCAGGCCCGAATTGACCGCCCAGATCGAGGTCGGCGCGATGCTAGCCCAAGAGCCAGGCGCCGTGACGTAGCCGATTTGATTGTTTCCTTGGTACTGCTGAGTCGCCGAGGTGACCCAATAAGCCGTTTGCGCCCCGCCGCCGTTGCCGAAGAATGCCACCGGATTATTGGCATTGGCGTTGCCAAAACTGGAGTTCTCAATCCAAGGCGAAGAGTAGGGAATCGGCATGGAGCCTGCATTCGCATAGTTCGTCGGGCGGGCAACGCCGCTGCCAATACGACCTGTTTGATTGTCCCAGAGTTGCCATCCGTTATAGGTGGCCTGCTTGGTGCCCGTAGCGCCGGTGCCGAAGAACGGCGTGATTTGGTCCTGGGGCGGTAGTTCGCGCGGGTTATTGCTATCAATCCTACCGCTCTCGAAGCCGGCCCTCACGATGAACCGGAATCCGTTCTTATTGAGCGCCTCCGGCTCGAAGCGCACGGCGCCCGACACCCGCTTGTCGCGCGAGAGCGCCGGCTTCTGCTCGTACTTCTCGTCATCGTTGAGCAAATCGAGCCGGATCGCGACCTGCTTTGGCACGATCACCTGGTTGATGTCCAACGACTCGCGCGTAGAACCGAAGCTGCCGACCCGCAGCTCGACTTCACCCTTGTTCTTGAACTGGGCCTGCTTGGTGCCGGCATTGATGATACCGGCCGGGCTGCCCTCACCGAACAGAATGGCGTTCGGCCCGCGCTGGAGGTCGATGCGGTCGATATTGTAGCTGTCCCACGGAATCTGGGAGACGAAGAAGTCGCGGGTGTTGTCCGCGGCTGCGAGTCCCCGAATACGCGTGGTCTGGCTCGGGCGGTCCGGTTCCGAAAGCGCAGCAGCGTCGCCGGTGCCCGCGAAGTTGCCGTAGATGCCGCCGACCTCGGAACCGAGCGTGTATTGCAGGAGCGAGGTGTTGTTCGTCGCCCCGATGTCGTTCAACAGCTGGCTCGTGTACACGCTTACGCTGCTGCCGACGTCGCGCAGGTCGGTATTGAGACGATTGCCGGCGAGCGTGGTCGCGGCGGTATAGGTTTTCTCGGTGCCGGAGGTCACTTCAAAGGGAGACAGCACGACCACCTCGTCCTTGGCCGGCTCGGTTGGGGCGGAAGCGGGGGTTTGTGCGTTGACGGATGTCATTGCGACGGTCGCGGCAATCAGGAAGGCGGGAATCAAACTGCATGACGATCCCTTGCGGGGGCTCGACAGCGAGACGGAAATGCCAAGGGTAGTCCGGATCGGTTGGCTCGATTTCATAGGATAGAAGGCCCAGGCCTGTGGTGATGAGGTTGAGTTGAAGCAGGGGTTGACTGTCCCGTCGATACAGGGCCGGTCCTTCCGGGCCACACCACGCATCTGCAAACGTTGCGGACCGTGCGCTGGAGACCACTCGTTTGCGCCGCGCCGAGGCTGGCGGACGCGGAGGCGGGATTCGGTCATGACTCCCGCGCAGCAAGAAGACAGAGACTGGGATCGTCCGGTCGTCACCGCCGGGGAGAAACTCTGCGAGAAACTCGACGATAGATTCGACGATATCGATCAAGCTTGGGAACTTGAGATCAACGCCTGGCTTTCAAAAGGCGCGCCAGGCCTTACCGAGTGAGCACCTACCCGTGGTGTCTGAAAATTCGAATGAGGGTCACGCCGGTCGGCAGATGCCGCTTTGGTCACGGGCTCGAAGCTGAACGCACAAGTCGTGATAATTCCCGCCACTAGATTTGTCAGAAAATATCATGTCTTCTGCGCCATTATCAGAACTTGCGCACGAATCCGTCGATTTCTGACACGAAAGCGCCCGGCACCCTACCCTGACCACCCCGATTCTAGCTCGATTCTCACGACTACCGCTACAAAACGTCATTTTTGAAGCACGCACTTACCGTTTCTGACAGCCGGCACGACCCGGCCGCGACCGGCGCCGGGCCCGGTCCAAGTCCGCCTTTTTGCGCGGCTCCCGTTCCCCCACCGTCCACCACCTCGCCCCACCTCGCCGGCCGCGAAAAAAAATTCCGCGCACTTCGCACGAACGCGGCAAAACCGCTTGCCCGCATCCGCCGCCCAACCTGTCATCGCTCGATGACCCACTCTCGCGACCCGCGCCGTGCCGTCCCTTGGTGGACGCGCCCCGGCCTGGCCTACGAGCAGCGCGACCTCTGCCTCGCCGGCCGGTCGCTCGCGAAACTCGCCCGTGCGCACGGCACGCCGCTCTACGTCTACGATGGCGCCCGCCTCCTCGCGAATCTCGGCCGCCTGCGGGCCGCCCTCGACGCGCGCGAGCTGCGCTCGCGGGTGTTCTACGCGATGAAATCCAACCGCCATCCGCCGCTGCTCCGCGCCCTGCGCCGGACCGGCCGGTGCGGTGCCGACACCTGCTCGCCCGCCGAGGTGGCCCGCGCGCGCGCCTGTGGTTTCGCGGCGGACAACATCTCGTTCACCGGC
Organism: uncultured Opitutaceae bacterium; assembly: GCA_937902925.1. Taxonomy (GTDB): domain Bacteria; phylum Verrucomicrobiota; class Verrucomicrobiia; order Opitutales; family Opitutaceae; genus CALFNN01. Next base: position 12,858 of record CALFNN010000037.1, read on the forward strand.
ACCTCGCTCTCCGACGCCGACCTCGCCGCACTCCTGCGCCACGACGGGCTCATCCTCAACCTCGACTCCCTGCACGACATCGCGCGCGTCGCCGCGCTCGCCCCGGGCCGGCGGGTCGGCCTGCGCATCAATCCGGGCCTCGGCCTCGGTTACCGCCGCAACCGGCTCCTTCGCTACGCTGGCGGCCGCGGCACGAAATTCGGTATTCACCGCGAGCAGTTCGCCGCCGCGCTCCGCCTCGCGCGCCGCGGCCGGCTCGTGATCGACGGCCTCCATTTTCACACGGGTTGCGGCTACCTCACGCCGCAGCTCCCGGTGCTGGACGAGATTTTCGCCGCGTGCCAGCCGTTCGTCGCCCGCGTGCCCGGCCTCCGTTACGTCAACCTTGGCGGCGGCCTCGGCATCCCGCTCGTCGCCGCCGACCGGCCGCTCGATCTCGCCGCGTGGAGTGCGGTCGTCGCGCGGCATTTCGGCGGGCGCGGCGTCGAGGTCTGGTGCGAGCCCGGCGATTACCTCGCCAAGGACGCCGGCGTGCTCCTCCTCGAGGTCAACACCGTCGAACGCAAGGGCCGCACGCTCTTCGCCGGCGTCAACGGCGGCTTCCAGCTCCATCTCGAGCCCGCGTTCTACGGCCTGCCGCTCGTCCCCGTGCCGGTCCGCGCCGCCGCGCCCGGCGCCCGGCTCCAGCCGACCACGATCGCCGGCCACATCAACGAGGCGCTCGACCTCCTCCACGTCGACGCCCCGCTGCCGCCGCTCGCCAACGGTGACCTGCTCGCGTTCCTCAATGCGGGCGGTTACGGCGCCGCGATGGCGAGCGATCACTGCATGCGCGGCGACTTCGCCGAGATTTTTCTGCCCGCGTGAAAACAAAAAAAACGCCGCACGGTCTCCTCGCCCGCGTCCTCGCCGCGCTGCGCGCCGAAATCGGCGCCGATCCCGCCCTCGCCGCGCTCGCCCCCGCCGACGCCGCCGCCCTCGCGATCGCCGCCCGCGGCGATGCCGCGCGGCTCAAGCGCTGGCTCAAGCGCCGCCTGACCGGCGAGCCGCTTGCCCACATCACCGGACGGCTCACCTTTCGCGGACTCGCGTTCGCCATCGACAAGCGCGCCTACGTTACCGATCCCGAGCTCACGCACCTCGTCGAAGCCGTGCTGGCCCGCGCGCGCGGAATCCACGCCGCCACGCGTCGCGCGCCGCTCTTGGCCGAAATCGGCGTCGGCTGCGGCAGCCTCGCCCTCTCGCTCAAGTACGCGTTTCCCGCGGCGCGTCTCGTCGGTCTCGAGCTCGATCCCGGCGCGCTTGCGCTGGCCGCCCGCAACGCCGCCGCCCATCGCCTCGCGCTCCGGCTGATCGAGAGCGATCTCTTCGACAGCTGGCCGGCTTCGCTGCGCGCCCCCGACCTGATCTACGGCGACCCGCCGTGGGGCGACGCCTCGACGCTCTACGAGGCGGACGCCCGTCCCGCCGGCCATTATCACGCGATGCCGCCGGCCTCCGCGTTTCCCCTCGGCGGGCGCACCGGCGTGCACGCCCAAATCCTCCATGCCGTGGCGCGGCGCCGCTGGCGTTCGGAGATCTGGCTCAACGGCGGCGTGCTGCCGCCCGCCGAGCTCGCCGCTGTCGCCCGCGCCGCCGGCGCCACCACGGCGGAAGTCCTCGTCCCCGCGCCCGGCCTCGCCCTGCTGCGCTGCCGGATGCTGGCATGAACGCCGCTGCCCCGGCTCCTCCGCCGTCGGAAAAATAGTCTTTGCCATGGCCCCCACGCTGACCGGAAATGAGTTCGTCTGATGTCCCACCCACCGACCACCGAGATTAACGCGGAAAACAAGTCCGCGTGGAACCAACTCTACGCCTCGACGCCCGAATCCATCTGGGGTCGCGAGCCCGTCGGCTTTCTCCGCCGCCACCTCCCGGCCGCGTCCGTCCTCCCGCCGGGCGCCCTGCTCGATGCCGCTGCCGGCGAGGGCCGCAACCTGCCGCCGCTCCTCGAGCTCGGGCGGCCCGTCACCGCGTGCGACGCCGCCGCGGCCGCGCTGGCGAAGATTCCCGCCGCGCTGCGCGCGCGGGTGACGATCCTCGAGTGCGACCTCGCGCAGCTCCCGCTCGGCGACGCGCAATTCGCCTTCATCCTGCTGAGCGACGTCGTCGAGACCCTCCCGGAACCCGCCACCGTGCTGACCGAGATGCGCCGCCTGCTCGTGCCCGGAGGATTGCTCCTCGTGAACATCCCGGGCGACGACGACGGCATCGCGGGCATCGACATGCAGCCCGCGCCCGGCCACGGCTGGCTCTACCGCGGCCGCTACTACTACCATTTCTACGGGCGCGCGGAGGCCGAGGCCTTGCTGGCGGCCGCCGGCCTCGCGCTTGTCGCGAGCGAGGTGAGCGCGTGGGACGAACCGCCGCACCCGCAGTTCCGCCCCGAGCCGCACGCGCACCGCAGCCGCGTGCTGCTCGCGCGGCGACCCGCGGGCTGAACGCCCACCCGCCGTGACGAGCGTGCTCCAGCAGCTGTTCCGGCTCGAACCGGGCGAAGGGCCGAAGATCGCGCGCTTCGCCCTGCTCGGCCTGCTGCTCCAGGCCGGCCTCGCGATGGGCACGAGCGCCGCGGACTCGCTGTTTCTCGTCAACGTCGGCGCCACCAAGCTGCCCCACATCTACATCCTCACGCCGGTGATGATGCTGCTCTACATCCCGGCTTACTCGGCGCTGCTCGCGCGTTGGGGCATGGACCGCGTGTTCGACTGCACGCTCGGCGTCCTCATCGCCGGCGGCGTCACGCTGTGGCTGACCTTTGGGCACTACGCCGGCGCCGAGCCGCTCGTGCTCTGCTACGTGGTCAAGCTCTACGCCGCGCTCTGGTATGTCGGGCTCTACACGCTGTTCTGGAATTTCCTCGACGGCTACTTCGACCTCGTCAACGCGAAGCGCCTGTTCTCCCTCTTCGCCGCCGGCTCCGCCACCGGCGCCATCGTGGGCGGCAGCCTCGTCGCGCTGATCTCGGCGCGCTTCGGCGTGCACACGCTGTTCCTCGGCTGGGCCGTCTGCGCGGCACTCGCGTGGCCGGTCGCGCTGTTCACGCGGCGCCGCACGCCCCGACTCGAGGCCGACGAACCGGGGGAATCCGACGCCCCCGCGCTCGCCCAGGCCGTCGCGGCCGGCCGCCAGATCGTGCGCTCGCGCTACGCGCTCGTCCTCACCGCGGTGCTCTTCCTCACGCTGATCAACGCCACCGTCTGCGAATACCAATACATGGGCATCTTCTCCGACGGCATCGAGGAGGCGACGCTTGCCGCGCTGTTCGGCAAGCTCACCGCGATGGTCAACGTCGTGAATCTCGCCGTGAGCCTGTTCTTTTTCAACAAGCTCGTCGTCCGCTTCGGCGTCCGCAACGTCGCGCTCATCCAGCCCGTCGCCTACGCGGTGGTCTTCACGTGGCTCCTGCTCGACGGCGGCTTCCCCGCGGCCATCGCCGGCTTCTTCGCCTACCAGGGCATCATGACCGCGATCGATTTCAACAACGTGAACCTGATGTTCGCCGGCCTGCCCGCCTCGGGCCGCAAGCAGATCCGCACGGTCATCGAGGGTCTCTGCGAGCCGCTCGCGACAGCGACCGGCGGCTTTTTCCTGCTGCTCCTCGCGCCGCGCCTGAGTGCGGAGCAACTCTCCGTCGCCGGCATCGTCGTCGCCTTCGCGTGCCTCGCGCTCGTGTTCGTCCTCCGGGTCGACTACGTCGCCGCCATCACCGCCAATCTCCGCCGCGACTGGCTCGATTTCTCGTCGACGGCCGAGCCGTTGCTGCGCTCGGCCGGCCCCGCCGATCTCGACCTCGCCGAGGCGCGCACGCACGACCCCGATCCCGACACCGCCGCGCTCGCCCTGCGCGTGCTCTGGCTCAACGAGCCGCCGCGCGCCGTCCTCGCCCTGCTGGCGTTCCTGCGCCAGGCGACCCCCGCGGCGCGCGCCCGCCTCCAGCCGCTGGTCGACGAAATCCTCGCCAAATCCAGCACGCTCGCCGCGCAGGAAGTCCAGCGCTGGCTCGACGACGAGCAGGCGGCGATCGCCGGCGAATTCGCGGACGACGCCGGCGAACCGGCCCTCGCCGCGGCTTCGCCCGGCGGTCGCGCCACCCCGCCCGAAGCCCGCGCCGCGGCCGCGGTCGCCCTCTGGCGCAGCTGGCGCGTCGGCGACGGGCGCGACGCGCTGCGCCGGATCGAGGATCTCTTCGCCGCGAATGACGAGGCGTCGCTGCTCGCCGGGCTGCGCGCACTCGGCCGCCTCGGCGAGGGACGCTACGCCTATCTCCTGCGCGACTACCTGCGGTCGCCGTCGCCGGCCATCCGCGGCGAGGCGCTGCACGCCCTGAGCCTCCTCGCCAATCGCTCGTCGCGGGTGCTGATGCCCGAGCTGCTGGCGACGCTGCGCGCCGGCAGCGGTGAGGAACGCCGCCTCGCGCTGCTGGCCTACGAGCGCATCGGCGATTCCGGCGCGCTGGGCACGCTGCTCGCAACCGCGGGGACGTTCACGCCCGCCGAGCGCCGGCAGACCGAGCAGATGGTCGAGCGCCTCGGTCCGCGGAGCGTTCCCACGCTCATCACGATCGCGCAAAGTCCGGGTTATACCGTCACCGCGCGCTCGGTGGCGTTGCGCGCCCTCGGCAAGCTCGCGCTGCCCCAGCTGCAGTCGCTCGCCGGTCCGCTCATCGACCACACCGCCCGCAAGGCCTACGTCGTCCTCGCCAACTCGATCGCCCTCGCCGGTGGCCCCGACTCCGACGCCGGTCGCGCCGTGCTGCATCGCATTTATTGCGACTATCCCCGGCTGGTCCTCGAGATCATCCTCGAAACCCTCACGGTCGCCGGCCGGCTCCACAGCTACGAGGCGGTGCTCGCCGGCTTGAACAGCGCGGAGTCAAAGGAACGCGGCTATGCCATCGAGTCCGTCGAGCAGGCGTGCGACCGGGAGACGTTCCTCCTGCTCCAGCCGCTGGTCGACGGACGCTCGCTCGAGGCCCAGGTCGCCTTCGGCCGGGCGCACGGTCTCATCCAGGTTCCCTCCCTCGCGCAAGTGCTCGAGCGCGCCCTCGCCTCGGAATTTCCGCTCGAGGCCGCCGCCGCGGCCCAGGCGTTGTATGCGGCGGATGCCGCCGGGGCCGCCGGCCCCGCCCTCACCAAGGTTCGGACCATGGCGCGGCCGCTGCTCCGCGAAACGGTCCTCACGCTCTTCGCCCGCGCCGCCGGCCGCCACCCGCGCGCCGACGAAATCACCCCCGTCGAGGGCGTGCGCGCGTTGATGGAATCGCACGAGTTTGCCGGCGCGCTTTTCACGCATCTCGAATTCATGGCGCCGCACATCCGGCGGACCACGCCCGCGGCGGGCACCGTCCTCGGCCGCCGGGGCGAGCCCCTGCCCGGCGCGTGGCTCGTGCGCCAGGGCGCGATCGCGGTCGAGGGCGCCGCCCCGCACGGGCCGGGCACGATGGCCGGCCGCGATACCCTCCGCGGCGATCATCCGGCGCCCGCGACGCTCACCGCCGGCCCCGGGCTCGACGCGTTGTTTCTGCCCGCCCGCGTCGTGCGCCGCTGCATCGAGACCTATCCCGAGTTGGGTCTCGTCCTCCTCCGCAACGAGGTCCTCGCATGAGCCGCCCCGCTTTCCGCCTCACCCTGCAGGGCACGCTGCTCCTCGGACTGCTGCCGGTCCTCGCCGTGCTGATCATCACCTACGCCACGCACGTCTACTATGCGTTGAACGATCTCATCATGGAGGGCTTCGACCACAAGCTGATGGCGGTCTGCTCGACGACCGCCTCGTTCCTCGACCCCGCCGACCACGCCAAGCTCGTCGACCCGCTCCCGCTCGGCGGATTGTCGCGCGATCCCTCCGACAATCTCATCTGGGGTTACGACGTCAACGAGGGCCGGTTCCTGAAGATCCGCCCCACCGATGGTTTCGCCATTGTCACGCCCATCAAGCTGCCCAAGGGCTTCAACAACATCGCCTCCGGCATCGAGAAAAACGCGCTGCTCGTGCTCGATGGCGCGACCGGCCAGATGAAACTCCTCTCGACGATCACGGGCGAGACGACCGACGCCTTCCGCCTCGAGCCGCCGATCACCGGGCTCGCCACCGACAATCCGCGCGGCCTCCTCTACGCGAGCGGCCGCACGCTTGACCGCGTCGATCTCCACACCCTGCAGGTCACGCATCTCCGCGAGCTGCCGGAGCAGTATCGCGACATCAGTTTCGACACCAAGCACCAGATCCTGTGGGCACTCTCCGAGCATGGCGACGAATTGCTGGACCTCGATCCCGCCGACGGCTCGGTCCGGCACCAGGTCAAGCTCGTCACGGAAAAGCCAGCCGACGCCCCGGCGGCCTGGCAGCCGCAGCCGGTGTCGCTGGTCGTCTTCGTTTACGATCCCGCGTCCGACCGCATGATCGGGACCAGCACGTCGCTCGTGTCGGTCAACTGGCAGACTGGCGAAGTCTCCACCAAGGGTTTCCTGCCGGGGTTCGGCCGCGAACAGGGTCCGATCTATCTCCGCTACGCCGTGCCGATGCGCCGGATCACCAACCGCACCAATCTCACCTTTCTCTACACGCAGCTCGTGCGCAACCGCGACCAGATCACCTACGGCATCGACGGCACCGTGGGCGACAAACATTCGCCGCTGCTGAGCCAGGATGTGCTCCCGGAATCCGAGATCGCCGGCGTGCAGCGGCTGCTCACGGAGGGCACGCCGCACATCACCGCCGTCCGGGCGTGGGAAAAGTGGGGCCTGCTCAAGAGCGCGTTCGTCCCCATCTTCGACCAGCTCGGGCATCCGGTCGCGATGGCGGGCACCGACGTCGACATCACCACGATCCGTTACGAGACGCGGCGCGCGCTCGTCATCACGTTCACCTTTGGCGCGGCACTGCTGGTCCTGGCCGGGATGCTGTCCTACGCGATCGCCCGCCAGCTCAACCGGCCCCTCGCCCTGATCAAGGCGGCCGCCCTTCGCGCCGCCGCGGGCGACTACGAACAGCACGTCGCCGTCCGCCGGCCGCGCGAGCTGCACGACCTCGCCCACGCGTTCTCCCACGCCACCGCGACCCTCGGCCAGAGCTTTCACGAATTGCGCGACGCCGTCACCGCCGGCCGCGCCCTGCGCGATCGCGACGCCCTCGTGCAACGCCTCTCCACCGTCGGCGCGCTGGCGGCCACGGCGCCCGCCGGCAGTCCGTGGGCGTGGGGCGTTCTCGCACCGGGACGCGAACCCGCCGGCAGCTCGAGCGGCGCCACGATGCATGACGGAGCGGCGCTCGTCTGGCTGCATTGCCCCATGGACGATGCGGTCGGCACCGCCGCCCGCCGGGCCGAGATCGCGCTCACCGCCGAGGCCCTGCTCCGCCGGCATGGCCCCGATGCGACCCGGCTCGCCGCGCCCCTCGGGCGGCTCTTCGCCGGTGAAATCGATCTCTGGGGCCTGCTCACGCCCGCCGGCGTGCACGTGCTCGCGCGCCGACCCGGCCTCGTGCATCGCGTGACCGCGGACGGCGCGCCCGCGGTCGGCGCCGCGCCGGATTTTCTCACGCCGCTCCCCGCGGCGTCCGGCGAACTCATCGTTCTCGCCCACGCCGGTTCTCCTGTCGAACGGCTGACCGTTCCAGCCACCGGTGCGGGAGGCGCCGCAGCGGCGTTTGCCGCGTGGCGCGGCGCCGTCCCGGCCGGCGGTCCCGTCCACTTCGTCGTCGTCGTCGCCTCGCCGTCATGAAGACCGCCGAGACCATTGCGTTCGCTCCCACGCTGCTCGAACGAGCGTTCGCGCTGCGCACGGTGTCGCCGTTCGACCGGCTGACGCCGGCCGAACTCGTCCTGCTCGCCGACATCGCCGACGCGCGCGCCTATGCCCCGGGCGAGGTCGTGCACCCCGGCGGCCTGCCGTTCCCGCGGCTGTTCGCCGTCGTCGCCGGCCGGGTGGTCGACGAATCCGGCGCGCCGGCGGGGTCCCTCCTCGGCGCGCTCTCGCTGATCCGCCACACCGACGGTCCCCGCCTCGTCGCCGATCCGGCCACGGGCGCCCGCATCATCCGCCTCGATCGCGGGCCGTTCTTCACGATTCTGCGCGAGTGTCCCGCGTTCACCCTCGGCCTGCTCGCGCTCGGGCTGCGCCCGGCCACCGCTTCCCCCGCATGACGATCCGCCGGCAGATTTTCCTGTTCGTCCTGCCGCTCTTCGTGGGGTTCGCCGCGATTGGGAGCGTGGGCTCGTGGTGGCTCGAGACGACCGACGCCCGCCTCGCGTTCAACGACGAGGCGCGCTCCCTCGCCATCGCCATCGCCGAGTTTATCGAGCCCGACGATGTCGCCGCCGTCCGCGCCGGCACGCCGCCGATCAAGACCCGCCTCGGCCCGATCATCTCCCGCCTCCAGCGCTGGGGCATCGTGAAGCGTCTTTACCTGCTCGAACCCGCCACGGGCAAGGTGCTCGCCGACACGGCGCCCGCCGGCACGCCCGCCGCCTCGCTCGCCGACATCCAGGGCCTCGGCCCCACCGAGGTTCGCGCCCTGCCCTGGCGCGACATCGAGGGCGGTTCCACCTGGGCGCCCCTAGTCACGCGCACCGAGCGTGCCCCGGGCATCCTCGGCGTCGAGCTTTCCGCCAACGGCTACATCGACAACCGCGACGGCATCGTCGTCGACGTCGTGAGGGACGGATTGCTCGTCGGGCTGTTCGGCCTCGCCGTCGCGGCCATCCTCGGCGCCTTGCTGCGGCGCCAGGTGCGGCAGTTGCAACGCTCCGCGGAAACCATCGGCGGCGCGGCGTTCGTCGACGCCCCGGCCGACGCCATGGTCCGCGAGGTCGCGGATCTCGGCAACACCTTCGGCGTGATGCACAGCGTGCACGAGGAGACGGTCGATCGCACGCGCCGCTCGCTGGCCGAGGGCGACTATTATCGCGGCGAACGCGCCCTCACCGACGCCTTCCAGCGCGAGCTGCAGCCCAAGTCCGCCTGGACCGGCGGCGCGGCGGCGGCGGCCTGGCTGCCGGTCGGCGAACCGCCGCCGGCGGCGCTCGCGGGTGCGCTCGCCACCGGGCCGGCGGACGGCACGGCCTTCGTCGGCACGGCCGGGGGCACCGGGGACCTGGTCGCGGTGCTGCGCGCGCGCGCCGCCGCGGCATTTCTCGCCGATGCCCTCGTGCGGTTGCCGATGTCGGAGGCGGCCACCGAGGCCGCGGCCCTCTTTGGCCTGGACCGGCTCATCGTCGTCCAGTGGCGGGGAGACCGGCTGGCGCGCTGGTCGTCCAATCCCGATGATGGCCATGAGCTGGACGCCACCCGCTGGGCCACGGGGGCCTCCGTTCCGCTCGCCTGCCTCGGCCCGGTCAATCGCGAGCGGCTCGATCTCTATCTTGCCAACTTCCCGGCGCACCCGGTCGCCGCGTTGCTGGAGGACCTGCCGCCGCTGCTTGACGCGCGGGAGCCGGGCGTTGTGCTCGTGCTCCGTCGCGCTTCATGAACCCCGCCGTCACCCCGCCGCCGCTCGTCGCGAGTCACGACGCGCTGTTTGCGCACCAGATGCTCTGCGCCGGCGTCGCGCTCGTGCTCGCGTTGCTGCACTGGGCGCTGTTCGCGTTCGAGCCGCGGCGCCGGGAAAACTTTTTCTGCGGCCTCTTCGTCGCCACCTTCGGCACGCTCGTCTTCGCCAACTTCGCGACGCTGCTCGATCCCGCCACGATCACCGGCTGGGCCGGCCGGCTCTTCGCCGCGTCCATCGCCTTCGCCGCGATGAGCTGGTTGCTCACCCTGCACACCGTCTTCGCGACGCCGCGCCGGTGGTTCTGGCTCGGCTTCGCGCCGGTCGCCCTCGCGCTCGGCGCGTGGGGCGTCGCCGCCCCGGGGCCGTGGCCGGTCGCGTTGCTCGTCCTCGTGCTCGTTACGGCCGTCATCGCCGCCGTCGAGATCGGCCACGCCTGGCGCGAGGGCCGGCCGGGCGCGCGCCTGCTCGGCGCGGGCATGACAATCTTCGCGCTCCTCGTGGTCTACAGCGCGCTCCGCTCGCTCAACCTCGCGCCCGACACCCCGTGGGCGGTCTTCGCTCCCGCCTACGGCGGCATCTGCGCCGCGCTCACGCTGTCGCTGTTCGTCGCCCAGAGCCACGCCGAGCTCTCGCGCCGGGCGCTCGCCCACGAGCACGAGAAGCAGGCGCTGATCGAGGCCAAGAACGCCGAGCTCGAGGGCCTCGTGGCCGCGCGCACCGGCGAACTCCGCGCCGAGAAGGGCAAGGTCGACGAGCTGCTCTATAACATCCTCCCCCGCGAGACCGCCGACGAACTCAAGGCCACCGGCCGCGCCCAGCCCCGCCGCTTCGAGGACGTCACCATCCTGTTCACCGACTTCAAGGGCTTCACCAACACCGTCTCCGCGATGCCCGCCGACAAGCTCGTCAGCGAGCTCAACGAGATTTTCAACCACTTCGACGACCTGATGGACCGCCACGGCGTCCAGAAAATCAAGACCATCGGCGACGCCTACATGGCCGCCGGCGGCCTGCCCGGCCAGCCGCCCGACGGCGCCGGGCGAGTCGTCGACGCCGCGCTCGGCATGATCGCCTGCCTCGAGGAGCGCAACGCCCGCTCCGCCGTGAAATGGCAGATGCGCCTCGGCGTCCACACCGGCATCGTTGTCGCAGGCGTCGTCGGAAAACGGCGGCTCATCTACGATCTGTTCGGCGACACCGTGAATATCGCCAGTCGCATGGAAAGCCACGGCACGCCTGGCCGCGTCAATCTCTCCGCTTACAGCTACGACCTGGTGCGCGCGCGCTTCGACTGCGACTATCTCGGCAAGGTGGACATCAAGGGCAAGGGCGAGATCGACATGTATTCCGTGAAGCCGTCCGCAGCGGCGTAATCGTACACCTTCGTCGGGGCGTCGTCGCATCCGGGGTTTTCTCCCCGCCGCTTTTGCTTTGCCCTGCCGTTGATTTCCCGGCGCACTTTTCGACGTTCCCTATCTTTCACCAATGAAACTCCCGCTTCCGGCCCTCGCGGCCGCCTTCCTCGCCCTTGGCTGCGCTCCCTTCGTCCACGCCGACGTCCTTCATCTCAAGAACGGCGACACGCTCACCGGCAAGGTCCTCAGCCACGAGGGTGGCAAGGTCCGCCTCAAGGGCGACCTCTTCGGCGAAGTGACGGTCAGCGACAGCGACGTCGCCTCGTTCCAAGTCGGCGAGACCGCGGCCAGCACCGAGGCCGCCGCTCCCGCCACGGCCGCCGCGCCGCTCGCCGCCGGCAGTGCCGCCACGGGCGCCGCCGCCGGCGCCGGCTCCAGCAATTTCCAGGGCCAGCAGGGCGCACCGGACAAGCCCGTGTGGTCCAGCACCATCACCTTCGGCGGCAGCTACAACTCCGCCATCTTCGAGCAGGGCCAGCTCGCCGGGGCGCCTCCGGGCGTGACGGGCGGCGGCACCTTCAAGCTCCCGGGCCGCACCTACAGCATGCAGACCACCGCGAGCTTCGTCCGCACCACGCAGAGCGACGCCCACTCGCTCGACCTCTCCGAGACGTATTCCGACAGCCAGCCGAACGGCAAGATCGCCGACAACTACTCCGCCATCTTCGCCTGGAACCACAAGCTCACCCCGCGCACCTACACCGTCAGCCGCAGCTCCTACTCCGTCGACAAGGTCAAGAACATCGACTACTCCGCCTCCCAGATTTTCGGCTACGGCTACAAGGTCGTCGACACCGCGCAGACGAAGTTCGACCTCGTCCCCGGCGTGCTCCTGCTGCAGGAGGAGAAGGGTTCGAAATACGACGGTGACCTCGTCTATGGCGCGGGCATCCTCGAGAATCTCACCTACTATTTCAACCAGTTCGCCAGCTTCGACCAGCGCGTGCTTTACCGGCGCAGCATCCAGCACAGCGACCTCTACCTCGTCGACGCCTACGCCGGCTTCAAGGGCATGCTCAGCGCGAAACTCGGGGTGACCCTCGGCGTGACCTACACCTACGACAACACGCTCGGGCCGCTCCCCGCGCCCTACTCCGCCATCCTCGCGCAGAAAAAGGGCATCCTGCAGACGACCTACGGCCTGCAGTATAAATTCTGATCCGGCCGCGCGGTCGGCCGTGCCGCCGCCGCCTCCCGCCCGATAGTCGTTCGCCTTTCCATTCTCCACCGCGACGCCGGGCCATGGGCCCGGCGTTTTTTTTATTCACCCCGGTTTGATGATTTCACCGCAACCCTGGCGAGCCGATGCGAGGGTCCGCCACCGCTCGGCCGCTTCCGAGGCAGGGCCGTGTGACGCCAGACGACGCGGCCCATTGCGCCTGAATTTCTCGCGGAGAACAGACCTCCCGGTCCGTTCTTTTTTCGCTCGGTATATCATTCACGAACGGACCGGGAGGTCCGTTCTCCGCATCATCCAATCGTCAAAGGACCCAGGTGACAGAACGCCGGCGGGCCAGCCGGCGCATCGTCCAGCAGCGCAGCCGCCGTGCGCCCCCCGGCGCTCAGGGCACCGTGGGCAGCAGGTCGGCGGCCAGCGGGCAATCCTTCAACTGGCGGAGGCCCTCGACCACGGAGCCGGCGTTCACCTTGGCGCCGGCCTTCGTGGTGTGCTGCTGGTCGTTGAAGTAAGGCCGCGTCTTGTCCTTGCCGAATGCGTCGAAGCGGTCGGCGGAACGGGTGTTGAGATCGATGAACAGCGCGCCGCTGGCCTTCGCCGCCTCGGCGGCCCACGCCGCATAGCCGTCGAAGCCGCGCTTGATCTTGTCGCCAATCCATTGGTTGCGCGGCACCGGCGAGCACAGGATCACCGTCGCGCCCTTCCCCTTGGCGTCCTTGACGTATTGCTGCAAATACCAGCCGTAACTATGGATGACCTTCCGGGCGTTGCCGAAACCGGTCTGGATCGTCTCGTTGCCGCTGGACATGATCGTGGCGCGGTCCGGGTAGTTCATCGAGTTGGCCTCGTCGTTGTGGCCGAACATCACGAGGATGAAATCGCCCGGCTCGGCCCGCGCGAGAATCTTGGCCCAGAGCCCCTCCTCGATGTAACTCCGGCTGCTGCGGCCGCCGGCGCCCTCGTTATAAACATGGATCTTCGCCGGATCGAACAGCGGGATGATTTCGTAACCCATGCCCCACGGGCCGCGATCGCCGGGCGGCGTGCCCGTCTTGGTGATCGAGTCGCCGACGAGGAACAGCGCCGGATGCAAAGTCTCCACGGGCGCAGCCGCTGCGGCCGGCGCCCCGTCGGCGGCGTGGGCGACCGGCGCCATGACCAGCATGGTGGCGAAGGCCAGCGACGCGAGCATCGCCGGCAAACAGGAACGAATCGGATGATGGAGAGCGGAGCGTGAGGTCATGGAGGAAAGAATTCTTCGAGCGCGGCTGGCGACGGGACGCGTTGATCGTTCAACCCGTGCCACTGCTCAACCGCGCCTGGGCAGCGGAGGAATCGTCAGTCGTTGGCCGTGGCTTCGGTGTCGGCCGGCAGTTCGTCGAAGGCCTGCGGCACGTTTTTCCCGAGGAGGAATTTGTCGGCGAACGCCAGCAGGCCCTCCCAGTCGTTCGCGCCGAAGCCGTGCGGGCGGTTCGACCAATACATGCCAAGGCGGTCCGTCATGCCCGGGCCGAAGAGCGCGTAGGACGGCAGCGCGGCGAGGTAGGTCTGCTTGATGCCGTTGTGCACGACGTTCTGGTCGTGCGTGCCCTCGAGCATGATGAAGGGGCGCGGCGCCGTGAGCGCGGGGAACCAGTGGGCATCGTAGGGCAGCTTGTCGACCTGGCCCCAGAACTGGTGCAGGTTCGGCGAAAACTGGTTGCCATACTTCATCACCATGAGCGTCAGGCCTTCCTTGCCGCCGCGACTCGGTTGAGTCTGCGTCGCCCCGCCGCTAAAACGATAGGCCGGCGTGCCGAGGCCGGAGCTGGCGCCCGGCGCGACCATCGCGATGCGGTCGTCGAAGGCGCCCGTGATCATCGCCGCCTTGCCGTTGCGGGAGACGCCCGTGATGATGAGCTTGGTCTTGTCGATCAGCGGATCGTTCTGGAGATAGTCGACAATCCGCATGGCGCCCCACGCCCAGCCGCCGATGATGCCCCAGTCGTAGCCCGGATACGCCGGGAAGAACCGGCTCGTGCGGAAGGAGAATGTGCCGTCGGGCTCGCGCTTCGTCGTGTCCTCCGCGCAGGCGTTGGTGTCGATATTGACATAGCCGAAACCATGATCGAGCACGACCGCGTGACTCCGGGCGGCTGCTTCCACTTGGTCGTGGAACGACGTATCGCCGCCGCCGCCGCGACCACCGAATCCACCACGGCCGCCAAATCCGCCGCGACCACCGCGAGCGCCCGGACCCGCGGCTCCCGGCGCGCCCGCCGGACCGCCGGCCGCAATTTCGCCACCGGGCGCGCCTCCCGGGCCACCGGGACCGCCGCGTCCGCCACGAGCACCTGCCCGACCGCCGCCGGTCGCGGCCTGTCGTGCGGCTCGCTCGGCGATGCCGATTTCATCCGGCAGCAAAATGTCGATTCCACCGCCAGCCGTGGCTCCCTGCCCCACACTGGGTAACTCGGCTGCGCCGGGCGCCCGGCCGCCAAAGCTGAGGACCGCCGGAACCGGTGCGTCGGTCCGCGGAGTAAAGATGCCAACATCCAGGCTCAATTTCTCGTCGGGCCCGAAAGTGAGATGGATCAGGCGATACCTCACCTTGCCGTCCATCACGATTTCATTTTTCACTTCCGTCCCCTTCACGTTGCCCGGAGGCGGCGGCATCCGGCCGACGTGGTAATACTCGAGGATGTCCCGGATTTCCTTCTGCCGTTTTTTCATCTGCTCGGGCGTGGTCACCTTCGTGCCGTCGTTCATCACGAGGGGATCCGGCATCTCCTTGCGGACGGGCAATTCGTCCACCCCGGGATAAGTTCGCTCGTTGGTCTTGATCACCGGCAGGGGAATTTCCCGCGGGTCGGGACGATCGAGCAGGACGGAGGGACCTTGCGTCTGGGCGCGGCCCGTCAGGACGACGGAGGATGCAAGGGCGAGCGAGATCGGCAGTAGCCGGGGCAGCTGGGGGAATTTCATCGAGATTTCCTGTCTTGGTGGCCGGCAGGCGCCGGCGGCGGGTGGTTGGGGGCAAGATGTATCGCTTGATACACGTGTAAACATTTAGAGACCGGAGCCTTCATGCCAAGCTTATCGTTGAAGGGAGGCCTCAGCGCGACCGGGCGGGCGCCGGGGCGCCGCCGCGCGGCCCTCCGGCCGCCGCCGCCGCGGTGGCGGCATCGCGTTCCTTTTCGGTTAGGAAGTAGTCGAAGGTGAAGTCGCGCTTCCCGAGGAGATATTTGTCGGCGAAGTTCAGCATCGCCGTCCAGTCCTCCGTGGTGAAGGCGTGCGCGTGATGCGAATAGTGCACGCCGAGTCGTTCCGGCGACACGCCGTAGAGCGCGTAGGCCGGCCGGGCGGCGAGGATCGACTGCTTCACGGCCTCGGGCAGCGAGATCGTGTCGGCGTCGCCCTCGAGGGCGAGGAACGGCCGCGGCGCACAAAGCGCAAGGAACCAGTGTTCGTCGAACGGCAGTTTTTCGCGATGGCCCCAGAATTGGTGCAGGTTCGGACCCCACCAGTTCGGGTATTTTCGCTGCATGATGTCGAGCGATTCGCTGTTGCTCGCGCCGGCAAAGCGATACGCGCCAATGCCGCCGCCACCGGTCACGACCGGCGCTCCCATCAGGCGATCGTCGAAAGCCGCCGCGACCATCGCGGATTTGCCGGTGCGGGACGCGCCGGTGACGATGAGCTTCGTCTTGTCGATCGCGGGATCGGTCTCGAGGTAATCGGCCACGCGCGCGGCGCCCCACGCCCACGCGCGCAGGAGACCCCAGTCGTAATTCGGATAAGCCGGAAAGAAACCCGCCTTGCGATACGACCAGCTGCCGTCGGTTTCGCGGAGCGTCGTGTCCTCGCCACAGTCGTTGTTGCTATACATCACGTAGGCGTAGCCGCGGGCGAGCGCCACGCTGCTCTCGGCGATGCTTTCCGGAGTCATCGGGCGGCCGAATCCGCCGCGTGCCCCGCCGCGCGCGGCCGGTGCGGCCGCCGGAATCGTTCCCGGCGGACCGTCGGCGGCCGCTGCCGCACCGCGACCAGCCCGACCTCCGCGGGCGCCACCGGCGGCCCGTCCACCGCCACTTTCGGCTTCGAGTTCCGGCGGAATCGTCTTGCCGACCAGCAGCAGCACGTCCTGGCCGCGGCCCTGCGTGGGCCCGTTGCCCACCTTGGGTTGCGGCGTCCCGCCCGGCGGCGTGCTCGACTGCGCGATCACGGTCGGAAACGGCCCGCCCTCGGTCGGCGTGAAGATGCCGATATCGAGGTAAAGTTTTTCCTCCGGACCGAAGGTCAGGTGCACGAGGCGGTAACGGACCTTGCCGTTGAGGACGAGCTGCGACTGCAGCTCGGTGCCCTTGACGTTGCCGGGCGGCGGCGGCGCATGACCGACGGAATAGTATTCGAGCATGTCGCGCATCTCCTGCCGGCGTTTCTCCCATTGCGCGACGTTCCGGACCTTGGTGCCGTCGTTCATCGTCATGATGTCGGGCAGTTCCGGGCGGTCCGGGAGTTCGTTCACGCCGGGTTTCGCGGCGAACGGCGTGTGGATCACCGGGAGGGGAATTTCCCGCGGATCGGGGCCCGCCTCGAGCGGCGGGGGATTCTGCGCGAAGGTCTTGGTGGACCAAAGCACCGTCGCCGCCATGGCGACGACGCCGAAAGAGAAACACGCTGGTCGGTGATTTTTCATGATGACTCCTGGGGTAGTTGCCGCCGGTGGCAACGGGGCTTGTCGCATGAGCGGCGGCATTCGTTGCTACAAATCGAACGTGGCGCTGAGAATAAACTGACGCGGGTCGACGATGCGATAGCTGGAGGGCGTCCCATCCGGGAAGGCCGCCGTGGCCTGCAGGCGGCCGCTTTCCTGGATGTTGCGCACGTTGAGCTGGAAGGACGCGCCGACCTTGTCGGCCCAGAGCCGCGTGCGATAGGTCGCGAAGGCGTCCACGTAAAAATGCGCCGGGTCATAAATCGGGCGGTGGGGATCGAGCGCGGTGATCTGGGCGGGCAACTGTTGCACGCCGAGGTAACCGATCGCGCCCTTGTCCTCCCAGCGCAACGCGCCGCCGAGGGAGAAATTCCGCAGGACGTGATTCTCGGTGATTCCCGCGAGGCGGAAATTGGTGCTGACCCTCGCGTTGTAACGGCGGATTTCGGGCTTGGTCTTGCCCTCCTGCGCGCGAATGACCGCGTAGGGCGCCTGCACGAACGTGGCAAAATTCTGCGCCGCCGTCTGCGCGCCGCCGTAATTGTGATTCCACCAGAGCTGCTGGGGCTCGACTTTGGGGTCGATGGTTGGATCCTTGATCGTGGTCCAGATCGGCATGCGCAGATCGATCCATTCCTGCACGGCGCTGGAGACGTTGGCCGTGATCGATTGCGTGTCGGTGATCGAGCCGGCCACGGTCCAGAATTTGGTCGGGTTGTAGTTGATCTCGACCTCGTTGCCCTTGGCGATGATGTCGTTGGTCGCGGCGAGCGGCGGGCTTTGGTTATCGAACGCCGCCTGCACGTCGAGCGGGAGGCCGATTTCCTTGGCCACCTCGGCATTGACCTGATCGGTGGTCCAGGTGGGATTGAGCGCCCCGACCCAGTTGCGCGCATCGAGCCGGAGTTGGAACGGAAACGCGATGTTGACGTCCATGCGGACGACCCGGGTGTTGATCGTGTTGGCGTCGCCGTTGCGTGCGTTGAGCGTCTTGTCCTCGTAGTGATTGGCGCGGATCACGAGCTTCCCCTCGAACATATTCAGCGTGAAGCCGTAGTCCTCGCCCTCGCCCGTGGTGTTGGGGAGCGGGTGGAGAAACAGGTCCTGCGCGGGCGTCTGCGGCGTGAAGCTGTCAGACTTGTTGTAGGTCAGCGACAGGCCGCCGAGCACGTTGCCGACGAAGCTCGCGACCCCGCCGCCGTCGGTCATCTGCTTGACGAAGCCCAGATCGCGGAACGGCTTGATCACCGCCCCACCCGTCTTGGTCTTGCCGCTGTTGGCGCGCCAGTCGACGCTCGACCAGTGGTTGATGTTCGCGAAATTATAGGTCAACCCGTCCGCATTGAGCAGCGGGGCGTCGGTGGTGTTGACCGCGCCAAATTTGACGTAGGTCCGGTCCTCGCGCAGGCCGAACGTCGTGACGAGCCGGTCGCCGACGAAGTGGCTCTGCAGGACGGCGCCGACGGTTTTCAGGATTGTCTTGGAATTGCTGCCGGCGCCCGCTCCATCGGTGCCCGCCCCGAGCGCGAGCAACGCGGGCTCGTGATTGAACACGCCCGCGGTCTTGTCGCCCCACACGAACGGATAAGTGCCATAGGCGAAGTTGGTCGGCGCGTAGTCGACGTTGGAACCCTTGTTGTCGCCGACGTAGTAGCGGAAGTAGCCGAACTTGATGTTGCCGGGCGGCCAGGCGTGCGTGTCCGAGATCACATCACGATAGCGATAGACCCGCTGCACCCGGTATTTGTATTCGTCGTAGGCCGTAAACTGGTGCAGCCCCAGCCATTTGAGCAGGCCCGCCTCGTGGGTAAGGTCGAGTTTGTAGGCGAGCTGGGCGCGGTAGGTGTCCCATTTGTAGGGCTGCCACGTGGTCGCCGGCTCGTCGGTGCCGATGAATGGGCGCAGGAAGTAGGGATTCGGCGTGCCGTCGAGCAGACGCTCGTTGACGTCGACGATAAGCTGGCCGGACTGCGCATTCTGGTTGGCGACGCCCACGAGGTTGCGGGCGTAGCGCTGCGTATCCTCGCGGAAGAAACCTCCCTGCAGGGCCAGCGTCTGACGCGGCGTGTTGAGCACGACCTGGTCGAGCTGGACGTTCGAGGTGATGGTCTGGTCCATCACGCGGTTGATCGCGGAAAAATTGACCGACGACCAATCGTAGAGGGATTTGTCGCTCACCGAGGGCGTCGTCGTGAACAGCGGTTGCGCGGTGATATGCCCCAGGGCCACGCCCGCGGCGGACGTCGAAAACATGAACCGGTCGGCCTGCGCCGTGCCGTTCGGCGTCGTGCCGGTCGTCGTGGTCGGCGTCGTCCAGTAGCCGAGCCCGCTCTGGTCGACAAACACCTGGCTGTGCGCGCCGACATTGCCCGCCAGTGAATTCGTGAAATAGTCGGGCAGGCCGGTCGCGCTGGTGAACGTGCCCACGGTGACCCCGTTGAGGTGAACCTGCTGGGTGAACGGGTCCCAGGTCGGGCGACCGCTGTTGATCCAGTAGGAGACGTTGTCGCGCGGCGGGGCCGCGTTGGGCCGGTTGCCGTTCAAGCGGTAGAAATCGGACGACGCGCTGATCGTGGTGTTCTTGAAGGGCTGAAACTTGATCATGCCGTTGTAGCGAACGGTATTGGTCCCGGACGGCTTGCGCACGTAGCCGTCGTGCTGGAAGGCGCCGCTCGCGCGGATCGCCAGTTCGTTTTTCACGAGCACGCGGTTCAAATCGAGGCTGGTGCGATAGCCGCCATAGCTGTCGCCGCGCACCTGCACCTGCGATCGCTCCCGGGTCAGGTTGGCGGACGCCGGCACCTGGTTGACGGTGCCCGCCGGGCTGCCGAGGCCGAAGACGTTGGCATTGGGACCGCGACTGACCTCGACGCCATCGATGGCCAGCGGATCGACCGGCGTGCGGCCCGTCGTCTCGAAGTTGCCCATCGACACGTTCGCCGCCCCGATGCCCCGGACGCGATTCGCGCCCTGCGGATTCAGTTCCACGTTGTCCGAGTAACTGCCGTTGCGGTCCACCGTGAAGTCCGTGTAGGTGCCGGTGCCCTCGGTGCTGGCGGTGTAGAGGAAGATGTCGTTGATATCGAGCATCGCGAAATCCTGCATCTGCTCCTTCGTCACGACCGTGATCGACGCGCCCAGGTCCTCGATCTTCGAGTTGAAACGGGTCCCGGACATCGTGTTCGAGGAGTAGTAGCCCTTCGTGTCCGTCTGCACCTCGAACGGCGAGAGCACGATGGTTTCCGACTTGCCGCCCGCCGCGTTCGGATCCACCGCCGCGTCTTTCCTTTGGTCGGCCGCCATCGCGGCCAGCTCGTCGGCGTCGAGCTTGCCGTTGTGGTTCCGGTCATACTTGGCGAGTGCCTCAGAGTCGGGCGCACCCGTCGGCGCGACCTGCGCCGGGGAGGAGACGGGGAGAATTAACATCAACAACGCCTGCACGGATACCAATCCGCGCAGCGTGAAGCACAGCCGGGTCTCGGTCTTCATGGTCTTGGTGGGGTTGGCCGCGGGGTGATGCGGCGATTTTTGCTACACGTGTCTAAAAATCGAGCGACCGGGGTCCCCGTCAAGCACATTCGCTCCCGCTCCCCTCCCCGCCGCCCTCGCGCGCGGCCGGCGATGGACGCCGTTCCTCGCGCGACCGCCGTCCGCCTAGCGGTTGGCCGGGCCGGTCGATTCCCGCACCACGAGACGCGACGGCAGCAGCCGCGAACGCGCCGAGATCACCACTCCCTTGAGCAGCTGGCTGAGAAGAAAATCCACCGCCGCGGCCGCCGTGGCCTCGATCTCGGCGTCGATCGTGGTGATCGACGGCGAGGCGAATTTCGCGATGTCCTCGTTGTTGAACCCGATGACCGAGACATTACCGGGCACCGCGAGCCCGAGGGTCCGGAATCCTTCGATCGCACCGAAGGCGATCTCGTCGTTCACGGTCACGAACGCCGTCGGCATCCGCGGCCCGCTCGCGAACCGCTGCGCCATCTCCCGCCCAAAAATCATGTTGCTGACCCGCGCCGGCGGATCGCCGACGCTCACCAGCGCACTGGCGGGATCCAGCTTGCGCGCCTCCAGGGCCCGCCGCAGCCCGATCAGGCGCGCGACCTCGACCGGCACCTTGTCGCTGATCCCCATGAGCCCGATCCGCCGGTGGCCGAGATCCAGGAGGTGATTGGCCGCCAGCTCGAGGCCCTGCGTGCGGTCCAGCGTGACGATGTTGGCCTTGGCGTCGGAAAAGTTCTCCGTGAAAACGTGCGGGACCCCCGCCGCCGCCAGCTCCCTCACCTGTGCGGCCAGTCCGCTGTCCGTATGCTGCCCGACAAAAATCACTCCCTCCGCCCGCATTCGCATGATCCACCTCGTGATGTCGGCATGGTCGGCATTCTCCGCCGTCTCGATCAGCGCCGTGTAGCCGACCTTGGCCAGCCGGTGCACGACGTCCGCGAGCTTTTGCACGACGGCGTGCTGCTTGAAGCTCGAAAGGTAGACCGCAATCGTCGCGCTCCGCTTGCCGCGCAGGATGTTCGAGTAGGGATTGGGCGAAAACCCGGTCTCATCCACCACCCGCATCACGCGCTCGATGTTTTTCTGCTTGATGCCGGAATGACCGTTGAGAATGCGCGACACCGTGGCGCGCGACAGGCCGACGTGCTTCGCCAGTTCGGCGGTGGTCCGGATGGTCAGGCGGGCCGGCTCTGGGATGATTTTCTTCAAGAAAAAGTGCGACACCCGGCGGTTCAGCCCGGGCGGGAACCCGGTCAGGCATACCCCAACTCCCATCGGGTTCAAGGCGTAACACACCTCAAAACCGCCGCCACCGGCGTCGCATTTTTTGCGACACGTGTCTGTTATTTGGCACGAACCGCTTGGCGCCGCCTCCTCGCTCGCCCGGCATCCGCCCTCGATTCGAGCGCCTCCTCAGGGCGCCAGCACCACGCAACGATTTCCCCACAGCTCGCGCAATTCGGGCACCAGTGCAACCACGGCTTCGCGGGTCACGCCGGCCCGGTCGCCGAGTTCGCCCAAGGTGGCGCGCCCATCCGCCATCCCGAGCAGGCGATACAACGCGGGCGAGAGTCTCGCGGTCTTGCCCTGATGATAGGTGAACCGCGCCTCGTGCACCCAGGCCTGCTCCGTCGCGCTCGTCCAGCGGCGCTCGGCGGCGAGCGCAACCGTCACGGGCAGCGCGACCCTCAACGCCAGCCACGCGTCCGGCGCAGGTTCTCGTTTCGTTACGAGCCAGTCGCCGACCACCAGGGCGTGCAGATCGGTCGTGAGAAAACACCCGATCGCGTCGCCCGCCGTCTCGACGATCGGTTCCGCGTGGTTGTTGAACGAGGTATTCAGCAGCATCGGCACGCCCGTCCGCTCGCCAAACGCGCGGATCAATTCCCAGTAGCGCGGGTTCGTCGCCCGCGCCACCGTCTGCACCCGCGCCGTGCCGTCGACGTGCGTGATCGCCCCGAGCAGCGCGCGGCACTCCGGCCGCACGTCGAGGATCACGCTCATCGAGGGAAAGGTCTTTTGCGCGGCCGTCGTGACGAAGTAGTCGTCGACCTTCTCCGCCAGCACCGACGGCGCGAACGGCCGGTAGGCTTCGCGCTTCTTCACCATCCGGTTGATGATGTCCTTGTTTTCCGCGGGTCGCGGATCGGCGAGGATGCTGCGGTTGCCGAGCGCGCGCGGTCCGAACTCGGATCGTCCCTGCACCCAGCCGATCGCCTTGCCCCCCGCGAGCAGGTCCGCCGCGCGCGCCACGATGGCATCGCACCGTTCCACCGCGACCAACCTGCCCCACCCTTTCAGCTCCCGCTCGATCTCGGCGTCCGTTCCAACGTCGCCGCCCCAGTAAACGTGCGTCAGAGGCTCGACGGTCGACGCTGGCGCCTTCGCCCGCTGGACCGCGAGCGCCGCGCCGAGCGCGCAACCCGCATCGTGCGCCGCGGGCTGCACAAACATCCGCTCGAACACCCCGGCGTAAAGGACCCGGCCGTTCATGGAACAGTTGTGCGCCACACCGCCGACCAGGCAGAGGTTCCTGTGGCCCGTCGCGCGCTGCCAGTGCGTCAGCAGGTGCAGCCCGAGTTCCTCGACCGCCTCCTGCAACGCCGCCGCGATGTGCTGGTGCGCCTCGGTGAACGCCTCCCCTTTCCGCCGCGGCTTCGTCACGTGAAACAAGGCGGAGAGGCGGTCGAGGTGCAGCCGGTAGTTTCCGTCGGGCAGCAACTCGTAGAAGGTCTTGAACAGCGTCCGCAGTCGCGCCGGATCGCCGTAGGGCGCCATGCCCATGACCTTGTATTCGTCGAACATCTCGTAGCCGAGGAACCGGATCACGTCGCGGTAGAAAAATCCCAGCGAATCCGTCTCCAAAAACTTCTTCAACGGCTTCAACTCGCGCCCGCGTCCATCGTAGATCGCCACGGCCACCCCCTCGCCCTGCCCGTCGAGGCTCGCGACCAGCGCCGCGTCGAAACCCGACATCGCATACGCGCTCACCGCGTGCGCCCAGTGGTGGTCGACGAAATGAATCTTCGCGGCGTCCAGCTCCGCGCCCAGCGCCGTGCGCCACATCCGTTGCACGTAGGCCCGCGGCGTGAGCAGCTCGCGCGGCGCGAAATCCGCGAGATGCAGCAACTCCAGCACGCGCTTCACGTAGGGCTCCGTCGCGTAGAACGCCACCGCGTCGATCTCCTCCGGCCCAAGGCCCGCCTGCGTCAGGCAAAAACGGATCGCCGCGTGCGGCGCCTTGTTCGTGTGCTTGATCCGGTTGAGCCGCTCCTCCTCCATCGCCGCGAGCACCCGCCCGTCGCGCACCAGCACGGCCGCCGCATCGTGGACGTTGTCGAACCGCAGCGCGTAGTCGTTCGCGTGGGCGGCATCGAGGCCGCCGGTGAGCCCGAGGACGGTCATGTCAGTTCGCCGTCGTCGCCGGACCCGCACCGCGCAGCCACGCCATGAACGGCGCCGGCAGCGCCTTGCGTTCCAGCGTGTGCAGGTCGATCGCCATGTGCTCGGTCCGCGCCAGTCCGACGAGCTTCTCCGTCGCGCCAAGATGCACGAGGCGGTAGGAGATCCCGAACGCGTTGTCGCCCGTCGCGGTCGCCGTCAGCTCGATCCGCACGCGATCGCCGCTCTGGAGCGGGCCGAGAAACTGCGCCTGCGTTTTCGTGATCGGGATGAGGAGCTTGTTTTCGCCGAAAAACTTCCGCAGCTCGAGCCCGGCCTTCGCCAGGCTCGCCTCGTAGGCCTCGTGGCAGAGCACGAGGTAATTGGCAAAAAACACGAAACCCGCCCCGTCGACCTCGGCGAAACGAATCGTGCGTTCGTAGTGGGTGCTCATGGTGAAAGTTCCGCGGTCCGGGCTCCCGGGCTCATTTCTTCGCGCCCTCCACCGCCACGGCCAGCGCCTCGATCGTCGGTCCCTCGTAGAGCGACGACGACGACAGGGCGACGCCGGCTTCCTTTTTTACCCGCGAGATCACCTGCACGCCGATCAGCGAGTCGCCGCCGAGCTCGAAGAAGTTGTCGTGCACGCCGACCTGCTCGATGCCGAGCAGTCCCTGCCAGGTTTCCGCGAGCTTCGTCTCGAGCGGGGTGCGCGGCGCCACGTAGGCGTTGCCGAGCGACGGGCGCGGATAGAGTTTCCGCGCCGCCGGCTTCGGCGCCTCCGTTGCAGCCGCCACGGGCGCCGCCGACTTCAACTGTCCGCGCACATGATCGAGGATCGGCTGCAGCGGCCGCGGCGAAACCACCAGCTGCGGCGCCCCCGCCGCGAGAATGCGTTCGAGCGCCTGGATGCCCTCGGCCGGCGTGATCGAGTCGGACGTCGCACTCCCTTTCGGAGCCGCCGCCGCCTTCGCGTGATCGCGTGAAATCGCCACCGCCACCGCCGGCGGCGTGATCGCGAGCACCAGTTTGCCGATGTGCCGCGCGCCCGCCATCGTCTGGAACGCCCCCGCCACGTTCGTGATCGGGAAAACTTCCTTGGGCAGCGGCTTGAACTGCCCGCCGCGGAAATAGCCCATGATCTCGTCGAGCATCGCGCGCACGAATTCCGGCCGGTTCAGCATCACCGGCCCGAGTTCGATCGCGACGAACGAGAGGTTGTTCGCAAACGGCCGCAACCCGAGTTGGCTGTTCTGGTAGATGTCGCGCGCGCCGATCTCGATGAACCGTCCGAATTGCCGCAGCACGCCGAGTCCCTTCGGGATAAACTCGCCCGCCAGCGAATTCAGCACCACGTCCACGCCCTGGCCGTTCGTCGCCTTCCTCACCTCGTCGGCAAACGACAGCGACCGCGAGTCGAACACGTGTTTCACGCCGAGCGACTTCACGTAGTCGCGCTTCTGCGGACTGCCCGCCGTCGCGTAGACTTCCGCGCCGACGCGCTGCGCGCACTGGATCGCCGCCAGCCCCACGCCGCCCGCCGCCGCATGAATCAGGACTTTCTCGCCCTTCGCGAGCCGGCCCTGCACGTGCAGTGCATAGTGCGCCGTGAGGAACACGAGCGGGATCGTCGCGGCATCCTCGAAGCCCAGCCCGTCGGCCAGCGGCGCCGCGGCTTGCATCGGCACGGTCAGGAAACCGCTGAAGCACTTCGATCCCATCACGATCACGCGGTCGCCCGGCGCGAACCCGGTCACGCCCGGCCCGACGCGCACGATCGTCCCCGCGCCCTCGCCGCCGAAGCCCAACGCCAGTCCCGCGTCGTGCTCGGCCGACAGCATCCCGAGCGCGCGGAGCACGTCCTTGAAGTTCAACCCCGCCGCGTGCATCTGCACCTCGATCTGTCCCGGCCCCGGTTCGGTCCGCACCGTGGCCGCCGGCGCCAGCGTGTCGAGCTGCCCGAGCGCCGCCATGTTGACCTGGAAATTCTCGGCGCCCGGCAGAAACGGAAACAGGTCCTTCTCCGTGTGGGGCGGCGCTTTGGCCGCCGCCGCCACGCTGCGCGCCTCCACTTTTTTCAGGAGATAATCCTCCATCACCACGAGCTCGCGCCCCGCCTCGTCGCAGAGATACATCTCGAAATTCGCCGTGGGCTTTCCGCTCAGCAGG
Source organism: uncultured Opitutaceae bacterium (assembly GCA_937902925.1). Classification (GTDB taxonomy): domain Bacteria; phylum Verrucomicrobiota; class Verrucomicrobiia; order Opitutales; family Opitutaceae; genus CALFNN01. Next base: position 38,731 of record CALFNN010000037.1, read on the forward strand.
TCGTCGTGTTGCTTGATGTAACTGCGGATGCGCGACGTCAGCGGCCCATACACGCGCACCGTCCGGTGCGAGAACGGAATATAAACGCTCGCCGTCTTGAACGGGAAAAACGCCGTCAGGTCCACGAGCCCCGGATGCAGCGGAAAATCGACGAGGTCGCCGACATAGGCGTCGCCCAGCCGCTGCGCCGCCACGCCCTCGCGCTCGCCGAGCCGCACCCACTCGGGCGTCATCCAGCGCGCGCCGACCCGCAGGTGGTCGGCCTGCCGGCGCAGCTCGCCCGGCACGATCTTGTCCGCCGCGCGGACGTCGTGGAATTCGACCGTGCAGCGCGCTTCCATCGCCACCAGGTCGTGCGTCCGCCGCGGCTGGTCGGTGCCCGCTGCGATGTGCCCGCGCGAATGCTCCAGCCATTCCTCGGCGCCGGGCGCCACCGGACTCTTGATCGTGAAGTCGTAACCGTCGCCCGCCTTCGTCAGCACGACGTGGATCTCGCGCGGCTGCCCCGGCTCCACCGAGAACGTCGCGAGGATGAACACGTCCGAAAACGTGTAGCTCTCCGCCGCCGCGTGCCGCGCGAACGCCGACCGCGCGATCTCCAGATACGCCGTGCCCGGCAGCGTCGGCTTCCCGTAGAGCTCGTGGTCCGTGAGCAGCCACGGCCCCTCGCTGCTGAATGTGCCGACGTAGTGAATCTCGTCGCCTTTGGCGCGGCAGCGCTGGAAGAGCGGGTGCTCGACCGGCTTGAACTCCGCCGCCTGCTTGAGTGCCGCCGCCGCCTTCGGCCGCGCGATCGTCTCGACCGCCATGCCGACTTCCGCCCACGCGTCCCAGTTGATCGAAATCGTCGCCGGCCCGCCCGCGAGCGACGCCGCCCGCGCAAGCACGTCGAGGCACGAGTTCGCCCCGCAATAGTCCACCTGGCCGAACCCGCCCACCACCGCCGCGATCGACGAATAGTGCACCACGAAATCCGGCGGCGCGTCCTTGAGCACCGCGTCGAGCACCAGCGCGCCCTTGATCTTCGCGTCGATCACCGCCGCCGCCGTTTTCTTTTCCTTCAACTGCATGACGCCGTCGCCCGCCACCCCTGCCGCGTGCATCACGCCGTCGATCCGGCCGAACTTCGCCCGCGCCTCGGCAATCGCCGCCTGCATCGCCGAAAAATCCGCCGTGTCCGCCGTCGCCAGCAACACCTCGGCACCGAGCTCCTCGAGCCGTTGCACGCTCGCGATCCGCCGGCTTACACGGTCGTCCGCGCCGTGGCCTTTCAGCCACGCCGCCCACTCCGGCTTCGGCGGCAGCGCCGAGCGGTTGGTCAGCACCAGCCGCGCCCCCACCGTGCGCGCCAGCCACTCGGCGACCTTCAAGCCGATTCCGCCGAGTCCGCCGGTGATCAAATACACCGCGCGCGTCTTTAGCAGCGGCAACGCCGCGCCCGGCGCCGTCAGCCTCTGCGCCTCGAACTGCTGCACGTAACGTTTCACCCCGCGCCACGCCACCACCGACTCATGCGGCGCCGCGGCGAGTTCGGCCGCCACCGCCACCGCCATTTCCGCCGGCGAACCCGCCACGTCGATGCCCACACTCGCGATCTCGGGATACTCTTGCGCGATCACCTTGCATGGCCCGAGCAACGTCGCCCGTTCCGGTGCCGCGATCGGTTCGCCCGCCACGCTCTGCATCTGCGTCGTCACCACGCCGAGCCGCAACGGCTTCGTCAGGTTTTCGTCGCCGAGCGCCTGGGCGAGATAGAGTAAACTGTAAAACCCGCGCACCTGTGTCCGCTCGAACCGCGCCAGCGCATCGCCCGCCGCCGGCTGCTCGCTCCACGCGTGCACGATGCAGTCCGGAAACCGCTGCTCCCCACGCAACGCCGCCAGCAGCGTTGTGAAATCTTCCTTGTTCGCCGGGTCGAGCGCGTAATGCCCATCGTCGATGAGCGAAAACGCCGCGCCCGTCTCCACCAGCGTGACCTGCCCGCCATCGCCCCGCAGCCGCGCCGCGAGCGCGTCGCGCAACGGCCCCGCATCCGCCAGCACCAGCCATTGGTTGCCCGCTGCCGGCGTTCCCGCCGGCGCCGGCGTCTCGCGCCACACTGGCGCGTAAAACCAATCCGCCATGTCCGTCTGCCGCGCAAACGACGCCGGCTTCGCCGCCGCCGCCAGCGGCGCCACAGTCTTCGCCTGCACCCAGTAACGCTGCCGCTCGAAGGGATATGTCGGCAGCGGCACGCGCCGGCGCCGCTCGCCGGCGGAAAATCCGCGCCAGTCGATCTCGACGCCCGCGATCCAGAGTTTGCCGAGCGCGGCGAGCAGGAAGACCTCGTCGGACATTTTTTCCTGCGGATGCCGCAGCGACGTCACCGGCGCCCCGTGCGCCGCGAGTTCGGTTCGCTGCCGCGCGAGCGTGCTGAGCGTCCGCCCCGGCCCGACCTCGAGCCCGACGCGCGAACCGCCCTTGAGTAGTTCCGCCACGCCGTCCGTGAACCGCACCGCGTTGCGCAGATGCTGCGCCCAATACGCCGGGTCGGTCGCCTGCGCCGCCGTGATCCACGTGCCGGTGAGATTGGAAACATAGGGCAGCGTGGGCGCGCTGCGTTTCACTTTCGCCACGAGCGCCGTGAATTCCGCGAGGATCGGATCCATCATCCGGGAGTGAAACGCGTGCGAGGTCTGCAGCCGCCGCGCCTCGACGCCGCGCGCCTTGAGCGCCTGCTCCAGCGCGTCAATCGCCACCGCCGGTCCCGAGGCCACGCACGCCGCCGGCGCGTTGACCGCCGCGAGCGAAAGCTCGCCGCCGAGCAGCGGCATCAATTCCGCCTCGGTCAGCGGCACCGCGAGCATCGCGCCCGCCGGCAGGCTCTGCATCAGTCGGCCGCGCGCCGCCACGAGCGCGAGCGCATCCTCCAGCGAAAACACGCCCGCCAGCGTCGCGGCCACATATTCGCCGATGCTGTGGCCGATCATCGCCTCGGCGCGCACGCCCCAGCTCTGCCAGAGTTTCGCCAGCGCGTATTCGACGACAAACAGCGCCGGCTGCGTCAGCGCCGTCTGCTTCAACTTTTCCGCCGCGCCTTCTCCCGCCCCGGCCGCCGGATAAATCACCCCGCGCAAATCCAGCCCGAGATGCGGTCGCAGCGCCTCGGCACAGCGGTCGATCTCCGCGCGAAACACCGCTTCGGCGTCGTAAAGCTCGCGGCCCATGTCGACGTATTGCGCGCCCTGTCCGGGAAACAAAAACGCCACCGGCCGCTCCGTCAGCGTCTGCGCGCCCGCGTGACTCTGCCCGGTTTTCTTGCCTTCGAGCGCGGCTACGACCTCCGCCGCGTCGCGCCCGACCGCAATCCGTCGCTGGCTGAAAACCTTCCGCCCGTGCTGCAGCGTGAACGCCACGTCCGCGAGATTCGCCGCCGGGTTCTGGTTGAGAAACTTGATCAACTGGTCGCCCGCCGCCTCGACGCCGCTCTCCGACCGCGCCGACAGGACCACAAGCTGCGCCGGCCGCGACGGCCCCGACGGCTCCATCGCCGGCGGCTCCTCGATGATCGCGTGCGCGTTCGTCCCGCCAACTCCCAGCGAGCACACCAGTCCGCGCCGCGGCGCGCCGTCGCGCGGCCAGGTCCGCAGCGCGGTGTTCACGAAGAACGGGCTGTTGTCGAAATCGATCTTCGGGTTCGGATGCTCGAAATGCAGCGACGGCGGAATCACTCCCTCGCGCACCGCGAGCGCCGTCTTCATCAATCCCGCCACGCCGGCTGCGCGGTCGAGGTGGCCGAAATTCGTCTTCGCCGAACCGAGCGCGCAATATTGTTTCCGCTGCGCCCCCGCCGCGTTGAACGCCTGCGTCAGCGCCGTCACCTCGATCGGGTCGCCGATCAGCGTCGCCGTGCCGTGCGCCTCGACGAATCCGATCGTCTCCGGATTCACCGCCGCGCGCGCGAGCGCCGCCGAAATCGACTCGATCTGCCCCTGCACGCTCGGCGCCGTGTAGCCCGCCTTGATCGCCCCGTCGTTGTTGATCGCCGAGCCGCGGATCACCGCGTGGATCGTGTCGCCGTCCGCCAGCGCGCGGTCGAGCCGCTTCAGCACCACGACACCGACGCCGTTGCCGAACACCGTCCCGCTCGCCGCCGCGTCGAACGTCCGGCAGTGCCCGTCGCGCGATTTGATGCTGCCTTCCTCGTAGGAATAGCCCGAGACCGACTCGTTGTTGAGCGACACGCCGCCGGCGAGCACCATCTCGCAATCGCCGCCGAGCAGGCTCTGGCACCCGAGATGCACCGCCACGAGCGAGGTCGAGCAATACGTCTGCACCGTCACGCTCGGCCCCTTGAGATTCAACTTATACGACACGATCGTCGCCAGCGAATCGCGGTCGTTGAACAAGGTGAGCGCCGAGATCGCCCCCTGCCCCGCCGTCAGCTCGTGGATCTGCGGCATCAGGTTCGCCATGAAATAACTGCTGAGGTTCGCGCCCATGAACACCCCGATCCGCCCCGCAAACCGCTCCGGGTCGTAGCCCGCGTCCTCGACCGCCTGCCACGAACACTCGAGCATCAGCCGGATCTGCGGATCCATCACCTCCGCCTCGCGCGGCGTGAAACCAAAGAACGCCGGGTCGAACCCCGCGGTGTCGCCCACGTGCGGGTTCGCGCGCACAAAATGCGGATCCTGCAGCAGCGCCGCCGGAAATCCCGCCGCCAGGAGCTCCGCCTCGCTGAAAAAGCTGATCGACTCCACGCCGTTGCGCAGGTTCTGCCAGAATTCCGCGAGCGTTGTCGCGCCCGGAAACCGGAGTTGCATGCCGACGATCGCGACGTGCTTGGCGAGATCGAGGGAAGGTTCGGCGGTCTTGGTCATGTCGGAGGGTCGAGTGGAGTGGAAAAATAGAATGGGCAACAGCGCGCGGGCCAAGCTCAGATGCGCCCGGTGCGCGATTTTGCCGCCGCGGCCAGTTCCGCCTCGACGATTGGCGCCAGCCGCCGCGGCGTGGGTGCGTCGAAAAACGCCGTCACCGCCACGACCACACCCGCCTCCGCCTTGATGGCGGCGATCGCCTGCAACGCGCTCAACGAATCGCCGCCGAGTTCGAAAAAGTTGTCGTCGGCCCCGACGCGGTCGAGCCCGAGCAGCGTCGCCCATTGTTCCGCGAGCTGGCGCTCCGGTCCCGCGGCCGGCTCGGCGAATTCCGTCGTGAGCGGCGGACGCGGATAGCGCGGCCCCGCCGCCGATCCGGCCGGCGCCGCCGGTGTCGCCGCGTCGACAAACCGCCGCGGCAACTCGCCAGTCGACACGAGCACGTTCGGCCGCGCCGCGGCCAGCAGCCGCAGCAACGCCTCGCCACCCTCGGCCGGCGAAATCGAAAACGGATTTCCCTTCGCCTCCACCACACCCATGCCGACGCCGCTCCACAAATCCCAGTTCACCGAGATCGCCGGCACGCCCCGCGCGCGCAGCGCCGCCGCCTGCGCGTCGAGAAATGCGTTCGCCGCCACGTAGTCGCTCTGGCCCGCGCTGCCCGACCACACCGCGAGCGACGAGCAGAACACCACGAAATCCAACGCGCGACCCGGCCCCGCCGCCGCGAACGCCTCGGCCGCGCGCACCTTCGGCGCGAACACCAGCTCGATTTCGTCCGACGTCTTCCGCGCCGCGATCGTCCGGCCCGGCACGCCCGCCGCATGAATCACCCCGTGCACCGCCCCCCAGCGTTGTTCAGCCGCCGCGAAAATCTCGCGCCACGCGATTTCCTTGCTCACATCAGCCGCCAGCGGCAACACCTCGGCGCCGAGCGCCTCGAGTTTCGCGATCGCCTCGCCCTGCCCCGCACCACCGCGCCGGCTCACGAGCACCAGCCGCGCCTTGGCCTCGCGCGCCAGCGTCTCCGCCAGTGCGAGCCCGACGCCGCCGAATCCACCCGTGATCACGCACACCACGCCGAGCCGCACCGGCGTCACCGCCGCCGCCGCCAGCGCCACGGATTCGAAATGTGGCACCCACCGCCCGCCCGCCCGCCACGCCGCGAGTCGCGCGCCGTCGGCCACGGCAAACTCTTCCGCCAGTTGTTCCGCCGCGAGCGCCGGATCGATCGCCGCCTCGAAGTCCACTTGACGCGCATCGATGAACGGCAGCTCGCGCGGCAGCACCTGCGCCAAGCCCGCCGCCAGCGCTCCCGCCGGTTTCACCGTGTCGGTGCCAAGCACGCGATGGACTCCCGACGTCGCGATCACCAACTGCAGCGGTTCCATCACGCCCGCGGCCACCAAGGCCGGCGCGAGCGCGATCGTCCGGCGAAACGCCGCTGCCCCGCCCGCGGCATCGGCCACACTGCAAAACTCCGTGACCGCTACGCCCGCGATCCTGCGCCCGTCGTCCATTCCAGCGCGCAGCGCATCCTCCCACGTCCCCCCCGCCGCACACTCGATCACGGTTTTTCCGTCCGCCCGCCACCGTGCCGCCAACACCGCGCCGATCCCGCCCTCGTCGAGCGTCACGATCCACGCCGTTTTTTCCGTCGCCCCGCCGCTGGCCGCCCGCGCGGTCGACTGTTTCCACACCGGCACGTAAAACCATTTCTCCAGCGGCGAACGCGCCAGCGCTCCCGACCCCGCGCCCGCGACCGCCCCGCGCACCGGATCGATCCAGAACCGCTGCCGCTCGAACGGATAGGTCGGTAACTCGACTCGCCGCCGCTTTTCCGCCCCGCGAAATCCCTTCCAGTCGACACTCACACCCGCGATCCAAAGCCGCCCCAGCGTGCCGAGCAGCGTCGCCGGTTCCGACTTCTTCTCCCGCGCATCCGGCAGCGACGCCCACACGCTCCGCCCGTCGCCCGGCTCGAGATTCGGCCGCGTGAGCCCCGCAAGAATCCGCCCCGGCCCCACCTCGACGAAGAGCCGGTTCGGCTCCTTCGCGAGTTCCCGCAGCCCATCCGCGAAATATACCGTCTGCCGCAACTGCCGCGCCCAGTAACCCGGATCGGTCGCCTCCGCCGTCGTGATCCAGCGGCCGGTCACGTTCGACAAAAACGGAATCTTCGGCGCGCGCAGCGCCACGCCGCGCATCTCCGCGAGAAACGGCGCGACCATCGGCTCCATCAGGTGCGACTGAAACGCGTGCGACGTCGGCAGCCGCCGCGCCAGCACGCCCGCCTCGCGCAATTTGTCCTCGAGTTGCGCCACGTCCGCCGTCCCACCCGCCACGACGCACGCCGCCGGTCCGTTCACGATCGCCAGCGAGAGGTGCTGGTTGAGATACGGCTTCAAGTGCGCCGGCGACAGCGTCACCGCCAGCAACGCCCCTTCCGGCAGCGCCTGCATCAACCGCCCGCGCGCCGCCACCAACCGCACCGCGTCTTCCAGCGAAAACACCCCCGCCACGCACGCCGCCGTCAGCTCGCCGAGACTGTGGCCGAGCAGCGCCGCCGGCTTCACGCCCCACGCCATCCACAGTTTCGCCAGCGCATATTCGACCGCGAACAGTGCCGGCTGCGCGAGATCGGTCCGCATCAGCTTCGCCTCCGTCTCGGCGTTCGCGGGTCCCGCCCGATGCACCACGGCGCGCAAATCCTCGCCGAGCAGCGGTCGGAACAATTCCACGCAGCGATCGAACTCCCCGCGAAACACCGGTTCCGCCGCGTGCAGCTCGCGCCCCATGTTCACCGCCTGCGCGCCCTGTCCGGGAAACAGAAACGCCACCTCGCGCGCCCCCGGTTTCACCACGCCCGTCGCAACGCGCGCCGCATCGAGCGCCGTCAGCGCCGCCACCGCGTCGCCCGTGTCGGTGCAGACGACCGCCCGCCGGTGTTCGAAAAACCTCCGCCCGGTCTGCAGCGTGTGCGCCGCGTCCGCCAGCGTCGGCGCCACGGGCGAGCCCAGTTGCTCCGCCAGTTCCTGCGTCGCGGTCGCTAGCGCCGTCTCGCTCCGACCCGACAGCAGCAGCAGTTCCCGCGGCCGCGCCGGCCCGACCGCCGCCACGCTCGCCGCCGGCGCTTCCTCCAGAATCACGTGCGCATTCGTCCCGCCCACGCCGAACGCGCTCACGCCCGCCCGCCGCGGCTGACCGCCCGCGGGCGCCGCCCACGGCGCGAGCGATGCATTCACATAAAACGGACTGCCCGCGAAATCGATTTTCGGGTTCGGCGTTTTGAAATGCAGGCTCGCCGGCAGTTCGCGGTGATGCAATGCGAGCACGGCCTTGATCAAACCCGCCACGCCGCCCGCCGCGTCGAGATGCCCGATGTTCGATTTCACCGAACCCAGCGCGCAGAATCCGCGCCGCGCCGTCGTCTCCCGAAACGCCTGCGTCAGCGCCGCCGCTTCGATCGGATCGCCCAGCGGCGTCGCCGTCCCGTGCGCCTCGACGTAGCCAATCTCATCCGCGCTGACCCCCGCGTTCGCCAGCGCCTCGGCGATTACCTCCGCCTGACCGCTCACCGCCGGCGCCGTGAATCCCGCCTTCACCGCGCCGTCGTTGTTGATCGCTGAGCCTTTCAGCACCGCGAGGATCCGGTCGCCATCGCGCCACGCGTCCGCCAGCCGCCGCAGCACGACCACGCCGACGCCGCTGCCGAAAATCGTCCCGCGCGCCGCCGCATCGAATGGCCGGCAATGCCCGTCGGGCGACGTCACGCCTTCTTCCGAAAAAACATAGCCCGTTTCCTGCGGCAGATTCACCACCGCTCCGCCCGCGAGCGCCGCGTCGCACTCGAAGTTCAGCAGACTCTGCGCCGCCGTGTGCACTGCCACGAGCGAACCCGAGCACGCCGTCTGCAGCGTGAACGCCGGTCCGCGCAGGTTCAGCTTGTAGCTCACGCGCGTCGTCAGGAACTCCGGGAAATTGCCCGTGCCCAGCGCCGCGCCGGCCTCGCCCGCCCGCGGATGTCCGTTGAGATTGTGCAGCAGATAGCTGCTCGTCGCCGCCGCCGCGAACACCCCGATCAGCCCGTCAAACTGCTCCGGTGAAATCGCCGCCCGCTCCAGCGCCTCATGCGCCACCTCGAGGAACAGTCGCTGCTGCGGGTCCATCACCTCCGCCTCGCGCGGCGGAATCCCGAAAAACGCCGCGTCGAACTTGTCCGCTTCGTCGAGCCTCGGCCGGGCTTTCACATAGTTCGGATTCGCCAGCAGTTCCTCGCTCACGCCGGCCGCCCGCAACTCTTCGTCGCTGAAGAAATGCACCGACTCCACGCCGTCGCGCAGGTTCGCCCAAAATTCCTCGACGTTGCGCGCGCCCGGAAAACGCCCCGCCACCGCCGTGATCGCGACCGCGTTTGCATCGGCCCCGTTCTTCGCCGCGCTCATGCGTCACCTCCGCCGTGTCGCTCGCGCCGCAGCGCCCCGCGCCGCATCCGCGGCGCCTGCTCCGCTGTCGTCTCCACCACCTCGTCGCACGCCACCCGCGCGGCCACTGCGGTCACGGTCGGTTTGTCCAAAAACGCCGCCACGCTCAGCTCCGCGCCGAACTCGCGGTTGATCCGTGCCACGACCTGCACCGCCGCCAGCGAATCGCCGCCAGCCTCGAAGAAATTCTGCTCCAGCGTCGCCGGCGCCGCCCCGAGCGCGTCGCGCCAGATTTCCGCCAACGCCCGTTCCGCCTCCGCGCGTGTCATCGCTCGCGGCGCACTCGCGACGCTCGACGCCGGCCGCGCGCCTCGCCACGCCCGCAGGTCCGTCGGCGCAACCACCCACGCCCCCCGTTCGCCGCGCGCCACGATCCGCCGCAACACCTCCGCGCCCGCGGCTCCCGTGATCGCGCCGCGCCCGGCGCCCCACGCCACGCTGATCCAGCCGGTGCCGTCCGGTCGCGCGGCCGATTGCTCGCAGAACGCGTCAAGCGCGGCGTTCGCCGCCGCGTAGGCGCCGAGCCCCGCGCCTCCCACCACCGCCGCGAGCGACGAGATCGCCACGCGAAAATCCATCTCGCGCCCCGCGAGCGCCGCATCGAGCGCCCGCCAGCCGTCGACCTTGGGACGCCACAGCGCCGCCCGCACCGTCTCGTCCGTCGCCTCGACCGCGCGCACCGAGTCCGCGCCCGTCAGCCCGGCCCCGTGAATCACGCCGTGCACCGCGCCCCAGCGCGTCACCGCCGCCGCGACCGCCGCGCCCATCGCCGTCGCATCGGCAACGTCGGCCGCGATCGCCAGCACCTCCGCGCCGGCCGCCTCGAGCGCCTGCACCCGCGCCTCGACGCCGCTCGCCCCGCGCCGGCCAATCAATACGAGTCGCGCCCGGCACGTCCGCGCCAGCTCCGCACTCAGCGCCAGTCCCAGCCGGCCGAACCCGCCGGTGATCAAATACACTCCGCGCTCGCGCCAGCCGCCGGGCGCCGCCACCGACACCGCATCCCAACTGCGCACCCAGCGCCGCCCGCCGCGATGCGCCACGATCCCCTCGTCCGCCAGCGCGGCGAATTCCGCCTCCGCTGCCGCGTCCCGCTCCGCGCCCGCCAATCCGCCCGCATCCACCATTCTCACCCGCAACGCCGGCCGCTCGTGCATCAGCACCTGGCCGAGCCCCGTCAGCGCCGCCATTTCCGGAGCGGTCACATCGCCACCTTCGACCGCCAGCACTCCATCGACCATGCCAACCATTTCACGCACCCCGCCGGCCAGCGCCTGCGCGCGCAACGCCGCGAACGCCTCCGCGATCCCGCATCCGGCAAAATCCATCACGACGCGCTCCGCCGTCACCGGCGCTCCGCCCCGCCGCCAAACCGCGCATCCGGCGCCGCCCCCTCGCTGCGTCGTCGCGCGCCGCCACGCCGCCCGATAGGTCCAGTCCGCCACGTCGCGCGAAGCTGGTTGCTCCGCGGCCACCGCCCGCGCCGGCGCCATCGCCGGCGCTTCGAGCCAGAAACGCGTCCGCTCGAACGCATACGCCGGCAACGCGACCGGCCGGCCTTCTGCGACCAACTCCGGCGGCCAGACCGTTTCCGAGCTCGCCCGCCACGCGCGCACGCCCGACGGCACCCCGGCGGGCAACGCCTCGTCATTCGCCCGCAACGTCGCCACCGCTTCCGCCGCGTTCGCCGCGCGCACCACACGCCGCATGGCAAATCCGCGCCGCCCACGCTGCAACGTCCGCGCGACGTCCGCCAGATTTGCGTCGGGATTCGCCTCGAGCCAGTCCGCAAGCCGAGCGCACATCCGGTCCAATGCGCCGGCCGTCCGCGCCGACACCGGCAGCCACTGGACCTGGTTCACTGTCGTCGCCCGCGTCCGCGCCGGCGCCTGCTCCAAGACCACATGCGCATTCGTCCCGCCGATGCCAAACGAACTCACCCCCGCGCGCCGCGGCCCGCCCGCCACGGGCCAGGCCACTGTGCTCGCGTTCACAAAAAACGACGTCTCGCCGAGCCGCGCCGCGGGATTAGCCGTCGCAAAATGCAGCGTCGCCGGCACGACCCCGTGTTTCACTGCCAGCGCCGCCTTGATCAATCCCGCCACGCCCGCCGCCGCATCGAGGTGGCCGATGTTCGACTTCACCGCGCCGAGCGCGCAGGTCTTCTTTTCCTGCACTTCGCGGCCGAACACCTGTGCCAGCGCCGCGACTTCGATCGGATCGCCGAGCGGCGTCGCCGTGCCGTGCGCCTCGACGAATCCGATGCTCTCCGGCACGACCCCCGCCGCCGCCTGCGCCAGCTCGATCACCGCCGCCTGGCCCTCCACGGCTGGCGCCGTGAACCCGACTTTGTTCGCGCCGTCGTTGTTGACCGCCGCGCCGCGGATGACCGCCACGATCTCGTCGCCATCGGCCACGGCATCCTCCAGCCGCCGCAACGCCACCACGCCGCACCCGCTCGCCGGCACCGTCCCGCGCGCCGCCGCGTCGAACGGCCGGCAGTGTCCGTCCGGCGACGCCACGCCGCCCTCCGTGTAAACGTAGCCCGCGCGGTGCGGCACCTTCACCGACACGCCGCCCGCGAGCGCGAGGTCGCATTGGAAATTCTGCAAACTCTGACACGCCAGTTGCACCGCCACGAGCGAGGTGCTGCACGCCGTCTGCACCGTCACCGCCGGCCCGCGCAGGTTCAACGCGTAGGCCAGCCGTTGCGTCAGCGCATCTTTGTCGCTCGCGATCGCCGCACCGAACGCACCCACGTTCGCCACGACATCCGCGTTCGGCACCACGTTGTAGAGCAGATAGGTGTTTAAACTCGCGCCCGCGAACACCCCGATGCTCCCGTCAAACCGCGTGGGATCGACGCCCGCGTTTTCCAAGGCACTCCACGCGCACTCGAAAAAAACGCGGTGCTGCGGATCGAGGATCTCCGCCTCGCGGGCGTTCAATCCGAAAAACTCCGCGTCGAACCGGTCGTAGCCGTCGATCGCTCCCGCCACCCGCACGAATCGCGGATCGGCCAGCTCCGCGTCGCCCAACCCGCCCGCGCGCAATTCCTGTTCCGCGAGCGCCGTCAACCCCTCGCGCCCCTCGCAGAGCATTTTCCAAAACGCGACCGTGTCCGCCGCGCCCGGAAACCGGCCCGCGAGTCCGACGATCGCGATCGCGTCCGGTGGCAGTTGTTCGCTCGTGTCGCTCATGGCCGACCTCCGCGACCTACCCGCCGCCGCGCCAGCGCCTCGCGCTGCCGCGCCGCCCGTTCCTCTGCCTCGGTTCGTCCGCTGTCGCGCGCCACTCCACCGTCGAGATGCGCCGCCAGCGCCCGCACCGTCGGATGCGCAAACAGGTCGACCACCGCCACCGACCGTCCGAGCGCTTTTTCCAGCCGGCTCTGCACCTGCACCAGCAGGAGCGAATGCCCGCCGACGTCGAAGAAATTGTCCATCACGCCGACCGCCGCCCGGCCCAGCACCTCGCGCCATGCTGCGGCAATCTGTTCCTCGAGCGGCGTCGCCGGCACGAACGCTTCCGTCGCCCCGCCGCTCCCGCCCGCCGATTCGCCCGGCGGCGGCAGTGCCCGCCGGTCGACCTTGCCGTTCGGCGTGAGCGGCAGCGCCCCGAGGAAAACGAACGCCGCCGGCACCATTGCGGCCGGCAGCCGCTCGCGCAGCGCCGCGCGCAACGCCCGCTCATCCACCGGTGGCGTGATCCACGCCACCAGCGCCGGACCTCCCGGCACGACGCGCACGTCGACCACCGCGGACGACACGCCCGGTTGCGTCACGAGGACTGCCTCGATTTCACCCGGTTCGATCCGGTGCCCGCGGATCTTCACCTGCTGGTCCGCGCGTCCCCGAAACTCCAGCGTGCCATCCTCGCGCCACCGCGCGAGGTCGCCCGTCCGATAGAGTCGCGCGTCCGCTGCCGACGAGAGAGGATCGCACACGAACCGCTCCGCCGTCAGGTCCGGTCGGCCGAGATAACCGCGCGCGAGACTCGGTCCGCCCACGCACAACTCGCCCACCGCGCCCAGCGGCACCGGCCGCCGCGCCGCATCGAGCAGCCGCACCACCGTGTTCGCGATCGGCCGGCCGATATCCGGCGCGCGCCCGCCGCCGGCCGCGATCGCACCCGACGTCGCCACCACCGCGTGCTCAGTCGGTCCATAGTTGTTGCTCAACCTAAACGGCAACGCCGCCGGCGGCGCCGCGTGCAGCCGGTCGCCACCCGTCAACAACCACCGCAGCTTCGTCGTCGCCGTCCACGGCAGCGCGAGCATCAGTTCGGCGAGCGGCGTCGGCGCGAAGCTCACGGTGGCGCCCGATTCGACGAGCCAGTCCCGCAACCGCTCCGGCGAAGCCACGATCTCCGCCGATGCCGCCGCGACGCTCGCGCCGTTCGCGAGATACGGCCACGTCTCCCACACCGCCGCATCGAACGCCACGCCCGCCACGAGCGTCCCGCGGTCCGCCGCCGTCACGCCAAAAGCCCGCGCATGCCAGTGGACGAGGTTCAACAGCGCCCGATGCTCCACCGCCACGCCCTTGGGCCGTCCCGTCGAACCCGAGGTGTAGATCACATAGGCCAGATCGCCTGGAGCCGCGTCCGCCGCGACGATCCCACCCGCGCCCTCGCGCTCCAACTCGTCGAGCGTCGCCACCGGCACGTTGCCAAAATCCCTTCGCCGCTCCGGCGACGAAATCACGACGCTCGCCCGCGCATCGCCCGCCATCCACGCAAGCCGCTCTGCCGGATGCGACGGATCGAGCGGCAAAAACGCCCCGCCCGCCCGCCACGCCGCGAGTTGCGCCACCACGAGCCCCGTCGATCGGCCGAGGCATGTGGCGACCACGCGCTCCCTCGCCACTCCGCGCCGCCGCAGCGCCGCCGCCACCCGGTCCGCGCGCGCGAGCAATTCACCATAGGTCAGCATCGCGCCGCTGTCGTCGACCAACGCCGCCGCGTTCGGATTCCGCGCCGCCCAGCCGGCGACCACCTTCGGCACCGTCCGGCTCGCATCGAAGTTCACCGCCTCGCCCGCCCCCAGCCGCGCGAGTTCCGCCGCCTCCGCCGCATCGGGCGCGGTCAGCTCCGACACCAACGCCTCCGGCTTCGCCACCGCACCGCGCAACACCCGCGCGAACAGCCGCGCGAACCGCTCGACGCTCTCCGGCAAAAACAAATCCGCCGCATAGTCGATCGCCCCGGTCAATCCGCCGGGCGCATCGGTCAACCCGACCGTCAGGTCGAATTTCGCCACGGACTCTTCCGGTGCGAGCGGAGTCAACGCCAGTCCGGGCAGCGCCAGCCCGCCGTCCGCGGCGTTCTCGAGCGAAAACACCGCCTGCACGAGCGGCGTCGTGCCGAGTTCGCGCCCGGGATTCAGCGTCTCGACGAGTTTCTCGAACGGCACGTCCTGGTGCGCCAGCGCCTCCTGCACGCCGCGCCGCGTGCGCGCCAGCAGCTCGCGCCACGACGGGTCGCCGTCCAGCTCCGCGCGCAGCACGAGCGTGTTGACGAAAAATCCGATCAACGGCTCGAGTTCGCGGTGCGTGCGGCCCGCGACTGGAGCGCCCACCGCAAAGTCCCGCTGACCGCTCCACGCCGCCAGCGCCACGTGATACGCCGCCAGCACCGTCGCGAACAGCGTCGTGCCAGATTCGCGCGCCAGCCGGTGCAAGCCATCGCGCACCGCCGCATCGGTCGCGAACGGCACGCGGCCGCCGCGAAAGCCCTGCACCGCCGGCCGCGGAAAGTCCGTCGGCAGTTCCAGCACCGGCAGTCCCGCGAGCCGCTCCCGCCACCAGCCGACCTGGCGCTCCAGCTCGGCACCTGCGAGCCGCGCCCGCTGCCACGCGGCGAAATCGCCGTATTGCACCGCGAGCGCCGGCAACGCCTCCGGCCGTCCCCCGGTCGCCGCCGCATAGTGCGCCCCGATCTCGCGAATCAGCACGCCCGTCGACCAGCCATCCGACACGATGTGATGCAGCGTGCAGACGACCGCGTGTTCGTGCGGCGCGAGTTGGAGAATGCGCACGCGAATCGGCGGACCGAGCGCCAAATCGAACGGCCGCGCCGCCTCTTCCGCCGCAACCCGGCGCGCCGCCGCCACCGGCGCGGCTTCCTTGGAAAGATCGGCGAACTCGGGCGCAAATCCGTCGCCGCCCGCCGCCCGCACGCGCTGCACCGGCTCTCCGTTCGCGCCCGCGATAAAAACCGTGCGCAGCGCCTCGTGGCGGGCGACGACCGTGCGCACACTTCGCTCCAGCGCCCCGATATCGAGTGCGCCGGTGAGCGTGAACGCCGCGGAAATGTTGTAGGCCGCATTGCCGGGGACCAGCCGGTCGAGGAACCACAGCCGCTGCTGCGCGAACGACAGCGGCGCAGCCGATCCGGACCGCCGCGGAATCGCCGCCGGGCCCGCCGCCACCGGCGTGCCTTCCTCCGCCAGCAGCCGTGCCAGGAGAATGTCTTCGGATTCGGCGACGCTCATGGGCTGGTGGACGCGAGCAGCCGCGTCTTTTCCTCCGGTGACAGCGAGCGCAACCGGAGCCGCGCCCGCGCATATTTTTCGGCCTGGCCCGCCGCTGCCTCGTGCGCCACGAGCGCCGCCGCACATCCGGCGACGGTCGGCTCCTCGAAAAAGCGCAGCAGCGGCAGTTCGATCTGCAATTGCTCGCGGAATCGCGCGATGAGCTGCGTCGCGAGCAACGAGTGGCCCCCGAGCACGAAGAAATTCTCGTCGCGCCCCACCGCCGGCACTCCCAACAGCTCCGCCCACCACAGCGCGACGAATTCCTCGAGCGGTCCCGCCGGTGGCGTTGCACCCGGCGCGGTGGCTGCCGCGCCCGGCGCCGGCAGCGCCCGCCGGTCGGTCTTGCCCGCCGGCGACAGCGGCAGCGCGCCGAGAAACACCCATGCCGCCGGAATCATGTGTTCGGGCAGTCGCGCCGCGAGCCACGCGCGCATCTCCGCGATCGTCGGGCTTCCTCCGCGCGCAACCACGTAGCCGACCAGCCGCGCATCGCCCGGCGGATCGGTTCGGAGCGCGACCACCGCGTCGGCCACCTGCCCATGAGCGCGCAACACCGCCTCGATCTCCCCGAGCTCGATCCGGAACCCGCGCAGCTTCACCTGAAAATCCATCCGGCCGAGATATTCCACCTCGCCATCCGCGCGCCACCGCCCGAGATCGCCCGTGCGGTAGAGCCGCGCCCCCGGCGTCGTCGCCATCGGCTGCGGCACCCAGCGCTCCGCCGTGAGTTCCGACCGCGCGTGATACCCGCGGCCGAGTCCGATTCCACCGAGGTGAATTTCTCCCGCCACGCCGATCGGCGCCGGCTGCCCCGCCCTGTCCAGCACGTGAACTTCGACGTTCGCGATCGGCCGGCCGATCGGCACCGGCCCGGCCTCGCCGCGACGGCACGCGTGGCACGTCACATCCACCGCCGCCTCGGTCGGCCCGTAGAGATTGTGCAACGCACAAGAAAACCTCGCGTGAAAGCGATCCACGAGCTCGCGCGGCAGCTCCTCGCCCGAACAGATCACCTGGCGCAACGTGGTGCAGCGCTCCACCCCCGGCGCATCGAGAAACGCCCGCAGCATCGATGGCACAAAATGCAGCGTCGTGATCTTCCCCGCGACGATCAATTCGATGAGCCGCGCCGGATCCTTGTGCGCTTGGGGTTCCGCCACCACGAGCGTCGCGCCCGTCATCAACGGCCAGAAGAATTCCCACACCGACACGTCGAAGCTGAACGGCGTCTTCTGCAGCACCCGGTCCTCCGGCGTCAGCGGCAGCGCCGCCTGCATCCATTGGAGCCGGTTGAGGATCCCCGCATGCGTGTTGACCGCGCCCTTCGGTTTCCCCGTCGAACCCGAGGTATAAATCATGTAAGCCGCGCTTTCGCCGTGCAGCGTCACCGCCGAAGCCGCGGCCGGCGCCTCAACCGGCAGCGCATCCAGCAGGAGCAGTTGCGCCGCCGTCGGCGGCAGTTGCGCCGCGAGCCCGCTCGTCGTGATGACAAGCGGCGCCGCCGAATCCGCCAGCATGTGCGCCACGCGTTCCGCCGGGTAGCCCGGATCGAGCGGCACGTAGGCGCCGCCCGCCCTGAGCACTGCGTGCAGCGCCACGACGAGTTCGACGGACCGCTCCAGAAAAACGCCCACCAGCGTCTCCGGCCCGACACCCCGCGTCCGCAGCACGGTCGCGAGTTGTCCGACGCGGGTGTCAAATTCCGCATAGCTCAACCGCCCGGCGCCAAAGACAACCGCCAGCGCCTCCGGCGGCGCCAGCACGGCAAATTCGTGGATCCACCGCCCCGCCGGGAAACTCCGCGCCGTTTCGTTCCAGCTCCGCAGCGTCGCGCTCTCCGCCGCCGGCACCATCGCGAGAGTCGACAGCCGTCGTTTCGGCTGCGCCGCCACCGCGGCGAGCAGCGTCCGGTAACGCGCCAGCATCCGCTCCGCGGTCGCCCGGTCGAACAACGCGGTGTTGAACTCCAGCGACAGCTCGAGCCCGCCGTCGTGCTCCCGCGCGCCGAGCGTCAGTTCGTATTTTGCCGTCCTCGTCTCCGCGTGCACCGGCTCCAGCGTCAGCCCCGCCACCGCCGCCTCGCCGGACGGCGAGTTCTGCAGGACGAACAACGTCTGGAACAGCGGCGGACGCGACAGGTCGCGCGGCGGGTTGATCGCCTCCACGATCTGCTCGAACGGAGCGTCCTGGTGCGCGTAGGCATCGAGCGTCGTGGTGCGAACGCGGGCGAGCAATTCCGCGAACGGCGGATCGCCCGCGACATCCGCCCGCAGCACGAGCGTGTTGAGAAAAAGTCCGATCAGCTCCTCCAGTTCCCGTCGCGTCCGCCCCGCGATCGGCGTGCCCACCGCGAAATCCGTCTGGCCGCTGTGCCGCGCGAGCAGCGTTTCCCAGGCGGCCAGCAGCAACATGAA
The DNA here is from genome assembly GCA_937902925.1 of uncultured Opitutaceae bacterium. GTDB lineage: Bacteria > Verrucomicrobiota > Verrucomicrobiia > Opitutales > Opitutaceae > CALFNN01. Next base: position 57,023 of record CALFNN010000037.1, read on the forward strand.
AAGCGTCACTCCCTCCTTGCGCGCCAGCGCGGCGAGCGGCGCCAGGCTGGCGGCGTCCAGCGTGGTCGTGACGACCGCGCCCGCGTAAGTCTGCACCGGTGGCCGCGGCCGGTCCGTCGGCAGGTCGAGCGCCGGCACGCCGGCCAGTTTCGCCTGCCAGTAGTCGAGCTGACGCGAGAGCTCGCCGTCGGCGAGCCAAGTTCGCTGCCACGCCGCATAGTCGCCATAGCTCACTGCCAGCGGCGCGAGCGAACGCCCCTCGTAAAGTGCCGCGAGCTCGCGCACGAGCACGCCCTCCGACCAGCCGTCGAAGATCGCGTGGTGAAACGTGAACGCGAGCACGTGCTCCTCCGGGTCGACGCGCACCAGCCACACCCGCCAGAGCACGCCGCGTTCGAAATCGAATCCCGCCGCCGCGTCCGCCGCGAGCGCCGCCTCCCAATCGCGCCCGTCCGACTCGACGAGCGGCAGCGCCGCATCCGCCAACCCGACCTGCACCACCGCGCCCGCCTCCTCGGCGAGTCCGGTGCGCAGCGGCTCGTGTCGCGCCATCAACTCCGCGAGCGCCACTCTCAGTCGCGCGGGCACAAGCGGACCGCGCAGCCGCACGGCCAGTTGGAGATGATTGGCCGCATTGCCCGGAGTCAGTCGCTCCAACAGCCAGAACCGCTGCTGGCCGAACGACGCCGGCGCCGGCCCACCGCCAGTGCGCGCCGCCAGCGGCGGTGGCACGCTCGCCCGTCCCGCGCGGTGCGCCGCCGCTGCTTCCGCGAGTGCCGTCGAAGTCGGCGCGTCAAACACCGCGCGCAGCGGCAGCCCGAGCGCGACCCGCTCGCGCAACCGCGAAATGAGTTTCGTCGCGAGCAACGAGTGACCGCCCAGCTCGAAGAAATTTCCTTGCGGATCCACGCGCGGCAGCCCGAGCACCTCGGCAAACGCCGCCGCGACCAATTCCGCGAGCGGCGACGCACCAATCATCGGCCCAGCCGGAAGCGCGTCCTCCATCGCAGCCACCGCCGGCGCCGGCAGCGACTTCTTGTCGACCTTGCCGTTTGGCGTCAGCGGCAATGCCGCCAGAAACGTCCACGCCCCGGGCACCATGTGCTCCGGCAATTTTTGCCGCGCCCAGTCGCGCAATTCCGGCACGGTCACCACTCCTGCCTCGCGCGCAACGACCCACGCCGCCAGTTGCGCCTCACCCCGCACCGCGACTGCGACCTCGCGCACCGCGGGATGCGACGCCAGCACGGCTTCGATTTCGCCGAGTTCGACGCGGAATCCGCGCACCTTCACCTGCTCGTCGATCCGGCCCAAAAATTCCAGTCGCCCGTCCGCGCCCCAGCGCACGAGGTCGCCCGTGCGATACAGCCGCGCCCCGGGTTCGCGCGCGAACGGATCCGGCGCGAACCGCTCCGCCGTCAACTCCGGCCGGCCGAGATAACCACGCGCGAGACTCGCACCCGCCACGCACAATTCCCCCGCCGCGCCCGGCGGCACCAGCCGGCCCGCCTCGTCGAGCACGTAGGCGCGCGCGCCCGTTACCGGTCGGCCGATCGGCACGTTCACGTCGCCGGCGCGCAACTCAGTCCACGTCGCGACGACGGAGTTCTCGGTCGGCCCGTAGGCGTTGACGAACACGCGGCCCGGCGCCCAGCGCGCCACGAGTTCGCCCCACGACGCCTCGCCGCCTGCGATCAACAGCCGCAGCCGCGGGAAATCCCCCGCCGGCAGATGCGCCAGCGCGCTCGGCGGCAGCAGCACCGCCGTCACGGCCTGCTCGCGCAGCGTGTGGGCGAGCGGATCGCCCGGCAGTAGTTCCTCCCGCGGCGCCAGCACGAGCGCCGCGCCGCAGCTCAGCGCCAGACTCATCTCCCAGACCGAGGCGTCGAAGCTCGCCGAGGAAAACTGCAATACGCGGTCGTCCGCGCCGAGCCGGCACGCCGCGTGTTGAAACCGCACGAGGTTCGCCCACCCGCGATGCTCGATCATGACGCCCTTCGGCCGGCCGGTGGAACCCGACGTGTAGATCACGTAGGCGAGCTGCTCCGGTGCGGGACGGACTTCGATGTCGCTCTCTGCCGGCAGCGCGGAGCTCTCCGCTTCCTCCACTGTCAGCACGGCCGAGTCGATTCCGTCAAACCGCACCGCGAATTTCCGCGACACCAGCACGAGCGCGGCCCGCGAATCGTTCACCATGAATTCGAGCCGGTCCTGCGGATAAGCCGCATCGAGCGGCACGTAGGCGCCGCCGGCCTGCAGCACGGCGAGCACCGCCACCGGCAGTTCGAGCGAGCGCTCGAGGCATAATCCCACGACGACCTCCGGGCCGACTCCGCGCGCCCGCAGCACTCCGGCCAGCCGGTTCGCGCGCGCCGACAGTTCGCGATAGGTGAGCTCGCGGTCGCCGCAGATCGCCGCCGGCGCGTCGGGCGTCCGCGCCACGCAGCCTGCAAAGTCTTCGAGCCAACACCCGCCCGCCGGCGGCGCCGCGGGATTCCATTCCTCCAGCAACTGCCGCCGCTCGTCCCCCGTGAGGAGATCGATGCTTTCGAGACGCTGCGCCGCCGCCAATGCGAGTGCCGCCGCCCGGAAACGCCCCGCCAGTTCCATCGCCGCGCGCCGGTCCACCCGCACGCCGTCGTAGAGCCACCGCACCGCGAGCGTCGCGCCCGGCGCCACGGCCAGCGTCAGCGGATAATTCGTCCGCTCGTGCGTCCGCGACTCGACCACGCGCCACGGCCCGCTGTCCGCCTCCGCCCCGGACCCGGGATAGTTCTCGAACACGAACAGCGTCTCGAACAGCGCGCGTTCGCGCGGCACCGCGCTCCAGCCCTGCGCCTCGACGAGTGGCGTGTGTTCCCACGCGCGCGTCGCCGACGTCCGCGCCTGCAATGCTCGCAGCCACTCCGCCGCCGCACCGCTCGCCGGCACGGTCGCGCGCAGCGCCAGCGTGTTGATGAAAAGCCCGATCATCGCCTCCGCGCCCGCGAGGTCCGCGGGACGCCCCGCGACCGTGACGCCGAACAGCACATCGTCACGCCCGGTCATTCGCGACAGCACCAGCGCCCACGCCGCCTGGGCGATCGTGTTGAGCGTTACCCGCGCCTCGCGGGCGCCGGCCTGAAGCACCGCCGTTTCCTCCGCCGTAAACTGCAATAGCCACTCGCCCGCCGGCTCGGGCGCCGCCGCCGCTCCGCGCACTGGCAGCGGTGTCGGCTCGGAGAATCCGGCGAGCTCGGCCGTCCAAAACGTTTTGGCGCCCTCGCGATCGCGCGCCCGCAGCCACGCGATGAAATCCCGGTAAGGCCGCCGCGCCGGCAACTCCGCCACCCGCCCCGACCGTTGCGCCTCGTAGCTCGCGACCACCTCGCCGAAAATCAGCGGCAGGCACCAGCCATCCAGCAACAAATGGCTGTGCGTCCACACGCACCAGTGGCGGTCGGGCCCGAGCCGGGCGAGCACGAGCCGCAGCAGCGGCGCCGCGGACAAAACGAACCCACGCCCCCGCTCGCCGGCCTCCAGCGCCGCCAGCCGCGCGTTCTGTTCCTCCCCGCGCAAGCCCGACCAGTCCACCGCCTCGAACGGCACCGCCGCGCGCCGGTGCACGACCGCCAGCGGCTTTTCCAGCCCCTCCCATTGAAACGAAGTTCGCAATGCCGGATGCCGGTCGACGACCTGCTGCCACGCGCGTTGCAGCGCCCCGGCATCGACCGCGCCTTCGAGCAGGAAGCTCACCTGCTCGCAATAAGCCCCGTCGCCCGCGTCGCGCAGCTGGTGGAACAGCATGCCCTGCTGCAGCGCCGACATCTCGTGGATGTCTTCGACGTTGCGGCGGTTGTCGGCGTGGTCCATGGCGCTCATTGAAGCCGGCTGAGCAACTTGTCGAGGTCGTCTTGACTCACGTCCGGCGCGCTGAAGTCGGACGGCGTGAATCCGCCTGTCCCCGCCGCACGACAATGCGCGATCAGCGCGCGCAGCGCCGCGCCAAAATCGTCCGCGACCCGCGCGACCGTCGCCCGCCGATGATGCGCCCGGCTGAAATGCCAGGTCGCCCGGAACGCGCCATCCCGCACCGCGGCGTTGATCTCGACCAAAAACGCGCGGGCGTTGCGCGGCCCATGGTCCGCACCGTGCGATTCAGCCGCCGCGGCAAACGCCGTCGTTGCGCTGTCGCCCGCCGGCGCGGCATCGAGCTGGCCGAGATAGTTGAAACACAGCTCGGGCGCCGGCTGCGCGCCGAGCGCTTCGCGCGCCGCGGGCGGACCGAGGTGGCGCAGCAATCCGTAACCGAGTCCGCGGCGCGGCACGGCGCGGAGCTGCTCCTTCACACGTTTCAGCGCGCTGCCGGGTTCGGCATCGCCGCCGGCGTCGAGCGCCACCGGGAAAAGCGTGGTGAACCACCCGACGGTGCGCGCCACATCCGGCGCGCCGGCGAACTCCTCGCGGCCGTGGCCTTCAAGTGCGATCGTGTGCGCCGTGGCGCCCGTCCATGGCGCGAGGGCCCGCGCCAATGCCGTCAGCAGCAGGTCGTTGATCTGCGTGCGGTAGGCTTCGGCCGTTTCCGTCAGCAGCGCCTGGGTCTCGTCGCGGCTCAAAGTGACTTCGACCGTGTCCTCGTCCGCCGTCACTCCGCGGCCCGCCGCCGCGAAGTCGCGCGGCAACCTCGTCGCCGGCACCGCGCGCCAGTGCGGCAGCTCGGCGAGCGTCTCCGGAGCCGCCGCCTGCGCGGCCAGCGCCCGCGCCCACTCGCCCCAGCGCGCCGTTGCCACCGGCAGCTCCCGGCCGGCATAGGCCGCGGCGAGTTCCTCGAGCAGCACGCGCCAGGACACGCCGTCGATCGCGAGGTGATGCACCACGAGCAGCAGCCGGCCCGCCCCACCGGCCGCGTCGGCGAAATGCACCGCGCGCAACAGCGGCCCCGCCGCCAGGTCGAGCGCCGCCTGCGCGCGCTCCGCCCCACCCGCGAGGTCCGCCAGCGGCTCGGTCGCAAACGCCACGCTCGCGCCCGGCTCTCCGGCCACCGCGCACCAGTCCTCGCCTGCCCGCGTGTAGCGCAATTGCAGCGCATCGTGCCGCGCCGCCACCCGTCGCAGCGCCGCAGCGAACCTCTGGCCATCGAAATCCGCCGGCACGACGAACAGCGCGGACTGGTTCCAATGCGCCGGCGCGGTAAACTCCTGCGCAAAGAACCACTGCTGGATCGGCGTCAACGGCACCGCGTCCGTCATGGCCACGGATTCGCGAGCCGCGCCGTCCGCCGCCGGCGCGGTCACCGTCGCGGCGAGTTCGGCCAGCGTCTGGTGCTGGAACACCGCCTGCGCCGGCACCCGCAGCCCGGCCGCCGCGGCGCGCGCGGCGATTTGCAGCGCCAGGATCGAGTCGCCGCCCAGCGCGAAAAAATTGTCGTGCCGGCCGACGCGCGGCACCCGCAGGAATTCACGCCACAGCCCCGCGAGCAGGGTTTCGGCCATTCCCGCCGGCGCGGCGTCCGCCGGTCCCGTCGCGCCCTCCGGCGCCGGCGCCTCCGGCAGCGCCCGCCGGTCCACCTTGCCGCTCGCGAGCAACGGCCACGTTTCCATTTTCGCGAACCGCGCCGGCACCATGTAGTGCGGCAGCCGTGCCGCGACCGCGCTCCGCAACGCCGCCATCCAATCGCGCGGCGCGCCGGGCCATTCCACGTAACCCGTGAGTTGCCCGTCGCGGACGGCCGCCGCCGCCTTGACGACGCCGGGCGCCGCCGCCATCGCAGCTTCCACCTCGCCCAGCTCGACGCGAAAACCACGCAGCTTCACCTGGTCATCCGTGCGACCGAGATATTCGAGCACGCCGTCGCCGCGCCAGCGCACGAGATCGCCCGTCGCGTAAAGGCGCGCGCCCGGCTCCGGCGAAAACGGATCCGGCCAAAACCGCTCCGCCGTCAGTGCCGGCTGCCGCCAGTAGCCCTGCGCCAGCTGCGCGCCACCGACAAAAAGTTCCCCTGCGACGCCGGCCGCCACCGGCTGCCGCGCCGCATCCAGCACATGCAGCGCGCAACCCGGTGCCGCCGGCCCGAGCGGAATCGTCGCCGCCCCGCCATCGCGGGCACTGCACATCCACTCCGCACACTCGATGGTCGCTTCGGTCGGGCCATAGAGATTCACCAGCGGCACGCGCTGCCCGGCCGTCAACCGGTCGCGCAATCCCGCCGTCAGCGGCTCGCCGCCCGAGAATAGAATCCGCAGCGTCGACATCGCGGCAAATCCCGGCTCCGCCGCGAGCCGCTCCAGCAGCGTCGGCACCGCCTGCAGCACCGTCACACCCGCGCGCCGCATCGCCGCCACGAGCGCCGCCGGGTCGCGCTGCGCCCCCGGCGCCGCCAGTTCGAGCCGCCCGCCGGTCATCAACGGCGCCCAGAATTCCCACACCGACGCGTCGAAGGTGAACGGCGTTTTTTGCAGCACCACGTCGCGCGGGCCGAACGCGTGCGCCGTGTTGAACCACGCCATGTGATTCGCCAGCGCACCGTGCGGGATCGCCACGCCCTTCGGCTGGCCGGTCGAACCGGACGTGAACAAGACATAGGCGACATCCGCGCCATCCATCCTCACCGGCTCCACCGCGGGAACCGTCGGCGGCGCGTCATCCCACGCGATCACGCGCGCGCTCAGGCCCGCCGGCAGACGTGCGCGCATCGCGGTCGGCAACAACACGGCATCGAGGCGGTTTTCCCCGACGATCGCGCGCAGCCGTTCCGGCGGCGACTCGGAATCCAGCGGCACGTAGGCCGCGCCGACGCGCCACGCGCCGAGCAGCGCGGCGACCATCGCGGGCTCGCGCTCCGCCAGCACCGCCACCGTGCCGCCCCGCCCCACTCCCGCCGTGTGGAGCCGTGCCGCCATTTGCGCGGCCCGCGACTGCAATTCCGCATGGGTCCAGCTCGCGTCGCCGAGCGCCACGGCCACCGCGTCCGGCGTCCGCGTCGCCTGTGCCGTGATCGCCTGCGGCACCAACGCCAATGCTCCGCCCGCCGCCGGGCCGCGGCTCCATGCCGCAACCTGCGCTCGCTCCGGTTCCGGCACCCACGCCAGTGCACGCACCTCCGCCTTGGGCGCTGCGACGATCGCGCCCAGCAGCGCCACGTAACGCGCGAGAAACCGCTCCGCCGTCGCCGCGTCGAACAAATCGCGATTGTGCTCCAGCCCGAGCGCGAGCGTGCCGTCGGCGCGTTCGGCGGCAGTCAGCGACAATTCGAATTTTGCCGTCGTCACCTCCGTCGTCACCGCCTCCAGCCGCAGCGCGCCCAGCGCCAGCTCGGCCCGCGGCGTGTTCTGCACGCTGAACATCACCTGGCATAGCGGCGCGCGGCTCACGTCGCGTTCCGGATTCACCGCCTCGATCACTTGTTCGAAAGGCGCTTCCCCGCGGTCGTGCGCCCGCAGCGTCCGCGCCCGCACCCGCCGCACGAGCTCCGCGAACTCGAGCCCCGGCGCCACGTCTGCGCGCAGGACGAGCGTGTTCACAAAAAGCCCGATGAGGTCCTCCAGCTCCGGCCGCACGCGTCCCGCGACCGGCGTGCCAATCGCAAAATCCAACTGACCCGTGTGCCGCCACAGCCAGACCTCCCACGCCGCCAGCAGCACCATGAAGAGCGTCGCGCCTTCCTGTCGCGCGAGCGAGCGCAACGCGACCGCCGTTGCCGCCGGCACTGTCGCCCGGGCGAGTCCGCCGCGAAACGTGGACACCGCCGGCCGCGGCCGGTCGAGGGGCAGTTCCAATACCGGCACGCCGCGCAACTCCTCCGCCGCGGCGTTCACTTGCGCCGCCAATTCGCCGTCGTGGGCCCGCCGCCGATGCCACGCCGCGTAGTCGCCGTAATTGACGGTCAGCGGCGCGAGCGCGCCACCCGCGTAGAGCGCCGCGAGCTCGCGGACCAGCACCGACTCCGACCAGCCGTCCGTCACGATGTGGTGCATCGTGAGCAGCAGCCAGTGCCGCTGCGGCCCGAGTTTCACCACTCCCGCGCGCATGAGAGGCCCCCGGGCCAGATCGAACGGCTCGGCCGCCTGCGCCGCCGCCGTCCGGCGGGCCGCGGGCAACCGTTCGCTCTCCGGTCGCCGCGAAAAATCCTCGACGGCGATCGCGATCGGCGCCGCCGGGAGCACTTCGGCGGTGGCTTGACCGAGCCGTTCCGGAAACACGGTGCGCAATCCCTCGTGCCGCGCGATCACGCCGTTCAACGCCCGTTCGAGCGCCGCGACGTCGAGCTCGCCATGCGCCTCAAACACGGCCGGCAGGTGATACGCCGCCCCCGCCTCCGCCAGCCGCGCCAGCACCCACAGGCGTTGCTGCGCCAGCGAAAGCGGCGCCGGGACACCCGCCGCGCGCGCCCCAATCGGGGCCTCACTCGTTGCAACTCCGCCGACGCGCGCCGCGCGAACGCCGCTCGCAAAGCCGCCCGCCGTGGGACAATCGAACAGCAGCCGCAGCGGAATCTCCACCTTGCACGCCGCGCGCACGCGCGCCACGACCTGCGTCGCCAGCAGCGAGTGTCCGCCCAAGTCGAAAAAATTATCCTCGCGGCGCACCCGGGCCACCCCAAGCACCTGCGTCCAGATGCCGGCGACGATTTCCTCGACGGGATCGCCGGCGCCCGCCTCGACCGCCGGCGCTCGCGCATGGTCGTCGCGGTCCGGCGGCAGCGCCTTCCGGTCGAGTTTGCCATTCGGCGTGCGGGGAAGCCGCTTGAGGAAATGCCACGTCGCCGGCTGCATGTAGTGCGGCAGCGTCAGCCCCAGCCACCGCGCCAGGATTTCCGACGTCGACGTCGACCCCGGTTTGGCCGCGACGAAGGCCGCGAGATACTTGCCGCGCTGCGGATGTTCACGCGCCACGACCGCCGCCTCCGCGACATCGGCGTGCGCCTCGAGCCGCGCCTGGATTTCGCCCAACTCGACGCGGAAGCCGCGAATCTTGATCTGGTGATCGCCGCGGCCGAGATACTCGAGCTGCTCGTCACCCCGAAACCGCCCGAGGTCGCCCGTGCGATAAAGCCGGCCACCGGGCTCCGGCGAAAACGGATCCGGCACGAACCGCTCCGCCGTCAGATCGGGCCGGCCGAGATAGCCGCGGGCGAGCCCCTCGCCAGCGAGCAGAATTTCGCCGATCGCGCCCGCCGGCACGGGCTGCAGGTCCGGATCGACGAGGTAGAGCCGCGAGTTCGCGATCACTCGGCCGATCGTCGCCGGTCCGCCGCGCGTCCGAAGCGCGCACGTCGAATAAGTCGTGTCCTCCGACGGCCCGTAGAGATCATAAACGCGCTCGACCGACGCGAAGCCGTAAAGCCGGTCGGCCAGCGCCGCGGTGAGCGGTTCGCCCGCGAGGTTGATCGTGACGATCGAGGACGGAATCGCGTCCTGGCGGGCGAGCTCGGCCGCGGCCGACGGCACGGTGTTGATCAGCGTGACCTCCGCGCGCGCCGGCAGCGTCGGCAGCGCAAGCGCGTTTTCCGCCACGATCACGGCGCCGCCGCTGGCGAGCGTGACGAAAATCTCGAACACCGACAGGTCGAAGCACACCGACGTCGAGAACAACACGCCCGCCAGCTCGCGCGCCGTGAAGACGCTTTGCGCCCAATGCACGAACGCCACCGCCTGCCGGTGTTCGATCGCCGTCGCCTTCGGCCGGCCGGTCGAGCCCGAGGTGTAGATGAGGTAGGCGAGATTTTCGGGACGAACGAAATTCTCCGGACGGCCCGCCCGGACGTCAGGCCCGACCTCGTCGATCCAAACCGTCGGCACGGCATGCGCCGGGAGCGCGGCGGCGAGCGAGCGTTGCGTGACCAGCGCCGCAAGCTGGGCGTCGCCGAACATGAACGCGAGCCGCTCCGCCGGGTAAGTCGGGTCGAGCGGCACATAGGCCGCGCCGGATTCGAGCACGCCGAGCAACGCGATCACGAGTTCCGCTCCCCGCTCCAGGCACACGCCGACGCATCGCTCCGGGCCGGCGCCGAGTTCGCGCAATCGCGCTGCGAGCGCCACCGCCCGCCGCGCCACCTCCGCGTAGCTCAGCCGATGCGCACCATCGATCAGCGCCACCGCCGCGGGCGTCCGTGCGACCTGGGCGGCGAACAGGTCCGCGAGCGTCGCGGCGCGGTCGTGGTCCCGCGCCGTGGCATTTTCCCGCGTGAGGACCTGCGCGCGCTCCGCGCCCGTGAGTCCGTGCAGCAGGCCGACGGGCTGGTCCGCGCCACCGGCAAACGCCGCAAGCAGCGCGCGAAAGTATTCCAGCCAGCGCGCGGCCAGGTCGTCGGGCAGCCGCGCCCGGTCGTGCAGCATGAGCAGCGTGATCGCGGCACCGGGCGCCACGATCATCGTCGCGGGATAGTGCGTGCGCTCGTGGCTGTGGGCTTGCTCGACGCGGATCTCGCCCAGCGCCCCGGCGAGCGCCTCGTCGATCGGATAGTTCTCGAAGACGAGGAGTGTCTCGAACAACGCGTGGTCGCGCGGCACCTCCGTCCAGCCGTGAATCTTGACGAGCGGCGTGTGCTCGAACTCCCGCGCCGCCATCACGTGCGCCTGCAGGTCGCGCAGCCAGGCGCCGACCGGCCGCGCCGGTGCGATCCGCGCGCGCAGCGGCAGCGTGTTGATGAAGAGACCGACCATCCCGTCCGCGCCCGGCAGGTCGGGCGGCCGCCCGGAAACGGTGTTGCCGAAAACCACGTCGCGCTCCCCGCCCAGCCGCGCAAGCAGGAGCGCCCATGCGCCCTGGACCACGGTGGCCAACGTGACGCGCGCCGCGCGGGCCAGCGAACGCAGCGCCTCGGACTCAGCGGCGTCCAGCATCAGCGTGAGTTCGCCGTGCCGCTCCCTCCCGGCCGGCAGCGGCGTGTCGGGCGGCCGCGCGAGCCCCAGCGGAGTCGGTTGCGAGAAATCCCCCAGCTCCGCCCGCCAGAACGCCTCGGCGCGCGCGGCGTCCTGCTGTTGCAGCCACCCCAGATACTCGCGAAACGGCCGCGCGGTCGTGAGCGGCGCCGGCTGGCCGGTGCGCAATGCCTGGTAGGCCGCGAGCCATTCGCGCAGCACGTGCGCCACGCTCCAACCATCGAGCAGCAGGTGGTGCCGGCTCCACAGCAGGAACCACGCGTCGTCGCCGAGACGCGCGAGCGTGATCCGTGTGAGTGGCGCTTTCGCCGGATCGAACCCGCGACGCGCATCGTCGGCCACCAGTTCCGATTTCAACCGCGTCTGCGTCGCCGGGTCGCGGTCGCGCCAGTCGAGCAACGTGAAGGGCGTCTCGGCCGTGCGGCCCACGACCTGCAATGGCGCCTTGCCGGTTTGCCACGCGAACGCCGTCCGGAAAATGGCGTGGCCGGCGGCGACCGCGCGCCACGCGCGCGCCAGCGTTTCCGCCTCGAGCGGCCCGCGCAGCACCGCGCTGAACTGGTCGTGATAGGCGCCGTCCTTGGGCGTGAGAATCGCATGGAAGAGCAAGCCCTCCTGCAACGGAGTCAGCGGATAGACGTCCTCGATGTTTTTCTTCGACATGCGCGACGACGGATCGGTCAGAATTCGATTTCCTCGATGGCGCGGTCAAGCTCCGCCTCGCTCGCGCCCGCCAGCGCAAAACGACCCGGCTTCTCCGGCGCCGGAACCGCCGTCATGGATGGCGTCACGACGCCAGCCACCGCCGCGACGAGCAGGGCCCGCAGATGGGTGAAATGCGCCGCCGCGAGGCTCGCGACGGTTTCGCGCCGGTGGATCTTTTCCGAATAATGCCACTCGAACGTCAGCGCTCCGCCGACGATGAGGCCGTTCACGTCGAGCAGGTGCGCCCGTTCGCCGCGCGGGCTGGTCTGCGGTCCGACACTTTCGCTCGCCGGACCGAACGGACTGTCGCCGCCCACGAGCCCGTCGAACTGCCCGAGATAATTGAAGCAGAGTTCCGCCGCCGGCACTTCCCAGCGCGGCGGCTCCGCCAGCCAGCGTCCCACGCCATAACCGAGACCACGCCGCGGCACCGCCGCGAGTTGCGCCCGCACGATGGCCACGCTCGCGACGGCGGTCGCGATGCCCTTCAAGTCGAGTTCAACAGGGAATAATGTCGTGAACCAGCCGATCGTGCGCGCCAGGTCCAGGCCCGCGTCTTCGGTTTCGCGCCCATGGCCCTCGAGATGCAAGCGAACCGAGTCGCGGCCCGTCCAGTCGCGCAGCGCCAGCGCGAGCGCCGCCAGCAGGAGGTCGTTGATCTGGCAGCCATAAGCGGCCAGCGCCCGGCGCAACAGCGTCTCGGTCTCGGCCGTCGTGAGGGAAACAGCGAGCACGGCGACGTCGGCGACCCGATTCGTGCCGGCGGGAAAATCGCGCGGCAGCGGCGCCGCGGGCAACGCCGTGAGCGCCCGCCAACGGCTCGCTTCGCCTGCGAGCGCTTCGCCGCGCGCCAGCTCGCCGAGCCACCGACCCCACGCCGCGAAGGAGCCCGGGACCGGCGCCAGCTCGCCCGCGCCCCGATAGGCCGTCAGCAAGTCGTCGAGCAGGATCCGCCACGACACGCCGTCGACGACAAGGTGATGGATGACCATGAACAACCGCCCCGCTTGCACCGTGCCGCCATCGAGCCACAGCGCCCGGACGAGCGGCCCCCGCGCGAGATCCAACGCCGCCTGCTCCGCCGCGCACGCTGCCGTGATTTCAGCCGCCGATGCAAACGGAACGACCCGAAACGCGCAATCGTCGGGCGAGTGCTCCGCCACCCGGACGCTCCACGATGCGGAGCTGTCGCGGCCGAAACGGGCGCGAAGCATCGGATGGTGGGCGACAATCCGCCGCAGCGCCTGCTCGAGCCTTGCCGGCTCAAGCCGCTCGCGCGCCGTGAGCAGCACGGATTGATTCCAGTGGTGCGCCTCGGCGAAATCCTGCGCGAAGAACCATCGCTGAATCGGGGTGAGTGCAGGCGCGGCACCGGCGGCGTCCGGTGGCGGCGCCGACGGCACGCCGGCCGCAGTCGTTGCCGCGCCGGCGACGACTGCCAGCTCCGCAACCGTCGGATGCTCGAAGACCATGCGGGGCGAAAGGGACAGCCCCGCGTCGCGCGCGCGCGCGACGATCTGCAGCACCTGGATCGAGTCGCCGCCGAGTGAGAAATAATTGTCGTGAATCCCGATCCGCGGGAGCTTGAGCACCCCGGCCCAGATTTGCGCGAGCGCCGACTCGATCGCCGTGCGCGGCGCCGCGAAATCATCCGCGGCGAGCGCCGCCGGCTCGGGCGGCGCCGGCAGCGCCCGCCGGTCGAGTTTGCCGTTGGGCGTGAGCGGCAGCCGCGGGAGCGGCACGAACACCGCCGGCACAAAATACTCCGGCAGTCGCGCGCCCAGCCACGCCCGCAACTCCGCATCGAGCGCCCGCCCCGCGGGTAGATCCGGCCCCGCCACATAGGCAACCAGCCGTTTCCCCGCCATCGCCGGCGCCCGCCCCGGGAGGTTGTCAACTAATAGTTGACAACCTACCGGAGGCGTCGCGGGGACTTCGTGCGCGATCACGGCAGCTTCGGCGATCACGGCGGCCGCGGTGATGCGCGGATGCCGTTCGAGGACCGCCTGGATTTCACCGAGCTCGATCCGGAACCCGCGGATTTTCACCTGATGGTCGCGGCGGCCGAGGAATTCGAGCTGGCCGTCGGGACGGAAACGCGCGAGGTCGCCCGTGCGGTAAAGCCGCGCACCGGGCGCCGATCCGAACGGACTGGGCAAAAACCGCTCGGCGGTCAGCTCCGGCCGGCCGAGATAACCACGGGTGACGCCGGCGCCGCCGATAAAAATCTCCCCGACGGCGCCGAGCGGCACGGGCTGAAAATCGTCGTCGAGCAGGTAGAGCTGCGAGCCGGGCAGCACGCGGCCGATCGTCGCGGGGCCGCCGCGCTCGCGCCGCGCGCACGTCGAATAGGTCGTGTCCTCCGAGGGCCCGTAGAGATCGAAGACTTTTCCGACGGCGCCGGCCGCGTAAACTTGATCCGCGAGCGCGGCGCTCAACGGCTCGCCCGCGAGGTTGACGACCCGCACGCCCGGCGGAATCGCGCGCTGGCGCACGAGCTCGGCCGCCGCGGACGGGACGGTGTTGACGAGCGTGACCTCGGAGCGCGCGGAAAGCGTCGGCAGGGCGAGCGCATTATCGGCGACGATGATTTTTCCCCCGGCCGCGAGCGTCACGAAGATTTCGAAAATCGACAGGTCGAAGCAGACGGACGTGGAGAACAGCACTCCGGCCAGCTCGTCGTCGCGGTAGGCCGAGCGCGCCCATGCGAGCAACGCGGTCGCCTGCCGGTGCTCGATCGCGGTCGCCTTCGGGCGGCCCGTGGAGCCGGAGGTGTAGATGAGGTAGGCGAGGTTTTCGGGATGAATCGAAGGAACACGTCGCGACCTTTCTCCGGACAGACGGCCCGCCGGCAGGTCGGGCCCAGCCTCGTCGGCCCAGAAAGTTGGCGCGGACAACGACGGCAAACGCGCCGCGAGTTTGCGTTGCGTCACCAGCACCGCGACGTGCGCGTCCTCGCACATGAACGCGAGCCGGTCCGCCGGATAGGCGGGATCGAGCGGCACGTAGGCCGCGCCGGTTTCGAGGACCGCCAGCAGCGCGGTGACCAGGCCGGCGCCGCGGTCGAGGCAGACGCCGACGAGTTTTTCCGGGCCGGCGCCAAGGGCCCACAGGCGATCTGCCCAGACGCGGACACGCGCCGCGAGATCGGCGTAGGTGATGCGGGTTTCACCATCGATCAGGGCGACAGCTTCCGGGGTGCGGGTGACACTCGCGGCGAAGCCATCGTGCAGCAGCCGCGGCGCACCGGCCGGCAGCGGGGCGGCGTTGAAGGTTTCGACGACGAGCCGGCGCTCGTCCGAGTCCAGCAGTGAAAGCGATTCGTGGCGCGCCGGGACGTCCACCGCCATGGCGCCGAGCACCCGATCGTAGGCGGCGACGAACGACTCGACCTGCGTGCGCGTAAACTCGGCGGGATCGAAGCGCAGCTCGAGTTGCAGCGTGCCGACCGCGGAGTCCGCGCTGAACTGCGCGAAGTAGGCGAACGTGTTCTGGTCGAAATAGCGCGCGCCGAGCACCGCGAGATCGTCGCGCGCCCGCAGCGCATCGAGGACGTGGAAGTGGACGAAGTTGAACGACGTCTCGAACAGCGACGTCCGGCCGTGGACCTTCTGCAACTCGGCGAGCGGATAGCGGCGGTGCGGCAGCACCGCCTCGTCGGCGCGCAGGATGGCGCGCGCCAGGTCCGCCCATGTGCCGGGCGCGACGGCGAGCCGGCAAGGCACAGTGTTGAGAAACAGACCGAGCGACTCGGCGGCGCCGGTCGTTTCGGGGCGACCATTCGAGATCACGCCGGTCATCACCTCGCGCGAACCGGTGAGATGCGCGACGACCTTGGCGTGGGCGGCGAGCAACGCGTGCTTGAGCGAAACCCCCGCGCGGTTGGCGAAGGCGTTGAGCGCGGCGCTGCGCTCGCGCGGCCAGGTGAAAAACACCGCGTCCTGCGCCGGCGACTCGGGCGCGACCCGGTCCGGCCGGCGCGGCAGTTGCGCGGCGGGCGGATCGTCGAGCTGCGCGGCCCAGAAGCGCCGCGCCTCGTCGGAGGCGAGCGTGGCGCGCTCGAGGGCAACGTAGTCGCGAAACGGCGGCGGCGGTCCGGCGGCAGGCGTGCTCTTCCCGGCGAGACCGTCGAGGTAGGCGGCGAAGACTTCCGCCAGCAGCGCCGACACGCTCCAGCCGTCGAGGATGGCGTGGTGCAGGCTGAGGGAAAACTGCAGCGTCGTCGCTGAGCGCCGGTGCACCGCGACCCGCAGCAGCGGCGGCTCGCCCCAGGCGAAGCCGCGCTTCTTTTCGGCGGCGCACCACGCATCGAGGGCCGACTCCTGTTCCGCCGGAGCGAGTCCCGTCAAATCGTGCACCGTGAGCGGCATGACGACCCGAGCGTGGACGAACTGGAGCGGTTCGCTGAATCCTCCAGTCCGGACGGAGGTCCGCAGGACCGCATGGCGGGCGGTGACTGCGGCCAGGACGGCCCGGAGCGCGGATTCGTTCCACGCGACGCGCAGATGGTAGGAAAACAGGTCGTGAAAGACCGGCGATTCCGGGTGCAGCTCAGAATGAAACACCATGCCGGCCTGCAACGCCGCCAGCGGATAGGCGTCGACGACATCCGGCGGCAGTTTTGCGCGGTCTTCGGCGGTCAACAGCGAGAAGGCGCCGGGCGTCGCGGACGCGGTCGACGCCGCCGGCACCAGCACGCGCGCCAGTTCACGGACGGTCTGGTGACGGAAAAGATCCTGCAGTTGAAAATCCCAACCGCGCGCCCGCGTCGACGCCCGGACTTCGATGCTGCGGATCGAGTCTCCGCCCAGCGCGAAGAAATTCTCGGTCACGCCGACCGCCGGCACGCCGAGCACGGCAGCCCAGACGGCGGCGAGCGTGCGTTCTGCATCCGTCGCGGGAGCGATGTGCTCCACGGCGGCTTCGGCGCGGCGGCCGGCGAGCGCGGGGAGCGCGGCGCGGTCGACCTTGCCGTTCGTGGTCAGCGGCAATTGTTCGACGAACGTGAAGGCCGCCGGCACCATGTAGTCAGGCAGGAACGCAAGCAGGTGCTGCCGCAACGCCGCGGCATCCGGCACTGCGTTCTCTCGCGCGACCAGCCACGCCACGAGCCGGGTCTCGCCCGACGGTTCGCGTTGCGCGAGCACCGCGCATTCGGCGATCGCGGGGTGACGGCCGAGCGCGGACTCGATTTCGCCGAGCTCGATGCGGAAGCCGCGGACCTTCACCTGAAAATCGATGCGCCCGAGGTATTCGAGGTCGCCGTTCGCGAGCCGGCGGGCCGAATCGCCGGAGCGATAGAGCCGGCCGCCGTTTGCGGTCGCAAGCGGATGCGCGATGAAACGCTCCGCGGTGAGCCCGGGGCGGTTGAGATAACCCCGCGCGAGACCGGCGCCTCCGACAAAGATTTCCCCCGCGACGCCGCGCGGCACGGGTTGCAGGTGCGCGTCGAGGAGATGGAGCGTGAGATCGGGAATCGGTTCGCCGATGACGCTGCCCGAATTCGCCGCCACATCGGCCGCCGTGATTTCGCGGTAGGTCACGTGCACCGTTGTCTCGGTGATCCCATACATGTTGACGAGCCGCGGCGCGCGATCGCCGTGGCGCGCGATCCACGGCGCGAGCGTCGGGAGGTCGAGCGCCTCGCCGCCAAAGACGACCCATTGCAGGGCCAACGCCGGTGCCGCGGGAAGGGCCGCGTCGTGGTTGACCAGTTGCCGGAACGCGGACGGCGTTTGACTGAGGACGGTGACGCGCTCGCGGACCAGCAGCTCGTGAAACCGGTCGACGGCGCGGCTGGTCTCGAACGGCACGACGACCAGCCGGCCGCCATGGAGAAGCGCGCCCCAGATTTCCCAGACGGAAAAATCGAACGCGAACGAATGGAAGAGCGTCCACACGTCGGTCGCGTCGAAGTGAAACCAGTGCTCCGTCTGCGTGAAGAGCCGCGTGACGTTGCGGTGCGTGACCGGCACGCCCTTCGGCCGGCCCGTCGAGCCGGACGTGTAGATGACATAGGCGATATGCTCGGGCGCCGGGGCCGGCAGCGCCGTCGCGGGCGCCGCGGAAATCGCGGGCCAGTCGGCATCGAGCGAAACGACCGGCACGCCGGCGGGCACGGCGATTCGCTCGCGCATCGCCGCATCCGTCAGGACGGCGACCGCCGCGCCGTCCGCGAGCATGAACGCCTGCCGTTCCCGCGGATAAGCCGGGTCGACCGGCAGGTAAGCGCCACCGGCCTTCAGGATGCCGAGGATGGCAACAAGCACGTGCGCCGAGCGCTCCATGGCGATCGCCACGAGTCGATCGGCGCCGACGCCGCGGGCGCGGAGAAAGCAGGCGAGTTGGTCCGAGCGGGCGGCGAGTTCGGCGTAGGTGATTCGCGCGGTCTCGTCGGACACCGCAACACGGGTCGCGTGGTTCGCCGCGGCCGCGGCGAACCACTCGACGAGCGTCGTGCGGCCTCGCGGCTCGGGACGCGAGACCGGCGGCGCCGGCCAGAGCGCGCGTTCGGCCGCGGACACGACCGGCAAACGCGACAGCGGGGTGTCCGGCGCCGCGACGATTCCGGCGAGAAGCGTGAGAAAATTCTCCGCCAGCAACGCCATCGTCGACGCCTCGAAGAGGTCGGTGCTGTATTCGAGCAAGCCGCGCATCCCACCGCCGGGCGCGTCTTCGAACACAAGCAGCAGATCGAATTTCGCCGCGGCGATTTCCGACGGCCGCGACCTGAATTCGACGCCCGCGAGTCGCACCGGCTCCGCCGCCGCGCCCTGGAACGTAAACCCGGCCTGAAAAACCGGATGATGCGCGAGGTCGCGCGCGACGTTGAGCCGCTCGACGATTTGCTCGAACGGCGTCTCCTGATGCGCCAGCGCCGCCTGCGTGGCCGCAACCACGCGTTGCAGCAGGCCACGGAACGACGGGTCGCCGGCGAGATCGGCGCGGAGTGCGATCATGTTGACGAAAAAACCGACCAGCTCCTCGAGCGCCGCGTGACCGCGGTTGGCCACCGGCGAGCCGACCGCGAAGTCCGTCTGGCCGGCATAGCGGCCCAGCAGCGTCTGCCACGCGGCGAGGAACGTCATGAACGGCGTCGCGTTCCCCCGCAACGCGAGCGCGCGGATTTGCCCGACGAGCGGCGCCGGAATCTCGAAGCGATGGCCGGCGCCGCGACCGGAGAGCGCCGCGGGACGACGCCGGTCGGCGGGCAGCGCAAGCACCGGCGTGCCGGCGAGACGATCGGTCCAGAATTTCAGCGACTCCGCCCACTCAGGCGAGACGGCCCGCCGGCGTTGCCAGGCGGCATAGTCGGCGTATTGCAGCGGCAGCGGCTGGAGCGGCGGCGCGTCCGCCCCACCCTTCGCGAACGCGGCGTAAAGCGCGCCCAACTCGCGCACGAGCACGCCGATCGACCAGCCGTCGAACACCAGGTGATGCACGCAGAAGAGCAACCGATGCTCGTCGGGGCCGAGTTGCAGCAGTCGCGCCCGCAGCAACGGCGGCCGGGCGAGATCGAACGGCGCGGAAAATATCTCCCGTTCCCGGATTGCGATGGCGGCGGCCTGCGGCGACGGGCGCAAGGCGGTCAGATCCTCGACGACCAGCGGCGAGTCGGCCCCGACTCCATCCGCCACCACGCACGCGGGCCGCCCGTCGCGCTCCGGAAACCCGCAACGCAGGATCTCGTGCCGGCGGAGCAATTCCGCCAACGCCCGTTGCAGCGCCGTCGCCTCGAGCGGCCCGCGCAAGACGAACGCCTCACCGAGATGATAGGCGGTGTTCTCCGGCTGAAGCTGTTGCACGAACCACAATCGCTCCTGGGCGAACGACAGGCCCGGCCCTTCGCCCGGCGCGCGCGGACGCAGCGGCTCCCCGGCATCGGGCGCCACGGAGACACCCTTCTGCGCGAGCAGTTTTCGAAGGAGAGCTTGTTTGTCAGGAGTCATGCCGGAGCAAGTCGACGGAAACGCGGCGGCGGACCGTGCACCGCGGCCGCCATCCAACCACGCCGAAAGCCGCCTGCAAGCAGGCTCCGGCGCTCCCGCGAGTTTAAGCCACCAACGCCTCCCCGGCCAGGGCGGTCAGCGGGCGGGCGTCGCGGCTGACGAGAAACTCGGGGCGCGGTTCGCCCGGCGGGCGCGGCACGTTGGCCACGCTGTTATACGTGACGATGAGCATCGTGCGGTCCCAGGGCGAAAGATTGGGCGTGGAGCCGTGCGCGAGATTCGGATGAAAAATCAACACGCTGCCGCGCGGACCCTTGGGCGCGACGATGCCGCCGTCCTCCACGAGCCGCGCGATCGTCTCCCGGTCGAGCGAATACTTGAGATCGGCGCTCACGTTGTCCTGCCATCCTCCGCGGCCGCGCGCGGCATCGACGTCGATCATGCCGTGGCGTTGCGAGCGCGGGATGCACATCAGCGGGCCGTTGAACTCGGTGACCTCGTCGAGGTAGACCATGACGTTGACGCAGCGCGGCTCCGCCATGCCGTCGCCCTTGCGCCAGAAAATGTAATCCTGGTGCCATTTCCAGACGTCGCCGCCGAAGGCCGCCTTGAAATTGACCTTGAACTGATAGACGTAGGCCGCGCCGCCCACGATCTGTTCCGCCGGACGCAGCAGCCGCGGCAGCCGCGTGAGCCGGGCCATGACCTCGCTGGTCAAGTGGCAGCCGTGCAACGCGCGGACGGTCTGGCTGTCTTTTTCCAGCACGCGACTCGGATGATCGATTCGCGCGAGTTCCTTCGTGGCGGTGTGCAACGCGTCGACCTCGGCATCGGTGAAGACACGCGGAAGGAACAAGAGGCCGTCTTCTTCGTAGCGCTGGAGCTGGGCGGGGGTGAGTTCCATGTGGGAAAAACGAGAAGCAGGAACGTGACCAACGTCGCGGCGCGCATCAAGCAGAGTGATGCGGAAACGCGGGGAAATTTCCGCAACAAATGCGTTACGCACGACGACCCGACAAACGGCTAGGGAATTCGCCCCAGCCCTACGCGTGTTCCTGCGAGCCGGCCGCCTCCGCGTCGCTCATCGCCTCGACCGCGCGGACGGTGCGGGCGACTTCGTCGAGCAGCGCCGGCCCGCCGGCCACCTCGGCCACGGCCGTCGCGAAACCGGCAAGCGTCGGATGCTCGAAGAGCGCGCGCAGCGGCACCTGCAACGTGGTGCGGGCGCGCAGCCGCGCGACGACCCGCGTCGCGAGCAGCGAATGGCCGCCGAGGTGGAAAAAATTATCGTCGCGCCCGACCCGCGGCACGCCGAGGAGCGCCGCCCAGATCTCCGCGACGAGTTTTTCGCCCTCGCTGGCGGGCGGCACGTGGGCGGCGTCCCGCGCAAACTGGCTCGCATCGAGGGCCGGCAGGCTGCGGCGGGCGATCTTGCCACTGGGGGTCAGCGGCAGCACCGGCAGTTCGACAAACACCGCCGGCACCATGTAGTCGGGCAGCCGCGCGCCGAGAAATGCCCGCAGCTCGGCCACCGTGACCGTGGCGCCCGGCAGCAGCGTGAAGAAACCCGCGAGGCACTTGTCGCCCGGCGCGCGCTCGCGGAGCACGACAGCCGCCCCGGCCACCGCGGGGTGCTGGACGAGGAGCGTCTCCACCTCGCCGAGCTCGACGCGAAAGCCGCGGATCTTCACCTGGTCGTCGAGCCGGCCGAAGAACTCGATGTTGCCGTCGGGCAGCCAGCGCGCGCGATCGCCGGCCCGATAGAGGCGGTCGCCCGGTTCGGTCGCGAACGGGTTCGGCACAAAACGCTCGGCTGTCAGCTCCGAGCGGCGGTGGTAGTCGCGACCGAGGTTGGCGCCGCCGATGTAGAGTTCACCGGGCACGCCGACGGGCACCGGGTTGAGCCGCGCGTCGAGCAGGTAGATCTGGGTGTTGGCGATCGGCCGGCCGATGGGCGGCGGCGGACTGAGCCGCGCCGGCGGACCGTCGAACGTGTAGGCGGTGACGACGTGCGTCTCGGACGGACCATAGTGGTTGTGCAGCACGCAGTGCGGAAGGCGCCGGCACAGCTCGAGAATCGGCGGCGTGAGGATGAGCGCCTCGCCGGTCGTCGTGATTTCGCGCAGCGACGCGAACAATTCCAGCCGGTTGCCGTAGTCGGCCGCGATTTGCTGGAAGACGACCACGGGCAGCACGATCTTCTCGATCTGCGCGGCCTGCAGGTAGTCGACCAGCGCCGCGGTGTCCGCGCGCATTTCCTCCGTGGCAATGTGCAACTCGCCGCCGCTGCCGAGCACGGCGAAGATGTCGTGGAAGCTCACGTCGAAGCTCAGCGACGCAAAGAACAACCCGCGCGCGCCCGTGAGCAACGTGGCATGATGCCAGCGGATGAGGTTGCACATCGCCGCGTGCCCGAGCGTCGTGCCCTTCGGCCGGCCGGTGGAGCCGCTCGTATAGATGATGTAGGCAAGATGCGCGCCGGTCACGGCCGATGCGGGACGCGTGCGCGGTTCCGCGGCCAGTTCGGCCGCGGCGCGATCGAGGTCCAGCTCGACGACCCCCGGCGGAAGCTCCGGGCGAGAGCGTGTCTCGGTGTGGGTGATCAACACCGGCGCATGCGAGTCCTCGAGCATGAACGCAACCCGGTCCGCCGGATAAGCGGGATCGAGCGGCAGATAGCAGCCGCCGGCCTTCATCACCCCGAGCACACCCACGATCATGTCGAGCGTCCGGCCGAGATAGAGGCCGACAACGACATCGGGCCCGACGCCGAGTTTCTGCAGGCGGTGCGCGAGCCGATTGGCGCGACTCTCCAGCTCCGCATAGGTGATGCGCTCGGCGGCATCGACGAGGGCGAGCTTCGTGGGATCGCGGTCGACGGCCGCCTCGATGAAACGATGCAGCAGCGGTTCGCCGGCGCCGGCAAAGGCGCAGGCGGTGGCATTGAAATCGCGCAGCACCTGGCGGCGCTCGCCGTCGGCCAGCATCGGGAGATCGAGCAGGGCCGCATCGGGTGTCGCGCCCGCGCTGGCAACGAGCCGGGAAAAATGACCGGCCATTCGCGCCATCGTCGCCGGGGCGAAGAGATCGGCGCGATACTCGATCCACCCGTCGAGCCCGCCACCGGCCGCGTCGCGGACGGTGAGCGTGAGGTCGAACTTCGCCTCGGGAATCTCCGTCGGCATAAATTCGGCGCGGACGCCGGGCAGTTCGAGCGCCGGGAGCGCGGTCTGGTGCACGAACATCACGTCGAAAAACGGATTGCGGTTCAGTTCGCGTGCCGGTTGCAGGGCTTCCGCGAGCAACTCGAACGGCACGTCCTGATGCGCGTAGGCGGCGAGACACGTTTCCCGCACCGTCCGCAGCCAGGCGCGAAACGCCGGCTCGCCGGCCACGGTCGAGCGCAGCACGAGCGTGTTGGTGAAAAATCCGATCAGCGGCGCCGTCTCGGGACGCGCGCGGCCGGTGACAGGCGAGCCGACGGCGAGATCGGCCTGGCCGGTGTAGCGGTGGAGGAGGGTCTGGAAGACCGCGAGCAAGGCGATGAAGAGCGTCGCACCCTCCGCCTGCGCCACCGTCTCAAGCGTGGTGCGCGCCGCGGCGGGAATCTGAAACGCGACCGTGCCGCCGCGTGAAGTCGGCTGCGGCGGTCGCGGGAAATCCGTCTGCAACTCGAGCGACGCGACACCCGTGAGCTGCGCGCGCCAGAATTCGATTTGAGCGCGGCACGCCTCGCCCTCGCCCCAGCGCCGCTGCCACGCGGCGAAGTCCGCATACTGGACGGCCAGCGGGGCAAGGGCCGGCGGCGCGCCGGTCGTCTCGGCCCGGTAAAGCGCGGCCAGTTCCATCGCGAGCAAACCGAGCGACCACTGATCGCTCACGATGTGATGCATCGTCACGAGCAAGACATGTTCGTCGGCGGCAAGCCGCAGCAAGGTCGCCCGCAGGAGCGGGCCGCGCGCGAGGTCGAATGGCCGCGCCGATTCCGCGGCGATCCGCCCACGCAGGGCGGCGTCGCGGGCGGCGGGCTCCAGCACCACCAAATCCTCCGTCGCCCATCCCGGGGCCGCACTCGGCGCAACTTGTTGCATCGGCCGGTCGCCGGACGCGGCGAACGTCGTCCGCAACACCTCGTGCCGCGCGCAGAGGACGGCGAACGAGCGATCGAGCGCGGCGGCATGGAGCGCGCCGGTGAGCCGGAGCGCGCCGGGGACGTTGTAGGCGGCGCTGTCGGGCTCGAGCTGGTCGAGGAACCAGAGACGTTGTTGCGCGAACGACAGCGGCGCGGGCGCGGCAGGGTTGGCGCGCGGCAGCAGCGCGTCGTCGGTCGGCGCGGCGAGCCCCTCCTCGGCGAGCAGCAGGTCGAGGAGCGCCTGGCGATCGGTGGCGGCGGGGCTCATCTCAAATTTCGATTTCCTCGACCGCATCGCCCGCCGCCGTCGACGCAAGCGCGGCAACCTTCATCTGGCCGAGCAAGGCGGCGGCAAGCCCGGCGGTGGTCGGACCGGAGAGCAGTTGCGTCAGCGGCACGTCGATGCCGGCGTCGCGCTGGAGCCGGTTCTTGATCTCGATGGCGACGAGCGAGTCGACGCCCAACTCGGGGAGCGGCGTCGCCGCGGGCAGGTCGGCCACGTTCATTCGCAACACGCCGGCCACGAGCGCCCGAAGTTCGTCGATGAACAAGGGCAGTTGCTCGGCGACCGGACGACCGGCCAGCGCCCGGGCCATCCGGTCGGAGTCCGCGACCGCGGGCGTCGCGGGCGCGTGCTCCGCGAGCAGCTCGCCGAGCAGCGGGGAGAGTTTCGCGAGCGGATCGGCGGCGAACAGTCGCGACCAGTCGACATTCATCGCGGCGAGCTGCGTGGCGTCGGAGGCCAACGCCCGGGCCAGCACGGCGAGTCCGTCGGCGGGACGGAAGCGCGCGATTCCCAGCGACTCGAGTTGCACGTGCGCGCGCCGGCCGTAGTCGGTCGTCGCGAAGCCGATTTCGCTCCACGGGCCCCAGTCGAGGCAGAGTGCGGCCTCGCCGCGCGCGCGACGCTGGCGGGCGAGCGCGCCGAGGAAGGCGTTCGCCGCGGCGTAGTTTCCCTGCGTCGGCGCAGGCAGCACGGCGGAGAAGGCGGAGAAGAGCACGAACGCATCCAGCGGTTCGCCGCGGAAGGCGGCATCGAGATGCGCGGCCCCATCGGCCTTGGCGCGCCAGGTCTCGGCGAACGTTTCAGGTGTCAGCCCGGCGAGCGCGCAATCGGCCCACGCCCCGGCGGCGTGGAACACCGCGCGGATCGGCGGCGCGCCCGAGGCGCGATGCGCGGCGAGCGCACGGTCGAGCGATGCGGCGTCGCCGAGATCGACGGCGGCGACCGATACCTTGACGCCCGCGGATTCGAGCGCAGCGAGGTCGGCGCGACGATCGTCGCCGGGCACGCGTCGCCCGAGGAGCAATAGGTGACGCGCGCCGAGCGACGCGAGCCAGCGCGCGACGGCAAACCCGACGCCGCCGAGACCGCCGGTGACAAGACAGGTGGTCTCGGCGCGCGGACGCCACGGCGCGGTGCGCGCCAGATCCACGGTGCGGCGCCTGGTCAACCGGGCGGCGAAGGTGGCGCCGCCGCGCACCGCGAGCTGGTCCTCGCGCGACGCGGTGGTCAACGCGAGCAGGAGCGCATCGAGCTGCGCGCTGGCGGGCTGCGCGGGATCGAGATCGATGAGGCCGCCCCAGCGTTGCGGCTGCTCGACCGGCATCGCCCGCAACAAACCCCACTGCGCCGCGGCCAGCGGCTCGGGAACGGTTTCGCCCGCAGGCTGCGCGCCCCGGGTGATCGTCCACAACCGGCCGCTGTCGCGCCGGAGCAGCGGCAGTGTGTCGGCCGGCATCGCCCCGGCATCGAGCGGACGCAGGTTGACGATCCGCACATCGCCGTCGGGCAAGGTCTCGCCCGGCCGCGCGACCGTGACGTGCTGGCCGAGTTCGCGGAGGCGCGCGGCGAGGGCAGCCGCCACCCCACCCTCGTCGGCCAAGAGCGCCCAGCGTTGCGGCGCCGTGGGCAGCGGCGGCTTCGGGACCAACGAAACCGGACGCCACGCCACTTCGTGAAAGCATTCGGGCACGCGCGGGGCGACTTCGATGGCAACGCGTGGCGCAGCGGTGCCGAGCGTGACCTTGGCGCCAGCGACGGCATCCTTGAACGTCGCAAGGTGCGGGAGCATGGCGAGCACGTCGTCGGTCGTCGGGCCGAAGTCGAGCAGGCAGGCAATCTCGCTCACTCCGGCGGCGGCGAGCTGGCGCGCGAGCGGAGCGCACGACTCGGGCGTGCCGAGCAACGCGCGGGTCGCGGCAAAGCGGTCGTAGAGAAAATCGACAAACGCCTCGCGCTCCTTTTCCGGCAGACTTGCCGGATCGACGTCGCGGCCCCGACTCGCAGCGAGCCCGCGGAGAAGATGAAGGTTGTCGCGCAGATAACGCGTGTAAGGACCGCGGACCTTCGCGTGCACGCCGGCGGCATCGGCGCCGAGAAACGCGTGCAGCATCACGGTGACGCGGCCGGCCGCCGGATCGTGGCCGCCGCGCGCCCGCGCGGCGCGGTAGCGGGAGATTTTTTCCGCGAGTTCGTCGGGGCCCTGGTCGAGCAGATGCGTGAGGAGGTTGGCGCCGATCTCACCGGCGCGCTCGAACGTGCGCGGGTTGCCGGCCGCCGTGACCCAGAGCGGCAGCTCGGACTGGATGGGCGTCGGGTAAACGCGCAGATCGACCTCGCGGCCATCGCCGCCGCGCACGCGTGTGGTCTCGCCGCGCCAGAGTCGCTGCGCCTCGGCGATGCCGCGGAAGAGTTCATCCTGGCGGCCGGCGTAATGGTCGGGCGCGAGCGCGAAGTCGCCGGGATTCCAGCCGGAGGCGAACGACATGCCGGCACGACCGTGCGACAGGTTGTCCACCATCGACCACTCCTCGACAAGGCGGAGGAGGTTGTGCAGCGGCAGCACGCTGCTGCCGGCCATGAGCCGGACGGAACGCGTCTCGCGGGCGAGCGCGGCGTGGAGCGTGGCGGGATTCGGATAGAGGCTGCCGAAACTCGTGAAATGGCGCTCGGGCACCCAGACGCTCGAGAAGCCGTGCGCGTCGGCAAACCGCGCGGCCTCGAAAACCATCCGGTAGCTGTCGCCGCCGGGCGTCTCGGTGCCGTTGAAAAACATGATGCCGAACTGGAGGGCGTCGGCGGGCGACGCGGGCCGGGCGGGTGCGGCGGCGAGCAGCGGCTCGCGCGAGGCGGTGACGCGCGGCTCGGGTTCGACCCAGTGGCGCTCGCGCTCGAAGGGGTAGGTCGGGAGCGTGACGAGACGGGCCGGCGGGCAGACGACGGCAGCGGCGGCGGGAAGAGATTTTCCCTTCGCCTCCAGGGCGCCCGCCAGTTCCACCGCCGTGAATCCGGTCACGGTCAACGCTTGGGGGAATCGCGTGCGACCGACGGCGGCGGTGTGGCAGACATCGGCGACGGTCACGCCGGGCGGCAGCGCGCGGAGAAAACCCGCATAGCGCGCGGCCAGGCGGTCGAGCGCGGCGGGAGTCCGGGCGGAGAGGATGAGCGTGTGCGGCGCGGACGAGTTCGCTCCGCTCGCGGGCGTTGCGGCGGGCTCGGCGGGTGGCGCCTCAAGCACGACGTGCGCGATCGTGCCCGAGGACCCGAAGGAACTGACGCCGGCGATCCGGCGCGCGTGCATGGCCGGCCACGGCTGCAACCGCGTCGGCACGGTCGCGGGAATGTCGGCCAGATGCAGCTCGGGGTGTTCGCGCGTGAAATGCAGATGCGGGGGAATCTCGCCGTGCTGGAGCGCAAGGACGGTCTTGATGACGCCGCCGACGCCGGCCGCGGATTCCATGTGGCCGACGTTGGTCTTGAGCGAGCCGAGGAGGAGCGGCGCACGGCGAGCCGGGTCGCGGGCGAAAACGTCGGCGAGCGCCTCCGTCTCGATCGGGTCGCCAAGCGACGTGCCGGTGCCGTGCGCCTCGATGTAGCCGACCTCGGCCGGCGCGACTCCGGCCGAGGCGAGCGCGGCGCGGAGCAGCGCCGTCTGCGAAGGACCGTGCGGCACGGTAAGTCCGGCGCGTGCGCCGTCCTGCGCGACCGCGGTGCCGCGGATCACGCCGAGGATGCGGTTGCCGTCGGCGCGGGCGAGCGAGAGGCGTTTCAGCAACAACACGCCGCAGCCCTCGCTGCGCGCGTAGCCGTCGGCGGTGGCGTCGAAGGTCTTGCAGCGGCCGTCGGGCGCGAGCATCCGGGCGCGGGCGACGGCGACGGAGTTGTCGGGCGCGAGGATGAGATTCACGCCGGCGGCGAGCGCGAGCGTGCTCTCGCCGGTGCGCAGGCTCTGGCAGGCGAGATGAATCGCGACGAGCGACGACGAACACGCGGTGTCGAGCGTCAGCGACGGGCCGCGCAGGCCGAAGAAATAACTGAGCCGGCCGGCGGCGATGTTGGCGATGTTGCCCGTCGCGCAATAGGTATCGAGGCGGCGGAGGTCGTCGCGATAGATCAGCTTCAGGTAATCGATGCAGGTGAGGCCGACGAAGACGCCGGTGGCGCTGCCGGCGATCTTCTCGGGTGGCAGGCCGGCGTGCTCGAAGGCTTCCCAAGACGTCTCGAGCAGCAGGCGTTGCTGCGGGTCCATCGTCGCGGCCTCGCGCGGTGAGATATTGAAGAAGCGCGCGTCGAACTTGTCGACGTCGTCGAGAAAGGCGCCATGGCGCGTGTAGATTTTTCCCGCGGCCTCGGGGTCGGCATCGTAGTGGGCGTCGACCGGCCAGCGCTCGGGAGGCACCTCGCGAATGGCGTCGAAGCCGGCGCGGAGTTTTTCCCAGAACGCCTCGGGGCCGTGGGCGCCGCCGGGAAAACGGCAGCCGAGGCCAACGATCGCGATCGGCTCGTGCGCGACGGCGGACGCGGCCTCAAGCTCGGCGATGCGCGCGGACTGCTTTTGCAGCGCGCCGAGGGCGGCGCGGAGCTGCGCGACGTGATCCATGGGCGAGGCGGCGCTCATGGTTTCTTTTCACGGGCCTCGACCGCGCTGAGCTCGCGGGCGAGCAGCGCGGAAACTTCGTCCGCCGAGAGGTCATCGAGGGCCGTCGTCGTGCCCGCCGGCGGCGCCGAGGTGGCGGGGAGCAGCGTGGCGAGATAGCCCGCGAGCGCGGTGATGTTGGGATTGTTGAAGACGATGGTCGCGCGGAGCGGCACGCCAAGCTCGGTCTGCAGCCGGTTCTTGATCTCGATCGCCATCAACGAATCCATGCCCATCTCGAAAAATCCGCGCGTCGGGGCCGGCACCTGGTCGTCACGGAGCCGCAACGTGCGCGCCACTGCGGCCTGCAGCCAGGCCTCCAAGCGGGTGCGACGGGTGGCGGCGTCCAGAGAGGAGAGTTCCCGGAAGAGCGCAGTCGGCTCGGTGGCGGCCGTGGCGAAGGTGTCCGTTCCGCCGAGCTCGGAGAACAGCGAAAGCCGGCCGCGGGCGGCGAAGAGTTCGCGGAACAGCGCCCAGTCGACCGACGCCACGACTTGGGTCGGCCGGCCGGTGGCCAGTGCAAGTTCGAGCGCCGCGACGCCGTCGCCCGAAGCCGTCGCGTGCAGACCGAAGCGCGCGAGGTAGGCCTGGTCGGCGGCGCTCACCACCATGCCGCCGTCGGCCCACGGGCCCCAGTTGAACACCGTCGCGGGAAGACCGAGGGCGCGGCGATGATGGCCGAGGGCATCGAGGAAATAATTCGCCGCGGCGTAGAGCGGCTGGCCGCGTGAACCCCAGACGGCCGAGATCGAGGAGAACGTCGCGAACCAGTCGAGCTTCAGCCCGCGCGTGAGTTCATGGAGAATCCACGCCCCGGAAATCTTCGGATCGAGCACCCCGCGATGCGCGGCAAACTCGGTGTCGCGGACGACGCGGTTTTCCGCGAGGCCGGCGAGGTGCAGCACGCCGGCGAGCGGCCGGCCGGGGCGCGCGAGGTCGGCGAAGAGCTCCGCCATCCGCCCCGCATCGGTCACGTCGGCCGGCTCGTAGACGACGTCGACGCCGGCGGATTCGAGCGACTCGAGCGTGGCGATTTTCTCGCGCGTGACGGTGTCGGTGTCCGCCGGCAGCGAGCTCCACAAACCCGACGGAGGCAGCGGATGCAGGCCGGTGAGGACGAGATGACGCGCGCCGCGCGCGGCGAGCCAGCGCGCCACGCGGCGGCCGATGCCACCGAGACCGCCAGTGACGAGATAAGTCGCGTCGTCGCGGAGCGCGAGCGATGCGTGCGCCACTGGCGCGTCGGCGACGAGCCGCGGAGCGAAGCGCCGGCCGCCGCGCCAGACGAGCTGATCCTCGCCGGAATCGGGCGCCGTGACCGTCGTCGCAAGCTCGGCTGCCTCGTCCTCGCCCGCGTTGAAATCGAGATCGAGCAACCCGCCCCAGAGTTCCGGATGTTCGACGGCGATGACGCGACCGAGTCCGCCGATCGGCGCCTGGGCGACGGCGCAAGGGACGGCGCCCTCACCCACCCCGCCGATGGCGCCGCGCGTGACGGCCCACACGCGACTTTTCATCCCGGCGCGGTCCAACGCCTGAACCGTGTGCAGGAGGCTCGCGAGTCCGACACTTTCGCCGGCGCGCAAAGTCGCCGCGGTTGTGTGGGCGCCGTCGCCGAGGTCGAGGCTCCAAAGGTGAATCACGGCGCGGGGCGCGGCGGGCAAAGCGGCGAGCAGCGACGAGAAATCGGACGAAGAAAGCGGATTCAGCCGGAATCGGCCGGGAGCGAGCGCGGCAAAATTTTCGCCCATTTCGGCGTAGACGGGCGTGCCGCCGCCGGCCGCGAGCGCCGAACCGAGTCTCACGCCGAGACCGGAGCCGTCGTCGAGCACAAGCCAATGGCCCGCGCCCGCCGTCGTGGCCACGGGAGCCGTGACACGCGGGAGTTCGCGCCATTCCAACCGGTGGAGAATCCGCTCCAGCGCGGACGGAGCGGAGGCGACGGGGGCGAGTTCGGCCGTGGCCCGCGCCGGCCTCGCAGGCGCGGGCGCGGTGGCGGTGAATTGCGCGCGGACCTGGTCGAGATACGGCAACGCCGCCAGCGCGTCGTCGGTCGTGGCGCCGAAATCGAGGAGACAGGCGATCTCGTTGACGCC
Source organism: uncultured Opitutaceae bacterium (assembly GCA_937902925.1). GTDB lineage: Bacteria > Verrucomicrobiota > Verrucomicrobiia > Opitutales > Opitutaceae > CALFNN01. The sequence continues at coordinate 87,683 of CALFNN010000037.1, forward strand.
GGCCTCGCCGAGCTGGGCGACGAGACTGGCGCAGGCGGCGGGCGTGCCGAACAGCGCGCGCTTCGCGTAGAAGCGCTCGAAGATGAAGCCGACGAAATCGTCGAGGTCGGCCGGCGCGAGTTTGGTGAGGTCGGTCGTGCTGCCACGACTGAAGGCGAGTCCCTTGAGCAGGTGGATGTTTTCCTTGAGGAATTCGCAGTAGCGGTCGCGGATCTTGGCGCGGACCGAGGCGTCGTCGGGGCCGACGAAGGTGTGGACCATCAGCGACACGCGGCCGGCGGCGGGATCGTGGCCCGCGCGGGCACGGGCGGCGCGGTAGCCGGCAATCCGCTCGGCGAGCTGGGCGGGCTCCTGGTCGAGGAGATGCGTGAGGAGGTTGGCGCCGATTTCGCCCGCGCGCTCGAACGTGCGCGGATTGCCGGCGGCAGTGACCCACACCGGCAGCTCACGCTGGAGCGGCGTCGGAAAAATCCGGACGCGCGTCGCCGCGCCCGAGGCGCTGACGGCGTCGATCGCCTCGCCACGCCAGAGCTGGCGGACCTGATCGATGGTGCGGAAGACGGTTTCGTGACGACCCGCGTAGGCGGCGGGCGCCATCGCGAAATCGTCGGGATTCCAGCCGGAGGCGAACGACAGCCCGACGCGGCCGCCGGAGAGGTTGTCGATCAGCGACCAGTCTTCCGCGATGCGCAGCGGATGGTGCAACGGCGCAACGATGCTGCCCGCCATGAGGCGGAGCGATCGCGTCTCGCGCGCAAGCGCCGCGGCCAGGACGGTGGGATTCGGATAGAGGCCGCCGAAGCGCGTGTAGTGGCGCTCGGGCACCCACACGCTGCTGAAGCCGTGCGTGTCGGCAAAGCGCGCGGCGCCGAGGACGAGGCGGTATTTGTCGGGATCGGCGGCGTGCTCGACACCGTTGAAGAACATCACACCGAACTCCATCGCACGCGCCGAGGCGGACGCCGTCCAGTCGCGCAATGTGGGATTGGCGCGCGGTGCGGGCTCGACCACGCGAACCGCCGGCGCCGGAAGCTCGAGCCAGTGGCGTTCGCGCTGGAAGGGGTAGCCGGGCAGGTCGAGATCGGCGCGACGGCATGCGCCGGCGGGCCGGAGCGCGGCGAAGTCGAGATTGAAGCCGGCGGTGTGCAGCGCGGCGGCGGTGGCGAGGAGTTGCGCGGAATCGTCGCGGCCGGGGCGCAGCGTCGTCATCCACATCGGTTCGCGCGCCACGGCGAAGGGCGCGGCGGTGGCCCAGGATTTTTGGGCGAGTGCGGTGAGCACGGGGCGCGGGCCGAGTTCGACGTAGTGCCGCAGGCCGCGGGCCGAGAGTGCGCGCAAACCCTCGGTGAATCGCACCGCGCCGAGCACGTGCGCGCGCCAGTGGGCGGGCGAGGCAACCTCGGCGTCGGGGCGGAGATTCGACACGACCGGAATCCGCGGGGTGGAAAACTTCACCGTCGCGAGGACCCGCTCGAACTCGGCGAGGATCGGCTCCATCAGCGGCGAGTGAAACGCATGCGAGACCGCGAGGGCGCGGCTCTCGATGCCATCGGCGGAAAATCTTGCAGCGAGCGCGGCGAGATCCTCGAGCGATCCGGCGATGACGATTTCGCCGGGGGCATTGACGGCGGCGAGCGAGACCCGCGGAAACGCGGCGAGCACGGGCGCGGCGGTTTCCTCGTCGGTGAAGACGGCGCTCATGCCGCCGCCGGCAGGCAGCGACTGGACCAGCCGGCCGCGCGCCGCGATCAGCTTGAGGCCGTCCTCGACCGAAAACACGCCGGCGACGCAGGCCGCGGCAAACTCGCCGACGCTGTGCCCGCAGACGGCGGCCGGATGCACACCCCAGTGCGCGAGCAACTGGGCGAGTGACCACTCGAGGGAGAACAGCGCGGGCTGGGTGAATTGCGTCTGGTTGAGCAGGGCGGCGTCAGCGCTGTCGGGCGCGGCGTGCATCACACGGAGCAGCGGGACCGGCAAGAGCGGGTCGAGAATCGCGGCGCAGCGATCAAGCGCCGCGCGGAAGACCGGTTCGCGCTCGTAGAGCGCACGGCCCATGCCGGCGAACTGCGAACCCTGGCCGGAAAAGAGGAACGCGACCGGCGGCGCGCCGGCGGAAACATCGAGCCGCTCGCCGTCGCGGCCGGTGGTCGAGCGGATCGTGGCGGCGAGTTTGGCCGGCGATTCGCCGACGAAGGCGGCGCGATAGCCGAACGCGGTGCGAGTCGCGTTGACCGTGGCGCTGACGTCGGCAAGCGGGGCGTCGGGATGAGCTTCGAACCAGCGAGCGAAAGCAGTCGTGAGCTCACCGAGCGCGGCGGGAGTTTTCGCAGAGAGCGCGAGGAGATGCGGCGCGGGTGTCGACTCACTGGTGTTCGTCGCCACGAAAGCAGGCGGTTCCTCGAGGACGACGTGGGCGTTGGTGCCGGTGAAGCCGAACGAACTGACGCCGGCGCGGCGCGGCGCGCCGGCGGCGATGCGAGACCACGGAGCAAGCGTGCTGACGACGCGGAGCGGAAGCGTGGCCCAAGGAATGTAGGGATTCGGCGTGCGGAAATGCAGGCTCGCGGGCAGTTCGCCGTGGCGGAGCGAGAGCACGGCCTTGATGAGGCTCGCGATGCCGGCGGCGGCCTCGAGGTGGCCGAGGTTGGTTTTGACCGAGCCAACGAGCAGCGGTGCATCGGCCGACCGGCCGGGACCGAGGGCGGCGGCGAGCGCGTTGGCCTCGATCGGATCGCCGAGCGCGGTGCCGGTGCCATGGGCCTCGACGTAGCCGATGTCGGCTGGCGCAACGCCGGCGCGGGCGAGCGCGGCGCGGATGACGCGCTCCTGCGCGGGGCCGTTGGGCGCGGTCAGGCCGTTGCTGCGGCCGTCCTGATTCACGGCGCTGCCACGGATGACGGCGAGGATCGGGTCGCCGGCAGCGCGGGCGTCGGCGAGGCGCTTGAGGACAACGAGACCACAGCCCTCGGAGCGGACGTAGCCGTCGGCCTCGCCGGCGAAGGCCTTGCAGCGACCGTCGGGCGCGAGCATCCGCGCCTGGGAAAAATTCACCGCGAGCGTGGGGTCGAGGATGACGTTGACGCCGCCGGCGAGCGCCAGCGAGCAATCGCCATCGCGCAGCGCGGCGCACGCCTGGTGCACGGCGACGAGCGAGGACGAGCACGCGGTGTCGATCGCGAGCGCCGGACCGTGGAAGCCGAAGAAATACGCGAGGCGGCCGGCGGCGGCGCTGAGGGCGTTGCCGGTGCCGCCGTAGGCGTCGATGCGCCCGAGGTCGTCGGCGGCGAGGGCGCGACGCGCGTAGTCCTGCGTGCTGATGCCGACGAAGACGCCGGTGTCGCTGCCGGCGAGCGACGACGGGGCGAGACCGGCGTTTTCAAGCGCATGCCACGCGACCTCGAGCAACAAGCGCTGCTGCGGATCGAGCGCGGTAGCCTCGCGCGGCGCGATGCCGAAGAACCCGGCATCGAAGCGGTCGATGGCGTCGACGAAGCCGCCATGGCGCGAGTTCGTCTTGCCCGGCGTGGCAGGCTCGGAGGCGTAAACCGCATCGACGTCGAACCGGTCGGCGGGAATCTCACGGATGGCATCGACGCCGTCGCGCAGCAATTGCCAGAACGAAGCGGCATCGTGAGCGCCGCCGGGAAACCGCAGCCCGAGGCCGACGATGGCGACCGCCGCATCGTCACTCGCTCGCGTGGCCGCGGGCGCTGGCGTCGGGGACGATTCGCCGGCCAGGTGCGCACTGAGCCGCGCGATGTCGGGATAGTCGTAGAGCAGCGTCGGCGAGACGGGACGGCGGAGAAATTCCTGCAGCTCACCCGACACGCCGACGATCGTCGCCGAGTCGAGACCGTAGGAGGAAAACGCGGCGTGCTCGTCGATTTGGGCGGGCTCGACGCGAAGCTGGCGGGCGAGACGGGTGCGGAGCCAGACGGCGATGTCTGCCGCGGCCGCACTCGAGACTGCCGGTTGGAGTTCGCGGTGGCTCGCGGTGGCAGGGGCCTCCGCGGGATTCCGCCACACGCCGACAACCTCGAGCTCGCCAGCGAGGAAATCGGCGCACGCCTTCCGGCGCTGGATTTTTCCCGACGAGGTTTTCGGCACCGTGCCGGTTTTCAGGAGGACGACCGTGTGGGGCTGGACCTCGTGCTCGGTGGCCAGCGCAGCAGAGATGGCGGCGGAAATCTCGGGGACGTTGGCCTTCTTGAGCGCGGTGCGTTCGAGTTCCTGCACGACGATGAGCCGCTCCTCGCCATCCAGCTCGACCGAGAACGCCGCGCCGCCGCCGGAGCGAAGGGAGGAGTGCGCGCGCTCGGCGGTGAGCTCGAGGTCCTGCGGATAGTGGTTGCGGCCGCGGATGATGATAAGGTCCTTCGCGCGCCCGCAGATGAAGAGTTCGCCGTCCGCGTCGAGATGGCCGAGGTCGCCGGTGCGAAGCCATGGCGTGTCGTCGCCCGGAAGGCGCGCGGCGAATGTTTCCGCCGTGTCCGCCGGCCGCTGCCAGTAACCGGCGCAGACGGTTGGGCCGGCGACCCAAATCTCGCCGACGACGCCGGCCGGGACCGGCCGGCCCGTCGCGAGGTCGACGATGGCGACGCGGGTCTCCAGAATCATCCGGCCGGAACTGACGAGATCGAACGTGGTCTCGTCGGTCGCGGCGGCGGGCGCGACGACAAATTTCCCCTGCTCGAGCGCCGCACGTTCGACGCGGCGGACGACGGACTCGCGGCGGATGTCGCAGCCGGACACCATCAGCGTCGTCTCCGCCATGCCGAAGCACGGATAGTGCGCGGTCGCGCGAAAACCGCACGGCGCGAACGCGGCGGTGAACGCGCGGAGGGTCGAGGCGCGGACGGGCTCGGCGCCGTTGTAGGCGCTTTCCCACGAGGAGAGGTCGAGCGCGGCGCGGGCCTCGGGGGCGATCTTTTGGACGCAGAGATCGTAGCCGAAGTTCGGGCCGCCGCAGTGCGTGGCACGAAAGCGCGTGATGTTTTCGAGCCAGCGCGCCGGACGCTGGATAAAGCTGACAGGCGACATCAGCACGCCGAGATAGCCCGTGTAGACCGGCCCGATGACGCCGTCGATCAGACCCATGTCGTGGAAGCTCGGCAGCCAGCTCACCGAGACGCTGTCGCGATGGAGGCGGAACGATTCCTGAATGTAGTGCGTGTTGTAGACGATGTTGGCGTGCGTCACCATCACGCCGCGCGGCGAGCCGGTGGAGCCGGAGGTGTATTGGAGGAACGCGAGTGAGTCCGGCCGCAACCGGCGCGGCTCCCACGCGGTCGCCGTGGCGGTGAGGACCGTGTCGGTGGCGAGCCACGCGAGCGCGGACCACGCCGGGTCGCCCGCGATGAAGCCCTGGACGTTGGCGAGGGTTTTCGCGTTGGTGAGCGCGAGCACCGCGCCGCTGTCGGCAATCAGCGCCCGCAGCCGCGGGAGATGGCCCTGGTTGCGCGGCGGGTAGGCCGGCACGGCGGTGACGCCGGCGTAGAGGCAGCCGAAAAACGCCTCGACGAAATCGAGCCCCGGCGGAAAGAGCAGCGCAGCCCGATCGCCGGGCGCGCAACGGGCGCGCAACGCCGCCCCGATGGCGCGGGCGCGGGCGTCGAGTTGCGCGTAGCTGTGAGTCGGTTCCGCACCGCCGGCATCCGGGAGAAAAACGTGCGCGGTGCGGTCGCCCTCGTGCGCGGCGCGCCAGCGCAGCACGTCGACCAGCGTCGGGACGGACCGACGACTCCAGGCGGGTGCGAAACTGGACTCCGGGTGCGGCACAAGTGCACCAGAGCACAAACTCGCACGCGTCCGTGCAATAGGGAAATCTCAAATGAGGAGATTGCCCCGCGCCAACGCCGTTGACAGCGCCGCGCGGGTCCGATGCGTAACACGTCTGCCGATGCCGACACCGCCCGCTCCGACCACCGAACTGCTCACGCTCCTCGACGCCTGTGCGGCGCGGGGCATCGCGCTGGAGGCGGGGGCCAACGGCGCGCTGCGCGTGCGGGCGCCGAGCGGGGCATTGACGCCGGAACTGCAGGCGCAACTGAGGGCCCACAAGGCGGCGCTCGCGGAGCTGCTCGCGCGGCAGTCGGCCGAAACGGCGTCGATTCCGCGGCGCTCCGGGCCGGCCGGCACGGCGCCGCTGTCGTCGGCGCAGGCGCGGCTGTGGTTTCTGGCGCAACTCGACCCGGCCAGCATCGCCGCCTACAACATCGTGGCAGCGGTGCGGATCCGCGGCGCGCTGAACGCGGACGCGCTCGAGCGGGCGGTCAACGCGCTCGCCGCGCGGCACGAGACGTTGCGGACAAGCTTTGCGGCCGTCGCGGGCCAGCCCGAGCAGAACATCGCCGAGCGCGTGCGGGTGCCGACGGAGCGAAGCGACCTGGGCGCGCTGGCGGCGGCTGCGCGCGAGCCCGAGGTCACGGCGCGGTTGCGAAAGGAGTGCGCACGGGCGTTCGATCTCACCCGCGCGCCGTTGCTGCGCACGACGCTGCTGACGCTCGGCGTGGAGGAAGCGGTGTTTATTTTCACGATCCACCATCTCGTCTCCGACGGCTGGTCCTCGGGCGTGATCATCCGCGACCTCGCGGCGCTCTACGCGGCGGAAACAGGCGGCGTTCCAGCGGCGCTGCCGGACATGCCGGTGCAGTTTGCCGACTATGTGGCGTGGCAGGCGGAGCGGCTGGCGTCGCCGGCGGCGGCGCGGAGCCTCGAGTATTGGAAAACGAAGCTGGCGGGAACGCCCGTCCTCAACCTCGCCACCGATCATCCGCGTCCGCCCGCGATGAGCTACGCGGGAGCGACCGAATACTTCACCTTTCCGGCGGAGCTGTCGCAGGCGCTCGGCGAACTCGCCCGGCGCGAGGGCGCCACGCTGTTCCAGGTGCTGCTCGCGGGCTGGAGTGCGCTGCTGCTGCGCTACACCGGGCAGACGGATTTTGCGGTCGGCACGTCGATCGCGAACCGCGGGCACCCGCGTCTCGAACCGCTGATCGGTTTTCTCACGAACACCCTCGTGTTGCGCACGCCGCTCGACGGCGATCCACCCTTTGCCGAGGTCGTCGCCCGGACGCGGGCGGTGGCCAGCGCCGCCTATGAGCATGCGGAGACACCGCTGGAGCGGATCATCGAGGCGGTGCAGCCCGACCGGACGATGAGCCAGAATCCGCTCTTCCAGGTGTGTTTTTCGCTCCTGCAGGCGCATCGCGACGCGTTGCGCCTCGGCGACGGGCTCACGCTGGAACAGCTCAACGTCGCGAGCGCAACGGCGCGATTCGACCTGACGGTGACCGTCGAGGACACACGCGCGGGATTGCTCGTCGGCGTCGAATACAGCCGCGATTTGTTCGAAGCCGCAACCATCGGGCGGATGATGCGGCACTATCGCGCGCTGCTCGAAAGCGCCGTCGCGGCGCCCGGCACGCGGATCGCGGCGCTGCCGATCCTGAGCGCGGAAGAGCGGCGGACGCTGCTGCACGATTGGAACGCGACCAAGACGGCCTATCCGCGGGAGAAATGCGTGCACGAACTGTTCGAGGCGTGCGCCGCGGCGACGCCGGACGCGCCGGCCGTCACCGCCGGAGGGCGCACGCTCACCTACTCCGGGCTGAACGCGCTCGCCAACCGTCTCGCGCGGCGGCTGCGCGCGCGCGGTGTCGGCGCCGATGCCGGCGTGGCGGTATGCGCCGAGCGGACGCTCGAGATGGTGGTGGCCCTGGTCGCGGTGCTGAAGGCGGGCGGGCATTACCTGCCGTTCGATCCCGCCGACCCGGCGGAGCGGATCAACTTTCTGTTCGAGCAGGTCGGCGCGCGCGTCCTGCTCGCACCCGCGGAAGCGCAATCGCGGCTGCCGGCGACACGCGTGCCGTTCCTCGCCGTGCAACTCGACGCGCCCGAGTTCCTCGCCGAGTCGGCGGAAAATCTCCCGAACGTCGCGGCGGCGGACAACCTTGCCTACACGACCTACACCTCGGGTTCCACGGGGCGGCCGAAGGGCATCTGCATTCCGCACCGCGGGGTCGTGCGCCTCGTGCGCGACACGAACTATCTGAGTTACGGGCCCGATCTGCGCGTCCTCGAGCTGGCGCCGGTGTCGTTCGACGCGTCGACCTTCGAACTGTGGGGCGCGCTCTGCAATGGCGCCGAGCTCGTCGTGCTGCGGCCGGGCGCGCCGTCGATCCGCGAACTGGGCGAGGAAATCCAGCGGCACCGGATCACGTCACTCTACCTCACCTCGGCATTGTTCAACCTGATGGTCGACGAACGCGTGGAGGCGTTTCGCGGCGTGCGCCACCTGCTGGTCGGCGGCGACATCATCTCGGTGCCCCACGCGAAGAAAGTCCTCGCGACGCATCCCGGGCTCACGCTGATCAATGGCTACGGCCCGACCGAGACGACGACCTTCGCGAGCTGCGGCATCGTGCGGAAACCCGGGGAAGTCGGCTACACGGTGACGATCGGCCCGCCGATCTCGAACACGACGGTCTACATCCTCGACCGCGAGATGCAGCCGGCCCCGATCGGCGTGCCGGGCGACCTTTATCTGGGCGGCGACGGCAATGCCCGCGGCTACCTCTGCCTGCCCGATCTGACGGCGGAAAGTTTTCTGCCGAGCCCGCACGCGGAATCCCCCGGCGAACGCATCTACAAGACCGGCGACCTCGCGCGCTGGATGCCGGATGGCACGGTCGAATTTCTGGGCCGGCGCGATTTTCAGGTGAAGGTGCGTGGCTTCCGGATCGAACTCGGCGAGATCGAGAGCTGTCTCGCGGCCCATCCGGCGGTGAAGGAAACGCTGATCCTCGTCCACGAAACGCGTCCCGGCGACAAACGGCTCGTCGCCTACGTGCAGCCACGCGACCGCGCGACGCCACCGGGCGAGGAGATATTGCGGACGCACATCCGGGCGCGGTTGCCGGATTTCATGGTGCCGGCGGCATTCGTGATCGTGCCGGAGTTTCCGCTGACGATGCACAACAAGGTCGATCGCGCCGCCCTGCGTGCGCTCGGCAGTGGGACGACGGCGCGGAAAGCCGCGCACGTGCCGCCGCGGACACCCCTCGAGGAGACCGTCGCGGATTTGTGGCGGACGGTGCTCAAGGCGGAGCGCGTGGGCGCGACCGATAATTTCTTCGACCTCGGCGGACACTCGCTGCTCGCGACGCAGGTGATGTGGCGGGTGTTCGAGGTGTTCCACGCGGAGCTGCCGCTCCGGTTGTTGTTCGAAGCGCCGACGGTCGCGAGTTTTGCCGCGGCGCTCGCGGGGGCGGTCGACCAGGCGGCGGGGAAACCGGGGCGCGCGGAGGCGATTGCCCGGGTGCACCAGCGCGTCAGCCGGATGTCGCCGGAGGAAGTGGCGCGGACACTGGCGGCGAAGCGGGCGAACTAGAGCGGGCTTCGGCGATGGTCTCGCGACGGCCTCCCTTCGACCGCGCCCTCAAGTCCAATAGATCGCGGTCGACGGGTCCTTGAAGCCCATCAGGAACGAGATCGTCGAGCGATACTCGCCGGGCTTCGACTGGGCCTGCACGGCGTGAACGAGCTTGCCGTTGAAAAAATAAATGTCGCCGGCGTGCACGGGTAGGTCGATGCGCTCGAAATTGTCGAGCCACTCCGCCTGATACGGGTAGCCGGTTTCCTCGAGGCCGAGCGCGCGGCGCGTGGCGACGTCGGGCTCGATGTTCCAGTAGACGAGCTGGCCGCCGGCCTCGCCGTTCTGGAGGCACATGTTGACGGCCGCGAGCGGATTGCGGGCGACGCTCTGGATCTCGAAGCCCGCCTGGCTCTTCGCGCTGAGCTGGCCCGCGTCGTCGTGCGCCGCGAGGGCGAACTTGCCGCCGCCGCTCCACGAGCGGATGACGAATTCGCCGGCCTTCCGGCCGTGGTGTGCGGCGACCCGCAGCGCGACCCCCGACTGGGCGAGTTCCGCGCGCACCTCCGCCATCAGTTCGTCGAAGACATTGCGGCCGCCCTCGAACACGTCGTGCACGGCGGCCTCGGTGGCGGCGGCCTCGTTGAAATAAAGCTCCAGCGTCTTGGCGTAGTGGTAGGTGCCAAGATAATAGGCCGGGACCGCGTCGCCGCGCTGGCGGCGCTGCGGGTGCTTCCAGAAGTTCTCGCAGATCCGGCGGCAGAGGTCCGGCTCCATCGCGCCGCGAAACATGCAGCCGGCCACCTCGCCGCGCATGACGCGGACGATTTCGTGGGCGTTCAGCTGCGTGAACTCGTTGATCCGGAAATAATCGTCCGGATAAATGCGTCCGGTCAGGCGCGGGATGGTCGTGGTTTCAGCCATGCGGATCGTCGTTGTGGCGGGACAAGCGCCATTTGTCTAGACGATGTTAAGTCACAACGCGGTGTCGCGGATGGCATTCTGCTCTTGCTTGACCCCGGACCGCGCGGCTTGCTCTCCGCGTTCTTCTCCGCCGCGAGAGTAGCGTCCATGAATCTGATCAACTTCATCAAGCGAGAGAGCACGGTTTCGCTGCAATCGCTGCTGGTGCTGACGCTCATCTCGGGCATCGCGCAGGGCCTGCTGCTGGCCATCATCAACGCGGCCGCGGCCTCGGCGAACTACGCCGACCTGAACTTCCGCTACCTCATGATGTTCGGACTGGCGATCGCGATCTTCATCGTCTCGAAGAAGGTGGCGCTCGCCCGGTCGTTCATCGTCACCGAGCAGGTCATCGCCAAGCTGCGGATCCGGATCGGCGACAAGCTGCGGCGCTCCGGGCTGGTCACGGTCGAGCGGATCGGCAAGGCGCAGGTCGAGCAGCGGCTGGCGCAGGACACGCTCACGATCTCCCAGGCGGCGGGCGAGATCGTGAACGCCGTGCAGTCGGCGATCATGATCGTCGTCTGCGTCCTCTATCTCGCGACCCTCTCGATCCCGGCCTTCGTGATCACGCTCGGGATGATCGCCGGCGGCATCTCGATCTACCTGCGCAACCAGCGCTCGATCAACCGCGAGTTGCAGGCCGCCACCGTGAAGGAAACCGAGTTCTTCATCTCGCTCGGCCACCTGATGGACGGATTCAAGGAACTGAAGGTCAACGCGACGAAGTCCGACGACCTGTTCGAGAAGCATTTCACGAAAATCTGCACCGACACCGAGCAGGTGAAGGTGCGCACGGGGCTGGAGTTCGTCCGCAATTTCATCTTCTCGCAGACTTTTTTTTACGTGCTGATCGCCGTCCTGGTATTTCTCCTGCCAGCCTTCAGCGCGGCCTACTCCGACGTCATCGTGAAGACCACCGCGGTCATCCTGTTCATCGTCGGCCCGCTGACCTCGCTCGTGAGCTCGATCCCGATCTACGCCCGGGCGAGCGTCGCGGTGGACAACATCGGAATGCTCGACCGCTGGCTCGACACGCCGGAGGCGGCGGCGGAGCGGCTGGTGACGCCGGCGAAGATCGACTTCCGCGGGTTCACCGAAATCGTCGCGGACGAGGTGAGCTTCAGCTATTTCACCGAGGGCTCGGGAGCCCCGGCGTTCTCGGCGGGACCGTTCAAGCTGCGGGTGCAGGCGGGCGAGGTGCTGTTCATCGTCGGCGGCAACGGCTCGGGCAAATCCACCCTGATGAAGCTGCTGACCGGCCTGTATGCACCGCAAGCCGGGGCGTTGATGGTCGATGGCGTGCGGTTGCAGCCGGCGCACTACCCCGCCTACCGCGAGCTGTTCTCGATCGTGTTCACGGATTTCCACCTCTTCGACCGCCTCTATGGCCAGCACGACATCGATGAAAAACGCCTGGCCCAGCTGCTCACGCGAATGCAGCTCGACGACAAGACGACCTTTGAACAGGGTCGGTTCACCAACCTGAACCTTTCCACCGGCCAGAAGAAGCGCCTCGCCCTGATCATCGCTTACCTCGAGGACCGCCCCGTGCTTGCCCTGGACGAATTCGCCGCCGATCAAGACCCGGAATTCCGCCAATTCTTCTACGAAACCCTCCTGCCGGAACTGAAGGCTGCGGGCAAAACCGTCGTCGCCATCACCCACGACGATCGTTATTTTCACTGCGCCGACCGGGTCATCAAGATGGAGTATGGCCAGATCCAGCCCGCCGCGTGACCGGCAAACCACCCGCCCATGAGCGATTCCGATTCTCCCTCCTCCCCTCCGCCGCCCCGCCGCCGCACCCTGCGCGAACGGTGGGAGGCCCAGATGCTGCACCTGCGCGACCTGGCGCGCGAGCACATGCTGCCGATCTGCCTGAGCGGGCTCATTTTCACTTTCTTCTGTTTTTACCTGGCCAACCGCATCTTCATCTTCATCGGCCCCGGCGAGGCCGGCGTGCTGTTCCACCGGATTTCCTCCGGCACGGACACCGACAATATCTACGGCGAAGGCATGTCCGTCATCGCGCCGTGGAACAAGATGTTCATCTACACGGTGCGGGTGCAGCAGCGCAACGAGATCGTCGAGGCGCTGAGCAGCAATGGCCTGACCATCCGCGTCACGGTGCAGATGCGCTATTATCCCGAGTATAAAAACCTCGGCCTGCTGCACCAGAAGGTCGGCCCCGACTACGCGGACTCGATCGTCGTTCCCGAGGTCACCGCCGGCGTGCGCGAGGTCATCGGCAAATATCTTCCCCAAGACCTCTACACCCTGAAGACGAGCGACATTTCCGACGCCATCATCCAGAGCGCCGTGCGCAGCGTGAGCGAAAAATTCATCGTCCTCGACGACGTCAACATCGTGAACATCCGCCTGCCCGCCCTCGTCACGACCGCGATCGAGAACAAGCTCACCCAGGAACAGATGGCGGAGGAATACAAATTCCGCATCGAGCGCCAGGAGCAGGAGAAAATCCGCCTCAAGACCGAGGCCGAGGGCATCGCGCAATACAACGACACGATCACCAAGAGCATCACGCCCGAGCTGCTCCGGTTCAAGGGCATCGATGCCACGCTGGAGCTCGCGAAATCGCCCAACTCCAAGGTCATTGTCATTGGGTCCGGCAAGGACGGCCTGCCGCTGATCCTCAATCCCGACGGCGCCGCCGCGAAGCCGTGACCGGCCGGCGGGCGCGGCGCGCCCGGGGGCGTGGCTCCGATCCGTCCCGCCCCTCGCGGCCCTCGCTCAGGGCTCGATCGCCCGATACTCCGCCCAGATCGCGTCGTAGAGATGCTGCGCGTCGCCGAGGTCCGTCAGGTAAAAAATCTTGCCCGGCGGCGGCGACACATAGGAGGGCGACTGCCGCATTTTCGGGGAAACCTTGTCGAACTTGTCGTCGAGGGAATTGGCGTAATGACTGTTGGCGGTGACCTCCGCGGCGATATCGGGCCGCAGCAGATAGTTGATGAATTGCTTGGCGAGCTCCTGCTGGCTCGACGACCGCGGGATGGCCAGCGTGTCGGCGGTCAGGATGGATCCCTCCGCCGGCATGACGTAGCCAATGTTCGGATCCTCCTCCTGCGCGATGGTGATTTCGGGCGACCACGTTTGCAGCAACACGCCCTCGCCGCTGCGCAACAGTTCGCGGCCCTCGCCGAGCACCAGGCGGGGGATGCCGCCTTCCCGCTCCTCGTGCAGAAAATCCCGGGCGGCCTTGAGCTCGTCGGGATTGCGGCTGTTCGGCGCATAGCCGAGCGCGATCAACACCAGCCCGATGGTCTCCCGCGGCTCGTCGAGCACGAGCAGTTTCCGGCCGTAAACCTGCTCCTCCTCCCGGCTGAAATACTCCCGCCACGTCTTCGGGGGGTTCGGCACGGCCTTCTTGTCGTAGCCGATGCCCGCGTAGTTCAGCATGTAGGGAATGCCGTAGTAGAGATCGTCGGGATTGCCGAGGAGCCCGGAACGAAACTCGGACTGGATCAGGGACATGTTCGGCACGTCCGCCCGCGACATCTTGACCAATAAATTCTGCCGGCGCATGTCGCCGATGATGTAGTTCGACGGCATGATGACGTCGAATTCGCTCCAGCTCACCTTCACCCGCGCCAGCATCTCGGCATTGCTCGTGTAGGTGCGGACCGTGATCCGCACGTGATATTCCTCGGAAAACTTCCGCACGACGCTCGACGGCAGGTAGCCATCCCAGATGTAAAGCTTGAGCACCGGCCGCGACCACCACCACGTCCCGACGCCGGCGAACGCCAGCAACGCCAGCACCATCGTCACTTGCAGGCTGTGGCGGGTCGCACGGTTCATGGAGAGAGGATGGGAAAACGAGGGACGGAACCGACGCGCCGACCGCGCCCACCGCCCGGACAAGGTGCCTTGTATGCCGAACCTCGCGAAGTGCTGTCAAGGGAACGCGGTGCGCCGCTCGCCGCGAATTTGCGCTGGCCACCGTGCGCCGTCACGCGTTAACCCACTGGCGCAATTCCCGCATCGCACCCTTTCGTCGCATGAGCACTCCCGAGACACCGCCCGAGATTTTCAAAGTCGTCGTGAACCACGAGGAGCAATACTCCATCTGGCCGGCCTACCGGGAGAATCCACTGGGCTGGCGCGACGCCGGCAAATCCGGCACCAAGGAGGAATGCCTCGCCTACATCAAGGAGGTGTGGACCGACATGCGCCCCTTGAGCCTGCGCAAGAAGATGGCCGAGAGCGGACAGGGCTGAACCGCCGTCTGCCGCGTTCGCCATGCCCGCGCCCCTCGCCGCCAGCAAGTGGCTGAGCTGCCCGCGACCCGATCCCGCCGCACCGATGCGGTTGTGGTGCCTGCCGTTCGCCGGCGGCGGCGCCGCGGTGTGGCATCCATGGGCGGCGCGACTTGCCGGCTCGGCCGAGATCGTGGGCGTCCGCCTGCCCGGTCGCGAAAACCGGATCGCGGAACGCCCCGTGTCCGAGTTTGAACCGCTCGTCGCGGCGATCGCCGACGAACTCGCGCCCCACGTCCACGAACGCGATGTCCTGTGTGGCCACAGCCTCGGCGCCATCCTCGCCTTCGAGGTGGCGCGCGAGTTGCGGGCGCGGCGGCTGCCCGGCCCCGCGGGACTCGTCGTCGCCGGCGCGCGCGCCCCCCACCTTCCCCGCACCGAACCCGATCTCCGCCATCTGCCCGACGACAATTTCGTCGCGCAGGTCGACCGGCGCTACGGCGGCATCCCGCCCACGGTGCGCGAGAATCGCGAGTTCCTCGATCTGTTTCTGCCGGCGCTGCGCGCCGATCTCACGATCTTCGAGACCTACCGGCACACCGCGGCCCCCGCGCTCGCGGTCCCATTGCTCGCGCTCGGCGGCTCCGACGATCTTCACGTGTCGCGCGCCCAGGTCCTCGCCTGGGGAGCGCACACCACCGGGATTTTTTCCGTGGATTTTTTTCGGGGCGGCCACTTCTTCCCGCAGGGGCAGGTCGATGCCGTCACCGCGCGGGTGGGGGATTTTCTCCACTCCTTTTGAGGCAACGCGCCGTCGCTCATTTTCGGTTTTTTCTTGCTAGTGCCTGCGTGCTGGAAAATCTTTGCCCGCACCCACATCGTAACGTTTTTCAACGGGAGACTGATTCATGTCCAAGACCATCGCCATTTCCAAACAAGCCGCCGCCGAAGCCGTCGTTAACAAATACATCCCGTGGTCCATGGGCGCGGGATTCGTCCCGGTGCCGCTCGCCGACATCGCGGCGATCACCGGCGTCCAGCTCAAGATGCTTGCCGAAATCTCCAAGATTTATGGCGTCGAATTTTCGGAGAACCGCGGCAAGTCCATCGTCTTCTCGCTGCTCGGCGGCGTCGGGTCGCTCTCGATCGCAGCCGGCGTGTTCGGCAGCGTCGTGAAGGCGATCCCGGGCTTCGGCAGCATGCTCGGCGCGGCCACCCTTCCGGTGGTTGCGGGCGGCATCACTTACGCCACGGGCAAGGTGTTCATCCAGCATTTCGAGTCGGGCGGCACGTTCCTCAACTTCGACTCGCTCGAGGCGAAGAAGGTTTTCGCCGAGAAATTCGAAGAGGGTAAAAAAGAAGTCTCGGCTCTCGCCTCCAAGGTCGACGGCAAGCTCAACCAGGCCGTCGCCACGGTCGACCAGGCCGTCGGTCTCTAAGTTTCATTGTTCGTTCCAACCACTAAACCAACGTTCGCCATGCTCAGACTCCTCCTCCCGCTCCTCATCCTCGCCTCCATCGTCGGCTATATCGGCAAGAACCGCAAATTCGGCTTTTGGGGTTACTTCTTCCTCTCGATCCTCTTCACGCCGATCGTCGGCCTTGTGACCGTCTTCGCCTCCGACAAGCGTCCCGCGCCCGCCGCGCCCGCCGCCTGATCGGCATCGCCTTTCCACTCCCGGGTCACCCCCGGGAGTTTTTTTGTGCCCGGAGCGGGGGCTCGCGTTCCTCCCGGCGGGGTGCATGATTTTTTCCACGGTGAAAATCACGATGTGCAATGGCAAGGGCGGCGCCGGCAAAACCACGCTCGCCGTCCTCCTCGCCACCGCCTTCCAGAAGGCGGGCCACCGCGTCGCGCTGGTCGATCGTGATCCGCAGGGCACGGCCACGCGGTGGATCGAGGAGACGCACGACATCGAACTCGCCCAACCCGACGGTAATCACCGCCTGGTCCTGATCGACACGCCGCCGCGTCTCGAGTCGGCGGCGCTCCAGGAGTCGCTCGCCGAGTCCGATTGCGCGCTGCTGGTCAGTTCGCCCTCGCCCGCCGATTTGTGGACATCGCAGAACACGGTCGCGACCATCCAAAAATATCTGCCGGCCGGCCGGCCGGCGCGGATCATTTTCAACCAGGTGCAGAGCCGCACGATCCTCGCGAAGGATCTCGCCGCGCTCGCCCAGCGCATCGGCCTGCCCGCGCTCACGGCGCACATCGGCCGGCGGCAGGCCTTCCAGCACGCCGCGCTCCTCGGCTGGCGTGCGCTGGACGCGGAAAGCCGCGAGGAACTTCTCTCCGCGGCGCTCGAAATCGCCGCCCTCCACCCCTAGCCCCAATGCCCATGGCCCGAGCAAAAAAGAGCGACCAGCTCCTCGCAAAACTCAATCGCTCCCTCGACACGCCGCACGCGGCCGCCGCGGCCCCGGCGGCCGCCGCACCCGTGGCAAAACCCGCCTCGCCCGAAAAAGCGCCCGCGGCTCCGGCGCCGCGACCGGTGGCCGCCGCAAATCCTCCGCCGCCGATCGCGCCCCCGCCCGTCGCGCCCGGGGCCGCCGCCGTGTCGCCGCGCCGGGCCGCCGCCGTCGACATGGTCAACCGCCACCTGCCGTTCGCGCTGGGCGCCGGCCTGGTGCCGCTGCCGCTCGCCGACGTCGCCGCGATCACGGGCGTGCAGCTCAAACTTCTTTCCGCCCTCGCCGCGCACTACGACGTGCCATTCCCGCCGAACCGCGCCAAGGCGATCATCGCGTCGCTGATCGGCGGCGCAGGCGCCTGGACGCTTGCCGCCGGCGTCTTCGGCAGTCTCGCCAAGGCCGTGCCGGGCGTCGGCACCTGGCTCGGCGCCAGCACGCTCCCGTTGTCCGCCGGCGCCGTCACCTACGCACTCGGTCACGTGGTCATCAATCATTTCGAGGGTGGCGGCACGCTCCTGGATTTCGATACCGCAACCGCCCGCCGGGCGTTTCTCGAAAAAATCGCCGAGGCGAAAACCGCCCTGCGCCATCGCTGATCGCCATGCCCGAACCTGCCGCGAGCCCGCCCGTCCCGCCGCCGCGCGCCGCCGTGCGCGTGCCGACTCCTGCGCTATCGGCCTACGCGCGCACGATCGTGCACCAGCACGCCGCCCTGTGCGTCGCGGCCACATTCGTCCCGAATCCGGTCGCCAACAGCCTCGCGGTCACCGGTGTCCAGCTCAAGATGCTCGCCGATCTCTCGCACGCCTACGGCGTGCCGTTTTCGCAGGACATCAGTCGCTCGCTGATCGGCGCGACCGCGGGCGGCGTCCTGAACTATTTCATCGCGCGGAACCCGATCACGCGCGGCGTGCGCGACTTCCTGACGGCCACCGTTCCATGGCTGGCCTGGCCCCTGCGCCTCCTCGCCGGGCCCGCGTTGATGGCGGTTTACACGATCGTGCTCGGCTATGCCTTCGTGCGCCACTACGAGAGCGGCGGCGCCTATCACGATTTCAACTGGCGCGACTTCCGGCACGAACTCACGCGCAAACTCGGCCTCCCACCGCCCAGGCTGGACCCTCCGATCGACGTCGTCGCCACCAGCGTGGCGCCGGAAAAGGTCTGAGCCGCGGCCAGGTGCCACCGCGCGTCGATTCACGCCCACGCAAACCATCGGGCGCCGTCGATGCCCCGGGGCGCCACCACGGCGCCGGCGTAGCCCGGCCCGACCGGCACCGGCCAAACTTTCCAGCGCGTTCCCGCCTCCGGGTCGTCCCGGTCGGCGACCAGGCCCGCAGGCGCGCCGGGCGCGAGCCGCACCTGAAAACTGTCCAGCGGCTTGGCGAGGCCGACGCCCAGCGCCTTGAGATACGCCTCCTTCCTCGTCCAGCCGTTGAAAAATCCCTCGATGCGCGTCGCCTCCGGCAGCGATTCCCATTCCGCAATCTCCCCGGGCGAAAAATAGCCGCGCACCAGATCGGCGCTGTCCACTTCACGCCAGCGTTCGACATCCACTCCCACCGGCCGGCCGTGCGCAAACGCCAGCAACACCCACTCGCCGGCGTGAGACGTGTTGAACTCGATCCGCCCAGCCGCCGGCACGGTCGCGAGCACCGGCTTTCCCTTCTCCTCCGTGGCAAACGTCACCGTCGCGGGGCCAACCCCGAGGTAGGCGCCCAACGCCGCCCGCAGCGCTCCCCGGCTCACCAGTTCGCGCGTCGCATCGTCCGGAAAACGAAACCGCTCGAGCCGGGCACGCTCCTCCGCGGTGAGCAAAACCCGCCAGCGCTCGAGGACTGGCGGGGGCTGCCGCACCGAAATCCGCCAGACATGCACTTCGTCCGGCCCGAGTTTCGTCGTCGCCGGCTGGGCCGGCTCCCACGCCGCAGAACCGGAATCGATCGTCCTCCCGCTCATCGCCGGGAGTTGTGCAGAGCCTCGACCCGATGGCAACCACGGCAGACCTGCCACACGTTGAAAGTGAGCTTGACCTCGAGGGTGACGGCGCCACGTGACTTGCTCAGTGCGGGGAGGCCCGCGCCGGCCCCGCTGCCGGCAGCGCATGCAGCCGGGCAAGGTTGTCACGCGCCGCGGGATAATCGGGCCGGAGACGCAACGCCTCCTCGTAGTGCGCGCTCGCTTCGGCGACGTGTCCCATCCGGGCAAGGGTGTTGCCGAGAAAAAAATGAGTCACGGCGACGCCCGGCTCCAGTTGCAATGCCCGTTCGTATTCCCGCGTCGCATCCGCGAGGCGATTCAACCCCGACAGGGCGCTGCCCAGGTTGCGGTGCATCGTGGCGTCGTCGGGCTTGAGCCGCACGGCCTGCTGGTATTGCGCCAGTGCCTCGGTCATCCGGCCGGTGCGAAAGAAAACATTGCCCAGGTTCACGTGCCCCTCGGCCAGTGCCGGGTTGATGCGGACGGCCGCCCCGGCGTGCTGCATCGCACCGGCAAGATCGCCGGCTTGAAAGAGCGCATCGGCGAGATTGTTGTGCGCGCTCGCAAAGTTTGGCTTGAGCCGGACCGCTTCCCGGTCCTCGCGAATTGCGCCCGCCGTGTCGCCGGTCTCGAGCAGGAGTTCGCCGAGGTTGAAATGCGCCCGGGCGTTATCCGGGCATTTCACCACGGTATCGGCCCAGAGCGCCGCCGCACTGCGGTAGGTCTCGTTCCGGCGCACCGTAAGCGCAGCCCACCCAGCCGCGAGCGCCATGACTACGAGTGGACTACGCCGGCCCAGCAGCGAGTAAACGCCGGTCACCAGCAGTGCCAGCACGCCCGCCAGCGGCAGATACATCCGGTGCTCGGCCATTGTCTCCGTCGCGATCGGCACAATGCTGGAAGTCGGCGCCAGCACCGCGAGAAAAAATACTCCCGCAAACCCAGCGGCTCCGCGCCGCCACGCGCCCACGGTCGTGGCGGCAACCAGCAACCCGAGCACCAAGGCAGCCGGCAGCACCTCCGCCGGGCCATTTGCCAACGCAACGCCGTAGTCGAACACCAGCGGATGCGGCCAGAACGACAACCCCAGGTAGCGGACACCCGCCTCCACTTGGGTCAACGCGTAGGCCGACCATGTCACCGGCGTCTCGAAGCCTGCGGTTCCTCCGCGGCTGCCTGCTCGGGCAACGAGACCAGCGAGCGGTATCCACGTCGCGGCCAGTCCGACATACAGCCACTGCCGCCGCCGCCACGCCTCGCGAAAGGTTCCTGCCCCAAAGGTCCGGTCGTAGAGCAGCACCAGCAGTGGCGCCGAAACCATGACTTCCTTGCACGCCATCCCCGCGAGACACGCCCCTACGGCGCAGGTCTGCCAGCGCCACGCCGCGGTCGACTCCATGCTGCGGACAAAACAATATAACGTCGCCAGGTAACACAGCGCCATCATCGATTCGGCTCGCTGCACCACATACGTCACCGCCTCGGTTTGCAGCGGATGCACCGTCCACAGTGTCGCGACGGCCAGCGCGATTGCCGTCGCGTTCGCATGGAATCGCGTTTGCAGCGCCGGCCGGTCGAGCGTTCGTCGCACCAGGCCGAACAGCGTCAATCCCGCGAGCACGTGAATCACGAAGTTGAAAGCGTGATAGCCGCGCACGGACAGGCCGCCCCACGCATAGTTCAGGGCCAGCGAGAGGCTCATCAGCGGCCGACCGTCGACCGGCAACCCGCGCTCGGGTGATCCCGTCAGCCACGGGGCCGGCGGCCAGAGGTGCCGGATGGTCGGATTGTCGACGATCGCCGGTCTGTCATCGTAGACAAACGCACCCGCAAAACTTCCGTGGTAGGCGGCGAACGCGGCCAGCACGATGATCGCGACCGCCGTCATCCGGTCCGGCGGTTTTGCGAAAATTTTTCGGCGGAAAGCGGTCTTGGGAATCGGAGACATGCCGGCGACGGGGTGGCGATCGACCGAGCTTTGCTGCCGGAGCCCGCGCGAGAGTCCAGCCGTTTACCATCTTGCATGTTTCGCCGCCGCACGCGGCGCGCCCACGAACCCGGGTCTTTTCCTCATCCTTCCCTCGTGAAACGCCGCTCCGGTTAACTATAAAAGCAAACGTTCACCATGGGCTCGAACAACACCGAGCTCAACTTCGACGGCATGGCGGTCGCCAGCATCAACGCCGAGGGCGTCGGCCGCGGCGCCGAGGTGCAATATCTGTCCGCCGCGGACATCGCCTACGTCAAGATCCACGAGCTGCCGCTGCCGGAGGACAGTTCCAACGCGATCGGCGGCTCGATCGACATGGTCCGCCGCTCCGCCTTCGAATACAGCAAGCGCAAGATTTCCTACCAGACGCTGCTCAAATCCGACGGCGAGAAATTCACCTTTCAGGACATGGACGGGCCAAAGGACCGCCTTGTGCCGCGCTGGCGCCCGAATTGGGAAATCCAGTGGACCGAGCCGGTCAGCCACGATTTCGGCTTCGCCATGACCGTCGGACAGAACGACACGCTCGTGAACACCCACTGGTCGCTGCCCGGCCAGAACTTCGGCACCACCGCGAACAACGCCGCCGCCGAGGCCGCGATGGCCGCGGGCCAGCCGATCCCGAACGTTCCCAGCATTTACAACCCCGGGCTGCGGGCACCGTTGAACCACAATGCGTCGAAGCAGCAGGGCAAGGACTACGCGAGCGCCCGCGTCGACTGGCGCGCCTCGCCCGAACTCACCCTCGGTTGGTCGATCAGCGGCACGAAGGGTTGGGTCCAGAATGCCGACGATATCCGCTACTCGTGGGACGCGGCGGCCACCGGCAGCGGCGACGTGGATCGCTACGTCGACAAGACCACGAGCCTCGGGCGCGTCGGCGGCGGCGCGATCTATCACAACAGCCCGCTCTGGCGCGACGTCTACGCCCCGGAAGTATCGACGGTCCTCGACGCCGCGTGGCGCAAGGGCGGCTGGTCGGCCAAGGTCAAGCTCGGCTGGTCGGAATCGCGCTACCAGTATGACGACGTCAAGGATGGGTTCTTCGGCAGCACGAGCACCGCGGGCGTCACCGGCCTCAACAACATTCCCCAGACCGGCGTGGGCTTTGGCACCGCCAATCCGATTCCACTCACGATCGACTTCAAGAACATCGATTACTGGGGGCCGAAGACCATCCAAGCCTGGACCACGGTGAATGGCGCCGCGAGGCACCAGCATGGCGGACTACACGGTGCCCGTCAATTGGGCGAGCAATGCCGTCACCCGCATCGGTGGCGCCCGCTCGCGTCCCGGTTACGGCAAGGAAATCCTTTCGGCCGAGAAGAGCTACATCAAGCGCGACTTCGCGCTGAGCAATCCGCTCTCGCTCCAACTGGGCCTCGATTACTACGAGGATTTCCGCAACCGGCATTATCCCTACTACAACTGGACCTTCGTCGGTCCGGACGGCATCCCCAATTCCGCCGACGACACGTCCACCCTGATCGGGGCGGACAGTCTTCACGCTCGCACCGACTCGCAGTATGGCTATCCGGGCAGCGAGCGCATCAGCATGACGAAGCTCTACTCGCTGTTTCAGCAGCACCCCTCGTGGTTCCAATACGACGCCGATCGTTCGGCGATCGCCAGCGCCACCAGCAATTCCGCCTACGACCTGACGGAGAAGAATCTCGCGAGCTATCTGCAGTTTGACTGGAGCCTGATGAACAACCGGCTCCGGCTGGTCGGCGGCGTGCGCTACGAGAAGACGAAGGCGAACGCCCGCGGCCTGCTCACCGACAACAGCGCCGCCTATATGAAATATTCCGACGGCTCCACCGTGCGCCTGTCCGACAAGGACGCCAGCGGCGCCGCGCTCGTGGCCAACCTTGGCACCTCGACGGCGGTGAACTACCAGCTGGTCAAGGGCCCGAATGTCCTCCCCGCCACGCGCGCCGGCGCCCCGATCTTCCTCCCCGCCGTGCAGGCCGCGGGCAACGCCCAGCGGGCCGCGGGCAAGACCACCGACACGACCACCAACCTCGGCCGCGGCAGCGCGACATGGGCCGCCCTCGTGTATACCGAGAAAGGCGCAACGGGTCAGGGCGAGAACGACGGCTACGACCCGAGCCTGAACCTCAACTACGACATCACCGACAACCTCGTCTTCCAGTTCGGTTACGCCCGGACCCAGGCCAGGCTCGACTACAGCACGGTGCTGATTCCCGGGTCCAGCCGCACCGACGACATTGTGACGAGCGGCCTCGGCACCGGCGCCCTCGGCAAGATCACGCTCCACAACACCGACCTCAAGCCGTGGAGCGGCGACAACTATACCGCCCGTCTTTCCTACTATACCCGGACCGGCGGCGTGATCGGCCTCGAGTTGTTTACCAAGCGCATCAAGAACATCATCGTCGGCGAGGACTCCGCGCCGCTGACGAGCCAGGATATCACCGCCATCGACGCCCAATATCCGGATCTCAATCTCGGCCCCGACGCCGTCGGCTATTCGCTCCACACCGACTACAACGAGGGCGACGGCGCACTCGATGGCGCCCAGCTCGAGCTGCGGCAAAACCTCGATCGTTACGTCGCCGAATGGGCGCACGGTTTCACGGTCGACGGCTCGGCGACCTACACCAACCGGACCGGGCCAAACAGCAGCGCCTTGGGGAAAAACATCGCGTGGAACAACAAGCTGCACGTCACCTACAGCAATCGAAAGTTTTCGGCGAACGTCGGCTACACCGTCGTGGGCACGCAGGTGGAGACGCCGGTCATCACGAGCAACGGCAAGAACGGCACGCAGGTTCGGGTGCGCCAGGATCTCATCGATGTCAGCCTCGCCTACAACCTGACCAAAAGACTCCGGGCCTTTTTCCAGGTCGGCAACCTGCTGAACGAGCTCACCGCTCGTGAGCAGCGTTATCCCGGCAGCACGAGCATGACGAGTTCGAACACCTACGGTAAGACTTACGTCGCGGGCCTGACCGGCGAGTTCTAGCGCGGGTCTTGCGTTCATCGCCCTTTTTCGAGGCGCGGCCGGTCCGGCCGCGCCTCGTTATTTCCCCCGCCCGCGCGGCAGTTTGCAATCACCGCTCGACCATCCGCCGCTCGCCGCCAAGTGTTCCCGCCGCCGATGCCGAAGGCCAACCCTGCTCGCGATCACTCCGTCCCGGCGCCGCCGTCAACCGTGACGCCGACCGGCGGCCTGCCTTCCTGGCTCGCCATCGCGGTCCTCGCCGCCGTCACGCTGGCCGCCTATTGGCCGGCGCTCACCGCCGGCTTCGTCTGGGACGACAACGCCCATGTCACCGCCCCAGCGCTGCGTTCGCTCGCAGGACTGCGCCGGATCTGGTTCGAGGTGGGCGCCACCCAGCAGTTTTATCCACTCCTCCACACGGCGTTTTGGATCGAGCACCGGCTCTGGGGCGATGCCCCGCTCGGCTACCATCTGCTCAACATCGCACTCCACGTCGGTGCCGCCTGTCTGTTCGCATTGGTCCTTCGTCGGCTCACGATTCCCGGCGCGTGGCTGGCTGCGGCCATCTTCGCGCTCCATCCGGTGCACGTCGAATCCGTCGCCTGGATCAGCGAGCAAAAGAACACCCTTTCCACCCTGTTCTACCTCGGCGCCACCCTCGCCTATTTGCGCTTCGACGTTTGGCGCCGGCCGACGCACTACGCGCTCGCGTCTGGCCTCTTCGTTCTCGCCCTGTCGACCAAGACCGTCACCGCCAGTCTGCCGGCGGCGCTGCTCGTGATCTTTTGGTGGCAGCGCGGACGCTTGGCGTGGCGGCGCGACGTCGCGCCCTTGCTCCCGTGGTTCACGCTCAGCGTCGCCGCCGGCGTGCTCACCGCATGGATCGAGCGGAAACTCATCGGCGCGGAAGGGGCGGCGTTCGCACTCGCGCCCATCCAGCGCCTCGAACTCGCCGGCCGCGCCCTCGCGTTTTATCTCGGCAAACTTCTCTGGCCCTCCGGTTTGATTTTCATCTATCCCCGCTGGTCGCTCGATCCGGCGTCCGTTGGCCAGTGGATTCCGTCATTGGGGACGGTGGGGGTCGCAGCCTGGCTCTGGCACCGGCGGGCCTCGTCGCGCGCGGGTCTCGCCGCGTTTCTTTTTTTTACCGGGTCGCTTTTTCCCGCGCTCGGTTTTTTCAACCTCTTTCCATTCACCTACTCGTTCGTCGCCGACCATTTTCAATATCTCGCCAGCCTGGGCGTGATCGCGCTGGCCGGCGCCGCACTCGCGCGGCTGGCCGGCGGGCACCGGTTCGCCGGCGGCATGCTGGTCGCGTCGCTGTTGTTGATCCTCGGCACACTGACGTGGCGCCAGAGCCGGACCTATCACGACGCGTCCACGCTGTTTCGCACGACCATCGCGCGAAACCCCGCTTGCTGGATGGCGTGCAACAACCTCGGCAAAGAATTCCTGGCGAACCCGGCGCAGATTTCCGCAGCGATCCCGCTGTTCGAACGCGCCCTCCAGCTCCGCCCGGACTACGCCGAGGCCGAAAGCAACCTTGGGCTCGCGCTGACGCAAACCGGCCGGCCTCGCGAAGCGATCCCGCACCTCGAGAAATCGCTGCGGCTCAAGCCCGGTCTCTACCAGACGCACAACAATCTGGGGATCGCGCTGGCCAGCGCCGGCCGCGCGCAGGAGGCGCTCGCCGCCTTCGCCGAGGCCGCACGCCTGAATCCTTATCTCCCCAACATCCAGGAAAACTGGGGCAAGGCGCTCCTCCTGCTCGATCGCCAACCGGAGGCCGCCGAACATTTCGCCGCGGCCGCGCGGTTGCGCGCCCGCCCGTGACGGCCTACGCCGAGCCCGCCGATTTCTCCCCGGAAAGCCCCGTGATGATCCGGGCGCCACGTTTGTAGGTCAGATAAGAGTAGGTCCATTGCAGCAGCACGGAGATCCGGTTTCGAAACCCGATCAGAAACAGCAGGTGCACCGTCAGCCACGCGAGCCACGCCGGGTAGCCGCTGAGATGGACGCCATTGATATCCGCCACCGCGGCCGACCGCCCGATCGTCGCCATCGAGCCCTTGTCGCGATAGACAAACGGCTCGCGCCCCGGCGGCGCGAGTTTTTCGCCACGCAGCTCGCGTGCAATGACCCTGGCGGCGTGCCGGCCCATTTGCATCGCTCCCTGTGCGACGCCGGGAACGGTCACGCCCTTCGCATCGACCAACGTGACGATGTCACCGACCGCAAAAACCCCGGGGAATCCCGGCACACTGAGATCCGGCAGCACCTTGATCCGGCCCGCACGGTCGGCTTCGACCCCGAGTTGGCGGGCAACCGGCACCGCGACGACCCCGGCGCCCCAGATGATATTGTCCGCGCGGATCGTCTGCCCGCCCGCGACCACCTCGCCCCGTCGGATTGCCTCGACCCGCATGCCCGTCCGCACCTCGACGCCGAGTTTTTCGAGCTGCCGCTGCGCGCTCGCCGAGAGCTCGGGCGGAAACGTCGCGAGCACCCGCGGACTCCCCTCGATCAGGAGCACGCGAGCCTTCGACGGATCGATCCGGTCGAAATCCTTGTTGAGCACGGTGCGCGTGAGCTCCGCAAACGTCCCCGCCAGTTCCACGCCCGTCGGGCCTCCTCCGATGACGACGATGCTCATCGCCGCCTCGCGTTTGGCCGGATCGGATTCGGTCTCGGCATTTTCGAACGAACACAGGACTTGCCGCCGGATGCGCAAGGCATCGTCGAGCGTCTTCAGCCCCGGCGCCACCTGTTCCCATTCCGGATGACCGAAATAATTCGTCACGCCGCCGGCCGCGATGACGAGATAGTCGTAGCTCAATTCGCCGCGCGTGTGCCGCACGCGTTTTCCCGGCAGATCGAAACCCGTCACCTCGCCCATGATGACCTCGAGGTTGGGCCGGCCGCCAAAAATCGTGCGCACGGGCTGGGCGATATCCACCGCCGCCAGCCCCGCGGTCGCCACCTGATAGAGGAGCGGTTGAAAAAGATGATGATTCTGCCGGTCGATGAGCGTGAGACGGGCGGCGGGGGCGGGAAAATGGCGCACGAACGCCAGACCGCCGAAGCCGGCGCCGATCACGACGATGTGCGGCAGAGGAGAAACCTTGGGCGATGCCATGGTAAAAAACGCTGACCGCCCGCCGCCCGGAGGCAACCTGTCGCCCGACAAATTTGCTGTTCTTCAGGCATGAATAAATTCTAGCTCACCATTCCACCTCATGCGCGCGCCCGCCAACATCCAGCTTATCGGTGAAGAAGTCGCCATTGTCTGGGACGACGGCGTGGAGAGTTATTTCCCGTTCGAACGGCTCCGCGCCGCCTCGCCCAGCGCCGCCAACCAGGGCGAACGCGACATTCTCGGCAACCAATATGGCGGCGACGGTCCGAAGAAATTCGACGGCGTGCAGGTTCTCGGCTGGGACGTGATCGGGAACTACGCGATCCGGTTCGAGTTCAGCGACGGTCACCGCACGGGACTTTACAGCTACGACTACCTGAGAAAACTCGCCGGCCAGCCCTGATATTTCCATGTCCACCTACGTCTTCCCCGCCCGCACCACCACCGCCGAGATCGAGCTCGGCACGACGTTGCAACCGAAATTCGGCGCCGACGGCCTGATCCCGTGCATCACGCAGGATGTCCACACGGGCGACGTCCTGATGTTCGCGTTCATGAATGCCGAGGCGCTGGCGCACACGCTCCGGACGAGAAAGGCCACCTACTGGAGCCGCTCGCGCAGCAAACTCTGGGTGAAGGGTGAGGAGTCCGGAAACGTCCAGCACGTGCGCGAACTCCGCACCGACTGCGACCAGGACGTGCTGCTCCTCAAGGTCGAGCAATCCGGCGCCGCCAACGCCTCGTGCCACAACGGCTACAAATCCTGTTTTTACCGCAAACTCGCCGACCTCGACGATCCCGCGCTAAAATTGCAGTTCACCGCCGAGCGCCTCTTCGATCCCGCCACCGTCTACAAGAAAAAGTAACGGCGCGCCGGTCAGCCGGTCTTCACCGCCACATATTCGCCGTGGAACCGGGCGACCGTGGTCCCATCGCAGGTCAGCCCGGCGCCGAGCGCAAGCCGGGCCTTGTCATGGCGGGCGAGCGTTCGCAGGAATTTTTCGAAGTCGGCGGGCTGCGGCGCCGCGCACCGGGCCGCGAATTCGCCCGCGATCGGCGCGAGATACTCGACGCCGTTTTTCTGAATCACCAGGCGTGAGGCCTGACCGGCAGATTGCAGCGCGAAATGCAGCCAGGTCCACGCCGACAGGATCGCGACCGCCGAGACGCTGCCACCGAAAACGGTCGCGCGATGGTTGACGTTGGGCGCGAGCGGCGCCGCCAGCGTCGCACCCGTCGCATCGCACACCTGCACGCGCACCCCCATCGCGGCGGAGATGGGAATGTGCCGGTGCAAATAGGCCTCGATCTCGCCCGCAGTGGGCACGGCGGCCATGGCGCAAGCCGCGAAAGGTCAGTTTGTCGCCGCGGGCGGAAGCGGCGGCTCCCCGACGGCCGGCGAAACCGCCGGCTCGGCCTCCGCGGGCGCGGACACGACTTCGCCCGCCGGCGGCTCGGCCGGAGCAGCGACCGCATCCGGGCCGCCGGGCTCCGAAGTCGGCGCACTGGCTTCCGCGCCAGGCGCATCGGCCGCCGGAGGCAACGGTGCCGCAGCCTCGGACGCCGGTTTCGCCTCGAACGGCGGGGACGACGGGGGCGCCTCGGGAAAGTTCTCGGGATCGTGCTCCTCGGCCTCGACCTCTTTCTTGCGCGCCTCGACCATCGGCGGCGGCGCAAACAGCCGGCCGTCGATGAACTCCGTGACGTAGCCCTCGCGCACCAGCCACATGAGGTCGCCTTGCAGCCGGGCGATTTTTGCGCGTTCCTCGATCGAGGGCGCGGCGGGCTCGGCCTTGGCCGGCGCCTCGGCCGCCGGGGCCGCCTCCCCCGCCGGAGCGGAGGGCGCGACCGGTGCCGGCGCCACGACGATGCCGAGGAATTTCGCCGCGAGTTCACTGGCGCGGATCATCGGGTGCACCTCGATAAACGAGATAAGCGCGCCGATGCTGTCGGCAAATGTCTGTCCGGGAACGCGGAATTTCCGCTTCACCGCGCAGACATAGGACACGCCCTTCGAACCCTTC
This sequence comes from uncultured Opitutaceae bacterium, assembly GCA_937902925.1. Classification (GTDB taxonomy): domain Bacteria; phylum Verrucomicrobiota; class Verrucomicrobiia; order Opitutales; family Opitutaceae; genus CALFNN01. The sequence continues at coordinate 116,755 of CALFNN010000037.1, forward strand.
TTGAAGATGGTGAAATGCTCGCGGCGCAGGCGACCGCGCAACGCGTTCGCCGTATCGAGGGGAAACCGGCGCTGGCGCTCGAGCGCCCCCTCCACCGCGCGGCGGATTTCGCCGGGCGGCATCGTTTCCGCAACCTTGCCGTGGAAACGGGCGCTCTCGGCATGGCGCACGACTTTTTCCCGCGCGTGCGTGAGGAGATAAAGGCGCGCGTCCTCGAGCGAATCGAAGGTCGGCACAACCGGCGCGGCGGTCTCCGCTGGAGCCGCCGCGGGCGGCGTCTCCACCGGGGCGGCGTTTTCCCCGGCCGGCGCGGCCGGGGCCGCGTCGCTGGCCGGACTCGATTCCGGCACCGGACTCTTCGCCGGCTCGGCCGGCTTTGGCGCCGCGAGCGTTTTCCACGTGTAACGCGTGGTCTTCTTCATCTTCTCGAGCCACTGATTCACGACCTCGGGGTCGCGGATGGTCTCGATCCGGCTGCGAAACGCCTCGAACGGCATCCGCGCGACCTTCGCCGCGTGATGTTGCTGCACGATCTGGTTGTAACGGTGATAATTTGGCGGCCCGAGCAGCTCGCCGGTCACACCGCATTTATTGATGACCTGATAGTTTCCCTTCGGCGGGTCGACCTCGACCTCGGCGGCATCGAAAAACAGTCCCAGATGATGAGCCAGCACATGGGCCACGGCCGCGTCGTCGCTCTCGAACGGCAGATGGTCGGGCACCGAAATATAGAAGGGCTGTTTGGCGGGCTTGGCGGGAGACTCCGCCGTCGGAGTTTCGGGCCCGGCGGCTGACCGGGGCGCGGCGAATTCGGGCATCTTGCGCGTAACGACGACGACGAAACGATCGGTCTTGTCGACCACGGTGCGCGCGATTTCAAACAGCTCGATCGTGCGGCAGGACTTCCGGATCGTTTGCACGAGGGTGTTGAAGCTCGTGTCCTCCGGATAAAAGGTGACGTTGAAAAACGGGCTGTCATACGGACCGCGATCCTGCTGCTCGTTGCGACCGCCATAGCGTGGACCACCCCGGTCGCCGCCACCGGGGCCGTCGCGGCGGGGCCCGCCGCGATATTCACCACCCTCGCGCCGCGGGCGGGCACCGCCCGAGAATTCGCGGCGATCCGCTGCCCCCGGGGCGCTGGTCGGGGCGCCCGCGACCCCATCGCCACCGGCCGGGCCGGCGGGTTTCCGAAAAGAGCGCCGGTCGCGGTTCATCGGAGCTCCGCCACCCGGGCCGTCCCGCCGGTCCTCACGCCGGGGCCGGTCGCCCCCGTGGTCACGTTCGCGACGGTCGGAGGGGGACGATTTGTCCTGGGTCCATTGCGTGCCGAAGCTGAAGCCCTGTAGCTGGCTCAGATCGAGTTTGTTGAAATCCGCGGGCGGATTCTCCTTGGGAACATTGTCGTCCATGTAGTCCGAAAAAGCGGGCGTAGGCCCGCGTGGGTTGGCGTGGTGTTGCAAGACCGGGTCGCAGTCGCTGCCGAGTGTCCACGTGCCACGGGGGGAGTGGCAAGCAGTTTCCCGACAACAGCGGCCCTCCCGGGACAGCTAGGCGGCGTAGAAGTTGCCTGCCTCGACCGTCCCCGGCATTATCGCTCGCCGCGCGGTTCTGACATTGAACGAAAACGCCGTGAGGGAATCGCGGGTCCGCACGCGCAAGACCGAGCCGTGAAAGCGCACGCACATACGGGCGATATAAAGCCCGAGACCAGGGCTGCCGATCTTGCTCGTGTATTTCACGGGGTGCCCCAGCTCGAAGAGATACGGCATGTGGTCGGCCGGTATCCCGGGGCCGCCGTTGGCCACGGACAACTGCCAGACTTCCTCGCGCACCGGCGAAAGGCGGACGCGCACCCACGTCCCATGGGCATAGGCAACAGCGTTGCCGATCAGATTGACGAGGGCGTGGCGAATCAGCGTCGGCGAGAACGAGCAATGCATCGCGGGCGGCATTTCCAGGGCAATCGGCGCCCCGGAAGGCCAGACCCCGGGCTCACGCACGAGGTCGCCGATGAACGTCGACAGGTCCCCGGGCCCGTAGTCAGCCGCACCGCTTCGCGTCAGGAACAGGAAACGCATCCCCGAGAGCAGCTCGCTCATCCGCTTCACGCCGCCCTGGATGTCGCGCAGGCAGCGCGCACGTTCCCTGTCGTCCGTTACCGCGGAAAAGACCGAGACGGAAAGCGACACCTGGCAGAGCACATTGGCCAGATCGTGCTGCAAGAGCCCGGGCAGGAGCGCCCGCTCTTCCGAGAGTTTCCGCTCTTCCTCCAGTGCCTGAAAAAGTGCCTCTTCAAGCGAAGGCATGATCCGCCTTGGGGACATAGCGGTAGGCCCCGGGCAGTCCCCACTTCATCGTTTCCACCGCCTCGAGCATCGCGGGCCGGGAACCCTGCCGGATCGCGAGCATCAGTTCGATGCCGTCGCGCGGGGTGATTCTTTCCTCCTGGATCGCGGCGCGCAGCGCGGTCAACGCCGCGGTCCGGTCGCCGCGGTTCACGCAGTCACGAATTTGGGTCAAAGTCAGTTGATTCATAAGTCACCAGAAAAAGAAAGAGCTTTTCGGATCCAGATATTCGCGCGACGGCATCTCGGGCACCACGCGCCACACGGTCGCATACTTCGACCACGGGCCGGGCAGCTCACCGTCGAACTGCACGGACCACTCGGCTTCGCGGTGCGGCTTGCGGTCGAACACGCGGCGGAGGAACTCGGCATGGCCTTCCTCGCCGGCAAAATACAGGCAACGGCGCTCGAAGCAGTTCGGCACCTCGCGGACCACGCTGCGCAGCTTGTAATAGCCGACCACAAACTCGTTGCGGGCCAGTTCCACCGCCGCGCGCGCCGCCGCGGTGCGAAAGGTCGAGCCCGCCGAGTAACCGTAGCTCACGTGTCCGGCAGCCGACCGGCGGAACAGCAGGGCCACCTCGCCAAACTTCGCGCTGTGCTCCAGACGAAGCGCGGTGACGCCGAGGAGCGCGTCGCCCACGACGGAAGCGCGCATGTGACCGGACCACCAGGAAATCAAGGCCCAGCGCTCGAGTGCCTCAAGGTGCGCGCGCTTGCGCGCCTGCGCCTTGAACAACCCGGGGAACGCGGCCATGCCGTTGGTCGAATTATCGACATCGAAGCCGTATCTGGCGGCATCGTCGCCGTTGGAAAGCGTGTAGAATGCCCAGCGCTCGAGCGCTTCGGAGATCGCCATATGACGCGCGACTTGAGCCGAACCGCTCGCCCCGGTGCCGTCGGCGTTGCCGTAAACCGACAGCGGGGCCTTACCTTGAATCAGACCGGGCGCCAGATAGGCGTTCGCCTGATGCGCCTGCCGCCCCAGCACATCGATGGATCCCGACGAGACGCGCTCGATGGGACCTCCGTCAGTCGTGAAGATGTCACGATAGTTGATGGCGGCGAGGCTGAACACGGGAAGTGCGATCAGTTTTCGTTCGTGCCGCAGGGCAATCCGGGACCATCCATGACGGAGCCGGCCGCGCCCTTGGCGTGACCGAGGGTATCGAATCTTTCGGCGGCATGAGTTGCACCCACGGCCAGAAACATCGTAGAAAACAAAGCGAGCAGGAGGGAGGATATCTTTTTCATTTCACCTTTCACCTTACGCCAGTCCCGTTAAGTCTTCTACCGCGCCGTTTACCATTACAGCAGTAATGCACTACCTTTTAAATGGTATCGTTCTAATCGGGCTTCTTCCGTTCATGCCGGCCACCCCGCTTGGCGCGGCCCCACCCGAAGAGGGAATGATCCATGCATCATTCTCTCCAAGTCAATTGCAGGGAGAAACTTACGTCCTTCAGATTGCCCAGTCAAAAGACGGCCAGATCATCGCAGGCGGAGAAAGAATCGTCTATTACGAGAATAACGAATGGCAGATTGTTTCCGGATTCCGGAAGCCGGCTATCCGCAGTCTGCTGGTCGATGGCACGACCCTGTGGGTCGCTTCGCTAAATGAAATCGGAAAGATCAAACTTCCGATCGGCGCGGGCAGCCGGTATGAGCGGTTGTCCATTCCGGAAATCGCAAATGCTGGCGAGTTCTGGCAACTCGCCAAGATTGGCGGTCTACTCATTGCCACCACCAATGAAGAGGTTTGGTTTATCGATCCCGCCAGTCAGACGGCCCGGCATACAAAACTTCCGAACAAAAGTCGGTTGATTCTCCTCCCATTTGATGGGCGGGTGTTGGTGGCACAGCCGGGGCGAGGCCTGTGGGAAGTGACCGGAGGCGAACTCCAGCCGCTGCCATCGCCACCCTCCGGGACCGGCAATGAGCTTTGGCTTTGGACGGACGGCAACTTTGTGCTGACCGGCCACGCTTTGTATAAACGGGAAGGCCCGGACTATCGCGTCGTCGCCCAAACCCGCCGTCTGACCGATGAGGGCATCATCACGAGCGCCACCCTCTGGGATAAATATCTCGCCATTTCGACTGCTACAAAAGGGCTCGCTCTGATCCAGCTCGACTCCGGGCGCATTACTTACGTTACCCGTGCCTCGGTTCTGCCAACGCTTGCGTTGATGGACGTCTTCAAGGATCGGGCTGGAAAGCTTTGGATCGGCTCCAGGCAGGGCATCACTGTTTTTGAGCCGCCGCGATTCGGCCACGAAATGACGTTGGAGAATTCACCTATAAGCGCTGCCCGAATCGACGGACTTTTTATCAGCTACGAGGATCACGGGGAATACTATCCCGAACACGGGAAGGACGAAACGCTCCCCCGAACTTACGAAACGATACCCAGTCGCCATGGTCCGATATTCGGCCTGTGGGAAAAAATTCGCGTGGGAGGGAGTGAAATCGATACGATCGGAAATCGGACCGGCACCATGGTCGAGTTGCCGGACGGCAACCTGCTAACCACGTCGACCGAGAGACTCTATTTCGTCGATGTTGCGGCGGGCAAATCCCGACTGGTGTCAGGACCCGCCGCGGAAATAACCGGTTTCGCCATCCGCGGCGACACGCTCTGGGCCGCCACGATCGACGGCAACCTCTACCGCGCGCCGACCGCTCCACCGTTTACCTTCGCCAAGGCGGCCAAGCTCCCCGACTCCAGCGCGGCAAAACTCCACCTGCTCGGCCAGACCCTTGTGGTCGCTTCCGCCGACAGCGTCCGTTTCGGCGAGCATTTCCGCGTCGTGGACCATACGGCGGGACTCCACAACCCGTTGCTCGCGTCCACCGACGAGGGCACGTTGTGGCTGCTCGGCGAACAGGCGGGCGAGCAGCGCCTCGGCCGCCTCGTCTCTTCCGGCGATTCTGTCGGGTGGGAAACCGTCGATGCCAAGGGCCTCCCGCAGTTGTCCGAAACTCATTCGCTCACCGCCAGCGGGCGCACCCTCACGATTTGCGGCGACAACAAGATCCTCGAACTCGAAACCGGCGCACTCACCGCGACCTACCGCCTCGATCCGCCGCAACTGCAGTTCTCGATTCGGGACTCACGCGAGGGAGACGCCACGATCCTCGATGCACCCCCGTCCGAACTGGGCGCCGAGCAGAACAGCCTGAGCTTCAGCGGCAGCCTGCCCTACGACGAATTCGGCGAACGCCCCCGCTTCGAGCGCCGCTTGCTTCCGACGGAGACCGCCTGGATTCCGACCAAGGGCGGCGAGAAGGTCAGCTATCCCTCGCTCTCACCGCTGACCTACACGCTCGAGGTGCGGGCCACGAACCTCGGCCACGTCGGCCCGGTCGTGTCCCACGTCTTCACCGTGTTGCCGCCGTGGTATGCCTCGCGCGGCGCGGTCGGCGGCTACGTGTTGCTCGCGGCGCTCGGCTTTTATTTCCTCTATCGCTTCCGCACGCATCAGATTCGCGAGCGCAACCTGCAACTGGAGCGCACGGTGGAGGAGCGCACGCGCGAGCTCGCCGCCGCCAGCGCCGCCAAGACCGAATTCCTCGCCTCGATGTCGCACGAAATCCGCAACCCGATGAACGGCGTCATCGGTCTCGTGAACATCCTCCGCGACGGCGCGGTCGCCCCCAAACAAGCGCACACGCTCAAGCTCCTCCACAGCTGCGCGGAGCAACTCCGCAGCACGGTCGACGACATCCTCGATTTTTCCAAGATCGAGGCCGGCCGCCTGACGCTCGAGTCGAGTTTTTTCGACCTGCTCGACACCCTCGAGGCCGCGGCGGCCACCGTCGATCCCACGGGCCGCGCGATCCGTTTTCTCGAGCGGCCGCCGGCGAGTCTTACGCTCCAGGGCGACGCCGCCAAGCTCCGCCAGATCTTCGCCAACTACCTCAGCAACGCCCTCAAATACGGCGTGCCACCCGAGGCTCGCGTGAGCACGATCCTCACTCCTGCGGAAGGCGGCGTGCAGCTCACGCTCAGCGTCACCAGCTCGGGGCCCACCATCGACAAGGACACTCTCGACCAGTTCTTCGAGAGCTTCACGCGCGGCACCGAGGCGGTGGAGCGCAACATCCACGGCACCGGCCTCGGCCTCGCGATCTGCAAACGCTACGCCCAGGCGATGGGCGGCGATGTCGGCGCCGTCAGCACCAACGGCGAGACCACGTTCTACCTCAACGTTCCCTTCGAGAAGGTCAGCGCCGCCGCCATCGCGCACCCGGTCGCCGCCCCGCCCTCCACCCTGCCCGCCCGCGCGCTCGCGATCGAGGACGAGGACTACAACCGCATCGTCCTCGGCAGCATTCTCGCCAAGATGAACTACACGGTCGACTGGGCCACGACCGGGGTGGAAGCGCTGCGACTGGCGCGCGAAAACGGCTACGACATCGTGCTGACCGACTACCGCCTGCCCGACACCAACGGCGTCGAGCTCACCAGGCAGATTCTCCGCCTCTGTCCCGACCCGAAGCCCGCGGTGTTTGCCGTCACGGCTTATTCCACCCGCGAGCGCCGCGACGAGTGCCTGAACGCCGGCATGGCGGGTTTCATCAGCAAACCCATCACGCTCGAAAAACTTCGCACCACCCTCGCCAGCTGGGGCGACCGCCAGCTCACGACGATTTCGCTCGAGGCCTCCCGCCTCACGCCGCGGCCGCTCGCGCGGATCCCGACCGAGATCGCGGCGGCGTGGACCGACCTCCGGCAAACGGCCCGGACCGATGCAAAGCAAGCCGCCGAGCTCGCCCATCGGCTGAACAACCTTTGCCGCGCCCTCGACCACATCGACCTCGCCGAGCAGCTCGAGTTGCTCGAGGGCGTCCTCGAGCGCGGCGAACCCGCGGAAAAACTCATCCAGGCCATCGCGAGTCTCGTCGACGCCTGAGGCGGCTGCGGTCGCCCGGGACGGCCGTCAGCGCAGCCGATCGATCGTGGTGAACCCCGACTTCAGCGCGAATTTCTGCAAGTCCTGCGCGGTGTGCAGGTCGAGTTTGAGCATCACGTTGCGCTTGTGCGTCAACACGGTCGAGACTCCCAGGCCCAGCGTCGCGGCAATCTCCGCCTCGGTGTGCCCCGCCCCCAGCAGGCGCAGGAGCTCCTGTTCGCGGTCCGACAGCAGCTTCGTGAAGTTTTCCTGGTCCTGCCCCAATTCCCGCCGTCGTTGCACGAACCGGGGACTGAAAAATGCCCCGCCCGCCGCGATCATCTGGATCGCCGTCATCAGCACCTTCGGCTCCTCGTCCTTGTGCACGAAGCCCTGGACAAAACTCCGGCTCACCCGGTGCACGATGTAATCCTCGCACGACGAGGAGCACAGCAGCACCGGGGCCGATACGCGCGCCTTCGACATTTCGTCGACAAAATCCACGCCGTCGCCATCCGGCATCCGGATATCCAGCAGCACCAGGTCGACCGTGCGCAGCACTTCCATCCCGGCCCGCACCTCCCCCAGGGTGCCGGCCTCCAGCACGACCGTGCCGCCGCAATCCTCCACCAAGAGGCGTCGCAGCATGCTGCGAAACATCAACTGGTCTTCCACCAGCGCGAATTTCATGGCTCCGGGTTGCACGGGGGTTTTGAGACTGCGATCCACGGGGAAATTTACCATACGTGGCAAACGGCGTGGCACTCACCCCCGAATAACCGCCGACGCATCCAGCCCGTCAGCCGGCACGACTGCAACCTTCTTGTCACAAAGAACCTGACATAACGCCTCGCCGGACGCTCGCCACCGTTATCGCCGCCGCTGGCGGCGCAGGCACGCCAAGATGGCCGCCGCTGGCCGCGCCTCAAGCGATGCGCAGCTTAGCGCAAGAAACAACGCAGATTCGCCATTGAACCGGGGCCCGCCGGGCTTCAACAATGTCGCCACCTCACGCAATGGACGCACATCCCTATGCATTTCTTGCCTTGTTCGCGGCCATTGCCGTGGCGTTCCCCGTGATTTTGCTGTCGGTCGCCCAGTTGTGGTTCCGGTTTTTTCAGCCGGCCAAGCCCAGCGCCGACAAGGGCGCCGCCTATGAATGCGGCGTCACCCCGACGGGCGACTCGTGGATCCAGTTCAAGGCCCACTATTATCTCTACGCGATCCTCTTTCTGATCTTCGACGTCGAGCTGTTGTTTCTCCTGCCCTTTGCCGTGGCCTTCACCGGCCTGTCCGCCGGCGCCCTCGCCACCATGTTGGTTTTTATTTTCCTGCTCGCCGAGGGCTTGGTCTGGGCATGGCATCGCGGGCACCTCGAATGGAAATAACATGAGCGACGCCGCCAGCCCCGCGCCTGTCGAACGGGCGCCCACCAGCCCCATCACCGACGTCGAGCGCGACGAACTCCGCCGTCACGGCATCCTCCTCACCAGCCTGCAGGAACTCTACACCTGGGGTTGCAGCAACTCGGTCTGGCCGCTCAATTTCGGCCTCGCGTGCTGCGCGATCGAGATGATCGCGGCGTCGATGGCGAAATTCGACATCGCCCGCTTTGGCTCGGAAGTTTTTCGACCGTCTCCCCGTCAGGCCGACCTCCTCATCGTTTCCGGCACCGTCACGAAGAAAATGGCGCCGCAGGTCGTCCGCCTTTGGAACCAGATGCCCGAGCCGAAATACTGCATCGCCATGGGCGCGTGCGCGATTTCGGGCGGGCCGTTCAAGCAGGGCTACAACGTCCTCAAGGGCATCGACCGCTTCATCCCCGTCGACATCTACATCCCCGGCTGTCCGCCACGCCCCGAGGCGCTCCTCCACGGACTCGTCGAGCTGCAGAAAAAAATCAAGGGCTTCCAGCTCTCCGGCCCCGATGCCCCGCGCCACCTGCGCGCCGACATCAAGTGCGACTATCCCGTGCCGGATTTCGGCGAGCACGATCTCCAGCCGCCGGCCAATCCCGACGTCTGGCAGGCGCCGGCCATCGTCCGATCTGGCAAAGGCTGATCATCCATGGAAACCGCTGAACAGATCCGCGACCGTCTGCTCGCCCGGTTTCCCGGGGCGGAGATTTCATTGGTCACAAATCCCGGCGCCGCCGCCCAGCATTCGCTGCTGCTCGGTGCGACCCGTGCTCGCGAGATCGCCCAATTCCTCCGCGACGACCCGACGTTCAAGCTCGATCAATGCTCCAACGTCACGGGCATCGACTGGCCGGAAAAGGAAATCGTCGAGACGACCAAGGTCAGCGTCCCCGATCCGGCCGGCGGTCCGGCTAAGGTCGTCGAGCAAAAGACAAAACGCGTGCAGCCCGGCTGTCTCGAGGTCGTCTACCATCTTTATTCCATCGCGCTGCGCCACGGGCCGGTGATTCTCCGGCTGCGCACGGGCAATCGCACCGATCAAGTCACCGTCCCCTCGCTCACGCCGGTCTGGCGCGCGTGCGAGTTCCAGGAGCGCGAGGTCTTCGATCTTTACGGTGTCGTCTTCGACGGCCATCCCGACCTGCGGCGCATCCTGATGTGGCCCGAGTTCAAGGACCATCCGATGCGGAAGGATTACGTCGAGCCCGACGACTACGAATGGGAGCCGACGCCGCACGGCGTGGTTTTGGAAAAAGCGAAGACCCATTACCCCTCTGTAGCCGGGGTCGCGGACCCCGGCCCGGGCTCATCGAACCCGGCGACAACGGAGGCGAAACCATGAGCGTCTCCGATCTCACCGCGCTCGGCACTCCGGGCGGCTCGCACGTCCGCGCCGTCCACGACGAATTTCACGGCGACCTGCTCGAGGTCTCGATGGGGCCGCACCATCCATCGACGCACGGCGTGTTCCGGATGATCGTCACGCTCGACGGCGAAACCGTCGTGAAACTCAAGCCGGTGTTCGGTTACCTGCATCGCAACCACGAGAAGATCGGCGAGAACACCAGCTACCTCGGGTCGATGCCCTACACCGACCGACTCGACTACCTGTGCTCGATGACGAACAACTGGGCCTACGCCATTGCCGTCGAAAAACTCGCCGGCCAGCCCGTGCCCGAACGCGCCGAATACATCCGCGTCATCCTCGCCGAGCTTACGCGCCTCCTGAATCACACCTGCCTCGCCGGCTTTCTGATGCAGGACTGCGGCTGCTCCGGCACGCCGCTGATGTATGCATTTCGCGAGCGCGAAAACATCCTCGACCTGTTCGAGTCACTCAGCGGCTCCCGGATGATGTGCAACTACCAGCGCTTCGGCGGCTGCCGCGTCGATCCGACCGCCGACTGGCTCGACGGCGCGAAGAAACTCACCGACCGCTACGGCAAATTCCTCGACGAATTCGAGGCGCTGCTCACCGGCAACGAGATCATCATGGCCCGCACGCAGGGCGTCGGCCGCCTTTCGCCCGAACTCGCCGTCAGCGCCGGCGTCACCGGCCCGATGCTCCGCGCGACCGGCGTGAACTACGACCTTCGCAAGGTCGACGCCTATGGCGTTTATCCGCGATTCGACTTCCGCGTCCCGCTCGGCGACCACGGCGATGTCTATGACCGCTACATGATCCGCGTCCTCGAGATGCGCGAATCGATCAAGATCCTCTCGCAGGCGCTCGCGACGCTCCCCGCTGGCCCCATCATGGACCCGAAGGCGAAGCTCCGCGGTTTCCGCCCCAAGGCCGGCGAGGCCTACGGCCGCATCGAGGGCCCGAAGGGCGAGATCGGTTTCTATCTCATCAGCGACGGCAGCCCGAATCCCTACCGCTACCGTGTGCGTCCGCCGTCGTTCATCAACCTCACCGTCCTCGAGGACATGTGCCTCGGCCACACCGTCGCCGACACCGTCATCATCCTCGGCTCCGTCGACATCGTCCTCGGCGAAGTCGACCGCTAAAATGAAGAATCCAGCATCCCGAATTCAGGAGCCAGTAGCACGAGCGACAACCGCCCGCGCCTCCGGATTGCTCGACTTCTGGATTCTGGATTCTGGCTCCTGACTCCTTTCCCCATGCTCGGCTCCGGATTAATTCAAGGTCTCGCGGTCACCGCGAAAAACCTCGTGGGCAGTTTCCACGATCCGGCGCGCTATACCACCATCGAGTATCCCGAGGTGAAGCAGAAGCTGCCGGAGAACTACCGCAACTTCCCGTTTCTCGTCACGGAAAACGCCGCGGATCCCATGGGCACGATGCGCTGCGTCGCCTGCCAGATCTGCGAGAAGGAATGCCCGCCGCAGTGCATCTACATCGAGAAGAGCAAGGACAAGAAGCCGGACGCCGCGGGCAAGATGCAGATTTATCCCGCGATCTTCGACATCGACACCGCCGTCTGCATGAGCTGCCAGATTTGCGTCGAGGTCTGCCCGTTCGACGCGATCAAGATGGACCAGGTCTTCGAAGTCGCGACGACCGACCGCTTCACCGCGCTGCTGCTCAACCGCGAGGCGCTCGCGAAACCCAACGACTACTACCACTCGATTCACCCCACCGAGGCCGCCGAGGTTGACGCTCGCCTGACCGCCGAGCGCAAAGCCGCCGAGGAAAAAGCCAAGGCCGCCGCCGCCGCGAAAGTCGCCGCGGCTGCCGCGCCGAAGCCGGTGGCTCCCGCTCCTGCGAAGCCCGCGCCCGCCCCGACTCCCTCTTCCACCATTCCGGCTGCCCCGAAACTGCCCGCCGCGCCCAGCGCGGAGGCTCCCCCGCCTCCTCCGCCTGTCGCATGAGCGCCCCCGCAGCGACCGAGCCCTTCCTCGAACGCGCGCCGCAACTGCTGCGTGACGCCGTCACGGGATTCCTACCCGAGCCGTGGCGCTGGCTCGTCAACGGCGTCATCGCGATCGCCGTCATCCTCGCCGTCTTCGGACTGCTGTTTGCGTTCCTCACCCTGGCCGAACGCAAGATCCTCGGTCGCGTGCAAAACCGCCCCGGCCCGAATCGCGCGCCAACGCCATCGCTCCCGTTCCTCGGCTTCCTCGGGAAAATCCGCAGTTACGGCCTCGCGCAACCGTTTGCCGATGGCGTGAAGGCCCTCACCAAGGAGGACATCGTCCCGCGCGGCGCCGACCAGGTGCTGCACTATCTCGCGCCGGTCTCGCTCCTCGCGTTTTCGATTCTCGCCTTCGCGGTGATCCCCTTCGGCCGTCATCTCGTGCCGGTCGAACTGGACGCCGGCGTGCTCTATTTCTTTGCCGCCGGCGCCGCCACGGAACTCGCCGTCTTCATGGCCGGCTGGGCGAGCCGCAACAAATATTCGCTGCTCGCCGCGATGCGCGCGCTCGCGCAACTCATCAGCTACGAACTGCCGCTGCTCCTCGCCTGGGTGCCCGTCGTCATGCTCGCCGGCACGCTTTCGACGACCGGCATCGTCGCGGCCCAAGGTGGCTGGAAATGGGGGTTCTTTCCGCACTGGTTCGTGTTCACGCCGTGGGGCTTCGCCGGCTTCGTGATTTTCATGGTCTCCGCGCTCGCCGAGTCGAATCGCTCGCCCTTCGACCTGCCGGAAGCCGAGAGCGAACTCATCGCCGGCCACCTCACCGAATACTCCGGCTTCAAATATGCGCTGTTCTTCATGGCCGAATACTTCGGCATGATCGCGCTCAGCGGGATGGCGATCACCCTCTTCCTCGGCGGCTGGCACGCGCCGCTGCCGTTCCTCGAGTTCATCCCGTCCTACCTTTGGTTCGCCGTGAAGCTGATCGCGCTCCTCCTCGGCTTCATCTGGATTCGCGCCACGTTCCCGCGCCTGCGGATGGACCAACTCACGCGCTTCGCCTGGAAATTCCTCGTTCCGCTCGCGCTCATCAATGTCGGCACCGCGGCCTTCTGGTC
>CALFNN010000038.1 GCA_937902925.1 uncultured Opitutaceae bacterium
GTCGAGCAGGCCGGCGCTGATCAGGGCGTTGTCGAGGATCTGCTCGGCGACGAGCCTGGCCTTGTCGGGTGCCGTCGTGTGGGTTTCGAAGAGGCGTTTCATCACGACCGCGCGCGGGTTGATCTCGAGGTTCACGCGGAGCGGGGTGTCGGTGCCGTCCTTGTTCATGGCCTTCATCATGCGGCGCATGTGGGGTGACATGAATTTGTCGGCGTTAAGCGCGAGGGCGGGGGAGTCGACGAGACGGTCGCTGGCCTTCACTTCGGTGACGCGGTCGCCGAGGATGTCCTTGAGCCACTTGGTCAGGGTCTTCGTGTCGTCCTCGCTGAGCGCACCCTCGGGCTTGGGGAGATCGGAGAGCTTCACGTCGGCATGGTCGGCGGCGGTGAGCTTCCGGCCATCGAACTCGCGGACGTTGTTCATCACGTATTCGTCGACGGCGTCGTAGCAGAAAAGCACCTCGAGCGTGCGGGCCTTGAAGCCCTCGAGATACGGGCCGCTCTCGATGGCGGCGCGATTCGGGCCGACGAGATAATAAATCTCCTTCTGCTCGGAACCCATGCGCGTGACATAGTCGGCGAGCGAGGTGGTCTTGCCCTTCTCGGTGAGCGACGACTCGAAGCGCAGCAGTTTCGTGATCTGGTCCTTGTGGGTGAAGTCCATCGCGGCGCCCTCCTTCAGGAAGAGGCCGAACTCCGCATAAAACTCGTTGTAGGCGTCGGTGCGGTTCTTCGCCTCCTCCTCGAGGAACTTGAGAAAGCGTTTCGTGATGACCTTGTTCAGTTTCTCGACGAGCGCCTTGTCCTGCATCGTCTCGCGCGAGATGTTGAGCGGGAGGTCCTCGCTATCGACGACGCCCTTGAGGAACCGCAGCCACTCGGGAAGGAGGTTCTTCGGCTTGGCGTCGATGAGCACCTTGCGGCAGTAGAGCGCGACGGACGCCTCGGTGCGCGCGAACCCGAGCTTCTCGGTATTTTCCTTCGGGACGAAGAGCAGCGCGTTGATCGCGAGCGGGGCGTCGGCGGAGAAGTGGAGGCGGAGGCGCGGCTCGTCGAAGGCGTGGGCCTGGAACTTGTAGAACTCCGTGTATTCCTCGTCCTTGATCTCGTTCTTCGAGCGGAGCCACAGCGCCTGGATGGTGTTGACGCGTTTGCCGTTGAGGTTGATCGGGAACGAGACGAACGCGCTGTAGCGCTCGAGGATCTCCTTCGCCTTCCAGTCCTGCGAAAACTCGGAGCATTCGTCCTTCAGCGTGATGACGATCTTGGAGCCGCGGCGCTCGCCGTCGCTTTCCTCGATCTCGTAGCTGCCGGCGCCCTCGCTCGTCCAGACGTGGCCGGGCTCGGAAGCGCGCCACGAGTGCGAATAAACCTTCACGGACTTCGCGACCATGAACGCGGAATAAAAACCGACGCCAAACTGTCCGATGAGGTTGGTGTTCTTCTGGTCGCCCTCGGTGAGGGATTTGAGAAACGCCTTCGAGCCGGAATGGGCGATGGTGCCGAGATTCTCGACGAGTTCCGCGCGGGTCATGCCGATGCCAAAGTCCTGGATCGTGATGGTCTTCGCCTTGTCGTCGGTGGTGACGTTGATCTCGAGGTCGAGCTTGTCGTCGAAGATTTCCTTCTCCGTGAGCTGCGTGTGACGGAGCTTCTCGAGGGCGTCGGACGCGTTCGAGACCAGCTCGCGCACGAAGATTTCCTTCTCGGTGTAGAGCGAGTGGGTGACGATATCGAGCAGCTGGGCGATCTCGGCCTGGAATTCGAATTTCTGCGGTGTGGCGGTGGACATGGGAAGGGTTGAGAGATGAAAGTTGCGGATGGGTGGCGAGCGTAGAAACGAAACGAGCCCGCTAGTCTAGCGGGTCCCGGAAAAAATCAAGCGACAGAATTCAGCCTTCGTCCACCGAGTGGGCGAAGCCGCCGAAGGCGACGGTGTCGACCCTGAGGCTGCCGCCGTCGACGATGTCGAATACGACCTCGAATTTCTCGCTGCGCCAGACGTAGTCGCGCTGGGACGCATCCCACTGCGAAAACGACGCGCTGCCGCGGACGCGGATCTTCTGCCAGCCGGGAACCTGCGCCGCCTCGCGCACCTTGCAGGTGAGGCTCGAGACGCGGTCATAGGCCTTCTGGAGATAGAGCTTCAATTCGCCCGGCGCCTCGGTCGTCGCCTGGCGCGTCAGTTGGTCGACGGTGGTGGGCGGCGCACCGGTTGTCGGCGGTGCCGTCGGGAGGATAACCTTGTCGGGCGGCGGCGGAGCCGGTGGATAGCTGCGATCGCTGCGGCGGTGAGGTTCGTCCGGCTTCACCCCGGCCTCGGCGAGAAGCTGCTTTCGCAGCGGCTCCGGCAAACTTTTCAACGGGACCGTGCGGATGCGATTGGGATCGGCGATGGTGGCGGTGTCTTTCGCCAGCGAGTATTCGATGATCTTCGCCTTCGTGAAGACGGTGCCGTCGGTCAGCCGGATTTCCGGCTGGACCGTGCCCACGACCGGCTTGGTCTCCACCGCGAGCAGCGGACCGGCGAGCGCAAGGGCGAAGATGAGACGAAAACACATGCCCGAATCGTAGGCTAAGTCGTCCTGTCCGCAACCCGCCGGACGGAAACGCGCCAACGCCGGCAGGCCGCGGCGTCAGGCCGGACGACGACGGAAGCCGGGCTAGAGCTTCAGCGCCCGCAAGGGAATCAGCCGCACCGGGCCGAGGAGCCCCGAGGGCTTGAGGTCCCACTTCGAGGCGTCGAACGGCTGGTAATTGATGTTCACGAAATTGATTTCGCGCATGATCTTCCAGTCGACCTTGCGCTGGTCCATATCGCGGATGCGGTTCGCGGCGAGGTTCGTGACCTCGAGCTCGAGGACGTTGCGGCCGGGACGGAGGGCGGAGCCGACGCGCAGGGCAAAAGGCACGCTCCACGCCGTGGCGATCTCGCGGTCGTTGAGCCGGACGCGGGCGCTCTCGCGGACGTCGCCGAGGTCGAGCAGCCAGTCGTCGGCCTTTTCCGCCGGCGCCTGAAACTCGACGCGATAACGCGCCGTGCCGCCGAAGCGCTTCGCCTCGCTTCCGCCGAGATCGGTCCACGATTTCAGCTCGGTCGTGCTGAGCGCCGGCGGCAGCTCGGGTCCGCCCTTGACGAATTCGATCTGCCAGTCGCCGGCGAGTGCGGCGGGCTCTCCGGACGGGGCGACGTAAGTCCAGGCGCGGCCGGTGGCGGCATGATCCGCGAGCGTGCGCACGATCATCGACTCGCCGGGCGCGAGCTGCAGGTAGACCTGGGTGTGGCCCGCCTCGCCGGCATGCAGCGCGGCAAGGCCGGTGTTGCCGGAGAGCGGGTCGAGGATCACGGCGGAACGCGCCGCGGCGCCGAGGGTGACCCAGCCGTCGAACTTGTTCGCGGTGAGATTGGCGAAGAAATAATCGTGACCCGAGGTCGTGGCGCGGCGGACGAAACCGATGCCGCTCTCGGCGATCGCTTCGCGCGGCACGTGGTGCGTCGCGAGAGCGGCGAGCACGTCGGCCTGCACCGTGGCATGGTTGCCAAGGCGGCCGAGGGCCTGCTTGAACTCGGCGCGGCGCGCCTCGAGTTTGCCGTAGCCCGGGACATCCTGCGGCAGCGATTCGAAGATGACCGTGGCACCGTCGGCCGCGAGTTGCGCGAGCCGTTGCATGGTCGCGACGGGCATGCGGCGCGTGGTCGGGACGACGAGGACCTTGTAGCGGGCGCCGGGCGTGGCGAGTTCACCGGCGTCGGCGCGGGTTTCCTGAAGCTGCGTGTCCGAGACATAGTCGAAGGTGTAGCCGTGGCTCATCAGGTTGCGGGCGAGCGCGCCGACGGGCTGGCCGGTGAGCCATTTCACGTTGTGGACGGCGAGCTGGATCATGAGGCCGTTAGGATCGTCCCAGACGTCCTCAACGGGCCAGTAGAGCAGCACGTCGTTGTCCGGCTTGCCGCCCTGCACGATCGACTGGACGCGGGTGACGTAACGGTTCAGCGCGCCAAAATCGTCCCACCACGTGTTGTTCGGGTTGAACTGGGTCGCCGCGTAAAACAGCCAGCCGGGCCAGGGCGCGTCCTGCGGCGAGAACACCATGCCGTGGTAGAAAATATGGTTGATGCCGTCGGTGAACAGACGGTCGAGCTCGGGCTTCGCGTAGGACAGCGCGACCTTCCAGTGATCGCGCAGCCACGTGCAGCTTTCGCTCGAGGCATACGGGTGGCCCATCACGTGCGAGGCGGATGACGCCATGCGGATGACGAGGGACTCGGGCAGGTCCTGATCGTGGCGCACCTCGTCGTCGAGACGGTGCAGGCCGGGAATGGGAAAGGGCGTCGAGCCGAAGATTTCCGTCTCGGCGATGTCCGCGTTGGCGTAGAGATCGAGAAGATTGCCCGGGGCGCCGTGCGATTGATTGCGCACGAGCCAGCCGCGGTCGTGCGACCACTTGACCCACGTGTGCAGGTAGTCGAGGTGGAGAACCGCGAGAGTGTCACGATAATCGCACTTGATGCGGGCGAGGGTGTCCGGATCGGTGGGCTTCGCCCCCATCAGCTCGCCCGCCACATCTTGGATGTCGTAACCGTGCATCTGGCGAAAGACGTCGGGCAGGCGGGTCGTCCAGCTCGCGTCGTAATACTCGAACGAGTCGTGAAACTGGCTGCGGATGAGCCCACGCGGGAATGGCCCGAAGGCCTTGTCGAAGGGCGCGAGGTAGTGCTGCAGGGCGTCGCGCGAATAGGGATCGAGCACGAGGCCCTCGTCGCCGGGGGCGGCGCGCTTGACCATCATCTTGGTCGGCTCGCCGGCGAGCTTGCCGTCTTTCAGGACGAGCTTGGTGTTCGCAAACTCGGGCGTGATCCACGGCCCGCCAAACGGCCAGCCGGTGCCGGTGGCCATGTCGACGCCGAGGCCGAGGCGCTGGGCCTCGCGCCCGGTGTGCTCGAGCATCTCCATCCATTTCGGCGAGAGAAAATCGAGGTAGCGGCTCTCGTAGCCCTTCGCGCCGTAGATGGGCGTGACCTCGACGCCGCCGAGGCCCGCGGCGGCGATTTTTTCGAGTTGCCCGGTCAGGCTGGCCTTGTCGACCGCGCTGCCGGGCCACCACCACCGCGTCCACGGCTTGTTCTCGCGCGCGACGTCGGGCCACGCAAGGTCGGCGGATTCGGCCGCCGGCACGACGGTTGCGCCGGCGAGCGCCGCGAGGACGAGGATCGGCAGGGCGGGGAAGGTGCGGGGGGTGCGCATGAGGTGGGAGGATCGCCGGCGGGAACGTTACTGCAACGACATCGCGCAACGGACAGTCCAGACGCGGCGCCGCATGGCAGCGAGTCAACCGCCGAGATAGGTCGCCTTGAGCTGGGGATCGTGACGGAGTTTTTTGCTCTCGCCCTCCATCGCGATGCGGCCGGTCTCGAGGCAGTAGGCGTGGCGCGAGATCTCGAGGGCGAGGTTGGCGTTCTGCTCGACGAGGAGGATCGTGATGCCGTGGACGCGGTTGATCTCCACGATCTTTTCAAAAATCGTGCTGATGAGCCGCGGGGCGATGCCGAGGGAGGGCTCGTCGAGCATGAGGAACTTCGGGTTGCCCATGAGCGCGCGGCCGATCGCGAGCATCTGCTGCTCGCCGCCGGACAGCGTGCCCGCGGTCTGCTTGAGCCGTTCGCGCAGCCGCGGGAAAATACTGAACACGTAGTCGCGGTTGGCGGCAATCCGGACGGGGTCGTGCTGGAGGTAGGCGCCCATCGCGAGATTTTCGTCGACGGTCAGATTGGAGAAAATCATCCGGCCCTCGGGCACGTGGCAGAGGCCGCGGGCGACGATCTGGTGCGCGGGCAGGGTGGTGATGTCCTCGCCGAGAAACGAAATCGCCCCGGACTTCGGGCGGAGGAGGCCGGAGACGGTGCGGAGCGTCGTGGTCTTGCCGGCGCCGTTGCCGCCGATGAGCGTGACGATGGAACCCTGTTCGACCTGGAACGAGATGCCGCTGAGCGCCGCGATGGCACCGTAGGAAACGTGGAGATCGGTGACGGCGAGCATGGTTCGATCGCGATCGCTCAGTGGCCGGCGACGGATTGATGGTCTTCGCCGAGGTAGGCCTCGATCACTTTGGGATCGGCCTGAATCCGGGCGGGATCGCCCTCGGCGATCTTGATGCCGTAGTCGAGCACGGCGATCCGCTGGCAGCAGCTCATCACGACCTTCATCGAATGTTCGACGAGGAGGATCGAAAGGGAGAACTGCCGTTGGATTTGCTGGATGAGCCGGACGAGCTCGACCTTCTCGGTGGGATTCATGCCGGCGGCGGGCTCGTCGAGGAGGAGGAGCCTTGGCTTCGTGGCGAGGCAGCGGACGATCTCGAGGCGGCGCTGTTCGCCGTAGGGCAGGCTGTCCGCCGGGGCATCGCGAAAGCGGCGGAGGTTGAAGAGGTCGAGCAGTTCCTCGGCGCGTCGGGCGATGGCCGCCTCGTCCGCGCGGAAGGCTTCGAGCCGGAGCAGCGAATGCACGGGGCTGGTGGCGCGGTGGAGATTGCAGGCGACGCGGACGTTGTCGAAGACCGAGAGCGAGCCGAAGAGGCGGATGTTTTGAAACGTGCGCGCGATGCCGAGCGCGACGATCTCGTCGACCCGCAGTCCGGCGAGGGGCCGGCCGCAAAACGACACCGTGCCGCCGGTGGGCTGGTAGACGCCGGTGATGAGATTGAAGACCGTGGTCTTGCCGGCGCCGTTCGGCCCGATGAGCCCGCAGAGTTCGCCCTCGCCGACCGTGAAATCGACGGCGCTCACGGCAGTGAGTCCACCGAAGCGGATGGTGGCTTGCTCGAGCTGGAGGAGCGGCGCGGGCATCAGGGCTTCGCTTTCCGCCGCTTGAAATTGAAGAGCCCCTGCGGCCGCGCGAGCATCAGGACGATCAGCAGGAACGAGTAGAGGATCATCCGGTATTCGGCGACCGACCGGAGCACCTCCGGCAGCAGCGTCAGCAAAATCGCGGCGAGGATGACGCCGAGGGTATTGCCCATGCCGCCGAGGATCACCATGACGACGATCTCGATGCTCTTGGTGAAGTCGAACCCGCTCGGCGTGATCGTCATCTTGAAATGGCCATAGAGCCCGCCGGCGATGCCGGCGAAAAACGCGCCGATGACGAAGGCGACAATCTTGTAGCGCGTCGTGTTGAGGCCGACGGCCTCCGCGGCGATCTCGTCGTCATGGGTCGCCAGAAAACCGCGGCCGTAGGTCGAGTGGACGAGACAGGTGACGACGAAGACGGACAGGGCGACGAAGACGAGGACCCAGAAGATGGAGGTATAGGCGGGGATGCCGTTGAGCCCGAGGGCGCCGCCGAGTTTTTCCACGTTCTGGAAAATAACGCGGATGATCTCGCCGAAGCCGAGCGTGACGAGCGCGAGGTAGTCGCCCTTGAGTCGCAGCGACGGCACGCCGACGAGGAGGCCCGCGACCGCGGCGCTCAGGCCGCCGGTGAGGAGCGCGCCGAGAAACAGCGCGTTCTGCTGGAACGCCGTGCCGCCACCGGGGCCGAGCAGCGTCGGGCCGAGGAAGACCGAGACCGCCGCGGCGAGATAGGCGCCGACGGACATGAAGCCCGCGTGGCCGAGCGAGAACTGGCCGGTATAGCCGTTGACGAGGTTGAGCGAGACGGCGAGAATGACGTTGATGCCGATGCCCGTCAGGACGTCGAGGTAGTAGGGGTCGATCAGCCCGGAGAAATGCGAGATGCCAAACGCGAGCAGCAGCGCGGCGAGGAGGGCGAGGTGCGGCTTCGGCATGGGCGGGCGACCTAGCGGAGAGCGGAGAGTCGGGAGCAGAGTGAACCCGACGGGGCATCGCCGGCGCGGGTCGGGACGCACGGCCCGGGGAGTGGCGTTCGCCGCGGCGTCTTCATACCTTTTCCACCGTAAATTTCCCGAGAATGCCGGCGGGACGGAACAGGAGGATGACGATGAGAATCGCGAACGCGATGGCGTCCTTGTAGGTCGACCACTGGCTGCCGCTCACGAAGGTTTCGACCGTGCCGAGGATGAGGCCGCCGAGGGCGGCGCCGGGGATGTTGCCGATGCCGCCGAGGATCGCAGCGATGAAGGCCTTGAGCCCGGGAACCACGCCCATCAGCGGCTCGACCGAGGGATAGTTGAGCGCGTAGAGAATCCCGCCGGCGCCGGCGAGCGCGGAGCCGAGGCCGAAGGTGAACGAGATGACGACGTCGATGTTGACGCCGACGAGTTGGGCGGCCTTCGGGTTGAGCGAGACGGCGCGCATCGCGGTGCCGATCTTCGTGCGGTGCACGATGAACTCGAGCGCGACCATCAGCAGGGCGGCGACGCCGATGACGATGAGCTGGTTGCTCGAGATCGAAAGGCCGCCGAGCTGAAAGTTCTTCACCGGGAAAACCGGCGGAAAAAGCTGCGGCGCGGCGCCGAAGACATGCTGGTTTTGGAAGGTATATTCAAGCAACAGGGAGACGCCGATGGCGGTAATGAGGACGTTGAGCGTCGGCGCGTTGCGCAGGGGCCGGTAGGCGAAGCGCTCGATCACGATCCCGAGCAGCGCGCAACCGGCCATGGCCGCGGCCAGGACCACGAGCCCGCTTCCGACGGTGCCCGGCGGCAGGTGATGGCCGGTGTAGTAGCCGATGATCGCGCCGACCATGAACACGTCGGAGTGCGCGAAATTGATGAACCGCAGCACCCCGTAGACCATCGTGTAACCGAGCGCGATCAGCGCATAGATCGCACCGAGGGAGAGACCGTTGAGGAGCTGCTGCAGGAATTCGGACACTGATCGAAGTTGAAAGGTGAAAGTTGAAGGTTGAAAGACTCAACCTTCCAGGGAACCGCTGAGCCCCGCGAGCATTCTCACGATTTCGAGACCCGAGTCCCGAAGTTCGCGGTGTTGGGTGGGAGAAAGGAATCCCGGGTTGCGCGCGATCTCGGCCGGCGAGACCAGCTCAAACACGGAGCCGACGGCGATTTCGATGAAGCGCCTAAAATCTGCTTTCGACCTTCGCGAGCAACCCTCCGCAAGGTTAGAAGAGATCGAAACTGCGGCCCGACGCATCTGGTTCGTCAAACCGAAGCGCTCGTCGGACGGAAAGATTTTGGTGCCGCTGTAAACCAAATCGGCGAACAAAATGCTCTTCCGCCACGCGTCCAGCTTTTCGTGGTTAAACATCGGGCTGGCTTCGTGACTTTCAACCTTCAACTCTCAACGCCGCGCAGTGCGCGGCTCATGGCGCCACGGTTTCGACAAACTTGAACTGGCCGTCCTTCACCGTGATCACGACGGCGGACTTCGTCGCGTTGCGCTCGGCATCGATCGTGGTTGCGCCGGTGACGCCCGGATAGTCCTTCGTCGCCGCGATCGCGTCACGGAGTTTCGCGCCGTCCGTGGAGCCCGCCCGCTTGATCGCGTCGGCGAGCACCATCGCGGAGTCGTAGCCGAGCGCGGCCATGGCGTCGGGCGTCTCGCCGTTCCAGCGCTGCTGGAATTTCTTCACGAATTCCTGCACCGCGGGCGTCTTGTTCTCGGGCGAATAATGCGTGGAGTAGTAGGTCCCCTCCACCGCGCGGCCGCCGATCTCGGTCAACTGCGGCGCCTCCCAGCCGTCGCCGCCGAAGATCGGGAGCGCCAGGCCGAGGTCGCGCGCCTGTTTGCAGATCAGCGCCGCCTCGGTGTAGTAGCCCGGCACGAAGATGCCGTCGACGCCGGCGGCCTTGATCGCGGTGAGCTGGGCCTTGAAGTCCTTGTCGCCCTCGGAAAATTTCTGCTCCATCACGAGCTCGCCGCCGTCGGCGACGAAGCGCTCCTTGAAGTATTTCGCGAGGCCGACGCTGTAGGCCGAGGACACGGAGGTCAGCAGCGCGACCTTGCGGACCTTGAGCGTGTCCCTGGCGAACTTCGCCATCACGACACCCTGGAACGGATCGATGAAGCAGACGCGGAAGATGTAATCGCCCGTTTCCGTCACGGCGGGGTTGGTCGACGATGGCGAGATCATCGGAATATGCGACGACTGCGCGATCGGCGCCATCTCGAGCGAGCGGCTGGACGCGACTTCGCCGAGCAGGGCGACGACCTTGTCGCGGGAGATCAGCTTGCGGGCGATCGTGGCGGACTCGCCGGCCTTCGTCTGGTTGTCCTCGGAGACGAGTTCCAGCTGCTGGCCGAGGATGCCGCCGGCGCGATTGAGTTCCTCGATGGCGAGGACGGTGCCCTTGTGCGAGGACTGGCCGAACGCGGCCTCCTTGCCGGTCAGCGAGGCGATTTCGCCGACCTTGATCGCGGTCGACTGCCTGGCGCAGGAGGCGGCAAAAAGCGTGGCCAACACGACGGTGGCGGCAAGGTGGCGGGGGGCAGGTATCATGGGGAGCGTCGGGATGGGAGAGGCGGCGAGCCAAGGGGAGGCCCAGCAGGTTTTCAACCAATCTGTTTGGCGGCGGGAGGCGGTCGCGGCCGCCGGTTCCCGCGCCGGGAGTTTTTTACGGATTGGGCTTTGCGTCAGCGGACGCGCGAGCTTTCATCGCCGGCGGTGAACACGTTCGACCGGCATCTCTTGCGCGAGTGGCTGCAGATTCTCGGGCTTGTGCTGGCCGCGACGTGCGGCCTGCTGGTCGTCCAGATCCTTTACGACGATTTTCCGCGACTGCGGGAGGACGGGGCCCGGGGCGGGGAACTATGGGGCTACGTCGGCGTGCGGATGCCGAGCTATCTTAGCGTGGTGCTGCCGTTCGCGCTGCTGGTTTCCCTGCTTTACGTGCTGGGGACGTTGCATCGCGCGAACGAGCTGACCGCGATGCGCGCGGCGGGCGTCGGTTTCCTGCGGCTCACGGCGCCGGTCTGGGTCGTCGGCGCGGTTTGCTGCGGCGTCGCGTGGTGGCTCAACACGACGGTGGCGCCGTGGTCGGTGGAAGAGTCGGCGGCGCTGAGCGACCGCCTGGAATTCCGGCACGAGGCGAAGACGCTCACGGAGGACTTTGTCGGCGCCACCAAGAGCGTGGCATTCGACAACGCCCGCGCCGGCCGGATGTGGTTTTTCAACCGCTACAGCCGGTTCACGCAGCGTGGCTACGGGGTCTCGGTGTCGGAACTCGACACCGCGCGGCGCGAGACGAGGCGGATCGTGGCGGCCGAGGCGTGGCCGGAGCCCGGCAAGCCGGGCTGGACCTTTGCGAACGGCCGGGAACTCACGTTCGCCCCCGACACGGGCGAGTTCATCGCCGACACGCCGTTTGCCCGGAAATATGTGGCGAGCTATCACGAGGACCCGCAGCTCATGCTCCTGATCGACCGGAAGCCGATCGATCTTTCGCTGCACGAGCTGCGCCGGCTGATCGATTATCTCGAGACCGAACACAGCCCGAAGGCGGTGGATTACGAGGTGCGTTTTTTCGGGCTGGTGGCGGACACGTTGATGCCGTTGATCGTGATCGCGATCGCGATTCCGTTTGCGGTCAGCGGCGTGCGGGTGAATCCGGCGGTCGGTGCGTCGAAATCGATCGGGCTGTTCGCGCTTTATTACGTGCTCGCCAACCTGTCCGGCTCGCTCGCGCGGACCGGGGTGGTCGATCCGGCGATCGCAGCCTGGCTGCCCAATGTCGGGATGGCGCTCCTGGCGGCGGGGCTTTTCGCGCGATTGAGATGAGAGCGACCCGCGTCACGTCCGCAAATAGCTCGCGCCATTCACGTCGATGATGCTGCCGGTCATCGCGGCGGGAGCGTCCAGCGCGCAAAAGGCGGCCGTGCGCGCGATCTCGTCGGCGGTGGCGACCCGGCCGAGCGGCTGCTCGGCGAGGATCTCCGCGCCGCGCGGACCGGTCAGGTGCCCGGCGGCCATGTCGGTCTCCACCCAGCCCGGCGCGAGGCAGAAAACATAGACGGCCCGCGGCGCGAGCGCCTTCGCGAGCGACTGGCCGAGGGCGTTGAGGCCGGCCTTGCTCGCGGCGTAGGCGGGGGCGCGCGGTTCGCCGCGAAAGGCGCCGCGCGAGGAAATGTTCACGATCCGGCCGCGGCCATGAGCCGGATCGAACGGCCCGGTGCCGGCCGCCATCGCGTGGGCGGCGAGGTGGGAGAGGTTGGCGGGACCAAGGAGGTTGGTCGCGATGGTGCGCTGCCAGGAGTCGTGCCAGGTGGCGTAGTCGGTCTCGAGCGGCACGTGGTATTCGTAGATCGCCGCGTTGTTCACCACGATGTCGATGCGACCGAGCGCCGCGGTCGCGTCGCGCCAGAGGCGCTGCACGCCGGTCGCGTCGGCCATATCGGCGGCAAACGGTGCGTGGCCCGTGCCGGCGAGTGCGGCCACCACGGTGTCCGCGGCGGCGCGATTCTTCCGGTAGTGCACGGCGACGCGGCAGCCCCGGGCGGCGAGCGTGAGGGCGATGGCGCGGCCGATGCCGCGGGACGCGCCGGTGACGAGGGCGGTGAGGCGGGCAGGGGGCGTGGGCACGCCCGCACGTTAGCGGCGAGGCGGGCGGCGGAAAGCCGGAAGTTCCCCCGTGCGGGCGGGAATCAGGCGACGCGGGCCGTGCCGGGATCCCCGCCGAACGCGCCCCGCAGACCGATCACCCCGCACACGAAATCGACCACCGCATCGCGATAGCCGATGAACTCCAGCAGGCGGGCGAGGAAGCGGCGCTTCGTGGCCGAGCCGAGGTTCAAGACCGCCCAGTATTGGGTGCCATCGATCTGCCGCGCGTGGTTGTGCCGGCAGGTTTCCTGAATCTCCGCCTGGCTCAGCCCCAGGAACCGCCCGTGAAACGACTGGCGGCGGATGAATTCGCCAAACTCCTCGGCGTGCCGCGTCGCGACCCAGGCAAGCAGGCTGAGATACTTGTCGTCCGCGGTCGTGGCCGCCCGGAAATCCGTGCCGACCACGTAGGCCGCGAGCGGCTCGGCGGACTCGGGGGAGGTGGCAGGCACGCTGAGCAGCGAGAGCAACACCTCGTCGGGCGTGGCGTGCGATTGGGCGGCGAGCCGTTGCAGCGCGGCGTAGACCTCGTCGCTGACCTCGATGCTTTTCACGAGTTCAACCATGCGCGGCCGAGCGCCATTTGGCGAGCCTTCTGCGACGAATGGCGGCCGGGGCGGGTCGTGCCGCTATCGACGGACGACGGCGCCCACGCGACCAATCGCCGCCCGCGATGTTCCGCTATAAATTTTTCGCGGGTGCGCACATTCGTGTAAACATTCCGGCGGGTCGCGCGTCTCACCGCACAAGATGAAAACACTCCTGCTTTCCCTCACGCTGGCGGCCGTCGGAGTCAGCACGGTGCACGCCCAGCTTTATCAACCGGCGGTCACCAACGGGGCGATCCTCGGCGGCATCGCCGGCGCGATCGTCGGCGGTCACAATCACGACCGGTGGGGCGAGGGGGCGTTGATCGGCGGAGTGGCCGGGGCGCTGCTGAGCGCGGCGGTCGAGCCGCCGCGTGCCGTGGTTTATCCGCCGGCGCCGGTCGCCGTCGTGCAGCCGGCGGCCACGGTGCCCGTGGCGCCCGCCGTGCCCGTCGGGCCAGTGGTGGCGCCGGCCCAGGTGATTTATGTGCCGGCCTATCAACCGGCGGAAGTCGTTTACGTGCAGCCAGCGCCGGTGGTCTACGTGGCCCCGGCATCCTATTATGGCTATAGTGGAGGCGTGCGGTATGTCTACAGCCGCCCCCGCTACCGCCATTGGTAACAAGCCGGACCCAAGCCAACCCATCACCCCGCCGTGGTTCTCCGCGGCGGGTTTAATTTTTCCGCCTTCGCCCGGCGGGATTATTTCTCCAGCAAGAAGTTTTGCCGCAGCGTGTGCACCGCGCCGCCGGTCTTGAGTTCGCTGGCGAAGAGGGCGAAGGACTCGACGCGAAACGGCGGGGCCGTGAATGCACGATGGATGTGCAGCCAACGCTGGGCCGTGGCGGCGGTGGCTCCCGGGCAGAGCGCGAGCGTGACGTGCGGGTGAAACGTGCGCAGGTCGACGTCGAGGCCGGCGGCGAGCATCGTGTCGTCGAGCCGCTGGCGGAGCTGGTGCAGCCGCGGATGGCCCGAGCCCACGCCCGCCCAGAGCACACGGGGCGGACGTTTCGGTGGAAAGGCGCCCAGGCCTTCGACCGGCAGAAGGAATGGCTCGACGCGCACCGTGGCGAACCGCGCGACCAACGGTTCGATTTGCGGCACGGGCACGTCGCCGAGGAAACGCACGGTGAGGTGAAGTTGCGCGGGCGGAGTCCACGTGACACCGGGCAGCGATTGCGTCAGCGCGACGAGGGCGGACCGCACGGGATCGGGCAGGGCGAGGGCGACGAAGAGGCGCTCGGTGGAACGCGGCACGACGAAGGTGACTGCCCGGCCCGTGGTCAGGGCTTGGCGGGCGGGGGCGTGGCCCCGGCGGCGCTGGCGGGAGGAGGTTGCGCCGGTTGCACGACGCGCAGCACGAGCACCTGTTGCTCGAGCTTGCGGTCGGCGCGCAACGCCACGGTGAGCGCGATCTGGTCCGAGCCGACGCCGAGGCGCGAGATCATGGGATTGGCTTCCACCGGTTGATCGGGAAGCAGGAGGATTTTCTCCGGCTGCACCACAAAATTTCCGAGCACGGAGTTGAAATCGGGCACCTCGACCTCGATGGGATTCGAGCCGTGATTGGTGAGTCGGAGCTGCAGTCGGACCGGCGGTTGATTGCTCGCGACGATGTGGATGACCGGGGTGCCGTCATCGCTTTCGCGGGAGCCGCCGCGGGATTCGGCCGACTCGCCGCCACCTCCGCGCGCGCCACCGCCACCGCCCCGGCCACCACCGCCGCGACGTCCGCCGCCGCCGAAGCCGCCGGTGAAGCCACTGCGGCCGGTGTCGCCGCCACCGCCTGGCGCATCGGCCCGGGCGCCATTACGCGCGGGAAATCCGCCGCGACCGAGCAGGACCTCGGCCTCGACCTGCCCGGAAAAGAACGTCGCATGCGCCTCCATGTTCGGCGTCGGGGGCTGCGGCTCCGTGCCGGCCTCGGGAACCGGGGGACCGCGCAGCGGGCCGCGTCCACTCTGGCAGGCCGCGAGTCCGAGCAGCAACGCGAAGGCGGCGATCGCGGGGGCGGCGGAGGGCCGAAGCAGAAGCGGCGGGTTCATCGGTGGCAATTCGACGCGTGGGCGATGAGAAAGGTTCCTGTTTTTACCCGCGATGCGGAAGCCGCTAGGCCCAGTTGAAATTGAAACTGATGCTGATGCGCTCCTCGTCCACCCGGTTGGCGGCGACCTCGTGGCGGAGCCAGCTTTCGAACAGGATCACGTTGCCCGCCTCGGCGGGATAAGTGATGTGCGGGCGGTTCGCAGGGCGCGCCCCGGGCAGCTTCGGCGGCGCGGCCATGAACTTGCTGAGCCGCGGATCCTCGAATTTCAGGCCGGGGCAGCCGCGTGGCGTGACGACATAATAGGTGCCGCTGATGAACGACAGCGGATGCAGGTGCAGCGAGTGCGCGGCGGTCGGCGGCATGATGTTCGCCCAGCAGTCGGTCATCCGGACGGAGCGGCCGCGCAGATCCATGTCGAGCGCGCGGGCGAAGGCGCGGACGTGCCGGAGGAGCTGGCGCTCGAGGCCGGCGAACGTGCTCGAGAAGCGGTGCAGTTCGTTCATCGAGGCGTAGCTCGTGTAGCCGCCGGGATAATTTTTCGCCGACCAGCGGCGGCCGGCGGCGTCGAACTCGCGGAGCCGCCGGCACTCCTCGGCGAGTTCCGCATTGAAACGGACGAGACCGGCGCGCTGCAGCGGCTCACAATGGATCAGGGTCGGAAACCAGGCGCGGACGGGCATGACGCCGAAAGTGACGGGTGCCGCGGTGACGGTGGCAAGTGAAACCGCGGCGGCTGCGGTGCGCGGTCAGCCGCCGCGCTGCTTGAGCCAGAGATCGTAAGCCGCGAGGTGGCGGGCGGGCGAGTTGGGATACCAGTTGTAACCGCCGCGGCGCTCGCGGGTGACCTTGTTCACGTCGTAGAGGACGCTGTAGTTCGGGCCGCCGAAGATGGGCTTGTCCGTGCCGACCTCGTAGATGCGCGACCACAACGGGCCGGCGCCGGCCTCGGGCACGAGCATCCGGCCGTTGTCGGGGGTATTTTTCCACGCAAAGTCCCGGACGGCGGTTTTCTTCAGCCACTCGCCGACGCCCTTGACGGCGGCGACGACGGCGGGGCTCGGATTCGGGAGGTCGATGAGGAAGTGCATCACGCTCGCGCTCTCCGCACTGCAGATGCCCGCCGGTTCGAAGGCGCGGGCGGCGCAGGGCTTCAGGGTCAGTGCGTCGTGCTGCTGGCACCAGCCGGTGAGTTTGCCCTCGACGCGGATCTGCGAGGCGAGGACGCAGGCGATGCCGCGTTGGGCGCGCTCGCCGGCCTCGCGGCGCAGGGCGGGCGGGACGAAATCGAAGTCGGGCCCGCCGGCCGCGACGTCGCGCAGCAGCGTGAGGACATTGGTGACGGCGTCGTCGTTGTAGGGGATCGCGTCGTGGTAGCCGCCCTCGATGGGATAGATCTGCGGCCAGCCGCCATTGGGATACTGCGAGATGAAAACATAGTTCAGCCCGCGGAGAAACGAGTCGCGCGCCGCCGCGTTCCCGGTGGCTTGGAACGCGCGCGCGACGGCGCGCATCTGCGTCGTGGTCGAGTCGTTGTCGAATGTGCCCTCGTAGTGGGCGTTGTGCTCGGAGACGAAGTCGGTGCCGGGCGCGCGCGGTTCCTTCCCCAGGTCGAGCCGCTTGCTCCAGCCGCCGGTCGGCGTCTGGTAGGAGAGGACGTTGGCGGTGATCCGGCGGCCCTCAGGCGTCGCGAACCACGCGATGGGCTGGTCGAGGTTGACGCCGAAGACGGTGGCGTAGGGCGCGAGCTTGAGATCGGGGATCCGTGCGGCGCGGGCCTCGTTGGCGCGGAATTCCTTTTCGATCGCAAAGTTTTTTTCGGAGCGGGCGAGGTATTCCAGCCAGGGCCGCTGCTCGGAGGCCGGCAGCGCAAGGACGCGCTCAAGCGTGATTGGTTCGTAGTAAGGCTCGGCGGCAACGGCGGCGGTTGCGACCGCGAAGAGCGCGAGCGCGCCGGCGAAGGCAAACGGGCACGCGGAACGAAACAGGAAGCGGGGCGGGGTGGAGGAGCGCATGGACGAAGGGGCAAGACGCACCGGTGCCGCATTGGGTGCCGTCTCGTTTTACTTTTTGCGGCTGTGCAGGCCGGCGCTGCCCGCAGGGGACACGATCACCGGCAGGCGATCAGGAAGAGACGCCGGAAGGGAAAGAGGACGCGGCCGTCGGGGCGGGGGACAAAATACGGCGTGAGCGCTGCGCGATAATCGGCGAGGAAGCGGCCCCGCGTCGCGTCGTCCGCCAGCGCCTCCAGCCACGGGCGCAGGCCGGTGCCGCGATACCACTCGACGATGCCGTCGACGCCGGCGAGGACGTGGATGTAGTCGGTGACCCAGAGGTCGACGCGGGCGGCGAGCGGGGCGAGCAGGTCGTGGTAGAATTCCGCAGGGTGGGAATGCCATTCGCGTGGCGGCGTCGGGAAAAAGCCTTTCCACGCCGCGGAACCGCCGAGCTCGCGCATGAGGCGGTGCGGCGGCGCGTCGAAGTTGGCGGGCATCTGGACGGCGAGGGCGCCGCCGGGTGCAACCTGCGCGAGGAGGTGCGGGAAAACCTGCGAGTGCGCCGGCACCCACTGGAGGGCGGCGTTGGAGAAGACGACATCGAACGGCGCGCCGGCGCGCCACGTGGCGAGGTCGCCCTCGAGCCACGACCATTGGGGGAAATCCTTCCGCGCCGCGGCGAGCATCGCGGCGGAGTTGTCGAGGCCGGTGAGTGCGGCCGCCGGCCAGCGGCGGGCGACGACGGCGGTGCTGTTACCGGGTCCGCACCCGAGGTCGATGACACGCCGCGGGGCGTCGAGGGCGATCCGCGCGGCGAGATCGATGGACGGCTGCGTGCGCTCGTTCGCGAATTTCAGGTAGAGATCGCTGTTCCAGGTGGGCATTGGCGGCGGAGAGTGACCGTAATCAGCGACGGGTGGAACGGGTTTGTCAAACGGCGGGCGTTTCCCCTGTGTGACGCCATGCAAAATTCATGTTTCAGGCTAGTGACGGGAGTGCTTCTGGCAACGGCCGGCGCCGTCGCGCTGCCGGCAATGGCGGCGGATCAGGCGGCCGACAAGCCGGCCGGCGTCTGGGATCTGACCGATCTTTATCCGACGCCCGAGGCGTGGACGGCGGCGCGGGATCACGTGGCGGCGGAGGTTCCGAAGATCGACGCTTATCGCGGCAAACTCGGTGAAAGCGCGGCGCAGTTGCGCGCGGCGATGGACTTCATCACCGGATTGCAGAAGGAAACGGCGCGGCTGGGCGTCTATGCGGGCCTGAAGGCGGACGAGGACATGCGCGATCCGACGGCAAGCGAGCGCCGGCAGGTGCAGCAGCAGCTCGGGGTGGAATTGAACCGGGCGACAAGTTTCCTCACACCGGAGATCCTGAGCCTCGGCAATGATCGCGTGTTGAGTTACCTCGCGAAGGATCCCGGGCTCGGCCAGTATCGCTTCACGATCGAGGAGATGCTGCGGCAGCGGCCGCACACGCTGGGGGCCGAGGCGGAGAAAGTGCTGTCGACGAGCGGGCTGATCGGCGGGGCGCCGGGCAACATCTACAATGTCCTGACCAACGCCGACATTCCGTGGCCGACGGTGAAGTTGAGCGACGGGACCGAGGCGAAACTCGATGCGGCAGGCTACACGAAGTATCGCGCGGTGCCGAATCGCGACGACCGCAAGCGCGTGTTCGATGCGTTTTTCGGCACCTACAAGACCTACGAGCGGACGCTCGGCGCGAGTCTGGCCGGCAAGGTCAACTCGGACCTTTTCTACGCGCGCTCGCGGAATTATCCGGGCACGCTCGCCGCGGCGCTCGACCCGAACGGCATTCCGGAGTCGGTCTACCACGAACTGCTGAAGGAAGTGAACGAGACGCTGCCGACCTTGCAGCGCTACTTCAAGCTGCGCGGCCGGATGCTCGGCGTGGACCAGATGCACTACTACGATATCTACCCGCCGATGGTGAAATTGGAAAAGACGTTCACCGTCGACGAAGGCAAGAGGCTGACCCTCGAGGCCGTCGCGCCGCTCGGGCCGGACTACGTGGCGAAACTGCGGGAGGGTTTTGCCGCGCGCTGGATGCACGCCTATCCGCAGACGGGCAAGCGGTCGGGCGCCTACATGAACGGCAGCGCCTACGACGTGCATCCCTACGTGTTGATGAACTTCACGGGCGACTACGAGTCGGTGTCGACGATCGCGCACGAGTGGGGTCACGCGATGCATTCGCGGCTCGCCAACGCCGCGCAGCCCTATCCCGACGCGGGCTACACGATCTTCACCGCGGAGATCGCGTCGGTCGTGAACGAGGTGCTGCTCCTCGAAAACATGCTGAAGGAGGCGAAGACGGACGAGGAGCGGCTCTATTATCTCGGCACGGCGCTCGAGAACATGCGCGCGACGTATTACCGCCAGGCGATGTTCGCCGAGTTCGAGCTCGCGATCCATGAGATCGTCGAGAAAGGCGGCGCGCTTTCCGGCGAACGGCTTACGAGACTCTACGGTGACCTGCTCAAGCGCTACCACGGCGACGCGGAGGGCGTGCTGAAGATCGACGATCTCTACGCGGTCGAGTGGGCCTACATCCCGCATTTTTATCGCGGCTACTACGTCTACCAGTATGCGACGTCGATGGCGGCGGCGAATCAGTTTGCCGACCGGATCCTCGCGCACGAACCGGGCGCGGTGGACACTTATCTCGGCGTGTTGAAGGCCGGCGGATCGAAACAACCTTATCAGCTGGTGAAGGACGCGGGGGTCGACCTCGCGAGTCCGGCGCCGTATCTATCGGTCGCGCATCGGATGAACTCGATCATGGACCAGATGGAGGCGATTCTGGCGAAGCAGAAGGGGTGAGGGAGATTTTCGGCGCCGTCGAAGGCAGCGGCCGCGCGGTAGGGCCCGACCTCCGGGCGGGCCCTGCCCCCGGAGCCGATTTTTGGGGGCGGTGGCGCCGGTTCACCGCACGCCACACATCAGCTTCTTCGTCCAGGGCACGAGCGCGAAAAGGATGAGCGTGGCCACCCCGACCCAGATCGCCTGATGCCAGAAAAAAGTCGCGAGCTCGCCGGCATTGTCGCTCTTGAAATCGCCCGCCATGACGCCGGCGAGCTTGTTGCCGAGCGCGGCGGCGAGGAACCAGATGCCCATCACGAGTCCGAGGAGCCGTTGTGGGGCGAGTTTGGTCATCGTCGAGAGCCCGACGGGGCTCAGGCACATTTCGCCGACGGTCTGGAGGAAGTAGAGGCCGACGAGCCACATCGGGCCGACCTTGCCGGCCGCCGTGAGCTTGGCGGCGGGGACCATGAGGACAAACGACAGCGCCACGAACAGCAGGCCGAGCGTGAACTTGAGCGGGCTCGACGGCTGGCGGTGGCCAAGCTTGATCCACAGGTAGGCGAAGACGGGCGCGAGCAGGATAACCCAGACCGAGTTGACCGACTGCCACCACGAGGAGGGGAAGGCGTGCGGCATGAAGCGCAGGAAGATGGTAACGAGAACGACGATCAATGCCTTGACAAGGATCCAGCCGATTGAGATCCGACGCGGATCGAATTGAATCCAACCCCACGCCGAGACGACAGCAGCGGTCACCAACGCCCACCACGGAACGGACCTAATCCATTCAAAGAGGCTCCATAGCGGGGTGTCGTTTTGCGTGAGCCGGTCGGCGAAGAGCGTGATCGACGATCCGGATTGCTCGAAGATCGACCAGAAAATTTCCGCAGCGAAGAAGAACACCAGGATGGCGGCGAGGCGTTTGTTGTCCTGACCCGGCCGCAGGGCGAAGAACAGAATCGCGACGATCTGGAGCGCGAAGAGCGCATAGACGACCGAAGGATGCTCGTCGCTCGCCTTCATCGCGATGATGAGGGCGAACGACGCGAGCGCCACGAGCGCGAGTTTGCCCCACGGCCGCGGCAGATCGGCGGCAGGCGCGTGGCCGACGGTGGCGAGGCGTTCGCGCTGGAGCACGTAGACCACCAGCCCGAGCGTCATGCCAACGCCGGCGGCGGCAAAGCCCCAGTGCCAGCTATGGAGCGGGTTGAGGCCCCACGCGGTCAGGCGCGCCTTCCAATCGTCGCTTTGCGCGAGATAACCGGTGACGAGCGGCGCGAGAAAGGCGCCGAGGTTGATGCCCATGTAGAAAATCGAAAAGCCGGCGTCGCGGCGTTCGTCGGTCGGCGAGTAGAGGCCGCCGACCATCGTGGAGATGTTCGGCTTGAGCAGGCCCGTGCCGAGCGCGATGAGGACGAGGCCGGCGTAGAACGTGGCGACGGAGTCGAGCGCCATCGAAAAATGGCCGGACGCGATGATGATGCCGCCGATCAACACGGCCCGGCGCGACCCGATGAAGTTGTCGGCGATGAAGCCGCCGAGGATGCAGAGGAGATACACGCTCATCGTGTAGGTGCCGTAGATCCCGGCGGCGGTCTTGGTGTCGAAGCCGAGTCCGCCCTCGGCGGCGGTTTTCACCATGAAGAGCGTGAGCAGCGCCCGCATGCCATAGTAGCTGAAGCGCTCCCACATCTCCGCGAAGAAGAGCGTGGTGAGCCCGCGGGGCTGGCCGCCGATGCCGCGCGCGTCGAGCGGCGACTCGGGCTCGGTTTCGATCGGGACGGGCGTGAGGGGGCCGGGGGAAGCACTCATGATTTTGCCGCGAGCGTGGAGCGCGACGCGGCGCGGGCAACGCCGAAAACCGGGGCGTGCCCCGAAGCCCTCACTCGTTCATTCGTCCCGGTCGGAGACGGGCGTTACCTGGCCGGATGCGCCTTGGCCCATTCCGCATAGCGCTCGAGCGCGCGTTTGGGGCCGTCGTTGAACCACGAGTAACCGTTGCGGCGTTCCTGCGAGATTTCGTTCACGTCGTCGTGGATCGACTTGTCGCGGTCGCCGAAGATCGGGCGGTCGGAGCCGATTTCGTAGTAGCGCGCCCAAGTCGGGCCGGCGCCGGGCGAGGGCTGGAGCTTGCGGCCGGTGCCGTCGGCGGCGGGCCGGTAGGCGACATCGCGCAGGCCGGTTTTCTCGAACCAGGCGGCGGCGGCGTGCACGGCGGCGACGACCTCCGGGGAGGGGTCGGGCAGCGCCATCAGGTAGAGCATGATGTCGTCGCTCTCGCTACCGGACTGCGAGGGCATCTCGTAGTTGCGCGCGGAGGCGGGAGCGAGCGTGAGCGCATCGTGTTGCTGGCACCAGACCGTGCGGTGGCCGTTGACCGTGATCTGGCAGGCGACGATGCAGGCGATGCCGCGCTGCACGCTGGCGGCGGCGCGGGTGCGGATCTGGGCGGGCACGAGGGCGAAATCGCCCTCGCCGTGCGCCACGTCGGTCAGGAACTCCAGGATGTTGGCGAGGGCGTTGTCGTTGTAGGTGATCGCGTCGTGGTAGCCGCCCTCGAGCGGATAAACCTGGGGAAAGCCGCCGTTGGGAAACTGCGCGGCGAAAACATAGTCGAGCCCGCGGAGGAGGGCGGTGCGGTAGGGCGCGCGATGGCGCTCGTCGGCGGCCGTGGCGATGCGGGCGAGGAAGCGGAGTTGCGTGGTCGTGGCGTTGTTGTCGAAGGTGCCGACGTAGTGCCAGCTCGGGTCGCGCGGCGCATCGTTGTCCTGGGTTTTCGCACTGGCGGTGACTGCGGCCGCGGCGGCGGGCGCGGCGTTGGCCGGGGCGAAGCTTTCCCCCGGGCGGCGCGGATGATCGGCATAGTTCATGTTCTTGCTCCAACCGCCGGCGGGCGTCTGGAACGACAGCACGTGGTCGGCGAGGGTGCGCGCCTCGTCGCTCGCATACCAGGCGGCGGGGCGGGTGAGCGAGAGACCGCCGCCCCGGCCCTCGGGCGGGAGAACCGGCTGTGTCATGCGATAAGCCTTCAACTCCGCGGCGAAGAACGCCTTTTCGGCGGTCTGCTGCGCGATCGAGCGGTCGAGATATTCGCGCCAGGCGGGCTGCTGGTCGGCCGGCAGCGTGGCGATGCGCTCGGCGGTGAGCGGGTCCGCGGGCGGATTGGTGCCGATGACGGCGGCATCGAGCAGGGCGGGGCCGGCGAGGGCGGCGGCGAGGAGGAGGCGGGAAGAAATCATTGGCAAGGGAGTTGTCGCGCGAGACGTCCGCCACGGCGGGCCGTTGCGCGAAAAACGGACACGTGTGCAAAAATCCTTACCGGCGGCGGGGGTGGGAGAAACGAAGTGGGCTGTGGGGTTTTGCGCCCGGAAGGCCGCCCGCCCGGAGGTCGGGCCCTACTTCGGGGTGAGCGCGGCGTGCATCTTTTCGGCCATCCGGCGGCCGAGTTCGAGCATGCCGGCGGTGCCGAAGTGGAGGTGATCGTTCGGGTAGCGCGTGCCGGGATCGGTCGCGCGGTGATCGAGGTCGTCCGTCGCGACGACGAATGCACCAGGCGTCGCGAGCGGGCTCCCGGAATCCTGGTCGACGTCGCGTTCGCCCGCCCGCACGCCGTCGCGACCCGGCTGGTCGTTCGGCGGCGGGAGCACGTAGCCATAGACGAAGACGAGATCGGGCGCGTGAAACTGTTCGCGGACGCGCGCGATGAAGTGCGCGAGGTTTTTGCCATAGGCAGCGGCGTTCACACCTGCCTTGTCGGCGTCGTTTTCGCCCTGCTGCCAGAGCATGCCGCGGAGCGCCGGCGCATAACCCGCGGCGCGGAGAGCCGCGAGACCGGCGTCGACGGTCGCGACGAAGATGGCGAACTGCGGGCCCCAATGGGCGGGAGCGCCGGCGTCGGCGCCGGGCGACCATTGGGCGAAGAGGTTCGTGCCGGAGTGGGCGTGCTTGATGAGTGCGATGCGTCGGGCGGGTTCGAGTTCCTGGAGGCGGTTGCCGAAGCCGAGCTCGGGGCCGAACCGATCGAGCGACTCGGAGGCCTGACGCAGCGGAATCCACGTGTCGGGTGCCGCGCCGCTGTCGAGATGCGGCCTGCCCGAGTGAAAAAGCAGGACGCGGGCATCGGGCGCGAAGCCGGCCGGGAGGTTTTTCAGATAACCCTGGCCCGTGGCGTTCGACTGGCCGCCAATGAGGTAGACGTCGATCGGGGTGGGCGGGGCCGACGCGGCCAGAACCGGGGCATGGGCGGCGAGCGAGACCAGCGCTAGGAACAGGATGCGGCCGCCGACCAGGGTGAAGCTCCTCGACATTCCGCTGCATTACGGCTTCGCCGGCTTTCGCGTCGAGCGCCAAACCGGCGCGGGTGGGCGGGCCGGCCGCGGCTACCCTGCGCTGCGCGGCGAGGTTTGCTGCAACAGGCGGCTGACCGTGGTGAGCAATGTCTCGACGGCGAACGGCTTCGCGAGGAGCGCGTCGGCGAACTGGGGCGGGGTGGTCGTCGTGGCCCGCTCGACGGGCGAAAAGCCGCTGGCGATCACGATCTTCACCGCCGGGTTGAGCCGGTGGACGACGCTCGCGACCGTGGCGCCATCGAGCTTGGGCATGTTGAGGTCGGTGATCACGAGGGAAATTTCCGTGCTGCGGGGGGCAAACAGCGCGAGCCCCTCGGTGCCGTCGCGGGCGGTGAGGACGCGGTAGCCGTGGTGGGCGAGGGCGGCGGTCGTGGCATCGCGGATGTTGATCTCGTCGTCGACGACCAGGATCAGCTCGCCGTTGCCGCGGGGAAAAAACGGCTGCGCGGAGCCGCCGGTGGCGCCGTCGCGCGCGTCATCGTCGGCCGGCAGATAAACGTGGAAGGTCGTGCCGCGGCCGACGGCGGTCTCGAGCGCGATGAAGCCGTGGTGGCTCTCGACGATGCCGCGGACCGTGGAGAGGCCCAGCCCGGTGCCCTTGCCGGATTCCTTCGTCGTGAAAAACGGGTCCCAGATGTGCGCGAGCGTTTCGGGCGGGATGCCGGTGCCGGTGTCCTCGACGTGGAGCACGAGCCACGGTCCCGGATGGGCGCCCTCGAGCGCGCGGGCCGCGACCTCGTCGAGCCGGCGGTTTTCGACGCGGAGGCGGAGGGTGCCGCCCTCCGGCATGGCGTCCCGGGCGTTGACACAAAGGTTGAGCAGAACCTGGTGGATGTGCGTGGGATTGGCGCGGATCGGCCAGAGGTTGGGCGCGAGGCGTTCCTCGTAGTGGATGTTCTTGGGAAAGGTTTCCTTGATCACGACCCCGAGGTCGCGGGCGAGGTGTTTCACCTGGACGACCTTGGGCCCGCCGGCGACGCCCTGGGCAAAGCCGAGGATCTGGCGGATGAGGCCGGCGCCGCGTTCCGTGCTCTTCTCGAGCATGGCGAGCATCTGGAGGTCGGTGGCGTCGGTCATGTGCTCGCGCAGCATCGGGCCGACCATCATGATGGGGGAGAGGACGTTGTTGAGATCGTGCGCGATGCCGGCGGCGAGCATGCCGATGCTCTCCATGCGCTGGGCGCGGAGCAGGCGTTCCTCGAGTTTCTTCTTCTCGGTGATGTCGGTGGCGATCGTGAGCCGGGCGGTGGGCCGGCCGTCGTTGTCGAGAATCTGCGTGGCGCCGATCTCCACGACGAACGGATTGCCCAGGCGGTCGCGGAGATGAAACTCGCCGCGCCACTCGCCGCGGGCGTCGAGCACCTGGCGGGCGGTGGCGATCCGGTCCGCGGCGTCGGGGCCGAACAGTTCCTCGATGCGCCGGCCCCGGGCGTCGGCCGCGGTCCAGCCGGAGATGCGCTCCGCGCCGCGATTCCAGAAGGTGACGCGGCCGTCGAGTTCGCTCACGACGATGCCGTCGCGGGCCTTGTCGAGCAACTCGACCAGTTCGCGGACCCGGCGCTCGGCGGCGCGTTGCGCCGTGACGTCGTTGACCTGGACGAGCCGGGTGTCGGCCGCGCCGGATTCGAGGAGATGGGAAAAGACCTCCACGTCGATGAGCGTGCCGTCGCGCCGGCGGTGCCGCCAGACACCGGACTCGGCGTCGGCGAGGCCGTGGGCGAGCAAGTCCGCGAGCCGCTGCGCCTCGGCGGGTGGGCGGAGATCCATGATGGTCAGGCGGAGAAACTCCTCGCGGGCATAGCCGTAGTGACGGCAGGCGGAGTCGTTCACCTCGAGCACGGCCAGGGTGGAGGTGTGATAGACCCACATCGGCAGCGGGCTGCCGGAAAAAATCTTCCGGTAGCGTTCCTCGCTGTGGCGGAGACTATCCTCGGCCTGCCGGCGCTGGCGGCGCTCGGCGGCCTCGCGGAGCGCGCGGCGGATGGCGGTCACGAGGCGCTTCATCTGGTCCTTCAGGACATAGTCGGCGGCCCCGAGATGGACGGCGTCGATGGCGCGTTCCTCGCCGAGCGTGCCGGTGAAGAACACGAAGGGAACGTCGGGCGCCCGCCGGCACGCGAGGTCCAGCGCCTCGAGCCCGGTGAACGAGACGAGCGTGAAGTCGGAGAGAATCAGGTCGTAGCCGCCGCGATCCAGCTCCGCCTCGAAATCGTCGCGGGTGGCGACGACCGTGACCGCGCAATCGGACCATTCCTCCACGAGGATTCGGGAGACGAGTTCGGCATCGGCAGGATTGTCCTCGAGATGAAGGATTCTCACAAAGGCTCGGCGGAACCTGCACCCGGTTTCGGGAGCACCTCGGTGATCGCACGGAGGAGCTCGGCGGGGGTGAACGGTTTGGCGAGGGTGCGGTGCGCACCAAGTTTGGCGGCCATCCCGAGATACGTGCGGGAATGGCTGGCTCCGCCCGACATCGCGATGATCGGCAGCCGCGGGAATTCTTTCCGCAGCGCCATGATGGTCTCGATGCCTTCCTGTCCGGGCATGATGATGTCGGTGATCACCACGTCCGTGGGCGAAACATGAAAAAGTTCGATCCCCTGCCGGCCGTCGGCGGCCTGGAGCACGGTGTGCCCGGCGTTGGTGAGCGTGGTGGCGAGCACCTCGCGGAGCGGGGTGTCGTCTTCGATCAGGAGAATGCTGGCCATGAAGTGGAGGGTTTAGACCATCAATCGGCTGCTATTGACCAAACTTTTGCCGGCCGGTTCTCAGGCGGCGGGCGGGGCGGGGGGCGGCTCGTTGACGAGAGCCCAGAAGACGCCGAGCTGGCTGACGGCCGAGATGAATTCGTCGAAGTCGACGGGTTTGACGACGTAGGCGTTGGCGCCGAGCTGGTAGCCCTTGACGAGGTCGTTTTCCTCGCGCGACGAGGTGAGGATGACGATCGGCAGGGCCCGCAATGCGGGGTCGGCGCGGATCTGGCGGAGGACTTCCAGACCGTCGACCCGCGGCATCTTGAGGTCGAGCAGCACGACGGCGGGTTGCACGCTGACGCGGCCCGTGAAGGTGCCGCGACGGTGGAGGAAATCGAGCGCCTCGGCGCCATCGTGGACGACGGTGATGTCGTTGGCGAGGTTGAGGCTGTGGAGCGCGGCGAGGGTGAGTTCGACGTCGTTCGGGTTGTCCTCGGCGAGCAGGATGGGACGGAGGCTGGCGGGCTTGGGACTCATGGGGATGGTGGCTTGACGGGCAGAGAAAAATAAAAGACCGCCCCCTCGCCGACGCGACCGTCGGCCCAGGTGCGGCCGCCGTGCCGGGCGATGATGCGGCGGATGTTGGCGAGACCGATGCCGGTGCCCTCGAACTCGGACGGCCCGTGGAGGCGCTGGAACACGCCAAAAAGCTTGCCGGCGTAGGCCATGTCGAAGCCCACGCCATTGTCGCGCACGAAAAACACCTGCTCGGCCGCCGCGCCGTTGGCGGACTGGCAACCGATGACGATGCGCGGCGCCGGGTTCTTGCCGGAGTATTTCACGGCGTTCTCGATCAAGTTGACCCAGACCTGCCGCAGCATCGCGGCGTCGGCGTGGACCGGCGGCAGCGGGGCGATCTCCCACGCGATCGTGCGGCCGGATTGCTCGTAGTTGCCCTCGCGGACGATGCCGGCGACGAGGGCGTCCTGGTCGACCTCGGCCAGCCGGAGCGTCGTCCGGCTCATCCGCGAGAAGCTCAGCAGGTCGTCGATGAGCCGCCCCATCTGCTTGGCGGCGCCGGAGATGGTGGTGAGATAGCGGAGGCTCTGGGTGTCGAGGGTCTTCTCGGCGCGCTTTGTGAGGAGACTCGCGAAGCCGTCGACGTGGCGCAGCGGCGCGCGCAAGTCGTGGGAGACCGAATAGGAAAACGCCTCGAGCTCCTTGTTGGCGGCCTCGAGCTGCTGGTTGGCGGCCTGCACGCGCTGCGAACTTTGGAAAATCTCGGCCTCCATCCGCTCCAGCCGCGCCTGCAGCGAACCGTCGCCGTTGGTCTGCGCGGATTTTCGCCGGACGAAGTCGGTGACGTCCTCGACGCGGTGGATGATGTATTCGAGGGCGCGGTCGGCCCCGAGGACGGGGGAATTGACCGGGCTCCAGAAGCGCTCCTCGAACACGCCGTCGGGCCGGCGGACGTCGTATTTCTGGATCGCCATCGCATCGGGCGCCAGGTTCTGGATGACGCGGTTGAGCGAGGCGCGGAGGTTCGAGACGCCGGTGGCGGCGGGATCGTCCGGGTTGTCGGGAAACACCTCGAAGAGCCCGCGGCCGAGGATGCCGTCGCGCGTCGTCATCGTGGCCTTGAGATAGGCGTCGCTGGCGGCGACGATCCGGAGCTCGGGGTTGAGCACGAGGAACAAGCCGGGCAGCGAGACAAAAAGATTTTCGAAAACGGCGCGGCTGCGGCGCAGGTCGGCGTTGGCGGACTCGAGCTGCGCGGTGCGCTCGACCACGCGGCGCTCGAGGTCCTCGTTGAGCCGCTTGATCTCCGTCTCGGAGTTCCTGCGCTCGGTGATGTCGCGGTAGTTGGTCACGATCGCGCTCACGGCGGGGTCGCCGAGCAGGTTGGTCGCCGTGCCCTCGAGCCAGACCCAGTGGCCGGCCTTGTGCCGGCGCCGCCAGACGACGGGGATCGAACGGCCGGGGCTGGCGAGGAGCTGGGCGATGACTTCCCGCAGCAGCGGCAGGTCGTCCGGGTGGGTGTTCTCGACGCCGTTGCGCCCGACGAGTTCCTCGGGCGCATAGCCCTCGACGGCGGCGACCGCGGGGCTGAGGTAGAGGATGCAATTCTGGGAATTGACCAGGGAGATGCTGTCGGAGCTGTGCTCGATCAGCGCGCGGAAGCGGCGCTCGTTGTGGCGGAGGGCGAGATCCTGTTCCTGGATCTGCGTGAGCATCTGGTTGAACGCGTCGGTGAGCAGGCCCAGTTCGTCGTGGCCGAGCTTCGTGGCGCGGACCGAATAATCGCGCCGGTCGGACACGGCGCGGGCGGTGTCGGCGAGGGCGAGGATCGGGCGCGAGATCTGACGCTGCAGCCAGTGCGACAGCAGGTAGGCGAGGACGATCGCGAGCGCCATGACCAGGATCGCGATGCCGAGGGAACCGCGCAGCCACGCCCCGAGGATCGCGCCGGTGTCGAGCTGGAGGTAGAGGGTGCCGAGGCGCCGGCCGGCCTGGACGACCGGCTCGAAACCGGCGAGGCGGTCGGGCGAAAACTGGTAGCCGTCCGCGCCGGGAGCGGGCGGAAGCTGCGCGGCGGCGGGCTGGGCGGGATATTGGGCGAAAAGTTTTCCGGCCGGGTCGTAGAGCGCGGCGGCGACGACGTTCGGTTCGGCGTGAAGGGCCGACAGGGTTTCGCCGGCGTCGGACCGGTTGCCAAAGGCCAGCGCCGCGGTGCTGTTGTCGGCGGTGATCTTGCCGAGGATCGAGAGCTGCCGCACCGTGGCTTCGCGGAACGTGCGATATTCGTAGACGAAAAACGCGAGGCGCATGATGACCATCACACCCACGCTCGTGAGCATGAGCAGGAGGGTCAGCTTGCGCTGGATGGGGAGATCCTTGAAGCGCGCCATCGGTCAGTCTTTGCCCGGCTCGACGATATCCGCCGGCCGGAGCAGCTTGGAGCTGAGGGTGAGCTGGGCGGCCTTCGCCGCGGCCAGGTTGACGCGCAGCCGGATGCGGTTGTTCTCCGTGGCGAAGCGGATCATGCCGCCGC
Source organism: uncultured Opitutaceae bacterium (assembly GCA_937902925.1). Taxonomy (GTDB): domain Bacteria; phylum Verrucomicrobiota; class Verrucomicrobiia; order Opitutales; family Opitutaceae; genus CALFNN01. The sequence goes on from CALFNN010000038.1 coordinate 30,029, forward strand.
GCTGCGCAAACCCGTCCATGTCTCCGACGGTGAGCACGCTCCGGCCTTTCAGGCTGGCGAGAATGTTCTCGAGCCGTCCCGCCTCGGAGCCGCAGATAAAGAGGATGTGGCACGTGTCGACCTCGGCGACGGCGCGGTAACGCCGGACCACGAGCGGCCGGGCGTTCACCTTCTCGCCGCGCACGGTCTGGTCCAGAAACGAGCCGAACGGATCGTCCCCGAGCACGCCGATGATCAGCGGCGCCTGCGGATCGGAAAACGCGGCGGGCGGCCAGTCGACGAATTGCGCGAAATTGAAGAGAAAGACGGCCTTGATTTGATACTCGCGCGTCGCCTCCGGTTGCGCGATGGCCGGGGACACGAGCAGGAGCGCGCTCCAGGCGATGCCCGCCGCGGCGATCCACCGGGCCGCGCGGCCGCGGACGAAGGCGGTGGCGCTCAGAACCGCCACGTGGCCTTTCCGTAGACGCTGCGCTGGATTTCTTCGCGCGCCGGACCGGGGAAGCCGTATTCCGGATGGTGGTCGTGGAGGAGATTCTGCCCGACGAGGGAGAGCTCGAGGCTCCGGGTGGGATGCCAGCCGAGGCGGACATCGAGCTCGAAATAACCCGGCACCGTCCCGGGATTCGGCCCGTTGTTGTTGTGCAACGTGTCCACCCAGCGCAGGCCGGAGTCCAGTTCGACGTTGCGCGGGAGATCGACGGAGGAGCGCAGCGAGAACTGCTGGCCGGGGTCGGCGGTCTCGTTGAGCCCGTGGCTGAAATCCACCTGGCCCGGCTTCACGTGCAGGTGCTCGCGGAGCAGCGTGTAGCCGCCGTGCAGCCGCCACCCTTCGCGCATTTGATAGGTGAAGCTGAGCTCGGCGCCGTGGGTCTCGCCCTCGAGATTATTCTGGAACACGAGCGGAAACCCGAATGACGTGGCGGTCAGCGGCGCCGGCGTCGTGCTGCGCACGTGGTCGTAGTCGTTGAAAAAAAACGAGAGCGACCCGCTAAGCTTGGCGCCGAGCTCGGCGCGGTAGCCGAGTTCGTAGGCGACGACGGTTTCGGAGCGGAAATCCGGCCCGCCGTTCAGAATGCTGGAAGGGAAGGGCGCGGGCAGCCCCGTCGGTTCCTGCAGGTCGCGATCGATCCGCGACGGCGTCCGCACGGCCCGCGACACGGCGGCCCAGAGCATCCGCCGGTCGGCGAAATTCCACTGCAGCCGGGTGCCCGGCTCCACCTCGACCCCGGTGTAGTCGTTGTGTTCGAGTTTCGACCCGAGCGTGAGGGTCAGGCTGGGCGCGAGCGCGATCTCGTCCTGCACGAATCCACTGAACAGCCTCTGATCCAGCCGGGCCGGCAGAAAGACGAGGGAGGGCGCGTTGCCGACGTCATCGCGCGTGAAGCGGTAGCCGAGACCCCAGATCAGCCGGTGGCTTCTGCCGACGGGAAAGCGGTATTGAAAATCCAGGTCGTAGGTGTCGAGGTCGTCGGTCAGGGTGCCGGCCGGGACAAATCCGTTCGAGGGCTTGGGGCTGGCGAGATGGGTCCGGTCATAATACAGCTGCAGGCTCAGGTCGGAGTCGGGCGCCAGCGTGTGGGTCCAGCGACCGAGCAGGTTGCCGCCGCTGACGCGTCCCGTTCCGCCGGTCGTCACATCCTCGTCGCCGCTGTAGAGATCGCCCTGCAGGGTCAGCGGATTTTGCGGCGACGCCGTGGAATCGATGCGAAACCCGCCGCGGCTCATGTTCCAGCCGTCGGTGGCGTCCTTGCCGCGGGCCGTGCCCTCGTTGGCGCGGTCGAAATATTTGGCGTAAACCCGGAAATAGACGTCGGGGGCCAGCTTGCCGCCGTAGCGAGCCGCCGCGAAGCCCTGCAGATCCGTGCCGCCGCCGGTCTCGATCAATCCGCCCTGGGTGTCCTTGGCGTTTTTGGTCGTGATGTTGATCACACCGTTGACGGCGTTGGCGCCCCACAGCGTGCCGCCGGGTCCGCTGATGACCTCGATGCGGTCGAGGTCCGCGAGCAGATAATCCTGCACGTCCCAGAACACGCCGGAAAAAAGCGGCGTATAAACCGTCCGTCCGTCGACCAGCACGAGGAGCTTGTTGGCCAGGTCGGTATTAAATCCGCGGGCGCTGATGTTCCAGTCGTGGGAGTTTTGCCGGGCGACGTCCAGGTTGTCCGCCAGCCGCAGCGCCTCGGGAATGCTCGAGGCGCCGGAGCGGAGAATGTCCTCGTTCGTGATCACCTGGATGGCCGAGGCCGCATCGAGCAGTTTTTCCGGCTGCTTGGAGACGGAGGTCACCTCGATGTCCATCAGTTCCTCGACGCTGAGTTTCTTCAGCTCGCTGACCGTGGGATCGGGGGTTGCGGCGACCTGGGCGATTCCGGGGCGGGCGAGCGCCAGCGCGGCGCAGGCCAGCACGGTCGTCCGCAGCGACCGGGCACGCCAAGCGGGCAGACCATCGCGCGCGACGGCGGCGGAGCGGAGAAGCGGGAGAATCATTGGGTCGGGGAAGACGAAGCCGGGGATCAACAGGGAATGACGCACCACCCGCGGCCGGGGATGCGCGGCGGAGCGGCGGAAACGGGCCGGCGGCGGCTTTGCGCGGCGAAGAGTTTCATGAAATTACCGCTGGTGCGTCGAGGTTGGCGCGACCGGCGAAAAAAAGCTGTAAGGTTTGCCGCCCTACGCCAGCGCTTTTTCCTGCGGGAAATTACCTACGCCGCATGGTAGTGCGCTACCGTCCTAAGGGGAAATTAAGTTCTTGCGTATCGCGAAACGCACCAGGTCGGTCTGCGTTTGCAGGCCGAGTTTGCGGAGCAGGTTCGTGCGGTGCGACTCGGCGGTGCGCGGGCTGATGAAAAGTTTCTCGGCGATCTCCGGGTTGCTGTGGCCCTCGGCGGCGAGCTGGAGCACGGTGCGCTCGCGCGGCGTCAGCGCCGCGAGCGGGTCGTCGTCGGCGACCGGCTTGGCGGCGAGCGCGTTGATCGCCCATTCGGAAAGCGGGGCGCTGAGGAAACGCCGGCCGGCGAGCACCTCGGTCAGCGCCTGGGCGATCTCGCGCGACTCCGCCCCTTTCAGGATGTAGGCCATCGCGCCGCCGCGCAGCGCCGCGATGACGTAGGGTTCGTCGGGATGCATCGAAAGCACGATGACCCGCGTGTTCGGGCTGCTGGTCCGCGTCTGCCGCAACACCTCGATGCCGTGGAGTCGCGGGAGATTGAGATCGAGCAGCAGCACGGCGGGCTTGTGCCGCTCCACCAGTTGCACCGCAGCCAGGCCGTCGCCGGCCTCGGCCACAACCTGGCAGACGCCGTCGTGCTCGAGGATCCCGCGCAGCCCCCGGCGGACAATCTCATGATCGTCGGCGATGATCGCGGTGGTCATGGCGCGACCCCCGGGCGGGGATGGGCGGCGACGGCGGACGACGGGAGGCTGAAGCCGGCGTGGAGGCGCGTGCCGCGGCCGGGCTGGGAAAAAAAATCGAACTGGCCGCCGGCGAGTTTCACGCGCTCCGCCAGGCCCGCGAGCCCAAGGGAATCGCGCCGGGCGAGGGCGGCGGTGGCGTCGCACCCGCGGCCGCGGTCCGCGACCTCGACCTGCAGTGCGTTGTCGTCGGCAGTGACGGTGACGACGGCTGCGCTCGCACCGGAGTGCCGGGCGACGTTGGTCAGCGCCTCCTGCACGAGGCGAAAGACAGTCGTTTCCAACTCCGGGGCGAGACGCTCCGCCGGGAGCGAGAGCTCGAGCTCGACGGCGATACCCGTCTGCCGGTGAAAATTTTTGGCCTGCCACTCGAGGGCGGGGGCGAGGCCGAGGTCGTCGAGCACGCGGGGTCGGAGTTGCAGCGTGAGCGCACGGACGCTCTCGAGCAGTTCGTCGGTGAGCGCGAGCGCCCCGGTGAGGGGCCGGCCGGTGTCGCCGCAGGCCTCGAGCTGGAACCTCAGCCCGGTGAGCAGCTGGCCGATCTCGTCGTGAAGCTCGCGCGCAAGCGCGCGGCGCTCGTCCTCCTGCACGCGGAGGAGTCGCGTGGAGAGCGCGTGGAGCCGGGCGGCGTGGTCCTCGGCGCGTTGCTCCGCCTCGCGGCGGATGGCGACCTCGTTTTCGAGATCGCGGGTGCGCGCGGCGACCTGGTCGGCAAGCGAACGATTGAGCGCAGCTAGTTCTCGCGCGAGGGTGGCGTTGAGCCGCTCGGTGTCGGCGCGCCGGAGGGCGTGGTGGAGCGAGAAAACCAGCTCCGTGAGGCAGTCGGGGCCCTGCAGCAGGTAGTCGTGGGCGCCGAGCTTGAACGCGGCGACCGTCGTCTCGCCATCGCCAGCGGCGGCAAGGACGAGCACGGGGAGTTCCTCGTCGCAGGCGCGGAGGCGGCGGAGCGCGTCGAGCATGGCGCCGGGCTCGAGGTTCGGGCCGAGGACGACGGCGTCGATGGCGCGGCCGGGGCGTTTTTCGAGTCTCTCCGGGGGCTCGACGTCAAGGCGGAGCCGCGGTGCGTGGGTGGCGAAGAATGCCGCCGTGGCGTCGCGCTCGCCGGCGCCCGGGTCGACGAAGAGGATGCGGTGCTCCCGGCGGCGTGGGGCGACCGGCGTCGCCGGCTGGCGTCGGAGGTGGCGGGCGTGGACCCGCCGGACAATCTCGGGGATGCGGCGGAAGTCGGGGGTGTTCTTGTCGACGCAATCCACCGCGCCGGCCCGCAGCGCGCGGACGGCGAGTTCGTGCTGGCCGTGGCCGCTCACCATGATGACCGGCGTCGGGTCGCGGCGGGAGGTGAGTTCACCGAGCACGTGCAGGCCGTCGAGGTCGGGCATCATGAGATCGAGCAGGAGCACGTCGCAGTCATCCCGTTCCATGGCCGCGAGGCAGCCGTGGCCGGAGTCGACGACGTCCAGCACGCAGTCCGCCGCCTGCTCGGAAAAGAACAGCCGGACCATGTCCGCGACCTGCGGATCGTCCTCGGCGTAGAGCACGCGCATCATGTCGGGAAGGGATTGGCCAACGTTTCATTCGGCGCGATTGCCGCCGGACTGAGGAATTTCCGCCGGCGGGGGAGGAAATCCACGCAGCGCATTTCCGGAGGCCGGATTGCGGGGTTGCCCGGGTAGCGCCGCCGCCCCGAATCCGCTACGCTGCGGCCATGAACTCAAGCGCCGCCACCGTGCCCGGGACCGATCCGGGCTACTGCGACGGCCGCAGACGATTTTTGCCGCGCTGACATGGCGCCGCGGCCTTTTCGCCGCGGTGTGGCAGTGGCAATCCAGCGCGTCCGGGCCGAGTTCTCCCGGACGCGCTGGAGATTTTTTCCGAAAGTCGGTGCATTTCTTGCCGATAGGTTAGGGTCGTGCCCCCAGCTCTCATCGACGCGCCCAACCTGCCGGCCCGGGATCGGCTGACGCCCGAGGACATCGTCCGCGAGGTCAAGCAACTGCCCTCGGCGCCGAAAGTCCTGCCGCGGCTCAAGCAGCTCCTGGGCGACGGCAACTCGTCGATGATCGAGATCGTCGCCTACATCCGGCTCGATCCGGGGATCGCGGCGCGGGTGCTCCGGATGGCCAACAGTGCGTATTTCAGCAAGGGCGTGCGCTGCGTCACGGTCGACGAGGCGGTGAACCGGGTCGGCTACAACAGCGTTTACGAACTCGTCTCCTACGCCGTCGCCTCGCAGGTGCTGGTGCGGCCGCTCGCGGCCTACGGGGTCGAGGCCGACGAATTGTGGCTCATGTCGGTCGCGTGCGCACTCGCGGCCGAGGCGCTGGCGGAACGCACGGGCCAGGACTGCAGCATCGCCTATACGATCGGCCTGCTGCATTGCGTGGGCATGGTGGCGATCGACGAGTGGGCGCTGCGCCATGCGCGGGGCCTCGTGCTGAGGCGCAGCGGCTTCCCGCGCGAGGCGGTCGAGAGCGAGCGGGCGGTGCTGGGATTTTCGCAGGCGGAGACGGGCGAGGCGTTGCTGCAACACTGGGAATTCCCGTCCAACATCACCGATCCGGTGCGCTGGCAGTATGCGCCGCGGGCCTCGTCCCACGAGGTGCGGATGTCGTGCCTGCTCCACGCGGCGAAATGGCTGCGCTCGGCGGTGTGCGCCGCACCGGGGGCGCCCCGGCCGCCGCTCCCGGATGCCTCGCAGCTCCTTGCGCTGGGCATGGAACCGGAAAAGCTGGCGAAGATGACGGACCTGGTCGCCGGACGGCTGGCGACGGTCAGCTCGCTGCTGGATGCGCCGGAGCCGGCGGCCCCGGACCGCACGGCGTTCCCGGCGCAGAGCTGGCGCGGATGAATCGAGTGAGACGGACGACGGGTGACGAGCGATCAGCGCGGTTCGCGTCGGCGTCGTGTCTTCCTATGGAATTGGCGCGGGGGAGGGCTTGGACGCGGTCACCGGCTTCGCGGGCGGTGGGGCGGTGGGTTTGATGAACTTGGATTGGACGTGCTGCTTTTGCTGAAAACGTCGGCCCGCTTTCAGGTCTTTGGTCGTCGGCAGGTATTTGGCTCCCATCCCGCCAGCCCGGCGCGCTTTCGCGTCGCGGGCAATCTGAATTTAGATCGCGCCCGCGAACGGCGCGTGGGCCATGATCCCAATCGGTCCAGCCGCCCGACGTTTGTTCAGAGCAAAATATTAAGAATTAGACGCCCGTTCGGACTTTGACCCTTGCTCGGCTTCGCCCGCCCTTCACTCTTCTTTTGCGCCACCGTCGTAGTGCACCGCGTAGCCTGCTTCGAGCAGGGTGTTGTTGAGGAAAGTTTCCGGATCGGATCCGACAAAAATGTCCGCCAGATACCGATCGTATTTGTCGGGCTTGGTGGTGCTCAGCACGACCGCGGTGCCGGGCGGGAGCAAGTCGTTGACGAAGCGCTTCGCCGCCCGGCCGGGCGCGGTGGAAATCTCCGGGCAGTCGAGACCGCGCAGTCTCAGCTTCAGCTCGTGCGTCACCCCCGGCGACACCTCGAGCTCCACCACGATTGTGTCGCCATCGATCACGCGGACGAGAGTGGCGTCGTAGGTGAAGAGGTCGGCCTTCGTCGCATCCTCGACCTTGCGCAGAGAGTCGTCGCTCGCGATGCGGACGATGTCGCCCTTGGAAAATCGTTTCGCCTGGTCCGGTGTCAGCGGCCAGTAAAGCTTGAACCCGAGATCGACCGCGAGCCCGCTGGCCCGTTCGACGATCAGATGCAGCCCCGGCGTGCCGCGGATGGGTTTGAGCAGGTCCGGGGCTTCGACGGACGAGAGAGCGGCCGAATTCGCGTCGCTCGCCGGGCCGACCGTCGGGGCGGCGTTCCACGCCCGAACTTCGGCGATGATTTGGTCGGTCGTCCACGCGTGCTGGATGGCCGCAGCCACGAGGGCCAGGCGCTTGGAGTCGTCCTCGACCTGACAAAGCACGCGGTATTGCGCCCAGTTGAATTGTCCGCCGCGGCGGACAATCGGGAAATAGCGGGCAAACTGCGTGCACTGATAGAGGGTCGTGCGGGCGAGATCGAGATCGCGCGCGAGGCGGGAGACAACCTGCGAGCCATAGTCGGCGCGGGCGCCATTCACGAAGACGTGCTCATTGATGAGCCGGCCGGTCTCGTGATAGGTCAACAGTTTGGCATGCTCGATGGCGCGCTGGCCCTTGAGCAGCGTTTCCTCCACCCCACGTCGCAATTGGGCGTAAGTTTGCGGGACGCCCGCCGGGGTAATCGCGCGTTCGGCCATGGGAAAGGGGCGGAGTAGAGAGCTGGAGTTGAGAGCTGAAAGACCGGAGCAAGACTTTCGAACCGACGGCGAGCAGCGTGACCGGTGCGCATGCGGGTGTCGCGGAAAAACGCGGAGGACTTGACCGACCGGCGTTGACTGGCTCCACAACGAGATTGAAATTGGCCTCGTGATTTACCTCGACCACAACGCCACCACGTCGGTGCGGCCGGAAGTGTTTGAGGCGATGAAGCCATTTCTCACCGAACGCTGGGGCAACCCGAGCAGCAGCTATGCCTTCGGTTCCTCGCTCAAGGGAGTGATCGAGGAAGCCCGCGGCTTGGTTGCCACCTTGCTCGGCGCGTCTGCGCGCGAAATCGTCTTCACCGGCAGCGCCACCGAGAGCAACAATACCGCGCTCAACGCCGCCCTCTCCGCCGATCCGGCCAAACGCCACATCGTCACTTCGGCAGTGGAGCACTCCGCCGTGCTCAATCACGCAATCTTCCTCGAAAAACACGGCTACAGCGTCACCCGCCTGCCGGTGGACCGCGACGGCCTGTTGTCCCTCGCCGGGCTTGACGCCGCGATCACCTCCGCAACCGCCGTGGTGTCGCTCATGTGGGCCAACAACGAGACCGGCGTGCTCTTTCCCGTGGCCGACATCGCCGCGCTCTGCGAACGGCGTGGCGTGCGTTTCCATTGCGACGCCGTGCAGGCTGTCGGCAAGCTGCCCATTAACCTAAAGAATCTGCCGGTCGATTACCTTTCTCTCAGTGCGCACAAGATCGGCGGTCCCAAGGGCGTCGGGGCGCTCTTTGTCGGCAAATCCGCGCCGTTCGTTCCGCATCTTCACGGGGGACATCAGGAGCGCGGTCGTCGCGGCGGCACGGAAAACGTCGCCGGGATCGCCGGCCTCGGCCGCGCGGTCGAGCTCGCCAGCGCCGACCTGCCAACCTACGCCGCCACTGTTCTGCCGCTCCGCGATCGCCTCGAAACCGAACTCCTCGCCCGCATCCCATCCGCCGAACGCAACGGCCACGCCACGCAGCGCCTGCCCAACACCACCAACCTCACCTTCGCCGGCATCGAGTCAGAGGCGCTGTTGCTTTTGCTCGCCCAAGCCGGCGTCTGCGCGTCGGCCGGCTCGGCCTGTCTCGCCGACTCCGACGAGCCCTCCCATGTCGTTCGGGCCATGAAGCCCGACAGCGCGGCTTCGCGACAGATGGTGCGATTTTCGCTGGCGGCAGAGACGACGGCGGCCGAGGTGGAGGCCGCCGTTTCCGCCGTCGTCGGTGCCGTCGGCCGTTTGAGCCGCTAAAGCGAATCGGTCGGTGCAACCTGACTTCGCCTTTTGTCGGCTTGTCACGACGGCAAGGACGCGCACTGTTTCCAGCATGCCAACCGCGACCAAGACCCTCCCACGGCAACCCGTTCGCCGCCGCACGACGAAGCACGTTTCGGCGCACGGAATCAAAGCAGTGTCGGGTAGCCCCCTTGCCGGACTGGAACACTTGATTGGCTGCGTCTCCCTGCCGCGCGATCCGCGTCCGCGTCGCGAAATTCTCCGTGCCCGCTACCTCGCCGATCATAATACTTGATGCGGGGCCGTTGGTGGCGCTGGCCGACGCGACCGATAAGAATAACGGCTGGGCAGCAGCGCTGATCGCAGGAACCGCTCGTCCGTTCATTGTCACGAGCGCGGCCGTCGCGGAAGCCACTCACATTCTGAACAACGGGCCACGCGCCTTGGAGTTTTTGGAAAGACTCGTGGCGCAAATGCACGTGGAGGACCCGGCGCCGGTCTCGGTCTTGGCGGAAATGCGCCGGTGGGATAAATCCATGGACTACGCCGACGCGTGCGCAGTGTTGCTGGCCCGCCGGCACAAGGGCGCGGTGGTGCTGACGACCGACCACCGGGATTTCTCCGTTTACCGGGTGCCGTTCGTTTCCCCCAAGGGGGAGTTTCACGGTTAATCTAGAGTCGTGTGGCGCTGGCGGGCGATCGCGCGGCGGAGGGGATTCGCCGTAACGACGTCGCGACGATGGTTGAGCACCATGCTGCACCGGCGCTAGCGGTTGAGCCGGGACATTCGGCCGAAGTTTTTTTGCGCGGTTGGTGACGCGCTCGCCGTCGTGACGCTGCCGGAGTCGCATTTGGAAGTGCTCTGCCGGGACGAAGTATTGAGCGTGCGAAACTTCACTTCGCACGCGGCATAGGGCCTCCGCTCTCTTCGCTTCGGCCTCGCGCCACTTCTTTTCTTCGCCGCGAAATTCGACCAACTGCGCTTCCAGTTGGACGATGGCGGCCTCATGGTCGGCAATCTGCCGGTCAAATTGGGCGAGCTTTTGCAGCAATTCCCCACGCTGCGTATGCAGTGCATCGCCGGCGGCACGGGCGGCCGTGTCCTGAGTCTGCCGCCGGATTTCATAGTCCAAGTCGCGCAGATCGGCTTCAAGTCGCTCCAGGCGGTCGTTCATCTCGACCAATTCGGCGAGTCCGGCGTCGGAAGCACCGAGTTGGTGCCGGATCGCCACACTTATCTCGGAGCGGGCGGTAACGAACACCTCGACGTTTTCGATGCCTTCCGGTGGCGGATGAAACAAACCGCGCAGCGCATCTTCAAATCGTCCGCTATAGAACGCGCAGGTTTCCTCGCTGAGCACGAATTTTTCGGGCGGACCGTCGAAGACTTGGGATTTGAGAGCGGGAATCTTCGGCTCAACCGATGCTTTTCGGTCTTCCCACGTCCTGCGTCTTTCCTCGTTCAGCAACTGTGTATGGAGTTCCTGTCTCCTGTCGCCAAGCAGTGCGACGGGCAAGGCGCGCTCCCAAGCCTCTTCCAGTTTGGACTCGATGGAGAGCTTGGCCTTGGCGATCTCGTCCCGCCGGTTCTGATCGTCTGACAACTTTTCGGGATTCACCGCCCCAAACGACCGCAATCTTTCCTCGACTTCCGCCAGCTCCGAACCCGCTTCGGCTTTTTCCAATTTCAACGTCTCGATGTGGTTCTGGTGTCCGCGAACCTGTGCTTCGAAATCGATAATCTTGCCGGAGTATTCGCCGGCTTTGCTGGCGGCATCGGTGCCGGACGAAAGTTCATACTGTTTCGGAATGTAGATCGCGGTGAGTTGCCGTAAATCCTGCTCCAGCTCCTCGTAGGCAGTTAGCCCGAGAATCTTTGAAACACCGTCGACGATGTCCTTTTCGCCGAGTTGAACGCTCTGGCTGCGTTCGGCGTCGAAAAAGAAGAACCGAGCCAGATCGCGAGGCAAAAAAGCGTCCCGCCATTTCGAGATCGTCGCATCGTCTTCCTCACGGGCGTTTCGTGCCTCCAACTCCGCACTTGATTGTTTGGCGCCGGTTGATCTTGAGGCGTAGGTCGTCCAAACCGGTTTCGAATTTGGACGATGGCGAATTTCGCGAACCAACGTGAGCGTTCGCTCGTTGCCGCCGTTGAGGTCACGTTGTCGTAGCACGACGGATAGCTTGGCCGTGTCCTGGCCTTCGCGCTCGGCTTTGCGGTTGAGCGATCGCTCAAAACTGAACCGCGTGGCATCCGAGCCGGCTTCGACCTTCTTCAGATCGCCGACACCTGGCTCACCAACGACCCCGAGATAAAGGGCCCTCAATAGGTGGGTTTTCCCGGCGCCGTTCTTGCCGCCGACAAGAATGAATGGATCGCGCTCATCTTCGACGACGAAATCGAGTTCATGGACTCCGTAAAACGGCCCGAAATTTTCCAGCGTGAGGGAATCGATACTGACGTGAAACATGAACGTGCCGGGACAGACTAGATCTTGATCGGCTCCCGCACATCGTCCTTCAGAATGCGCATGAGTTCACCCGGCAGGCCGGTGGCATGGTGGCTCTCGCTGTAATTTTCGACCGTCTCGACCAAGCGTTGAAGCGTGGCGGCGGATAGTTTCTTTTCGCTGGTCACTTCTTCCTCCAACTCGCGCAGCCGAGCGGTTTCACGCACGTCGTTCATGGGGATGCCTCGGAGGTCGTTGATGATGCGAGCCACGCCGCGTCCGTCGTCGGGATCGCGGGCGGTTTTCCAATGCTTCTGAATCAACAGCAATTCCTCGTCAGCAATGAGCTGAAGTCCAGTCTCTTGTTGCAACCGCAGGAGGCGGCGAAGGAGTTCGCGACGGCCTTTCATGAGAAGCGGACCGTCGCCCTCGACACCGTTCATCCGTCGGGTGTCGCGCTGGCCGTTGTCGGGATCCTGAAATTCGAGGAGGGTCTCGCGGAAGGCGAGCAGGTGCTCCATGCGCTCGTCGCCGCTGGCGAGCAGGCCCTCGCTGGCCTTGTCGCGCTCGACGACGGTGCATGTCCAGCAGCCGAAGCGGGAGCTGCCGCAACTGGGGGTGCTGGTGTCGATCTGGATGGGGCACTCACCGCCGCCGGCATTGGCGTAGAGTTTGTAGAGTTCGCGATGGGTGCCGCCCCACGGAGGCGGGTTCTGCAGGAGGCCGGCCCAGACTTCCTCGGTGGTGAGATGCTCGATGGGGTTGCTCACGACAACACGCGGCAGGTCGGGATGCTTGCGGAGGCCGTTGCGCAGTTCGTGGCCGGCCAGCGTCTGCGCCCGGGTGGCGCTTTCGGCCCGACGGGCACCGAGGTGCAGGATGGCCTCGCCGGTGCGCCCGAGCTGGCGTGCGACGAACACGTTGACCGGGTCGATCTTCATCCGCTGGGTGCACCAGCGGAAAAAACGGTTGGGCGGCGGATAGCCGCGGCCGATAATGTTGACCCAGAAACTCTGCTCCGGCGGCGGGCGGAGGAGGTGGACGTGGAGATCGAGCTTGTGCTCATCGGCACAGCGCTGCATCCGGGCGAGCGTGCCCTCGATGGTCTCGACGATGGCGGGAATCTCGACGCGGGTGTCGGTGCAGAGCACGTCGACGCGCTTGTTTCGCTGCTCCACGGGAAGCGAAAGGACGGCCTCAAAAATCAACTGCGCCACGAGGGTGCTGTCCTTGCCACCGCTGAAGCCAACAAGCCATGGGCGCGAGTCGGAGAGGTAGAGTTCGTGAAGCGTGCGGGTAATGTCGGGAAACATGCGACGGAACATGAAAAAGTCGCGGGGCGGAGAGACGAATGCAAGCCCGTCAGTGGCTGCAGCCTGATGCTGACCGAAAATTTCGGCGAGTCCGAATCCACGCGGCAGCACGAGACAATTCTTCACGTGGTCAATCCGACTGGCGAACGGGAGCGTGCCTCGGCACGCTGTGACGTGTGACAAGTGGCATGTGACGAGTTGAACGGCCAACGGCGGGGCTGGAAGTGGGGAAACTACCGGGAATCAGGTAGGGCGCGTCGTGACGGTGACGACGCGTAGGACGCGATGCTCCAAATTTCATCGTCCAAGTTCCACGGAAACTTCCAGCCGAAGCTCCAGCAGGTGCGGAGCGGACAGTTTCGAGCTCAGGCCTGGAGCCGGGAAGCCGAGAGTCGAGGGCTTGGACCGAGAGCAAAGCGATGGGACGATGAGTTCGGTTCGGGGTCAGCGACCCCGGCTACATCTCGACCCGGCGTTCGACGCCGGACTCTCGCCTCAACCCGCCCGGCTTTTCCGCTGCGTCACGAACAACGGGCGTAGATTTTCTGCAGCATCGAGACGGACGCGGTGGGGGCGGCGGCCGGGGTGGCACGGCCTCCGGTCAGGCTGCAGCGGAGCAGCAGTTGCTCGTTTTCCTTGTCGAGCTGGAGAATCTGCAGGATCCGCGCGCGCGTTTTCTCGAGCTGCTCGCGCGTCGCGGGATCGCGGACCGATGCGGCGGGCAGGGCACGGAGCGCGGCGAGCGAGCGGTCGAGTTTTTCGAGGAGGCCGTGCTTGCGCTCGACGAGCGCACGGTCGGGTGCGCGCTGGTGCTGGCGGAGGAAACGGTTCTCGTCGAGGACGCCCTGGTGGATTTCGTCGCAGAGCGCGTGGTGCTCCTGGATGGTTTCGAGCTGGGTCATGGGGTGGAGGCGGTGGTGGCGGGGGTGGTGTCGGCGGCGCCGAGTTGGGGGGAGGCCGGTTCGCCGTCGCCGGGTTTCGGCGCGGCGGGGGCGGCGGCGAGGGCCGTCTTGCGGCCGGTGGTGGTGTCGAAAATTTTCGTGATCTGCCGGCCGATCTGGTCGCGCCATTCGAGGTGTTCGATGCGCCACGCGGCCATCTTCGCGAGTTCGGCGAGCTCGCCGGCCGGGTTTTTCCCGGCGCCGTCGACGACGGCCTGGTAGGAGCTGCGCGCGCGGTCGGTGATGCCGAGGCGTTCGTAGCAGAGGGCGATCTGGTAGGTGATCGGCAGGCGCCAGGCGGGGTCGGGCGAGAGTTCGACGAGGCCGGAGTAGATGGCGTGGGCGTTGAGCGTGTCGCCGGTCTCGAAGAAATCGTTGGCGAGCTGGTTGCCGGTGCGCCGCTGCCAGTAGGCCCAGAGCCTGGGGTCGGCGGCGGAGCGGGCCTTCTCCGCGTGGAGGAGGTCGAGCGTGGCCTGGAACGCCTCCTGCGGGCGCTTGAGGTCGCGGAGCGTGACCGCGAGGAGATAGCGCGCCTCGGGGACGTTTTCGTCGCTGGCCCACTGTTCGATGAAGGAGCGGAAGGTGGTGACGGCGCCCTCGAGGTCGCCCTCAAGCCGGTGGGCGCAACCGGTCTTGAACTGGGCGCGGGCGCGGTCGGCGGGCGCGAGATCGAGCAGGCTCAGGCGGGAGAAAAACTTGGCGGCGTCGGCGAACTCGCCGGCCTGGTAGTGCGTCTCGGCGATCTCGAACTGCGCGGTCTTGGCGAGCGCCTGGTAACGGGCGAAGCCCTCGCTCGTCGGGAGCTTGAGGGTCGAGTTGATGACGTTGTAGAAGCGGGCGATCGCGAGCTTGAAGACGCCCATCGAGCGGTAGGTGCGGCCGAGGTCGAGGAGGGCGTCGGGCGTGCGGTCGTCGCCGGGATAATCCTTGAGGAAGCGTTCGTAGATGGCGGCGGCCTTCGTGAGCGCGCCCTGCTTCCGGTGCATGTGGGCGAGGCCGAGCAACGCGGTCTTGATCTCGGAGTCGGCGGTGTGGCGGCCGTTGAGGACCTGGCGGTAGGCGATCTCGGCGGCGTCGTAGTCGCCGCGTTCGGTGAGGCTCTCGCCGAGGTTGAGCAGGCCGTGGACCTCGTCGGTCGCGGGGACGTGCGCGGAATCGGCCTTCGCGGCCGTCGTCGGCGGGCGGGCGAGGGGCTGGCCGGCGGCGCCGTTTTCGCTGCGCCGGGCGGCGGCGAGGGCGGGCGAAACGATCGCGGGCGATTCCTCCGCGCCAAACCCGGCGCACGGCGGCAACGCGAGCAGGAGGCTCGCGACGGCGGGTGCGAGGGGCAGGAACGGGGAACTGCGGCGGATCATTTGGACTGGATGTAAGTGGCGGAACTGGGCGGCAGCGGGGCGGGAGCGGGTGCGGCGCGGGGCGCCGGCACGAGGACGTTCACATCGCCGGGCTGCGTGGCCGAGCCGGGGATCTGAAAATAGGGAAGGAAATCTTCGGGCCGCACGGTGGGACGGGCGTCATCGGGCAGAATCGCCGGAGGCGTTTCCGGCGCCGGTGCGACGGGTGGAAGGAGCGAGGGGGTGGATTTTGGCGCCGGCCTGGCGGCGGCGGCCGGAACTTCGACCGGCGGACGCGAGTTGGTCGAGGCGGACTGGGCGGCTGCGGCGTTGGCGAGGGCGACCGACGATTCGGTCGGCGTGAGCGCGGGCGTGGGCGGCGCACCGGCGGCGGGGTGCGTCACAAGATCGGGCGGAGGAAGCTCCTCCTGGAAACGCAACGGCGGCGGCCCAACGAGCGGGAGGTAAGGAGCCAGCTCCAACTCCTGCAAGTCGGCCGGTTGCCCCGAGAGGGGGCGGGGGCGCGACAGAGGGAACATCGTCTTCGGCGCCATTGCCGGTAACAGCAACAGCGAGAGACAACGCAACACCCGGCGCGCGCCAACCGGCAATTGCGGTGGTTCGCGGTGATTCATTTCGTGAGAGACGGTCCATGTTAATGGATTGTCATGATTGTGCCCGGGTAGTTTATCGGCCCGACCCGCGCCGTCCTGAAACAAATTTGCGGGGGCAGTATTACCCAGCGGCATCGGGGTAAAGCGAAGGCCCGACCGGGGAGTTGCCGATGGTGGACGGGACGGGCGGGCGGGATGCGCGAAAGGGTGTCGGTGGAGGAGGCTCAAATCGCCGCCGGACCCAGGCCAATCCACGCCAATCCCGCGGTGCATGCGGCGGACGGCGCGGGTGGGATTCGTGTTACGCGGCCGGACGGGGTTCGAGCAGGCCGCGCAACTGGCGGCCGACCTCGTCGAGGCGGTAGGGTTTTTGCACGAAATGCTTCTGGCCGAGCTGCTCGAACTCGAGGCGGGCCTCCGGCGTGATGTGGCCGCTGATGACGAGCACCTTGGTCTGGGGACGGCAGATGCGGATGATCTTGAGGACCTCGATGCCGGTGGCGCCGGGCATGTTGAGGTCGAGGAGGACGAGGTCGAAATGCCGCTGCTGGTCGCTGATGAGCTCGATGGCCTCGAGGCCGGAGGAGGCGGTGGTCGTCTGGTAACCCTTGCGCGCGAGCGCGGTGGCGAGGAGGGTGCGGAGCGACTCCTCGTCGTCGACGATCAGCAGCGACTCGGTGCCACCGGGGAACGTGGCATTGGCGGCGAGCACCGTGGGCGTGGCGCCGGCCCGCTCGGCGAGCGGCAGGTAGACGCTGAACGTGCTGCCCGCGCCGGGCGTGCTCTCGACATCGATGAACCCGTGGTGGGCGACGACGATGCCGTAGACGACCGCGAGGCCGAGGCCCGTGCCGTGGTTGCCCTGCTTCGTCGTGAAAAACGGCTCGAAGATGCGCGCGCGCACCTCGGGACTCATGCCCGTGCCGGTGTCGCTGACGCGGAGGCAGGCATAGGCGAGGTTCGGATCGGCGTTGAACCGCGCGAGGCTGACGCCCGACTGCAGGCCGGTCGCGATCGTGATCACGCCGCCCGACGGCATGGCGTCGCGGGCGTTCACGGAAAGGTTGAGCACGATCTGCTGGACCTGCGTCTGGTCCGCCAGCAGCGGCGGCAGGCGGTCCTGCAGGTCGAGCTGGAACGTCACCGTGCGGGGAAACGTCTCGGCGAGGAGCGAGACGAGCTCGCGGGAGAAATGATTGAGGTCGACCGGACTGAACTTGACCTCGGTCTTGCGGCTGAAGGTGAGGATCTGGCGCACGAGGCCGCTGGCGCGCTGCGCGGCGCGGTGGATTTCGCGGAGGCTTTTCTGGAGCGCGGCCGGCTCGTGGGTGCCCTGCTGGCAGAATTCCGCGTAGCCGTTGATGATCGCGAGGAGGTTGTTGAAGTCGTGGGCGATGCCGCCGGCGAGCGTGCCAAGGCTCTCCATCTTGTGCGCCTGGCGGAGCTCCTGCTCGAGTTTCTTGCGCTCGGTGACATCCTCGCGCAGGCAGAGGAAATTGGTGATCTCGCCGGCGGGGCTGCGCAGGCAGGAGACCTTCACGGCTTCCCAGACGGTGCTGCCGCCGGCGCGCTTGGTCGAGAGCTCGCCGCGCCACTCGCCGCCCGCACGGACGGTTTCCCAGAATTTCCGGTAGGACGTCTCGTCGGGATGGCCGTCGCGCAGGACCTCGATGTGGCTGTCGAGGATGTCCTCCAGCGTGTGGCCGGTGACGGCGATGAACTTCGAGTTCACGTATTGCGCGCGGCCGTCGAGATCGGTGATAACGATCGCCACGGGCGACTGCTCGACGGCGCGGGAGAGCCGGTAGAATTGCTCCTCGGCGAGGCGCTGGCGCGTGATGTCGCGGCCGATGGCGCGGATCGCCACGAAGGCGCCGGTCTCGTCGTGCAGCGCAGTCTCCTCCCAGGCGAACCAGCGGACGCCCTGTGGCGTGAGCCAGCGGTGCTCGCCGGTGGCGCGGTGCGGCGGCCGGGCGAGATCGGCGGCGGTGTTTTGCAGGAGCGCCACGTCGTCGGCGTGGATGAAATCGGTGACGCTCGCGTCGACGAGCGTGGCGGCGGCGCGGCCGAACTTGCGGGCGAACGACAGGTTGGCGGCGAGGATCCGGCCGGTGAGATCGCGGCAGTAGGCGGAATCGGCGCTGTTGTCCCACGCGCCGAGCCAGCTCTCCACCGGGGCGGCGGTGGGAACGGAAACGAAGGGAGCGCTGGTCACGGCAGGCATGGCGGGAAAGGGAAACCGGAGTGGCGGCGGAGGAGGCGGCGGGCGGGGGGTGCCGTTTACAGGAGGCCCTGCAGCATCGCGGGGAGTCGTTGGAGCGAGTTGGCGATGGAGGCGCGGGCGAGCATCGATTCCGGGCCCGCGTCGCCATAGAGGATGTTCCAGCCCGGCAGCTCGAGCCAGGCGTCGGCGGCGACCGGGGTGACGTTTTCGAAGCCGCCCGTGATGCCGGTGTGCCGCGCGAGGACGTCGGCCACCTGGATGGCGGCGGCGAACAACTGGTGCCGCGGCGCGCGGTCGGGCGCATGGTGATAGTGGACCGCGACGGAGATTTCGTCGGACAACTGGTGGCGCTCGAGGTAGCGGGCGCCGATCTGACCGTGGTCCCAGCCGATGACCTCGCGCTCGAGTTCGCAGAATTCCGCGGGCGTCGAAACGGGCGTGCCCATCAACGACCGCAGCTCGTCGGGAAACGCGTAGGCCATGACGATCTTGCCGACGTTGTGCAGCAGGCCGACGAGATAGTCGGTGTCGTCGTCGATGTGGAGGGAAGTGGAGGCGAGGATTTCGCGGGTGAGGATCGCGGTGCTGATGCTGTGGCTCCAGAGCTCCTTCCACGGCAGCGAGGCCGATGTGTTTTGCTGGAGCTGCTCGAGTTCCTCGATGACGGGCGTGGCCATCGACAGCTCGCGGATCTGGCGGAGGCCGAGGAAGAACACGGCCTCCTCGATGTTGTTCACGCGCGTGGAGAGGCCGAAGTAAACGGAGTTAACCATGCGGAGGAGCCGCGCGGAGAGAGAAGGGTCGCGGCGGATGACCTCGGCGATTTGCGAATTGAGGCTCTGGTCCGAGCGCACGAGGGCGCTCAACGCCTGGTTGATGCTTTGCAACGAGGCGAGCTTCGGGCATGCGTCGATGCGACGCTTGATCTCGGATTCGCGGTAGGGTGCGCGGCGCGCCGGCACGGGTGGACAGGGCTCGGTAAGCATGTGGCCTCCAAGTCATCGGCGCGCGTGCGTCCCGCTTGAGCGATTCCCCTCAAGAAACCCGCGGAGCGCGCCGAAATTTCCTGCACACACCCATTCGCGTGCAGCCAGCGAAACTTCAGCGCCTCCTCCAGGAGGCCGCGGTTCACCTCCAGGCCGGAAGGCCGGACGCCGCGGCGCGCCTCTGCGCCCAGGCCCGGGCCGCGGCGCCACGGGACTTCCGGGTGCTGTTTCTTTCGGGCGCCGTCGCGTTGAAGCAGGAGGGTTTTGCGCCCGCCGCCGACTGGCTGGGCCGCGCCCACCGGCTCGATCCGCGCTCGGCGCCGTGCGCCCTGCGGCTGGGCTTTGCGCTCGCGAAGCTCGGGCGGGTGGACGAGGCGGAGAAGGCGTTGCGCGCGGCGGTGCAGCTCGCTGCGGGCGACGCCGAGGCGTGGGACACGCTGGGCTACGTCTTGAAGAACAACGGCCGGCTCGCGGAGGCGATTGCGGCGCACCGGCGGGCGGTCGAGCTGCAGCCGGGTCGCGCCCTGAGCTGGTATAACCTCGGGCAGGCGCTCCTGATCTCGGCGCAGCCCGCGGAAGCACTCGCCTGCCAGGCGCGGGCGCGGGCGGCGGAACCGGCGTTTGCGAAGGCGGCGTTCGGGCAGGCGCTGGCGTTGCAGGCGTGCCACCGCATCCCGGAGGCGCGCGCCGCCTACGGGGAGGCGCTCGCCCGCGAGCCGCAGAATCACGCGGCGCGCAGCTACCGGTTGATGGCGCTCAACTATCTCGACGACGTGGCACGCGAGGCGGGCTTCGCCGAGCATGCGGACTTTGGCGCGGCGGTCGGGGAGACGCCGGTGCGCGTGTTCGCCAACGCGCCGGATCCGGCGCGGCGGCTGCGGGTGGCGTTTCTATCGCCGGACCTGCGGACGCACTCGATCGCATATTTTCTCGAGCCGCTGCTCGCGCACCTGGACCGTGCGCAATTCGAGGTGGTGCTCTACCACGATCACTTCGTGGTCGACGCGATGTCGGAACGGCTCCGGGCGCGCGCGGCGGTGTGGCGGAATTTCGTCGGCCAGCCGGACGACACGGTCGAGGCGGCGATTCGCGCGGATGCGCCCGACATCCTCGTCGACCTGGCCGGGCACACCGGGTTGAACCGGCTGGCATTGCTGGCGCGACGGCTCGCGCCGGTGCAGATCAGCTACCTCGGCTATCCCAACACGACCGGACTGCGCGCGATGGATTACCGGTTGGTCGACGCGATCACCGATCCCGTCGGGGAAGCGGAGAAATATCACACGGAAAAGCTGATCCGCTTCGCGGCGACAGCCTGGAGCTACGCGCCGCCGGCGGAAGCGCCGGAACCGGCGGGCCGGAGCCGGGCGACGGGGGCGCCCGCGATTTTCGGTTGTTTCAATAATTTCGCGAAGGTCACCGATGCAGCGCTTGAGGCGTGGGGCCGGTTGCTCGCTGCGGTGCCGGACTCGCGGCTCCGGCTCAAGGCGGCCGGACTGGGAGAACCCTCGGTCGCGGCTCACATCAACGCCCGGCTGGAGCGGGCCGGCGTCGACCAGACCCGCGTCGAGCTCATCGAGCGCACGCCGGATCTTGCGGCGCATCTTGCGCTCTACCGCGAGATCGACGTCGCGCTCGACACGTTTCCGTATCACGGCACGACGACAACCTGCGAGGCGCTCTGGATGGGCGTGCCGGTGGTGACGCTCGCGGGCGACCGGCATGCGGCGCGGGTCGGCGCCAGCCTGCTGACGGCGGCCGGTCATCCCGAATGGATCGCACGCGATTGGGGCGACTATGTGCGCATCGCTGCGGGTCTCGCAAAGGAGGCCGCCGGACGCCCCGGAAAGTGTCACGTATTACGTGACACCTTGCGGGGATCGCCGCTGCTCGACCACGCGGGGCAGGCGGCGCGGTTTGGCGCGGCGTTGCGCGAATGCTGGGCCGCGTGGTGCGGGCGCGCGGGCAATCGCGTGGCGACGGCGGCGTGAAACCATGAACCCTGCGAAGATCAAGATCCTCTTGCAGGACGCGGTGACGCATCACCGCGCGGGGCGGCTGGCGGAAGCGGAGAAACTTTACGCCCGGGTGCGCGCGGTGGCCCCGGCGAGTTTCGATGCGTGGCATCTTTCCGGCACCGTGGCGCAGCAGTTGGGCAGGTCGCGCGAGGCGGTGGAGCTGCTCCGGCGCGCACTGCGGCTGAATCCCGCGTCGGCGATTTGCGAGATGCGACTTGGCGCGGCGTGTCTCTCCGCGGGCGACCTCGCCGCGGCGGAAAAACATCTGCGCGGCGCGGTGGCGTGCGCCCCGGAGATACCGGAGGCGTGGTGTCAGCTCGGCGCGTTGCTCAAGGTGCTGAACCGGCCGGCGGACGCGCGCGCGGCCTACGAGCGTGCGCTGGCGCTCCGGCCCGGGTTCGACGAGGCCCACGACCGGCTGGCCGCGCTCATCGCGGAGACGGAAGGTTTCGTCGCCGCCGTGCCGCTGTTCCGGCGCGCGGTGGAGCGGCGGCCCAGGGACCCGGCGGCGCTGGCCAGCCTCGGCGTGGCGCTGGCGCAGTCGGCGAGCGCAGCGGAGGCGTTGAGCGTGCTCGAGCGGGCGCTGGCCGTCGACCCGGCGAACGAACTCGCGCTCACCGGGCGCGCGCTGGCGCTGCAGGAGACGTATCGAATTCCCGAGGCCGTCGCGGCCTATGGCGACGTGATTGCGCGGAACCCGCGGAGTCACGATGCGCGCAGTGGCCGGCTGCTGGCGCAGCACTACCTCGACGACGTGACGCACGAGGAGCTTTTCGCGGAGCACGCCGCGTTCGGCGCGGCGGTGGGCGAGCCCGCGGCGACACGAACGCTGCCGAATCCGCCCGAGCCCGGGCGGCGGCTGCGGGTGGGATTTCTTTCGCCGGACCTGCGCGCGCACTCGGTGGCGTATTTTCTCGAGCCGCTGCTCGCGCATCTCGACCGGACACAGTTCGAGATTTTTCTCTATCACGATCACCCGCGGGTCGACGCGATGTCGGCGCGGCTGCGGGCGCACGCGGCGGCGTGGCGGCACGTCGCGGGGTGGACGCCCGACGCCGTCGAGGCGGGGATCCGCGCGGACGCGCCCGACGTGCTCATTGACCTCGCGGGACACACGGGGCTGAACCGGCTGCCGCTCTTCGCGCGCCGCCTCGCGCCCGTGCAGGCGACCTACCTCGGCTATCCCGACACGACCGGGTTGCGCGCGATGGATTTTCGCTTTGTGGATGCCGTCACGGATCCGGCGGGCGATGCGGAGGCGTTTCACACGGAGCGCCTCGTGCGGTTCGCACCGACGGCCTGGAGTTACGCACCGCCGGCCGACGCGCCGGCCGTCGCACCGGGGCCGGGTGCGGCGGGCGGGCCCGTGACGTTCGGGTGTTTCAATAATTTCGCCAAGGTCTCCGATGCGACGCTGCGCGGCTGGGCGCAGGTGCTCCAAGCGGTGCCGGAGGCGCGGCTGCTGCTGAAGGGCCTCGGTCTCACCGAGGCGGCGGTCGCGACGCGGGTCTACGAACGTTTCGCGCAGCTCGGGGTCGCGGCCGGGCGGGTCGAGTTGCTGGGACGCACGCCGGGCCTGGCGGCGCACCTGGCGCTTTATGCGCGGGTCGACGTGGCGCTCGACACGTTTCCCTACCACGGCACCACGACGACGTGCGAGGCGCTGTGGATGGGCCGGCCGGTGGTGACGCTGCGCGGCGACCGGCACGCGTCGCGGGTGGGGGCGAGTCTCCTGACGGCCGCGGGTCATCCCGAATGGATCGCGCGCGACTGGGACGAGTATGCGCGCCTCGCCGGCGGTCTCGCGAAAGACGCCGCGGAACACCCGGAAAAGTGTCGCGGATTACGTGACACTTTGCGGGCCTCGCCGCTGCTCGACCACGCGGGACAGGCGGCACGGTTCGGAGCGGCGTTGCGCGAATGCTGGGCGGGGTGGTGCGCCGGGTGGCGCCGCTCGGCGGCCTAGAGGCGGCGGTTTACCTAATTTTTTCGACGGACGGACCGATAGGACGGAAACGCCATGATCGCCTCGTCGTTCCCGCGCGAAACCCTGTTGCACGTCGTCAAGACGCTGCCGGCGGCCCCGCAAATCCTCGCCCGGCTCGGTCACCTGCTGCTCGACGCCGACTCGGACTTGGAGGACATCACGGCGCTGCTGCGCTGCGACGCGGCGCTGACGGTGCGGGTCCTGCGGATCGCGAACAGCATCGTCTACAACACCGGCACGTCGTTCGCCTCGCTTGAGCAGGCGCTGGCGCGGGTGGGTTTCAGCGAGGTTTACCGGCTGACCGGTTTTGCCGCGGCCGGCCAGCTCGCGGACCGGCATCTGGCGCTCTACGGCATCGGGGCGGCCCGGCTGCGGGAAAACTCGCTGCTGACCGCGCTCGTGATGGAAGGGCTGGCGGAGGCGACGGAGACCGACCCGCGGAGCGCCTACACGGCGGGTCTCCTGCGCTCGACGGGCAAGATCGCCCTCGACCGGCTGACGCGCGATCCCGCCTATAGCGGCAGCTACGAGGGCTCGGGCGGAGCGCCGCTCGCGGAGTGGGAAACGACTTTCACGGGCGTGAGCAATTGCGAGGCGGCGGCGTTCATCCTCGGCGAGTGGCGGTTTCCCAACTGCACGACCGAGGCGATCCGTCATCACTATCTCCCCGGCACGGGCGCCCCGGCCATGGCGCACCTGCTCAACCTCGCCGCGGGCGGAGCGGACCGTTGCGCGCACGGTCTGCCCGGGGAAATGTCCTACTGGGAGCTGACGCCCGCGAAATTCGCCGCGGCCGGCGTGACCGAGGAGCAGCTCGATGCCGCCACCCGCCGCGCCCTGGAGCACTTTGGTCCGTTGCGCGCGGCACTCGCCTGAGCCGGCGGACAAGATTTCTTTCGCCCAGCCCCAAAATCACGAGGACGTCATGCGCGTATTATTTTCCACGGTCAGCCCCGCGAGCCACCAGCTGCCGCCGCAGTTCGGCGATGACCAGGTCAACTGCGGCCCGGACTGGACCGACGGGCGGGACGCCAGCGGCCGCGTGCGCTCGCTCGCGACACCCGTGGGCGACTACGATCTCGCGGCGGTGGCGGCGCGGCTGCCGTCGGATCAGCAGCCCGACGTCGTCGTCTGCCTCGTGGACGCGAGCTGGCGCAACACGCCAAGCAATCTCGCCGCGTTCAAGTGCCCCCGCGTGCTCCTGATCGGCGGCACGCACGGGGGGCAGTCGCCGCTCCTCACGACGATGCGCTACGCGACCAGCGAGCCGTTCGACCGGACGGTGTTCGTGCACGACCGGCATCACGCGATGTTTTTCCATGCGGCGGGGCTGCGGAATCTATTCTGGTTTCCCGGGCTCACGTTTCCCCACGGCGACGCGGCGGTGCGGGCGGCACGGCTGTGCCAGCGCGACCCGCAGCTCGCGTTCGTGGGTCGCTCGGGCGGGGCGCATCCGCGGCGCACCCGCCTGCTCGAGACGCTCGCCGCCACGCGGCTGCCGCTCGTGCAACGCGTCCTCCCGCAGCGCCAGGCGCTCGATTTTTACGGGGCCTCGCTGCTCGGGTTCAACGCGAGCCTCAACGGCGATCTCAACCTGCGCGTGTTCGAGATTCTGGCGTCGGGCGCGGCGCTGATCACCGACCGGCTGGCGCCGGAATCGGGGCTGGAGGATTTGTTCACCGACGGGAAGGAACTGGCCACCTACGCCGACGACGTGGAACTCGCGCTACTTACCACCGAATACCTGCAACGGCCCGATGAGGCCCGCGCGATGGGCGAAGCGGGGGCGGAGTGGTTCGACACCCACCTCGGCGAAACCCGCCGCCGCGAGGCGTTTCGCCGCCTGGCGTGCGACGGGATCGGGCCGGCGGAGTTTGCCTTCAAGGAGCGCGAGAAGGCGCGGGTGTTCTTCGGCGGTGACACCGACCGGTTGCTGGAGAGCGTGCAGGTTTACGAAGGCGTGCAGGAGCTGCATCGCACCCGCGAAACCGTGCGCGTGGCGGTCGACAAGATCGCGCCCGACGATCTTATCGCGATTTATTCGACGCTGCCGCGCGTGGACCTGAGCCGCCCCGATGACGGCAACCACGCCGACCTCGCGATCTTCACGCGCGACCGCGCCGCGGCCGTGCCGCCCGGCAAGGCGGACCACTTGTGGTGCTGCGATGCGGGCGAGGCCGACTTCGATCCCCTGGCCACACGCTTCGAGTCCGCGGGTTTCAGGGCCGTGGCCGGCAAAGCCGCGGTGTTCATCCGCGCGGCGGAGCCGCCGTTACCCGAGCCCGAGACCACGCTGGTGGAGGTCACCGCGTCGAGCGCGGCGTGACTCGGCCGGGCGTGATTCGCGACAAGCCGTCGGTGCCGCCCGGCAATTTTTTCCGCGTTTTCCGCGGTTCGGGTCACCTTGGGATCATTTGCCGTTCGGCGTGAAATTATTTTTTCCTTCGCATGACGCATCAAGGGTTTGCGGTCTCGATGCGCGTAGCGGCTCAAATCTTGCAAACAAGATTGCTCCATGTCGACCGCCACCCTCCTTCCGTCGCCGGCCACCGCCTCTCCCGTGTCAGCCGAAGCCGTGGAACCGACGGGAGGAGCGGGTGGCACCGCCGCGTTCGACCGGGTGAGAGCGGCACTGGCGGTGTATGTCGCAAAACCGGCGGACGGCGAGGGCTGGGCGGAATTACTCGATGCGATGCGTGCGGCCAGTGCGGTGATAGCTGCGTTTCGACGGCAACAGATCAACGCGCCGGACGTCGCGGCCGCTCGCGCGCTGATTGTGGAAGTTTCGCGGTCGGGAGTGCATGACGCCGCCGTGACCGAGCGGGATCTTGCCGCGGCGCGCGGGTTCGGAGGCCAAAACTGGCCCGGCTTGCTCGCGGCGATGCTGCTCACACCGGCGTGGCAGTGGCGCGAAGCGCCGCCGCTCACGGCGGCGCCCGACTGGTTGTGGGGCGACTATGCGGCCTGGTTGTTCGCGACGCCGCAGCGATTTTCCGCGCCCGGCCAGACGGCGGCGTATGCCGGGCACTATTTGCGCCGGGCGGAGGAACTTGTCGGCTGGCTGAAGCGCAATCGCGGCGCCGCGAGCGTGCGCGCCGCGCTCGCCGCCTATGCGCAGCATGCCTCGGACATTCCGCTCTACTTTTACGAGGGCAGCCTGCGCCGCCACGCGGAGCTGCGCGCCCAGCTTTATGCGGCGGTTTGCCGCCGGCAGCAGGATAATTTCGAAGCCATCGCGCGGCCGCGCGCGGGGCGTCGCCTGCGGATCGGTTTCATCAACCGTCATTTCGGCCCGCAGACAGAAACGTTCACGACGCTGCCGTCCTTCGAGCTGCTCGACCCCGAGCGTTTCGAAGTCGTGCTGTTTACCCACGGCAAGAAGGAAACCCCCGTGCAAAGCTACTGCCGGGAACGGTGCAGCGTCTATCGCGTCCTGCCGGCCGATCTCGGCCAGCAGCTTGCGATGTTGCGGGCGGCGGCGCTCGACGTCGCGGTGTTCGGCACGAATCTGACAGGGGTGATGAACCAGGTGGGGCTCATCGCGCTGCACCGGGTCGCGCCGCTGCAGGTAGTGAACAACTCATCGTGCATCACGTCGGGATTCCCCGAGATCGATCTCTACGTATCGGGCACGCTGACGGAGACGGCGGAGTCGCCGGCACAATTCAGCGAGCGGCTCGGGCTGCTGCCGGGGCCGGCCCACGCGTTCAACTACGAGGCCGGCCGCGAGGCGCCGACGGGTTCCTGGACGCGCGCGATGCTCGGGTTGCCGGACGACGCCGCCGTGTTCGTCTCGGCGGCGAACTATTTCAAGATCATCCCCGAGATGCAGCACGAGTGGGCGCGGCTGCTGGCGGCGGTGCCCGGCTCGTATCTACTGGTGCATCCGTTCAACCCGAACTGGTCGTCGACGTTTCCCCTCGAGCGATTTTGCGCCGAGTTCGACGCCGTGCTCGCGGAACACGGGGTCGACCGGCAACGCCTCGTGGTGTCGACCGTGCGTTTCCCTTCGCGGTCCGACGTGAAGGAATTGCTCCGGGTCGGCGACGTCTACCTCGACACTTTTCCGTTTGGCGGTGTCAACTCGCTGATCGATCCGCTGGAGATCGGCATTCCCGTCGTGGCCTGGGAGGGCGACAGCTTCCGCTCGCGAATGGGCGCGGCACTGCTGCGGGTGATCGGGCTGGATGAACTCGTGGCTCGCGACGCGGAAAGTTACCGCGCACTGGGCCGGCGGCTCGCGACCTCCGGGGAGGAGCGCCAGGCGCTGCGAACCCGGATCGAGGACAGGATGAGCCGCACCCCGATCTTTTTGGACACGCTGGCGGCCAGCGATGCGTTTGGCGCGCTGATGGAGATGGCGTTCGATGAGCTCGAACGCGAAGGCCGCGAGGCGTTTCGTCGCAATCGCGAGCCGCTCCGCGCGAGCACGGCGGCCGACGCGTCGGCGCTGCTGGTCGATGGGGAGGCGAACCTCAAGGCCGGCCGGTTCGCCGAGGCGGACGAACGGGCGTGGCGACTGCTCGCGGCGGACCCGGCGTCGCCACCGGCGCGACAGCTCATGGGCCGGGTGCGGCTCGCACAGGGCAGGGCGGCGCGGGCGGTTTCGTATTTTCTCGCCGCGGTGCAGCACGTCGACGGCAACGCGCCGTTGTGGCATGATCTCGCGGTTGCGTTCGGCGAGTGCCAGCAGATTCCCCAGGCGCTCCAGGCGCTTGAGGCGTGCCTGCGGATCAACGCGCGCTATCTCGACGGCTGGCTGATGCTCGCCCGCCTCGCGCGCGATGCGGGCAACGGCGAACTATGGCAGGACGCCCTCAATGCCGCGCGCGAACTCGCGCCGGACGACGAGCGGATTGCGGCGCTCGCCGTCGCAGTTCCCGCGGACCGTCAGGGCGAGACGGCGAATGCCGCAGCCACCCGTCACATTCTCGTTTACACCGACGATCCCCAGCATGGCGGAGTGGCGCACTACAACCATGCGCTCCTGCTCGCGCTCGCGCGGGCGGGGCATCGTGTGTCGTGCGTGCAATCCACCAGCGCCAGCCCTCTCGTGCAGGAGCAACGCGAGGCAGGAGTGCGGCATCTCTGGCTCGACTACGCCACCGACCGCGAGTTCGGCCGCACCGTCCAGGACAAGTCGCACGCCGAGTGGATTTTCCGGGTCGAACGGCCCGACCTGATCGTCTTCAGCGATTGCAGTCCGGTCTCGAACCTGGCGGCGCGCGACGTCGCGCTCGCGCTCGGCATTCCGTATGTCGCAGTCGTCGGATTCGTCGGCGAATACCTCGCGAAGAACTTTGCCGGCCAGCTCGCGCGGCTGGCGGGGCAGTATGCCCAGGCCACCGACGTTGTCGCGGTCTCGCAGGAAAATCTGGACTTGTTGCGGACGCGCTTCGGCCTCGCGGCCGACCGCGGCCGCGTGATCCACTACGGGCGGCCGGCGCGTTTTTTTTCGCCGCGCGACGAGACGGTGCGGGCGCGTTTGCGGGCGGAGGCGAAGATTCCCGCCGATGCCGTCGTTTGTTTCACGGCGGCCCGGCTCGCGACGGTGAAGGGTTTCGACAGCCAGTTGAAGGCGGCGAAGCGGTTGCACGGAAGCGCGGCCGGCGAGCGGGTGCATTTTGTCTGGGCCGGCGACGGCGATCAGCGGGCCGCACTGGAGCGCGAGATTGCGCAGCAGGGGCTCGGCGGGGTCGTGCATTTGCTCGGTCAGCGCTGGGACGTGGCGGACTGGTATGACGCCGCGGATATTTTCGTGCTGCCGTCACGGATGGAAGGCATGCCGCTCGCCATCATGGAGGCGATGGCGAAGGGCCTGGCGGTCGTCACGACCGCGGTCAGCGGGATTCCCGAGGAACTGGGCGACACGGGGCGACTGCTGCCCGACCCTGCGACTGATGCCGTCGGCGTCGTCACAGGGTTGGTCGAAACCGTCGCGGCGTGGGCGGCGAATCCCGCGGAGTGCCGCGCCCAAGGCGAACGCTGCCGGGAGCGCGCCATGCGGATGTTCCGCGAGGAATTGATGATCGAGCGCACGCTCGACGTGATCGATCATGCACTCGAGGCGCCGCGCGTTCCCGTGCCCGCACCCGAGCCTTCGGCGAAGGACGACGCGGCGGCGGCCCGGAGCGCGTTCGAGCGCGGCGACTACCGCGAGGCGTTGCGGCTGGCGCAGGCGGCGCTCAAAGCCGATCACCGGTCGATCGCGGCGCTCGCCGTGCTCGGCGACGTCGCGTTGCTCAAGGACGCGACCATGGCGGAAAACATTTTCCGGCAGGCGCTGCAGATCGCGCCGCACGACGCCACGCTCTCGGCCGGGTTGGGCGAGGCGTTGCTCGGGCAGAACAAGTCGCGCGAGGCGGGCAAGGTCCTGCGCGCCGCCGCGGCCGGCGATCCGCGAAACCTGCGCGTGCTCACCGCGACGGCACGCTGGCACGAACGCGAGGGCCGGTTCGACGAGGCGGCGGTCGCGCTGCGGCTCGCCGTGCCGCTCGCGCCGGCCACCGCGGCGGCGTGTCTGGGCCTGGGTCACGCATTCAAGCGTTGCGGCTGCCTCCCCGAGGCGCTCGGCCGCTACCGCCGCGCAGTTGGGGTCGAGACACCGATCGCCGCGGTCGATCCGGCGGCCAAGCCGGTGCGGATTGCGCTGCTGGTGCAATACCCGCAGGGCTGGACGAGCATCCGCAGCGTGTGGGAGGCGTTTCGCGACGATCCACAATTCGCCACGACGATCATCGCCTGCCCGAATCGCCCGCCGAACCAGGTCGAGGGCGGCAGTAACGCGATCTATGGATTTCTCGAACAGCAGGGCGTGCTCTTCACGCGGTGGACCGACTTCCGGTTCGAGCCGGGATTCGCCGATGTGTTGTTCATCCAGCTGCCCTATGACATCACGCGCCCGACGCCGCTGCACGGATCCGAATTGCTGAAGCTGGTGCCACGCCTCGCATATGTGCCGTATGCACTCGAGATCGGCGGCGGAGCGGAAAACATCAACCTCCTCACGAATCTCCCGCTGCACCAGTTTGCGTGGGCGGTATTCGCGCGCAGTGCGCGGCACAAGGCAGCCTTCGCCCGCTCGTGCGCCAGTGGCGACGCGCATGTCGTCGTCACCGGCCATCCGAAGATGGATGCGTTGCGCGGGCTCGCCGCCGCGCGCGACGCGGAGCTGGAGCGCTTCATCGCGGGGCGAAAGATGGTGATCTGGAATCCGCACTACGATGCGCGTCCCGATGGTTCGGAGTGGGGCACGGGCTATTCGACTTTCCTGCGCTGGTGGCGCTTCCTGCCAGGGGAATTCGGCCGGCGGCAGGACCTGGCCTTCGTCATCCGCCCGCACCCGCTCTTTTTCGACACGCTCAAGCAGCGGCAGTTGATGACGGCGGAGCAGGTGGATGAATTCCTGGCGCGCTGCTCGGCGGCGGGCAACGTGCAGATCGACCGGCGGTCCTCGTATCTGCCGGTGTTTGCCGCGTCCGCCGCGATGATGTCCGACGCCTCGTCGTTCGTCCTCGAGTATGCGGCCACGGGCCATCCGCTGCTTTACCTCCACAATCCGCACGGTCCGGGCCTCAACGCAGACGGGGCGTTTGTCCGCGACCATTGCGCGACGGCACAGACCGAGGCGGAGATCGCGGCGTTCCTCGACGACCTTGCCGCCGGGCGGGACGAACACGGCGACGAGCGGCGTGCCGCGTATCGCAGCGAGTTCATGCATCTGCCGGCGGAAGGCGCGGGTGAGGCGATCAAGCAGGCCGTGCTGGCACGTTTGCGCACCGAAGCCTCAGAATTGAACGCCGCGAGCCGATAGAAGGAGGATTCCCATGACCAAGATCGTCGGCATCATTCTCGCGGGCGGATCCGGCAACCGGTTCGAAGCCGACATCCCGAAGCAATTCTGCCTCCTCAACGGCCGGATGGTGATCGAGCACAGCGTGGCGACGTTTCGCGAGTCGGGGCTCTTTTCGAAAATCATCGTGGCGCTGCCGCCGGAGTGGATCGACAACCCGCGGGCGGCCCTCGGCGACGTGAACATCCTCGGCGGGCGGACGCGCAACGAGACGACCTGGGCGGCATTGCGGGCGTGCGATCCCGACACCGACCTCGTGCTCACGCACGATGCCGCGCGACCGTTCGTGACGACGCAGATTCTCCACGATTGCATCGAGGCGCTGCGCACCCACGAGGCGGTCGATGTCTGCATCCCGGCCGACGACACCATCGTGCAGGTCGGCACCGACGGGTTCATCGAGAACATTCCCGACCGCCGCCGGCTGATGCGCGGGCAGACGCCGCAGGGATTTCGATTTGCCGCCCTGCGCGCCGCCTACGAGGCGAACGCCGGCAACCTCAACGCGACGGACGACGTGGGTATTTACCTGCGACTCGGCGGCCGGTGCAAAATCGTGCCGGGCTCCGCGTTCAACCTCAAGCTGACCTATCCCCACGACCTGTTTGTCGCGGAGCGGATCCTGCAATATCGCCCGGCCAATCCCCCGAGCGGGCTCGACCTGAGTGGCAAGCGCGTGCTTCTGCTCGGCGCCACCGGCGGCATGGGATCCGTCGTGCATGGCGTGCTGCTGGCGCGCGGGGCCGAGGTCACCGCGCCGTCTCACGCCGAACTCGATCTCGCCATCACGCCGATTCCAGAGCGGTTCGCCCGACCGTGGGACGCGATCATCCATGCGGCGGGGATCCTGAACGGCGCGAGCGACGCGGCCGGGGTCGATGAAATGCTGGCCGTGAATTTTCGCTCCGTCGTCGCCCTGACCGACCTGGCGCGCCGCTGCATGAAGGGCGGGGCGATCGTCGTCATCGGTTCCAGCTCGGCCATGAAGGGCCGCGAGGGCTTTCCGCTGTATTCTGCGTCGAAGGCGGCGGTGAACAATTTCGTCGAGGGCATCGCTCCGGTGTTGTGGCGCGAGGCCGGCGTGCGGATCAACTGCATCAATCCCGGTTGCGTGAACACGCGCATGATCAGCGGCGCGCCGGTCACCAACAAGGATCCGCTCGAGCCGGACGACGTCGCCGAGCTGATCGCCGCCTACACGCAGCCGGCGGACACCGGCCAGATCGTCAACATCCGTAAATATGTGCCGGTGGCTTCCGCGGCTCCGGTGTCGGTCGCGCTGCAGCATGTGGCGTGAGGGCCCGAAGCTTTCCCTTTGTCGTGGCGGGAAACTGACCTCGATTCGCAGCCGATGAATCCCGTTGTCATCGGCTCTGGCCCCGGCGCGGCGCCCGAAGACTTGGCCGCCGTGCGATCGCGTCGCATCCGGGTCTGTTACTTGAATGCCTGGGCGGGTGCGCTCGAGGAGGCCGCCGGCTACATCGCGCGCGCACCGACGATCGACCTCGCTCTCCTCGTGACGAATCCGCACGACGCCGCGCTGATGCGCAAGGCGCGGCTCGACTGCGACTGGTATGCGGAGAACGCGCGCTGCTTCGCTACGCTGCGGCACGATGAAATCGAGTTCCTGCCGGCGTGGGTCTGCGCTCCCGCCGCGGTGCTCGACCTGGCGAAAGCGCCGCGCGAACCCGGCGAGGAACGCTGGCTCGTGACGATGGGGCACCAGCCGCAGGCGCTCGGCGCGATGGCGGGCAAAGTGTTCTCGCTCCTCTCGCGGATGGGCGTGCGGCATCTGTTCTACGCGTTCGACGAGGCGAGCCGGTTCATGCCGTGCTTCGGCGAGATCGCCCCGCACCTCGACGTGTTGATCCACGACGAGTTTCCGCTGGCGGCCGCGGGCGCGGCGCGGCTGAAGCCGTCGTGCCGCGTGCAACACCGGAGCTGGGTGGCGAACGTTGTCCCGTTTGCCGTGCCGTTCAACGACACGCCGGAGGAGAAGATCTTGTTTCTCGGCTCGCAGCTCGGGCTGACGCCGCACCGTGAGCGGCAGATTGCGTTTCTCCAAAAACGATTTGGCGACCGGTTCGTGCCGAGCCACGACCACTCGGTGGCGGTCGCGGACCGCGACGCGCTCAACCGCTTCAAGGCCGGCTTCTGCCCGGAAGGAAGAAAGTTCGCGACGCCGGCGATGGCCCGCACGCACACCGACCGGCCGTTCTGGTCGGGCTGCCTCGGCCTCGTGCCGGTCAGCGAGGATTCGCGCGGCGGCGGGCGGCTGGAGGAGCTGCACCGCGGCGGTCTGATCGTGCGCTATCCGCACGGCGACCTCGAGGCGCTGGCGACGGCGTGCGAACGTGCGCTGGCGACGAGCGACGCGGAGCGCAGGAAAATTTACGATCACTTCAACACGCACGAAACCGTCGGCGCGGTCGTGGCGTCGGCGCTGGCCGCGGCGAGCTAGGCGTTGGCTGCGAGCTCGACGAGCTCGGCGAATTCGTCGAGGAAACCCCGCCACCGGTCGCGGCCGCCTTCGATCGGCGGCACGAGATGCGGCATGATTTTCAGCGAGAAGGCGCCGAGGACCCGGCCGATGTCCGACTGGGTGAACATGTCCCGCCAGGCGCCGGCGAGCGCGTCCGGGCCTCCGTCGAGCAGCGCCGCCTGCAAGGCCGGCAGCCGATTCACGCCGGCGCGGCCAGCCGCGCGCACCCCGGCGAGCGCCCGGTGCCGGACGTCTTCGCCCGGTGGCTGGGCTGGCGCGAGCGAAGCGAGGGCGGCGTCCTTGTTCGACGCGCCGGCGCCGAGGGAAAATCGGGCGGGGTGGACCAGCGTGGTGTTGCGCAGGCGGGCGCCGCGATCGTTGACGTTGACCACGAGTCCGGACGGCCAACTGGCGAGGCGGGCGTCGAGCGTCTGCCAGTCGCCATAGGCGAAAGTGGGGACCGTGGCAGCATAGTTGCCGGGCACCGATGGCTGAGACTGCGCAGGATTGTAGCCGGAATTCGCATAGAGGGTGGCGTCGGCCTCTGCATGGTGACGGCGGGAGGGATTCGCGGCGTCGGTGGCGAGGTCGAGACCGAACAGATAGATCGGCGCGCAGCCAAGGTGGCGGGCGAGTTCGAGAGCGGTGCTGCCGCAGTTCTCTGTGATCGGAATCGCCGTGCGCGCCAGGCCGAGGGAGGCCAGCCAGTCGATGGTGATCTGGGTGCTCGAGAGAAAATACTGGCGGTCCAGCGGCAGTGCGTCCGCCCAAGCCGGCGGACTGGTCGGGGCCAGCACCACGCGGGCGGGTGGCATCTCGACGGGCAGGCATTTGTCGGGGACCTTGGCGACGTCGATGGAGACGGCGAAGTCGGCGGGCACTCCGCGGCGGGCGAGGGCGCGCAGGGCGGAATCGGCGGCGAAGACGACACCGCGGCCGGCGACGGCGGCGAGTTGCCCGGCCGAAACGTCGAGCGAGGGTCCGGCGCCGCAGACGAAGGCCGGCACGCCGCGCAGGGCGCCGGCCCAGCCGGGCGGCACCCGGCGACCAGCGTAGGCGGCGAGGTTTTGCAGCAGATATTTCTGCCAGGTGAACCCATCTTTCTGGCGCGTCGTTCGGGCCCGGTGATGGCGCTCGAGCGCGGCGTGAATCTCGGTGATGACCGAGTGGTAGGCGCCGGCATGGCGGGAGAGGACGGTGTCGCTGACATAGACCGATGGAAGCCGGCGGGGATCGCGGCGGATGAACGCCTCGAGGGCCGGCGTGAATCCCACGGGCGGTGTCGGGCCGACGGGAAGCAACTGCACGGCGGACCCGGTCGCCAATGGCTGCGGCCGACCGGCGTCCGTGCACCAGAGCACGCCGCGATAGCGGCGAAGGTCCGGCGGGCCGGCCGACGCGAAGTCACCGACGACGATGCATGTGGAGGCGTCGGGATACGGCTGGGCGAGGAGGAGACCGGGCATGGGCTTAAGGTTAGGTCGGACGCGCGCGGCCGAAATTGAGGCGAGATTTTCGACGAATGGAGAGGCGGGCGGCCGAAAATGCGAAGGCCCCGGACAGAGCCGGGGCCTTGCGGGACAAACAATCTTTCACGACTGCGTGGCGCGGTGGGTCGGCCCGATGGCCGGCCCCTCGCCGGGGCCTCCGCGGGGACCGCGCCCGGTCCGCTTTGCCTGGCCGGCGCTCGCGCGCCGGCCAGGTTGGGCGAATCAGGACAATCCCTGAACGGAGTGAACTTACTGGATGAGGCGCAGGGCGCTCTGAGCGCTCTGGTTCGCCTGGGCCAGCATCGCGGTGCCGGACTGCACGAGGATGTTCCAGCGGGCAAGCTGGGTTGACTCCTCTGCGACGTCCACATCGGTGATGCGGCTCGAGGCGGCCTCGAGGTTGGCCTTGTTGACCGTCAGCAACTCGGAGGCGAAGCCGAGGCGGCTCTGTTCCGCACCGTTGCCGGCGCGGAAGGTCGCGACGTTCTGGATCGCGTCCGTGATGTCCGACAGGTCGATGGCACCGAGGTCGGAGGCCGAGCTGGCCGTGAGGACGCCGACACCGGTGGCGGTGCTGGTGAGATCACGACCCGCGAGGGTCACGGCCGAGCCGGTGCTGGCATCCTCGGTGACGGACACCGTGAGGGCGCCGCTGCCGAAGAGAGCCACACTGTTGAACTTCTCGCCGGCGACCGAGCTGAGCTGCGACTTGAGTTCGGTGAACTCGGCGTCGTAGTTCGACAGGTCGCTGCTGTTCTTCGTCTGGTCCCCGTAGAGGGTCTTCAACTCGCTCATGCGGTCGAGGATCTTGCCGGAGACTTTCAGCGCGCCGTCCTGCGTCTGCAGGTAGGAAACGGCGTTGCCGATGTTGGAGCTGATCGCGCCTTGGCGGCGAGCCGCGGCGGACAGTTTCATCGAGACCGCCAAACCGCCCGCATCATCGGACGGGTTGACGATTTTCGAGCCGCTCGAGAGCCGGTTGAGGCTCCGTTGCAGCATGCTGTTGGACGTGGCGAGGTTGTTGGAGGCAACCGTCGCCGACACATTGGTATTAATCACGACTGACATGGTTCTATCCTTGATCTTA
>CALFNN010000039.1 GCA_937902925.1 uncultured Opitutaceae bacterium
CGCCGGCGACGGTCTCGATGGAGTCGGCGATGACCTCGCGGGAGACGAGCGAGTAACGCATGCCGGGCGTGCCCATACTGATGCCGTCGGAGACGGTGATGGTGCCGAAGATGACGCCTTTGCCGCCGGCGGCGTTGGCGCCAGCCTCGGCTTCGCGTGCGAGGGCGTCGATGTGCATGTTGCAGGGCGTGACCATCGACCACGTGGAGGCGATGCCGACGATCGGCTTCTTGAAATCCTCATCGGTGAATCCGACCGGGCGCAGCATCGAGCGCGCGCCAGCGCGGGCGGGACCGTCAACGATGACGGAGGAATGGGGGCGGAGCGGGTCGGGCTTGTGCGAGGACATGGGAGGAAAGGGGAGCTGAGAGTTAAGAGCCGAGAGCCGGGAGTCCAGAGCGGAGACGTGGCGCGGGGCACAGTGGTGTGACTTGTGACCGATGACATGGGATGAGTGGCCGGGCCGGGCAACAAGCCGAGGACTGGTGCTCGCCGGCTACAGGGCGCATGCCCGCGCCACCGCGGCGCGTTTTCTTGGTTGCGTGGACGGACGCGCCGGCCATCACTCGTCCGAACTTTACCTGCATGGCGTTCAACCTGAAAAAAGTGCTGAAGGCGTTGCTGCTTTCATCCAACCAGCCGCTCGCGATCAAGGACATCCAGGGCGTGTTTGCCCGGTTTCACGAGGCCGGCCTGTTGTCGCTCGCCAGCACCGATGCGGGCCCGACGGCGGGCGACGAGACCAAGCCAGCCGAAGCGCCGGCGGCCGAGACGAGTGCGGGCGAGCCGGCGGAAATCATCGCCGAGGCGCCGCAGGATCCCGAACTTTATGCCGACGTGCCGTCGCTGGTGACGGGGACGCAGATCCGCGAGGCGGCGGACGAGATCGCGGCGGAGTTGCGGGCGGCGGATGAAGGTCTGCTACTGATCGAAGGCTCGAGCGGCTACCGGGTCGTGACGCACCCGCGGTTTGCACGCTGGGTGCGGATCCTGCGGGCCGAGCCGCCGCCGGTGAAGCTGAGCCAGTCGTCGATCGAGACGCTGGCGGTCGTGGCCTACCGGCAGCCGGTCACGCGCGCCGAGATCGAGACGATCCGCGGCGTGTCAGCCGAGGCGGGCATCAACAAGCTGCTGGAACGCGAACTCATCTACATCGTCGGCCGGGCGGACGCGCCGGGCCGGCCGATTCAATACGGCACGACGGACCAGTTTCTCGAGTTCGTCGGGGTCAAGTCGATCGACGAGCTACCGGCATCGGATGTGCTGTCCTCACGCCAGATCGACGAGTGGTTGAAAAGCTCGTCGAGTCCGCACCATCTGAGCGACACGGACATGGGCCTGTCCGACGAACAGTTGCCATTGAACGCCGGCCAGATGGAAACGAGCGGATCGGCGCCGGCCGCGGCAGCCGAGCCGCCCCATTGACATGGACCTCGAACCGATCCGCCAAAAAATCGACAAGCTGGACAGCGAGCTGGTCGAGCTCCTGAACGCACGCCTCGAGCTCGCCGCGCAAATCGGCAAGCTGAAGCGGAACGCCGGCGGCCAGATCTACGTCGCGGAACGCGAGGACGCGGTGATGCGCAAGGTGACGGGCCGGAACCAGGGGCCGATCAAGAACGAGGCGCTGCGCGCGATCTATCGCGAGATCATGTCGGCGGCCATCGCGCTCGAGAAGCCGCTGTTGATCGCCTATCTCGGGCCGGAGGCGAGCAACACGCATGCGGCGGCCATGAAGAAATTCGGGGCCAGCGTCGAATATCACGCGATGGCGACGGTCAGCGACATTTTCACCGCGATCGAGAAGGCGGAGACGGACTATGCGGTCATCCCGATCGAGAACTCCACCGAGGGCTCGGTGCGCGAGGCGCTGGACAGCTTCGTCGAGAGCGACCTCAAGATCGTGGCGCAGATCTACCTCGAGATCAGCCACGCGTTGATCTCGAACTCGCCGCTGGAGGAAATCCAGCGTGTCTACTCGAAGGACCAGGCGCTGGCGCAATGCCGGCACTGGCTGCAACGCCACCTGCCGAACGCGCAGCTGGTGGAGGCGTCGAGCACCTCGCGCGCGGTGCAGCTCGCGAAGGAGGAGCCGGGCACGGCGGCGGTGGCGAGCGAACTGGCGGCGGAGTTCCACGGCGTGCCGGTGGTCGAGCAAAACATCCAGGACAAGGCCGACAACACGACGCGGTTCTTCGTGCTGGGCAAGGCGCCCTCCGGACCGGTGGGCGGCGGGAAGGACCTGACGAGCCTGCTGGTATCGCTCGGCGACGAGGCGGCCTCGCACTCGGGCGCGTTGCTGAAAATGCTGATGCCGCTCGCGGAGCGCGGGATCAATCTCTCGAAGATCGAGTCGCGCCCGAGCAAGAAACGGCCGTGGGATTATTATTTCTTCCTCGACGTCACCGGCCACTACGAGGACGCCAACATGAAGCAGGCGCTGTCGGAGCTGAAGAAATTCTGCCCGTTGGTGAAGTGGCTCGGGAGTTATCCGTCAGTGAGTTGAGGCGGGGCGGCGCGAAGGGCCGCCCCAACCGATTCGGCTTTACCCCAGCAGCACCTGCCACTGGTTCTCGCGGGCGGAGCGGGCGGCCTTGAGGGCGCCGAGCGCGACGTAACGCTTGTAGTCCTGGCCGGCGAGTTTGACCTTGGGGGACTCGTAGCCGTCGTCGGTGAGACGCTTCTGGAGGACGGTATCGATCCCTTTGATCTGCGAGCCGCCACCCGTGACGATGATGTTCTGGAGCAGCATGACGACGGAGTCCGACGAGGCGCGCTCGATCAACGACGTCAGCGCCGGATAGAAACTGTCGATGAGCGCGTTGCAGGACCGGCCGATGACGTCGCCGAGCTCGATCGTGTGCCCCTTGCCGCCCATGATGACCTTTACCTCGAGCGGCTTGCGCGACGGGCCGGCGTAGGCGTGAGCCTCCTTGATTTCCCGGAGCGTGTGGCGCGAGAGGCCGTTGTTCGGGTAAGTGCGGTTGAGTTCGTCGTGCATGAGCTCGTCGATCGCGTCGCCGGCAAACGGGATGCTGATCTGATCCTCCGCCGTGGGAAAATAGCCCTGCACGAGGCAGAGGTCGCTCGTGCCGCCGCCGATGTCGATGAAGAGCGAGTTGACGACCGGGTCGAGATAGCCGGACTGCCCGACACGGGCATCGTCGCGATAGCCGAGGGCCGCGAGAAACGGCTCGGGAATCAGCAGGACGCGATCGAAGAGGCCGTGCGCCGCGCGGCGGATATCCTCGCGCGCCTGCTCGCCCGCGTTGGCGGGGACGCCGACCACGGCGCGAATCTCGGCGTGGCCGGCCGGGTCGGCGAGCGAGCGGATGTGCGCGATGAAGTCGCGCGCGGCGCCGGGATCGGCGACGACGCCGGCCGCGAGCGGCGCGACGAGGCGGACGTGGAGCATGTTGCGCAGGGCTTCCTCGCCGTAGAGAATGCGGGCGTTCCCCGCGATGATGCCGTCGACGATCCCATCCTTGACGTAGCCGACGAAGGACGGGACGACCTTGCTGACCGCGATATCGGAACCGCCGGCGGGGCCGGCGAGCAGGCAGGACTTGTTGGTGCCGAGATCGAAACCGACCAACACGGTTTTCGCCTTCGGGGACGGACTGCGGGGAGCCGGAGTCGCGGCGGGCGCGGGCAGGGACGAGGCGGGGGAAGCGGGCTTTTCGACGGTGGCGGTTGTCATGACGGATGTTTTTGTGGTTGAGGAACGGACAGGGTGAAGCGGGAGGCCGGGGCGGATCTCAGGAGGCGCGCCGGCGGGTGCGATCGCCGCCAGCCGCCCGATCCTGGGCGAGCATCTCATCGATAAAATCGGCGATGCCCGGCGTGGGGCCGGAACCGGCGGGGACCGCGGGCTCGGCGGCGGCGGCGGCCGGTGCCGGAGAAGCGACGGTGGCGCGGCGCGGTGCCGGCGGCCGCAAGCCGCCGAGATGCTCGGACAAGAGCGGCACGAGCAACTCGGCCAGCACCCGGGCGTTGAGCACCCGTTCCTCCTCGGCGGCAAACAAGGCGCGCAACCGCGCGTCGGAGTCGGCGGCGGCTTCCGGGATCGCCCGAAGCGCGGCCAGGGCGCGGGAGAGCTCGGTGGATTGCACGCGCGCGGCCTCGAGGCTGTGACCGTTGGCGCGCAAGACGCACACGCGACGATAGACCAGCGCGACCTCGCCCCACGGCGAAGCATCATCGAGTTTTTCGTGAACGGGAGAGGAAGCGCTCAAAGTGCGCCGGCGCTAGACCACGCGCACCCGTGTCAGTTCACGAAAATATTTTGCGGCTGCCGCCGGCTCACTTCAGCGCGTAATACAGCGCGATCACACCGAGCGCGAGCAAGCCGAGCGCGCCAAAAAAATAAAAAAAACAGCCTTTCTTGACGTCGCCCTTCAGCGCCTCCGGCGCCACGCGATATTCTTCCAGGATGGCGTCGGCCGCGGCGGCGACCTCGGGTGCCGCGGCTGCCGCCGGCGACTCAGGGGTCAAGGCGGGGACGGGCATTTCGGGCGCGACGGGTGGGGAAGGTGGAACCGCCGGGAGGAGCGGGCGAGCGACCGGAGCGAGGCTGACGGCGGGCGCCGCTGGCATCGACGCGGGCGCAGGTTGCGTCAAAGGCTGGCCGGAAGCTTCCGCGATTTCGCGGTCGAGCCACGCGAGGTGCTCCTGCACAAGTGCTCGCTGGCGGCGGAGTTCCTGAAGGCGGTCTGGCATGCGACGGGCAGACGGTCGCGCGCCGGGGCGGGGACACGCAACAAACAAAAAGCGCCGGACTTGCGTCCGGCGCGGGAAGGAGCGGGGCCGAACCCGGCGGGTCGTCAGGCCGTGATGACGGCGACGCGGCGGCGGGCCTTGTCGAACTTGACGGTGCCGTCCTTGAGCGCAAAGAGCGTCCAATCGCGGCCGGTGCCGACATTCTTGCCGGCGTGAAGCTTGGTGCCGCGCTGGCGGACGAGGATATTGCCCGCGAGGACGGACTCGCCGCCAAATTTTTTCACGCCGAGCCGCTGCGAATGGCTCTCGCGTCCGTTGCTGGATGTTCCCTGACCTTTTTTATGCGCCATGGCAGTGTCTCCTTAAGCTTTGATGGATTCGATCTTGATGACGGAAAGCTCCTGACGGTGGCCGCGTTTGCGCTCCATGCCCTTGCGCTTCTTCTTCTTGAACACGATGACCTTGTCGCCGCGCTTGTTCTCCAGGATCTTGGCCGAGACGATTGCGCCGGACAGGGTCGGCGTGCCGACCTTGAAATTTTCACCCTCGCCGGCCGCCAACACGTCCTTGATCTCGACGGTCGAGCCCTTTTCCGTGCCCGGATAGCGGTTGACGATAAGAATGTCGCCCTCGGCAACAGTGAACTGCTGACCCTGGGTTTTGATGGTGGCTTTCATGAATAAAACCGCGGAATAAGCGGTTTTGCGGAAGCGAACGCAAGGATTTATTTGCCGCCGCGGCGCAAAATGCACCGCGGCGCCGAAGCCGGCGCCAAACGAGGCAAAATCAAGCGTCGATATGGAACGGAGGCGTCGAGTCCTCGGCGGATTTCGTGACCGGCTCGGGAAATTCGGCGATGCCGGGGTGGGCGGCGTTGGCCGTGGCATACGGGATGGACCAGGCGAGCGCATCGCGCCAGCTCAGGCCGCGATCGAACCGGGCGTGCAGCAGGCAGGCGAGCATGACATCGCCCGAGCCCGTGGGCGACACCTCGCGGATGCGCGGCGCTGCGAAAAACTCGGGGGCGTTGTGATCGCCCATGAACCAGACCGGCGCGCCGCCATCGGTCACCGCCCAGCGCAGGGCGCGGAAACGATCGCGCAGCTTGAGCAGCAATTCGCGGGTGGAAAGCTTGAGGTCGTCGGGCGGGACGAGCGTCTCAAACTCGGCGCGATTGATGCGGATGAGCGCGGCAGCTTCGTTGGCGAACCAGGCGAGTGGCGCGCCATAGGTGTCGACGACCAGCGAGCCGCGCTCGGGCCACCGGTGGAAGACCTCGCGCAATACATCGAAGTCCGGCGATTCCCAGCCCGGCAGGCTGCCGCTGACGGCCAGCACCGTGCCGGAAGGCTGCGCGAGCAGGAACTCCGCGCAGGCGCGCAAGGCCGCGAGATCGGGCGGCACGTCGCGACCGAGAAACGTGGTCTCGGCATAGCCGCCGCCGCGCACGACCAGGCCGGTGCGCGTCGCGGCGCCGTTGGGAAACGCGCGGAAACCGAAATTGCGCGCCCGCAGCCAGGTCTCGCACTCCGCGCCGGCGGCGCCGCCGGCAAAGCAGAGGGCGGTGTTGGGCGCGCCGAGGCGGTTGAGCATCTTGGAAACGTTGATGCCCTTGCCGCCGACCTGAAACGACTCGCGCTCGGCGCGCTGGGTGCGGGCGGGCGCCCACGCGGCGAATTCCTGGGTGCGCTCGGCGAGCAGATTGCCCGTGAAGGTGAGGATGTGCGGGGCGGCGCTCATCGTTTGTTCGGACGGTAGAAGACGTAGTTGACGAGAAAGTCGAGGCCGAGCACGCCGCTGAGCGTGCGAATATTCCGCATCGCGCCAAACACCTCGGTGAGCGGGCTGGCCTGCGGCTCGTGGACCTTGAGCAGCAGGAAGCAACCCGCGCCCGCGACGACGGGCTGGAGCACGAAACACCAGTGGTAGACGGCAAAGGCGTCCGGCCAGCGGCGCAACGCGGCGCCCAGCACCATGCCGCCGAGGATGGGCGCGATGGCGGCGGCAAACGAGGTGACGGCGAGGTTGAGGCCGATCGCGAGGCTCTTGGCCTCGAGCGGGATCAGCCGCAGCAGGATCGTGAACTGGCCGAGCACAAAACCCGCGCTCGCGATGGCGCCCATGCTGGTCATCCCGCCGAGCGCCCAGATGATGTAGACGATCGCGTGGCTGTGCGGCGTGAGGAAGCACCAGAGAAGATTCACGGCCTGCCACACCAGCAGCGACACGGCCATGACAGGACGGTTGCCGTAGCGGTCGAGCAGGCGGCCCCACGCCGGCAACGCCAGGGCTCCGCCGAGCGCCGAGACGGTCGAGAGCAGCCCGACGTCGAACGCGGAGAGCCCGAGTTGCTCGAACATGAAGACGTGATAGAACGGCCCGAAGCAGTTCGCCGCAAACGACCACACGGCGCCGAACGCGATGAACCAAAGCAGCGAGGTGGAGCGGCGCAATACGTCGACCTGTTGCCGGAAGGAAAGCTCGGCGGCGGATTGTGGGCGGTGCGACCGGGTCGGGCTCACCCACTGCCATCGCAGCGAAAAGATCCGGAGGAAAATCGCGCCGACGATGATGCCCTGGAAGGCAGGGACGGCGTAGTTCCAGCGGGCCAGCACCCAGCCCGCGACGAGGAGAAAGGTGAGCGTGGAGATCTGCAGGACGCGGTTGCGCTGCCCGAAAAACTTGCCACGAAGCCGCGCCGGCACCCAGTCCTGGATCCATGCGTTCCAGGTCACGCCGGCGACGGCGGCAAAACAACTGGTGACGAAAAACCACCCGATGAACCAGCGGGCCGCGGTCTCCGGCCGGTCCCGCGGGATCACGCCAAGCAGCGCGGCGAGCACCGCCCAGCTGAGCATGTGGAGGGTGGCGGCCGTGACGGTGAGGGTCTTGGGCGGCTTCAGGCGCGTCAAAAACGGCGTCACAAAGATCTGGAGGAAATTCCCGAAGAATGGCATGGCCGACAGCAGCCCGATGGCCGGCTTCGGCAACACCCAGCCCTTGGTGACGAGCGCAGTGAGGTAGACGTTCACCGGCAGCGACATCGTCACGACGGGCATCGCCATGATGCCCTCGGAAGTGCACAGCCG
Source organism: uncultured Opitutaceae bacterium (assembly GCA_937902925.1). Lineage (GTDB taxonomy): Bacteria > Verrucomicrobiota > Verrucomicrobiia > Opitutales > Opitutaceae > CALFNN01. Next base: position 7,809 of record CALFNN010000039.1, read on the forward strand.
CAGCGAGCGGAGAAGATCCGACTTTCGCTCGACGGCGGCGACGCGCGCAGTGGTTGCGTTCACGATAGGTTTGAGGCGTATGAAAAGGGATGGGGCGGATAATTAAAGCGAAAGCGCTGCAATCGACGAAAACGGTTGCGCTCGCGCGCGGCCTCCTGGGCCGCCACCTGGTGCGGCGACGGCCGGATGGCCGGGTGGAGGCGCGGCTCATCACGGAAGTTGAGGCGTATCACGGGGAGAGCGATCTGGCGTGCCATGCGAGGGCGGGTCGCACGCGCCGGACCGGGGTGCTGTATGCGGCGGGCGGCATCTGGTATGTCTATCTCTGCTATGGCATCCATGAGATGCTGAATCTCGTCGTGGGCCCGCGCGACCGGCCGGCGGCCATTCTCATCCGCGGCGTCGAGGGGCTGAACGGCCCGGGTCGGGTCACGAAGGCGCTGGGCATCGACCGGAAACTGAACGCGGCGAAGGCGGGGCGGAACAGCGGTCTCTGGATCGAGGATCGCGGCGTCCGCGTGCCGCGCCGCCTCGTGCGGTCGACGCCGCGGATCGGCGTCGACTACGCCGGCCCGGTGTGGGCGAAGAAACTGTGGCGGTTTACGTTCGATCCGCCAGAAATTGCGAAATCGCCGCCTGCACCTCGGCGACGGAAATCGTCTCCAGTTCCAAACCGCGCCTGAGCACCTGCACGTGCGGCGCCGGCGGCGCCCACATGGCCGGGTCGGTCGGACCGAAGAGCAGGATGGACGGCACACTGCAGGCGGCCGCGAGATGACTGACGCCCGAATCGTGCCCGAGGAAAAGCTGGCAACGGACGAGTTGGGCGGCGAGGGCGGCCAGAGGAAGATTCCGCAACAGGCGCCCGTGGCCGGCGAGCAGGTCCGGGGCCTCCGCCGCGCCAGCGACGATGAGCAGTTCCGCGCCGTGGGCCGCGCGGAGCCACGCGCAGAGCTGGGCCCAACGGTCGAGCGGCCAGTTCTTCCGCGGCGCGCCGCTCCCGGGGTGAATCGCGACCAGCGGAGCGGGGCGCAGGCTCGCAGCACCCGGGCTCTCGAGCGGAAAGCAAAACATTTCGGTCGCAAGACCGAGGGCGCGCAGCGGCTCGCAGTAGTGAGCGGCGGCGGGCGCGCGGCCCGGGAGGGCGGACGCCGTGAGGAAGCGTTGAGCGTCACAGCAGGGAAAGTGGCCGGCAATCTCGTCGCCGGGGTCGGGCCAGAAATTAACGACGAGGTCGAATGTCGCGAGCCAGGCAGCGAAGTCCGGCGGTAGCGGCGCCGTCTCGTAAAGGGCCACCCAGCGCGCCTCGTGCTGCGAATGCACCGCATCGAGCAGCCCGCGGGAGCGGGCGAGTTCCGCGGCGGAGGCGTTGCCGGCGAGTTCGATCCGGGCACCGGGCCAGCCGGCGCGCAGGAGCGCGAGCGCCGGCAGGGTGACGAGGAAGTCGCCGAGCGCCCCGCCTCTAAGGACGAGAATCTTTCGCATCCGGCGCGGGGGGCTTTTCGTCCGCCACCTCGACCGGCTGCGGCGCCGTTTTCGTTACCGCCGTCGCGGCGGAATCGGCGGGCGGCTGGTAGGCGGTGAGCGTCGCGACGCCGGTGCCAATCTTGAATTCCACCTCGAATTTCACGGGCAAATGGCGCTCGTCGTCCTGCTCGATCCACACGCGGACCGTGGATCCCTTGCGAAACATTCCCTTCGGCTCGGTGTGGTCCATGCGCGGCTCGAGGACGAGGGCATCGAACGTGCCCAGCGAAGTGTAGACTTTTTCCATGCGCGCCGCGTGGATGGTGAGCTCGTAGAACTCGTCGTCGAACATCACGAGCGCGTCGCGCTTCTGGCCGACCTTGAGATCCCAGAACCGCGTTTGCACGAGGCTCGTGATCAGGTCCATCGGGTCGCCGGGCGGCAGGGCGAGCGAACGGGGCGGCGCGGGGTCGTCGGGGACCGAGTAGAGCGCGTTTTTCGCAGCGTAGTCGAACGCCACGACGTGCTCGGAATGCCGGCGGTTTTGCTGGCTGGACTCCGTCAACGAAAGGAGCCGGCCGGTGCGCAGGTCGAAGACGGACTCGGCCCTGGCGTCGAAACGCATCAGCAGCCGGGCGAGGCCGCTCGTCGCCGTGGTGGTGATGACGCGGAGCCGCGGCGCCGTGCCGGTGAGGTCCGACTTGGCGGTGATGTGAATCTCGCCGGCACCCATCAGGATCGCCCACGACACCTTGTAGGTGAAGGCCTCGCCGTCGCCGAGCGCCAGCCGCATGTCAGCCGCCGCCGGGAGTGCGGAGAGCAGGAACAGGGCGAAAATAAAACGCATGAAACGGAGAAGAAAAATGATTCGAAGCGCGAGGGCGATGAAGAACTAGGGCGACAGCGAAAGGTCGAGCTGGTTCGCGTGACCGAGCGCGAGCGCATCGACGCCGCGGGCGCGGAGCGTGGCGGCGAATTCGCGCGCGAAGCCGTGCATCGTGAGCACGCGCCCCGGCTGCACGAGCTCGACGAACCGGAGGAGGCCGGCGAAATCGGCGTGATCGGACAACGGAAACGCCGCCGTGCACCGATAACGGTAGATGGCGCCGGCATCGAGCGCCCAGCCGGTGATGGCCGCGGTGCGCACGGCGGGAATGCGGCTGAGCAGGCCGCTCGCGTGCGCCGGACAGATCACGACATGGCCGCCCACCTCGCGGGCGTCGAATTCCCGATAGCTGGGAAACACGACGCCGAGCTGCTCATAAATTCGCGTGAGACGGAGCGTCTCCGCCTGCAGCATCACGGGGAGTCCCGCAGTGGCGAGCGCGCAGAGGACCTCCTGGCTTTTCCCCAGACTGTAGCAAAGCAGCGCGGGCGTCGCGCCGCCCGCCACCGTCTGCCGGCAGAACGCGACCAGCTGCGCGATGACCTCGGTCTCCGGTGGAAAGACGTAGCGGGGGAGACCGAACGTCGTCTCCATGATCAGCGTGTCGGCCCGCGGCGTGGCGCATGGTTCCGCGGCGAGGCCGGGACGGAGTTTGAAGTCACCGGTGTAAAGCAATGACCCGTGCTCGGCCGATTCGAGGAGGATCTGGCTGGAACCGAGGATGTGGCCGGCGGGATGCAGCGTCGCGGTGACGCCGGACGCCAGCGCGTGCGGCCGGCCCCACGGCAGCTCGGTCACGATTCGCCGGCCCGGCATCCGGGCGTGGAGGAACCGCGCCGTCGCGGGCGTGCAGAGGATTTCCTGATGCCGCGCGATATGGTCGGAATGGGCGTGCGAGACAAACGAGCGCTCGGCGCGCGCCTGCGCATCGAGCCACCAGCCGATTTGCGGCAGGTGGAGACCCTTGCGGTAACGGACTTCCCACGGTGACGCCATCAGCGGAACACGACGAGTCCGGACGCGAGCAGCACGAGCAGGAGAAAGCCCGCGAGGAGGAAATACCACGGGAGGCCGAAGCGCGGACCCGGGCGACGGCGGGAAGTCGCGTCGTCCTCGAACGCCTCGTCTGGAAGATCGAGGCCGTCGTAGACCGAGGTGTCGCGCCAGCCGGTGCGTTCGTCGGCGCCGCATTCGGGACAGGCCGCGGCGTTCGGTGGAATCGCCGCGCCGCAGTTGGCGCATTCGTCGGGCGGAGGCAACGATCCGGCGTGGCTCACGGCGGGCGGGCGCTCAGGCATGCGGCGCGTCGAAGTATTTTTGTTTCGCGAGCCGCCAGGCCGTCACGAAAAACGCGGTGAGCGGGATCGCGAGGAGCATGCCGAGAATCCCGCCAAACGCCGTGCCCCAGAAGAAAATCGCAACGATGATCATGACCGGATGGAGCCCGGTGCGCTCGCCCATGATCCGGGGCGTGAGCACCCAGGACTCGAGCGTCTGCACGGTGAGCTTCACGAGGAGGACGAGGACGACGAGATGCCAGCCACCGTCGACCTGCAGAAACGCCAGCGGCAGCGCGACGGTCAACCCGATGATCGTGCCGAGGTAGGGCACGATGTTGAGCAGGCCGAGGGCGAGGCCGATGAAAAGCCCGAACTTCAGCCCGATGACCGTGAAGCCGAGCGCGAGGAACACGCCCATGAGCAACCCGATCAAGAGCTGGCCGCGAAAGAACGACTCGACGATGCCGACGAACTCGCGCACGAGAAACACGATGTCACCCCGCGGACCGGGCTGGAGAAACGACAGGTGCCGCGGGAGATTTTTCGTGGGCTCGCCGCGGGCGAGGAGGAAGAAGAACAGGTAGACCGGGATGATCGCGACGTGGGTGACGAACGCGAAGACGCCGAGAACGCCGCCGCCGGCCGCGCGCAACGAGGGAAGGGCGTGGGCCAGCAGCGCCTTGGCCTCCGCGACAACGGTGTCGGCGAGCTGCCGCCAAATCGGGTTCTCGAGCTGACGTTGCCCGAGGGCGACCCACTGCGGGTAATGCGCGCTGACGTAGACTGTGGCGCGTTCCCAAAGCGTGGGAAGGTAGGCGACGAATTCGACCGTCTGGTCAACCAGCGGAGGAACGACGATCAGCAACGCACCCGTGACCACCAGCGCAAACACCACGTAAAGCAACACGACCGCCAGAATCCGGCCGCGGCGGAATCGCTTCTCGAGCAGGGTGACAACCGGCCGGAGGATCAGCGCGAGCACGCCGGCGACGGCCAGCGGCCAGAGCACTCCCGAGAAAAAACCGACGAGCTGGCCCAACGCGTAGAAGGCCCCGACCAGCAGCGCGGCGGAGCCGACGAGGGCCAGCAGGGTCAGCGCAAACCCGGCGATCCGGCGCTGGGCGGGGTTGAGCAGCGGAGTGGAGGGAGGGTCGGACATGGGAACGTTGCGAGACGACAGAAGTCGGCGGGGAGAGGCCAGTCTGAAAGCGCGAGCCGCCGCGGCCGCAACGGCGCGTCCGCTATTTTCGCATCGCAAACGGCGCGGCCGTGCGGCCGGTGTGGTGACGCCAGAACCAGCGGGCCATCGCCGGGAGCAGGATGATGGCGCCAAGCATGTTCACGAGGAACATGAACGTGAGCAGCAGGCCCATGTCCGCCTGAAACTTGAGACTCGAAAACAACCACGTGCTCACGCCGATGGCGAGGGTCAGGCCGGTGAAGACGACCGCGGCGCCGGTGTCCTTGAACGCGCTGAACATCGCGTCCTCGAAATACTCGCCGGCCGCGAGGGCGGCGTGCAGCCGCGCGAACAGATAAATGCCGTAGTCGACGCCGATGCCGACGCCGAGCGCGACGACGGGCAGCGTCGAGGTCTTGAGGCCGATGTCCATGTAGACCATCAAGGTGTAGGCGAGGTAGCTGACGATCGCGAGCGGCACGACAATGCACAGCGTGGCGCGCAGCGAACGGAACGTGATCAGGCAGAGTGCGATCACGGCGCCAAACACCCAGAGCACGATCGGGGTTTGCGCCGCCTGCACGACCTCGTTGGTGGCGGCCATGACGCCGGCGTTGCCGCTTGCGAGGAGGAACTTCGCCTTGGGCGAGGGATGGGCCGCGGCGAACGCCTTCACCGCGTCGGTCACGGTGCGAAGGGTCTCGGCCTTGTGGTCCGTGAGAAAAATCATGATCGGCATCACGCTGGCATCGGCATTGAGGAGGCCGGTCGAGGTTTCGATGGGCGAAACCGCCTGGGCGAGCACCTGGGGGTTGCGCGGGAGGATGCGCCACTTGAGCGAGCCCTCGCTGTAGCCGGAATTGATGATCTTGGCCACCGCCGGCAGCGAGATGACCGACTGGACCCCGGGCACGGTGCGGATCTTCCCCTCGAACTGGTCCATCAACGTGACGACGTCATAGTCGACGCAGCCATTGGGGACCGTCTCGACGATGACCGAGAGGAGATCGACCCCGATACTGAACTTCGCGGTGATGGCGCGCGAATCCTGATTGTAGCGGGAGTTGGGCCGGAGCTCGGGGACGCCGGCCTGGGTGTCGCCGATGCGCACGTCCCCGGCCTTCCACGCGGCCCATCCACCAAGGACGAAACACCCGGCGATAACGCACAGCGACGGGACGGGTTTCATTTCCCTCGCCAGTCGCGACCACAATCGATCGGTTAGCGCGCGACGGCCGGCCACCCATTCGCCGTAGGATGCGGGCAGCCGCAGATACGAAAGCAGGATGGGCAGGAGAAAGAAATTTGTGATGACGATCACGCTGACGCCGAGGCTCGCGATGATGGCGAGCTCGCGGATGGTCTCGATCTTGATCACGAGCATCGTGATGAAGCCCACGGTGTCGGTCAGGAGGGCGACAACGCCCGGGACGATGAGCCGCATAAAGGCGTGGCGGGCGGCGGTCGGGCCATCGTGGCCCTGGAACATCTCGTTGCGGAAGGTGGAGATTTTCTGGACGCCGTGGCTGACCCCGATGGCAAAAACCAGGAACGGCACCAGGATCGAGAACGGATCGATGCCGTAGCCAAGCGCGGTGAGCCCACCGAGCTGCCAGACGACCGCGACCAGCGAGCAGAGCACCGGGGCGAAAGCGAGTTTCCATCGTCCGGCATAGTTCCAGACGAGCAGACCGGTGACGACAATCGACGCAGCGAACAAGATAAGGACGCCACGGGCGCCGTCGCTGATGTCGCCGATGACCTTGGCAAAACCGATGATCCTCACCTCGATCGCGCCATTGCTCCGGCCCTCGACGCGGCGGCGGATGGCCTCGAGGCCGTCGGCCACGCGGGTGTAGTCGACGGGCTGGCCGGTGTGTGGGTCGATCTCGAGCACCTGGGCGCTGACCATCGCGCCGGAAAAATCGTTGGCGACGAGCTGGCCGAGCTTGCCGGACTTGATGATGTTTTCGCGGACGCGGGCGAAACTTTCCGGGGTCGGCTTGAAGTCGGCGGGGATGACGTTGCCGCCGGTGAAGCCGTCGGCGACGACCTCGATATAGCGGACGTTGGGCGTGAACAACGACTGCACCTGGGCGCGGTCGACCGCGGGGAGAAACGTGACGTCGTCGGTCACGCGCTTGAGTTCGGCGAAAAACGCGGGAGTGAAGATGTTGCCGTCCCGCGCCATCAGGGCGACGAGAATGCGGTTCGCACCGCCGAACTGGGACTGATATTTCGTGAACGTGCGGATATAGGGATGGTCGAGCGGGAGGGATTTATTGAAGCTCGCGTCGACGCGCAGCCGGGTGGCGAACATCGCCATCACCGCGGTGAGCGCGGCAAAACCGATGACCAGCGGCGTGCGGAGCCGAAAAATCCACGTCGCAAATTTTTCGAGGCGGGGGTTCACGGATTCAAGGTGCGGGGAGCAAGGTGGCGCCGGCCTCGCCGAGGGCCAGAATGGTGCCTGCCGGAGTTTCCAGCAACTCGGCCACGGCGGTCAGGAGCGGCGCGGCCCATGGCACGACCGTCCTGCCATAGTCGCGGCTGACGAGAAGGACGCGTGCCTGGCCCGCGAAGACGAGGATGTTGCCGCGGAGTTGAAGCGCGGTGGCCAGCAGCGCGGGTTGGCCGGTGGTGACGGAAGCCCACGTGGCGCCATCGTCCGTCGAGCGATAGACCCGGCCCTGGAGTCCGTAGGCGACGAGGGTCCGGCGATCGAGCGGCAGCACGCCGTAGAACGAGCCATCGTAGGGCACCGGAAGCCGGACCCAAGTCGTGCCGCCGTCGCCGGAACGAAGGATCGTGCCGCGTTCCCCGGCAATATAGAGCGTGCCCGCCGGACCGAGCGAGAGGCGGTTGAGGTGGTTGTCCTCGTCGATGATTTTCCGGCGAGTCCACGTCGCCCCTCCGTCGCCGGTCGAGAGATAAAGGCCGTAGGCGCCGACGGCGATGACGTGTTGCGCATCGGGGGCGACGACGTCGAGAAACGAGTCCGTGAGGTTCGCGCCCTGCCATTGCTTGCTCCACGTGCGCCCGGCGTCGGTCGTGGCAAGAATGAGAGCGTCGTGCCCGACGGCCCAGCCATGGCGGGCGTCGGGGGCAAAGGCGACGCCGGTGAGCGCGGCACGGGCGGCGACGGCGGCGGATTCCCAGGAAAGCCCGTTGTCCGACGAGCGCAGGATCGTGCCACGTTCGCCGACTGCGACCAGGTCGTGGCCGACGACGGCTCCGTCGAGCAGGAGCATGCGGGGTGGCGGAGCCGCGCCGTGGACGGGACGGACGACCCCGCCGGCAAGCGAGAGGATGACGAGCGCCGCGAAGAATCCGTTGGAGGAGGCGCGGCTCATACGGGCGGCGAAGTTCGTGCGGGACGCTTCGCGGCGCTCAGCGCGACGGAAACGAAATCACGGCGCACGCCATCGTGTCACCGGAGGCCGTCGCGGCTGAGTGCCGCGGGGGTGAAATCGGCGGGCGTCCGCTTGACGTTGAAGTCATACATCGCGTTTTCGTTGTCGAGGCCGAGGGCGAGGTAACGGCCGTTCAGTAGGTCGGTGATGACCTCGAGCGTGCTCCAAAAAACCTGCGCATCGTAGTAGTTGATGCAATGGGCCTCCGATACGCGCCACATCTCGCCGCGCGCGTCGTATTGGTCGGCGACGAGAATCTGCCAGCTGTCCTCGTCGATATAGAAGGTGCGGCGCGCATAGAGGTGGGAGAGGCCGGGCTTGACCGTGGCGTCGACGACCCAGACGCGGTGGAGTTCGTAGCGCGCGAGGTCCTGGTTGATGTGGAGCGGCTTGAGGATGTCGGAGTTTTTAAGTTTATCGCTGTGCAACCGGTAGGAGTTGTAGGGCACGATCATCTCCTTTTTTCCGACCAGCTTCCAGTCGTAGCGGTCCGGCGCGCCGTTAAACATATCGAACTGGTCGCTGGTGCGCTGGCCGTCGGCGGCGGTGCCGGGGTTGTCGTAGGCGACGTTCGGCGCGCGGGTGACGCGGCGGCGCCCGGCGTTGTAGACCCACGCGCGCCGCGGCTCCTTCACCTGGTCCATGGTCTCCTGGGCGAGGAGAATCGTGCCGGCGAGGCGGGCCGGGGCGAGAACCGTCTGCTTGAAAAAGATGAACGTGTTCGAGTCCTCGAGTTCCTTCGCGGTGATGTCGGGGCGCGTGTAGTTGAACAGGAATTCGTCCTCGAACTTCACGAGCTGGTAGCCGCCGCCGCGTTCGACGGCGGCCTGGTCGATGTGGCGGACGGCCGCCACGCCGCGGTAACGGCTGAGGAAATTCCAGAGGACTTCGAGGCCGTTCTGCGGGATCGGGAACGGCACGCCGAGGATGGCACCGCTGAAGCCGTTGCCGTTCGAGACCAATTGGGCGGTCGTGGCGTTGGCGCGGGTGGCATCGTAGACGCGCTGGGGATTCGACGCGCTGCGATGCGTGGGATAGACGATGAGCTTGTAGTCCGGGTAGGCCCTGAGCAGCGCGAGATTGCCGGCCGTGAGCCGGGCCTCGTATTGCGCGGCGTTCGCGGCGGTGATCGTGTAAAGCGGCTGGTCGCCGGCGTAGGGATCGGGATGGTGGTCGCCGACCTTGTAGCCGGCGGGCGGCGTGGTGATGCCGCCGGTCCATGCCGGGATGGAGCCGTCGGCGTTGCCGGCGCGCTCGGCGCCCAGCGGGGTGAGATCCTGGCCGAGGCGCGCGGCGTCAGCGGCGCTGACCGCGGCACGGGCGGCAGCGGCGGCGAGCAGGGAGGCAAGAACGAGGGAAATTTTTTTCATACGCAGAGAGGCCGGGGCGGCGGGGACTTCGGGAGGGAAAACCGGATCCGGCTCAGAAGGAGTATTTCACGGTCGAGGCGAAGTAGTCGCGATCACCAAGGAGATTGAAGCGGCCGGCGCCGAAGAAATCCACGTAGCGAAGCTCGAGCGACCACGCGTTGCGGTAGGTGAACTCGACGGAGAGGTTCAGGCTTTTGCGGTCATGCACGTAGTTCCCGAGCGGCAGGGGCGTGTTGCCCCTGACGTCGTGGCTGAAGACGAGGGTCGGGGAAATATTCACACCCTGAAAGACGCTGTTATAGTCGAGACGGCCCAACACCTGATAGCCCCAGGAAAACTTGTCGGCAAAGGCGTCGAGCGGCGTGACCGGAACCGTGGGCGATCCGGCGGCGGCCATCGCCGCGGCGCTGGCGCTGCTGAAGGTGCCGGGGCCGTCGTAACGCAGCGCGTCCTTGCCGGGCAGATTGACCCAGACGCCCCCGACTTCACCCAGCAGCGTGAACTGCTGCGAGCCCAGCGTCGGGCCGAAGACGCGCGTGACCGTGGTCTGCGCAGTCACGACGTCGTGGCGCCGGTAACCGGAAACCTCGCGGCCGTATTGCCCGAGGTAGCTGCCAACCTGATTGGTCGGCGGGCCGAATGCGGGGTTGAGCGAAGAGAGCGTTGCGAAGAGCAGTTCCACGTCGTCGATCTGAAGCGGGACGTTGTTCTTGTAGGAAACCTCGCCCTGCCAGGAAATGCCGCTGCGGCCGATCGAGGTATTGAAGCTCACGCCGAACAGGTCGATGCCCTCGGGATATTCGGCGAAGTAGCGACCGGTGGCGGCTGCGGTCAGGAGCGCGATCTGCTTGGCGCCGGCGATGGCCCCCTGCACGCTGGCGGAATTGAGCGTGGCAATGTCCGTGGCGGTGAGCGTCTGGGGCGCGACCTGGGACTTCACGATGAGCGCGAAGATCGCGGCGGCCTGCGCGGGCGCCGCGGCGGCGGGCACGCCGCCCTTGATGAACGCCAGCGTGAGCGGACCGGTGAGATCGGAATTGATCGGCGTGGTCGGCGTGCGCGCACTGAGGACGGGGGAACGGCTGCTGTAGCGGGCGAAATAGAGGCCGAAGTCGGTGTCGTGCAGCGCGGGCGCGAGAACGTGAGCGGAAAGGCCGTATTGGTTGAAGTTGGAGGCATCGCGATCCTTGTCGCGGGGAATCGTGCCGAGGGTGCCGTTGTCCGGCAGGCTGCCGAAACCGAGGAAGACGTTGCTGCCGCCGCGGCTCGCAAAATCGTTCGTCGAGAAAAGGCTCCCGGCCGGCTCGAGCTCGTTGCGGCGGAACTCGAGCAACCAGAACGGCTCGAGCGTGACCGTGTCGGTGATCCCGATGGAGGCCTTGACCATGTTGACGGGCAGGAACGCCTCCTTCAATTCCGCGCCGGGCGTGCGCAGCTTGGAAAGGTCGACGGCGTTGACGACATTGTTGCCGTTGGGGAGGAACGTGCTCTCGCCAAGGCTGAGCACCTGGCGCCCGATGCGCACGTCGATCGGGACGCCGGAGCCGAGCGTGAATTTCCCGCGGGCATACATGTCGAGCCACTCGGCGCCCTGCACGACGCGCTCCCTGGCCTGATCGGACAATGGCGTGCGACGGGTGTCGTTGGCGGAGCCGTCGGTAAACCAATAGCCGCGGATGAGGGCGCCAAAGTCGCCGTAATGCAGTTCGAGATCGTGCGACCCCTTCAGGAGCGACGAGACGATACCCTTGCCGTAGTTGAGATTGCCGTCGTCGGTATTGACCGACGTCTGCAGGCCGGGCACGCCGTCGAACGTGCTGGTCACGCCGTAGTAGGTGGGGCTGGGATTGTTGAGCCGGTCGAGGATGCCGTAGGAGATGGTCGAGTCGAAACTGCCCTTCACCTGGCCGAGTTCGAACTGAAAGGCGCACAACGGCAGCGTCGACCACGCAAACGTGGCGAGGCAGACGAGGAGCGGGCGCACCCGCGGAACCGTGCAGGCGGGGAGCGGAGAGTTGTTCATGAGATTTTTGAAACAGCGGAAATATCCAGGCGAAGATGATTTCTTGGTCTCGGCGGATCTGCCGCCGGCGCCTCCGGCGCGGCGGATCGGGGTTACCGGGAACGAAACGGCGCGGTGCAGAGTGGAGCAAGGCCAATGTGGCCCCGCGCAGCAGAACGCCAAAAAATGCGCATCGAGCTTTGACGCCGGCGGCCTTTCGGCAAGGTTGCGAGTTCGATCCATGCAGGCCGCGACTCACATTCACATCAAAGGCGCCCGCGAGCACAACCTGAAGAACCTCGAGTTGCGGTTGCCGCGGGGCAGGCTCGTGGTGATCACGGGCCCGAGCGGGTCCGGGAAGTCGTCGCTGGCGTTCGACACGATCTATGCCGAGGGCTATCGGAAATACATGGAGTCGCTGAGCGCGCAGGCGCGGCAGGTGCTCGACCAGCTCAAGCGGCCGGATGTCGACTTCATCCACGGGCTCTCGCCAGTGCTGGCGATCGAGCAGCGCACGGGCCAGGGCGGGCCGCGCAGCACGATCGCGACCGCCACCGAGATCGCCGACTACGCGCAACTGCTGTGGGCGCTGTGCGGCGAGCAGCACTGCCCGAAGGATGGCGGGCGCGTCGTGCAGCGCTCGCTCGACGACAATGTGCAACGCGTCCTCACGGAGTGCGCCGGCGAGCGCGTGATGCTGCTCGCGCCGTTCATGCGGGCCAAACCGAGCGTGCTGCGCGACGAGCTGCCCCGGCTGCGCCAGCGGGGGTTTCAACGCGTGCGGCTCGACGGCGAAATCAAGGGGCTGGACGAGCCGAAGCTGATTCCGACGGGCGCGAAGGAGATCGCGGTCGAGCTCGTGATCGACCGCCTTGTGGCGAATGCGGACCAACGGAGCCGGCTCGCCGATTCGCTCGAGCTGGCGTTTCGCGAAGGCAAGGACCGCGTGGTCGTGCTCGCGCAGCAGGCCGCCGAGGCGCCGTGGCGCGAACTGTCGCTCAGCCAGTCGCTCGCGTGCGAAGTGTGCGGCGAGGTGTTCGACAAGCTCACGCCGCGGCATTTTTCGTTCCGGCATCGTGAGGGCGCGTGCCCGACGTGCGACGGTCTCGGGCGGAAACTGCGTTTCGCGCCGGAACTGGTCGTCGCCGATCCCGAAAAATCCGTGCGCGAGGGCGCCCTCAAGCCGTGGCGCATCGGCGGAAAAAATCTGATCATCAAGCACAACGCCCTGCTCAAGCAGCTCGCCGAGCAACTCCCGTTCGACATGGACGTGCCCTGGCGCGACCTGCCCGAGGACACGCGCCGGACGATCCTGCACGGGGCGGGCGAGCGGCTGTTCGCCTTCAAGCTGCGGCGGATGCGGGAGGCCAAGGCGGCGCCATTTCCGGGCGTGATCGCCGACCTCGAGGAAAGCTGGCGGCACACCGCGAGCGAGGGATTTCAGGCGCGGCTGACGACCTTCATGATTGCCGGGGAGTGTCCCGAGTGCCACGGCACGCGGCTCAATGCCCGTAGCGGGGCGGTGGTGATGAAGATCGCAGGCGCCAAAGCTCAAACGGCGGGCGCAGAATCCGGGGCGCCGCCCGGCTCCGAGCCCCCGACTCCCGGCCCGCCGCGGACTTTTCCGCAATTCATGGCGCGCGACATCGGCGAGGCGCATGCGTTCGCGCGGGAGGTGGTCGGCGTGCACGGCGACAACGACGCCGTGCGCGATGTCGTCACCGGGATCGAGCAGCGGCTGCACTTTCTCCTCGAGACCGGGCTCGGCTATCTGACGCTCGAGCGGGATTTCGCGACGCTCTCCGGCGGCGAGGCGCAGCGCGTGCGACTGGCCACGCAGCTCGGCATGGGTCTCGTGGGCGTCATCTACGTCCTCGACGAGCCGAGCATCGGGTTGCATCCGCACGACAACCAGAAGCTGCTCGACACGCTCGTCGCCCTGCGCGACCGCGGCAATACCGTGCTGGTCGTCGAGCATGATGAGGACACGATGCGGCTCGCGGACGAAATCGTCGAACTCGGCCCCGAGGCGGGCGTCGAGGGCGGCCAGATTCTCTTTCAGGGCACCCCGGCGGGCTGCGCGGCGCTTTCGATCAAACAGTCGCGAACCGGTCCCTATCTGGCACGCAAGCTCTCGGTTGTTCGCGACGCCAGCAGGAAGGAACCCGACGGCGCCTGGCTCACCGTGCGGGAGGCGCGGGCCAACAATCTGCGCGGGATCGACGCGAGATTCCCGGTTGGGTTGCTCACCTGCGTCACGGGCGTGAGCGGTTCCGGCAAGAGCACGCTCGTGAACGACGTGCTGGCCGCGGCCGCGGCCCGGAAGCTGAACGGCGCCAAGTCCATCCCCGGCCAGCACCGGCACATCGAAAATCTCGATTTCTTCGAAAAGCTGGTGCAGGTCGACCAGGAACCCATCGGGCGCAGCCCGCGGTCGAACCCCGCGACCTACGTCGATCTGCTCACGCTGCTCCGCGACCTCTACGCGCAAGTGCCGCTCGCGAAAGTCCGCGGCTACAAGGCGAGCCGGTTTTCGTTCAACGTGCGGGGCGGACGCTGCGAACGCTGCCAGGGCGACGGGGCGATCAAGCTCGACATGCAGTTCATGGCGGACGCCTACGCGCCGTGCCCGAGTTGTGGCGGCCGGCGGTTCAACCGCGAAACGCTGGAGATTTTGTTTCACGGCAAATCCATCGCCGACGTGCTCGATCTCACCGTGCGCGAGGCCATCACGCTTTTCCGGCACATCCCGCGGGTGATCGACAAGCTCGCGACCCTCGACGCCGTCGGGCTCGGCTACCTCACGCTCGGGCAATCGGCGACGACGCTTTCGGGTGGCGAGGCGCAGCGGATCAAGCTCTCGCTCGAGCTCAGCAAGCGGCAGCAGGGCTCGACACTTTACATCCTGGATGAACCCACCACGGGGCTGCACTGGGTCGACATCCAGAAGTTGATGGATTTGCTTTTCAAACTGCGCGATCAGGGCAACACGGTGATCGTGATCGAGCACAACCTCGATGTGATCAATCTCGCCGACTGGCTGATCGACCTCGGCCCGGGCGGCGGGCGCGATGGTGGCGAGCTGGTGTTTGCGGGGCCGCGGGCTGATATCGAGGCCTGCGCCCCGTCGTTGACCGGCGCCGCGCTTAAACGCTGGCGCCTGGCAGGCCGGGAAGGTGCGGTTCCGGGGCAGCGGTGACTGCAGGGGAGGGCCGCGGCGACCTTGCCAAGGTCGTCCGGCCGGCCCAACCTGTCGGGGCCATGAAGCTCCGTCCCGCTTTCTCCCTGCTCGTCATCTCGGGTGCGATCCTTGCGGCCTCGGCCGCCGAGTCGACCCCTCCCGTTTCTCCCGCCCCGGCACCCACGCCGAAAGCGGAGGATCGTCCGGTCTTCGGCCCCTACGAAGCCATCGTCTTCGACCATGACACGCTGCAAGGCGTGAAGGTCGACGCCGAGGGCGCAATCTACCTGATGTTCAAGCCGGAGAAGCGCGGCGCCACCGTGAAGATCAGGATCTCCATGGCCGAGGGCGCCGAATACCGGAAGTGGTTCAACGGCGAGGATGAGCTGGTTGCGCTCGAAAACGGTCATCGCGAACCGGACACTTGGACCGACCAGGTCAAGACCTCCGCCAACTACATCGAATACCGCGATGGCGACCATCTCTTCCTGCATCTGAAGAAGATCAAGTCGTGACGACGTCGTGAGCTTCGTGGGCGCAGCCTTGGGGCCACCGGCCCGCTGGTTGCGACGCTCCCGCCGGGCGCGTTGGGTGCTGGCGGGAACAATCACGCTGGGTGTGATGGGTGGACTCGCGGTGGTCTCTTCCAAACGCCCGCCGCCACCGTTGCCGGATGGTTCGGGGCCCGGCACTCCGCAGGAAAAGAAGGCGGCGTTCATCGATTACCTCGTGCCCTACGTGCGCGGGGTAAACGCCGCCATTCTGGCCGATCGGCGGCGGCTGCTTTCGATTCGCCAGGATGTCGCCCGCGGCGGATCGCCCGGAATGTTCGACGCCCGGTGGTTGAAGAAAATCGTGGCCGACTACGAAATGGAATTGCCGGCGGAGATCGATCCGGCGTTTCTCGATCATCTCCTGCTGCGCGTCGATATTGTCCCGGCTTCGCTGGTGCTGGCGCAGGCGGCGGAGGAATCCGGGTGGGGGAGTTCGCGATTCGCGCAGCATGGCAACAATCTCTTCGGCATGCGCGCCTACAACGGCACCGGATTCGTGCCGCGGGAGCGGGAGGCTGGGGAAAAGTTTCGCGTCGCCATCTACCCCTCCGTGCGCGAGTCGATCGCCGACTACGTCAGCAATCTTAACACCGGCGAAAATTACATCGAGTTGCGCGCGGAGCGTCGCGCGTTGCGGCAGCGTGGCCAAGCGCTGACTGGTCAAGCGCTCGCTGCGCGGCTCGGCGGCTACTCGCGTCGCGGCGCGGAATACGTCGAGACAATCCTGGCGATCATCCGCGGCAACCGCCTCGGACGATTCGACTCGTAGCCGCGCCCTTCGAAAAGATGGTTTTATAACCGGTTGGTGCCGTGGGGTTGTTTCCCGAGAGGGAGGCACTTGCATTTCACTAACTAGTGCTTTCAATTTGCCTCATTCCGGCGGCGCGGCGGCCCCAAGTCCGATGGTGGCAGGCGCGTTTTACAGGTCACTCTCGACGCCGGTCTTCGCCAGTAACGACCTCGCGATGAAAATCCTCCACCTCGAAGACAATCCGCACGATGCCGAATTGGTCCGGCTCGGGATACTTGAAGAATGGCCTGATTGCGCCATCGACAACGTCTGCCAGCGCGGAGACTACCTCGCCCGGCTGGCCGCCGGCGATCACGATCTGATTGTATCCGATTTTAATCTCGGCGGGTTCAACGGCTTGGAGGCATTGAAACTTGCCCGCGAGAATGCGCCGACGATCCCGTTTATTTTTCTTTCGGGCACCATCGGCGAAGAGCGGGCCATCGAGGCGCTGCGCTCCGGCGCCAGCGATTACGTGTTGAAGGACCGCCCCAAACGCCTGGTGCCTGCAATCAAGCGGGCGCTGGAGGATGCGGTGCACGTCCGGGAGCGGAAGACCGCGGAGGAACAACTGCTCCGGGTGCAACGGCTGGAGAACATCGGGATGCTCGCCGCGGGAATCGCCCACGACTTCAACAATATTCTCGCGCCGGTCGTCATGGGCTCGACGCTCCTGCGCGACCGGCTCACTGAGCCGGCGGACCAGAAGATCCTTGCGGCCATCGAGAAGAGCGCCGAGCGGGGCACGGGACTTGTGCGACAGATCCTCGGGTTTGCCCAGGGCGTCACCGGCGAGGCCCACCTTGTCCAGCCAAAGCACCTCGTGCGCGACCTGGTGGCCGTGCTCCACCAGACGCTGCCGAAGGCGATCCAGATCGAGGACGAAATCGAGCCCGACCTCTGGCCAATCAAGGCCAACCCGACCCAGCTTCATCAAGTATTGCTCAACCTCTGCGTCAACGCGCGCGACGCGATGCCCGATGGCGGCACGCTGCGGTTGCGTGTCGCCAACCGGGCGCTTGACGATGTCAGCGCGGCGGGAATCCCCGGCGGCCGCGCCGGCTCCTATGTGTCGTTCGAGGTGACCGACACCGGCACGGGCATCCCGCCGGACGTGTTGCAGCGAATCTGGGAGCCCTTTTTCACCACCAAGCTTGCCGGGCTCGGAACGGGGCTTGGTCTTCCCACGGTCCGCGGCATCGTCGACAACCATCACGGCGTGATCACGCTGAACAGTCGCGTGGGCCACGGCACGACGTTTCAAGTCTTCCTCCCGGCTGCCCCGGGTGTCGCGCTGGCGATCGAGGGTGCGGGCGGCTTTTCCGCCGCCCGTGGCCATGGGGAACTCGTGCTGGTCGTCGACGACGACGACAACGTGCGCGACGTCACCAGCGCGATGCTGTCACGCCACGGCTACCGCGTGCTCGCGGCCGCCAATGGCACCGAAGCGGTGGCGCTCTTTGCACCGCGGAGCCTGGAGGTTCAAGTCGTGGTCACCGACCTCAGCATGCCGCACCTCGACGGCGTGGCGTTCGCACGGGTGGTGCGGAGCCTGAACCCCTCGACGCGCATCGTCGCGATCACCGGATTGGCGGATGCAGCGGAGCGGTTGCGCGGGCAATCGCAGTTCGCGCTTTGCCTGACGAAACCGTTTACCGCCGAGAAGTTGCTCCATGCACTGCATGAAATGCTGACGACCCCGGCGCCGGCGGCAGCTTAGCGACGACCGAAGGCGGCGGACTTTGCGGCGGTCGGCGGCGGGCTGGATTCGACTGCCGTCTCCCACGCGTCAACGTTTGGTGAAAAATAGCCGGACCCCTTGGCGGGCGCGCTGGACTCTGGCAGGCTCGCCCCATGCGCGAACCATCGCCCGGTGCCCTTCCGGCCATGCCTGCCGTTCTCGTGCTCGAAGACGACGAGGCGTATCGCACGCTCGTCGCCGATGTCCTGACCCTCGCCGGCTTCGAAGTCTGCACCGCGCCCAACGGCAGCCGTGTTTCCGCCATCCTCCGGGAGCGTCCCATCGATCTTGTCATCACCGATCTCGCGATGCCGCGTCGCGACGGCCTGGCGACCCTGACCGCGCTGCGGCAGACTCATCCGTGGCTCCCGGTGATCGCGATGTCGGGCGACCTGCGGCTCAATCCCCAGTTGGATTTCGCGGTGAAGGAGAAGCTCGGCGCCGGCCGCGTGTTTGCCAAGCCGTTCAAGATGGACGCGCTGATCGCCGCGGCCCGCCAGGCGCTCGCCGCCGCCAACGTCCGCACCGTATGCGCGGAGCAAGGCGAGATCGCACCTCAGGCGGCGGTGGGCTAGGGAGAACGGCGGCCACCGGCTGACTGGACGGCAGAGATCGAGGTTTCGGGAGTTGCCGGGGGAGCGGCGGGGCGCTGTTCTTGAGGTGAACCCCCGTTTGTTACCCCAAATGAATTCCCGCTTCAGTTGGCGTGTCGTTGCCGCGCTGTCGTTTTTTCCGGCGGGCGCGCGGGCAGCGCATCCGTTCCTGTGCACCGACTCCTACGGCAACGCGGTCAGCGCGGTGTCGGCGGACGGGAGAATCCTTTGGCGTCATGTGTGCCAGCACCCGCAGGATTGCTGGGTGCTCGCCAACGGGCCTACCTGTTTTGTCACGCGGGCGGCGCACTGGAGATGACACCCGATGACAAGGTCTGGTGGGAATACAAGGCGGGCCCGAACACCGAGGTCCATGCGTGCCAGCCGCTGCCTGACGGACGCGTCCTGGTGGTTGAAAACGGCCCGTGCCGCATCCTCGAGATCGATCGCGCCGGCCGGATCGCCAAGGAAATAAAGCTCCGGCCGCCGCCTGCCACGGTCGCGCGGCATGACCAGTTCCGCGGCACACGCAAGACCGCCGGCGGGCACTATCTGCTTTGCCGGAAGGGCGAGCATCAAGTCGACGAGCTCGATGGCGACGGCAAGGTTCTGCGCTCGATTCCCGTTCCCGGCGACGTCCACGAGTGCCTGCTGTTGCCGGACGGGCACCTCCTGATTGCGTGCGGCGAGGGGCACAAGGTCGAGGAGCTCGACGCGGAGCTGAAGGTCGTCTGGGAAATCAACGAACACGATCTGCCGGGGAATCCGCTGCAGTTGATGACCGGCTTCCAGCGGCTGCCGAACGGGAACACGATTTTCTGCAATTATCTCGGCCATGGCCATCTCGGCCAGCAGCCGCATTTCTTCGAGATCACCCGCGCCAAGCAGATCGTGTGGGAGTTCGCCGACCACGAGCACTTCAAGACGGTCAACCAGCTCCAATTGCTGGACCTGCCGGGCGACCCGGCCAAAGGTGAAATCCTGCGGTAAAGCGGAGGCGAAAATCGCGGACCTCGCGCGGCGCGGCAAACTCCGCTAAATCCCGTTCAACTTATCTTCGCCAAAAACATGAAAACATTCCATCGCTCGCTCACCGCCGGCCTTTTTCTCCTCGCCCTTGCCGCCCGTGCGGCGGACGACTTTACGCCCGAACCGGGATTCGTCAGCCTGTTCAACGGCCGGGACCTCACGGGCTGGTGTTACTCGGGGACGGACAAATTCGACGGCAAGATGGAGAGTTCGGACGCCCGTTACTCGGCAGCCAACGGTGCGCTGGTCGTGCATCCGAAAATTCCACGCCAGGTGGAGAAGATCTGGACCGTGCAGGAATTTCCCAGGGACTTCGTGCTGCGCCTCGAGTTTCGCGCCACCTACAACGCCGACAGCGGCATTTATCTCCGCGCGCCCCAGCTTCAGTGCCGGGACTATCTGGTGGCCGGCCCCTACAAGCAGCTCACGAAATACCGGCCGCAGGATTGGAATGAGATCGAGGTCAGGGTGAAGGACAATGTCGCGGTCTGCACGTGCAACGGCGAGGTGCTGGAAGCCGCGCTCAAACTGCCCGCGACCGGACCGATTGGCCTCGAGGGCGACCGCGGCATGATGGAATACCGCCACATTCGCCTCAAGGAGCTCCCCTGAGACGCGGGTCACCCCGAGACCACCGCCGGATTCGCTTGAAAGTGTTGCCCTGAACGGCCGCGGGAGTTTTGGTGGACGGACCCCGCGGCGCCCGTCGCGCCGCACCATTCCCATGAAGCGTCTCTGCATCTTTTCGGCCTTGTTGCTCGGTGGTTGCGCGTCGGCACCGGTGGTGGTGAAACCGAAGCCGGCGCTGGCGATCGACACCCCCATGGCGGCGCCCGAGTGGGCCCGACTCGAGCGGCAGGTCCTCGCGGAGAATGTCCCCGCGTGCCTCGAGTTTGAGAAGAAATATTACGACGACCGCGGCTACCTGCAGTGCTTCATTCGCTGGGGGGCGGACGACGGCCCGGACGATGCGTTTGAGAATTTCGCCAACTGGCCCGAACTGCATGCGCTCGGCGCGAGCGACGATATCATCCAGACGTGCCTGTTTACCTGGAACGGGATGCTGCGCCAATACACCGAGGCGAAAACGGTCGAGACGCCCATCACGCGGCAGGGAATGTATTACAAGGATTTTTGCGTGCAGGCCGACTGGATGCACCACGGCGAGGCGCTGCGGACGTTCAACCGCCTCGGCCTCTCGGTCCCGACGCTGCCGATTTACCAGGAACGCGCGCGGCGGTTTGCTGCACTCTACATGGGCGACGATCCGGAGGCGCCGAATTACGACCCGAAATTGAAGCTCATCCGCTCGATGCTCAACGGCAGTCGCGGCCCGATGCTGCGCAAGGCCACGGCCCTCGACTGGGTCGGCGATCCGTTCGATCCGGCGCCCTTCGAGCGCGGCCACGGCGAGAGCACCTTCGCCCAGTTTCTCGCCCACTATCAGGAATACGGCGACGTCGTCGGCGATCATTTCCTCAATCTCGTGGCGACGACGCTCCCGACCGACGCCTACCTGCTCGCCAACGAGGCGAAATACAAGCGGTGGCTCGTCGACTACATGGACGCGTGGCTCGCCCGCATGAAGGCGAACGGGGGCGTCATTCCCAGCTACGTGGCGCTCGACGGCAAGATTGGCGGGTTCGAGAACAAATGGTGGGGCAACGCCTACGGCTGGGGCTTCAGCCCGGTGAATCCCGTCACGGGCCGCCGCGAAAATCGCAACCGGATCCCGCGCGCGCTCGTCGGTTTCAACGATGCCCTGCTCGTGACCGGCGACCAGAAATACGTGGACGCGTGGCGGACGATGGCCGAGGCGATCAACTCGCACGCGCGCTCGGTTGACGGCCGCAAGGAGTATCCGACGATGTTCGGGGCCGACGGCTGGTATGGCTGGCAACGGACGCCGTGGAATGTCGGGGCCGTCGAGCTGTGGTATTGGTCGCAACGCGCAGACGACCTCGCGCGGGTCGGTGACAATGGATGGGTGAATTTTATCGAAGGGACGAATCCGGGTTACCCGGAAACGGCGCTGCGACGCGACCTCGCGAGCATCGCCCGGAAAGTCGCGCAGTTTCGCGCGGATCACCGTCCGCCGGAAAAGCTGCTGGCGGACAACATGCTGGAGATGAACCCGGCGGCGACCGCCGCGCTGCTGGAACTGATGTGGGGAGCGTTACCGCCCGGTCGCGACGGCGGGCTGCTCAATGCCCGGGTGAGGTATTTCGACCCGGAGCACCACCGGGCGGGAATTCCGGCCGACGTGGGGGCGTTGGTATCGGAGCTCGGCGACAAACGGGCGGTCGTCACGCTCGTGAATCTCAATTCGACGGAGGCGCGCACGGTCATCGTGCAAGGTGGCGCCTATGGCGAACACCAGTTCGAAACGGTGGAATGCAACGGGAAAACCGAACCGGTCAACTCGCCCGATTTCACCGTGCGCCTTGCGCCCGGTGCAGGCGCCCGTCTCACCCTGGCGATGCGGCGCTATACGAATGCGCCGACGGTGCAGTTTCCCTGGGATCGAAAATAACCAGGGCGTCGCTGCAGCGACGCCCTTGGTGACAACTTGAAGGCGCAGCGCTGCGCCCATTTCAGGCAGTCTGGCAAGACGCAGTCGGTGCCGCGCCCGACCGCGGTTGCTCAGAAACCGCCGCCTTCTTCGCCGCCCCCGCCCCCGCCGCCACCGCCGCCCCGGCCACCGCCGCCAAAGCCGCCACCGCCTCCGCCCCCGAAGCCACCACCACCACCACCGCCTCGGCCACCGCCGAAGCCGCCGCGTTCGCTGGAAAACTCCACGGCGTAGGTAGTTTCGACGTAGACGGGTTTACCATCTTTCATCGGCGGCTCAAAGCTCATCAGGGCGACCGCCTCGATCGCCGCGCCGGCGAGTTCCTTGTGCTTGGCCGCACCCTCGGGAACGGTCGGGTTGAGCGCCAGGCCCTCGGGGGAGACAACAAATTTTACTTGGACCTTTTCGTCGATATCGGAGCGCGCCAGCGACCCCGGAAGGCGTCCACGCGCGGGGCGTTTGACCTTCAGTTTCTTGGCGGGGAAATCCTTTTCGCTAACCGCCGTTTCGGGCAGCGCGGCAACGAACACCTTTCGTTTGGCGACGGCGTTGATCGTCATCTCAAACGGAGCAGTGAACCGAAACGGGACGCTGACCCGCATGTCGGTCGGCGCGCCATCGACCGTGCCCGCTTGAAAATGCCAGTTTGTGATCGCCGCCATCGCGGCCTTGCCGAAGGCGCGGTGCGTGGCCATCGCCAGTTGCGGATCCGCCACCGAGCCGTCAGCCTTGACGGTAATGTCGACTTCGGCCGAACCGGGCACCGGGTTGTCGGTGAGCTCCGCGGGATAGCCCGGCGAAGCAGCGGAAACAAGTTTGGGCGAGACTCGCTGGGCGAGCAACGTGGTGGAGCCCAGCGCGACGCACGCGACGAGGCCGAATGACAGCAGCGTTTTTTTCATGGGGAGGAGCATGGAAGATTTTGGGGGGGCGGGTGAGCGGAGTTTTGGAAGAATGAGGATGGGGGCAAGACTGCGTTGCTGGACGCAGCGCCGGCCGTTTCGGTGCACGCGAATCGCCGGGCCCCGCGTGAACGACGTTTCTGCCACCGCGCCGCGAATCACCGTTGCATCCAGCGGTCTAAACCGACCAATTTTCTCTCGCCTTGATCGGCACCCACCCATGCATGTCGTGAAACTGCGCCCCGCCATACTTGTTTTCGTCCTCGCGTTGCTCGGTGCGATGCGACCCCTGTCCGCCGCGGAGCCGCCCGTGATCAATCTCTGGCCGGAAGGCGTGCCCGGGTTGAAACCCGATGCCTCGCCGGAAAAGGATGTCGGCGGCGGGAAGTTCACGAACATTCATTATCCCACGCTGACCCTCTACGCGCCTCCGACGGGCAGGGCGAACGGCACGGCGGTCATCCTGGCCTCGGGCGGCGGCTATATCCGCGTGGCGATCGGGCCGAACGGCGGCGAGATCACGCATTGGCTGAACTCGCTCGGGGTCACCGTGTTCGTCTTGAAATACCGGAACGTGGAATACGGGCACCCGGCACCGCTGCGCGATGCGCTCCGCGCGGTGCGCATGGTGCGGTCGCGGGCGGCGGAGTTCGGCATCAAGCCGGATCGCATTGGCATGCTGGGCGGCTCGGCCGGCGCCCATCTGACCGCGTCCGCCGGCACGCTCTACGACGCGCCGGAGGGACGCACCGGCGCGGAACTCGACAAGGTGAGCGGCCGGCCGGATTTCATGGTCCTGATTTTCCCGGTGATCACGATGGAGGATCCCTACGTTCATGTGCCTTCGCGGCGTGCGCTATTGGGCGATCACCCGAGCGACGAGCTGAAACATCATCTTTCGGTCGACGAGCAGGTGACCAAGGACACGCCACCGACCTTCCTCGTGCACTCTTCCGCCGACACGACTTCGCCCGTCGAGAACAGCCTGCTGTTCTATCAGGCGATGCGTCGCGCGAAGGCGCCGATCGAGATGCACCTCTATCCGGTCGGGCCGCACGGGTCGGGCTTGGATCCGAAACTTGGGCCGATCTCGGAGTGGCCGAAGAACTGCGAGGCGTGGATGCGTTTCAACGGCTGGCTGCCGAAGTGAGGGCAACGCGGGCGCTGCGCCGCCGTTTCAGCCCGCGCCGATGAGCCAGCCCGCGGCGAAGACCAGCGCGCCGCCGAAACCGACCTGGAACGTCGCCGAGAACAGCGGCGTGTCCATGTAACGCCAGCGAATCCACGAGATCGCGGCGAGTTCGACCACCACGACCGCCATCGCGATCACCGTCGCAAGGTGGAAGCTCCCGATGAGGTAGGGCAGGGTGTGACCGAGGCCGCCGATCGCGGTCATCAAACCGCAGACGAGCCCCCGCAACCACGGCACGCCGCGGCCGCTGAGCTTGCCGTCGTCGGACAAAGCCTCGGCGAACCCCATGCTGATCCCGGCGCCGACCGACGCCGCAAGTCCGACCTTGAAAGTGTCGGCCGTGTTGCTCGTCGCGAAGGCCGCGGCAAACAATGGCGCGAGCGTCGAGACGGAGCCATCCATGAGACCGGCGAGGCCCGGTTGCACAAAGCGCAGCACAAAGAGCCGGCGGGCGGCGGCGGCCTCGACGTCGAGTTCGCCCGCCGCGGCCTGCTCGCGGTTGATTTTTTCCGCGGTGACCTCATGCCGCTGCTCCTCGTGGGCCAGGTCGCCGAGCAACTGGCGGATCGCGGCGTCCGACGACCGCGCCGCCGCGACCTCGTAAAAGCGCCGCGCCTCCATCTCCATGAGGGCCGCCTCCTGGCGGGCTTTTTCCGGTCGCAGGATTCGCGAATGCCACGACGGCCGGCGCACCACGAAGCCGCGCACGTCCTGCCGGCGGATGAGCGGGATGTGTTCACCGAATCGCCGGCGGTAAAGCTCGATCAGGCGGTGGCGGTGGCCGTCCTCCTCGCCGGCCATTTTCGTAAACAGCTCCGTCGTCGCCGGGAAATCGGCCCGGAGCGTCTCCGCAAAATCGCGATAGATGTGCGCGTCCTCCTCCTCGGCGGCAATGGCGAGCGCCAGCACCTGGGCTTCGGTGAGGTCGCG
The DNA here is from genome assembly GCA_937902925.1 of uncultured Opitutaceae bacterium. Classification (GTDB taxonomy): domain Bacteria; phylum Verrucomicrobiota; class Verrucomicrobiia; order Opitutales; family Opitutaceae; genus CALFNN01. The sequence continues at coordinate 32,891 of CALFNN010000039.1, forward strand.
AAAGTGCATCGGAGAAGACGGCGTCGGTCGCGGCAACCCGCACTTGTCCGCGGCTACTTCACCGCGGCCCAGACGCGCTGCACGTCGTCGTGATCCTCGAGTTCCTGGAGAAATTCGCCGACCTCGGCGCGGGCGGTTTCGTCGAGCTCGGGATAAGTTTTGGCGAGGTAGCCGATTTCCGCCGCGATCACCGACCAGCCGTGCTGTTTCAGCCAGGTGGACACGGCGTGGACGGCGGTGCGCTCGGTGATGAACTTGGCCCCGGCGGCGTTTTCCGGAATATCGTCGTTTTGGGCGTGGGTGAGCGGCTCGAAATCGTTCGCGCCCGCCTCGATCGCCGCGCCCTCGATGTCCGTGGCGGCGTCGGGATGATGCGCCTCGACGAGGCCGACATGTTCGAAAAGGAACTTGTTGCTGCCGCCCTGCCCGAGGACGCCCTGGCGAAACAGCTGGCGGATTTCGGGGGCCGTGCGCTGGTGGTTGTCCGTGTAGACCTCGACAATGACGGGGACCTTGTTCGGCGCGTAGCCCTCGAACACGATGTGCTCCATCGCGACTTTGTCGCCCCCGATGCCGGCGCCCTTGGCGATGGCTCGCTCGATGGCGTCGCGCGTGACGCTGGCCTTCTTGGCTTTTTCCAGCACGGCGAAGAGCCGCGCGTTGCCCTCGGGGTCGGGCCCGCCGAGCTTGGCGGCGACGGTGATTTCCTTGACCAGTTTGCCGACGACCTGACCTTTCTTGAGGTTGACGATCGCGCGTTTCGCGTGGAGCCATTGACGTCCCATCGCGCGAGCTTGCAGGGCGGCGAGGCCCGGGGGCAACGCCGAAGTGTCGGATTAGTGGTCGCAGTTGCTGCTATGACAGAGCCAGCACATGGCGAGGATGATGACGCAAAAAATCGCGATGAGAAACATGGCAGCCGGACAGGGGGTAGACTGACGAAAACCGAACGGTAAAGACGGAACGGATGCCGCCGCCGCTTGGCCAGCACAAAAACCCGCGCCAGCGGGATTTTTTTGCCTTTGCACCGGCCCGCGCTTTTTGCGGCCATCGCAGCGGATGCCACCGGTGCTGCCCACGATCGTTCACCTCGACGCCGACGCGTTCTTCGTCTCGTGCGAGCTGGCCCTGAAGCCCGAGTTGCGCGGAACCAAATGCGCGGTGGGCGGGCGGGAGCGCGGCATCATTTCGTCGGCGAGCTATGAGGCACGGGCGGGCGGCGTCTATACACCGATGCCGACGCAGCGCGCACTGAAAGTCTGCCCGGACCTGATCATGCTGCCGCATACCGCGGGCCTCTACAGCAAGGTGTCGCGCCAGATGTTCGACCTGTGCGAAACGCTGACGCCGCTGGTGCAGCGCAATTCGATCGACGAAGGCTACCTCGACCTCGGTCCGTGCGGGTTCCAGACGACGGTGGAGATCGAGGCCCGGGTGCGCGTCTTGCAAAAGCGGATCGACACGGAGCTGGAGATTCCCGCGTCGTTCGGGATCGCGGCCAATAAACTCGTGGCCCAGATCGCCTCCAAGCTGCGGAAGCCGCGGGGATTCGTCCTCGTGCCGCCGGGAACGGAGGCGGAGTTCCTCGCCCCGCTGGCGATCGGCCGGCTGCCGGGGATCGGGGTCAAGACCGAGGCCAGGCTCAAGGCCGGCGGAATTCGCACCGTGACCGATCTGCTGGCGCGGACGGAGCGTGAGTTGCAGGCGATCTTCGGGAACGGCTGGCGGGACGTGATGGCGATGGCGCGCGGGGAAGACGACCGGCCGGTCGAGACCGATCGCGATGACGCGAAGAGTTATTCGCAGCAGGAGACGTTTTTCGAGGATGTCGGCGACTTCGCCGAGATCGAACGGGTGGCCAAACGGATGGTCGACGATCTCCTGGCGAAAGTCCGCGAGGACCGCAAACGGGTGCGCACACTGACGGTGAAGGTGCGCTATCCCGACTTCACCCAGGAGTCGCATGGCCTGAGCCTGGAGACCGCGACCGACCTCGAGGGGCCGTTTTATGCGCTCGTGGCGCCGCTGCTGCGGGCGGCCTGGAAAAAGAAACGGCCGTTGCGCCTCGTGAGCGTGCGTTTTTCCACCGTGGAGGACGGCGCCGAGCAACTGGAGATGTTTGGCCAGGCGGATGAAAAACGCCGGCGGCTGGCGGCGGTCCTCGATCGCCTGAACGACCGCGGAGGCGCCGCAGTCGTGCAACACGGGCATCAGCTTGCCAAAAAACCGAACGCGCCCTAATTCCAGCCGCTGACCCATGCCGATTTACGAGTATTACTGTCCGGAGAATCACACGATCTACCAGTTTTTCGCCAAGACGCTGGCGCAAGGACAGTCGGTGCCGCGTTGCCCGGACAATCCGAAATACCGGATGCGGAAACTGGTGTCGGCGTTTGCCGTTGCCAAGGGTGGCCGCAAGGACGAGGCCGCCGAAGCGAAACCCGCGGCGGATGCCGGCGACCCGGCCGACGACGCGCGGATGGAGGCGGCGATGGGCGCGATGGAAAAGGAATTTGCGAGCGTCGACGAAAACGACCCGCGCGCGATGGGGCGGATGATGCGGCGGATGTCGGAGCTTACCGGGGAAAAGATCGACGGTGAAATGGAAGAAGTCGTGCGCAAGCTCGAGGAGGGCGCCGATCCCGATTCACTCGAGGAGGACCTCGGCGGCGAGGCGCCGTGCAGCATGGAGGATCCCTACGACGGGGGGATGGGCGGCGAGCCGCCGCCGGCGAAGGACCCGAAGGAGCCGCGACACCGCTTCAAGGTGCGGCGAACCGCCCCGCGGCGCGATCCGCAGCTTTACGATTACGAGTGAGAACGAAGAGGGTCGGGGCGGCACTAAGGGCTTGGTCAATCGCGTTCGTTCGTGTCCATTCACGGTGCAATGCCCGCCCCCGATCTCGTTAAACGCATCGAATCCGCCCAACGCGCCGTGCTGGCGCAGACCGAACTGCTCCACCGCGAGTTTGGCCGGGCCGAGAGCAAGTGGAAGAGCGATGGCACGCGCGTGACCGCCGTGGACGTCGCCATCTCGGAGAATATTTTCCGGGACCTGCAGGCGCAATTTCCGACGGACCAGTATTTCAGCGAGGAACTCGCGGAGACCGGCGCCCCCCTGCCGGTGACGGCGCGTTTTTCCTGGGTGCTCGACCCGATCGACGGCACGAACAATTTCGCGCTCGGCATCCCGCACTGCGCGATCGCGCTCGCGCTCTGCGAGGCGGGCGAGCCGGTTTACGGCGTCGTCTACGACCTCAGCCGGCGCACCCTGATGCACGGTGGCCCGGGCTTCGGGGTGCAGGATGGCGACCGCGAGGTGCGGGTCAGCACGGCGCCCATGAGCAAGGAGACGCTCGTGGGCTTTCACAGCCCGTTCGACAAGTCCCTGCTGCCGATGGCGAGCGGCGTGATTTCGCAGTTCAAGATTCGCGGTCTCGGCAGCGCCACGCTCCACCTTGCCTACGTCGCGGCGGGCATGCTCGACGGCTGCGTCGACTACAATGTGAAGATCTGGGACCTCGCGGCCGCGATCCCGCTGGTGCGCGCGGGCGGCGGCGCGGTGCACTTCCTCAACGGCGAGCAACTGCCGATGCGGCAATTCAACCTGAAGATGGGCCGGATCGTCTACGTGGCCGGCAGTCCGGCAATGTGCGCCCGGCTGCGGGAGTTGATGAAGTGCTGAGCGCGGTGGGGCCCTAGGACTCGTAGCTCACCCGCAGTTCGTCATCGGTGCGGCGCAGCCGGATCGCCAGCGCGCGCGCGAGGCGGGCAAACATTTTCACACCCACCAGCGGGTGGCCGCGCGACACCTCGTTGAAGCGGGCCCGGGAGATGGCGAAGAGCTGGACATCGGTGGTGGCGATCGCGTCGGCCGACCGGTTATGCCGGTCGAGGAACGCCATCTCGCCGAAAAAATGGCCGCGGCCGAACGCCGCGAGGTTGTGATGGCCGCCGTTCTTGAGCGGCAGCACGATGCGGACGTTGCCGCGGCGAATCAGGAACAACTCGTCACTCACATCGCCGGTCTGGAAAATACGCTGGCCGGCCGCGACCGTCCGTTCACCGACGCAGGCGCGGACCGTCGCAAGGGTCTGGTCGCCGGCAAATTCACGGAAGAGCTCAAACTCCTCGAGCGCGAGAGGCGGTTCCTCCGCGCCCCGCGGCGGGAACTCGCTGGCGAGGATCTGGTTCTCGACCCATTCGAGGGCATCGTCGAGCGAGGCGAACTGACGGACGTTGCGCGCCGAGTTCGTCACGCCGACGCCGGCGAAATAAGCCGCCAGATCGCGGCCCCCGGTGCGCAGGCTCGGCGGCAGGCGGCTGAAGATCAGGTAGCCGCCGTTGTCACGCAGCATCGTTTCAAACTGTTTCAGGAGGTGGGCGGCGGTGTAATCGAGGGACTGCACCCGCCGCAGGTCGAGAATGAGGAAACGGCATTTTTTCAGATCCGGCGCGAGTTCGGTGAACAACTGGTCGGTCGTGCCGAAGAAGAGGCTGCCCTGCAGCTCGCACACCGTGGTCTGGCTGCCGAGTCTCTCGAGCACGACCTGCTCCTCGGGCAGGCGGTGCTGCGTGGAGGTGATCTGCGTGCCGGAGATCTTGCGCCAGACGACGGAGCCGCGGATCTGTTCGCGGATGAAAAGCAGGATGGCGAGGGCGAGCCCGGCGCCCGACGCCGCAATGAGATTGGCCGTGACGGCGATCACGACCACCGCGGCAATCACGCAAAAATCCAGCACGGTCGCGCGCTGCCGCAGGAGCTGAAAGCTGCTCCAATCGAACATCCGGAAAGCGACGACGAACAGAATCCCGGCGAGCGCGGCGACAGGCACCCAGGCGATCAGGCCGCCGAGGACGAGGAAGACGGCGAGCACAAACACGCCCTCGCAGACCCCGGAGAGCCGCGTGCCACCGCCGCTGTCGACGTTGACCAGCGTGGCGCCCATCATCCCGGCGCCCGGCATGCCGGCGAGCAGGGCGGAGGCGAGGTTGCCGGCGCCCTGGCCGATCAGCGTGCGATTCGAGTCGTGCCGGGTTCGCGTGATGGCATCGACCACGACGCATGTTTTCAGGGTGTCGATGGAAAGCAGCACCGACAGCGTGACGGCTGGCACGAGGATCAGTTGGAGGTCCGGGAGCCGGAGGGAAACGGCGGCGGACCATTGCCGGGCCAGCGTGGCAAAAACGGGGCCGACACCCCCGCCGAGCGGCCCGAGCACCAGTTTGCTCCGGGCCAGGTCGAGCAACTCCGGCCGGAAAACGGCGATGCCGAAATAGGCGACGATTCCCGCCAGCAATCCAACGATCGTGGCGGGCACGGCCTTCGTAAGCCGGGGGCCGGCGAGGACTCCGGCGATCGTGACGACACCGACAACCACGGCCGGCCACTGCCAGAGATGGGGTGAAAAGGTGCCGTTCCAAGCCGGCACGTTTTGCGCGAGACCGAGGAACTTCGGCACCTGGCTCAGGAAGATCGACACGCCGACACCGCTGAGATAACCCGAGACCACCGGGTAGGGAATGTATTTGATCAGGCGACCGCCGCCGACCGCCCCGTAGAGAAATTGCAACGCTCCCGCGAGCAGCGCCACGAGCGTCAGCAACACGGCGATCCGTCCGGGATCGACCGGGGCATTGGCGCCGCCACCGCCGGCCATCTGGGTGGCGAATGCCGCCAGCACCGCGGCAGCCGGGGCGCACGGCGCGGAGATGAGGCGCGGCGCGCCGCCGATCAGCGGGACTACCAGGCCAATGGCGATCGCACCGACAATCCCGGCACGAACACCGTGTGCGACATACTCCGGACCCAGCAGGGCGAAGACGGCGACGCCGTAGGCGATCGACGACGGCAACGCCACCAGCATCGAGGCGAACCCGCCCCAGATGTCGCCCGCCAGGCCATGACGGGACGAATCCGGGGATGGGGGCGGCGGAGCGGTCATGAAGCGGGCGAGGATGGGTTTCGCCGGGCGGCTAGAGCACCGCCTCCAGGCGTTTCACCACGGTTTTGAGAATTTGCACGCGGGCAAACTTCTTGTCGTTGCCGGCGACCAGCGTCCACGGCGCGACACCGGTGCTGCACTTGGCGATCATCTCATCGACGGCGACCTTGTATTCGTCCCACTTGGCGCGATTCCGCCAGTCCTCGGTGGTGATCTTGTATCGCTTGTAGGCGACGGCCTGCCGCTCCTTGAAACGGCGAAGTTGCTCGGCGCGGCCCAGATGGATCCAGAACTTGGCCAGCACGACGCCGTGCTCGGCCAGCTGTTCCTCAAAGTCGTTGATCTCGTGAAAAGCGCGGCTCCAGTCGGCCACGGCCGTGAGGCCCTCGACGCGCTCCACCAAAACGCGGCCATACCACGAACGGTCGAAGATGGTCGTGAACCCGGCTCGCGGCAGGCGCCGCCAGAATCGCCAGAGATAATGCTGCGCGCGCTCCTCGTCGGTTGGCGCCGCAATGCCGACGACGCGATAGAGGCGCGGGTCGACGGCCTGCACCACGCGGCGGATCGCGCTGCCTTTGCCGGCGGCATCCCAGCCCTCGAAGGCGAGGACCATCGAGCGCTTCTGCTCAAACGCGGCCCACGCAAGTTTGCCCAGCCGCAGTTGCTGCGCCGCGAGCGCCCGGTCGTATTCCGCGTCGGTCAGCCGCGGGGTGAGATCGACGTGGTCGAGGATCGAGTCGGCGTCGCGGCGCGGTCGTTTGGACCCCGCCACCGACTTCGTGGCGGGCCGGGCGGGCTGATCCAGCCGCTGGCGCAGCGCCTTCAGCAAGAGCGTTCCCGCGGTCAGCTCGCGGTAGCGGCGGTCGGTCGCCTCGATCACCCGCCAGGGTGCGTCGGCCGTGTCCGTGCGACGCAGCGCGCGTTCGGAAACCTTCGTGAACTGCCGGTAGCGTTTGAAATGCTTCCAGTCGTCCGGCGCCAGGCGGCCTTCGCGTTCGAGTTTGTGCAGTCGCTTTTTCTGTTCCTTCCGCGGCAGGTGGAGCCAGAGCTTCACGAGGAGCGCGCCGTCGGCGGCGAGCATCCGCTCGAAGGCGACGATCCGGTCAAGGGCGGTATCGAACCGGTGGCGCTTCATCGTCCCGAGCACCCGGTCGACGATCGGCGCGGAATACCAGGAACCGAAGAAAATCCCGATGCGTCCGCGGCCGGGCATCGCCCGCCAAAAACGCCAGTAGGGTGGCCGCTCGCGCTCCTCGTCGCTACCGGCCCAGAACGCGTGGGTGCTGACCCCGCGCGGATCCAGCCACTCGTTCAGGCGCTGGACGAGCTCGCCCTTGCCGGCCCCATCGGCGCCGGAGACAATCACGATGACGGGAAACTTCCGGTCGCGCAGCTCGAGATGCGCGCGCATCAGATCGCCGCGGAGTCCCGGGAGCCGGGCGGCGTAGGTGGCATGGGGGGTGGTGTGGCCCAGTTCGGCGGCTTCAAACATGGCGAGTCCTTTCTTTTCGCGTGAGATGCGATGATGGCGACGATCGATGGACCCGCAACAGCGCCGTAAGTGGGCAATCCGGAACGAGCGGGCGGTTGATTTGCGCCGCATCATGCCGAAAAGTTCGGCGAAATGCTCCGCGTTTATTGGCCAGACGCCGAATGGTCGTGCCTGGCTTCATCGCGGTCGGAGGAGGGCTTCCGTCCGAACCGCCGGCGATCAGACCTGATACGTCTTCAGCGGCACGGGGTCGAACACCCGGGACTTCGGGGCCTGCGTCGCGAGCTGCTCCGCGAACCACGCCCGCGCCGCCGGATCGCCGTGCGTGAGCACGATGCTCCGGGCGCCGGTCTGCACGGCGAACTCGAGCAGTTCCTCGCGATCGGCGTGGCCGCTGAGCTCGAAGCGCTCGATGTGCGCCTTGATCTTCGCCTTCACGTGGGCGGCTTCGAATAGAAACGTGTCGCCCGGCTTCGAGGCGAGCAGGCTGCCGCCCGGGGTGTCGGGATCGCAGTAGCCGACAAACCCGATCGTGTTGCGGGCGTGGGCGACGAGACCGGAAGCGAGCGTGTAGCTCGGGGTCTTCTCGACCATCATGCCGGAGCTGACGATATAGAGCGCGTTCTGCTGCGGATCCTCGCCGGCGTTGAGCTTGCGCGGCGTCGGCTTGATCTTGAGATCCTTGACGATCGTCCGGTTGAACTGGATGTGCCGGGTCTTGCGGGTGATCTCGTCGAAATAGTCCGCCAGATCCATGCCGAGGCCCGAGGCATAGATGGGGCACTCGACCAGCCGGCCGAACTTCCGCGCGTCGTGAACGATGGCGAGAATTTCCTGCATGCGGCCAAGCGCGAACACCGGGACGAGGAAGGAGCCACCGCGCTGGATCGTGTCGTTGATCGACGCGACGAGCCGGGCGACCTCGTTCACGCGTTCCTTGCCGAGCGGGCGTTCGGTGGTGCCGCGGGTGGTTTCGGTCACGAGCGTGTCGAAATGACCCGCGGGAAATTTCGCGCCCGGCAGCGTGCGCTGGTTCTCGAACAGGACATCCCCGGTGAAAAAAATCGCGCGATGCTTGTGGCGGATCTCGATCGCGGCGGCGCCGGCGACGTGGCCGGCCGGGTGCAGTGTCACCTCGATGTCATCCCTGGCCCCGCGAAAGTGCTTGGCGTGGCCGAACGGCAAGCCGGTGAATCGCTTGCCGCAGCGGTCGACCTCGTCGTGCGTGAAGAGCGGGTAGTCGGGGATGTTCTCCTCCTCTTTCTGGCGGAGCATGACGTTGGCGGAGTTGTGGAGCATCCGCTCGATCAGCATGCGACTCGACGTGGTCATGATGACGGGCGTATTCGGGTGCTCCCGCATGACGACGGGCAGGCTGCCGATGTGGTCGAGATGGCAATGCGTGACGATGATGAGGTCGAGCGTCAGACCACGAAGCGGCTTCAAGTCGGGGGCGGCGGCACGGCCGACTTTCTTCGGGTTCAGGCCGCAATCGACCAGGATGTTGAGGTCGCCGAGCTGGACGAACAGCGAATTGGCACCGATGCCGCCATCGCGGTTCAGGTCTGTGAGCTTCATGAACCGGACAGCCAAACGCAGAACGCCGGGAAGAACGAGAACGAATTTACGCGGTGGATCAGGGCGGGGGAATCACGAGGTCGAACGGCGGCAGCATCACGTGGACCTTGTGCCCGAGCTCGTCGACCCCATGAAAGCTGCCGTGGGCGCACGCGTTCTGGCCGGTCACGTGATAGCTGTTGTAGGAAAACTCCTCGCCGGGCGCGAGGCGCGGGGTCTCGCCGACGATCTTGTCGCCCTCGATCACGAGGCGGGTGCCGTCCCCGTGCACGACCACCCATTTGCGACCAAGCAGCGTGACGGTGCGATCGGAACCGTTTTGGATGGTCACAAAGTAGACGAACGCGTGGGGCTTGTCCGCGGGCAGGCTGGCTCCGCCGTGATGATAGTGGAGCTTGTCGAGACGGGCGGTGAGGCCGGGCAATTCGCTGGAGGTGCAGGACACGCCGCTAACAGACGCGGGAAAGCGCGCGCGGCAAGCTTCGACGCGCGACGTGCGCGGCTTTCGCCTTGCCGCCGGCCGGAGCGGTCCGCACAAAATCGCGCCGCATGGCCAAACTCGCGCTCCTCTCCGTCTCCGACAAACAGGGACTCGTCGAATTTGCCAGTGCTCTCGTCCGGACGCACGGTTACACGCTGCTTTCGACCGGTGGCACGGCCAAACTGCTCGCCGAGCGCGGGCTGCCGGTGACGGAGGTCAGCCAGCACACCGGCTTCCCCGAGATCATGGAGGGCCGGGTCAAGACGCTGCATCCGAAAATCCACGGCGGCCTCCTGTGCCGGCGCGACAAGCCCGACCATCTGGCGCAGGCGAAGCAGAACGCGATCGAGCTGATCGACCTGGTCGTGGTGAACCTTTATCCGTTCGAGCAGACCGTGGCGAAGCCGGGCGTGCCTTTCGAGGAGGCGATCGAGAACATCGACATCGGCGGACCGTCGATGCTGCGCAGCGCGGCAAAGAATCACGGCGACGTGACGGTCGTGTGCGATCCGGCGGACTACTCCGCGGTGCTCGGGGCGTTCGCCGAGCCGGCGCAACTCCCGGAGCTGCGCCGGAAGCTGGCGTTGAAAGTATTCCAACGCACCGCGAGCTACGACGCGGCGATCGCACGCTACCTGGAGGCGCAGGCGGCGGCGCCGGACCTCGAGGCGCTCGCGGGGTTTCCGGCGACGCTCACGCTGGCGTGGAAGAAAGCGCAGGCGCTGCGCTACGGGGAGAACCCGCACCAGAAAGCGGCGCTCTACGGCACGTTTCACGAGCATTTCGCGCAGCTCCAGGGGAAGGAACTTTCCTACAACAACATCCTGGATATCACGTCGGCGACCTACCTCATCGGCGAATTCGAGCGGCCGACGGTGGCGATTCTCAAGCACACGAATCCCTGCGGCGTGGCCAGTGCGGATTCGCTCGGCGAGGCGTGGGACCAGGCCTACGCGACCGACCGGCAGGCGCCGTTCGGTGGGATCATCATCGTGAACCAGACGCTGGACGGCGCGCTGGCGAAGACGATCGCGGAGATCTTCACCGAGGTCATCATCGCGCCGCGGTTCAGCGACGAGGCGCTGGCGATTTTTTCGAAGAAGAAAAACCTGCGCCTCATGATCGCCAAGGGCGGCATCGGCGCGGACGCGTTGCAGGAGATCCGATCCGTGGTCGGCGGCGTGCTGGTGCAGGATCGCGACCGGACGCTCGGCAACGTCGCCGAATTCAAGGTGGTGACGAAACGGCAGCCCACGGCGGCCGAGCGTGCGGCCATGATGTTCGGCTGGAAGGTCGGCAAGCACGTGAAGTCGAACTCCATCGTTTACTGTCGTGGCGAGCAGACGCTCGGCATCGGGGCCGGCCAGATGGCGCGGGTCGACAGTTCGCGGATCGCGGTCTGGAAGGCCGGCGAGGCAAAGCTCGACCTGCGCGGGTCGGTGGTGGCGAGCGAGGCGCTGTTTCCCTTTGCGGACGGACTCATCGCGGCGGCCGACGCCGGCGCGGTGGCGGCGATTCAACCGGGCGGCTCGGTGCGGGATGCCGAGGTCATCGCGGCCGCGGACGAACGGGGGATGGCGATGATCTTCACCGGCTCCCGGCATTTCAAACACTGACGAGAGCGTCAGACGAAGTGCAGGTGCGGGTAGAGCACCCACGCCGCGAGCCGGGTCAGTCCGGAAAACAGCGGGCTGATCAACCACGGGATGACCAGCAGGCCGGCGTAGCGGGCGACCGGCCCGTGGGTCGCCGTGAGATACTTCCGGGCCGACTCCGTGGACAGAAGGAAAACGGGAATGCCATTGCCGTCGAGCGGGGCGAGCGGCACGAGGTTGAGCGCGCCGAGCAGCAGGTTCAGCGCGACGGCGACGCTGAGGATGTTCGCAAGCAGCGGCCACAAGCCGCCAGCAGTCGCCGCCGCCAGCTGGCCGCCGAAGAGAGTGGCGGGCGCCGTAAAAACATCGCACGCCAAACCCAGGCGGATCAGAAGCCCTGCAAACAGGGCGATGGCCAGGTTGGCCCCCGGCCCGGCCATCAGCATGACCGCGGCCTTGTGGGGATTGCGATGAGCCCACTGCGGATTGAACGGCGCGCTCGCCCAGCCGAACATCCAATGGGCCAGGAGCCACGAAAGCACCGGCGCGGCGATCATGCCAAGCGGTTCGCGGCGGACGTGCGGCCACGGGTTGAGCGAAACCTGGCCGCCGCGAGCGGCGGTTTTGTCGCCGAGCCGCAAACTCGTCCAGGCATGCGATGCCTCATGGCAGACCGTGGACCCGACGAACACGCCATACCAAATCAAGCCGATTCCCGCATCGAGGTGCATGACGCGCACAATGGTGGCGCGGGGCCGGATCGCAACGAGGGAGGAAGACGGGCGTCGCCTTATTTTCCGGTGGCGGGCGGGGTGGGATTGTCCCACGGTTGGCGGATGTTCGACCCTGTTGAAAAACTAAAGGAATTCATCCGCCAGCCCAGCGTCTCGACCGACCCGAAGTTCCATGCCGGAATGAAAGGCGCGCAGGAATTCGTGGCCGGGCTGCTCGGTTCGCTGGGCTTTGCCGTCGAGGTGATGAAGACGGATTTGCACCCGATCATTCTCGCGACGCGCGGCGGCGACGCCACGTGGCCGCACGTGATGATCTACGGGCACTACGACGTGCAGCCGGCGGATCCGCTCAATCTCTGGAAAACCCCGGCGTTCGAGCCGACGATCGTGGGCAATCGCATCTACGGTCGCGGCGCCGCGGACAACAAGGGCCCGCTGATGACCAACATCGCCGCGGTCGGCCGGCTGCTCGAGGAAACCCCGAAACTGCCGCTACGCATCACGTTTCTCATCGAAGGCGAGGAGGAGATGGGCAGCCCCAGTTTCCCGAAATTCCTCGCGGCGGAAAAGGCGCGATTCCAGGCGGCGGACTTCGTCTATCTGTCGGATACGGCGCTGCCGACGCCCGAGCAGGTGGTCATCACCTGCGGGCTGCGGGGTCTGGCGTTGTTCGATCTTCACGTGACCGGCGCCAAGGGCGACCTGCACTCGGGTTTGCACGGCGGCGTGCTGCACAATCCGATTCAGGCGCTCGCGGAGATCATCGCGACGCTGCACGATCCGGACGGACGGGTGAACGTGCCCGGCTTCTACGACGCCGTGCTCGACGTGCATCCGTGGGAGCGCGAGGAGTTGAAGAAACTCGGCGCGGACGAGAAAGCCTACAAGGAGTTCCTCGGCATCGACACGTTCTACACGACGCCGGGGTTTTCGCCGTTCGAGGCGCTCCGGTTCCAGCCGACGCTCGAGTTCAACGGCATCGGCGGCGGTTATCAGGGGGAGGGGACGAAGACCGTCATCCCGAGCACGGCCTTCGCAAAGATCAGCTGCCGGCTGGTGCCGAACCAGCAGCCCGACCGGATCAAGCGTCTCGTGCAGGAGGCGATCCTCGCACGCGCGCCAAAGGGTGTGAAGATTGCGTTCGTCGACCAGCACAAGGGCGATCCGTATGTGGTCGTGCCGCCGGATCGTTCGAACACGCCGAAGGACCAGTCGCCGGTGCTGGCGCGGGCGTTTCGCGCGACGGACAAGGCCGTCACCGAAATCTGGGGCCGGCCGCCACTGTATCTGCGCGAAGGCGGCAGCGTGCCGATCATCGCCGATATCAAGCGGCAGACGGGGCTCGATTCCGTGATGCTCGGGCTGTTTCTCCCCGAGGACAACCTGCACGCACCCAACGAGAGCTTTAACCTGGACGTGATGCAGAAGGGGATCGAGACGACGCGCCGGATTCTCGCCGCGGTCGCGACGAAGTAAGATCGCACGCCAATATTTCGAAAATAAAAACGCCCCGGAAAATCCGGGGCGTTTTGCTGAATTTACAAAGCGGAAGAGCGACGGCGATTACTTGGCCTTGGAAATCACGAGATCGACGCGACGATCCTTCGCCCACGCAGCATCGCCACCTTCCTTGACCGCATCGAGGCTGCCCTTGGAATTCGACTCGAGCCGGTCGGCGGCGACGCCGAGCGAGATCAGATATTTTTTCGCGGCGCCCGCCCGGCGATCGCCCAGTGCCAGATTGTATTCCGCAGTGCCACGCCAGTCGCAATGGCCCTCGAGCAGCAGGCGCTGCGCCGGATTATCATCGAGATATTTCTTGGCCGCCTGGAGCTTCGCGCGCTCACCGGCCTTGATGTCGGACGCGTTGAAATCGAAGTAGACCGACTCGAGCTTGCCGCGAAGCTGGCCGTTGGGGTCGAATTCATCGACGGGGCGCGGAGTCAACCCGTTGTCCAAACCGGGGTTGGTCGGGATGTCGGTCGGGTTGATCGTCCCGCTGCCGTTCTGCATGCCCATGGCGGTGACACTGGGATCCGGTCGCGTGGGTTTCTTGGTGCAGCCCGCGAAAACGAGCGCGGTGCCGGCGAGAGCGAGGCAAAGTTTCTTCGAGAGAAGTTTCATGGATGGCAGGCGGAAGGAAAAAAGACGTGTGAAACCCTATTGGGCAAACGTCACCGGCGTCGCAAGGTTTTTAGACGGTCTTTTTGGGCTCGATCAAGCCGACCTCGAGGGCGTAGCGCGTGAGGCTCGCGACGTCGTGGAGGTTGAGCTTGCGCATCAGGTTGGTCCGATGGTTGTCCACGGTCTTCACGCTGATCCCGAGCTTGGCGGCGATTTCCTTGGTGCTATGGCTTTCGGCGACGAGCTGGAGAATCTCGCGCTCGCGATCGGTGAGAAAATCGGGCGCGCTGCTGCTGGCCGGGTTTGCGACGACATTGCGGAGCAGGGCGGCGACGGCGGGTCCGAAGTAGGTGCCGCCGTTGGCGACGGTCTCGAGGCCCTTCTTGAACTCGAACAGCCCGGCGGTTTTCTCCACGAAGCCGTGGGCGCCGGCCTCGAGCATCTCCCGCACGAGCACGGGGTTTTCGTGGCCCGAGAAAATAAGCACGCGCATCTGGGGGAGTTTTTTACTGATGCGGCGGAGGATATCGACGCCGTTGAGCCCGGGCAGCTTGGCATCGAGGACACAGACGTCGGGATTGGTTTCGAGGCACATGGTGACGGCGCTCTGGCCGTCGCCCGCCTCACCCACGAGCTGGTAGTTGGCGTCCAGTCGAAGAATCTCGACCAGCATTTCCCGGATGGCAGTTTGGTCTTCGATGATGACGAGGCGTTTCATTGGATGGTGTAAGAAAAAGACCGGATGGTGGGCTGGCTGGGATTCGAACCCAGAACCAATTGCTTAAAAGGCAACTGCTCTACCGTTGAGCTACCAACCCCCGTTCCGCGAGGAAGGGCAGAAAATGGGTTTCCGTGACAGGGGTTTGCAAGAATTTTCGCCCCGGATCGGAGCACAGCGATTGACCGCGCGATGCGGACAGGCTAGGAGATAGGCTCTTTCTACAATCTTGGGAACAATTCAAAAATACACCCATCAGAGCGAGGCAGAACGCATGTCCTCCAAAGCTCAGGAAGTGGCCTTCGACCGGGTGCTCGTGGATCGCTTTAAAAACGGCGACCAGACGGCTTTCGACGAGATGGTCACGCGCTACTGGGACCGGATCTTCTCCATGGTGCATCAACTACTGCGCAATCAGCAGGATGCCGAGGAGGTGACCCAGGACGCTTTTATCCGCGCCCATCGTGGGCTCGCGAACTTTCGCGGCGAGTCGGCCTTTTCGACCTGGCTTTACCAGATCGCCACCAACCTCGCCCGGAACCGTTATTGGTATTGGTGGCGCCGCAAACGCGACAAGTCGGTCTCGTTCGACGCCCCTGTCAGCACCGAAAATGACATGACGCTCGCGGACATCATCCCGGCCGAGGTCGAGTCGCCCGACGATATCACCGTCACGCAGGAGTTCGTCTCCCGCATCGGCCAGGGCATGGAGCGGCTCAGCGCGAAGCACCGGGAGATCCTGGTCCTGCGCAACATAAAAAATCTTTCCTACGAGGAGATCGCCAGCATACTCAAGATCTCCGTGGGCACTGTCAAAAGCCGCATCGCCCGGGCCCGTGAAAGCCTGCGGGCGAAGCTCGGTGAAGACTTCAAGACCTGACCGACTACAACACCGCAACACCGACCGCCATGAAAGACTCTGAATTCATCGAGCTGCTGAACCTTTACCTCGACCACGAAATCTCCGCGGAAGACGCGGCGCGAATCGAAGCCGAGGTGCAGCAAAACCCCGCCCGCCGCCAACTTTACCGTCAATACTGCCGCCTGCAGAAAGCCTGCACGATGCTGGCGAAGGATTATGTCGGGCAGGCCGAGAGCACCGGTTCTCCCGCCGACCGCCGCATCGTGGCGTTCGCCCCGCAGCGTTCCTGGGGCGCCAGTGTTTATGTCGGTGGGCTGGCCGTCGCCGCCGCCTGCGTGGCGCTGTTTGTCGTGAACCGCTCGCAAGAGGAGGTGGCGCCCGCCCTTGCCGCGAGTTCCCTTGCAGTTCAACAGCCGGCCTCCGTGCCGGCGGCGCAGGGTCAGCTGGCCTCGGTGGATCAGGGCATGACGCAGGTGATCGCCCATGCCGTCACGGTGCCGGCGTCGCGGGCGGAGTTGCAGCCGGTGTTCAGCGCCCGGGCGCTGGTGCTGCGCAAGGACGATCCGGCGGCCGACGCCGGGCTGGCGGCCGCAAACACCGTGATGCTGCGCAATCAATTCAACTGGATGAAGAGCATCGAGCTTTCGCCGATCCAACGGATGACGGTCGACGATCTGCGCTTCGACACGAAGGCGGACCAGAAAATCAACCCGCGCGTCTATGGACCCGGACGGATCCAGGACGACGCCAAGCAGGCGGCCTTTCAGTTTCAGCGCTGAGGCTAGTTTAACGCTTTTTTGATCAGCGCCTCGGTCGTCGCCTTCGCACCGAGCGCGAGCGCCGCACGCCGCACCGCCTGATCGGCGTCGGCCGCCTTGTAGCCGAGGGCGACGAGCGCGGCCACCGCGTCGCGGTGGGCGCTGTCGCCGGCAGCCGCCGGTGCGGTCGCGTCCCCGGAAACGGCCAGCGCCGAGTCGCCCGCGCCGAGCTTGGCGCGCAACTCCACGACCAGACGTTCCGCGGTCTTCTTGCCGATGCCGGGAACCTTCGCGAGCGCGCCGACGTCGCCGGCACGAATCGCGCCCTCGAGCAGCGGAAGCGAGAGCCGGCTCATGATGCCGAGCGCGCCCTTCGGGCCAACGCCGGTGACGTTCTCGATCAGCAACCGGAAAAAATCCCGCTCGGCCGCCGTGATGAAACCGTAGAGCGTCTGCGCGTCCTCGCGATAGATCACCAGTGTGTGCAGTTTCACGCTCGCGCCGGGCGCGGGCAACCGCTCGGCCGTGGTGAGCGGCACGTTTACCTCGTAGCCGAATCCGTTCAACTCGACGATCGCTTGCAGCGGCGTCGCGGCAGCCAGGGTGCCTTGGATGGAGGTGATCATCGCGCGGAAGAGCCGGTCGCCGCCGCGTTATTTCAGACCCAGCACATCCTGCATGTCGTAAACGCCGGGCTGCTGGCTGGCCACCCATTGCGCAGCCCGGAGGGCGCCGCGGGCGAAAATGGCACGATCGCTCGCGCGATGCGTGAGTTCGATGCGCTCGCCCAGGGCGGCAAACATCACGGTGTGATCGCCAACCACGTCGCCGCCGCGCAATGAATGCATGCCGACCTCGGTCGAGGTGCGCTCGCCCGTGATGCCTTCGCGACCGTGACGCAGGGCGTCCGCCGTGAGCTGGCGCTCCTGGAGGATGATTTCCAGCAGACGCGCAGCCGTGCCACTGGGTGCGTCTTTTTTGAAGCGATGGTGCATCTCGATGACCTCGGCGTCGTAGTCGGAACCGAGCACGGCGGCAGCCCGCCGGGTGAGGGCGAAGAGCAGATTGACTCCGACCGAGAAATTACCGGCCCACACACACGGGATCTTGGCGGCAAGCGCGAGCAGGTCCATCTTCTCCGCCGCCGGGTGCCCGGTCGTGCCGATGACGAGGGGTTTCTTTTGGGCCACCGCAAACGAGATCATCGCCCGGGTGGCGCTATGGGAACTGAAGTCGACGATCACGTCGCATCGCTGCGCGACGGCGGCAAAGTCGTCACCCACATCGACCGTGCCGCCGACCGTCAGCCCCAATTTGGCGGCGGCACCGATCAGTTCCAAGCCCATGCGCCCCTTGGCGCCGTTGATGAGAATACTGAGAGGCATGGCGCGGGATCAGCGGAGGCGGGCGAGGGCGGCGGTGAGAATCTTCGCGCTGGTCGCGGTCATCGGGCAGAGCGGCGAGCGCACCTCGGCGGATGCGATGATCCCGGCGCGGGCCATGGCGGCCTTGATCGGGACCGGGTTCGGTTCGATAAAGAGCGCCTTGAGGCAAGGGTAGAGCTTCCGGTGGAGCTTGGCGGCCTTCGCATAATCGTTCGCCCGCGCGAGCCGCACCAGTTGCGAGATTTCCCGCACGAGAAGATTTGAGGCCACGCTGATGACGCCCTCCGCGCCGACGGCCATGAACGGAAGCGTGAGCGAATCGTCGCCGCTCAGGACCGTGAGGTCGGCACCCATGGCCTGCTTCAATTGGTCGACGCGGTCGACGCTGCCGCCCGCCTCCTTGATCCAGCGGACATGCGAAAACTTCGCGCGCAGGCGCTCCACGACAGGCACACCGATCTCGACTCCACACCGGCCGGGAATGGAGTAGAGGATGATCGGCCGGTCCGTGGCGCCGGCGACCGCGGCGAAGTGGTGGAAGAGGCCCTCCTGGCTCGGCTTGTTGTAATAGGGCGCCACGACCAGCATCGCGTCGGCCCCTGCATCGTGGGAGAGCCGTGTGAGCTCGACGGCTTCGGCGGTCGAGTTGGAGCCGGTGCCGGCGATGACCGGCACGCGGCCGCGCGCCTCGGCGATCACGGCACGGATCACGTCCAGATGCTCCTCGTGCGAAAGCGTGGGCGACTCGCCCGTGGTGCCGACGGGGACCAGCCCATCGATGCCGCCCTTGATCTGGTATGCGACGAGCTTTTTCAAGCTGGCATAGTCGACCTGGCCCTGGAGAAAGGGCGTGACAAGCGCGGTGATCGTGCCGGTGAGCGGGCGGAGTTTCATGGATGCGGCCAAAGTTGCCTTGCGGAACACAGCAGGGCGAAATAAAGAATCCGCAACGCTTTTTTACCCATGACCACCGTCACACCAGCCACCGAAATCATCAACGACCTGCTGAAGCTCGCCGTCGACAGCGGGGTGAGTGACATCATCATCAAATCCAACAAGCCCGGCTATGTCCGCCTTGCGGGCAAGCTCAAGCCGGTCGACATGGACCCGATCACCTGCCCGGAGGCGCAGGCGTTCGTCGACGAGCACGTGCCGCGGATTTTCAAGCAGAAATGGGACGACGACGGGCAGGTGGATTTCGCCTACGCCTTCGAGGGCATCGGGCGCTTCCGCGTCAACGCGTTTCACCAGCGCGGACTCGTCAGCATCGTCATGCGGCACATCAAGAGCACGGTGCCGAGCTTTGAGCAACTCGGCCTCGGCGCGACCGCCGACGCGCTCATCAAGCTGGTGCAGGCGAAGGACGGCATCCTCCTCATCTGCGGCGCCACCGGTTCGGGCAAGAGTTCCACGATGGCGGCGATGATGAACTGGGTGAACCAGAACATGGACAAGCACATCGTCACGATCGAGGACCCGATCGAATACACGTTTCAGGACGACAAGTGCCTGTTCCAGCAGCGCGAGATCGGACTCGACGTTCCCAACTTCGAGTTGGCGATCAAGGCGGTCCTGCGGCAGAATCCCGACATCATCCTCATCGGCGAAATGCGCGATCGCGAGACGTTCGAGACTGCGATCAGCGCGGCCGAGACCGGGCACCTGGTTTTCTCCACGATGCACGCCGCCACGGTGTCGCAGTCGCTCACGCGGTTGTTCGAATTCTTCCCGGCGGAGGAAGTGGTGCAGGCCCGCCGCGCGATCTCGGGCTCGCTGCGCGGGTTCGTCTGCCAGAAACTCATTCCGACGATCGACGGCAACAGCCGCCAGCCGGTGAACGAAATCCTCAACGCGGACGCGACCGTGAAAGGCCTGATCCTCGAGGGGCAAAACGAAAAGATCCAGGGCCTGCTCGAGAGCAACTCGGATTCCGCGACGTTTTCCTTCAACAAGGATATTTACCGCCTGATCAAGGCCGGCCGGATCAGCAAACAGGACGGACTGAAGTTCTCGCCGAATCCGCAACAGCTCGAGATGAACCTCAAGGGCATTTTCATCAAATCGTAGACCGTGGTCCGCCTCGCGCCAGTATCGATGTTCGCCCTCGCCAGCGCGGTCGCGCTGGGCGCGGATGGTCCGCCGCCGGAAAAATCTCCCGCGGCTCCGGGCGATGATGCGATCACGGTCGCGAAGCGCGAATTCGAAGCCGTCAAGGAAGCCCGCAATGCGCTGTCGATGTCACCGAGCGGAGCGCTTCCGACCATCGCCACGCCGGAATTGCATGTGGAGACCGAGAGCCCGACGGCGGCTGCCGGTCATTCGCTGCCGGGAAAGCGCGACACCAAAACAAAGTCGACGAACTGGCTCGTCGATGGCGTCATGAAAAACACGGATCGTGGTGCGCGGGATCCGGCCGGCAACGTGCTCGACAATGACACCACAACCGATGGCATCGCGCCCGATCCGGACGCAAAACCCGAAACCAATCGCGGGGATCGTGGCCGGGACGGGCAGGACAGGACGGCGAACAAGCCGGTGGATCCGGTGGCCAATCCGCTGAGCCAATTCATGGCGGGGTGGATGACGCCGCAGGACTACACGCTACTCCGGCCCGGGATGAACGGCGATGTTCCCGCCGATCGCGGGTCGCGTGACTCCCCCTTGTTGCCTGGGACTGCCGCGAGCCCGAGCGCAGTCGATTTCAGCGGGAGCAATCTCGCCTCGGTGCTCGCCGGCATCGGCGGGGCCGCGGATGCGCCGGTGACTCCCCGCGACAACCCGTTCCTGCAATCGTTCGTCCCGCCGTCCCCCCAGTCGCTGTTGCCGGCGGCCCCACCTCCCGCGGTTTCCCAGCCGTCAGCGATTTCGCCGGCCATCAATCCGCCCGTCCAGGCACCGCCGGCTCAGTTCGCCGTGCCGGATTTCGCGAAACCGTCGGACGACGCGAAGTATTTCAAACAGCTCAAGCGCTTTTAGGGCTTGGATTCCGCGGAGGCGGGCGATTGTCTCGCGTGTTTCCACCATGGCATTGGCATTTTTATTTGCAGGACAGGGCGCCCAAAAAATGGGCATGGGACGGTCCTTGTGTGAACATTCACCGGCGGCCCGCGCACTTTACGACCAAGCGGCGCAGGTGCTCGGCTGGGATCTGGCGAAGGTGAGTTTCGAGGGCCCGGAGGCGGAATTGACGCAGACCAAGGTTTGCCAGCCGGCGCTTTTCGTCCACGGACTGGCTGTGGCGGCGGCGCAACGCGAACTCGGCCGGCTGCCGGCGGGTGAGCCGCATTTTGCGCTGGGGCTGAGCCTCGGGGAGGTGACGGCGTATTGTGCCGCCGGCGTCTTCGACTTTTCGACCGGGCTGCGGATCGTCGCCGAGCGTGGCCGGCTGATGCAGCAGGCTTGTGAACAGGCCAGCGGCGGAATGGCCGCGATCATCGGGGAGGAGCCGGCAAAGGTGGCGGATCTCTGCCGTGAATTCGACATCGAGACCGCGAACTTCAATGCGCCCGGCCAGATCGTCGTCTCGGGCGAGAAAGCGAAGGTCGAGGCGGCCGTGGCCGGCGCGAAGGCACGCGGCATGAAAAAAGTCATCCCGCTGGTCGTCGCCGGCGCGTATCACTCGCGGTTGATGGAGCCGGCGCGGGCGGCGTTCGCGGCCTATCTCGAAGGCGTGACGTTTGCCGCGCCGAAGTTTGGCGTTTTCACCAACACCACCGGGCAGGCGGTCTCCGATCCGGCGGCGATCAAGTCCGCGTTGGTCGGGCAAGTCGTGTCGTCCGTGCGCTGGGAGGAATGCCTGCGCAACGCCGC
The DNA here is from genome assembly GCA_937902925.1 of uncultured Opitutaceae bacterium. GTDB lineage: Bacteria > Verrucomicrobiota > Verrucomicrobiia > Opitutales > Opitutaceae > CALFNN01. Next base: position 54,376 of record CALFNN010000039.1, read on the forward strand.
CGCGGCCGGCGCCGCGGAATTTTGGGAGTTTGGCCCCGGCGGCGTGCTCGCCGGGCTGGCCCGGCGCACGGACAAGACGTGGCGCGTGAAGAGTTTTTCCGAGTTCGCCGACCTGACGGCCGCCGCCTGACCCGATGCCCGCCAAACTCACCCGCAATTTCTGCATCATCGCGCACGTCGACCACGGCAAGACCACGCTCTCGGACCGGATCCTCGAGCACACCAACACGGTCGCGATGCGCGTGATGACCGACCAGCACCTCGACTCGATGGATCTCGAGAAGGAGCGTGGCATCACGATCAAGTCGCACCCGGTCACGATGACGTATCCCGCGAAGGACGGGAAGATCTACAAGCTGAACCTCATGGACACGCCTGGGCACGTGGACTTCTCATATGAAGTTTCGCGCAGCCTCGCGGCCTGCGAGGGCGCCGTGCTCTTGATCGACGCGGCGCAGGGCGTCGAAGCCCAGACCGTCGCCAACGCCCACCTGGCGTTCGCGCAAAAATTGAAGGTGATCCCGGTCATCAACAAGATCGACCTCCCGAGCGCGAACCTCGAACTCTGCCTCAAGCAACTCGAGGACATTCTCACGATTCCGGCCGAGGAGGCCATCCTCGCCAGCGGCAAGGCGGGCATTGGAATCGAGGATATTCTCGAGGCGGTCGTGCTGCGCGTGCCGCCACCGCGCTGGACCGAGTATCCGCAGGCGCGGGCGCTGGTCTTCGATTCGCTTTACGATTCTTACCGGGGCGTGATCGCCTACGTCCGCATGTTTTCCGGGACGATCAAGGCGGGTGACATGATGATGTTGATGAGCACGGGCCAGCGCTCCGAGGTAAAGGAAGTCGGCGTGTTCATGCCGAAGATGACCAAGATCGCCTCGCTCGGCGCGGGCGACGTCGGCTACATCGTTTCCAACGTCAAGGACACCTCCGAGATCAAGACCGGCGACACTATCACGCTCGCGCACAAGCCCGCCACCGAGATGCTGCCGGGTTACAAGGAAGTCCGCCCGATGGTGTTTTGCGGGCTTTATCCGGTCGACACGTCCGACTACGAAAAACTCAAGGCCGCGCTCGGCCGGCTGCGGCTCAACGACGCAGCGTTTGTCTATTCGTCGGAAAGTTCGGTGGCGCTCGGTTTTGGTTTCCGTTGCGGCTTCCTCGGGCTTCTCCACATGGAGATCATCCAGGAGCGCATCCGGCGTGAGCACGACGTGGACATCATCTCGACCTATCCGAGCGTCGTTTACCACGTGATCAAGCACGGCGGCGTCCAGATCGAGGTCGACAACCCCGTGAATCTGCCGGACCCCGGCGAGATCGTCGAAATCCGCGAACCCACGATCAAGGCGGCGATCCACATCCCGAACGACGCCATGGGGGACATCATGGCGCTCGTCATGGAAAAACGTGGCACGGTCGACCACACCGACACGCTCGACGCCGCGCGCGTCATGTTGACCTGCATTTTGCCGCTCAACGAAATCCTGGTCGATTTCAACGACCGGTTGAAAAGCATCACGCACGGCTACGGCTCGATGGACTACGAACTCGGAGAGTATCGCACGTCGGACCTCGTGAAGATGGAGATCCTCGTCAACAACGATCCGGTCGACGCGTTCGCCAGCATTGTGCACCGCGACAAGGCCGAGGGGAAGGGACGCGCGCTCTGCGAAAAACTCGCGGAAATCATCCCGCCGCAGATGTTCAAGGTCGCCATCCAGGCCGCCATCGGGGGCAAGATCATCGCCCGCGACAACGTGAAGGAAATGCGAAAGGACGTGACGGCGAAATGCTATGGCGGTGACATCAGCCGCAAGCGCAAGCTGCTCGACAAACAAAAAGAGGGCAAAAAGAAGATGAAACAATTCGGTCGCGTCTCCATTCCATCCGATGCCTTCATCAAGGTGCTGAAAACAAACTGACCCTCCGCCGTGCGCACCGAACTATCGCTGATCAGCTGGGCCGGAAAGAAGCTGCTCGCGTTCGTCGGCCTCGCCGACGCCGAGCAAAAGATGCGCGACAACGCGGCGAACTGGCTCGAGCTCGCCGGCAAGGTTTACCATTTCCGCCGCGACCTGCTGCCCGCCGCCCAGGTCTCCGAACTGCAGGCGAACATGGCCGCGGTGCGGGAACTCCTCCACGAGCGCGCCGGCGCGGAGAAGCTCAAGCTCGCGATCGAGTCGCTCGAGGGGGTGCTGCGGCGCACCGGCGGATCCATTTATCCAAAGAGCGGGCTGGTGGAGAACGTCGATTTTTTTCTCGTGGCGGCGATCGTGATTCTCGGCATCCGCACTTATTTCGTCCAGCCGTTCAAGATTCCGACCAACTCGATGTGGCCGACCTACAATGGCATGACGCCGGAGGTCTTTCGCGAGGCGGCGGACGAGCCGGGGGTGCTTGCGCAGGCCGCGCGGCTGGTGATGTTCGGCGCAGTGCCGAAACGGATCACGGCGCCGGCCGACGGGGAAGTCTGGGTGCCGCTGGTCGGCGGGGAAGGCAGTGCGTTCGTGCCGTATCGCACGGTGTCCGGCAGAACCTGGCTGGTTTTCCCGACCACCCTGAAGGAATACACGCTCCTGGTCGGCCGCGAGCCGGTGACGGTGCGGGTGCCCGAGGATTTCGATTTCGAATGGGCGGTGCGCGACGCCTTTTTCCCCAACGCGACGCCGAGCCGCGAACCGGCGCGGTTCGATCTCGGCCGCGTGCTGGCCCAGGGCAAAGGGGCCGTTTCCGCCGACGACGGCCATGTCCGTTTGATCCCCACCGGAAAACATGTGCGGCAGGGTGAGCATGTGCTGGCGTTCGACATTCTCACGGGCGACCAGTTGTTCGTGGATCGGATGAGCTATCATTTCGTCCGCCCGGGCGTCGGCAGCGGTTTTGTTTTCCGGACCGGCAATATCGAGGGCATCGCCCGGCTTTACGGCGATCAATACTACATCAAACGCCTCGTCGGCGTGCCGGGCGACGAGATTCAGGTTAAGGACTTTCGAATCTACCGCAACGGAGCGCCGATCACCGGGGCCGAGACGTTCGAAAAAAACGCCCGGCGCGACGGAAACTATGTCGGCTATCGCAACCAAGGCCTGTTGAGCGTCGGCCAGAAAGTGCACGTTCCCGAGCACAGCTATTTCGCGATGGGCGATAATTCATCGAACAGCGCGGACGGTCGCTATTGGGGATTCGTTCCAGCCAAGGACGTGGTCGGCCGGCCCATATTTGTGTATTTCCCGTTCACGAGCCACTGGGGTCCCGCTCGCTAGTATTCCTTATAGGTGAATGATGCACAATGAACATTATGTTAAATAACGTAATTATGGGATTGCCGGGCTCGCGTTGAAGGCACCTTTAGCCGGCCCTTGGCACGAAACGAGCGCTCGCACGGCACGCCAAGATGGACCACTCCACTTCGTTTCTCTCCAACGCCGCCGAGCATCAGCCGCTATTTTCGTGGCTGAAGGATCGTGCTGTCGGCGTCCTGCTTCATCCTACCGCCTTGCCGAGTGAATTCGGAGTCGGAACGTTCGATAGTTCCGCCCACGACTTCCTCCAGTTTCTCGCACACGCCGGAGTGAAATACTGGCAGCTCTGCCCTCTGGGACCTACGGGCTTTGGCGATTCGCCCTACCAGTGTTTTTCCTCTTTCGCCGGAAACGCGTATCTCATCGATCCCGCGCCGCTCGTGGCGGCGGGATTGCTGGCAGACGATTCGCTGGTCCCGCTCCGGGCGCTTGCCGCCAACCGCGTCGAATACGGATCGCTCTACCGGCTAAAATGGCCGCTGCTTTTTGCCGCTCACGCTGCCTGGCGCAAGAATCCCAAGCGTGCGCTGCCCTACGGCGACTTTGCTGTTTTTCGGGAGCAAAACGCGAGCTGGCTGGCCAGCTACGCCCTGTTCTCCGCCCTGAAGGATAATTTTGCGGGCCAGCCCTGGTGGGAGTGGCCGGCCGCCGTCCGGTCGTTCGCCGTGGCGGAAAAATCTCCGCTTCGCCGCAAACTCGCGATCCGCGTCGAGGCTTACGAATTCGTCCAATACCTGTTTTTCGGCCAGTGGACCCGGCTTCGCGCCCGCGCCGCCGAGCTGGAGATCGGCATCATTGGCGACACCCCGATTTTTTGCGCGCTCGACAGCGCCGATGTCTGGACGAGCCCGCAACTCTTCCAACTCGACCGCAAAACCCTCCGGCCAACTTTCGTTGCCGGCGTGCCGCCCGACTATTTCTCCGCGGACGGACAACTCTGGGGCAATCCACTCTACGACTGGCCGGCCCACGCCGCCGAGGGTTACGCGTGGTGGCTGGCCCGTCTCCGCGCCAATCTCGCCCTTTACGATGTCGTGCGCATCGATCACTTCCGTGGCTTCGACTCCTATTGGTCGATCCCGGCGTCGGCCCCGACGGCGCGGACTGGCACGTGGGAACGTGGACCCGGCCTCGCGTTTTTCGAAGCCGTCCGCGCCGCCTTGCCCGGAGTAAGATTGATCGCCGAGGATCTTGGCGAAATGACGCCGTCCGTCTCCGCGTTGCTTGCGGCCACGGGCCTGCCCGGCATGGCGGTCCTGCAATTCGCGTTCGGTGGCGATGCCAAAAACGTCTACCTGCCCCACAATCAGCGCGCCAACAGCGTCGTCTATCCCGGCACACACGACAACGACACGACGCTCGGCTGGTATGCGGGCGCCGACGAAAAAACCCGGGATCATGTTCGCCGCTACCTGCGCGTCACCGGCCAGGAAGCCGGCTGGGATTTTATCCGCTCCGCTTACGCGTCGGTTGCCAATCTCGCGGTCCTCTCCCTGCCCGACCTGCTCAGCCTTGGGTCCGCGGCGCGGTTCAATTCCCCCGGCACGAGCCAGGGCAACTGGACGTGGCGCTACCGGCCCGAGCAGTTGCGCGGTCTCGACCAGGGCACCGCGCCTTATCTTCGGGAACTCGCCGCACTCTACGGCCGGGCGTGAGGCGCCTCAGGTCTTGGTAAGAAACCCGGCAATGCGCGGCAGCGCCTCGGCGCGGGCATCTTCCAGCACGTAGTGCCCGGCATCGCCGATGCGGTCGACTTCGGCTTGCGGGAAAAACTCGCGCCAGCGGGCAAGGAACGAATCGTCGAAACAGAAATCCCGCCCCCCCCAGACAATCAGCGCCGGCCGGTCGCGGAATTGAGCGAGTCCGGCCTCCGTCTTCGCCAACGCATTCCAACTCCGATGCGCCGGTCCCAGCGGAATATCCTGCACAAACGCGCTCACGGCCACGCGATCCGCCCACGAGCCATAGGGAAAAAGAAAGCCGCGCCTCTCCGCGGTTGTCAGCGCGCGGCGATTCATCGCCATCCATGTCGCCGGCCAGGCGAAGCCGTTTCCTCCGCGCACCAGCAGCGGGCCGAGCGCCGGGAGCTTGCACAGCGCGATCCGGGTCGGGATGCGCTTCGCCGCGAACGCGGCGGTGTTCAGGATGACGAGCCGCCCCACTCGCTCCGGACGCCGCGCCGCAAACCCAAAACCGATCGCCCCGCCCCAATCGTGGACAACCAGGTGCACGCGTCGCAGCCGCAGCGAATCGACGAGCGCCGCGATATCGTCGATCCGGGTCGCCAGCGTGTAATCGTAACCCGATGGTTTTTCCGACAAGCCCATGCCGATGTGGTCGGGGGCGATGCACCGCATCGCTGGCGAAAGTTCGCGCACGAGCCGCCGGTAGTAATACGACCACGTGGGATTGCCGTGCAGCAGCAACACCGCCTCGTCGGACCGCGGCCCCTCGTCGACGTAACTCATCCGGGCGCCGCCCGGGGTCGCGAATGCCCGTGGTGCAAACGGATATTCACGTGCCAGCCAGCCGGGAATTGCCGTTGGCGTCACCATTCGAGCGCGAGCATCAGGCAGTTGAGCCCGCTGCCGATGCCGAGCAGGCCGACGCGATCGCCGTCGCGCACCGCCCCAGCCTCAACCGCCGCTGCCAGCGTGGCGGGAAGCGCAACCGAGCCGGTGTTACCGAGCGTTTCGAACGTCGAGAAATCCCTCGCCAGATCGAGCCCGAGCGTTTCGTAGAGTTTGCGCCGATGGGTGCTGCCCACCTGATGACAGATGAAGCGGGCAAACTCATCGCCCTGTTCCGCGGCGAATTCACGCCACGTTTCCTGGGCGAGGCCGACGCCAGCCACGAGCAGTTGCTCCGAGTCGGTCTGCATCGCGAGGGCATCGGCGCCATGCGTGTCGCCCTGGCAAAGTTCACTGAACCGCGTCGCCGCCCGCGCCACTCCGCCAAGCAACCGATGCGGTCGACCGGCCGCCAGCGAACGATGGCAGACCATGACGCCCACGGCGCCCGAGCCGATCGTCAGGTTGGCGAAATATGGTTTGATTTCATTCCGGGTGAGCGGCCGGTCGAGCAGCGTGCGCAATGTCTGCTCGACGAGCGGCCGGCCGTTTTCTCCCGCCACGACCATGGCGCAACGAATCTGGCCGGACTCGATCAAGCCCGCGGCCACGGTCAGCGAGTTCAACAATCCGAGGCAGGCGTTGGAGACATCGAAAATCTGCGCCGTGGCGGGCAGCCCGATTTTCCGGTGGGCAAACGACGCGGTCGCGGGTTCCAGCATGTCGCGGCTCACCGCGGCGTGGATGAACAGCTCGACTTGCTCCGCCCTGAGCGCCGACTTCGCGAGCACGGCGCGCCCCGCCGCGGCACTCGCATCGGACGGCCTGGTGCCGGCCGGCCACATCCGTCGCTCGCGGATCCCGGTCATGAGTTCCAGCCGTCCCGCCGGCAGCTTCAGGCGTTCGTAGAGCGGGCGGAGTTGGTCCTCGATACGAGCCGAAGTCCAAATCTCCTCCGGCAGCGCGACCGCGAGCGATTCGATGCAGACGTGCTCGAATTTCATTCGTGGCGGCTCACTTCTCCAGCCGCGTCGCGAGCCGGATGATTTCCTTGTCGAAATAATTCGAACCCAGCCCGGCATCGACCACGAGCGTGGCGCCGTTGATGCCACTGCTGCGTTCGCTCAGCAGGAACACCACGGCGTCCGCCACCTCGCGTGTCTCGAGGTTTTTCTTCCGGAACGTCAACTTTTCCGCGTAGAGATAACTTTCGAGGTAGCCGGGAATCCCCGCCGATGCGCTGGTCTTGAGCGGACCCGCGCCGACGGCGGTGAACCGCACGGCGCTGTCGGCGCTGAACGACTTCGCCAGAAACCGCACGCTCGACTCCAGCGCCGCCTTGATCGGGCCCATGTAGCCGTAGTTGTCGGGCGTCACGAGCAGCGAGGAAATCCCGATGGTCACGACCGACGCGCCCGGCGCAAAATGCGGCTTGAACGCCCGCGCAACCTCGATGAGCGAAAACGCCGAGACGGCGGTGGCCTGCAAAAAATCCTTCCGCTTCGTTTCGTGGAACGCCTTGAAGCCGTCGCTGTAGTTCGCAAACGCGATCGAGTGGACGATCCCGTGCAACGGCGCGAGACCGGCCGCCGCAATCTCCCCGGCGAGCTTTTCCGCCGCGCCCTCCTGCTCCACGTCGCAAATGAACACGGATTTACCCGCCAGCAGGGCTTCGAGCGATTTCCGGCGCGCTTCCGAGCGCACGCTGTAAACGACCCGCGCACCCTGCTCCTCCAGCGACGTCGCCACCGCCCACGCGACGCTCTTGCGGTTGGCGACGCCGAAGACGAGAAACGTCTTGTCGGTGAGGCGGAGAAAATCGGGCATGGTGTGGGGACGGCGGCTGACGTTGGCTTACTTCTGGCCTTCCGGCGTCTTCCACGCCACGGAGAAATCCAGGTGCATCACGCGGGTGCCGTCCTCTTTCTTCATCGCACCGCTCAGCATCGTGAATCCGCCCAGCGCGTCCTTGCGCTTGACCTCGATCATCACGGTGTCCCCGGGATAAACCGGACTGCGGAACCGCACGTCGCTGATTTTGGCGATGAGCGGCACGCCCTCCCCGGGCGCCGCGCCGGCTGCGCGGGCCCGCGCCGACATGTAGCAGGCGGCCGCCTGGAACACTGCTTCGCACAGGAGCACGCCGGGCGTAATCGGCGCGCCCGGATAATGGCCTTGGTAGAAATCCTCCTCGGCCCGCCAGGTGCGCCGCGCCACGAGGCCGTCCTCGGCCTGGCTCACGATCTCGTCGACGAAGAGAAACGGCGGACGGTGCGGGATGAGGTCGGTGACTTGGCTCATGGGGTCAGGCCGGCGAGGCGGCGGGCGCGGTTTGTTTCAGGGCAAAGAGCGCCTTGTCGATCTTGTTCGCGACGATGACGCCGTAATTGATCGTGCCGAGCCAGCCCGACATGATGATGCCGACCGAGCCTGCGTGAAACAGCCCGGGCAGTTGCTCGGGCAGATCCGTCGAGACTTTCAGCCCTTCGAACTTCGTGCCGAAGGAGGTGCCACCCGCGTGCGTCGTATAGCGCTCGATCGTCCGCGGCGTCGCCGCCTCGCGCCAGTCGATCTTGGCGCCGACGCCGGGGATGTATTTTTCCAGCGCGGTGACCGATTCGTCGATCAGGCGCTGTTTCTCCCGCTCGTAGTCGGCCTCCGAAAGTTGCTTCCAGTCGCCATACAATCCGTTGAGCGAGACAACGACCGTGTAGCGATCGGAACCGGGCCGCGTCTCGGGATAGTAGACCGAAAATGTCCGGCTCGTCGTCCGGAAATCGGTCAGCTCCTGGCTGCTGAAGTGCGGGTTGCCCGACGTAAAGACGAGGTCGCCGATGTGCGGAATGCTCTCACCCTTGCGGATGCCGAGGTAAACCTGGCACGAACTGGAGTTGATCCGCACGGCGTGCGCCGCCGCGGCGTAGTCCGGGGGGAAATTCGCTTCACCCGCGAGGCGGAAGACGGTGTTCTTGATGCTCGCATTCGAGAGCACCGCCTTCGCCCGCACGATCCGGCCGTTCGTGCCGACGATGCCGCAGGCCACCTTGCGGCCGTCGCGTTCCTCGACGAGGATTTTTTCCACGAGCACCTTCTTGCGGACCTCGGCGCCGTTCTTCCGGAGCTCCGCGACCATTTTCTCGATGAGGAGGTCGGAACCGCCCCGGAACGTGTAGACGCCCGCGCCCATGAAATTCGAGAAGACAATGCCGTAGGTGATGGCGGGGTCGTCGAGCGTGGAGCCGTTGGCGTAGGCGATCGGCTCCATGAGCAGCCGCTTCACGTCGTCCCGGCCCGGAAAGAACCGCTCGAGCATCTCGCCGGTGGTCTCGGGATTGTTGTCGTAGAAATTCATCGACCGGAGGTAGCCGTAGAATTGCTCCACCACGGCGCGGTCGAGTCCGAATTTCTCCACCAGCACACGAGTGTAATCCTCGCGGGTGAACGTCGTCCACACGTCCATCTGGGGGTTCACGAAGCGAATGTCCTTCAGCTGGACGATCGAGTCGGCGATTTCCTTGGTCCAGTATTTGCGGCACGACTTGATCATCCCGATCGGGAATCCGTGGAGCGAAATGTCGAAGATGTGGCCGCCCTTGCGCGTGAACCACGTGGCCAGCCCGCCGAATTGATAGTGATGCTCGAGCAGCAGCACGCGGTGGCCGGCCTTCGCGAGGACATTTGCCCCGGTCAGGCCACCGAGACCGCTGCCGATGACGATCACGTCATACTCGTCGGCCACACCCTTGAGCCAGTCGTAACCCATGAAGAGGCGAGGAGTGAAGGCACGCGGGAGCGCAGCGCAAGGGGGTTTTCGAGCGCCGGAGCCGCCTGCAAGGGTCCAGTGACGGGGCGGGCCTAAGGTCCTGCGCGTCAAACCCATCGCTTGCGCTTGGGGGATTTCGCACATCTGAAACGGGTGATTAATCGAATGTTAAACCCCGCCGCCCGCCTCCACCGCCCGTCGCCGGCGGCGATATCCCTGGGAAATGAAAGCCAACCTCTCGTCCATTCGCCCATTGGTTTTTGTCGGGATGCTTTTGATGGTGATGTCGGCTGTGGCCACCGAACGCTCGCCGGTGGCACTCGGTTGGGATGCACTTCGGCCGAACCTGACCTTTCGTCAGGCCGCGGTGGTATTGGAGCCGGTGGCCGGTCCACCCTTGATCGCCACGAGATCCGCGCGCGGGCAATACGAGACTTGGATCTACGACGACGGCGGGAGCCTGCTTTTCGTGCAAGGCCACCTCAACTTCTGGTCGGTGCCCCGGAACGTTCGTCACATCGTGATCGCGCCCGAACCGGACCACGCGCCACCGTCCGACACCGACACGGCAGTCCCGCCGCCTGCCGCCCGCTCGCAACCGTCCATGACATTGCCGTCGCTTCCCTCGATGCTACCCTCGCTGCAGGATGTGAAAGTTGGCCATTGAGATCCCGCTCAACATCGCGCCGACGATTCCGAGAAAGCCCTGGTCGGTTCCGCAGAGATAAAGATTGGCGAGCGCTGTCCGGCCCTGGCGGTTCTTGAAGGGTGCGCCATAGATCGCGCCACCGAGATGCCCGGTGTATTTGGTGATCGTGCGGGGTGTGAACATATCGGTCGTCACCGTCGCCGCCGCCAGTGCGTCCGCCTGCGCGAGTCGCGGCAGGAAGCGCTGCGCACTGCGTTGCACCGCGGCATACCAGCTCGCCTTCGCCGCGCGGTAATGCTCCTCGGAGAGATTCGACCATTGGCCGTAGTCGGCGAGGCACGTCACGCGAAACACCCCTTCCGGCAGGGCGCGACCGGGCCCAAAATCGAAATTATTCGGAATGCAGATCACGCCGCTGCGCGGGTCGGCCGCGCCCCTCGGCCGTTCGTAGTGGAACTCCGGCGAGTCGTTGAAAAACACGATGGTGTCGCTTCCCCACCCGAGCGCCACGGGCTGCCGGTCCAGGATCGTGATCGTTTCGATGAACGAAAACCGGCCCGCCGGGATCTTGCCGGCCTCCCCGGTGGCTTTCACCTCGCGCACGAGCAGCGCTTCCGTTTCGGGCGCGCCGATCGATGAAAGAACGTGGTCCGCGGTGATTTCGGTGCCGTCATCGAGCACGAGCGCCACGGCGCGACCGGCGCGCTCGACGATCCGCTGCACGCCGCACTTCATCCGGCGTTCGCCGCCGGCGGCGCGATATTTTTCCAACAGCACGCGCAGGATCACCCGGACCCCCTCGAACGGCCGGGCGAAACCCTCGAGGAAGAGTGCCTTGAACATGATGACGAACTGGCCGAACTCCATGTCGTGCTCGGTCGCGCTCCCATAATACATCACCGGGCAGAATAACATGTCCTCGAGAACGCGGTCCGTCACGTGCCGTCGCACGACTGCCCGCGCGGACTCCGGCGTGGCGTCGAGGGAAACGTCGTTGTAAGCCCGCACCACCGCAACGAGCGCGCGAAACCCGTCGATCTGCGTGGGAAATTTCGCCGCCACCTCGCTTTCGAGAACCACGAAGTCGTTGGTAAACCGCAGGGACATTTCGCCCGCCGGCCCAAATGCGATGCGGGATTGTTTCTGCTCGCACAACGCAAACTCGTCCCGCTCGATGCGAAGTTGGCGCAGCAGTTTTCCGAGCGGCGTTCCTTTTACGCCGGGCCGCACGAAGTTGGTCATCGCATGCAGGCCGACATCGAATTTTCGGCCGGCGATACTGTAAAAGCTGTTGAGGCCCCCGACGGTGTTGTGCCGCTCGAAGATGCAGACCTTGCGTCCGAAGTGTGCCAGCCGGATGCCGGCGGCGAGGCCGGACATGCCGGCGCCGATGATGGCGACGT
>CALFNN010000040.1 GCA_937902925.1 uncultured Opitutaceae bacterium
CCATCAACGCGCGCCCGTGTCCGTCTTTCTGGTGCTCCGGCGCAACCGCCAGCAAATTGATCCAGCCGCGGTGGCCTTCGTAGCCCACCACGCAGGTCGCCACCAGCCGCCCGTCGATTTCTCCCACGAGAAACCATTCCGGGTTCACCCGCAGCTTCCGCGCGATGTCCTTCCGCGGATCGCTCCACCGCAGCATCGCGCACTCCCGCCAGAGCGCGATCACAGCCTCCTCGTCGGCGGGGCGGTAAGGTCGGATGGTCATGCGGGCGGATGCGTTCATGGCGGCCGTGCGCAGCGTGCAAGCGCATGGCACGGTTACCAACCAAATCCTTTCGGCGTTTGCGCCATGCGCATTCGTTGCTAGCTGTGGCAACCGATGCCGACCGCCGCCGCCGACACCGCACCGATCGAAATCTCCGCCGAAACCAAGCGCTACCTGCCATGGCTCGTCGCCGCCGCGCTGTTCATGGAGAACCTCGACGCGACCATCGTGAACACCGCGGTGCCCACGATGTCGGCCAACCTCGGCGTCGCCCCGCTCAGCCTCAAGGCCGTCCTCACCAGCTACACGCTCAGCCTCGCGGTGTTCATCCCCGTCAGCGGCTGGATGGCCGACCGGTTCGGCACGAAGCGGATTTTCCGGCTCGCCGTGACGTTGTTCATGTTCGGTTCGTTGTTCTGCGGCCTGTCGCCCAACGTCCCGCTTCTCGTCGCCTCCCGCATCCTCCAGGGCATCGGCGGCGCGATGATGACTCCCGTCGGCCGGCTGGCGCTGGTGCGTTCGTTTCCGCGCTCCGAGATGCTGCGCACGATGAACTACGTCATCATCCCCGCGCTCCTCGGCCCGCTCCTCGGCCCCGTCACCGGCGGTCTGATCGTCCACGTCATGTCGTGGCGGATGATTTTCTTCGTCAACCTGCCGCTCGCGCTCGCCGGCCTCTGGTTCATCCGGCGCTACATGCCGGATTTTCGCGACGACGCCGTCGCCCCGCTCGACCGCACGGGCTTCGCGCTCTTTGGCGCCGGGATCGCGCTGCTGTCCTACGTGCTCGAGGTCTTCGGCGAACACACCCTGCCCGGCGGCCCGATCGTCTTCCTCCTCGCCGTCGCCGCCCTGCTGCTCGCCGCCTATGGCTGGCACTCGCAGCGCGACGACGCGCCGGTGCTCGATCTCACGCTGTTTCGGATTCGCACGTTCCGGCTGTCGGTCGTCGGCGGGTTCGTCACCCGGCTCGGCGTCGGCGGCATGCCGTTCCTCCTGCCGCTGCTCTACCAGATCGGCCTCGGTTATCCCGCCTGGCAGGCCGGCTTGCTGACGATGCCGCAGGCCATCGCGGCGATCATGATGAAGATCATCAGTCGTCCGCTCCTGAAACGTTTCGGGCACCGCACGATTCTCATCGGCAACACCGTCCTGCTCGGCTGCACGATGACTATCTTCACGCAGATCGGCCCCGGCGCCCCGGTGCTGGGCATCCTGGGGCTGAGCTTCGCCCAGGGCTTCTTCGCCTCGCTCCAGTTCACCTGCATGAACTCGCTCGTCTATGCCGACGTTTCCGACCGGCACGCGAGCAAGGCCAGCAGCATCGCCAGCACCGCGCAGCAGCTCTCGCTGAGTTTCGGCGTCGCCTTCGGTTCGCTGGTGGCGGCGTGGTTCCTCGGCCACGTCAACCAGACCGATGCCGCCCAAACCGTCCCGGCGCTGCACAAGGCCTTCCTCGCGCTCGGCTCGGTCACCGTCATCTCCTCTTTCACTTTTTGGGGCCTGCACACCGACGACGGCAACAACGTCAGCAACCGCGCCTCGCGCCCGCTCCCGGTTGACCGGACCCGCACCGAAGCCCGCGCCCACCTGTAACGCATTCCCGATCGCCGCCGCCATTCGTCGCTTTCGCCTTCTCACCCGCCCGGGATTCGGAAAACCTCGCGCCATGCACCCACTGAAACGCTTCCCACTGCTCACCCTGCTCCTTGCGTCAGCCGTCGTATTCCTTGCGCCCGGTCTCCGCGCCCAGGCCGCGAAGAAACCCGTCCACACCGCCGACGATCTCCCGCGGCACACCTACCCGATGCCGAAGCCGCCGTCCGAGGTCGTCAAGGATGACGCCGCCTTCGCCACGCTCGTCGCCGCGGTGAAAAAGGACATCGCCGCCGATCTCGCCGCCTACGACATCCAGGACCGCACCACGCTCCAGCGCTACAAGGGCACGCTGCTCACGCTCGCCACGCTCGACGGCGACTATGCCACGGCCCGCACATTGATCAGCGAACTTCGCGCCCTCGAGGAAAAGCCCAGCCTGAAACTCACCACCGCCCTCGTCAGCGAGGCGTTCATCGACGCGGGCGAAAAGCATCCCGCCGCCGGCGCGCTGCCCGGCGTGTTCCAGGCCGAGCTCACTGCGCTCGCCGGCAAACTGCCCTGGGACGTCGTGCAGGACGACCTCAAGGGCACGAAAGGCAGCTATGAGGTCCGCAGCGAGGCGCTCCTGATCGGCCTCGTGCAGCAGCAAATCGATCCCGCCGCCAAGTCGACCGGCAGCATCTCCGGCGACGTCGCGACGCAGCTCATCGGCATCCGCAACCAGATCGTCAATTTCATCCCGCTCAAACCCGCGATCGTCGCCGCGCTCGACGGCATCGTCGTCGCGCACCGCGTCGAGAAGCCCGATCGCTGGACGCCCACGCTCGTCACGCTTTCGCCCGACGCAAAAGCCTCGCCCGTTCTCGTCGGCATCTGGGACAGCGGCGTCGATACGGCCATCTTCAAGGATCGCGTCTACACCGATGCCGCCGGCCACCACGGGTTCGCGTTCAACCTGCACTCCGAGCCGGTGCCGGAACTGCTCTATCCGCTCGGCGACGCGCAGGCGCGCCGGAAGGAAGAATATGCCCGTCTGAAGGGTTTCCTCGACGTGCGCGCTTCGATCGACAGCCCTGAGGCCTCCGCGCTGAAGCACTACATGAGTTCGCTCAGCTCCGCGCAAGTGAAGCCGACGATCGAGGACCTCAATCTCTTCGGCAACTACTCGCACGGCACCCACGTCACCGGCATCGCCGTCGCGGGCAATCCCTTCGCCCGGATCGTCGTCGGCCGGATCACCTTCGACCACCACATGATTCCGGAAAAGCCGACCGTCGAGCAGGCCCGCAAGGACGCCGCCGCTTATCAGGTCGCCGTCGACTATTTCAAAAAAGCCGGCGTCCGCGTCATCAACATGAGCTGGGGCGGCTCGCTCCGCGACGTCGAGGACGCACTCGAGGCCAACGGCGTCGGCGACGCCGCCGAGCGCAAGAAGGCCGCCCGCGAAATCTTCGACATCGGCCGCGACGGCCTCCTCGCCGCGTTCAAGAGCGCGCCCGAAATCCTCTTCGTCGCCGCCGCCGGCAACAGCGACAACGACGTGAAGTTCGACGAGTTCATCCCATCGTCCTTCCAGTTGCCCAACATGATCACGGTCGGCGCCGTCGACCAGGCCGGCGAGGAAACCTCGTTCTCCAGCTTCGGCCCGATGGTCAACGTCCACGCGAACGGCTTCGAGGTCGACAGCTACATCCCCGGCGGCGAGCGGCTGAAATTCAGCGGCACCTCGATGGCCTCGCCGCAGGTCACCAATCTCGCGGCGAAACTTTTCGCCCTCGACGCGAAGCTCACCCCGGTCGAGGCGAAGGACCTGATTCTTGCCGGCTGCCAGAAAAACGGCCGCGTGAATCTCGTGAACGAACAGAAGAGCGTCGAGTTGCTTAACCAAAAACTCGCCGGCGGCAGTTGAACTGCGTCTCCGGCGGCCGCCGCGGAAAGTCCAATGCCGCCGGCGCGCGGCGGCGCGGGACTTCAGGCGCTGCCGAAAAGATGGGTCCGGAGCGCCAGCGCGGCCGCCACCAGCTCGTTCAAAATCGCGCTTTGATAAAGCGCCTTCACCCGGTGCCGGCGCTTCAACTCCGGCACAATCCGCTTCAGCCCCCGGTAGACCCGCAGCACGTCCTCCGCGGCGATTTGCCGGTTCGAACTGCCGAGCACTTCCAGCACGGCGTTGATCGCCCCCGCCACCGTGCGCCCGTGAACGCGGTGATCGATTCCCTTCAGGTCGCTCGTCGTCTTGTCGAGCCGGTCCTTTCTTGCCTCCATGATGAAGAATCGATGGCCGAGCTGCGGCCTTGATCGCTGCATTCCACACGCCATGCCAAGTTCGAATGGCATGTTGAATCGCACCGGCACGCCCACCGCGCTCAGGTCGTGGATCGACGCGCCGCACTCGATCAGCAAATCCCAAATCCGCTGGAGCCTCCCCTGCCCGTGATCGGGCAGATCGAACGTCACGACCGGCGTCCGCCCCAGCATCACCAGCGCACTCACCAGCCCGAGAAAAATGTCCTCGTAGCTCTTATTGTAGGGAAAATTCAGGAAGACCTTCTGCGAGCGCCGCACGGACGCCGCGGCACTTCCCGCTCTCGCCGTCACTTGACGTGAAACGCCCCGGTCCGGGTCAGCAATTGGGTCACACGGTCCTGCGTCTCCCGGCTGATGCGCAGATAGTTTCGAATCGCATCGGCGCTCGCCGGCGCGGCCACGTGCTTGTCGGCGTTCCGGGCATGCCCGGCTTTATCGGCCGGCTTGGCCGGCCCCCGCTGCGAACTCCTCGCGTTGTGTGGCTCACCCATGATCGCAACCAATCGGATTTCGGCGGTTAGGCAAGGTTCAACCTAAACGCCCGCCTATTTGTGATCCCACGGCAGGTGCACGTCCATCCGCGGATGCTCCCAGACGCGAAACACGTTGAACATCTTTCCCGGATTGAGAATGCCGCGCGGGTCGAGCGCGTCCTTCACCGCCTGCATCGCGCGCACCTGCGCCGCCGAATGCTGGATGCGCAGGAACGGCGTCTTCGCCAGCCCGATGCCGTGTTCACCCGAGATCGCCCCGCCCAGCGCCACCACCGTTTCCATCAGCTTCTTCACCGCCCGCTCCGCCGCCCGGCTCTCCCTGGGATCCGCGCGGCGATACATGATGTTCACATGCAGGTTTCCGTCCGCGAGATGGCCGAAGGTCGGGATGTGCAGGCCTGACTCGCGTTTCAACGCCGCGAGGAACCGCGCGAACTTCACGTAGCTCCGCATCGGCAGCACCACGTCCTCGTTGAGCTTGGCGTCGCCGAGTTCGAACATCGCCCCCGAGCACTTCCGCCGCACGGCCCAAAGCTCCTCGGCCTCGTCGCGGTCGCGCGCCACGCGGTGCGCGGTCGCGTGCGCCTTCGCCCACGCCCGCACCGCCGCACTCTGCTCCTTCACGTCGAGCTGCGTGCCGGTAAGCTCGAGCAGGATCACGGGACGCCCCGCCTGGCCGGCAAAGATCGTCTTCGCCGTCGCCCGCTCCGCGCAGAGCACGCTTTCGCGGTCGAGAAACTCGCAGATCGCCGGCTGCACGTGCTGGCGGAACAGCGCCAGCGCCGCGCGCAACGCCGTCGTCTCGTCGCGAAACGAGGTCAGCAGCGTCCACCGCGCCGCCGGCTGCGGCACGAGTTTCAGCACCACGCCGGTCACGACCCCAAGCATTCCTTCGCTGCCGATCCACAGGTCGCGCATGTTGAACCCGGCGGAAAACTTCTTCGTCGCGGTGCCCCACTCCACGAACTCGCCCGTCGGCAGAAACCCCCGCAGCGCCACGACGAAGTCGCGCGTCACGCCGTATTTTCCGCCGTGCATCCCGCCCGCGTTGCACGCGATGTTGCCGCCGATGGTGCAGTATTCCTTCGACGATGGGTCCGGCGGATAAAACCAGCCCTGCGCCGCCGCCGCGCGCTGGATATCGCCCACCTTCGCACCCGCCTGCACGTGCGCCATCCCCGACTCGCCGTCGATCGCGATTTTGTCCAGCGCCAGCGTGTCGAGCACCCAGCCGCCCTGCACCGGCGCCGCCGCGCCCGTCAGGGTCGTGCCACGTCCGCGCGTCGTCACCGGCACGCGAAACTTGTTCGCCAGTTCGAGCACAATGCCCACCTCCACCTCCCGGCGGACCCGGATGACGGCCGCGGCCTCGAACAATATCTTGCTGCTGTCGAACGACGCTTCGCGCCGCGCCGCCTCGTCGGTGTGGACGACCCGCGAGCCGAGTCGGCGCTTCAACGCTGCGGTGGCCTTGGCAAACGACTTCATATGGAACAGCCAACGCATGCGCCGCCCGGCCGCAACATCATCCCCATCGCCCGCCACCCACTCCCGCGATTTCAAGCGGCGCAACTGCCCGCATTAGCCGGCGTTTCATCGCCCGGCGGCCGTGCCGGTTTTGCTTTCAATTCCGCCCCCTCCTGCTTGGAATCGCCCTCCCTACCATGATACGCGTCGCCCTTACCACCACCTCCTTCCAAGACACGCCCGGCGAGCACCACAAGCTGCTGGCCGACACCGGCTGGGAAATCGTCCGCGCCCGCGGCCCGCTCAACGAAGCCGATACTCTCGCGCTCGTGGGCGATATCGACGCTTTCATTTGCGGCGACGACATGATCACGCGCAAGGTCCTCGAGAAGGCCCGCCCGCGCCTCAAGGTCATCAGCAAATACGGGATCGGCGTCGACAAGATCGACGTCAAGAGCTGCACCGAGTTTGGTATCCCGCTCCTGTTCACTCCCGGCGTCAACCACACGACGGTCGCCGAGCACACGTTCCTCCTGCTGCTCGCGCTCGAGAAGAACATGCTGTTCCACACCGACTCGACGCGCTCCGGCGGTTGGAAACGCAAGACCGGCCACGAGCTCCTCGAAAAGACCATCGGCATCATCGGTCTCGGCCGCATCGGCAAGGAGGTCGCCATCCGCGCCCGCGCCTTCGGCATGAACGTGATCGCCCATGATATCTATTGGGACGAAAAATTCGCCACCGCGAACAACGTGAAGCGCGCCGCCAATCTCGACGAGATCTATGCCGCCTCCGACTACATTTCGCTCCACACGAATCTCACGCCGGAAACGCGCGACATGATCGGCGCGAAGTCCTTTCCGAAAATGAAGAAGGGCGTGCTCATCCTCAACTGCGCCCGTGGCGAAGTCGTCCACACTTCCGACATGGTCGAGGCCCTGAAATCCGGCCAGGTGGGCGGCTACGGCACCGACGTGCTCGATCACGAGCCGCCCGCCGCCGATCACCCGCTGCTCAAGCTCCCCAATGTCGTCTGCACGCCGCACATCGCCTCGCGCACCTACGAGAGCGTCGTCCGCCAGGCCACGACATCCGTGAAAAATCTCATCCTCGCCATGCACGGCGAAAAACCGCTCGCCCAGGTCAACCCCGAGGTCCCCGTCAAGAAAGTTGTCTAAGCAGAGAATTCAGAAGCCATGAAACCAGGAATCCGTTCCTGGCTTTCGGGCCTCTGAATTCAGCCCAAACCTCTTCACCGTCCTTTCTAATTTTTCTGCCATGGAAACCTTCTACGTCGTCCCCGAGGAACAGCACAACGCGCTGGTCGAAGCTGCCTACAAGAAGCGCGGTTACTCGTCGCAGGAAGCCGCCGCCGGCGCGCGGTTCTGCGCCGAGGCCACCCGCCACGGCATTCGCACGCACAACGCCCTCAAGGCGCTCCACCTCGACCACCTCTTCGGTTCCGCCGCCGGCGGCTGCGTCCCCAAGGCCAAGATCGAAAAGATCAAGGGCCCCTACCGCGCCTCGCAGGTCTGGAACGCGAATAAAAAACTCGGCCAGGCCACCGGCTACGCCGCGATTGAGCAGGCCATCAAGCTCGCCGACAAATACGGCGTCGGCATGGTTTCCGTCGACAACGCCTTCCACTATCTCTGGGGCGGTGGCTACGTGATGGACGCGGCCAAGCGCGGTTACATCGCCTACACCAACTGCACCGCCGCACTCGCCGAGGTCGTGCCCTTCGGCGGCAAATTTCCGACGCTCGGCACCAACCCGCACTCGTGGGGCTTCCCGACCACCACCGCCATCGGCTATCCGATCGTCATCGACTGGGCGACGTCCGTCGTCGCGATGGGCCGCGTCCAGCAACTCGCGCGCGAGGGCAAGCAACTCCCGCCCGGTGCCGCCGTCGATGCGAATGGACAGCCCACCACCGATCCGAACCAGGCGAAATACCTCGTGCCGTTCGGCGCGCACAAGGGCTACGGCCTCGCGCTCATGAACGAAATCATCGGCGGCTTCATCGGCGGCTCGCTGCCGACGATCCGCAACCGCTGGACGCAGGTCCCCGAGGGCGAGAAAGGCACCTGCTGCTTCTTTTTCCAGGTCTGGAAGCCCGAGGCGATGAGCGCCGGCGCGTTCGCGAAGGGTCGCAACCAGTCGGAGAATGTGCAGGCCGTCATCGCCGACATCCTCGGCCACGGCAACGAGGGCTGCATGCTCCCCGGCCAGATCGAGGCGCAGGCCGCCGCGCGCTGCGCGAAGAACGGCGGTCTGCTCTTCTCCGAGGCCGAGATCAATGCCTTCAACGAACTCGCCACCGAGGCGCGCAAGCGCAAGTGGAACCTCGCCGACTTCAAGGTCGCCGAGTGATGTCAATCGCCCGTGCCGGCTGGATTTTGCCGGGCGGGGCGCCGAACCTCGCCTTCAAGCGTCGCGGCTATTGACCCGGCGCGGGCGGCGGACCGACGGCGATGAGGTTCGGCACGGCGTAGAGCGAGCCCGCGGCGACCACGTGGCTGACCGCGACGCGCCGCGCGACGAGATTCGGCATCGGCGCCACGTTCTGGAACGTCAGTGGATTGTGGCACGAGAAGCAGTTCTGCATCGTGCCGGGCGTGGTCGTGCCGGCGAGGTTCTGCTCGAACGTCTCGGCCGTGGTGTTGGCGAGATTCACCGAACCGACGGCGTTGCCCTGGTTGCTCGCGACGTTGAACGTGCCGGGAGCCATCCACACGGTGCCGTTCAGCTCGTAGTTGGCGAAGGCGGATTGCGGCGCGGGCAGGCTGGAAAGAAATTTTTGGGCGGCTTCGTTGAGATTGGCGATGTTCGCCGGCCCGCGGGGCGAATGGGTCTCGCTGCCGGTGCGGTTGGCGAGGATCACGTTGTTCGCCGGCGAGAATTTCTGCGTGACGGGGTTGAACCTGAGATTCGGCGTGCTCGTCAACGTGGTCGTGATGACCGTGGACGGCGTGGCGAGCGGCGTGGTCGTGCTCGTCGCCGTCGTCTGCGTGCTGGGCTGGTTGGTCCCGTTGAACGGCGTGCCACCGCGATAGAGCGTGAAACCGTGCGGGTCACTGGCCTTCGAACCGGGCTGGAAGGTGCCGTCCGCAAAACGCGGCGAGTTGTCCCGGTGCTCGAACGTGCCCCAGACGAACTCGGGGTGGTTGACCGTGAGCCCGACCACGTGGAGGCCGATGAGGGCGACGGTGACGGTCGTGGTCTTGCCGGTGGGCGTCGCGTAGAGCGTGTTGTCGGCGGTGAGGAAAACCGTGAGGACCGGCACCTGGGCTTTTGTGGTGTAGGCCCCGGCGGGCGGCTGCTCGCCGTCGTCGAGGCGCAGCCACATGGCCTTGAAGACGGCGGCTCCGACGCTGAAGTAGTTGGAGTCGACGTTCGCCTGATAGCCGCCATTGACGATGAGATTCTGCTTCACCGTGGCGAAGTAGGAATCGTTCATGTGCACCGAGGCGTAAACCGGGTAGCCGTTGGGGGCGACGAGCATGTTGCCGTCCGCCTCGACGATCGCGCCGGTGCCCTCGATATGCGCGCCCGTGGCGTGGGCGGCGCGGGTGCCGAGGGTGAGCAGCCGGGGAGTTTGTGGCGGCGGAGAATCGGACTTGAAAAGATCGTCCGGGGTGCGGAGCGACATGAAACGCGGCACGCCATGCGCGTCGAGCGCCGTGGCCCAAAGGAACGCCTCCCACGACCACTCGTGGAACGCGCAGTCGGAGGCGTTGAGCGTGGTGTTGTCGGTGGGAAACTTGGCATCGGGTTTCAGGAAACCGGGCAGCCGCCCGGCCCAGTCCGGTCCGGGGCACAGCACAGCCGATGAATCGGCCGGTTGGGCCGGAAGTGAGGCGCCGCCGGCGAAGGCGGCGACGACGAACACGGACAAGCGCACGGCGCGCGCGGGGAGCTTTTGCAGGACGGGCATCTGTTTCATGGGATGGCGATGGTGGTGCTGGTCGGAGCGACGGCGGTGACCCGACGGGCCGAGAACTGGGTTGGGCTGGGACGCCGGGGAGAACCCGCCGGCGGACAGGATTTCCGATCGCATCCAGTGCGAAAAATCCCAGCGCGGAGGGCCACGCGAAATAATCTTTCGGCGGGTGCGCGACCGGTCTCGACCCGGCGCGCCGAAGGACCGCCCGGCCGAATACCGCCGGCTGTGAGCCTGAACTCCGATCTTCGGCACATTCCACACTCTCGTCCCTCGATCCTGCCGGGTTTCAGGCCTGCGTCATATCTGACTGGCCGACGCGAGGTGTCGTGGACTTTGCATCCGGGCGCCTGCTATAAACGCAATCCGCTTCGCATCTTCCCCTGGACCTAGCCATCGTGTTCATTCCCTCAGCCCGATTTGCCGCATTCCCACCTGATCCGGCAACGCAGTCTTTCCAGTAACTTACCGTGACCTCACGCGATCATGAAACCATACACCACCGTTAGCTTAATCGGCCGCCTGACCGGCGTTGCCTTGGGCACCCTGTGCCTCGCCACATTCGGCCTTCGCGCGCAAACCGCCCCCGCCCCGGCCAGCGCCGCCACCCAGGCCCAGTTGCTCGCCAAATACGACGAGAACAAGAACGGCGTCCTCGACCCCGATGAAATCGCCGCGATGAACGCGGCCGAGGCAAAAGTCGCCAAGGCCGCCGTCACCAGCAAGGCCGCGTCGTCGGCCGCCCCGGGCGAGGACATCGTCGAACTCTCACCGTTCGAAGTCAGCGGCTCGGAGGACCAAGGTTATGCTGCCACGTCCGCCATGTCGGGCACGCGATTGAATTCAAAAATCGAGGATCTCGCCGCCTCGCTCACCGTTGTCACCAAGCAACAACTGCAGGACACCGCCGCCATCGATATCAACGACGTGTTCATGTATGAGGCGAACACGGAAGGCACCCAGCAATGGACCAGCTTCTCGATCGATCGCGGCACCGTCAGCGACGACATCCAGACCAATCCGACGGGCGCCACGCGCATGCGCGGCCTGACCCCGGCCAACATCGCCGTGGACGGATTCACGAGTTCGCTGCCGTTCGATTCCTACAACATTGATTCGTTGGAAATTTCCCGCGGGCCCAATTCGACCGTCTTCGGTCTCAGCAACACGGGCGGCGGCGTGAACGTCAACATGGCGAAAGCCAATCTCTCTCGCGCGCTCACGACCTTCGGCACGCGCGGCGACAGTTTTGGCGGCTACCGTGAAAATTTCGACGTCAACCGCCCCATCATCAAAGACAAGCTGGCGGTGCGCGTGCTCGGCCTCTACGAGGCGAAGGGTTACGAGTTGAAGCCCTCTTACGACAAGACGCGCCGGATGGAATTCGCCGTGACCGCCCGCCCGCTCAAAAACACGACGATCAAAGCCACCTTCGAGTCCTATCGCGAAGCCTACGACCGGCCGAACTCCACCACGCCGCGCGACGGCATCACCGACTGGATCGCCGACGGCAAACCCGTCTACAATCCGCTCACCCGCTCGGTGCGGTTCCTCGACGGCACCACCGCGCCGATCAACAACATCGTCACCGTCGCCAACGAAAACGCGCTGCTGCCCTACGCGATCGCGCCCACGAACACGGCGTTCACGCAATCGCCGAGCATGTATATCCAAAACGGCCAAGTCGTGTTGAACGAAATCAACGCGATGCCGACGGCGACCGGCACGGGCCCCACCAGCGTCGACGCCACGACGGCGAACCCCGGGCTGCATCTGCTCACCAGCAACACCTTTTATAATAAAAACTCCGCCCAGTATCCGCTGTTTGTGACCAGCGGCATCACGGACAAATCGATCTACGATTGGACCTCCGTCAATATCACCGCGCCCAACTACGGCGCGCGGAAAGGCGAGACCTCCAACATCAGCCTGGAGCAGATCTTCCTGAACTCGCCGCGGCAATCACTCGTGTTCCAAGGCGCCTGGCAAAGGGAACGCATCGTCGACAACAACCGTTCTTTCCTCGGCTCCTATGGCAACAACGGCGGCAAGCTCGAAGTGGACATCGACATCAACGAGTTCCTCCTCGATGGCACGCCCAACCCCTACTTCCTCCAGCCCTACCTCGGCTATCCGCGGCCGGGTTACAGCAAATTAACGAGCACGAGCGACAAATACCGCGGGCAGGTGGCCTACCAGCTGAACCTCACGCACG
The DNA here is from genome assembly GCA_937902925.1 of uncultured Opitutaceae bacterium. Lineage (GTDB taxonomy): Bacteria > Verrucomicrobiota > Verrucomicrobiia > Opitutales > Opitutaceae > CALFNN01. The sequence goes on from CALFNN010000040.1 coordinate 12,288, forward strand.
AGAAAAACATCCTCCGCTTCCTCGGCCGTCACAATTTTCTCGGCTACGGCGAATTCCAGTCCATCCACACCTACAAGCCGGGCTTCACCGACACGATGTCGTCCGACGAGCAGTGGATGGGGACCAACGGCATCTCCGCCAGCCGCAATGCCAACGGTTACCGCCCGTTCGTGCACTATCTCCTCGGTGACGCCAACGGCTACAACGTCGATTACGGTCCTCAGGGCATCAAGGCCCCGCCTTACAGCACGACGCTCCGTTACTACAACGGCGTGACCAAGCAATGGGTCAACGAGCCGGTCGACTACTCGGAATACTATTTTGCGAACCGGCCAAATCGCCGCCTGTTAAGCACGGTGGGCGGAGTCTGGCAGGGTTTCCTTCTCGATGATCGCATCGTGCCGACCTTCGGTTACCGCCACGACGCCAATCGCACGCGCGACGCCAACAGCGCGATCAATCCCACGGCCGCGACGGACGGTTTCTATGTCCAACCGGATCCCTCGGTCTACGGCGCTTCCGACTGGGTGCACAACAGCGGCAACACCAATACCAAGGGCGTGGTCGTGAAGCCATTGAGCTGGCTGCACCTCCTTTACAACCAAGCCAACAGTTTCACTCCGGGCTCGCTGGCCTATGACATCTACGGCACCCCGCTCCAGGATCCGAGCGGCAGTTCCAAGGACTACGGCTTCGAGTTAGTGCTGTTCGGCGACAAACTCCATATCCGCGCCCAGCAGTATGAGACTCTCGACAGCAGCCGCGGCGACAGCACCGTCAACACCTACATCCAGCGCACGCTCCGCATGGACGGCGGCCCGAACGCGCCCACCCAATATCCGCAGACCGTCAGCGACCCCAACCTGACCGCGTGGTATGGCAGCGAGCTCCAGTTGAAGAACCCCACCTGGACATTTGCCCAGGTGCTGGCCCAGACAATCAAGGATACGGGCGTCGATCCGGTCTTCATCGCCAGCCACTACGGCCACACGCACGGCGACAACAGCAAGCAGGCCTCCCACGGCAAGGAAGTCGAAATCGAATATAATCCCACCCGCTTCTGGACGATAAAAGCCACCGCGACCCAGACGCAGGCGGTCAACGGCAAGCTGGCAGCCGGCGTGCAGGAATACATCAACTCGCGTCTCCCGATCTGGACGACCATCAAAGGGCCCAACTCGGGCACGCTGTGGTGGACCAACACGCAAAATTCCTCGACCACGCCGCAGACCTTCTACACCGCCAACGTGCTCGCGCCGCTTAGCCTGATCGTTGCGACGCAAGGCAAGCAAAAGATGCAGACCCGCGAATATCACTTCAATGTGCTCAGCAACGTCCGCCTCGCGGGCATCACCGAAAACCGCTTCCTGAAGAACGTCAGTGCCGGTGGCGCGTTGCGCTGGGAAGACAAGGCCGTCGTGGGATATTACGGCGGCGCGCCTGACTCGGACGGGATCGTGCGCACCTATGACGCGAGCCGGCCCATCACGGACAAGGCTCGCTACTACATCGATCTGAACGCGAGCTACAATCTCCGGATGTTCAGCGACAAGGTTCACGCCCGGATTCAGCTCAACGTCCGGAATATCTTCGAAAACGGACGTCTCCAGGCGGTCGCCTACAATCCCGACGGTTCGCCGTTTGCGTTCCGCATCATCGATCCCCGCCAGTTCATCCTCTCGGCGAACTTCGATCTCTGATCGCAATGCGGCGCCGGCCGCCGACGGCTCGGTTTCTGGCAATTCCAACTCCCCGGCACATCGCGCCGGGGAGTTTTTTTGTCGCCGCCGAAACCCGGCGCCGTTTCTGAATTCTCCAGTTGTGAAAACAGCCCCATTCTCCGGGCGACGCGGCCATCGGCCTCCTCAGCGGTCCTCATACCAGTATTTCAGCGCGAACCTGCGCGCCGCTGGACGCGACACGAGGAGGCGGAGAGGAAACAACAGCAGCAGGTCCCACAAATAATGCCAGTCGCCGTGGCGGTCGAACTTGCGGGTCGAGGTGACGGCCCGCGCGCCCGGGGTGCGCATGAAGCGCTGCCCGCGCGGCCGGCCGAGACGTTTCAAGCGGACCAGAAAGTCGACGTCCTCGGCCACGATGACCTCTTCGCGATACCCGCCGATCGCCATGAAATCCGCGCGCCGGCAGAACACCACGCCGGTGTCGACACCGAAGATATAGACCAGCACCACGAGGAAGACCCAGGTGACAGCGATGCCGGGCGACATGCGCTCCGGTTTCACGCCGGTTGCACCGACGGCACAACGGCCCGTCCGGAGGACGCGCTCGATCTGATTGAAAGTATCGGGATGCATGATCGAGTCGGCGTCGAGGAAGCACAGGAACTCGCCCCGGGCCGCACTGGCGGCACCGTTTCTCGCGGCGGCGATCGTGCGATGGATGACATCCACCACGGCGCAACCGCGAGCACGGGCTATGTCGGCAGTGGCATCGGTCGAGGCGTTGTTGCCCACGATGACTTCGATTTTGTCCGCACCTCCGGCATAGTTGGCGCGGGCGACCTCGATGCTGGCCAGCAGCCGGGGCAACAGCGCCGCCTCGTTGTAGGCGGGAATCGCGACGGAGAAAGTGGGCGGAAGCATCGAAACGAAAGGCTATGTTTCCCGGTGCGTTTGGAAGAAGGACGCGGGCCGCGCGAGTTCCTTAGAGCGAGAATAACCATGCACAACCAGCTTTAAATGATAATTCGCAACGACCTGCAGCATTGCGGTCAGGTGATTTCCCCACCACGAATCCCGCTGGAATGAAACCACGGCCCAAGCCAGCCGCCGGAGCGCCTTGCGCAAGGACCCGCTCGCGGCCCTGGAGGCAATGGCTGGTCATCGTTTTGCTGGCCTCGCCGCTCGCAGGCCGCGCGGCATTTTTCCTGCGCAATGAAGGACGGTTTCTCATCCTCGAGGATGAGGTTGGCTACCGAATCGACCTGCCGCCGACGGCGCCAATCGAGCAGGTGCTGGCCACGAGCGACGGTTGGTTGACTCAGCGCGACAAGCCGTTTCAGCCGGCCTCCGAGCCGCTCAGCCTGTGGGCCCGGTTCGAATTGCCATCCGTCGGCGAACCGCGGCAAGTCCTGCTCGATACCAGCCCATGGGAAACGGTCGACTACTACTTCGTCCGCGACGGTAGGGTCGTCGACCACCAGCGAACCGGGATCTTCGTGCCTTTGGCGGACCGGGCCACGCGGGTCACCATGACGGGACAGTTTTTGCACGGGGGCTTCGTGGCGCTGGAATTGCAGCCCGGAACCCGGGCCATCGTCTATGCGCGGCTGGCCAGCAACCAGCGATTCGGGCCGATCCGGTGGTTGAAATTCTACCTTTGGGACACGGCGCAAGTTCTGAAAGGCGAGCGGCGCGACCGGACGTTTCAATGCATTTACTTGGGAGTGCTGCTGGTTCTCATCATCTACAATCTGGCCCTTTTTATCATCATCCGGGAGCGCAGCCATCTGTATTACGTGCTCATGGTCGTCGGAGGCGGATTCATCTGGGGAGCTCTCTTTGGCCTGACGGACGAATTTCTCTCGCCGCACTGGAGCGAAGCCGAGATCTATGGCACTTGGATCGGCGCCTTTGGTTCGGGCTGGGCGGGCTGCCAGTTCGTGCGTCGTTATCTTGGCACGGACCGCATTCTGCCACGTGACGATGCCTTGCTGCGGGGGCTCGGCGTTGCCAACCTGGTGCTCGCTGCGGCTTTCTTTTTGCTGCCATTGCTCAAGGGCAGGTTCGCTCCGGGCGGCCCGGTGATGTTCGGGGCCGCGGCGCTCTGGTTTGCGGTGCTCATCCTGATCCTGCTCGTGGTCGTTGTGCGGGCGGTCGCCCGAGGTCACCCGCCGGCCCGGTTTTTTCTTGGCGCCGTGCTCGTCTCGTGCGTCGGATCGCTGGTCACGGGAGCCGCGCTGCTCCAGTTGCTGCCCAGCACTGAAATTACGCTGCAGGCCGGGCAAATCGGCACGTGCATCACGGGCATCGTCCTCTCGCTCGGACTGGGTTTCCGGATGCAACGCCTGCGAACCGAGGCCGCCGACCGGCAGCTCGCGCACGAGCGGGAAAAACTCGACCTGGTCGAGGAGCACAACCGCGGCCTCGAAACGAAAGTGCGCGAACGCACCGCCGAACTCGCCGCGGCGCGGGAGAAATCCGATTCGCTCCTGGCGAACATCCTCCCACAGGCCATCATCGAGGAACTGACCGCGAAGGGCGAGACGGAGCCGCGGCGGCACGAGGAAGTTTCCATGCTCTTCACGGATTTTTCCGGGTTCACGCAAACGGTGGCAACAATCCCGCCGAAGCGCCTCGTGCAGGAGCTGGATGAAATTTTCCGCGGCTTTGACGACATCGTGGCCGCGCACGGCCTGGAAAAGATCAAGACGATCGGCGACGCCTACATGACGGCCTCCGGGCTGCCGCTCCCGGCGGCGGACCACGCCGTGCGCTCGGTGCGCGCCGCGCTGGCGTTGACCCGCTTCATCGAAACGCGCAACACGACGGCGGCCATGAAGTGGGGCTTGCGCGTTGGCATCCACTCCGGCGCGGTGGTGGCCGGGATCGTGGGCAAACACAAGTATGCCTACGACGTGTGGGGCGACACCGTGAATATTGCCAGCCGGCTGGAAAGCGCGTCCGAGCCCGGCCGCGTCAACATCTCGGCCTACACCTACGAACTGGTGCGGGACCGGTTTGTCTGCGAATACCGCGGCAAGCTCGCGGCCAAGGGCAAGGGCGCGATCGACATGTATTTTGTCGGGCGGGAAATCACGGGAAGTGTCGTGGTGCCTTCAACGTGAACGGTCGCCAACCCGGATGAGTGCGGCCGAACCGCCCGAACCAGCCGGTCGCTTTCTCTGGCTGCCACGGGGCACCCGTCCGCCGGTCCCGGTGCCGCGCCGACAGGAGACCGTCCTGCTCCTCGTAGGCGCCACTTATTATTTCAGCGGCTACGATTTGTATGTCGGCGCGTTGGCCCTGCCCCAGATCCAGCATTCCCTGGGCATCGCGGAAAATGCCATCGGTCCGACGCTCTCCTGGTTCCGGCTGGCCGCGCTCCCGGCGCTGTTGATTGCCGTTTCGGCTGACGTGCTGGGACGCCGGCGCGCGCTCCTTTTCACCGGCTTCTTTGCCGTGATCATGACGGTTGGCTCCGCATTCGCCCAAACCCGCGGGGACTTCATCGGCCTGCAGACGCTCGCGCGGGTCTTCACCTACAGTGAAGAAATCCTCTGTGTCGTCATCATTGCGGAGGAGATCGACGAACGGGTTCGCGGCTGGGCTAGCGGTATCCTGGCCACCATTGGCGCGTCCGGCGCTGGTCTGGCCATCGTGCTGTTTGCTGCCGTCAACGTGCTGCCATTCGGGTGGCGGGCGATGTATGCCGTCGGTGGCGCGGCTCTGCTGAGTCTCGCGCTCAGCCGGCGCTGGCTCCGGGAAACCAGACGATTCGAGCGTCGGCGCAAAGAGATTGAACAAGCCGGTTCCACCCTGCGTGCCATGGCCAATTTGCTGATCCAGCTCCGGTGCGAATATCCCGGTCGCCTCGCCGCTCTCATGCTCGCGGCGGGCGCATTCGGCTTCGCGGCCGGCCCGTCAACGGCCCTCATGTCGAAATATCTTCAACAGACCCACGGCTATTCGCCGCCTCAGGTCACGGTGTTCTACGTTGCCATCGGGCTCATTTCCTTGGGCGCGAGTTTTGTCGCCGGACGATTGTCGGACCGGATTGGACGGCGGACTGTCGCGCTGGGCACGATTGCTCTGAGCGGAGTCGGTTTTGCTGGGTTTTACAGCGGTCGGGTCGGAGCACTGTTCCCGGCCTCGGCGATGATTGCGCTCGGGGCACTTTCGGGTGACTCGCTTTTGAGTGGCTATGCAGCGGAGATCTTCCCAACCGCGTATCGTGCCACGGCAAGCGGCGTGCGTTTTGCCGTTGCCGCCCTTGGGACCGGCTTGGGACTTTTTCTGGAGGGCAGGCTTTACGACTCCTTCGGAGCCCACGGTCCGGCCATCAGTATCTTGTTGGCAGCGCTCCCCCTTGCTCTGATTGCCATCCTCCTCTTGCCCGAGCCGGCGCTTCGGAGGTTGGAGGACATCGCCCCCACCCGCTCGAGCGAACCGCTTCCACAGGCGTCGGCGTAAATTCGGGCGCCCGTGGCGATGGGCCGCGACAATCGAGCATCGTCAGCCGTTTGAAACGCGGGATTTCCCGAAGCTCTCCATCGCCCTCGACAACTCGCATTTCGGCGGATTTCTCGCTCACCCGACCGGCTTGGCGGGGTGCTCGAACAGTCCGGTGACACCAATCGCCCTGAGCTTTTACGCATTGCAGAAGAACGGACCTCCCGCTCCGTTCGCTTGTTCCGAGTGGGAGAAAAAGTTCCTAAAACGGACCGTCCGTTCTCCTTTAAGAGCATTCGCATCGGGCGATTGGTATGACTCGTTGTCCAAGCACCCGGGCCTGATCCCAACCGGCGATCTCGTCGATCGGGAGCGAATGTCCCCTACTTGGGGGTGTTCGAAGCCGACAGCATTTCGAGCGCGCGTCGCGCGCGTTCGTTACCCGGCTCGAGCTGCAACGCGCGCTGGTAGTGCGCGACCGCTTCCGCTTTGCGCCCCAGCGCCGCCAGTGCGTTGCCAAGAAACTCATGCGCCGGGGCGAAATCGGGCTTGAGCTCGATGGCTCGCTCCAGATGCGCGACTGCCTCCGGCAGCCTCCGGACATAAAGCAACGCGATGCCGAGATTTTGGTGCGCCTTGGCCGATGGGTCCAGTCGCAGCGCCGTTTCATAGTGGGCCAGCGCCTCGGCGGCCCGCCCCTGAAGCAACAGCGCCGACCCCAGGCTCGTGTGCGCCTCGGCATAATTCGGATCGATCTTCAGCGCCTGCTCGAACTGCTCGACCGCCGCCGGCAGTTGATTGGCCTGCAGGCGCAGCGCTCCGAGATTGAAATGCGCCGCTACCAGGCTCGGATCGATGCGCAAGGCGTCCTCGTAACGTTTCGCCGCTTCGTCCTCGCGACCCATCGCTCGCAGGACGTTACCGGAATTGACCATGATATCGCCGAAAATGCTGCGGTCGCCGCGGACCGAAGCCGGCCGGTCCAGGCGGGTCGCTTCGTCGTAGTGCGCCAGCGCCGCGACCAACTCCCCCTGCGCCGCCAGCGCGTCTCCCAAATAACATTGGGCGCGGGCGTTGCCGGGACGCTTGGCCACGGTGTCGGCCCAAATTGAGCCGGGCGTGCGGAAATCCTCGTTGCGCGCCGCCGTGAGCGCGGCGAACGCCAGCGCGGTCGCGGCAAAAACAAACCAGCAGGCCCGCCTCGCGTGCCAATAGACGCCGACCACGGCCAGCGCGATCACGGCCGCCAGCGGCAGATACATCCGGTGCTCGGCCATTGGCTGCACCGGAATCGGCACAATGCTCGAACTCGGCGCCAGGATCGCGAAGAACCACGCCGCGAGAAATCCGGCGACCGGCCGGCGCCACAACATCACGACCGCCACCACGAGCAGCGTCACCACCACCGTCGCATAGGGCAAAGCATCCGCGAGCTGCCCGATCGCATCCGTGCCGTAGTCGAAAACCAGCGGCCGCGGCCACAGTGCCAGCCGGAGATAGAGCGTGATCGCCCGCGTCTGCGTGAGGGTATACGTCCACACGGAATCACCCAAACCCAGCCCCGCCGTGCCGCCGCGATTCTGCGCCCCAAGCACGAGCCAGCCGAGCAGGAGCCAGGTAGCGCCGAGGCCGAGATAAAAAATCTTCCGCCTCGCCCAGGCCGCGCGCCACGACCCGGCGACAAACGTGCGATCGTAGAGCAGCACCACCAACGGCGCCGTGGCCATCACCTCCTTCGTCGCCATGCCAAAAAAGCAGAAAACAAAGCTCAGAGCGAACCACGCCTTTGGGTAGCGCGGTGCTTCAGCCCGCACTGCGAACACCCGCGGCACGCCCAGCGCGGGCTGAAGCGCCGCGCTACTTTCCGTGCCGCGGATGAAACAATAAAGTGTCAGCAGATAAAACAGTCCCATCAGAGACTCGGCGCGCTGAATCACATAGGTGACCGATTCCGTCAGCAACGGATGCACCGCCCACAGCAGCGCGATCGTCAGCGCCAGCGACGTGGCGGCGGAGCCGAACCGATCGCGCAGCGCCGGCTGTCGCAGCGTGCGCCGCCCAATCCCGAAGAGCACGAGCGCCGCGAGCGCGTGCACCACGAGATTGAACACGTGGTAGCCGCGCACGTCCTCGCCGCCGAGCGCACGGTTGACCGCCAGCGAAAGATTCACGACCGGACGTCCGCCCACCGTCTGACCGTTTTCGCGCGGCGGCGACAGCACCGCGCCCAGCGCCGATAGATGCCGGATGCTCGGATTGTCGAGGATCGCCGGGCCGTCGTCGAAAACGAACGCGCCGGAAAAGCTGTCATGGTAGGCGATCAGGATCGCGCCCACCAGACAGGCGGTCGCCAGCCAGATTGCTCCGCGTGAGGTGACGGAGCCTGGCCGGTCTCCCGTCCGCGGGGTATCCCGGGGTTTGGCCGGTGGCGGCATCCCTTCAATTTCACGGGTCGCGCACCGGCGGCAAGAACTCTCGCGCGGGCGGCGATTGATCGTGCTTTTCAGCCCCGTTCGTCCCGCTTCTGATCTCCTCCCGGCCCAGTCGGCGATTGACCCCCGCGCCCGACTTTTCTTCGCTGTCCATCCGGCCTTTTTCTTACTCTCCACCCTCGACCTCCAACTCCCCGCTTTTCTCCTCCATGAGCCTGAATATCAAACCCGCCAACTCCTGCGCCTTTGACCAAATCTCCCTCGGTGAAGTCATGCTTCGCCTCGATCCCGGCGAGGGCCGCATTCGCACCGCGCGCCACTTCCAGGTCTGGGAGGGCGGCGGCGAATACAACACCTCCCGCGGCCTCCGGAAATGCTTCGGCCTGAAGACCGCCGTCGTCACCGCGTTCGTCGACAACGAGGTCGGCCATCTCGTCGAGGACTTCATCATGCAGGGCGGTGTCGCCACCGACTTCATCAAATGGCGCGAGGATGACGGCATCGGCCGCACGGTGCGCAACGGCCTCAACTTCACCGAGCGCGGCTTCGGCATCCGCGGCGCCGTCGGCAATCCCGACCGTGGCAACACCGCCGCCTCGCAGCTCAAGCCCGGCGACATCGATTGGGATCACATCTTCGGCAAGCTCGGCGTCCGCTGGTTTCACACCGGCGGCATTTTCGCCGCGCTGTCGGCCACGACCGCCGAGCTCACCGTCGAGGCCGTCAAGGCCGCGAACAAGCACGGCACGATCGTCAGCTACGATCTCAACTACCGCCCCTCGCTCTGGAAAACCATCGGCGGCCTCAAGAAGGCGCAGGAGGTCAACCGTGAGATCGCGAAGTATGTCGACGTCATGATCGGCAACGAGGAGGACTTCACCGCCTCGCTCGGCTTCGCCGTGAAGGGCGCCGAGGATCTCAAGCACATCGAGACCGACGCGTTCAAGGCGATGATCGAGACCGCCGTGAAGGAGTTCAAAAACTTCAAGGTCGCCGCGACCACGCTGCGTCACGTTCACACCGCCACGGTGAACGACTGGAGCGCGATCCTCTGGCACGACGGCAAATTCCACGAGAGCAAGAAGTATCCCCGCCTCGAGATCCTCGACCGCGTCGGCGGCGGCGACTCGTTCGCCTCGGGCCTGCAGTTCGGGTTCCTCCAGTTCAACGACGCCCAGAAGGCCGTCGACTACGGCGCCGCCCACGGCGCGCTCGCCTCGACGACGCCCGGCGACACCTCGATGGCCACCCGCAAGGAAGTCGAAAAGACGATCGGCGGCGGCGGCGCGCGCGTCGTCCGCTGAATCGCGCCGCCGCGGCCTTGGGTCGCGACTTCCCAGCCCGGGCTTCATCGCCCGGGCTTTTATTTTCACCGCCACCGCCGCTCCGGGCCGGGCGACTCCCGTCACCAATCTGCAATTTCCTGCTGTCACAGTTTCTGCTTTCCGGTGAACAGGCCACTCCCCAGCCTGCACCGCTGTGGGCGCCAGCGAACTCACTCTTTATCTCCAGCAAATCGAGCGTGGTGACCAGGCCGCCGCGTCCGAGCTGCTCGGCTTGGTCTACGACGAACTGCGCAAGCTCGCCGCGGCGAAACTCGCGCACGAATCCGCCGCTCACACGTTCCAACCGACCGCGCTCGTCCATGAGGTTTGGCTGCGGCTGGGCGGCGACCAGCAACCGGCGTGGGCCAACCGCGCCCATTTCTTCGCCGCCGCCGCCGAGTCGATGCGCCGCATCCTGATCGAGAACGCCCGCCGCAAGCGCGCCGTGCGACACGGCGGCGAGTTCGCCCGCGTCAGCGCCTCCGCCACCGGCTTCGACGTGCCCTCGCCCGCGGGGAATGACGATGAACTGCTTCTCGTCAATGAGGCCATCGACGGCCTCGCGGCCCACGATCCGCGAAAAGCGGACCTCGTGAAACAGAAATATTTTGTCGGACTGACGCTGGAGGAAGCCGCCGACGTGCTCGGCATTTCGCACCGCACGGCCAAGCGCGACTGGGCTTACGCCCGCGCCTGGTTGTTCAACGAGGTCAAGCGCCTCCGCGGGGAATGATGGCGCCGGCCCGCCGACCCGCCCTCCTCCGTGCGTTGCGCGGATTTTTTGCGGCGGCGCGGCCCCTTCGCGAAAATTTCCGCGCATGGGGAAGGACCATCGCTCCGCCCCACCACTGCATGAACCGCCTCCGTCAGCCCGCGGCCCGCGTATGAATCGCGACGACGAGATTTTCACCGCCGCCCTCGAGTTGCCGGTGGCCGAACGCGCCGGGTTTCTCGATCGCGTCTGCACCGGTGACGCCGCCCTTCGCGCCCGCGTCGCGGCGCTGCTCGCCGGGCACGACGCCGCGGGAGGTTTCCTCGAAGGCTCGCCGGTCGATCGCCCCGCCGCCCTGCCCGAGGAAAAGCCGGGCGACCAGATCGGCCGCTATACCATCGTCCGGAAAATCGGCGAAGGCGGCTGCGGCGTCGTCTACCTCGCCGACCAGCACGAACCCGTCCGCCGGCGGGTTGCGCTCAAGGTCATCAAGCTCGGCATGGACACGCGCAATGTCATCGCCCGTTTCGAGGCCGAGCGGCAGGCGCTGGCGCTGATGGAGCATCCCGGCATCGCGCGGGTGTTCGACGCCGGCGCCACCGCCACCGGCCGGCCGTTCTTCGTCATGGAATTCGTCGACGGCGCGCCGATCACGAAATTCTGCGACGAGCACAGCCTGTCGATGGCGGCGCGGCTCGAGTTGTTCGCCCGCGTTTGCCTCGCGCTGCAACACGCCCACCAGAAAGGAATCATCCATCGCGATCTCAAGCCCTCCAACATCCTTGTCGCGCTGCAGGAGGGTGTGGCCGCACCCAAGGTCATCGATTTCGGCATCGCCAAGGCCACCGAGGGCCGCCTCACCGAGCACACGCTCGTCACCGGCGTGGAGCAGTTCATCGGCACGCCCGCCTACATGAGCCCGGAGCAGGCGGAAGTGCGGGACCGCGACATCGACACGCGCAGCGACGTGTATTCGCTCGGCGTGCTGCTCTATGAACTCCTGACCGGGCGGCCACCCTACGATCCCCAGTCGCTCGTCCGCGCCGGCATCGAGGAAATCCGCCGCATCATTCGCGAGGTCGATCCACCACGGCCTTCGACCCGCGTCGCCACCCTGGCCGACGCCGACCGCGCCACGGTCGCCCGCCTGCGCCGCGCCGCGCCGATGCGGCTGACTTCCGCGCTGCGCGGCGATCTCGACTGGATCGTGATGCGCTGCCTCGAGAAGGATCGCGACCGGCGCTACGGCACGGCGAAGGAACTGGCCGACGACATCAACCGTCACCTGTGGCTCGAGCCCGTCCTCGCCCGGCCACCCCACCCGCTCTATCGCCTGAAGAAATTCGTCGCGCGCAACCGGCTCGCGTGCGCCAGCGCCGCCGCGGTCGCCGCCGCGCTGATTGTCGGCACGGTCGTGAGCCTCCGCGAGGCCGGCGACGCCCGGCGCCGTCAGGAGCAGGCCGAAGCCCTGCTCACGTTCATGCTCGGCGACTTTCGCACCGAGTTGAAAAAGCTTGGCCGGCTCAGCCTCCTCGACGCCGTCGGCGAACAGGCCATGACCTACTTCGCCGCCCTCGAATCACGCGATCTCACGGACACCGCGCTCATCCGCCAGGCCAAAGCGCTGGCCCAGATCGGCGAGACCCGGATCGACGAGGCGCGCTACGCCGACGCCGACGCGGCCTTCGCCACCGCCTACTCGCGCGCCACGGCGCTGACGACCCGCCATCCCCGCGACCCCGACATGCTCTTCGAACGCGCCCAAGTCGAGTATTGGACCGGTTTCATCGCGCGCCGCCGCGGCGATTTTTCCACCGCCCGCCAGTGGCTCACCCGTTACCGCGACTCCACCATCGCGCTGGTTGCGCTCGAAGGGGCGAAGCCCCGCGCGCAGGCCGAGCTCAGCTACAGCACGCATAATCTCGCAGTCCTGGATCTCGACCGCGGCGACCTCGCCGACGCCCGGGACGGGTTCCTCGCCGAGCGCGCCACGCTCGGGAAAATGCTCGCCGCCGAGCCGGGCGACACGGAACTGGGCTATCGTCTCGCCGACAGCGCGTCATGGCTGGGCAACATCGCCGAGATCGACGGCAAGTATGCCGAGGCCATCGACCGTTACCGGGAGATGTCGGAACGACTCGCCGCGCTGATCGACCGGGAACCGGCGGTGGCACGGTGGAAAAGTCGCCTCGCCGACAGCCAGGTGCTCGCGGGATTTGTGCTCGCGATCGCGGGACGCCGGCCCGAGGCCGCCGCACAGTTCGCCGCGGCACGGGATGCGCAGTCCGCCCTTGTCACCGCCGACGCCAAAAATCAGCAGTGGCTGGTCAACGCCCTCAACTGCCGGCTCCGCGCCGCGGAGCTGATGCTCGGCGACAACGACCTGGCGGCCGCGGCGCCCATCGTCGCCGACGCGCGGGCCCGGCTTGAGGTCCTGGTGGCAGCCGAGCCGGCCGCCCGGGTTTTCACCGGCCGCCTCGCGACTGCGTGGATGCTCGAGGCCCGGGTCCGTTTCGCCCGAGCCCGCGCCGATACACTCGCCGCGGCCGAGCGGGCGATCGGCATCGGCGAGCAACTCATCGGCGAGAACCGGGCGGACACGTGGGTGCTCTGGGACTTCGCGCAGGCCCAACTGCTCGCAGGGCGGGTCAACCCAGCCGCCGGTCTGCCTGCGGCGGCCATGGCGCATTGGAACCGCGTGATCGCGGTGCTCGGCCCGCGCGCCGCCACCTCGAACGACTGGCGTTTTCTCGACCCGCTCGCGCAAGCCTACGTTCTAGCCGGAAACCCGGACGCGGCGCGGCCGCTGGTCGGGCGCCTGCGGAGTTTCGGCTACCACCCCGTCGACCCCTTGGCGGCCTCCACGTTGGAGATCGCCCGCTAGTCAGTCAGCAAGCTCAACCCACAAATCCAGAAACATGTATACCGCCACCGTTCAAATCGCGATCAACCAGTTCAACGTCAACCCGGGAGCCTACGCGACCATCGACGCCACGCTGTCGCCGCCCGTGAACACCTCGCCCAATCCGCCGCCGCCCGGCCCGCCGGTTTTTTCGGGCGACGGCCAGCAAATCACCGTCTGCGTGCCGCAGGGCTATCTCGGCGCGGTGCAGTTCACGTTTCAGTTGCCTGATCCCAACTACGTGCTCGTCGGCATCGCGGTCGACCCGACGCGGGCGCCGGATGGTCCGAGTGTGGGCCGCCAGCAGTTCCGGACGATCACGGTCAATCGCGATCCTTCCGGAGGCCAGCTCACGGTCACCGACTCGTGCAACGCCGAGTTCAACTTCATCGAGTTCAACTACGTGATCCTCGTGCAGCAGGTCGCGAGCGGCGCGATCGGCATCATCGATCCCGGCATCGACAACGATCCAAACGAGAACTGACCTCGCGCCGTTTCGGCCGAGCGCAACAACCCGGCGGGTGCCTGCGATGCAGGCCCGTCGGGTTTTCTATTTTACGGGAGGCGAATCCGTCGTTCGCACAAATTATGGCGGAAAAAGGAGCGCGAGCATGGCCCTTTCGCCCGGGAAACCGCGCTCTGGGCTGGTCAGGCCAATTCCGGCCGACGACCCAAATCATCCTCCCCGTTGCGATTCCCATGAGCCTCGAACCCATCGTGTTTTCCGCCACCGGCGCGATTCAGCAGCATCTCATTTCCGCCACCGGCAGCTACGTCATCGAGGCCGCCGGCGCCCAGGGCGGGGCCGGCGGCGGACCCGGCGGCAAGGGCGCCCGCGTCCGTGGCACGTTCAAGCTGAAGGAAGGCGACATCCTCCAGATCGTCGTGGGCCGCCAGGGCCAATCCGGCGTCACGCCTCACCAGGCCGCCGGGGGCGGAGGCGGCGGCAGCTTCGTCTGGAAGGGTGCGCTCAGCGTCCCGCTGCCCGATATTCCCCTGCTCGCCGCGGGCGGTGGCGGGGGTGGCGGCGGCAGCGACGGCGTCGTCTCGATCGACGGCGACCGGGGCGCGGCACCGGGCGGCCGCAACGGTCACGGCGGCGAGTCCGACGTGACCAACTTCAGCTACAGCGGCGGCGGCGGCGCGGGCTGGCGCAGCGGCGGGGACGTCGGCTCGTCGCCGACGTTTTGCGGCGGCGGCAGCGTCTGGCGCGGCGGCGCGGGCGCCAACTATTGCTGCAACATCGGCGGCGCCGGCGGATTCGGCGGCGGCGGCGGCGGCTCCTTCCTCGGTCATGGCAGCGGCGGAGGTGGCGGTTTCAGCGGTGGTGGTGGCGGCTCGCAGTCCGGGCGCGACGGCGGTGGCGGCGGCTCCTACAACGCCGGCGCCGATCAAGCCAATGCCTCCGGCGTCCAGACGGGCGACGGCTGCGTCTCGATCGCGGCCGTGCCCGAGCCCCAGGGCCTTTCGCGGCCGGCATCGACGCCGCCGTTTCGCGTCGTCCTCCTGCACGACGAAAACCTCGTGGACCCGGCCGGTGGCAAGGCCGGCGGGACCGGCCCCGACACGAATTTTGCCGGCTATTTCTGATTCTCGCGATGCGGGCCCTCCCGACGGTGGCCGCCTCGTTTGCCGCACCAGCATGATTTTCCCACCATTCGATTCCAGTCCCGTCCACTTCATCGGCGAACTTCACCTCATGCGCCCCATCTTGATCGCCGTGGTCCTGCTGATCGCCGGTCCCTCGCTTCATTTCTATGCTCCACGCCACCGGTTGAGCGTCGAGGAACGGGTCAGGGAGCGCACCATGTCGGCGACTGAGGCGCGCTGGCATCGACGATTTCTTCGCTTCTGGGCGCCGGCGCTCACCGTGCTCGGCCTTGCGCAGGCCTGCCTCCTCCTCGTCCAGCTTCTGCGCTAAACGACCGTGAGGATCCCACCGGGTTGAAGGACTGGATGCGGATTTTCGGCGGACGGCGGGTCGTTCGTCTTGCCGAAACCGGCTCCCGGGCGTAGTTTTGCCGGCACTCTGTCGGAATTCATCCCCTGTGTTCTTGTCGCCTCCACGGTCACTTCTTTCCTTCGCGCCCGGCTGCTGGCTCCTCCTCGGAAGCTGGGTTTCCGCCATCTGGGCCGCGCCCTCCGGACTCCCGATCGTTCCGGCGGCCGTTTTCAATGTCGTCAGCTACGGCGCCGTTGGTGATGGCACCACCAACAACACCGCCGCGATCCAGGCCGCGCTGAACGCCGCCCGCACCGCCGGCGGCATCGTCGAGTTTCCCGCCGCGCCCGGCTCCTACCGCAGCGGGCCGATCACGGTCTACAGCCGGACGAACCTCCAGGTCGACGCCGGTGCGACGTTGCAGGCGTTGCCCTTCGGCACCTATCCGAACAGCACGACCTCGCCCTCGCATTTCATCACGATCAACTCCGGCTCGAACAACGTCGCGATCACCGGCGCCGGCACGATCGACGGCGATGGCGCGGCCTGGTGGGCGGCCTTCAACGCCGGCACGATCTCCAACCGGCCCCGCCTCATCCAGTGCACCCACGCCGATACCGTGCTCGTATCGGGCCTCACGCTGTCGAACTCGCCGATGTTTCACCTCGCGCTCAGCACGACCAACAACGTCACCATCGACGGCGTGACGATCACCGCGCCGACGACCGCGCCCAACAGCGACGGCATCGATCCCGGCGGCCTGCACTACCTCATCAAGAACTGCACGATTTCCGTCGGTGACGACAACATCGCCATCAAGCCCGGGAGCACGGTCTGCGGCGACATGACTGTCGTCGATTGCACCTTCGGCACCGGCCACGGACTGTCCATCGGCGGCCAGACCAATCTGGGGCTCGACGGCCTCGTCGTCGACCGTTGCTCGTTCACCGGCACGACCAGCGGCCTGCGCCTCAAGGCCGACCCGACGCAAGGCGGCCTCGTGCAAAACCTCACCTACTCGAATATCACGATGACCAACGTCCAATATCCCATCGTGTTTTACAGCTACTACGTCGACGTCGGGACGCCCGGCGCGGTCAGCGGCTCGAACCAGACCACCGTGGATAAAGTCGCGTCGTGGAACGCCACTCCGCCAAATTCCCTGAAGTCCTCCACCCTCTCGCGCTGGCAGAACATCACCCTCTCCAACATCACCGCCACCGGCGCGACGGGCTACAGCACGATCTGGGGTCTTCCCCTCGCGACCGCGCTGATCTCCAATGTCACGCTCGACAACGTTCACCTCTCCGGCTCCGTCGGCCTCGAGATCTTCAACGCGCAGAATGTCCGGTTCACCGGCGACTCCGCCGTCACCGTTCCGAACGGCGTCCCCGCCTTCGTCACCTACAACGCGCTCGCCATCACGTCGCCGCCCCAAAGCCAGGCCGCCACCGTCGGTTCAACCGCGACCTTCACGATCGGCACCACCGGCGTGGGCGGCCTGCAAAACGCCGCTTCCAGCTACCAGTGGAGCTTCAACGGCATCCCGCTCGCCGACGGCGCCTCGTCCGACGGCACGATCGTTTCGGGTGCCACGACCGCGACGCTCTCGCTCGCCAACGTCCAGCCCTCCGCCGCCGGAAGCTACACGGCCAAGGTCAGCAACGCTCTCGACACCTACGACGCCACCGTCACGACCCTTGCCGCCGCCAACACGCCCGTCTCCGCGACGAGTTCGCCCGCGTTGCTCGGCGTGTCGACGACGGCCAAGGTGATCGGCGCCGGGCAGGAGTTGCAGCCGACCGACATCGTCCATCCCAACGGAAATATCTTCGACCAGGTGCTGCTCACGGGCGCGGCGGCGACGATCACCGCCGACACCAACCAGGTCACGCGGCTCTCCTACGTCGATCTCAGCGATGACATCGTGCAGGTCGAGTTCAGCGGCGCGGGCGCGCTCTCGCTGCTCCTCGACAACTCGTCTGGTCCAGCCGCCGCGGTGAATTACTACCAACCAACCGTCGCCTACATGAAGGGGCACGCGGGCATCGTGATCACTGGCGCGAACGAAACGACCAACGTCTCCGTCTTCACCGTGGGCCGCGCCACCGCGTTCGATCCGACCGGCGCTTACAACATTCTCCTGCCTCCTGGCGCGACGAACGACCCCGCGGTCAACGGCAGTCCGCTTTTTCAGGGTCACACCTCGACCAGCTACGACGGCGTCGCGGACATCGCGTTCATCGCGATCTCCAGCACAAACGGAAAATTCGGCGGCGTGCGCACCTCCAACGCCAGCTACGTCGCCACCAGCGGGCTTGCCGGCATCTACGCGCCCGGCGTGCAATTCACCGGTCCGGTCTTCGTCGGCAACATCAACGCGTCCGGCTCGGCCACGCCCGTGATCATGATCGGGTCCTCTGCCGACACCCGGATCACCGGCGGCGATCTGCTCCAGTCCAACGGCCAGCCCGTCGTCGTCAGCGGCCTCGCCCGGCTCAACTTCACCGCCGGCGTCACGTCGGCCGGCACCACCCTCCCGGCGCAGACCAACAAGGCTCACCTCCAGCAAAACGGCGCCGACGTGACCGCGCAAGTCGTGGCGAACGCCGCCCCGTAGCTTCCGGCGGCCTCGCTCGCGACCGACGTCGCCCGAAGCGTTCCGTCGCTCGGCTCGCCGGCCCCGCGGCCGCGAGATGCGAGTTGCACAGTTTATTTACACATCTCTGGCCGGGTGCGGCCCTTGGCGACTTAAGAACGCCCGGCCGTGGCCGCTATTGCTTTCGCGACCGTCTGCGTCGGCTCGTCATGTTTTCCCAACCATCATCGTCCGTCGCTCCTTCTTCGCCCCCGGCGGCGCCTGGCCCCAATCCGATCACGCCAACCCCGCGCGGCCTGATTCTCGTGGTCGACGACTCCGCCATGATCCGCGCGGCTGTCGGCAAGACGCTCCACGGCGCCGGTTACGAGACGCTTTTCGCCGTCAACGGCCGCGACGGCCTCGCTGTCTGGGAGCGGGACAAGGCGCGCATCACGCTCGTCCTCTCCGATGTGTTCATGCCCGAGATGGACGGTCTCACCATGGCGGGCGAACTCCGCCGCCGCCATCGCACGCTGCCCGTCGTGCTCATGAGCAGCAAACTCGATGAGGACAGCCGCTGGGTCGCCGAGGAGGCGGGATTCCGCCTGTTGCCGAAACCTTTTCGCGATGCCCTCCTGCTCGAGCTCATCGCCCGCATGATTCGCCTGCGCGCCGGCGGTTGACGCGCGCGATTGCGATGCATCTCGAAAGCAATCTCCTGCTCACCGCGGAAACGCTCCACCTGGAGCCCGGCCTCGTCCGTGGCCGGACGGTCCGCGGCGCCCTCGCCCTCAAGCGGGTCGCGTCGGGAACGTATCTCCTCGTCAACGAACTCCAGGCCCGGGTCCTCGATGAGTTCACGTCGCCGCGTAACGTGCCGGACGCGCTCGAGAGCTGCATCCGCCAGCGCATTTGTCCGCCGCTGCGCGAATTCTACGACCTGATCCTGAAGGCCCACCACGCCGGCGTCCTGCGCAGCGAGGAACTCGATCCCACGGGACCGGCTCCAATCCCGCGCCCGGCCGTGCGCTGGTTTGTCCCGCTGCCGCCCGCGGGCGGTGTTGCCCTGGCCGGCGCCGGCGCAATCGCCACCCTCGTCGCCCTCGCGCTGTGGCTTCCGGCGGTGCCCCGGGATCGCGCCGATTTTCTTCGCGGCTGGCTCGCAGTCTGCGGCGCCCTGAGCGCCGGGCACCTGCTCGCGGCCTCGGCGCTGCGCGGCGCCGGCTGCGAGGTGCACCGGCCCCGCCTGCGGTGGCTCACGCTTGCGCCCCATTTCGCCGTCGAACTGGAGGACCGCTGCATGGCCGGCCGGATGGGTCGCGCGGCGGTCCTGGCGCTGACGATTCTGCCGCTCGGCCTCGCGACCGCCGCCGGCCTCTGGCGGCACCAGCCCTGGGTGTTTCCGCCGCTCGTCGCGCTTTTCTTTTTTTGCCGGCCCATCGGGGACACGGTGACCGGCAATCTTCTCTTGTTGCTCCGCCGCGAACCGGTGCTTGCGACCGACGGCGCGCCACTCTTCGACGCCCGGCTCAGCCTCGTCGAATTGTGGCGCGTCGCTTGGCGGCGTTTCGATCTGCGGGTGACCGTCCTTCAGTTCGCGCTCGGGATCGGATGGGCCCTGGGTTTCAGTTTCGTTGTCGACCGCACCGCGCACCTCGGCCTCTGGCAACGACTGCTCGCCTGGCCCAACCGCCAGACGGACTTCACCGCGGCGGGCATCGTGGCGGGCGGCGTCGTGGCGTTTTGGATCGCGACCAGCCTGCAGTATCGCGTCATCGACGCCAGTGTCGCCGCGTGGCGCCGTGGCACCGCCGAGCTCCGTCGCTGGCGCGCCGCCAGGGGGCCGGCCTCCGACCCGGTCGAGCTCGAGGCGCTCATCCGCCGCAATCCGCTTCTGCGCCGCCTCGACCCGGATGTGCAGGCGGAACTCGTCGGACTCCTGCAACCGCTCCGCGCCCGTCCGTGGCGCAAGCTGGTCACCTTCGACGAAACACCCGCGACCGTCGGCTTCATTCTCACGGGACGCGCCACCGTTTACCAACGGCTGAAATCCGGTCGCAAGGCGCGTTTCTTCGGAATCATCGACGGCGATCTCTTCGGCGCCCACAAGCTCGTCGATCCCCACGGCGCGAGCCTCGAGGTGCGGACCAACACCCCGGTCGTGGCCGTGACCCTGGGTCGCGAGGATTTTCAGCGCCTGGTCGTCGACACCCTCGGCGTGCCCGCGGTCTGCCGCTATGTGCACAACCACCTCTTTCTCCATCGCGCCGCGGCGCTCTGCGCCGACTGGCGGCCGGCCGCGATCGCGCGCTTCGCCGAGCTCGCGACAACCGCCACGCATTCCGCGGGCGGCAAGATCATCCTGCAGGGCCAGGAGGTCGGCAGCCTCCACGTGCTCTACGAGGGCCAGGCCCGCGCCCTCAAGGACCGCAAGCCGGTCGCGCGCCTGCGCCCCGGCGATTTCTTTGGCGAGATCAGCCTGCTGCAAACGAGCGCGGCGACCGCCGACGTCGAGACGACCGAGGATACCAGCTGTCTCGTCGTCAACCGGGTCGAGTTCATCCGTTTCATCTCCCGCAACCAGCACGTCGCGCTGCAACTCGAACGCCTGTGTTCGAAGCGGCTCGGCCACCCGATTTTTCCTCTCGACCATCAGTCGTTCGACGTGCGGTAGCGGGGCCGCGGGCGGCGCGGAGCGAACTTTCTCCGCACCGCCCGCGCACCCGGCCTACCGCCCGGGATCCAGCTCCGGCCGCAGTTCGTTGAGGATCGGCTTGTCCAGGCCGGCGAGCATCGGTCTGGCAGGCCCCTCGAGATCGAGCACGATCACCTCGTTGCGACCGGCGTGCAGCCATGAGCGCGGCACGTAGGCCGTCTGCGTCGGGCCGATGTTCCAGAAGCGCGCCAGGCACCGGCCGTTGATCCACACCACGCCTTTGCCCCAGGAATAAAGATCCAGGAAGGTGTCGGCCGGAATCTTCATCTCGAAACTCCCGCGCCAGAACGCCGGCCCTTTTTCTTCGCCGGTCCCCGCGGTTTTCCATTTCAGGCCGGCCAGCATCGGCAACTCGAGGCCCAGCGGGTAAACCCGCCATGGCGTCACCTCGGTCGCCGCGCCATCCGCCACCACACGCACCGGACCCTGCAGTCCTTTGCGATCGTGGATCTCCCTGCCGAAATTGATGTGCCCCGCGGCCTCGACCAGCACGTCGAGCCGCGACTCCGCCGCGCGCGCCGGCAATTGCATTTGCATCGCCTTCCCGCGCCGGTCCAGTTCCCCGACCGGCCGGCCATCGATGAACACCCACATGAAATCGTGCGGTTGTCCCAGCTCGAGTGCCGCCGCGGGACCCGCCGGCAGCGCGGCGCGATACACGATGCAGCCGCGACCCTGGTCGTAGGCCTCCATGTTGCGCGGCGCGGCATCCGCGATGGGCACCGGCAGGTTGTCGAACACCGCGGCACGCTCGGTCAGCAGGAAGGGATCGACATTCGTCACCGGGTTGGCCGCCGGGGGCTCGGGCAGCGTCTCGCCGGGCGCGAGGTATTTTTTGATCAGCTCGCGCGTCGCCGCGAATTTTTCCGTCGCCCAGCCCGCCTCGCTGATTGGCGCGTCGTAGTCGTAGCTGCTCGTGTCGGGCTTGAACGGCCGGTCGGTGCCGGACCAGAGCCCGAAGGTCGTCCCGCCGTGGGCCATGTAGATGCTGAACGACGCACCCACCTTCAGCATGTATTCGAGGTCGGCGAGGTAACGCGGCGTGTTGCCCGTGTGATGCTCCACGCCCCACGTGTCGAACCATCCCGGATAAAATTCGCCGCACATCGGCGGACCCTTCGGCTGCACCGCGCGCAACGCTGCGAACCCCTTCTCCGGGTCCTTGCCGAAATTCACGACTTGAAACAAGTCGCTGCGCAATCCGTTCTTCAGGTCGCCGGGTGGATTGCACGCGAAGAGCGGCACGTCGAAGCCGCCGTCGAGCAGCGCCTGCCGCATCGCGCCCATGTAGTCCGCGTCCTTGCCGTAGGAGCCATATTCGTTCTCGACCTGCACGAGCAGAATCGGCCCGCCGTGCGTCACCTGCTGCGGCCCGAGCACGCGGCCGACTTCCTTCAGCCATGCGCGCGCCGGCGTCATAAAATCCGGGTCGAGCGAGCGCAGGCGGATGTCCGGTTTCTTCAACAGCCACCACGGCAGACCGCCCCCGTCCCACTCCGCGCACGCATACGGTCCCGGCCGCAGGATGACCCACAGGCCCTCCTCCTGCGCGATCCGGCAGAACTCGGCCGCGTCCGCCTGGCCGCTCCAGTCGTAGACGCCTGGCCGCCACTCGTGGAAATTCCAAAACAAATAGGCGCACACCGCGTTGAGTCCCATCGCGCGGCACATCTGAAGCCGCTGGCGCCATTCCGCGCGCGGCATCCGGGCGAAATGGATCTCGCCGCACCGGATCTGCAGCGGCTTGCCGTCGAGCAGGAAATCTTTGTCGCCGATGGCAAACGTGTGCCGCGGCGACTGGGCCGCAACCGTCGTCAGAACCCCGAGGCAGACCAGACCAGTGAGCAGACGGGTAAGAGCGCGCATCGTGAAGGACGCGAGGCTAGGCGCTGCCCGCCACCCGAGACGAGCCTATTGAGGTTGAGGGGCAACCGCCTGACGAATCCCCACGCCCCCCGCGCTCCCGCGACCGGCGGTTCCGCGAGGTTCAGTTGCTTCCCTTTGCCCGCACCGCATCCCCCTCGATCTCGAGGCAAAGCACGTTGGCCGTCGCATCCGGCCCCTGCCGCTGCACGCGCACCGTGCGGATGCCATTCACGATCTCGATGCCGCAGGGCGCCCGCTTCGGATCGCCGAGAATGTAGGCCCGGGTGATTTTGTTTTCGAACGCCGGCAGCTCGATCGTCCCGCGGCGGTCGCCGAAATAGAAGAAATAAAGTTTCCCCGGCTTTGTCGTGCAGCGCCAGAGCGACAGCGTCAGGAAAAGCGGCTGTCCGTTGCGGTCCTTTTGGGTGGGACTGAATTCGCCGAACTCGGCACCGAACGGCGAACGGCCCGCTCCGTAAACCGCCTCGCCGTTCACCTTCAGCCAGTCGCCCACGACCCGCAGGTTATCCGCGCACGCCGGCGGAATCTCCCCGGTGGCATCGGGCCCGACGTTCAACAGGAAATTTCCACCCTTGCTCACCACGTCGACCAGCTTGAACAAAATTTCCGTCGGCGACTTCCAGTCCCGGTCGTCGCGGCGGTAGCCCCAGGTGTGGTTGATCGTCATTGGCGTCTCCCAGTCGCCTTCCGCCGTCAGGTTCGGCACGGTGTTGTCGTCGGTGGTCTCGTAGTCGCCCGCGTGGCCCAGCCGTCCATCGATGAGGCACGCCGGTTGCAGCTCGTGGACGAGGTCCACGAAGCGCCGGCCGCGTTCGGCGGTCATCATCTGCGGCGTATCGAACCAGATGCAGCTCACCGGGCCGTAGTGTGTCAGCAGCTCGCGCACCTGCGGCTCGGCCTTCTCGCGCAAATAGCGGTCGTAGGCGCCGTCGCGGTCTTTCTGCGGATCGGGCCCGAAGTCCCACGTGTTCCCCGCGCCGCCCGGCTCGTGCCAGTCCTGCGCCTGCGAATAATAAAACCCCAGTCGCAGCCCGTGCTTCGCGCAGGCCGCCGCGAGTTCGGCCAGCGCGTCGCGGCCGAACGGCGTCGCCTCCGCCACGTTGAACGGGCTGACCGTCGAGCGATACATCGCGAACCCGTCATGGTGCTTCGCCGTGATCACGAGATATTTCATGCCCGCGTCCTGCGCGAGCTTCACCCACGCCTCGGCATCGAATTTCTGCGGATTCCATTCGTGGGCGAGCGCCGCGTAGTCCGCCGCGGGAATCTTCGCGTGCTGCATGATCCATTCGCCGAAGCCCGGCTGCCGCGCGCCGTGCCAGTAGCCCGCCGGGATCGCGTAGAGTCCCCAGTGGATGAAGAGCCCGTATTTCGCCTCGCGAAACCACGCCATCCGCTCGTCCTGCGCCGCGCTCGGCCTCGCCATTCCGGCCGTTTCCCCCGCCGCGAGCGGCACGGCGCCGAAAAATTGTGCCAGACACGGCAGGAACAAGATGAAACAGGGGCGCAATTTCATGGATCGCCCCTTCATTCATGGCGGCAGTCGGCCCGGCGGCAAACCCGGACATCACCGATTTGCGCCCAATCGGGAACTTTGGCCGCCGGTGTCATACCATGAGCTGGAGTTCCGTCCGCCTTTGCTCGCGAACTCAATCCCCTCCCACCATGGCTCACCTCTTCCTCGCCATCTTTCTCCTCGTGTTCGGACTGAACATCCTTGTGGGCATTTCGATTCCCACGTGGGTGATCGGCCTGCTGGCCGTGATCGCCGGCGCGCTCCTGCTGCTGGATCGTGTCGGCCCCGGCCGCAGGCAGTCGTAGACCGTTCTTCGCCGGCCCGCCTCGGCGCAGCGGAACGAAGCGGCCGCGCTTTCGCCTGTAAATTCGCTCCGATTTGGCGAGACTCGCCGGGATGAAAGTCTCCGCCCCGCTCTTGCTCTCGCTCGCCCTTCTGTCCCGCTCCATCGCGGCCGAAATCCCCGGCTTGATTCCCCTCTGGCCCGGTGCCGCTCCTGGCTCGGAAAAACTCACCATCGCCGAGAAGGTCACGGAGCGCAGCACCGATCCGGCGAAACACGACCGCATCTACACGCAGATCGTCACGCCGTCGCTCCTCGTTCACCGCCCCGAGCATCCCAATGGCGTCGCCGTCATCGTTGCGCCCGGCGGCGGCTACTTGCGCATCGTGATCGACAAGGAGGGGCCCGACACCTCCGCGTGGCTCAACCGCCTCGGCGTGACCGCGTTCGTCCTGAAATACCGCCTGCCCGGCGAGGGCCATGCGCACGGCGAGGATGTCGCCTTGCAGGATGCGCAGCGTGCCGTCCGGGTCATCCGCGCCCACGCCGCCGAGTGGGGCCTGGACCCGGCGCGCGTCGGCTTCATCGGTTACTCGGCCGGTGGACACCTCGCCGCCTCGCTCGAGTTCTTCTCGGACAAATCCATCTACGCTCCCGTCGACGACGCCGACCAGCTCAGCGCCCGCCCGGATTTCTCCGTGCTCGGCTACGCGCTCGCCGGCGCCAAGGGCACGCGGCCCGCGTCGCTCGACGGTCTCTCCGCCCAGCAGCGCCTGATGTGGAAATACAAGATCGAGGCCACCCCCGGCGTGAAATATCCGCCGGCCTTCATCCTCCAGGCCGACGACGATCCGACGGTCAACCCGCAGGACGCCGCCACGATCTACCTCGCGCTCAAGCAAAACGGCACGCCGGCCGAGATGCACGTTTTCCGCCATGGCGGACACGGCTTTGGCATTCGCGACGCGAAGGGTCCCGTCACGCTCTGGCCGGAACTTTGCGCCGATTGGATGAAGGAGATCGGCGTCCTGCACTGACGGCGTCGCGCCCGCCGCACCGGGGCGGTTTCAGTTTCCTCGCGTGCTATGCATACCAGTCCCGTCGCGTCAGCGGCAGGAACAGCCGGCCGTTCGCGTCGGATTTGGCCAGCAACGCCTGGTAGATCGCGAGGTCGCCGTGATCGAAGCCGTGCGCCGAACCCGCCATATAAAGCCGCCACACGCGATAGGTCGGCTCATTCACCCAAGTCAGCGCCCGGGCGTGGCTGGCCTCGAGGCGACGCACCCACTGGCGCAACGTCAACGTGTAGTGTTCGCGGAGGTTTTCGACGTCGCGCACCTCGAAGCCCGCGCCCTCCGCCGCCTGCAGCACCAGGGGTATCGGCGGAATATCCGAGTCGGGAAAGACATATTCGTCGACAAACGAGGGACCGCGAAACCGCTGCGCCCGCCGGCCCTCGCCGATGGCGTGGTTCAAAAATATCCCGCCCGGCTTCAACAACCCCCACGTCGTCCTGAAATACTCCGCGAGGCGCTCGCGACCGACGTGTTCCGACATGCCGACGCTCACGATCGCGTCGAACCCCTCCGGCTTCGTCACCTCGCGATAGTCGCGCAACTCGATTTTTACCTTTTCGGCCAGGCCCGCCTCGCGCACGCGCTGCAACGCGAGTTCGGCCTGCCGCTCGCTGAGCGTCACCCCAGTGACGCTGACGCCAAATTGTTCGGCCGCAAAAATCGCGAAGCCGCCCCAACCGCACCCGATGTCGAGGAGATTCTGCCCGGGCCGCAGGCGGAGCTTGCGGCAGAGGTGGCGGAGCTTGGCGGTCTGCGCGCCATCGAGCGTCATGTCGGGCTCCTCGAAATAGCCGCACGAGTAAACCATCCGGCGATCGAGCCAGAGCCGGTAAAAATCGTTCGACAGGTCGTAGTGAAACGCCACGGCCTGCCGGTCGCGCTCGAGTGAATGCCGTGCGCCGCCCAACCCGGCGAAATTCCTCCCATCCTGCCGTCCGTTCCGCCGGCCGCCCGGCAGCCGGGCGATAAAATAGTGGGTGGCCAGCGCGGCCAGCCAGCCGACGGGGCGGCTTTCCAGGGCTTCGGCCAGCTCGAACGCCGACTCCATGTCACCCTCCACGTCGAAATCGTCGTGCAGATAGGCTTCGCCCAGCCCTTTCGCCGTGCCGGCGGACAGCATGGCCCGAAGCGCGCCCGGATGCTTCAACGCGATCGTGGCGGGGCGCGGGGCCGCATCCGGCCACACGGCGCCGTTCCACAGCCGGAAGGACACGTTGGCGAGCGGCAGGTGGGCGAGCAACTTGTCGAGAATCTCGACGGTGACCTCGGTGGTCGAATCAAGCGTGGTGGTCATCGTTGCCTTTGATCGGGGACTCGGCCCGCTTCCCGCCGCCTGCGCTGCCCCCGCGAAACACCCCGCGGCCCGGGCGATCCGTCGCCACATCGGAGAAATCGCGCCGGACGCGCTCAAAGTCGCGGCGGAATTGTCCAGCGTCGCCGTAGGCCATGAAGTGCGCATACCGGCCATGGGCTCCGCGGCGTCGCAATGCGTGCTTGATCGGACACCAGTATTGCTCCGTGCGCCCGGCGACTTCCGTCACGTAGGCCAGCACGCCGTTGACGTAACCGCAGTAGGCGCAATTCAACCGCTGAATCCGGCTGAGATAACCCAACCGGTGCCGGTCGATGACCACGTAGTCGCGGCGTCGCACCAGCGGGACGCCGAAAACCGGAAAACAGACGAATTGGAAAACCACGGCCATCAGGTCGATGAGTCCGATGGGAACGAGGCAAAGCCACAGCATCGGAGCCGTAAGGAATCGCAGCGGCTTCGCCCGATAGAGAAACCGGAACAGAACTCCCTCCCCGCCTTCGCCCTGTCCGGCCGCACTTCCGAACGCCGGCGCCGGCTGCCATCCGCGGCCGGCGCCCTTGGGCCAGCGGATCGGCTCGGTTTTGCCGGCTGTTCTTCGCCGGACAGCCTGGTCCCACCTCTTGGGCGGGCTGTCGCCTTCCACATTCATCTCACTGCGCCTGACCGCAGATTTGCGCGCCGGTGTCATGCCGGCCCGGAAAAGCGCATTTTTCCAATATCCGCACCCCGCCCCCCGTTGCCCCGCTTCCGGCTTGCGATGGGCACTCAACTCCATCTCCCGGGTGCCGATAGGAGAAAGCAGATCATACCATTGGTGGATTCCCTCATGTAAATGCACGATCCCGCCCCAGGTGTTCCGGCGCGCAATCATCGCGTCCTCGTGATCGACGACAACGTCTCGATCCATGCCGACGTGCGTAAAATTCTCTGTCCGCAACAGACCGAGGCCGCGGCGACCATCGACGCGCTGGAAGCCGAACTCCTGGGCGAACCGTCCACGCCGCTCGCCAACCGGCCCGTGCCGGATTTCGTTGTCGACTCCGCCCATCAGGGCCGCGAAGGCCTCGGCCTCGTCTTGAAGGCGATCTCGGAGGGCAAGCCCTATGCCATGGCCTTCGTCGATGTGCGGATGCCGCCCGGCTGGGATGGCGTCGAGACGACCCTCGAACTGTGGAAGGTCGCGCCTGACCTCCAGATTGTGATCTGCACCGCGTATTCGGACTACTCGTGGGACGACATGCTCGCCCGCATCGGCGGCACCGACCGGCTGGTCATCCTGAAAAAACCCTTCGATACGATCGAGGTCCTGCAGCTCGCCAACGCGCTCACGGAAAAGTGGAACCTGCTCCAGCAAAGCCGCGCGCAGGCCAACGACCTCGAGCAGCGCGTGCGCATCCGCACCGCCGAGCTCGAGGCGGCGAACGAAACCCTGCACGAGGAGATCGGCCGGCGCGTCCTGATCGAGCTCGACCTGAAGCGCGCGAAGGACGCCGCCGAGGCCGCCGACGTGGCCAAGAGCGCCTTCCTCGCGAACATGAGCCACGAGATCCGGACGCCGATGAACGGCGTCATCGGCATGGCCAACCTTCTCCTCGGCACCCCGCTCAACGTCGAACAGCGCGACCTCGCCCAGACGCTCTGCCAGAGCGGCGAGGCGTTGCTCACGATCATCAACGAAATCCTCGACTTTTCGAAGATCGAGGCCGGCCGCCTGACGCTTGAATTGATCGACTTCGACCTGGCCGAACAACTTGCCCTCGCCTTCGACCTTCATGCCGAGGCCGCCGCGCGCAAGGGGCTCGAGCTCGTCATGGACATCGATTCGGCGGTGCCCCCGCGCGTCTGCGGCGATCCCGTGCGGCTCCGCCAGATCGTCCTCAACTTGCTCGGCAACGCGATCAAGTTCACCGCCCGCGGCGAAGTCGTGCTCCGCGTCACCCTCGACCGGGCGTTGCCCGGTGGCTCGCGGCTGCGTTTCGAGGTCACCGACACGGGCATCGGCATCCCGCAGGATATCCAGGCCACGCTCTTCAGTCCTTTCGTCCAGGCCGACAGCTCGACCACCCGCCGGTTCGGCGGCACCGGTCTCGGCCTCGCCATCTGCCGCCGGCTCGCGGAGCTCATGCACGGCCAGATCGGCGTGACCAGCGCACCTGGTGCCGGTTCAAAATTCTCGTTCACCGTCGAGCTGGCCGCCGCCCTCGACGGCGCACCCAAGCTCACGCTCGCACCGTCGTTCCTCGAGGAGCATCACGCCCTGATCGTCGACGACAACGCCACCAACCTAAAGCTCCTCGGGCATCTTTGCACCACCTGGCGCCTGCGCCACAGCTGCGCCGATTCCGCCGCCGCCGCGCTCGCCCACCTGCGCACCGCCGCCACGCGGTCGCCGTTCGACCTGGTGATTCTCGACCATCACATGCCGGAGACCGACGGTCTCGGCCTGACGCGCGCGATCCTCGCCGATCCCGCGATTCCCCGGCCCACGATGGTGATGCTGACATCCCGTGGCGAACGCCTGCCGCACGCGGTGCTCGGCGCCCATGGCATCGCCACCTGCGAATTGAAGCCGATCCATCCGGACCGGCTGCGCACGACGCTCGGCCGCGTGCTGGCCGAATCCCGCCGCGCGGCGCCGGCGCCGGCACCCGTCGGGCTCCGCGTGGCGCCGCCACCGCCATCCGCGGGAGGCACCGCCATCCTCGTCGCGGAGGACAATCCCGTAAACCAGAAGGTGACGGTGCTCCAGTTGCGCAATCTCGGCTACGCGGCCGATGTGGCGGGCAACGGCCGCGAAGCCGTCGCCGCGCTCCGCCGCAAATCCTACTCTCTCGTCCTGATGGACGCCCAGATGCCCGAGATGGACGGCATCGAGGCCACGCGCTACATCCGCGCCGCCCAGGCGGCCGGCGAACCCGGCTTTCCGGCCAACCTGCGCATCGTGGCGATGACGGCGAACGCCATGTCCGGCGACCGCGAAATGTGCCTGGCCGCCGGGATGGACGACTACCTCGCGAAGCCCGTCCGCCCCGATGGGCTCCGCGACGTGCTCCAGCGTCTGCTCGGCCCGGAAAGTGCCAGCCCCGCCACCGTCGCTGCATGAATTCCGGCTCCGTCGCTCCCACCGTCGTCGACGAACCCGGCATCACGCCGCTCGATCGCACCCTCATCGCCGCTTTTTTGGAAAACCTGCCGCACGCCGTCTACTTCAAGGACCGGCAGTCCCGCTTCATCGCGGTGAGCGCGGCGCACCTGCGCAATTTCCGCCGCTCGACCCCGCTCGAGCTCCTCGGCCGGACCGATTTCGATTTTTTCACCGAGGTTCACGCCAACGAAGCCTTCGAGGACGAGCAGCGCATCGTCCGCACCGGCGAACCGATGCTCGAAAAGCTCGAAAAGGAAACCTGGGCCGACGGCCGCCTCACCTGGGTCCTGACGAGCAAGATGCCGTTGCGCGACGACAACGGCGAAATCATCGGCACCTTCGGCATCAGCAAGGACGTCACGGACTCGAAGCAGCTCGAGCAGGACCTCGAGCAGGCCCACAAGGACCTGCTCGGCGCCTCCCGCATCGCGGGGATGGCGGAGGTCGCAACCGGCGTCCTTCACAACGTCGGCAATGTGCTCAACAGCCTCAACGTCTCCGCCAGCGTGCTCACGGCCGGCCTGCGCCAGTCGAAGGTCGACAGCCTCGCGCGGCTCTCCGCGCTGTTGCGCGAGCACGCCGCCGACCTCGGCAGTTTTCTCACCGACGACCCGAAGGGCCGGCGCGTTCCGGAATTCCTCGAGTCACTCGCGCGCCATGCGGTCAGCGAGCGCGACCGGCTGCGCCAGGAACTCGCCTCGCTGCAGAAGAACATCGACCACATCAAGGAGATCGTCTCGATGCAGCAGGCCTACGCCACGATGGTCGGCGTCGTCGAGCCGCTCGATCCCGTCGCCTTGATGGAGGACTCGCTGCGGATGAATGCCGGGGCTCTCGTGCGGCACGAGGTGCGCGTGGCCCGCGAGTTTTCATTCGTGCCGCCAGTCCTCGCCGAGAAGGCGAAGGTTCTCCAGATCCTCGTCAACCTCATCCGCAACGCCAAATACGCCTGCGACGAGTCCGGCCGCCACGACAAGCTTGTCACCCTGCGCATCGCGGCGGTGCCGCCCGCCGATCCGTCCGGCGGCGACACCGGGCGCGTCCGTCTCGTCGTTTGCGACAACGGCGTCGGGATCCAGGCCGGGAACCTCGCGCGCATCTTCGCCCACGGGTTCACCACCCGCACCGGCGGCCACGGGTTCGGCCTCCACTCCAGCGCCAACGCCGCCCGCGAGATGAAGGGTTCGCTGGTCGCGCAAAGCGATGGCCCTGACCGCGGGGCGACGTTCACCCTCGATCTGCCCGCGGCGCCGCCCGCGATCCCCGCACCGTGAACCTCACGCCGTTTTCCCCATTCGACGTCCAGGAGACCACGGCCGCGCTGCTCGATCGCGTGCTCGTCACGGCGTTTCTCGAGAACACGCCCGACCTCGTTTATTTCAAGGACCGCGAGAGCCGCTTCATCGCCGTCAGCAAGTCCAAGGCCGCCCGCCACGGCCTCGCGCCCGTCGATCTCGTCGGCAAGACCGATTTCGACCTCTTCTCCGACCGTCATGCCCAGTGGGCGCGCGCCGACGAGGAGGACGTGATGAACACGGGCGCTCCGGTGATCGACAAACTGGAGAAACTCATCTGGCCCGACGGTCGCGAGACCTGGGCCATCACCAGCAAGATGCCGCTGCGCGACGACGATGGCCGGATCGTCGGCACGTTCGGCATTTCCCAGGACGTCACCCGGTCGAAGCAGATGGAACTCGACCTCGAAAAGGCCCAGCGCGATCTCGTCGACGCCTCCCGCATGGCGGGCATGGCGGAGGTCGCGACCGGCGTCCTCCACAATGTCGGCAACGTCCTCACGAGCCTCAACGTCTCGGCCAGTGTCCTTGCCTCCGGGCTCCACGAATCGAAGGCGGACAGCCTGGCCCGGGTGTCCGCCCTCCTGCAGGAACACACCGCCGATCTCGCCGACTTTCTCACGCACGACCCTAAGGGCCGGCGCGTGCCCGAGTTCATCGAATCCCTCGCCCGCCATGCCGTCGCGGAACGCGACCGGCTGCTGCAGGAGCTCGCGTCGATGCAGCAGAATATCGATCACATCAAGGAGATCGTCTCCATGCAGCAGGCCTACGCCACGATGATCGGGGTCATCGAGCCGCTCGACGCCGCCGCGCTGCTGGGCGATTCGCTGCGGATGAACGCCGGCGCCCTCGTGCGTCACGATGTGACCGTCGTCCGCGAGTTCGCCCCCGTGCCGCCGGTTCGCGGCGAGAAGGCCAAGGTGCTTCAGATCCTCGTGAATCTTATCCGCAACGCCAAATACGCCTGCGAGGAGGGCGGCGCCGCGGACAAGGTCATCACGCTCGGACTGGAGTCCGTCGCCGGCGACCGCGTGCGCCTCATCGTCCGCGACAACGGCGTCGGCATCGCATCCGGGAATCTCACGCGCATCTTCGCCCACGGCTTCACCACGCGGAAGACCGGCCACGGCTTCGGCCTCCATTCCAGCGCCAACGCCGCCCGCGAGATGAAGGGCTCCCTCACCGTCCAGAGCGACGGTCCCGGGCTCGGCGCCACGTTCACTCTCGAGTTGCCGGCCGCCATCGCCGACGAAGCGCGTTTCACCGGGCCCTCGCCCGCCTGAGCTGTCCGTGCCGGCCCCGCTGTCAGTTGCCCCTCCCCCGATCCTCCGAATTCCCGGCGGTTTCCCCCGCGTGGCCGCGTGGCCTGGCCGCTGGCTCGTGCGGATCGTCGCGCTCGTTCTCGCGTTCGCGGGTCCGCGCGCGCTCGCACTCAAGCCGGATGAGAAACCCGTCAACTACACCGTCGCCCACTGGGATACCGAGGACGGGCTCCCGCACAACTCCATCAAGCAGCTTTTCCAGACGCGCGATGGTTATCTCTGGATCGGAACGCAGCAGGGCCTCGCGCGCTTCGACGGGCTGAGCTTCACCATCTTTACGCGCCATGACACGCCGGCGCTGCCGAACAACCAGATCACCTCCATGGCGGAGACCGCCGACGGCAGCCTCTGGATCGGCACGGCCTTCGGGCTGGCCCGTTATTGCAACCGCCAGTTCACGTCCTACGGCCGGGCCGACGGCCTGACCAGCGATACCATCAACGCGGTTTGTGTCGCTCCCGACGGCTCGCTGTGGATCGGCGGACGGAACGGCGTCATCCGCTGGGTCGGCGGCAGATTCATCAACGATCTCGACACCTCGGCCTATAACACCCTCGGTCTCCGCACGATCATGGTCGACCGGGAAAAATCGGTCTGGCTCGCGGTCGGCTCCGAGGCGCTGCGCTACCGGCACGGTGCCTTCGAGCATTTCGGCCGCGCGGAGGGGCTGCCGTCGCAACAGCTTCAGATGCTCCGCGAGGACGCCGCCGGGCAACTGCTCGCCGTCACCCAGAACGGCCTGTTCCGTTTTGACTCCGGCCATTTCGTTCCCGTCGCGGAAAACGCCGCACTCTCGAGCCCGCGCGTCGGGACCACGCTGGTCGACCGGTCGGGCAACCTGTGGGTCGGCTCGGTCAGCGGTCTCGACCGGATCAACGGCGCGGGCGTCACGCCCTACGTCGACCGCTATGGGCACAGGCTCGGCGTCGTCGATGCGCTTTTGGAGGGCCGTGAGGGTTGCCTTTGGGCCGGCACGTCGGAGGGCCTCTACCGGCTGACCGACCGGCGCGCCTACTCGCTCGGCCAGGAGGACGGCGTCTCCGGCAACCTGGTTGTCGGCCTGAAGCAGACCCGCGATGGCAGTCTCTGGATCAGCAGTTGGGGTGGCGGCGTCGATCGCATTCAGGACGGCGCCGTCGCGCACTTCGCCGTCGGGGCGCCGTTGTCGCACGAGACCGTCACCACGATCTACGAGGCGCCCGATGGCACGATGTGGCTGGGGAATCGCGGCAGCGCGCTCGACCGCCTCGCCGGCGGTCGGGTCACCACTTATGTCTACCCACCCGGCGTCGCCACCAGCCGGCCCGTTACCAGCATCTTCGCCGACGACGACGGCCGGCTCCTGGTTGGAATCTCCAAGCGCGGCCTGCTGCAGCTGCACGACGGCCAGCTCCTCCCGGTGCCGGAAGCCGCTGCGCTTTCCGCCGCGACCGTCTGGACGCTTTATCGCGCCGCCGACGGCCGATTTTTCATGGGCACCAGCGACGGTCTTTTTCAACGCGCCGCTGACCGCTCGTGGCAACCCATTCCACTGCCCGGGATCCCGTCGCCCGTCATCGTCCGTGATTTTCTCGAGACCGACGGCGCCATCTGGCTCGCGACCGAGGGGCAGGGCCTGGTCCGCTGGCAAAACGGCGCGGCCCGCGCCTACAGTTCGCGCGACGGCATGGTCGACGACGTGCTTTTCAGCGTGCTGGATGACGACCACGGCTCGCTGTGGGTGAGTTCCGCTCGCGGTCTCGCCCGGGTGCGCAAGAGCGAGTTCGCCGCCATCGACCGCGGCGCCGCGACCACGCTCGACGTGATGACCTTCGGGCGCGGTGACGGACTGCAGAGCGGCTCCACCTCGGGCCTCGGCAGCCCCAGCGCCATTCGCGCCACCGACGGCCGGATCCTCACGGCGACGGACAAGGGTGTCGCCGCAATCAACCCCGACGTGCTGCAAACCAATCCGCTGCCGCCCACCGTCGTGATCGAAAGCGTCGCCGCCGACGACGAGCAACTTCCGTTCGGCCGCGAAATCCCGGTCGCCGCCGGCGTCGCCAAACTCGAGATCCGCTACACCGCGCTGAGCCTGATCGCGCCCCAACGCCTGCGCTTTCGCTATCAACTTGAGGGCTCCGATCCGCGCTGGGTCGAGGCCGACCACGATCGTCGCGCGCACTACACCCACCTTTCCCCCGGTCGCTACACGTTCCGCGTCATCGCCAGCAACAGCGATGGCGTGTGGAACGCCACCGGCACCACCCTGGTGTTGGTGCTGCAGCCGCATTTCTACCAGACGACGTGGTTCGCTGTCGCGGTGGTTGCCGGCTGGATGCTCGGGCTCGCGGCGTTCATCCGGCTCCGGATGCGCGCCCTGCTCCGGCGCCAGGAAATCCTCAAGCGCGCCAACGCCGAGCTCGACCAGCGGGTCCAGGATCGCACCGCCCAGATTTCCCGTTTCAACGAGGAGCTGCAGCAGCGTGAACTGCTCTTCCGCCTCATCTTCGAGCACGCCCCCGTCGGCATTTTCTGGAAGCGGTCCAATCTCGGCAACCGCTACCACTTCAACTCCACTTTCCGTCGCATCCTCGATCTGCCGGCCGAGACGCCGCCGGACTATTCGCCGCTCACTGCGCTGATTCATCCCGAGGACGCCGCCCGCCAGGCCGGGTTGAGCGGCCGCATCGATTCCGGCGCCGCCGACAGCTACACCGTCGAGCAGCGCTACGTCCGGCGCGACGGCGCCGTGGTCTGGGGCCTGCTTGCGGTCGCCGTCGTTCGCGACGCGCACGGCCGCGTCGTCCAGGACATCGGAATCCTCGAGGATGTCACCGGCCGCAAGCGCGCGGAGCAGGAACTCGCCGACACCTACAAGCAGCTCGTCGACGTCTCCCGCACCGCCGGCATGGCCGAGGTCGCGACCGGCGTGCTCCACAACGTCGGCAATGTCCTCAACAGCCTCAACGTCTCCGCCAACGTCATCGCCAGCGGCATTCAGCAATCGCGCGCGGAGAGCCTCACGCGCCTCTCCGCCCTGCTCCAGGGTCACGAATCCGATCTCGCCGACTTCCTCACGCGGGATCCCAAGGGCCGCCGCGTGCCGGAATTCATCGCTTCGCTTGCCGAACACGCCGTCGCCGAGCGCGAGCGCCTCCTCCAGGAAACCGCCTCGCTCCAGCAAAACGTCGACCACATCAAGGAAATCGTCTCGATGCAGCAGGCCTACGCGACGGTCGTCGGTGTCATCGAAGCGCTCGACCCGGCGGTGTTGATGGAGGATGCGCTGCGGATGAATGCCGGCTCCCTCGCCCGGCACGCCGTGCGCCTCGCGCGCGATTTCGCGACCGTGCCCCACATCCTCGCCGAAAAAGCCAAGGTGATCCAGATTCTCATCAACCTCATCCGTAACGCCAAATACGCGTGCGATGAAAGCGGCCGCCTCGACAAGCTCGTCACGCTCCGGATCGTGCCCGCCGCCCCGAACGCGGACCGCGTGCAGCTGACCGTGCAGGACAACGGCGTCGGCATCGCCCCGGAAAATCTCACGCGCATCTTCGCCCACGGGTTCACCACGCGGAAATCCGGCCACGGGTTCGGCCTGCACTCCGCCGCCAACGCCGCGCGGGAGATGAAGGGCACGCTCACCGTCGCCAGCGACGGCCCCGGCCGTGGCGCCACGTTCACCCTCGAGTTGCCCGCCCTCACCGCCGCCATGGTTTCGCCCCATGAGGACGTCCCGGTCGAGGTGGCGGCCTCGTCCGCCTAGCTCCCGTTCCTGTCCGGCGAGCCCGGGACCGCGCGCGGTCGCAGCAGGCCGGCCAGACGCGTGAACGTTTCCTCGGGAAACCCCAGCGCTCGCTTGATCTGCGCGTCACGCTCGATCGGGTTGGCGATGCGCGCCGTCGCACGCCAGTCCTGCCGCGACATCATCCCGAACGCCCATGGCAGCACGCCCGTGACGAGCACCGGCACGTCGCTGCCGTGCACGATCCGCGCCGCGAGCTCCGGCTCGAGCATCCGCCGCCATGCCGATGGCCGGAAGCGGAAATTCGGCGCGGCCAGCGCGCTGTTGTCGCCATAAAGCCGCGGAAACCGCCGCGTCATCTCCGCCCACACGTCGAAATAATCTCGGTCAACCACCATCATTCCGGTGCCGCAGTGCGCCGCGATGCAGGTGACGCCGATCTCCAGCGCCCGGGTGAGCACGCGCGGATCGGCGAGTCGCGCATCGAGCACCGGCAGCGTGCGCTCGCTGCCCGTGTGCGCCAGCAACGGCAGCCCCGCCGCGGCCATCCGCTCGAGGAAGCGCGTATAACGCGCATCGTTCCAATCGATGTTCTGGCAGTTCGGCAGGCATTTCAGCATCGCGGCCCCGTCCGCCAGGCAGCGCTCGAGTTCCTCCAGTGCGTCGGGCCGCGCCGGGTGAATCGACACCGCCGGCAGAAATTCCGGATGCTCGCGCGCCAGCCGCAGCACAAACTCGTTCGGCACGTAGAACGAGCCGACGTCCTCCAGCTTCACGCCGTTCGCATGATACGGCTCGTCCTGCGCGAGGATGACCGCGGCATCGAGCGACGACTCCCGCACGAAACGCAGCAGTTGCGCCGCGTAGAGCCCGTCGAGATCGCCGCGCAACGCCGCCGCTGGCAGTCCCACGCTGCGCACCATGAACGGCGCGCCGTATTTCGTCACGCCCCGCGGCCGATACCAGCAGCCCGTGCCGCCGGTGCCGTTGCCCACGACGTGGACGTGACCGTCGATTCTCATGCGCCGCCCGCCCGCGCCCGGGGGCGGAAAGCTCCAATGAAACACCAGGTCTCAAGCATCGACGTTTGGAATTTGCTCATCGGAACTTCTCTGGGGCTTGATGCTTGGAATTTGGAGCTTCTAGTTCGCTTGCATCGCCAGTTCCCGGCAGCCCTTGAGGTCCGTCTTGCCCGTCCCCAGGATCGGAATCTTGTCCACGCGTCGGACGATTTTCGGCACCCACAGGTTCGGCACTCCCGCCTCGGTCAGTCGCGTGCGCAATTCGTCGACGGTCACGTCGCGCGTCGTGAGCAGCACGAGCGCCTCGCCCTTCGCGGCGTCGGGCACGCCGACCACGGTGATGGTCAGGCCCTCGCTCTGTTCCCAGCCGAAGACGAGGAGAATTTTATTTTCCAGCGTGCCATGCGGCACCATCTCGCCGCCGATCTTGGAAAAACGCGTCAGCCGCCCCTCGATGAACAGAAACCCGTCGTTGTCGAAGCGCCCGAGATCTCCCGTCACAAACCAGCCGTCGCGAAATGCATTCCGCGTCTTCTCCGGGTCGTCGAGGTAACCCTCGAACACGTTGGCGCCGCGGAACAGCACGATGCCCTGCTGCGTCGGGGGCAGTTCGGCCCCCGTCTCGGGATCGACGATCCGCGCCGTCATCCCGGGCATCATGCGCCCGACGGAGCCCACGCGTTTGCCCGCCTGCGGCTCGGCGGTCGACGTGACCACCGGCGGATGATGCTGGTTGATGTTGGTGGCGGGCGTCGTTTCCGTGAGGCCGTAGCCCGCGAGGATTTCGAGGTGAAACGTCTCGAGAAACGCGCAGTAGAGATCGTCCTGCAGTTTCTCCGCGCCCGCCACCACGAGTTGGAGCGAGCGTAGCTCGGCCGGCTGCGCCTTCTTCAGCAGCGGGCGGATGAAGGTCGGCGCCCCGATCAGCACGGTCGCCTCTTCGTCGCGGATCGCCTCGACGATCTTCCGCGTGTCGAGCGGACTCGGCACGGTGACCATCCGGCAGCAGCGCAGCATCGGATACCACAGCGTAACGGTGAAGCCCATGCTGTGAAACACCGGCAGGCAGCCCACCAGCATCGCCGATTCCGGCAGGATCGAGAGCGAGGAAATCTGCGCGCAGTTTGCCAGGATATTCCGATGCGACAGCACGACGCCCTTGGGATCGCCCGAACTCCCGCTCGTGAACAGCAGCCCGGCCTCGGCGTGATCGCCTTCGCGCGGCAGCCCGAGGAGCCCAGCGCACCACTGGTTGGGCAGCACCCAAGCGGCGAGCAGCCATGGCAGCATCGCACGCTTGCCGCCCGTCGCTTCGATCTCCTTGGCGAGATCGAGGGTGCGTTCCGGCCACGGAAAATCCTTCACCCTCGCCCGCACCGCGTCGGCGGTGAGCACCGTCGCGATGCCGCCGAGCCGGAGGCTCGCCTCCAGCGCCTGCCGGCCCGCGGTGAAGTTCAGGTTCACGGGCGTCTTGCCGGCACACATCACCGCGAGGTTCGCGATGAACGCCCCCGCGCCCGGCGGCAGCACGACGCCCACGCGTTTTTCCGGCACCGTCGCCCGCAGCCGGCGCGACAACGCCGCCGCCGCCGCGTAAAGTTGCGCGCACGTCACCTCGCGCCGCCCGAGCGCGCGGTCGATCACCAGCAGGTGGCCCGGCCGCTTCGTCAGCGCCCGCACGCCCTCGCGCCCCAGGTGCCGGCGGAGCACCGGTCGCTCGTCGAACGCCAGCCGCCCGAGGTCGAGCAGCTCGCGCCGCGCCCACGCGGGGCTGGCCAGCTCCGGCGATTGCGGCCGGCCGAACACGACCACGACGTGCGTCGGCATCAGCCGCGGCGACTTCCAGAGGTATTTGTTGCCCGCGAAGGAAAAGATCGAGCCCCACAATCCGTCGTGCGCCGCCGCGACCACCGGCACGCCCGCCTGTTTCGCCATGAATTCGAAGCCCTTCTTGATCTCCATGAGCTGGCCCGTGCGCGAGATGTGGCCCTCCGGAAAAACCAGCACGACCTCGCCGCGCTTCAGCGCCTGGATCGCCGTCCGCATGCCCTCGAGCGGACGGCCCGCCGCGACGTCGAGGCAGCCGCTGACGTCGAAGCACCAGTTGAAAAACGGATTCCGGCGCAGCCCCTTGTAACCCAGGAACCGGATCGGCCGCCGGCAGGCAAGCTGCAGCACCACGACGTCAACGTAGGAGATGTGGTTCGCCAGCAGGAGCACGCCGCCGGTCGCCGGCAGATTCTCCGCCCCGATGGAGCGCACGCGATAGAGCACGTTCGCGACCAGCCGCGCGATCAGCTCAAGATACCACGGGACATACGAGCGCCGGCGAAAAAAGGGGAGAGGCATGAGCGCGCGAGGTTTATGCTCGGGAACGCCGCCCGATTTCAACCCGCATTTTCACGGTCAGACGGGGCTGCCCGCCTCGTCGGACCGGGCGACCCCAGCCGGCTCTATTTGCCGCCGGGAATCAGCCGGTTCAGCAGGTCGCCAGCCTTGTCGAGGACGCCCGATTTCTCGACCGCGATGGCGGCCAGCGCGTTGTTCAGCTCGGTCGTGTCGGGTTTGCCCAGCGTGCCGCCCACCTTCAAGGGCAGCGTGCAGCCGGAATAGCCGAGCTCGTCGGGTTGCGGCTCGAGTTTTCCGAGGAACTTCAGCAGGTCGGCCGTGTGGCCGCGGGCGCGCAGCTTGAACTCCATCGCGAGCGCATCGTCCAGCAGCGGCTTGCCCGCCTGATGGGTCGTCTGCCCGCCACCGGTGATTCGCATCTCGGGCGAGATCAGCGTGAAGTCCTTTAGCGTCGCGTTGAATGAAGGATCCCGGCTGACGACCAGGCTCAACTGGTCATAAGGAATCGCGGCGAACATCTTCGAGACCTCGGCGACCGCCTTCGCGGTGCTCGTGATGTCGGAGTCCTCCTTGCGGCCCTTGAAGACATCGAGCGCGCTGCCGAGCAACGCCGCACCCGCCGCGATCTTGCCGACCGTTTCGTTCTTCGTGGCGACATTCACCGGCAGTCCGCGAAACACGCCGCCCTTGCTCGACAATTGAAAATCGCCGTGCGTGTTCGTCGCCAAGTCTCCGAGGCTGGCCGCATCGCCGGCGAGCTTGCTCGTCACGACGAACTTCCCCTCGACCGTCGGTGGCTGGCCCGGGTTCATCGCGCGGAAGAGCGGCGCGGGATCGAAGTCCTTGATCGCAAGATCGGCCGTCAATGCATAGGGCTTGGCCGCCTTCGGGTCGAACGTCACCGCGCCGGAAACGCTGGCATCGCTTCCCCCGCCGAGCCCGGCCGCCAGTTTCTCCAGCTTCGCCACGCCGGCGTCGAGTCGCAGCGCGCCGGTCACGTCGGTCGCCTGGAACGAGTCCGAATAGGCGACCTTTTTCAGGGCCAGCGCCACTTGCCCGCTGACGCCCGCCCACGGCGGCGCGGCATCGCGCGCCGCGGGTTTTGACGCCGCGGCTGTCGCCGCCGGCGGGCTGGGCGCGGCCGGCGCCAGCACGGCGGCCAGCACCTTCGCGTCGTCGACCACCAGCAGCGTGCTCGTGACGCGGGCGTCGACGGCCAGCATGTCCTTGCCCGGAGTGAGCGTGCCGTCGAAATTGAAATCGGATTTCCGGCCGTCGCGCGCGATCACCAGCGGGATTCCCAGCGTGATCTGGCCGTTGGCCGCGATATCCGCGCGCAGGTCCGCGCTGATCTCCGGCAGTTTTTCTGTCGCGAGCTTCGGGTCCGCCGCCAGCCCGGTCAGCGCAATTTTCGCCTGGACTTGTTTCTTCGAGTCGAGCGTCGCCGTGAAATCGCCGCTCGCCGTGCCGGCCGTGAGCGCCACGGCGCCGCCCGCGGCCGGCTGCGCCAAGAGCGACGGCAGGTCCGCCGTAAATTTCCCGACCGCCTTGACGGCCGGATCCGTGCCCGCCAGCTGGCCCGCCTTTGTCGAAACCGACAGCAACGTGGCGGCGCCGCTCTTCGCGGTAAACGAATCGATCTCGGCCTGCCAGCCCTGTGGCGTGTAGTCCGCCGACCCGCTCAGCGCCACGTCGACCGCGCGCAGGAGCGGCTTGTCCGCCTGCGCCAGCGACACGCCGTTCGCCGTCAACGGAGCCGAGGTGTGGAGCGAGAGACCGCCACCGCGCGCGCTGCCGACGAATTCGCCGCGCAGGTCTCCGCCCGTCAGCGCAAGCCCCGGCAAAAACGTCTGCGCCCAGGCGAGCGGCACGCCCTGCACCGTGACCCCGATCAGGTCCCGCGCGGGATCGGCCACCTGGAGCTCGCCGGTGCGGACGTTCAACGCGAACGCCTGCAGCGACTCGACCGTGGCGATCGGCTGCGCCCCCGCGATGGTCGCGTGGAGGCTTTCCACGCGCGTCGTGTCGCCGCGCTTCGCCAGATCGAAATCCGCGACCAGCCGGACGGCACCCATCGCGGCCAGCGCGGGATTGATCGCCGCGAGACTGTCCGACGCCGCATTGAGCTTTCCCGTGCCGTGAATTTCGGCGAATGCGGCATCGGCCTCGAACGTTCCCGCCCCGTCGGCCGCAAACGCCGGCAGCGGCCGGCCGAGCGCGAACGGCGCCAAGTCCGTGTCGTGCAGGTCGATTTTCCAGGTGCCGGCGAGCTTGCCACCACTTTGTGCGAACGCCGCCTGCACCGCGCAGAGCTGTTTGCTTTCGCTCGCGACCGTGAGGGTGTAGTTTTCGCCGGAAGCGCCGCGGACCGCCGCGAGGTCGGCGGAGAGTTTCACGCCGTTCGGAAATTTCGGGCCCGTCGCCGACGCATCCGCCTTCGCGTCAAGGCGCGTGAAAGTCCGCGGGGTGTCCATCGCCGCCACGATCCGGCCGCGCAACGCCAGCTGGTTCACGTTCGGATCCGTCAGCGTCGCGTCGCCGGTAACGTCGAATTTTCCCTCCTGGCCCGCACCGAGCCCGCCACCGGTGACGGAAATCTTTGCGCGCCCCTGCGTGCCGGGCAGGACGACCTCGCCCTCCAGTTGCACCCCGTCGAGTGCGAGGTCGACCGGCAGTTGCAGTTGCCCGAATACTCCCGAGAAGGCCTGCTGCGCCGCCACGGCGATCGCGGCAGGCGCGACCACCGCCGGATTCGCCGAGCCGCCGGCCGCGGCAGGGGACCCGAGTTGGATTTTCCAGCCGGTGGCGACGAGTCGCGACACATGCACCTGCCGTTTCATGCCCGCCGCCAGCACCGGCACGTCGACCTGGAGCAACGGCAGATCCAGAACGACGGCGTCCTGCACGAGGTGCAGGTTCCGCACCTCCACCCGCCCCAAGCCGGCGGACACCGAATCGATCGAGACCTGCAATCCCGGGCGGCCCGCCAGCACCCGGCGAACCGCCCACGTCTGAAAGCCGGAGTTGAAGACAAGCACCAGGGCGGCGACCAAGACGACCGCCAGCGCAACGCCGGTGCAGAGCAGGAAGCGGGACAGTTTCATGCGCGACCGGAAAAAGACATCACAACGGGTGGCTGGTTGCGAACTGGTTATGCGTAATTTTTTGAACGAATTGCCGGCGCCGTCCGCGCGGACCGCCTGCCTAGGCCGCCGCCGGCCGGCCCCCCGTCGCCAACCGCCCGGGCGCCTACTTCGTCACGAATTCGTCGGCCTGGCCGATCGCCTTGCGCAGGCTCGCGACCGCGACGTCGTAACCGTAGTAGGCCTGAATCTGGTTGGTGCGCGCGGTGGTGAGGTCGACTTGCGCCTGCAGCACGTCGAGCTGGGTGCTGGTGCCGGCGTTGTATCGCGCATTGGCGAGCCGGACCGCCTCCGTGGCCTGCTCGACGACCTTCTGCGAGGCGTCGGCCAGCTCGGTGGCTTCCTGCCACAGCGAGTAGGCGCGGCGCACCTCGACCTCCGCGGCCAGCTGCGCCTCGATCTCGCCGAGACGCGACTGCTCGACCGCCGACTTGGCCTGGGCCACGCGCCCCGCGGTCGCGCGGCCGTCGAAGATGTTCCACTGCGACTGGATGCCGCCGACCAGGCCGTCGGGCGAGTCGCCCAGCGAATTACTCGCGCCTTTCCGGAGTTCGTAGCCGCCGAACACGGACACCGTCGGCTTGGTTCCGGCCCGCGCGGTCGTCACCGACTCCTCGCCGGCCGCGGTGAGTTTCGCGAGGCGCTGGAGGTCGGGGCGGTTGGTGTGGGCGGCATCGAAGGCCGCCTGCAGGTCGAACTGCACCGGCGTGTATTCGAGCGTGCCGATGAAATCGGGGATCTTGCGCAGCGCCTCGTCCTTGTTCGTGGTGAACCCCAGCGCCTGCCGCAGCGCCTCGATGGCGAGACGGTAGTCGTTGCGCGCCGTGATCAGCGGGGCCTTCGCGTTGGCAACTGCCACGTCGGCCCGGAGTTTTTCGAAACTGGAGACCGTGCCGGCCGCGAACCGGTCGGACGTCGTCTTCAGCTGCTCCTGCAGCAACTCGAGGTTGGACTCCTGCACCTTGATCTTTTCACGCGCCAGCAGCACGCCGTAGAACGACGTGCGGACGTCGAGCAGCGCCTCGTTGATCACTTCCTGCAGGTCGAGCACCGCCGCCTCGCGCACGAGCTGCGAACTCCGGACCGCCGAGCGGATGCCGCCGCCGCCGTAGACGACCTGCGAAGCCGTGAGGCTGATCTGCCACGACTGGTCGCTGGCCGGGAAGGTCGTCGAGAGCGCCTTGTCGTTGAGCTGGTAGGCG
Source organism: uncultured Opitutaceae bacterium (assembly GCA_937902925.1). GTDB lineage: Bacteria > Verrucomicrobiota > Verrucomicrobiia > Opitutales > Opitutaceae > CALFNN01. The sequence continues at coordinate 56,317 of CALFNN010000040.1, forward strand.
GCACTGGCCGCGACGGTGGGAATCTGCCGCGCGCCGACCTCGATCACCACGCCGTCCTGCTGCTTGATGCGCTCGCGCGCCTGCCGGATCGCGAAGTTGTTCTCGAGGGCGAAGCCGATGGCCGTCTTGAGGTCGAGCTGATCGGGCACGGGCTGCTGCGGCGCCGGGGCGGCGCGCAGCGAGACCACGGCCATGGCAACCACGGCAAAGGACCGAACCGGCGTGAAGTGATAACGGGCGAGTTTCATGAGCAGAGGTTATTTGGCGAAGGCCGGCTGGGACTCCGGGAGCGCGGGGGATTCCAGGGCAGCCTGCCGCGCGCGGTCGTGCGAATGATCCCGGGCGATCAGGATGTAGACGGCCGGAACGACGAAGAGCGTGAAGAGGGTCCCGATCGTCATGCCGCCGACGAGCACGAGGCCGATGGAATTGCGCGCGGCGGCGCCGGGGCCGCTGACGAGCGTCAGCGGGAAGTGCCCGGCGATCGTCGCGACGCTGGTCATGAGCACGGGACGCAGGCGCGTCATCGACGCGTCGTGGATGGCGTCGAGCTTCGATTTGCCCTGTTCCTGGAGCTTGTTGGCGAACTCGACGATCAGGATGCCGTTCTTCGCGATCAGCCCGACGAGGGTGACCAGTCCGACCTCGGCGTAAATATTCATCGTGGTCGTCCAGCCCGAGGTCAACGAGGGCACGTTGGGGTCCGGCATTTTCAGGAACGAGAACAGCAGCGCACCGAACATCGCCAGCGGCACGGAGCCGAAGAGGATGACGATCGGATCGCGGAACGAGTTGAACTGCACCGCGAGCGCGAGAAAGATCATCACGATCGCGAGCCCGAAGGCCGGCAGGAACTTGTTGCCCTCCTGCCGCAGCTGGCGGGACTCGCCGGTATAGTCGATCGAGTAGCCGGCCGGCAGGATTTTCTTCGCGGCGTCCTCGAGCGCCTTGAGCGCATCGTCGAGCGTCTGGCTCGGCTGGCCCGTGAGTTTCACGGACGCCAGTTGCTGGAAGCGGTTGAGCGAGCGCGGCACGGTGATGGTCTTGATCGTCGCGATCGAGCTCAGCGGGATCAGCCGGCCGCCGGGGCCCGTCACGTGGATGTCGCGCAACTGGTCGGCCGTGAGCCGGTCGCGGCGCTCGATCTGGGGAATGACCTTGTAGCTCCGGCCGTCGATGTTGAACCAGTTGACGAAGTTGCCGCCAATGGCCGACGCGAGGTCCGCGCCGACCTGGGAAAGACTGAGCCCGAGGGCCGCGACTTTTTCGCGATCGAGCACGATCTGCGACTGCGGCAGGTCGAACAGCAGGTCGATCTGCGGCGGATACTGGAATTTGCCGCTCTGCGCCGCGGCGTCCTGCATCTGGTGCGCATAGTCCAGCAGCTTCACCGGATCGTCGTCGGTCGAAGTGATCACGAACTCCACCGGATACTGGCTGCCGCCGGGCAGCGCCGACGGAGGGCCGAAATATATCTGCAGGCCGGGGATCTGCGAGAGCTTGGCCTGCACCTGCGGCAGAATTTGAAAGATGCTCTGCTTGCGGTCGCGCCACGGCTTCGCCACCAAGCCGCCAAAGCCGTCGGCGCCGAACCCGGCGCCCACGGCCGGCGGAAACATGATCTGGAAGGTGAACTGCGAGTCCGGCGCGTTCATCATGATTTTCTCGGCGGCGCGCGCGAACGCGTCCTTCTGGTCCGAGGTGGCGTTGGCCGGGCCGAAAATGCCGCCGAAGAGCACGCTCTGGTCCTCGGTCGGCGCCAGCTCCTTCTCCGAGAGGAGGAACATCGGGAACGCGCAGAGGAAAGTCATGATCCACACCGCGTAGATGACCGGCCGGTAACGCAGGGCCCGGGTCAACCCGCGACCGTAGCTCTGGCGCAAACGGTCGAAGTGATGATTCACCCAGCCGGTGAAGCCCTTTTCCTCCTCCGCGGCGCTGCGCAGCAGGTGCGCGGACATCATCGGCGACAGCGTCAGCGCAACGATACCGGAGATCGTCACCGCCCCCGCCAGCGTCAGCGCAAACTCGCGGAAGAGCGCGCCGGTCAGGCCGCCCTGCAGGCCGATCGGGGCGTAGACCGCGGCGAGCGTGATTGTCATGGCGATGATCGGGCCGGCCAGCTCGCGCGCGCCGATCAGCGCCGCCTCGTAGGGCGTGCGTCCCTCGCGCAAGTGCCGCTCGACGTTCTCGACCACGACGATGGCATCGTCCACCACCAGGCCGACCGAGAGCACGATCGCGAGGAGCGTGAGCAGGTTCAGCGTGAACCCGAACGCCTGCATCAAAAAGACGCCGCCGATCAGCGACACGGGAATCGCCATGATCGGCACCAGCACCGAGCGCCACGAGCCGAGGAACAGGAAGATGACAATGATGACGATCAGGAGGGTGTCGATCAGCGTGTGCGTGACCTCGTGAATCGCGTTGCTGATATATTCGGAGGCATCGTAGGCGACGACCCCCGTCAGCCCGCTGGGCAGGTCGTGCTGCAGCGCCTTCATCTCCTCGTGCACCCGGCCCATCACCTCGATGGTGTTGGCATTCGGAAGCGGAAAGATGCCCATGAACACCGCCGTGTTGCCCGAGTAGCGAACCGTGGTGTCGTAGTCCTCGGCGCCGAGCTGCACGTCGGCGATGTCGCCGAGGTGGACGACGGTGTCGTTGGCCGCGCGGATGGGCAGTTGCTTGAAGTCGTCGACCGTGTGCAGGTCGGTGTTGGCCGTCAGGTTCACCTGCACCAGCGAACCCTTGGTGCTGCCGACGGCGGAAAGGTAATTATTGTTCGCGAGCGCGGCGCGGACCTGGGACGGGCTGACGTTGAGCGCCGCCATCTTGTCCGGCCGCAGCCAGACGCGCATCGCAAAGATGCGCGCGCCAAAGATGTCGGCCCGCTGCACGCCCGCGAGCGAGGCCAGCCGCGGCTGGACGACCCGCGTGAGGTAGTCGGTGATCTGCGACTGGTCGAGGATCGTCGACGAAAAACTCAGATAGGCCGCCGGCTGCGAGTCGGCATTCTGCACGCTGATCGACGGCACCTGCGCCTCGGCGGGCAGAAAGTTGCGCACCTGGTTCACCTTGGCGGTGATGTCCGCGAGCGCCTTGGTCGAATCGTAGTTCAGCTTGAGCCGCGCCGTGATCGACGAAAAGCCCTGCAGGCTTTTCGATTCCACGTAGTCGATGCCGTCCGCGGAGGCGATCGCCTGCTCGAGCGGCGTGGTGATGAATCCGCGGACGAGGTCGGCGCTCGCGCCGACGTAGACGGTCGAGACGCTGACGGACGCGTTTTCGCTGCGGGGATACTGGCGGACCGAGAGCGAGCGCCACGCTTGGACGCCGGCGATCACGATCACGAAGCTGATCACGATCGCGAGGACGGGCTTGCGGATGAAGAGGTCGGTAAATGATTTCATGGACGGTGGGAGGACGGACGGCGGCCGGAGTCCTCAGGTGTTCCGGGGCTTCGGCGCGAGCTCGGCCTTCGGGGTCAGGGTGTTGTCGATGACAACCGGCATTCCCTTGCGGAGCTTGAAGGCGCCGGAAGTGACGACGACATCGCCGGCCTTCAGCCCGTCGAGGACCGCGACGAAATCGCCGCGCGCCTCGCCGAGGCGGACGATCTGCTGCCGCAGGATCTGCTCGGTCTTGCCGGACTTCTCGTCCTTTTGCTCGTCCACCACGAAGACGGTGTCGCCATAGGGCGCGTAAAGCACCGACGTCGCGGGAATCGCCAGCGCTTTCAACGGCGTCGGCAGCACGATGTCGACGTTCGCATACATCCCTGGCCGCAATTTGCCGTCGGGATTGTCGAGCGTCGCCTGCACGCGGACGCTGCGCGTGACGGGATCGACGTCCGGGTTGACGGCGTTGACCCGGCCCTCGAATTTCACGCCGGGCGCCGCGTCGGTCTCCAGCCGCACGACGGCACCCGCCCGCACCTCGGCGAGCTGCTGCTGCGGCACCGAGAAATCGGCGAAGATCGGGTCGACGGTCTGCAACGACACGATGGGATCGCCCTCCTTGAGAATCTGCCCGAGGTTGATCAGGCGCAGCCCGAGCCGGCCGGTAAACGGCGCCCGCACGGTCTTCTTCGCGATGACCGCGCGCAGATTTTCCACCTGCGCGGCCGCTTGCTTGGCCTGCGCGTCGGCGGCGTCGAGATCGGCCGCGGAATTGGTGTTCTTCTCCCGCAGTTCGCGCGCGCGCTGCAGGTTGAGATTCGCCAGCGCCGCCGTCGAGGCGGCGGCGGCGAGCTGCGCCTCCTCCACCGAGGTGTCGAGTTGCACGAGCAGGTCGCCGGCCGCGACCTTCGCGCCCGCCTCGAAGCCGATCTTGGTGACCTTGCCGGCCACCTCGGCGCCGATCATCACGCCCTGGACCGCGACGAGCGAACCGGTGGCGGAGGCGGTGTTTTCCCAGGTTTCCTCCTTCACCGGCAGCGCGGTGACGGTGGTGGGCGGCGGCACCATCGAGGCATACATTTTGCCGATGGCCTTGAATTGGGACATCTTCACCAGCCAGAGTGGCAGCGCCACCAGGAGGGCGAACAGGACGGCGGCGACAGTGAATGAGATGATTTTTCGGATCATGGGAGTGGGACAGGTATGAGTGAGACGAAGAAAGTGAGGAAAAAAGGACAACTACCGGCCGGGCGTGTTCGCCAGGACCGCTTCGGGCGGTGCGGCGGCGGGGCTTTCCCCGGCGCGCACGAGAATCTTGGTGAGGAGGCGCACCAGGGTCTTGCGTTCGGGCTCACTCAACGGGCCGAGCAGCCAGGCCATCTGGCGGAAATGCGCCGGCAGGATTTTCAAGAGGAGCTTCTCGCCCCGCGCCGTCAACACCACCGACGTCATGCGGCGGTCGTCGGAATGCGGCGTGCGCTCGACGAGGCCCGCGCGCTCAAGCGTGTCGATCAGCCCGGTGATCGTCGCGCGCGTCACGCCCGTGCGTTCCGCGATCTCGGCCGGACCGAGCGGGACCTCGCGGCCTTCGCGCTGGCAGTTGCCCCACAGCGCCATCAACACGCCGAAACGCCCCTGCGTGATGTCGTGCTGCGCCAGGTGCGACTCGACGACCCGAAACGCCTCGTCGCCCGTCCGCAGCAGATGCAGGAACACCTCCGTCGCCGACGGGTCGAGATCGGGGAATTCACGCGCGGCCTCGAGGAGGCATTCGTAGCGCGGGAGATCCTTGAGCATCAACAGAGGCATGAGAAAAAAATAAGGCGGCAGATAGTTAGGAGCCTAACGACGAATGCAAGCCCGCTCCGTGACAATTAGGAGAACAATTTGCCCCGTAATTTCCCGGCCGCTGCGCCTTATGGCCGCCGCGCCGGGAAATCAGAGCGATTGGGCCGCGGCAACCACGGCCTCGGTCGTGATGCCGAGTTCCTTGAACACCACCGGCGCGGGCGCGCTGAGGCCGAAACGGTCGATGCCGACGACCTTGCCGTCCAGCCCGACGTATTTGTGCCAGAGCACGGTCACGCCCGCCTCCACCGCCACGCGCTTGCGGCACGCGGCGGGCAGGATGGCTTCGCGATACTCCGCCGGCTCACGGTCGAAGCGTTCCGTGCACGGCATGGAGACGACCCGCGTGCCGGGCCCGAGGATCTTCGCGGCGGCGATCGCGTATTGGAGTTCGCTGCCCGTGCCGATGAGGATGTGCGTGAGCGGCGCCGTCTCCTGCACGGCGACGTAGCCGCCGCGCAGCACGCCGGCCCGGCGGTCGTGCGGCGAAAGTTCGTTCAGCACCGGCACTGCCTGGCGCGTGAGCGCGAGCAGGGTCGGGCCGTCGGTCCGCGCCAGCGCGGCGGCAAACGCGCCGGCCGTCTCCTCCGGATCCGCGGGGCGGATCACGTCGAGGCCCGGAATCACGCGCAGCCCGGAGATCGTCTCGACCGGCTGGTGCGTCGGTCCGTCCTCACCCACGCCGACGGAATCGTGCGTGTAGACATAAACGACCGGAAGTTTCGACAGCGACGCGATCCGCATCGACGGCCGCGAATAATCGGCGAACACGAGGAAGGTCGCGATGCTCGGGCGGAACAGCCCGTCGTAGGCGACGCCGTTGGCGATCGCGGCCATGCCGTGCTCGCGGATGCCGAAGCGGATGTTGCGGCCGCCGCGGTTCGCCGGATCGAAGTCCGGCGCACCGGCGATCAGGTTGAGTGTCGAGCCATAAAGATCGGCGCTGCCGCCGAAGAGCAGCGGCATCTCCGCCGCGATCGGCTGGAGCACATCACGGCCGGCGGCGCGCGTGCCGCCGAGTTTCACATCGGGCGCGAAGAGCGGAATCTTCGTGAGCAAATGCGCCGCCGTCGGCGGGTTCTGGGCCGCGTCGAGCACCGCGGCCTTGTCCGGGTTCGCCTCGCGCCACGCCTTGTAGGTCTTCGACCACCGGTTGCAGGCGCGAACGAGCCGCTGCTTGTGCCCGGCGAAGTAAGCCCGCACATCGTCGCTCACATAAAAATGCTGGTCGGCGGGCAGGCCCCACCCCGCGCGCGCGGCGTCGGAGAACTTCGCCCCGCCCTCGCCGTGGCCCTTCGCCGTGCCCTGCACTTCCGCGATGCCCTTGCCGATGATTGTCTTCGCGATGATGAGCTGCGGCTTTCCGGTCTTGGATTTCTTCGCCTTGTTGAACGCCTTCAGGAACGCCGCCATGTCGTGGCCGTCGACCGTCTGCACATCCCACTCGATCGCCTTGAAGCGCGCCGCCGCATTTTCGCTCTGCGTCTTGACCGCCATCGCGTCGAGCGTGACGTCGTTCGAGTCGTAGATGAGGATCAGGTTGTCGAGCTTCTGGTGGCCGGCGAACGCGCACGCCTCCATCGCCACGCCTTCCTGCATGCAGCCGTCGCCCGCGAGGCACACGACGTGGTAGTCGAAGATCGGGTGCTCGGGCGTGTTGAACCGCGCCGCGGCCATCTGGCCCGCGAGCGCCATGCCGACCGAGTTGCCGATGCCCTGGCCGAGCGGACCCGTCGTCGCCTCGACGCCGGGCGTCTCGCGAAACTCCGGGTGGCCGGGCGTCTTGCTGTGCAGCTGGCGGAATTTTTTCACCTCCTCCAGCGGCAGGTCGAAACCGCTGAGGTGCAGCCACGCATAAAGGAACATCGAGCCGTGGCCCGCGGAGAGGACGAAGCGGTCGCGGTTGATCCAGCGCGGACGTTCCGGATTGAGCGAGAGCGCGTGGCCAAAGAGGACCGCGCCGAGGTCGGCACACCCGAGCGGGAGGCCGAGGTGGCCGGACGAGCACGCATGAACGGCGTCGATCGCGAGCCCGCGGGCTTGGTTGGCGGCTTTGGCAAGGAGAAGGGTTTGCAGCGTCATGATTGGAGGAAAAACCGGATAGTAGTAGGGACGCGCAGCGCGGCGGGGAAGCAGAATTTCGCGGCGCATCGGCCCGCAGTCCCCCTGCGCTGCGATGTTAGGGCGGTGCGTGGACAAAAAAAGCGGGCCCGGATCAGGCCCGCTTTCGCAGAATGCTTGTGCGGCTCGTCGCCGCGCGGCTCAGTTCGCCGCGGGAGCGGCGGCCGGGGTCGCACTGGCGGCCGCAGCCTTTTCGGCCAGGTGCTGCGCGTGGATCTCGGCGGCGCGATCCTTTTCCTTGATCGCGACGGCGGCCTTGCCGAGGCGGCGACGCAGGTAGTAAAGACGCGCCTTCATGTTCTCCGACTCGCGCTCGACCTCGATCTTGTCGATGTTCGGCGAATTGACCGGAAACACGCGCTCGACGCCCTCGCCGTAGCTGATGCGGCGGACGGTGAACGTCTCGTGGATCCCGTGCCCCTTCCGGGCGATCACGATGCCGGAATAAATCTGGACGCGCTCCTTGTCGCCCTCGCGGACCTTCGTGTGCACGCGCACGCCGTCGCCGACTTTGAACGGCGTGATGTCTTTTTTCACCTGGGCGGCGGTGATTTCTTGGATGATCGGATTCATGGCAGTGTTATTTGAGTAAATCGGGTCGGACCTGGCGGGTTTTCTCCATCTGGCGCGCCTGCCGCCATTTCTCGATTTCGGCATGGTTGCCCGAGAGGAGGACCTCCGGAACAGACATGCCCCGAAATTCGGCGGGACGCGTGTATTGAGGAAAGTCGAGCAACTTGCTGGTGAAGGATTCGTGCGTCAATGACTTTTCCTCCCCGAGCACGCCGGGGAT
>CALFNN010000041.1 GCA_937902925.1 uncultured Opitutaceae bacterium
CGTGGGACATGGTTCGCCACAACTACCCGATCGGCGCCCGCGTCCGCGGCAAGGTCCGCAACATGACCACCTATGGCGCCTTCATCGAACTCGAAGAGGGCATCGACGGCATGGTGCACGTCTCCGACATGTCGTGGACGCGCAAGGTCAATCATCCCTCCGAAGTCCTCAAGAAGGGCGACGAAGTGGACGCGATCGTGCTCGACGTGGACTCGAACCAGCAGCGCATCAGCCTCGGCATGAAGCAGCTCGCGGTCGATCCGTGGTCGGACATCGATTCGTTCTTCAAGATCGGCGACGTCGTGCAGGGCACGGTGACCAAGATCACCTCCTTCGGCGCCTTCGTGGAACTGAAGGACGGCATCGACGGCCTCGTGCACATCTCGCAGATCAGCGAGGAGCGCATCGACAAGATCAAGGACGTGCTCAAGCCCGGCCAGCAGGTCAGCGCGCGCGTCATCAAGATCGACCGCGAAGAGCGCCGCCTCGGTCTCTCGATCAAGGCCGCGAACTACTCGGAGTCGCAGCTCGCGGCCGAGACCACGGCCTACGAGCAGCTGAATCGCAGCGCTGGCAACGACATGATGAACCTCGGCGACATCCTCGACGAGGCTTCGAAGAAGGAATAACGAGCCTCATCGCTCGCGATTTCGATTCGCGAAAACTTCCAAGCCGCCCGGAGCAATCCGGGCGGCTTTTTCCTGCCAGCACGCTGGTCTGGGCGCGGAAAAGCGGACGGAACCTGACGCTGCGTAGTGACCGAAAGAGGAAACGAAAAGACCGACCTTTCGGCCGGTCTTGAGAGTGCAGGGAGGCGAACGCTTGCGGTCAGTTCCGTCCGACTTTCGCGGGCTTCTTCGTCTTGCTCTCGACGAACTCGCGGATGACGGCCATCCGCTGGCGCTGACGCTCCTCCTGCTCGATCTCGTCGGTCGTGCGGACGGCCTCGTGCTTCGACATCGCCTTCCGCATTTTCGACAGCGCGAGATATTCGAGCTGGCGGATGCGTTCGCGGGTGACGTGGAATTTCTGACCGACCTCCTCGAGGGTCAGCTCGTCGCGGCCATCGAGGCCGAAGCGCAGCTTGATGATCTCCGCCTCGCGTTTGTCGAGCGAGTCGACCATCGCCCGGAGGTCGCTGTTGAGATTTTTTTCGCGGAGGCCGTCGAACGGGCTGACGGCGTTGTCGTCGCCGACGATCTCGCCAAACGTGCCCGAGTCACCGTCCTCGCCGATCGGCGCATCGAGGGACGCCGGACGCACGCTCACGGATTTGAGGTGGGCGACCTTGGCGGTGGGAATCTGGAGCTCCGCCGCCAACTCCTCGTCGGTCGGCTCGCGGCCGAGCTGCTCGGTGAGCGCCATTGCGGTGCGGCGCATCTTCGAGATCTTGTCGACGAGATGGACAGGGAGGCGGATGGTTTTGCTCTGGTTGGCCAGGGCGCGTTTGATGGACTGCTTGATCCACCACGCGGCGTAGGTGGAGAGCTTGCCGCCCTTGCGCGGATCGAAGCGCTCGACGGCCTTGATCAGGCCGATATTGCCCTCGCTGATGAGGTCGAGCAGCGGCAGGCCGAAATCCTTGTAGTCCATCGCGATTTTCACGACGAGCCGGAGGTTGGCCGAGATCATGTGGTCGCGGGCGGCCTTGTCGCCGCGGCGAATCCGCTTCGCGAGTTGGATTTCCTCGTCGATCGTCAGGAGGGCGGTCTTGCCGATCTCCTGAAGATAGAGCTGGAGGTTGCTGCGCTCGCCGTGCGGGATGGGCGCCTCGGCGGTGGCGGGTTCGGGTTTCTCGAGGAAGGACGGCGGCGCGTCGAGAGGCGCGGCGGTTAAAGTGGCGGTCGGGGCCTCAGTGGCGGCCGGATCGTCAGCTGCGTTCAGTGCGCGGAGCGAATTGGCTTTGGAGGGCATGATGGGAACCTCGTTGAGAACTACCAGATAGAGGATTGGGACAGGATATTTGTTCCCGAACTGTAGCTGGTATTGTTCCATTTGAATAACGCACAACCCTCGGGTGAGGATGCACTTTATTTCGTCTGTGCTTGCGCAAGAATGGCGCAGTTGTGCGCCGTCACGACGCCAAAACGGTAACAATCCGGTTAGAAAGCGCCGCGAGCGGCCGCTTAGAACTGCTCGGCCATCGCCACCGCCTTGAGCAGCGCACTGGCTTTGCTGATGGTCTCCTGATATTCGGAAACCGGGACTGAATCGGCGACAATGCCCGCTCCGGCCTGAATATGAATCCGGCCGTCCTTGAGCAGCGCCGTCCGCAGCATGATGCAGGTGTCGCTGTTGCCGTCATAGCCGAAATAGCCAAGCGCGCCGGCGTAGAATCCGCGCTGTGAGGGTTCGTATTGGGCGATGATCTGCATCGCTCGAATCTTGGGGGCGCCGCTGACGGTGCCGGCCGGAAAGGTGGCGCGCATCAAATCGTAGGCGGTCTTGCCGGGCGCGATCCGGCCCTCGACCTGGGAGACGATGTGCATCACGTGCGAATAGCGCTCGATGACCATCATCTCGGGCACCTTTACGCTGCCGAATTCGCACACGCGTCCGATATCGTTGCGGGCGAGGTCGACGAGCATCAGGTGCTCGGCGCGCTCCTTTTCGTCGGCGAGCAGCTCCTTTTCGAGCGCCAGGTCCTCGTCGTGCGTGGCGCCGCGCCGGCGTGTGCCGGCGATCGGGCGGATTTCGACGAGGCCGTCGGTCAACCGGACGTGGACTTCCGGCGAGGCGCCGACGATGGAAAAATCGCCGGCCTCGAGGATGAACATGTAGGGCGACGGATTGACCGTCCGCAGCGCCCGATAGAGGTCGAGCGGCGACTTCGTAAACTCCCGCGTGAAGCGTTGCGACGGCACGAACTGGATGATGTCGCCAGCGCGGATGAACTCCTTGCCGTCCTCGACGACTTTCTCAAACGCGGCCTTCGCGAAGTTGCCCGGCGGCACGGTGATTTTGGGTGCGTCGACGAGCGGAGCGGGGGACAGCTCGCGCGGCTGGCGGAGGATGGCGTAGAGTTCGCGCAACTCCGCGACGGCGGCGTCGTAGGCGGCGGCCACGTTGCCGCCGCGGACGTGGGCGTTGACACACAGCCGGAGCGTCTGCTTCGCCCGGTCGAAGATCAGCAGCGAATCCGACAGCATGAAATACAGCAGCGGCGTTCCGAGTTCGTCGTTCGGCACCGCCGGGACGGTCGGCTCGATGCGCGTGACGTATTCGTAACCGACGAAACCCACGGCCCCGCCGGTGAAGCGCGGCAGCCCGGGCAGCGTGACCGGCCGGTAACCGCTCATTTCCTTTTCGATGAGTGCGAGCGGATCGCATGGCGTCGGGAACTTCTGCGTTTCCTGACCGGGGATGCGGATTTCCGTCGTCTCCGCGCCGCAGACAAATATCTTTCGCGGACGGCAGCCGATGAAGCTATAGCGCGAGAGATTCTCCCCGCCCTCGACTGACTCGAGCAGGTAGGAGGGCCCCGCATCCTTGAGTTTGGCGTAGGCGGAGACCGGCGTCTCGAAGTCGGCCATCAAGTCCGCGTAAACCGGGATGACGTTGCCCTGCGCGGCGAGGCCTATGAATTCGTCTTTGCCCGGGTGAATGTTCATCGTCGAAGGGTTGGGCTTATGCACTGCCCGCCCGCCGTGCGGCAAGGCGAATGACGGGGCAGTGCGCGTGTCGGGTTGCGGGCACAGTTGGCGCATTTACGGTCAGGCAACATCACGATTGCAGCGGACCATCGAGGCCGCTTTCGTTGTCACGTCTTTATCCTAAAAATGCACTCCATTCCCCGTCGCCTCCTTTCCCTCGTTACCAGTGCGCTTGCCCTCGCTGCGACCTCAGCGCTGTTCGCCCAGACACCGAAGAAACTCGTCGTGGGCTTCTCCCAAATTGGCGCCGAGAGCGGCTGGCGCACCGCCAACACCGATTCGATCAAGGCCGAGGCGGCCAAGCGCGGCATCGACCTGAAGTTCGCCGACGCCCAGCAGAAGCAGGAAAACCAGATCAAGGCGCTGCGCTCGTTCATCGCGCAGGGCGTCGATGTCATCGCCTTCTCGCCCGTCGTGGAGACCGGCTGGGAGCCCGTGCTCCGGGAAATCAAGGCGGCGGGCATCCCTGTCGTCCTTTCCGACCGCGCCGTGAAGGTTTCCGATCCGAGCCTGTTCGTCACGATCATCGGCTCGGATTTCGTCGAGGAAGGTCGGCGGGCGGGTGAGTGGCTCGCCCGGAAGACCGGGGGCAAGGCGGTCATCGCTGAACTCGTCGGCACGCCCGGCTCCGCCCCGGCGATCGACCGCAAGAAGGGATTTGAGGAGGCCCTCGCGAAAAATCCGGGGATGAAGATCGTGAAATCCCAAAGTGGCAATTTCACCCGCGCCGAGGGCAAGCAGGTCATGGAGGCGTTCCTGAAGGCGCCCGATGCGAAGGACATTACCGCGCTCTTCGCGCACAACGACGACATGGCGCTCGGCGCAATCCAGGCCATCGAGGAGGCCGGCCTCAAGCCGGGCAAGGACATCGTCATCGTTTCGATCGATGGCGTGAAGGGAGCGTTCGAGGCGATGGTCGCGGGCAAACTCAACTGCACCGTCGAATGCAATCCGCAGATCGGGCCGCAGCTTTTCGATCTCATCGAGAAAGTCGCCGCCGGCCAGAAAGTCCCCGCACGCGTCGCCGTGAAGGAAGGCGTGTTCGACGAAACCCAGGCGGCGGCCGAGCTGCCGCATCGCACCTACTGAGCGCGGCCCCGCTTTACGCAGGCCGGGTGAGGGCACCCGGCCTCCTGTCCCTCCCTGACGCGATGTCCGAACCCCTCCTGGAAGCCCGCGGACTGACCAAGCGCTTTCCGGGAGTCGTTGCGCTCAACGCGGTGAACTTCGCCGCCCGCGCCGGCGAGGTGCATGCGTTGATGGGCGAGAACGGCGCCGGCAAGAGCACGCTGATCAAGTGCCTCACCGGCGTCTACCCGCGCGACGAGGGCGAGGTCACGCTCGGCTCCCGCGTCATTCATCCGCGTTCCCCGCGCGAGGCCGAGGCCGCCGGTATCAGCACCGTCTATCAGGAGGTCAATCTCATCCCCGACCTTTCGGTCGCGGAGAACATCTGCCTCGGCCGCCAGTCGACAACGTTCGGCCTGCTGCGCTGGGGTGCCATGCGGACGCGGGCCCGCGCCGCGCTTGCCCGGCTCGGGCTCACGCTGGATGTCTCGCTGCCGCTCACGAGCTACTCCATCGCGATTCAACAGCTGGTCGCGCTCGCCCGGGCGATCGATGTGGCGGCGAAGGTGCTCATTCTCGACGAGCCCACATCGTCCCTCGACGAGCGGGAAGTGGCCGAACTTTTCGCCATTGTCCGCCGGTTGCGCGACGAAGGGATGGCCGTCATCTTCGTCACTCATTTCCTCGACCAGGTTTACGAGATCGCCGACCGGATCACGGTCCTGCGCAACGGCCAGCTCATCGGCGAATTTCCCGTCGCCGCGCTGCCCCGCCTTCAGTTGGTCGCCCGCATGATGGGCCGCGACGTGAAGGAAATCGAGGCAATGGACCACCGGCCGGCGGCTGCTCCCCGGTCGGGCGAGGCGCCGCCGGTGCTGGCCGTGCGCGGATTCGGCCGGCGGGCGAGCGTGAAACCGGTCGAACTCGCGGTCCACGCGGGCGAGGTGCTGGGCTTCGCCGGGTTGCTCGGCTCCGGCCGCACGGAGCTGGCGCGGCTGCTTTTCGGCATCGATCAGGCCGATTGCGGCACGTTGGAGATCGATGGGCGGCCCGCGACGGTGCGCTCGCCGCAGGCGGCGCTGGCGCGCCGGTTTGGCTTTACACCCGAGGACCGGAAGACCGCCGGAATTCTCCCGAATCTCACCGTGCGCGAGAATCTCATCGTCGCGCTGCAGGTTCGCCGCGGGCTCTGGAAGCGCATCCCGCGCGTCGAGCAGGATGCGCTCGTCGCGAAGTTCGTCGCCGCGCTTGGCATCAAGACCAGCGGCCCCGAGCAGCTCATCAAGAACCTCTCGGGCGGCAATCAGCAGAAGGTCATCCTCTCGCGATGGCTCGCGACCGAACCGCGGCTCCTCATTCTCGACGAACCGACCCGCGGGATCGACGTCGGCGCGCAGGCGGACATCGAGCGGCTCATTGCGAAATTTCGCGACGAGGGCCTCGCGGTCATTTTCATCTGCTCGGAGACTGCCGAGCTGGCGCGCAACAGCCAGCGCATCCTCGTGCTGCGCGACCGCGCGAAGGTCGCCGAGTTGTCGGGTGCGGCCGTCTGCGAGGAATCCATCATCCACGCGATTGCGGGTGGCGCCTCGCCGCCGGCGGGACCGGCCGGGCCATGAGCGTTGTCCTTCCTCTCGTCCTGTGGATCGCACTGGCGGCCGGACTGTGCTTCAGCCGGAGGAGCGTCGTGTTCTGGCCGCTGCTCGCGCTCGCGCTGCTGCTGCTCTTCAATCAGCTTTTCACCCCCGGGTTCTTTCACGTCGAGATCCGCGGCGGCCACCTCTACGGCACGCTCATCGACATTCTCAACCAGGGTGCGAAGGTCATGCTGCTCGCACTCGGAATGACACTGGTTATCGCGACCGGCGGCGTTGACCTTTCGGTTGGCGCGATCATGGCGATTGCCGGCGCGGTGCTCGCGCAACGCTTCGTCGGCGCCGGTTGGTCGCCGGGCCTTGCGATCGTCGCGGCGCTCGCGTTGTCGGTCGTGGCCGGGGCGTGGAATGGCCTGCTCGTCGCCGTCCTCCGGATCCAGCCGATCGTCGCCACGCTGATCCTCATGGTCGCCGGCCGCGGCATCGCCCAGCTCATCACCGACGGGCAGATCATCACGTTTGAAAACCCGACGCTGGTTTACCTCGGCAACGGCTTCCTGCTGGGTCTGCCGTTCACGCTGACGCTCGTGCTCGTGATGCTCGCGCTCACGGCGGTGCTGACACGGCGAACTGCGCTGGGTCTTTTCGTCGAGGCCGTGGGCGACAACGAGACCGCCAGCCACTTCACGGGTTTGCCGGCGCGCCAGGTCAAGTTCCTCGCCTACGTTTTTGCGGGATTCTGCGCGGGACTCGCCGGCTTGGTCGCGGCATCGAACATCAAGTGCGCCGACTCCAACCACGCCGGCCTCTACCTCGAGCTCGATGCGATCCTCGCCGTCGTCATCGGCGGCACGGCGCTCACGGGCGGGCGGTTCTATCTCGCCGGCTCGATGATCGGTGCACTGCTGATCCAGACGCTCACGCAGACGCTCTACATGCGCAACGTCAGCGCCGACATCGCGCCTGTCCCGAAGGCGATCGTCATCCTCGCCGTCTGCCTGCTGCAGTCGCCGAAACTCCGCGAACGTCTGGCGCGATTGGGCGGCGGCAGAAAACGGAGGGCTGGCGCGTGAAATTCCGGGTTCCCGCCCAACTTATCCCGCTCGCCGCTTCCGCCGCGGTGCTGGTGCTGCTCTACGCCGGCGGCTGTCTCGCGTTCGACGGCTTCACGTCGCCGCGCGTGGTCATCAATCTTTTTGGCGACAATGCCTTCGTCGGTGTGGCGGCGGTCGGCGCCACCTTCGTCATTCTGTCGGGGGGCATCGATCTTTCGGTCGGTGCCGTCGTGGCGCTCACGACGATCTCGGTTGCCGCGCTGCTCGGCCACGGTGTGCCGCCGCTCGCCGCGGTTTTGCTCGTCCTCGCCGGCGGGGCGGCGTTTGGCGCGTTCCTCGGTTTTATCATCCATTGGTTCGAGCTGCCGCCGTTCTTGATCACGCTCGGCGGGATGTTCCTTGCGCGCGGGCTCGGATTCATGGTGCACCCGGAGTCGCTCGGGATCACGCATCCGTTCTATGGCGAAACCGTCGGCGGCCTCGCGATTCCCGTGGCCCACGTGACGACGGCCAGCGGGCGGGTCCAGACACTCACGCTGCCGTTCACGGCGCAATGCTTCCTCGCGGTGGTGCTGGTCGCCTCGGTCGCGGCAAAATGGACGCGCTTCGGTCGCAACGTCTACGCGATCGGTTCGAGCGAAAGTTCCGCCCGCCTGATGGGCGTGCCCGTCGGAAAAACGAAGATTTTGGTTTATACGCTCGCCGGGTTCCTTTCGGCGCTCGGTGGCGTCGTGGCGACGTTCTACATGCAGTCGGGCAATCCGGCGTCGTTCGTCGGCCTCGAACTCGACGCGATCGCGGCGGTGGTCATCGGGGGGACGCTGTTGCGCGGCGGAGTCGGCTTCATCTCCGGCACGCTGGTCGGCGTGCTGATTCTTGGAATCATCCAGACACTGATCAACTTCAAGGGCGACCTGAACACGTGGTGGACGAAGATCGCCATCGGCGGCCTGCTGCTCGTGTTCATCATGCTGCAACAGGCCCTCTCCCGCAGGCGGCGGGAGTGACTCTGGCGGAAAGCTGCGGCGGATGCCCGCCCGGAATGAGGCGAAACGGGAGGGCGCGCCCGCCTCAGGGAATAGATGTCGGACTGCAGCGGGACGGCTCGCCGGCCATGTGACCGATTTCCTCGTCGATCTCGGCGGCTTCGGATGCCGCCGGGTCGGCCGGGTCGATCGGCTCGGTTGCGAACCGTCGCGCGTCGTCGTGCAGACCTTTGCCGTGCCGGATCTGGCGCTCGGCTTCAAGCCAGTGATCAAGCTCGCGGTCTTTCGGCCGACCCTCTTTCAACCAGATCTCATAGGCGCGATCGGCGATCTGGGAGTGACTGAACATCGGTTCCGGCAGCGGAGCCAGTGTGGACATGACGGAGTTTTTTTTCGTTTTCATCGTTAATGTTCGACCCCCGCGGCGCCGAGGCGAGGCGCACGCGGCCGGGCGACGCTCGGAATAGTCACGTCCCTCGCGGGCAGGTTCCACGGGCTTCGCGGGAGCTTCCGGCGGTCGCTACGGGCGCAGAAACGTCAGCCGTTCTGCTTCGCGTGGCCTTGTCTTGGGTCCGCGGCAGCGATGGGCAGCGGAGTTGCGTCCGCGTTCGGCGAGAAACCGGCGAGCTGCATGCCGCGCCGCACCTCGGATGCCTGCATGAACGCCGTCCAGACGAGGCCGGAGCGGAAATTTTCCGCCATGACCAGCGTGATGCCCTGATCGATGCCGATGACATCTCGATCCACCCAGCCGGTCTCGGGATTGAAGGCGTCGGCAAACCCGTAGCGTCCCCACACCCCGACACGTCCGGTGGCACGCATCTGGCGCAGGGCGGAAAGGCATTCGCGCGGCGCGAATGGCAGCGATCCCGCCGGAGCGCAGGGGACAAGTGTCCCGTCGCTCTGGTCCCGGGCGGGCCCCGGAGTGCCCCACGCCATGTAACCATGCGGGCCGTCCGATGCGGTCAACCCCCACATCTTGTCCGACCAATGGGGAAAGCGGTTGTGCTGCGCGGCGGACCACGAAACCTGGGCGAGCGTCGCGTCGGTCGAGTTTTGCCAGTAGTCCGCGAACGCATCGTGCCGACCGCGGAAGTCGAACCATGCCTGCGCATATTGGTGAGTGAACAGGGGACCGCATTGGATGAAACTCCGGCCCGCGAATTCCACACGCGGCTCGCGCCGCCACGCGTTCCACGATGCGGCGGGCAGCGCCCGTTGCGGCGCGCCGATGCCGAGGAGATACATGCCCATCAGCTCCGAATAACGGTCCCAGCGATAGCGAATGAAGCCCGATTCGGGCCGCCAGCCGTGGGTCAACGTGCGACCGCCGTTCAGCGCCCATTGCCAGTCGATGCGGGCATAGATGCGGTCGACAAGCGCCGTGACGGACGGGTCACGCAGATATTCGCGCGCGAAGAGCGCGCCTTGCAGGAACAAGGCCGTATCGATGGTCGAGACCTCGCTCGTGCCGCAACGCCGGCCGGTCTTTGGATCGACGAAATGATAGAACCAGCCGTGCTCCTGCGGCAGCCGGCCGACCGCAAATTCCAGCGTCTGCTTCACGCGCCGGAGGGCTGCGCCGGCCGGCAGCCAGTCGTGACTGTCCGCGATGCACCACGCGGAGAGTCCGAAGCCGGTGGCCGCGATGCTGGCCGGTGCGTGGCCGGCCGAGCCGTCGTTTGGCGCGCGATCTTCCGTCAAGCCGGTCCGCGGATCGGAGTGCTCGAAAAAAAACTGCGCGGACCGCTGCTCGATTTCGTTCAGCAACCGGGCATCCGGGGTCGAAAGGTCATATTCAGGCCCCGGCGCGCCATTAGCGAGGAGCGGGCGCGCACCGAGGAGGATGAGCGCCACGCAGACCCGTGACCGGACAGAACGGAGCAAACTGCGAATACGGGCACGCGAATCGAGATTTACGATCGGGACGACTGGTCTCTGCATGGCCCGATTGTGCCGTGGCCGCATGGTCCATGTCTGTCGGTCCCAGGTGGATTTCGGTGTCGGCGTCCGGCCTACACACGGTCGAAAGCTCGGCGCGATCGGGCAAACTTGCATGACAGAGCCACGTCCGGCGCCTCGGTCCCCGGGTGCTCGACCTGGCGGATGGGAGGGCGAGCCGGCGTGGCGTTTAGCGTTGCCGCGATGCGCGCGCGCGCGGAGAGTCGAGAATGCGAACGTGGCACAGGGTGGTGTCGCTGGTGGCCGCGCTGCTCGTCTTGGAGCTTCGCGCCGAGGTTGACCTGCAGAGTCTCGATCGCTCGGTCCGCCCGCAGGACGACTTCTACCGGTTTGCGAATGGCGGGTGGTTGAAGAGCCATCCGGTTCCGGAGGACCAAGCCGCGTGGGGGCCGGACGCGATCCTGAAGCAGGGGATTCAAGAGCGGATGCGGGCGATTCTCGAACGTGCGGCCGCCAGGCGAAACCCGGGTCCGGTCGAACGGCTCGTTGGCGACTTCTACGCCAGCGGGATGGACGAGGCGGCGATCAACGCTGCCGGGGTGGAGCCGCTCCGCGACGATCTTGATCGCATCGCGGCGATCGCGAACACGGCGGACGTCGCAGCGGTGCTGGCGCGACTCCATCGCTGGGGAATCCCGGCGGGTTTTGTGGCCGGGGTTGAACCCGAGCCGAGGAGCAGCCGGACCTACGTCGGCTACCTGGCGCAGGGCGGCGTCGGCGTGCCGAGTCGCGATTTTTACCTGAGCGACGCGGCGATTTCGCAGTCGCTGCGGAAGTTGTATGAAGCGCATGTCGCGAAGATTCTCGAACTCGCCGGCGATTCGTCCGAAGGGGCGCAGCAGAGTGCGGTCGCGGTGTTGCGGTTGGAGAAAGCGCTGGCGCAGGGGTTTCGCGCGCCGGCGGAGATGATGGATCCCACCGCCAACACGCACTTGCTGACCCTGGCCGACCTGCAGGAACTCACGCCGCTTTTCAAGTGGAGCGTTTTTTTCCAGCAGATCGGCGTGGCGGCCCCCGGAACGATTGATGTGGGCCAGCCGGAATATTTGAAGACGTTTGCCTCCGTGCTGGTGGTCGCCCCACTCGGCGACTGGAAGGCCTATCTGCGCTGGCAAGTTTTGCACGCTGCCGCGCCTTCGCTCAGCGACGCGTTCGTGCGGGAGGATTTCAAGTTTTATCATCAGACGCTTCTGGGGACGCCGCAACTGGCCGACCGCTGGCGTCGGGTCGTCGTCGCGCTCGAGGTGATCGGGCAGGCTCTTGGCCAGGTTTATGTGGCCGATGCGTTCACGCCGGGCGCAAAGACGCGGGCGACCGCACTCGTGCGGGAGGTGCGGGCGGCGTTCCGCGCGCGGGTGGCACGCCTCGACTGGATGGACAACACCACCCGGGCGGAAGCGCTGCGGAAGATCGATGCGCTGGTCATCAAGGTCGGCTATCCCGACAAATGGCCCGAATACGAGGGGCTATCGATCAATCGCGGTCCGTTCGCCGGCAACATCCGGCGCGCAATCGAGTTCAACGTGGCGCGCGAGCTTGCCAAGATCGGCCGGCCGGTCGATCGCGCCGAGTGGACGATGACGCCGCAAACGGTGGACGCGAACTACAACGCACCGCTGAATGCGATCACGATCGCCGCCGGCTACCTGCAGCCGCCGTATTTCGACGCGCGGCCCGAGGCGGAGCCGCTTGGCAACTACGCGGGCATCGGGGCGACCGTCGGACACGAGATCACGCACGGATTCGACACACAGGGCTGCCAGTTCGACGCGACAGGGGCGTTGCACAACTGGTGGCAGGCGGGGAGTGGTGGCCGGTTCGCCGAACGCGCGGCGGAGATCGTGCGGCAGTTCGACGGCTACGTCGTGCTCGACGGCCTTCATGTCAGCGGCCAGCTGACGGAGGCGGAGGACATCGCCGACCTCGGCGGGGTGCTCGCCGCCTATGATGCGTATCGCGCCGCGAGCGTCCGGCAGCCCCCAGTCGCATCCATCGGCGGGTTCACACCCGACCAACGATTCTTCCTGGCCTACGCGACGGCCTGGCGGCAGAACACCCGGCCGGAATATTTACGGGCGATCGTGACCACCGACGCCCACGCGCCAAATCCGTTTCGTGTCAACGGCCCTCTGTCCAATATGCCGGCATTTGCGCGGGCATTCGATGTGCCGGAGGGCGCGCCGATGCGGCGCCCCGTGGCGAAACGCGTGGCGATCTGGTAAGCGCAAACGTTTGCGACGGACCGCTAAGTCCAGCCACTGCGCCTTTGCGCGAGACGGCTTTCGTTTGCCACTCCGTCTAGGCGGTCGCCAACTGCACCGCAGTGTAGGAGCGCGCCGGGAGCCGGAAGGTCATTCGCGAGCCGGGCGATGGCGGCGGGAGCGGGCGCGGGGCGACGACGGT
Source organism: uncultured Opitutaceae bacterium (assembly GCA_937902925.1). GTDB lineage: Bacteria > Verrucomicrobiota > Verrucomicrobiia > Opitutales > Opitutaceae > CALFNN01. The sequence goes on from CALFNN010000041.1 coordinate 12,723, forward strand.
GGGTTGGGCGAAGGTGTTGAACGCCTTCAGGTCGGGTCCGGTGATGGTCTCGCAGAATAAGACCCGGGTGGGCGTGGGGCCGCGCCATTCGAGGACCAATTCGCGCTCGGCCTCGAGATCGCGATTCAGGATCAACACGGCGACCTGGCCGTTCGCCGGGTCGAGCGTGGCGGCGACGTCGAGGAACGGGATCTGGTCGTTGCGCGCGAAGTCGGCGCGAAGGCCGTCGGCGGCGATCGGGTAGGTTTCCGACTCGACGAGGAGATCGAGAACCCGTCCGCGGGCGAAGCGGAGCGCCCAGGAAAACGGGTGATAGATGCTCTGGCGCAGGAGCGAGGTCTCGTTGGTGACGAGCGGCGCGATCACATTGACGATTTGGGCGAGGCAGCCGACGCGCACGCGATCGGATTGGCGCAGGAGCGAATTTATGAAGCCGCCGACGAGAAGCGCGTCCTCGAGGTTGTAGACTTCCTCAAGGAGATGCGGCGCGAAGGTGCGCTTGCCGTCGCGGAATTCGGCGCTGCGAGCGCGATACCAGACGTTCCACTCGTCGAACGAAAGCCAGAGTCGTTTCGGCGACTTCAGCACGCCCTGCACGTAATCGCAGACGGCGCCGATCTCGTGGATCTGCCGCTCCATGTCCAGGTTCATGGCGAGAAAGCGCGCGGAGCTGTTGGCGGTGAGCTCGGGGGTGTTGCCGTAGTAGTTGTGCAGCGAGATGCCGTCGACCTGGTCATAGCACTCCTCGAGGACCTGGCGGTCCCACGTGAGGTAGGTCGGGAGAATCGTGTTGCTCGAGCCGCACGCGATGAGCTTGAGGCCGGCATCGATGACGCGGATCTGCCGGGCGGCGTCGCGCGCCTTGCGGCCGTATTCGGGCGCGGTCATGTGGCCCATCTGCCATGGCCCGTCCATTTCGTTGCCCATGCACCAATAGCGGACGTTGTGCGGTTGTTCGCAGCCGTGGGCGCGGCGGAGGTCGCTCCACTTCGTGCCGCGATCGACATTGCAGTATTCGACGTAGGCCACGGCCATCTCGGCCGTGCCGGTGCCGAGGTTGAAGCCGAGCAGCGGCTCGGTCCCGACGAGGCGGCACCACGCGATGAATTCGTTCGTCCCGAATTGATTCGGTTCGATCGAATTCCAGGCGCGCTCCAGCACGGTCGGCCGTTGGTTTTTCGGGCCGACGCCGTCGAGCCAGTTGTAGCCGGAGACGAAATTACCGCCGGGATAGCGCATGATCGGCACGCCGAGTTCGCGCACCGCGGCGATCACGTCCGTGCGAAATCCATCCTGATCGGCGAGCTTCGAGCCCGGCTCGTAGACGCCCGTGTAAACCGCGCGGCCCAGGTGCTCGAGGAAGGAACCGAACAACCGGCGGTCGAGGTCGGACCGAATGCGAGCGGCATTGATAACCGCGCGCGCCGGCCCCTTCGTGGTAGCGGCATAGCCGAGCTGGCTCAGCCACGAGGTGGCCGTCAACGCGACACCGTAGCGGCCGAGGTCGGCGAGAAATTTACGGCGATTCAAGGGCGGGGCGGACATGGGTCGAAAGGAACCGCAGAGCGCTCGTTGTGCCTAGGGCTGCCTGGGCGCGACGCTCGGCCACCCGGCGTCGTTCCAGACAAGCTTTTCGATGCGCAAGGTGGGGCGCGCCTGCGGGGTGGAGGCGTCGTAACCGTGAAACACGAGATAGTCGGTGCCGTCGAAGTTGGCGACGGCACAGTGCCCGACGCCATACCAGTGCGCGTCGCCTGCCAGCAAGATGGTCCCGCCGCCGCGGGCGAGCGCGACGCCCTTCTCGTCCTCATACGGCCCGGCGACCGATTTGCCGCGGCCGACGATCATCTTGTAGTCACTCTTGGCGCCGCGGCAGCAGTAGTCGATCGATGCGAAGAGGAAATAGTAGCCGCCATGCTTGAAGATGAATGGCGCCTCGATCGCGTTGCCACCGGCGTCGACGGGATTGCCGGGCGGCGCGGGTGGATTCGGCGCCGAGGGATCCGACATGCGGCTGGCGATCGTCGGGAGATGGTTGGTGTCCTCGGCGGGACTCATGCGGTCGGCGGAGAGGCGCACGATCTTCAGGCCGGCCCAGAACGAACCGAACGCGAGATAGGGCGTGCCGTCGTCGGCAGTGACGAGGTTCGGGTCGATCGCATTCCAGTTGGTGACGCCGGGGATGGACTCGATGATCTTGCCGTGATCGACCCACTTGAAGTCCGGCGAATGGGGATCGAGCGTCACGTTGGTGGCGAGCCCGATGCACGAGGTGTTTTTGCCGAACGCCGATACGGCGTAGTAGAGGTAGTATTTGCCTGCGTAAAAACTGATGTCGGGGGCCCAGATGTGACCCTTGAACGTCGGGACCGCAGCCACCGCCCACGCCGGCGGCGCGTCGAACACGGGCTTTTCCCGCGTCCAGTTGACCATGTCGTGCGACGACCAGACGAGAATCCCCTGGCCCGTGGCAAAGATATAGTAGGTGCCGTCCTGTCGGATGATCACCGGATCGTGCACGGAGATGACAGGGGAGGCGGGCTGGGCAGACAGCGATGCACACCAGCAGAGCGCGAGGAGGCGAAGGAGGGATTTCATGGCAAGGTTGGCGGTGAAGCGGGCGGCCGATCAGTCGAGATGGTTGGGCGGATCCACGAGCGCCGCGCTCTCGCGAAAGAGAATGCGGGCAAAATCCCAGTCGAACCAGAAGCCCTGCACGGGTGAACCGCGATCCATGTGGCTGCGGTATTTGCTTTCGACGATTTCCCGGCCGGCGGCGAACGCCGCGCGGGCCTCGTCGACGCGACTGAGTTGCTGGCAGGCCATGGCGAGGACGAGTTGGGCCGTGGCGCTGCGGGGCGGATTGTTCTCGGGGCAGGCGAGGCACCGCTCGCACCACTCGATCGCCTTCGCGTAGTTGCCGGTGCGATAATCCCACAGCGCGAGGGCGACGGCGTGCCACGCGGCGCGAAAGGCGTCGTTCTCGGCCTCGGCGGCCGTGATGGACTTCGTCGTGGCCTCGGCGAATTTGGCCAGGGTATCGAGGCTCGCCGCGGGTGGCGGCACCAGCAGGCAGATCTTGAGAATGCGATCCGCGTAGGGACACGTCGCCGCCGGATAGAGGGCGAGTGTCTCCTGACGGAAACGTTCGTAGCGACCGATGTCGCGCAGTTCGATCAACGCGGGGCCGAGGCGAAGCGAATCCAGCGTGGCGACGTCCATTCCGTCGAACGAGTCCACTTTCGAGAGCAGCGTAAACCGGTCCGCCGCCTGCAGCCACCGCTCGGCCATGGCGTGCCATTCGCCAACGGAGCGAAGGACGGCGGCGCCCTCGACGGTCGGCTGCGTGAGGGAGATTTCACCGAGGATCTTGTCGGCTTCGTTGACGTGATCCTGGCTGACCAACAGCGCGGCCTGGGTGATCCGCTGGCGGACCTCGGCCTCCCGCCGCAGGCGGGCCTGTTGCTGCTCGGCGGCGACGGCCCGGCTGCGCGCCTCGCGTTCCTTGAGATACAGCCAGGTGGACGTGCCGAGGCCGGCCACCAACGCGGCGAGGACCGCCGCGCCCGCGGCAAACACCACCCGGTTGCGCCGGGCAAGTTTTTGAAAGCGATAGAGCCGGCTGGGCGGACGGGCCAGGACGGGTTCGTGGTTGAGATGGCGCTGCACGTCGCTGGCGAGCCCGTTGGCCGTTTCGTAACGACGGGTCCGGTCTTTCTCGAGCGCCTTCATCGCGATCCAGTCGAGATCGCCGCGCAGCAGCGACGTGAGTTGCGACGGATCGGTCTGCCGCACGGCGGCGATGCTGCCGGCTTCGGCCGCCGGCAGGCCTTGCAACCGGCGCGACGGGCGCGGCGGCTCCGTTTCCCGCAAAATCCGGCGTAGTTCGTCGAGCCCGACGTCGAGCAGCGCCTTGGCGTCGAATGGCGTCCGGCCGGTCACCAGTTCGTAGAACAAGACACCGAGGCTGTAGATGTCGCTGCGCGTATCGATGTCGACCCGGCCCAACTCGGCTTGCTCGGGGCTCATGTAGGCCGGCGTGCCGATCAACTGGGCGTTGGCGGTGAGCAGCGCCTGATCGGTCAACTGGGTCTGGGTGGCCTTCGCGATGCCGAAATCGATGACCTTGGGCACCGGGGTGCCGTCCTGGAGCGTCACGATGATGTTCGAGGGTTTGATGTCCCGGTGGATGACGCCCTTCTGGTGGGCGTGCTGGATCGCGTGACAGATCTGGATGAAAAGATGGAGGCGCCGGAGCACATCGAGGCCGTTCTGGTCGCAGTAGTCGGTGATCTTCACGCCACTGACCAGTTCCATCACAAAGTAGGGCGAGCCGCGCTCGGTGGCGCCCGCGTCGAACACGCGGGCGATGTTCGGGTGATCCATCATGGCGAGCGCCTGGCGTTCCGCCTCGAATCGGGAGATGACGCTCTTGGTCTCCATCCCCAGCTTGATGATCTTGAGCGCGACGCGGCGGCGCACGGGTTCCTGCTGCTCCGCCATGTAGACTACGCCGCAGCCGCCCTCGCCGATTTTTTTCAGCAGCTTGTAACGGCCGATGAGAGTGCCGATTTGTTCCTCCCCGGGCAACGACGTGGAGGCGATGTTGCCATTGCCGTGCGTGCCCCGCGTGGAGTGGAGGGGAGCGCCGCCCACGGACAGGGCCGTTCCGCCTTCGGCAAAAAAACGATCCGCCTCGGGCGCCACCGCAAGCAACCGGTCGAGTCGCGTGCGCAGCGTGGCGTTGCCGGCGCAAGCCTGGCGGAGAAACGCGTCGCGTGCGGCGGGATCGGCCATCCGGCGGGCCGCGTCAAAAATCTCTTCCTCGTGCTGCGTGGTCACGTTCATCGCTCGGCGTCTGTTGCTATCATGCGCGCTTCGCAGGCCAAACCCGACACGGCAATCGTCCGCGGGGCTACGTTTCGGACTGGATATGCTGGAACAGCCAGGCCTTGGCATAGGCCCAGTGCCGCTCCACGGTGCGCTCGGTCACGCCCATGTTCTCCGCGACCTCCTGGTTGGTCAGCCCGACGAAGAATTTCAGCACGACCACCCGGGCCTTCTCGGCGTCCTCGCGTTCGAGGCGTTCCAGCGCATCGTCGATCAGGAGGACCTTTTCATCCGGGGTGGCGGCGGCGAGCTCGATCTGGTCGAGATCGACCCGCAGGGGATTGCCGCCGCGTTTCAAGCGGGCCTTCCGCCGCGCGTTCTCGATCAGGATGCGTCGCATCGCCTCGACGGCCGCACCGAAAAAATGCGCGCGGTTCTGCCAGCGGCTGTCGCCGTTCCCGATCAAGCGCAGCCAAGCCTCGTGCACCAGTGCGGTCGGCTGCATGGTTTGCCCGACGGCCTCGCGGGCCATTCGTCCGGCAGCGTGGCGTCGCAGTTCATGATAGACGAGCGGCAGGAGATCGCCCGACGCGCTCGCGTCGCCACGCTCGACCGCCTGCAGCATCAGCGTGACCTCGCTCATGGTTGGATAAAGTGCCGGAGACGCCGCGCATCGCCCGAGAGCGAAACGAGACGGGCGTTGACGGTAGCGGGGTTGGGCATTCGCGCCACCTGCGGCGGAGAGGGGTGGCAGGTGTTGGGCGGAAACGTTGGGAGCGGCCATCGCTGAGTCAAGCGGGCCGCGCGGCGACGCGCCCTAGGGTCAATCCCCGTGGATGAAATCCCTGTCGGGTTCGCGAGGCGGACGGCGCATGTAAGGATGAACAACCCCTATGACTACCCTACTCAGCATTCTCGCCCGGAGTTCCCGGACGCCGTTTCCTTCCCCGCGTGGACGTGTCGCAGCGCTCCCCACGACGGCCGCGCTGGCCTTGGTCCTTGGAATCAGCCTGGCTCGGGCCGAGGACAAGCCCGCCGCCGCAAAGCCGGCAACGACCGAGCCAGCGGTGGTCATGGAAGGCGTGACGGTGACCGGGGTGCGCGCCAGCTTGATCACGGCGCAGGAACTGAAACTCAACGCTCCGGAGTTCGTCGACTCCATCGTCGCCCAGGATATCGGCAAGTTCCCCGACAACACCGTGGCGGAGGCGCTCCAGCGCGTCCCGGGCATCCAGGTGTCCCACACCGCGGGCGAAGCGAGCGGCGTGGTGATCCGCGGCCTGCCGAACATCGAGACCACCTTGAACGGTTACGAGGTTTTCACGGGAACCGGCCGTGGCGTGGCGCTCCAGGACATTCCCGCGGAAATGCTCGCCGGCGTTGATGCCTACAAGTCGGTCGGCCCCGACAAGATCGAGGGCGGGGTGGCGGGATTGATCGACGTCCGGCTTCGCCGGCCCTTCGATTTTTCGGGGCTCGCCTTCGCCGTCAACGCCCGGGGCTTCCGCAGCAACCAAGCGAAAAAGGACAGCTACAACCTGAGTTTCCTCGCCAGCAACCGATGGAAAACGTCCGACGGCGAATTCGGCGCGCTGCTCGATGTCTCCAATGCGCGGCAGCAATACGAGGACCAGATCTCCGACAACTACGTCCACTTCGGAGCCAACGGCGAGACGTTCGATCTCGCGACCGATCCGTCGGGCGTGCGCGGCTACTACGCGGACAACTACGGCCTGCAGCTCATCCCGGGAAAACGCACGCGGCCGGCGGCTTCGCTCATGCTGCAATGGCGGACCAACAGCGGCATCGAGCTCTACTGGGACAATCTCTTCACGGGCTACCGCAACGACCACACCGTCGATTTCTTCATCCCGATTCCGAGCTTTGGAGGGTTTCGCGATACAGTCGTCCTCTTTCCCGCCGGCTACCAGGGTTACAACGTCCCCGAAAAATATGACGCCGCGGGCACGCCGGCGCGATTCGTCCAGAGTCTGGTGGCGCACAATACCAACACCATCGCGAGCAAGCAGTCGTTCTCCGACAAGACCGACACCTACCAGGGTGCGTTCGGCGGCAAGTGGGATAACGGCCGCGTGAAGCTGACGGCCGACATGAGCTATAATTTTTCCACCGTCCACACGCGGGGCGTGATTCTCGACACCATCATCGTGTCGCCGACGCTGGCGGTCACCTACAACGACGGGGCCCCGTCGACGATCAATCTTTCCGGCATCAGCTACACCGATCCGGCGAACTACCACATGAGTCAGTATTTCGACCAGTGGGGCCGCGACCACACCGCCGCCTATGCGATCAAGAGCGATGCGCTCATCCGGCTGGACAATGCCTTCGTGAAATCGGTGCAGTTTGGCGTGCGTTACTCGGACCGGGACGTGAATTCGCACTCCGCCAATCCCGGCAGCTATGGACTGCCGTTTGCCACGCTGGAGTCGAGCATTCCCGGCCTCGCGACCCTGTCCTCCTCCACGCCCTTTGTCTCGGCGAGCGCCCTCAATGTGCGCCAGTGGGTTTCGCCCAACGAGAATTTCCTGCTCACGAACACCGACACGATCCGCGCGCTCGGCGGCCGCCCGCTCGGTTTGCCCCCGGCCGATCAGTCCCGGGTCTTTCTCGACACCGAGAAGACGTTCGCGAGCTACGCCATGGCCGACTACAAAGCCGATCTCGGCGGACTGCCGCTCGACGGCGCGTTCGGCGTCCGCTTCACCGACAATCACGATTCATTGGGCGGCTACCAGCGGCAGACCGTCAACGGTTCCACCACCGGACCATTCGTGCTGACCACCGTCGATAGCGCCCGCTGGGACGTGTTGCCCACATTTAACGGCCGCCTGAAACTGCAGGATAATCTGCTGCTCCGGGCCTCGGTGACGAAGACCATGACGCGGCCGGGCTACGCGAGCCTGAATCCGGCAGTTTCTGTCACCTCGCCGGGACCGACAATCCAAGGCTCGGGCTCCGGCGGCAATCCGGGCCTGAGTCCGATTCGGTCGACGAACTACGATCTGGGACTGGAATACTACATGTCGAAGTCGAGCCAGATGACGGTCGCGGCATTCTACCGCAACATCGACGGCTACATTCAGAATTACGCCGGCCAGGAGATCATCGGAGGAAATTCCTACAGCATCACGCGTCCGCGCAGCACGCACAACGGATACCTGCAGGGCCTCGAAACCGGCTACCAGCAGTTCATGGATTTCCTGCCCGATGCCTTCAAGGGCCTGGGTGTGCAGGTCAACTACACCTATATCAAGGGCGAGACCGAGGATCCCATCACGCACCTGAAAGTTCCGTTGGCGCAGGTGTCGAAATCCAGCTACAATGCCGTCTTGATTTACGAGGCGGGCCCGTTCTCCAGCCGGCTCGCTTACAACTGGCGCGGTCGGTTCATTGACAGCTACAATCAGCCCGGCATCCAGCCGTCGACAGTCTGGGTGCAATCGAACGATCGGCTCGATTTTTCCGCAAGCTACGACCTGGCCAAGAACCTGACGATCACGCTCGATGCGACCAATCTGCTGGGGCACAAATATCACGACAACTTCGGCAATCTCACCATGTTTTCCCGTGACATCCGAAACTACGACAAGACGTATGGCATGGGCGTGAGATATAAGTATTGAACCGCGGTGGCGCCGGAGGCCGGATGGGGGCGAAGGTGCCGCTTCGTTGTCGCCCGCGGACAACGACCGGGCGAGCCTTCCCCCGTTCCCGCAACCGCCGTCGATCGGATCGCCCGGCGACTGGCGTTCCGGGCGATCTCCAATCATCATGACAAGTAAACCGACAGTTCTACTTCTGTTATCCCTTGCGGCGATGCTGGCGATGCCCGGACGCGCGGCGACGATCACGGTGAAAGCGGATCAACCCGGCGCGGCGATCAATCCGGCGATGTGGGGCGCGTTTTTCGAGGACATCAACTTCGGGGCCGATGGCGGACTCTACGCTGAATTGGTGAAGAACCGCGGATTCGAGTTCCCGGAGCCTCTGATGGGCTGGACGAAACTCAGCCCGTCGCTGGCGAAGGGAGAACTCGCGGTGCGCGATGACGCTCCGTTCAACCCGAACAACCCGCACTACCTGCGCCTGAAGTCGGAAGGCACGGCGCCATTTGGAGTCTCGAACGAAGGTTTTCGCGGCATCGGCGTGCGAAAGGGCGAAGCCTACGATTTTTCCGTGCGGCTTCGCGCGATCGCGGGGGCATCGGATCTGAAGGTGCAGCTCTACGGCGGCGATGGTGCGGTGCTGGACACGGTCGACCTGAAGGATTTCTCCGGAGCGTGGAAGAAATACACCGCCACGCTGCACCCGAATGACACGGATGCACACGCCCGGCTCGCGGTGACGCTGTCGGGCAAAGGCACGCTCGACGTGGACTTCGTCTCGTTGTTTCCAGAGCACACTTGGAAAAACCGGCCCAAGGGCCTGCGGGCCGACATGGTGCAGGCACTGGCGGATTTACATCCGGGGTTCCTGCGTTTTCCCGGCGGCTGCATCGTCGAAGGCAGCGTCCTTGACCGGCGCTACCAGTGGAAAAAGACGATCGGCCCGATCGAGGACCGCCCCTTGCTCGTCAATCGTTGGAATTATGAATTCCTGCACCGCCCGACACCGGATTACTACCAGTCGTTTGGTCTCGGGTTTTTCGAATACTTCCAACTATGCGAGGACATCGACGCCCAACCGCTGCCAATCCTGAATTGCGGGATGGCGTGCCAGTTCAACTCCGGCGAACTCTGTCCGCTCGACGAACTCGGCTCCTATATCCAGGACGCCCTCGATTTGATCGAGTTCGCCAACGGTTCCATCGACACCGCCTGGGGTGCGAAGCGGGCCGCCCTTGGGCACCCTGCGCCGTTTGGGATGAAGCTGCTCGGCGTCGGTAACGAACAATGGGGTCAGCAATACATCGACCGCTACGAGAAATTCGCGCAGGCGATCAAGAGCCGTCACCCCGAGATCCAGCTGATCTCGGCGGCAGGCCCGGACCCGGCCGATGCGCGGTTTCATTTTGCGTGGGACAAGTTGCGCGCACTGCACGCCGATATCATCGACGAGCACTGCTACGCGCTCCCGGATTGGTTCTTTTCCAACACGCACCGCTACGACGGCTACGACCGCAACGGGCCCAAAGTCTTCATGGGCGAATATGCGGCCCAGAGCGTCGGCGTGGTCAGCGTCAAGAATCGCAACGACCTCGAGTGCGCGCTGGCCGAGGCCGCCTACATGACCGGCCTCGAGCGCAACGCGGATGTCGTCCGCATGGCCTCCTATGCGCCGCTGTTTGCCAACACCGACGCCTGGCAGTGGACGCCCGATCTCATCTGGACCGACAGCCTGCGCACGGTGCGGACTCCCAGTTATCATGTGCAGCGGCTCTTTGCCCAAAATCACGGCGATCGGGTATTGCCGACGACGATGAGCCGGCTGCCGACTGGGGAAGCGGTGCGCCGGTATGCCTCGGGGGTGCTTGATGCGACGTCAGGCGAAGTTATTCTCAAACTCGTAAACGGAACGGCGAGTGCCGCCACCGACACGGTGGAACTGACTGGCATTCGTCAGATCAAAGGAGGCACGATGACAGTGCTTCACGCGGATAGTCCGAGTGCGGTCAACACACTCGATCGCCCTGAGGAAGTGGAACCCGGGACGACGGCCTTCTCGCCCGCGGGTCCGAAGTTTGAAGTCACACTCCCGGCGAACTCATTTACGGTGATTCGTCTGGGCGCCGCCCAGTGATCGACGTGGCCCGAGGCGGCCGAGACGAAATCCGAGGGCTCTGTCCACCGATGCGCTCGATCGTCACCTTGGTCCTGGCGCTGGCGGGCCTTGCGAATCCGCTCGCGGCGGGTAGTTGGGCGTTGAGCGGATCGCTGGGTGCCCACGATCCGAGCATCATCAAGGAGGGTGACACATGGTGGTGTTTCGCCACCGGGTTTGGCGTGCCGATCAAAAGTTCGCCGGACGGTTTGCGCTGGAGCCAGAAAGGGCGGCTCTTCGATGCGGAGCTGCCGTGGTGGCGGACCTACGCACCGACGATGGGCAACGTCGATGTCTGGGCGCCCGACCTGCACCGGTTCGGCGACCGCACCTGGTGCTTTTATTCCGTGTCGGAGTTTGGCCGCAACAACTCGGCCATTGGACTCAAGTCCTGCACCAGCATCGCAGTCGGCGACTGGCGCGACGACGGCCTGGTGATCAGTTCCAGTAGCGGCAGCCAGAACTACAACGCCATCGATCCCAACCTGGCGGTCGACGCCGCGGGCAACCCCTGGCTCGCGTTTGGCTCGTGGTTCGACGGCATCCACGTTGTCCAGCTCGACGCCGAAACCATGAAGCCGACGGGGCCGATCTCCGCCATCGCCCGGCGGTCGAACGGAATCGAGGGCTCGAACATCGTCTATGCGAACGGATACTACTACCTGTTCGTGTCGATCGACACGTGCTGTCAGGGCGTCAATAGCACCTATAAAATCGCGGTTGGAAGATCGCGGGATATCACGGGGCCCTACCTCGACAAGAGCGGCGCAGCCATGATGGCCGGCGCGAGCACGCTGCTCGAAGTGGGTGGCGATCGCTGGAAAGGGCCGGGCGGGCAGAGCGTTGATCAAAACGGCAGCGCCTGGATCATCGCGCGCCACGCCTACGACGCGTTCGCAAACGGGACGCCCACGCTTCTGATCAACGACCTCTATTGGGACGCGGGCAGCTGGCCGAGTTACACGGGCTCCGGCCTGCCGCAGGTCGTTTCGGATTCGGTCAACCCAGCCATCGCCGCCGGCACTGGCGTCACGCTTAGTGTCGGCGGCACGGAAGCTCCGCCGTTGACTTACCAGTGGATGAAAAGCGGCCTTGCGATTGCCGGGGGAACCGGTGCCACGCTCGGGATCGGAAGCTTCCAGCCGGGTGACGCCGGCGTCTATTCGGCCCTGGTCACCGGGACGGCGGCGAGCTTGAGCGACCCGGGGGTTCTCGGCATCGCGACCACCGGCAAGACACTCGGCTCGGCGGAGGAAGTGGGGCCGAACATCCCGCACCCCAACGGGAACATCTACGATCAAGTGCTACTCGATGGGACGGCGGCGACCATCACCGCCGATCCAGGGCAGGTCACGCGCATATCCTATATCGACCGCAACGACGACATCGTGCAGGTCGAATTCAGCGGTGCTGGAACGCTGACGATTTCACTCGACGACGCGTCCGGTCCGGCGCCGCCGGTGAACTACAATCAGGCGGCCGTCTCCTACATGCGGGGCGCCGCGCGGATCGTGATAGCAGGCGCCGACGACACGACCAACGTTTCCGTTTTCAGCGTCGGTCGCATGACGGCGGTCAATCCGGCGTTGTTCCGGAGCGACGTCACCTACGATGGCTGGGCGGACATCGCGGCAATCTCGATCCTCAGTGCCAACGGCCGGTTTGGCGGCATCCGCACGGCCAACGCCCGCTATTCGGCAGCGCGAGGGATGACGGGGATCTACGCGCCACGGGTGGAATTCGATGGACCGGTTTACGTCGGCGGCATCACGGCGACGGATCCGTCGGCGAACCCCGTGCTGGTTCTCGGCGCCGCGCTCGGCGACACCGCAGTGACCGGCGGGGACCTGTTCCAGCCCAATGGCCAGCCCGTCGCAGTGAGCGGGCTCGCCCAGCTGAGGTTTTCGGCCGGCACGGATTCCCACGGCAATTTTTTCGCCGCCCAAGCGAACCGGGCGCGGTTGCACCAAGAGGGCGTCGACGTGACCGACCAGATCGTCGTCAATCCCGCGCCCTGATCCACCGGTCCGGCCGTGGATTTATTCCACCGTGACCGATTTCGCGAGGTTACGCGGCTTGTCGACATCGCAGCCCCGCTCGACGGCAATGTAGTAACTGAGGAGCTGCACCGGGATCGCCGCCACGATCGGCAGCACCGCCTCGTGGCATTCGGGAATCGTGATGACCTCGTCGGCGAGACCGGGCGGGAGGTCGGCACCTTCGGTGATGATCGCAATGATCGGGCCCTTGCGCGCCCTGATCTCCTGCATCGACGAGATGATCTTCGGAAAAATTTCGCCGGCGGGCGCGAAGAAGACACTCGGGCATTTCTCGCTGATGAGAGCGATGGGGCCATGTTTCATTTCCGCGGCGGGGTAGCCCTCGGCGTGGATGTAGGAGATCTCCTTCAGCTTGAGCGCGCCCTCGAGCGCGAGTGGGAAAAGCGACAGCCGCCCGAGGAACAGCATGTCGTCGTATTTCGCGAAACGTTTCGCGACCGCCTTGATGTGCGGCGCCTGTTCCAGCGCCTTGCGGACCAGATCGGGCGCGCCCTTCAGGGCCTTCACGTATTGCACCCCATCGCTGAAACTCATGTCGCGCAGCCGGGCGACATAGAGTGCGATCATCGCCGAAACCAGGAGTTGCGAGGTGAAGGCCTTCGTCGAGGCGACGCCGATCTCGGGGCCGACGTGCTGGTAAATGCCGCCATCCGCCTCGCGGGCGAGAGTGGAACCGACGACATTGTTGATCGCGAGGGCCTTGTAGCCCTTGCGCTTGGCCTCCCGCAAGGCGGCGAGCGTGTCGATGGTCTCGCCCGACTGGCTGATCACAAAGAAGAGCGTGTTGCTGTGCAGCGGCGTATTGCGGTAGCGGAACTCCGACGCGTAGTCCACCTCGACCGGCAGCCGGGCGAACCGCTCGATCAGATGTTCGGCCACCAGGCAGGCGTGCCACGCGGTGCCGCAGGCGACAAAGAGAAACCGGTCGATCTGCCGGAGTTCGGCGGCGGTGAGGTTGAGGCCGCCGAAATTCGCGGTGCTGCCGTCCTCGGAGAAACGGCCGCGCATGGAATTTTCGAGCGCAAGCGGCTGCTCGAAGATTTCCTTTTCCATGAAGTGCGCATAGGCGCCCTGCTCGGCGTCCTTGACCGACCAGGTGATCTTGTCGACGACGGGCGAGACGTCGGCCTGGTCGAGCGTGGTGATGGTGAAGCCCGCCGGCGTGAGGTGCACAACTTCGCCGTCCTTGATGTAGACGACGTTCTGCGTGCGACTGATGAGGGCCGAGGCGTCGGAGGCGAGGATGTATTCGTGTTCGCCGACGCCCAGAATGAGCGGGGACGCCTTGCGCGCAGCGACGATTTCGCCAGGAAAGTTGACGCAGAGCGTGGCGATGCCATAGGTGCCCTCGACGTGCTGCAGGGTTTTCCGCACGCTCTCGGCGAACCGGCTCGTGCCGTTCTGGCCGGCGGGTTCCTTCGCGTAGTGGTAGGCAATGAGGTTGCAGAGCACCTCGGTGTCGGTCTCGGACTGGAAGGTGTAGCCCTTCCCCGCGAGAAACGTTTTCATCTGGGCGTAATTCTCGATCACGCCATTGTGGATGAGGGCGAACTTCCCGTCGCTGCTGACATGGGGATGGGCGTTGGCGTCGGTCACGCCGCCATGCGTTGCCCAGCGGGTGTGACCGATGCCGGTGGTGCCGTTGAAGTGATGCCGGGCGCACTCCTTGACGAGCACCTCGACGCGCCCCGCTTTTTTCGCCACGTCGACCCGCCCGCCCTGCAGCACGCAGACGCCCGCGGAGTCGTATCCGCGATACTCAAGCCGCTTGAGGCCCTCGAGCAGGATGGAGACTGCCTTCTGTTTCCCGACGTAGCCGACGATGCCGCACATGTTTTTTTTCGCGTTAGCCTATTTTGTCTGGCGAAATTACCCGCGCAGGCAAAGGTGGGGCAAGGTTTTAGGACAACCCCGGAGGACTTTCTTATGACGACCCAAAAAAGCGTGTTGGCGGTGATCATGGGCGGAGGACGCGGCACCCGGCTGCATCCGCTCACCCAGGAGCGCTGCAAACCCGCCGTCCCGCTCGCGGGCAAATACCGTCTCGTCGACATCCCGATCAGCAACTGCCTCAACAGCGACATCAACCGGATGTTCCTGCTCACGCAGTTTCAGACGGCCTCGCTGCACCGCCACGTCACGAGCACCTACAATTTCGATCCGTTCGGCGGCGGCTTCGTCGATATCCTCTCGGCGGAGCAGACCGAGAAGGGCTCCGACTGGTATCAGGGGACGGCCGATGCGGTGCGGCGGAACCTGATCCATTTTCGCGCCTACCCGCACGAGCTCGTGTTGATTCTTTCGGGCGACCAGCTCTACCGGATGGATTTCCGGAAGATCATCGAGCAGCACCTCGCGACCAGGGCGGATGTGAGTATCGCGGCGATTCCGTTTCCCGTGTCGAAGGTCGAGGGCCTCGGGTTGATGCAGGTCCACGATGATCTGACCATCGAGCGGTTTGTGGAAAAACCGAAGGATCCCGCGATCATCGCGGGCCTCACCCTCAGCCCGGCGCTCGAGGCGAAGCTCCAGTCGCCGTCCAAGGAGAAACACTGCCTCGCGTCGATGGGTATCTATGTGTTCAACCGCGACGTGCTGGCCGAGGCGCTCGACACCACGGCGACCGACTTCGGCAAGGAGATCATTCCCGGATTGCTCGGGAAGAAAAAACTCTGCGCGCACATCTTCGAGGGCTACTGGGAGGATATCGGCACGGTGCGCGCCTTCTTCGATGCCAACCTCGCGCTGGCGCAGCCGCTGCCGCCGTTCAATTTCTTCGAACCCAACGCCCCCATCTACACGCAGGATCACTACCTGCCGGCCTCGAAGCTCAACAAGTGCGCCATCGACCATGTCGTGATCGGCGACGGCTCGATCCTCACCGACTCGGCGCTCAAGCATTGTGTGCTCGGGATCCGGTCGTTCATCGGCGAGGGCTGCGTGCTGGAGGACACGGTCGTGATGGGTTCGGATTTCTATGAGGGCGAGACCCAGCTCGCCGCCAACACGGCCCGCGGGCAGCCGCACCTCGGGATCGGCAGCCGCTGCCGGATCAAGGGCGCGATCATCGACAAGAACACGCGCATCGGCGACGATTGCGTGTTGATCGCCGACGGCAAGGCCGACGGCGTTTACGCCAACGGCGGCGTGATCATTCGCGACGGGGTGCTCGTGGTGCCCAAGGGCGCTGTGCTGCCGCCACGCACCGTGGTGTGAGGAAAACGGGCCGCACGAACGGGCCCCGGCGGACTAGTTGGACGATCCCGCCCCGGTCGAAGTCGCGGCGGGATTCGCGCGCCGGGCAGACAGGATGAGCGCCAGGCCGGCGATCACGACGAAGATGGAATAGAATGTTCCGCGGCTGAGGCCGAGAATGAGCGTAACGTCGTCGTCGGGTTCGCGGAAAACCTCGCCGATCATCCGGAGAATCGCATAGGCGACCAGGAATTCGCCACTCAAGCGCCCCGGCCGCGTGCGCACGATGTCGGTTCGCCAGAAGCGCCACTGCATGAGTGCAAAGAGGACCAGGCCTTCGAGTCCGGCTTCATAGAGCTGCGACGGATGCCGGGGCAAAATCAAGTGCACCGGTGTGTCGGGCGGAGCGCTCTTGGGGAAGATCACGGCCCAGGGCACGCGCGTGGGTTTGCCCCAGAGTTCGCCATTGATGAAGTTGGCGATGCGCACGAAGAACAAACCGGCGGGCGCCGCGGACGTGATGAGGTCGCCGAGATGCAAAAAGGGAATTTTCTCGGCACGGGAAAACCACCAGAGCGCGAGCGTGACGCCGACAAACCCGCCGTGACTCGCCATGCCGCCCTCCCAGACGCGAAAGAAACTGAGCGGATCGTGAATGAGTTGCTCCGGGTGATAGAGGACAAACGAGCCGATCCGGCCGCCAAGCATCACGCCCGCGACGTTGGCGATGATCAGGTCGGGGACTTTTTCGGCCGGCAGCAGCGAGCGGCCCGCGCGCGCGTAACGCTGGAGCAGCCAGCCCGCGGCGAGAAACCCGAGCACGTAGGTCAGCCCGTAATAGCGGATGCCGATGTTGCCCCAGTGCGGCCCGAGAAACGGGGAAAGATTGTGGACCCAAAATCCATTGACGGAGAGAGCGAGGAACATGGCGGGGGTCAGTTTTTGGCGGGCGGCGGCATTGGCGCCGTCGAATCGCCCGCCCGCCGCGGGCGGGTGGCTTTTTCCAATTTCGCGCGGGCGAGTTCGCGCATGTCCACCGCGAGATCGTCCTTCTCGAAGATCTCGCCGCCGATGAGGTGCTCGATGATGTCCTCCATGGTGACGACCCCGGCGGTGGCGCCGAACTCATCGACCACGACGAGGAGCTGCTGGTGGGATTTGAGACAGACCTGCATGGCGTTTGCGGCCGTCGCGGTATCGGGGATGAACTGCGCCTCGCCCATCAGGGTCTCGACGAGCGCAAGATCCTGGTCGTTGCCCTTGGCCTTGAGCAGGTCGCGGCGGCGCACGAGACCGACGATGTCGTCGAGATTGCGGCCATAGACCGGCATGCGGCCAAAGGGCAGGTTGGGGAACTCGCGGAACACCTCGCCAACCGTCGCCGCCTTGCGCAGCGCCGTGACGACCGTGCGGGGCGTCATCAATTCGCCGACGCGCACGTTGTCGAGCGACAGGGCGTTGGCGATGATGCTCGATTCGCTCTTGCTCAGCGTGCCCTGGCGGGCGCCGTGCTCGGCGAGCAGGATGATTTCCTCGTCGGAGCGGTGACCGCGGGACCCTTGCGGCACGACGAGGCGGACGAGCACGCTGCAAAACCATGTCACGGGGGTCAGGACCTGGCGGAGCCACCAGAGAGGATAGACGACGTGGGGTTGCAGCGCGCGCCGATAGACCACGCCGATGTTCTTGGGCAGCACCTCCGCGCCGATCAGGAGCACGGCCCCGAAACCCAGCGTCAGCACGGCGAGGTCGCGGTTGTTGCCCAGCAAATGGGCGCCGAGCGCGCCGATCACGACGGAGCCGACCCCGTTGGCGATCGTGTTGAGGGTGAGGATCGCGGAGATGGTGGCGTCGAGTTCCAGCTTGATCGTCTCCAGGCGCTGGCCACGCGCGGGGTGGGTTTTCTTCAACCCCTCGATTTCCGCCACGGTCGTGCTGAGCACCAGCGCCTCGAACAGGGAGCAGACGAAGGAAATCGCCAGCGTGCCAAAAATGGCCAGGAGGAGCCAGAGCATGCGGCCAGTTTATGCAGCGGTGGCGCGTGGCGAATATAATCGTCCGCCGGCGTCCGCGGCCAAAAGAGCCTTGCCGCCTCCACCGGCGCTCCGCGTAGTGTCGGCTGATGAGCGAACTCAGGCGCACACCCCTGCGGGATTTTCACGCCGCCCACGGCGCGCGCCTGGTCGACTTCGCGGGCTGGGAGATGCCGGTGCAATACCGCAGCATCCTCGAGGAGCACAAGGCCGTGCGTCGTGCCGCGGGCCTCTTCGACGTGAGTCACATGGGCGAGGTCGACGTGCGCGGGCCGGAGGCGGGCCGGTTCCTGAATTATCTCGTGACGAACGATGTCGCGAAACTGTTTCCCGGCCGCGTGCTTTATTCGCCAATGTGTTACCCGGACGGCGGGGTGGTGGACGATCTCCTCGTCTACATGCGCGGCGCGGACGACTACTTTCTTTGCATCAACGCGGGCAACATCGACAAGGATCTGGCGTGGATTCGCACGCAGGCCGCGAAATTCTCCGTCACGATCGACGACCGCTGCGCGGACTACGCGCTGCTCGCCGTGCAGGGTCCGCGGGCGGCCGGGATCGTCCAGTCGCTGACGGGTGCAAAGCTGGGCGTCGTCAAATACTATCACTTCGTGGAGGGCACGGTGGCCGGGGCGCACTGCCTCATCAGCCGGACCGGTTACACGGGAGAGGATGGCTTCGAACTCTACGTTGCAGCGGGCGATGTGGTCGCGTTGACCGAGGCGTTGCTGGACGCCGGGGCGTCGCAGGGACTGGAGCTCGTGGGCCTTGGCGCGCGCGACAGCCTGCGGCTCGAGGCCGGCTACCCGCTCTACGGTCATGAGATCACGCGGGATATTTCACCGCTCACCGCAGGGCTCGGTTGGACCGTCAAGCTCGGCAAAGGCGCCGATTTTATCGGCCGCGACGCGCTGCTGGCCGAGAAACAGCAGGGCGGGGTGAACGAAGTGGTCTTTTTCAAGACGGGTGACCGGCGGATCGTTCGCGCGGAGACTCCGGTGTTCGATGCGACGGGCGTGACCGTGGGTCGCGTGCTCTCCGGCACGCTGTCGCCGATCCTCAACGAGGCGATCGGCTCCGCCCTCGTCGCCCGCGCCGCCGCGACGCAACCGCTGGCGGTCGACATCCGTGGCGCGAAAGTGAATTTGCAACTGGTCAAACCGCCCTTCGTCGAATTGAAGAAAGCATCATGAGCAACGTCCCCGCCGATCTGCGCTACGCAAAATCCCACGAGTGGCTGAAACAGGAAAGTGACGGCACGGTCACGATCGGCATCACCGACTACGCGCAGAATTCGCTTGGCGACATCACCTACGTGCAGGTGCCGAAAGTCGGGACGGCGCTGAAGGCCGGCGAGACATTCGGCGTCGTCGAATCGGTGAAGGCCGCGAGCGATCTTTACGCGCCGGTGGCGGGCACGGTCGTCGCGGTCAACCCCGCCCTCGCGGGCGCGCCCGAGACGGTTAACCGCGCGCCGTTCGGCGACGGCTGGATGATGAAGCTCAAGCCGGCCGACTTGGCCGAGATCGCAGCTCTGCTCGACGCCGGCGCCTACGCGAAGCTGGTCTGACCGTGCATGGCGTTGGATGCAGCCGCCCGTAAACTGGCGGGGGTTACTGGACAAAGTTCGAACATTCTTCGCCGAAAATCCAGCCCGTTAGGGCCTCCCCACACCCCTCCCCGCAGAGGGGATGCCCTCCGAGATCAAATTGGCCCTTTGCAGCAACGTTTTAGATCTCATTTGCCCTGGCTGTGCGACCCTCGACATCGGTCGGTTCTGGATATGCGCAAAGACCGCGGAGCGCATATCCAGAACCTCCCTCTTCCGGCGCTATCGCGCCGGTGCCAGAACCCCGCTCGCTTCGCTTTTTGTGGCTGCGCTCGCGGGGCCATGTCCGCACCGAGGAATGAGCCCGCTGCCCGGTGCTCCGCTTTTTTGGGCTTCGCACCGGGTCGCTCATGCTCACACGATTTTCACGGCGGCGCTCACGCGCCGGGGAACGGGTGAGCCCAACGGCTCAAACGGATTTGACCGGTTGCCGCCTCACGGCGACGCGGTCGGGCGTCACCGCCCGAGCAGGGGGAAGAACACCGCTTTAGTTCACCTGCCGTCCTCTTTCCAGTATACCAGCCGGTCAAGGCGGCTTCGCTCGCCTTGACTGCGGCCGGTGCGTCAAGAGGGCGGGCGGCTCACTCCGCACGCAGGGTCGATTTTATCAGCTTAACTCTCGGGGCGGTGGGGATGACCCACTTGCCCCTTTCCTCCTTATGGGATCAAACAAAAAGAGTCCTAATCGAATACGGCACGAGGCCGGTGATGAAGACGCTTGGATTTGCGTCTGCAGAAACACGCCTTGCGGCGGAGGTTTCTACCCGTGCGACAGCTCGGGGAACGAGATGGAGCCTGTCAAAGGCTGGGATGAACTAAACGTCTGCGCCGAGTGCGGACGGATAATTGACCAGCGCACGCTCGAAATCGTCGGTCGAAATCCTGCTCCTAAGTTTCTCGACTAAGGACGGGCCCCAGCAAAAAGCCCCGCCGAGAGGCGAGGCTTTTTCATGCCTGTGCGGGAACGAAGGAGACTAGCGATTCTTAGCCGCTCTACGGACGGCTTCCACGCTCGTCTTGCCGGTTGCCGCCCGCATGCCTCCGAGCGTAGCATCGGCCCGAAACTGCGGAATTGGCGTAGGGAGATTCTTGTTGAGCGTGTCACTACGCTTTTGCTGGATTTCGCCAGCCTTCGGCGAAGCTTTATCACGGTGACGACCATCTAATCCGGGTTCTTTCATGGGGTGTGGTGTTAGGGTTACTGTGCTGGTAATTTTATGCCCGCAGATCGAAACCGTCAAATGCGCGCGGCTCAGTTTCTAAAATCGGCGCTCCGCAGGGCAATTACTGCCTCGTCCATGTGCGACATGAATATGCGCTTCGCCCATGCGACAGGCCACAAAGGCCGCGCTGACGACCTGCGAGCGCCGAATCGACCTTTTGCTCGATATGCGCCTGTCGGAGCAGTTGAGCGAACCAGAATACGTTTCGAAGAAACATACTCTGGTTAACCAAAAGGCCGAGCTACGCGGCAAACTGGAGGCCTTCGATGCAAACCGAAAGAATCGGTTCGAACCGGCCATCCAGTTCGTTTTAGAGGCCAAATACGGGGAGAAATTGGTTGCCGAAGGAAACCCCGAACAAAAACGCGATTTTCTCAAAAAAATCGGTTCGAACCTTCAAATCGCCGAAAAATCGTTGGGGGTAACGTTCTTAAACCCTTGGCAATTCGTTGCGGATTTCAATTCCGACCCGGCTCCCACTTTTGGGGATAACGAGTATTCTCACGAAAAAAGAAAATGGCGGAGAGGGGGGGATTCGAACCCCCGGATGGGATTTAAACCCCATCACCGGTTTAGCAAACCAGCGCTTTAGGCCACTCAGCCACCTCTCCTCAGTCAGGCCGGCGAGGCAAAGCCGGTGGCGCCGCAAGTGCAAGGCGGTTTTTCGCCCGCCGGGCGGATCAGTTTTCCTCGTCCACCGGCCGGTCCAGCTCGTCGCGGCACTCGGCGATGACGCGCAGCCAGATTTCCCGCAGATCGAACAGCCGCGGCATGGCCTCCTCGCGCCAAGCCAGCACGGCGCGATGGCGCGCCACGGAATCGGCGGTCAACAGTGCGAGGGACCCGTTGAGGGCGCTGAGGGCGCGTTTGAAGAGACTCACCGCCATTGCGTAGTCGCCGAAGTCGAGCGCGTGGATCGCCTGTGACGCCTGGTCCTCGGCGGCGTGCAACGAAACCAGAAAAGCCAGCGCGAGCGGCTGGGGCACCCGGCCGGCGTCGGCCGCAAGCGATTCCCACGACCGTTTCAGGCCGAGGCTGATCGCCCTGGTCGCGATGAAAATCGGATTCTTGTGCAGCGTGTAAACGTCGTCGTCCGAGGCCGCTGCGTCGGCCGGCGCGGCATCGTCGGCGGGCGGGCCGTCGGGGTCCCCGTTCCAGTCGTCCTGGCCCCAGCCCATCTTTTCCGCGACCTCGTCGATGCGGTCGGCGTTATGCTGACACGATTCGTAGAAACGCAGGTAACGATGGACGGCCTCGTCCTGCTCGCGGAGATAGCGTTCCCAATCGAATTCGTTCCACGCCAGATCACCGCGGTCATCCCACTCGCTCTCGGGGCTCCCGTCAGAATCAAAGTTGCTCATCGCTTGGTCGAAATCCAGCGCGCGCGCGGGGGAAATGCAAATTAAATTCGGACGGTTGCCGTGGCCGATTTTTGCAGGTTGAACCGCCGGCTTCCGTTTCGCTAGCTTTCCGCCTCCCCATGGCAGACGTCCACCACGAGACAGCGATATTCAGCGGCCATGTGCAGGGCGTCGGCTTCCGCTACACGACGCTGCAGGTCGCCAAGGAGTTCGAGGTGGCGGGCTTCGTCCGGAACCTTGCCGACGGCCGGGTCCGGCTCGAGGTGGAGGGCACGGCGGCCGACGTCGCCGCCTTTGTCGCGGCAGTCGAGGAGCGGATGCACGGCTGCATCCGCAAGGCCGAGCGAACGAGCGTCGAGCGGCCGCCCCAATTCCGCGGCTTTGCCATCAAGTGAGATGACACCCGCCATCGAACTCCGCGGGGTGCGGAAGGATTTCGCGATCGGGCTGCGCGGGGTGAAATTGCGCGCGGTGGACGATCTCAGCCTGCGGATCGAGGCCGGTCAGGTCTACGGGCTGCTCGGTCCCAACGGCTCGGGCAAGAGCACGACGATCAAAATCGTGCTTGGCTTGCTCGAACCGAGTGCGGGAGATTGCACGATCTTCGGCGTGCCCAGCGGACGGGTGGAAGCGCGGGTTGCTGTCGGTTACCTGCCCGAGTCGCCGTATTTCTACCGCCACCTGACCGGTCGCGAACTCGTGCGTTTTTACGGACGGATCTGCGGCCTGGGCGGGGCGGCGCTGGCCGGCCGCGTAGGGGAGGTGATCGACTGGGTCGGTTTGACGCCCGCCGCGGACCGCGGGGTCGGCACATATTCGAAGGGGATGTTGCAACGGATCGGGCTGGCGCAGGCGTTGGTGCACGATCCGCGGCTCGTCATTCTCGACGAACCGACCGCGGGCGTCGATCCCGTGGGCTCGGCCGCGATCGCGGCGCTGATCCTCAAGCTCAAGGCGCAGGGCAAGACCATCCTGATCACGTCCCACCTGCTCGCGCAGATGGAAGACATCTGCGACCGCGTCGCCATCCTCGACCGCGGACGGCTGATGCTCGAGGGCGCGGTGGCGGAGTTGGTCGGGCGGAGCGACCGGCCGGCGTTGCTCGTGGAAAATCTCACGGCGGCCGACGCGGGGGAGCTGCGCGTGTGGCTGGCCGCCCGGGGCGGCGCGGCCACGATGACGGCGCGGCCGCGGGATCGGCTGGACCGGATCTTCCTGGAAAAAGTCGGCCGCAACGATCCGGCGGGGGAGAGCCGGCGATGAAACGCGTGCCGTTTTCAGTCTCCCGCGTGGGGCTGATCGCGCAAAATTCCCTGCGCGAGGCGGCGCGCCAAAGACTGTCCGGGTTGCTGCTGGTGCTGGCGCTCGGGCTCGTGGCCGGCGCCGGCTGGTTTCGCGATTTCAATTTTGGCGCGCCGGAGCTGCGTTTCATTTCCGACTTCGGGTTCGGCGCGATGGCGTTTTTCGGGGCGGTGCTGGCGATCGCCGCCACGGCCCAGTTGTTTTTCAGCGAGATCGAAAACCGGACGGCGCTCACCCTCCTGGCGAAGCCGGTGTGGCGGGCGGAATTCATTTTCGGAAAATTTATCGCCGTCGTCGCCGTCATCGGCGTTTTCTGCGCGCTGCTGACGGTGTTTCTCGCCGTGGTGCTCCGGTGGCGGGAGACGGCGCTCATGGCCGAGTTTCCCGACGCGTTCCGGAATGGCCGGGTGCTGCACTACGACGGCTTGGCGGTCATGGGATTCCTGCAGGCGCTAAAACTAGGGGTTCTGGTCGCGCTCACGCTCCTGGTCGCGTCGTTCGCGCAGACCCAGCTCTACACGGTGATCATGGGGTTTTTCGTGCTCGTGGTATGCCACCTGCAATATATCGCCGAAGAGGCTTCGGTGCGGTCCGGCTCGAGCGTGGTGCGCGGGCTCAGCGGATTGATGGGGCTGTTGTTTCCGAACTTTCAACTCTTCAGCCTGGGCGATGGACTCGGCGAGGGCGGGGCGGTGCCGTGGAGCCGGATCGCGCGCGTCACGGTCTACGCGGCCGGCTACATGGTGGCGGCCGGCGTGCTGGCGGTGCTGAGTTTTCGCAAACGTGAAATCTAGGCTGCTCGTCCTGTCGCAGGTGCTCGGCGGTCTTGTGCTGACCGGTGCGGTGATGCGGCGCGTCGAGGCGCCGCTGTGGGCCGCGTTGCAGGCGGAGCGGCCGGCATTGCGGGCGGCGGCGATGGAGGCGGCGGCGGGTCAGGGCATGGCGCTGGGCGTCCTGGGCGGGTTTCGGGCGATCGCCGCGGACTTCGCGTGGATTCGCGTTTACGTGATCTGGGAAAAACATGACCTGCCGGGAACGGAAACGCTGCTGCGGCTGGTCACGACGCTCGATCCGCGGCCGCTCTATTTCTGGCTGAACGGGGCGCGGATCATCGCCTACGACATGACGGCCTGGCGGATCGCCGCGGCGGGCGGTTACGACGCGGTGCCCGTGGCCGAACAGGAGCAGATCGGCGCGCGCCAGGCGCACCTTGCACTCGGCTGGCTCGACGAAGCGATGGTGCAGCACCCGGCGAGCGCGGACCTCTGGATCGATCGCGCCAACATCGAGCTCAATGGCCGGCACGACGCCGCGGCGGCGGCGGAGAGTTACCGCCACGCTTGGGAGCAGCCGCACGCTCCCTACTACGCGGCGCGGTTGTATGGCGAGTTGCTCCGCCGCCTGGGCCGCCGGACGGAGGCGCTGCAGTGGCTGGTGAAACTTTACCCGCAACTGCCGGCAGACGACGACTCCGCGGGAGCCCCGCTGGTGCTGGCACGGATCCGCGACCTCGAGCGCGAACTGCGCGTGTCGCCGGCCGGGGCCTACCGGCCGGCGCGATGAATTGGAGCCGGGGCCGCGGGGCGATGATTCCTTTGACTTGTGCAGCGCGTTTGGATTGTTGAGCCCGCCTCCGGTGGCGCCTTCCGATGCACGTTGACGTCAAGTCCCTGTTGTTCGCCCTGCTGCTGCTGTGGTTTCCCCGGCAGTGGATGCGGCTGGGTTTTTCGGTGCGGACACGGCGGAACAAGCAGGGGACCGCCGGAAGCGGGCGCGGCAAGGAACCGTGGAAATCCCGCGAACCCGGCGATCCCACGGTCGTGTTCAGCCGGGAATTTCTCAAGATTCGCAACTATGTCGATGTATTGCGCGGTGCGGCCGGCAGTCTCGCGATCATGGGCGGGCTGGGCATCACGTCGTGTCTGGCGATCTCCGACGGGGCGGGGGCGGTGCTGGCGCGCGAGCTGTTCATGTTGCGGCTCGGCATCCTGCTGGTCGCGCTCGTGATCCAGATGCTGCGCTTCGAGAAAGGACATTTTATGTTTTTTGCGCCGATCTTTTTCCTCGCCGGCCTCTCGGTGGGCCTGATGGGCCTGAAGGGCGCGGCGTTCGCGTTCGCGATGGTTTGGGCGGTCAACCCGATGCTGCGCGGGCCGCTGGGCTTTTTGTCGGTCTACGCGCTGCTCATGCTGGTTTTCGGCCTCTTGTTTCTCGGGACCGGCAACAAGCTGCCGATCGTGGCGCTGCTGTTTTGCTTCCTGCCGGTATTGCTCAGCCTGCTGGCCCACCGGCCGCTGGTGGTGTTGACCCGCAAGGGAACACGCGCCCACGGCACGTAGTCGTGACTGCCGCCCATCCGTCAGTCTGGTTCGCTGCGGCGCGGCCGCGCACGCTGCCCGCCGCCGTGGCACCCGTGCTCGCCGGTTCGGCGCTGGCGTGGCGTGACGGCTGCTTTGACGTGATGGCGGCGGGACTCTGTCTCGGATTTGCGCTGCTCGTGCAGATTGGAACCAACTTCGCCAACGACTACTACGATTTCGTCAAGGGGGCCGACACTGTGGCGCGGGTCGGGCCGCGCCGCGCCGTGGCGGCGGGGCTGGTGGCACCGGGAGCGATGCGGTTGGCGATGTGGGCGGTGTTTGCCACGGCTTTTTGCTGCGGGCTTTTGCTGATCCGCTGGGGCGGCCCGTGGCTGTTGGCCGTGGGCGTCGCGAGCATCCTGTGCGGACTGGCTTATACGGGGGGGCCCTGGCCGCTGGGGTATCACGGGCTGGGCGACGTGTTCGTCTTCGTGTTTTTCGGCGTGGTGGCGGTGGCGTCGACCTACTTCGTGCAGGCGGGGCGGATCGGGCTGGATGCCGTGCTGACCGCCGTGCCCATCGGGTTGCTGGCCACCAATATTCTGCTCGTGAACAACTATCGCGATGCGGACACCGACGCCGTCGCGGGCAAGCGCACGCTCGTCGTGCGCCTCGGGCGCGGGTTCGCGCGCGGCCAATTCACCGTGTCGCTCGCGGTCGCGCTCGCGATGCCGCTCGTGTTCCTGGCGCGCGGCCAACGCGCCTGGTGCCTGTTGCCGCTGGCCCTCGTGCCGGTCGCGGGTTCGCACACGCGCCGGCTGCGGGACGGTCGGACGCC
The DNA here is from genome assembly GCA_937902925.1 of uncultured Opitutaceae bacterium. Lineage (GTDB taxonomy): Bacteria > Verrucomicrobiota > Verrucomicrobiia > Opitutales > Opitutaceae > CALFNN01. Next base: position 39,258 of record CALFNN010000041.1, read on the forward strand.
GGCCGAACTGATCGCGCTGCTGGGCGACACCGGAAAACTGCTCGCGCTCTACGCGCTCCTGTTCGCGGCGGGCGAAGTGCTGCAGCGCGCGTGACGGCCCGGCGCGTCCGGCAACCAGTTCAGGCGACGTGCGCGGCGACCTTGGCCTTCAGCGCCGCCTTCGGCATCATGCCGACGAGCGTGTCGGCGACCTGGCCGCCCTTGAAGAGGATCATCGTCGGGATGGCGCGCACGCCATACTCGGCGGCGACGGCGTCGTTTTCGTCGATGTTGACCTTGGCGATCTTCAGCTTGCCGTCCAACTCGGTGGCGAGCTCCTCGAGGATCGGGGCGATCGCCTTGCACGGCCCGCACCACGGCGCCCAGAAGTCGACGAGAACGGGCGTGGCCGAGGAGGCGACGGCGGCTTTAAAGGTATCGGTGGTCAGGTTGGTTATTTTTTCGGACATGTTGAATGGCGATGAAAACACAGGAGAGCACAAATCCGCGAAGACGCAACTGAGCCCGCGCTCGGTTCACGGCGGGGTCGACTTCTGCAGAATCTCCGCGAGCTCGGCGGGCTCCACCTGATGCAGCTGTTTCCGGCGGTGTTTCAGTTCCTCGAAGGTCTTCACCACCGTCTCGGTCATGCGGCCGTGCGTCTCCTCGGAGCCGCCCACGATGGCGAAATGCTCGCCGGTCGTGAGGCGCTTATGGCCATCGTGGTTGTCGAAACCGAGTCCGAGCAGGGCGGCTTGTTTCGCGGGCTTTTTCTTCTTCTTGCTCACGCGGGCACGGTGCTGGCATTGGCGGCGGACTCAAGCGGGTTTTCCGCGGTCGCTTCGCAGACGATGTCGGCAAAGGCCTCGTCCTGCCGCAAGCGGAGCCGGCGGAGCCGGGTGAGCTCGAGCACGGCGAGAAACGTGGCGACGAGCCGGCGGAGCGTCACGCCCTCGGGGAACAGATGGGAGAAGACAAACGACTTCTCGGTCTGCAGGCGACCGAGCAGCCATTCCATCTGGTCGGCGACGGTGACGACTTCGTCGTGGATCTCGCCAACCACGAGTTTTTCGGCGAGGCGGCGAAGGACGATGTTGAACGCATTCCACAGCTCGATCCGGTCCACGTGGCGGAGTGGCCGGTCGAGCGCGTCGCCCGCCAGCGCGGAAACGTAGCGTGCCATCAGGTTCTGGCGGGTCTCGGCGAGTTCGCCAAGTTTCGCGGCGGCCTCCTTGAATTTCTTGTATTGGAGAAGCTGGTGGATGAGCTCCCAGCGCGGATCCATCTCGTCCTCCGTCGCGTTGGGATCGACGGCGGCGAGGCCGCGCGGGAGGAGCATCCGGCTCTTGATTTCCATCAGTGTCGCCGCCATCACGAAAAACTCGCCGGCGAGATCGAGGTCGAGTTGCTGCATGGCGTGCAGCGCCTCGATATATTGCCGGGTCACCGACTCGATCGGGATGTCGTAGATGTCGAGTTCGCTCTTGCGGATGAGGAAGAGCAGGAGGTCGAGCGGGCCTTCAAAGACCTGGAGCTTGATGCGATAGTCGGAATCGGGAACCACGATGGCGCGATGGTTGGCGCCGTGTTGGGCGCGGCAACGGAAAAATCACCGCCGCCGGAGCGAGGCAACGAAGAAGCCGTCGGTGTTGTGTGGCGCCGGGAGGATCGCCAGCCCGGCGCTGCGGCGGATGGCGCCGAAATCGCGGGCGGGAGCCTCCAGGTCGAAGTCGGGGTGGGCGGCGAGAAAGGCGGTGACGGCTTCCTCGTTTTCGAACCGACTCAGCGAGCACGTGGCGTAGACGAGTTGCCCGCCCGGGCGGACGCGCGCGGCAAATTGCGCGAGGAGTGCGAGCTGCTTTTCGGCGGCCTGGGTGACCTGGCCGGCGCTCGTCGTCCACTTGAGGTGCGGGGCGCGGCGCCAGGTGCCGGAACCGCTGCAAGGAGCGTCGACCAGCACACCGTCGTAAACGCCGGTCGCCGGGGCGGCGAGAATGGCGATGTTGCCGAGGCCCGCCCGACGGGCCCGGGCTTCAAGTTCACGCAGCGCCGTCGGCCGAATGTCGTGAGCGTCGACGTGACCCGAGGGGCCGAGCAGGGCGGCGAGCTGCAATGTCTTGCCCCCGGCACCGGCGCAGGCGTCGAGCCAGCGGCCTCTGCTGGCGACCCCAGCCGATTCGAGGATGAGCTGCGAGCCGAGGTCCTGCACCTCGAGGAGTCCGTCAGCCCAGGCTTTTGTCTTCGTCACGTCGGCCTCGGCCAGAAGTTCGAGCGCGGACGGGAGTATTTCCGCGCATCGCGAGGTCCAGCCGTTCGCGGTGAATTCATCGAGCACGCGCGCGGTATCGGGAGTCTGCAGGCGCAACCAGAGGGAGGCGCGAGTGTGCAGCGCATCGAGATTCGGCGCGACCGCCGCCTCGGCGCAATGGCGGCCGATCCACGCGGGCAGGAGCGCCGCGGCGTCAGCGCCGAGCTGCGCGGCCTTGGCGGCGACGGCTGGCGGGCACGCCGGCCAGTCGCCGCAGGTCGCCGCGCGATAGGCCCGGGTCGCCGGCAGGTCGGCGGCGAGCCAGGCGGTGACCTGCGCGGCGCGCGCCGGATCGGTGTCGAGCAGCGGCTCGATCCACGGCAGAAACCGCAGGGTCGTGTAGATCAGTTCACGGTGAAGCCTCCGGTCGCGGGAGCCGATGGCGCGGCTGGCGGCGAAGAGCGACTGGATGCGCGCGGGGAGATTCGCGTCGCGCTGCCAGTGCGGCCGCAGCGCGGAAAGGAGGCGGAGGAAAACCTTCTGCTGGCTGCCGGCGAGACTCATGCCGGTCAGAAACCCGTGGCCTCGATCTGAACGTTCAAGCCGAAGTGGCTCTCGCGGCGTGGACCGGAGTAGAGACTGACGACGTAGGAAATCCGCCACGTGTTGTCCAGGTTCTGCACGAGGCCGTATGCCTGCTCGTTGAAGCGACTCGTGCGGGCGTCGTAGTGGAGGCGGGTGAGGACGTCGTAGACCTCATTCAGCCGGGCCCGGCCGTCGACGACATAGTCCTCGATTTGGTCGCGCAGGAAGTTGTTCGACACGCGGACGGACCACGCGTCGCCATCGTGGAGCGTGAGGCCGGTGTCGAACTCCTGCGGCGTGAAACGGCGCGGAGCGTAGCGCTGATAGGTGTCGAACTGCAGCCAGCTCGCCGGCATCAGGGCGCCGACGACCTGAATGCCGGAGAGATCGCGGCTGCCGGGGCTGAAGCCGAAATCGTTTGCGACGGTCAGCGAAGCGAGGTCGCGCGTGCCGGTCACGGAATCGCGGGTCTGGAGGACGTTGTCGAAGGCGAGCCGGAGAATGTTCGAGCTTTCCAGGGTGTCGGCGCTGCGCGTGTCGCCGAGGCCGAGCGGCTGGAGATAAGTCGAGAAGACCGGGCGGTCGATCGCGGGCATGCGGTTGGATTCGTCCGCTTTCACGTAACGGTAGGAAATCCGCGGGGTGAAGAGGTGGCGCAGGCCGTCGATTTTCCACGTTTCGTTTTTGTAATCGAACGTGCCGCTGGTGCGCAGCACGGCGTCGAAACCAATCTCGCCGAGGGTGCGGGTTTGCCGGGTGGGCGGGGACGACGCGGACAGGATGGAAGCGACGATGTCCGGATCGGAATACGCGTTGGCCGAATGCGTGAACCGTCCGCCGACGACTGGCGTGACGGCAAACCAGGCGGTCGGTGCGATCGGCCGGCTCAAGGCATAGTAGGCGTCGAAGCGGTCGGCTTGCAGCAGTGTGACATTGGGCCCGTAAGTGACGCTGGTCGCTGGCATCGGCAGCCCGGGCACGATCACGAACGTAGACATGGCCAGTTGCGGCTCCGGCCCGCGCTCCCGGAGCCGAGCGTAGCTCGCGGTGAATTGCTCGTCGACGCCGCCGCCGATGGCGGTCGGCAAAAGGTCGAACTGGATTTCGGGCAGGCGCTCCTGCACCCGTTGGAATGAGTTCGGCTGGAAGCGGGCGAATGCGGAGACGAGGTCGTTGTCGCCGGTGTAGACGGACTCGAGAAAAGTGTCCGGTTCCTGCACCGGGAAAAACTCCCGCGGGCGGAAATCGCGGAGCACCTCGGAGTCCTTCCACCAGTTGAGTTGCCCGGCGAGCGTGAGATTGTCCGTGATATTTTGCTCGTGCTGCCATTCGACGAAGCCGCGCTCCTCGGGGACGGGTTGTCCCAGGATGTCGGTTTTCTTGTCACCGTGGTCGTTGATGTAGCCGGTGCGGAACATGCCGTGCAGATCCGCGCCGCCGTCCGGCCCAAAGTAGCTGCCCGACGGCCCGGCCAGCACGCCGCGGGCGGAGTAGACCCCGAGGTCGCCGCCAAGCAGCAGTCCGGGTGCGACCGGCAGATGCAGGCCGGCATCGACGAAGGCTCCGAGCGAGGAGCGGTAGCCGCCGGTGAGGGAGACGTGCGAGAGAAGCGGTTCCGTGAGGTCTTGTTGAAAGCGAGGGAAGGGCAGCGGCTGCGCGTGGCCGATGCCGGCTTGGGAGTTCTCGGCGCGCAAGCGCTGGCCGGGCGTGTAGATGACCTTGTCGGCGGTGAAAGTCGGCTGCCAGGGTCCGGGTTCGCCGTAGGCGACCCGGGCGCGGATGAGAACGATCTCGGTCCGTGAGCCGCTGGCGGATTCGCACTCGGCAAAATAAGGGTAGGCGCCGAGGCGCACGCTTTCGGCGGAGAAGGAACTGTCGGCCTCGTGGTAAACAAGCGTGTCGGCGAGGATCCGGATCGCCGGGTTGGCGGGCTGGAGGGTGGCGCGACGGGTCAAGACCACGTGGCCGAACGCGGCGACAGTGTGATCGACGTGGTTGCGGCGGAGGGTGTCGGCCGTCAGCACGACGTCGGGATCGGCGAACCGGGCGTGGCCACGTGCGATGGATTCACGGGTGCCGAACTCGACCCGGTCGGCATCGAATTGCGCGCGATCCTCCCCGCGGGAGGACAGGGTGGCGAACAAGGCGAGCAGCAGGGCGAGTCGACGGAGCACGCGCGGAGCAAAGGCAGCGCGCGACACGCAAGCAAGCTTCCGCGGGATGACGCGCCGCGCCGGGAAGTTTGGCCACCGGGAATTACGGGCTAGACCGCGGCGACGGGCTGCGGCACGTTGGAGACCAACCCCGCGGACAATTTGATCATCTCCAAGACCGACCTCGCCGCCCTGCTCAACGCCAAGCACGCCACGCCGCACTCGGTGCTCGGCATGCACCCGCACAAGCGGGGTCGCAGTCCCGGCGTCGTGGCGCGGGCGTTCGTGAGCGGCGCGGTGGCCTGCGACGTGGTCGAGCTCGACGTCCAGCCGAATCCCGGTTTCGCGATGACGCGCCTCGCGCCGGAGGGACTGTTCGAGGTGCTTATTCCGCAGCACGCGTCCGTCTTTCGCTACCAACTCCGGGCGACGTATGCGAGCGGCGAGATCCGGCAGTTCTTCGACCCGTATTGCTTCCTGCCGACGCTGGGCGACCAGGAACTTTATCTTTTCAGCGAGGGCAACGAGCATCGGATTTACGAGAAGCTCGGTTCGCACGTGCGGAACCTCGGTGGCGTGCCGGGCGTGTCGTTCGCGGTCTGGGCGCCGTCCGCGGCGCGCGTCTCGGTCGTCGGCAACTTCAACCACTGGGATGGGCGCTATCATCCGATGCGCTCGCTCGGCGCCTCCGGCGTTTGGGAATTGTTCGTGCCGGGACTCGGGGAGGGCGAGCTCTACAAGTTCGAGATCCGCGACCAGCACGGGCATGTCCGGCTGAAGACCGATCCCTACGGCACGTATTTCGAGCCGCCGCCGAACAACGCGGCCATCGTCTTCGACACGGGCAAGTTCAAGTGGACGGACGGCCCGTGGCTTGCCGGCCGTCGCGCCAACGCCGGCCAGCTCGACCGGCCGATGTCGATTTACGAGGTGCACTTCGGTTCGTGGCGGCGCAAGCCCGAGGACGCCGACCGGCCGCTGAGTTACCGCGAGGCGGCGCCGCTGCTCGCGGACTACGCGGTCGAGATGGGGTTCACGCACATCGAGGTGCTGCCGCTGGCGGAGTTTCCCTTCGACGGTTCGTGGGGCTACCAGGTCACCGGGTTCTACGCCCCGACCCACCGCTATGGGACGCCGGAGGATTTCGCGTGGTTCGTCGACTACCTGCACGGGCGCGGCCTCGGGGTGATTTTGGATTGGGTGCCGGCGCACTTCCCCCGAGACAGCTTCGCGCTCGCGGAGTTCGACGGGACGCACCTCTACGAGCATGCGGATCCGCGGCAGGGTGCCCACATGGATTGGGGCACGCTGATCTTCAACTACGGCCGCAACGAGGTCCGCTGTTTCCTCACCGCCAACGCGCTCGCGTGGTGCGACCGCTATCACCTCGACGGCTTGCGCGTCGACGCGGTCGCGTCGATGCTTTATCTCGATTACTCGCGCAAGGAGGGCCAGTGGGTCCCGAACAAGTTCGGCGGCCGGGAAAATCTCGAGGCCATCGACTTTATCCGGCGGGTGAACGACCTCGTGCACCAGTATCATCCGGGCGTGGTCATGATCGCCGAGGAGAGCACGTCGTTTGCCGGCGTGAGCAAGCCGACGAAGGACGGCGGGCTCGGGTTCGACTACAAGTGGAACATGGGCTGGATGAACGACACGCTGCGCTACTTCACGAAGGAGCCCATCGTCCGCCGCTATCACCACAGTGACCTCACGTTCGGCATGCTCTACCAGTATGCGGAGAAATTCATCACCGTCTTCTCGCACGACGAAGTGGTGCACGGGAAGGCGTCGATGCTGTTCAAGATGGGGGCGTGGCACATCGCGGAGAAGGCGGCGCACCTCCGGTCGCTTTATGCGCACACCTGGGGCTGGCCGGGCAAGAAGCTGCTCTTCATGGGGAGCGAGTTCGCGCAGTCGCGCGAGTGGGCGCACGACACGAGCCTCGACTGGCACCTCTGCCAGTATCCCGACCACGAGGGCGTGCGGTTGCTGGTGCGCGACCTGAACAAGCTCTACCGCAGCGAGCCGGTGCTGGGTGAAAACGATTTCAACTCGCAGGGCTTCCGCTGGATCACCTGCCACGATGCCGACGCCAATCTCATCGCCTACCTGCGCAACGACGCGGCGGAGCAAACGCTGTTCGCCATCGTCGGTCACTTCGGCGGCGCGCAGCGGGACTACCGGATCGGGGTGCCGCGCCAGGGTTTCTGGCGCGAGGTCATCAACACCAACAGCGAATTCTACGGTGGCAGCGGACTCGGCAACGACGGCGGTCGCACCGCCGAGGAACAACCGCGCGACGGTTTTGCGCAGTCGATCAATGTGACGCTGCCGCCGCACACGACCGTGATCTTCAAGTGGACGGCGCCGGTGGAGTTGCCGGCGAAACCGGTGGAGGCGTCATTGCCGGCCGGCCCGGACGTAGTCTGAGAACGTCACCGTCATGTCCGCGTCGAGCGACTTCACCCAGAAGGCCCGGCCACGGAGACGCGTGGTGACCTTTTGCGGCAAACTCGGGCGGTCGCCGGCGGGCAGACTGTAGGTCATGAGGGTTTTCATCTCGGTGATGTTCACTCCGAAGGTGGGCGAGAACGGGGCGGCGCTGGCCACCTCGAGGGTTTCGATCGTGTGGCTGGGCTTGTGGAGCACGAGCGTGATGCGCAGATACGCCGCGGTCTTGTCGCCGGCTTCGCCGGGCTTCAAACGCAGCCGGTAGGTGGCGCGCTCCGGGTTGTCGGACACCGTCTCCAGCGTGCCGAGGTCGAATTGCTCGGTGAGCTTCGGCGCGGTTTCGCCCTGGGCGCGGTGCTTGAGATCGGCGAGGTAGTCGCGGCGCTCGTCGGCGGTCGGGGCGCGGCCGTTTTGCTGCACGAGTTCCCAGCGGGCGATATCTCGCTTCATCGGATCGAATCGCTCGGCAAGGCTCTTGCCCTCGGCTGCGGTGGTCTGGGTGAACGCCCAGCCGCGCGGCCCGTCCGTGCGGAACGTTTTCAAGGCCTCCGCCAGCCCCGGTGGCACGGCGCCGAAGGTCGCGGAGGCAAGCGCGCAGAACAAAACGACAAAACGCATCGGGCCGACAAACGCCAAGGCGCGCGACAAATCAATCCGGATCGCAAACTCCAGACGGGGGTCGCGCGTGAGGGCACGCCGGAGCGGACGAAGAGGTCAGGGAAGGCCTCTAAGAAAAGAGGACTTCGGCCGTGGTCTTGGTGAACACTCAACGTGGAGGATACCCCATGGAACGCCAGTTCACCCTGCCCATCGCGATCGCGGCGGCGATTCACGCCGGCCTGCTGTTTGGCTATCGCCCATCGTCGGTTGCCTCGCACGTCGATGCCCTGCGGAAATCGGTCACGAAGCATTTCGAGCCGCCACCGGTAGTTCAGCTCGAGACCAGAGACGACCCGGCGACGACGGACTCGACGCCCGCGAAAAGCTCGTCGGAAGTCGAGCGGCCTTCTCTCCCGGAGTTGCCGCCCCCGGAGAATCCGTCCGGGCCGGTGATGGAAATGCCGCGGAGCAACCCGACCAACGCGCTGTCGCCGGCAAAATTCGACCTGCGCCCGCCCGGCCTGCTGAACGGCTCGAAATTGGGGGCGGGGATCGGGGCGGGACTCGCCGGCGTCCGCGACCTCGACAATCCGCCACGGGCCCGGTTGCAAACTGCGCCACAGTATCCGTTCGAGGCGAGGAACTCGGGTCGGGAGGGCACCGTGACAGTGGAGTTCACCGTCGACGAAAACGGCCTCGTGACCGACCCGCATGTCGTGAGTTCGTCCGACCGCGTATTCGAAGAGCCGACGTTACGGGCCGTTTCGAAGTGGCGGTTCGAGCCGGGCCGGCGCGGCGGGCGGGTCGTCCGCTTTCGGATGGCGCTTCCCGTGGTGTTCAATCTGAACCAGGACTGAGCGCCGCCCGCCCGCCGGCCCCGCGGTCGTCAGGTGACCGACCGGATGCGATGTTCGACCGCGCTGGCGCGTCCGGGCACGCGCACGCTTTCGCCCGCCCGCCGGCCGAGGAGCTGGCGACCGAGCGGCGATTGCGGGGTGAGGAGGAGGACCGGGTGGCGCGCGACGTCAAGTTCGAGCCCACCGGCCCGTGGGCCGAGGAAATACCACGCGCCGCCGCCACGGGTCTCGAGCTCGACCAGTGCGCCAAGTGCGACGACATCACCCGGTGCGAAATCCGGCAACGGCATCGCGGTGTAATGGGCGATGCTCGCCTCGATCTCGCCCGCGAGCCGCGCCTGTCCCTCGGCCAGATAAGCGGCTTCCTGGCTGTGCGTGTCGTATTTGTTCTCCGCCCGGCTTTCCTCGCTGATGGCCTCGTCGCGGGCCAGGTGGGCGGCGGTGGTCTGCCGCGCAAGTTCGGCGCGAAGCTGGGCGATGATGGCATCGCGGATCAGGGACTTTTTCACGCGTTGAAAATTAAGGTAAAAAGCGGCCGACCCGTTTTAGACTGGCGGAGGCCACTGGCGTCACGCATCTTGACCAACGTCGAATCTGGCCTGTCAATGGGCTTCCTGCATGGCGCGAAAAATCTGTTTCATCAACTACAAGGGCGGTGTCGGCAAGACGTCGCTCATCGTCAATACCGCGGCGGCGCTGGCCAAGCTGGGCAAGCGGGTGTTGCTGTTCGACTTCGACACGCAGTCCAACGCGAGCATCTGGCTGCTCCGGCTCGATCGGTGGAACAAGATCAACGCCAACGGTGACGGGGCCATTTATTCGATCTTCGAGCCCGGGCGCGCGAAGGTGAAGGAGCTGGTGATCAAGGATGTCGTCGAGGGCAAGGCGGGCGAAAAACTACTCCCCGGCCTCGACCTCGTGCCGACGACCTTCAACCTCGTCGACCTCGAGAACGAATACAACGGCGACCCCAAGCGCCCGCATTATCTCGTGTTCTACGAACAGCTCGCCGCGATCGAGGCAAACTACGACTTCATCCTCTTCGACTGCCCGCCGAACATCCTGCGCGCCTCGCAGTGCGGCGTGTTCGCCTCGAACGAAATGTATGTGCCGGTGAATCCCGACGCGCTCAGCCTCATCGGCTTCACCCTGCTGGTCGAAAAACTCTTCAAGTTCCACCAGCTCTCCGCGAGTTTCCGCACCGCCGCGATGGGCGCGCCCGCCCAGGTGCAGGGCCTGATCTTCAATTCGATCAAGGCCGGCGTCGACATCGAGGTGCCGAAGATGCGTCTGCAGCTCCGCCTGAACCAGTTTCGCACGGCGAAACGCGCCGCGCCGACGGCCAAGATTTTCGACACGCAAATCCGCGACGCGATGGTCGTCCGTCGCGCCGTCGCGCTGGGGCTGCCCGTCGCGCTCGTGGGCTCGGAGGCCGCGGAAGCCGGCCCGGGCGGCGACAATGTGATCAACGACTATCGCAAACTCGCCGGAGAAATCATCCAGCACGGCGGGAATTGAGCCGCCTTTTCGCCGCATGAAATCCACCGCCAAAGACTGGGACGAAACCCGCACTGCGTTCGCCACCTCGATCATGGTGGACACGACGCTGAGCAGCCTGGCGCAAAACCTCGACGCGCCCGACTGGCCGGTCAAGGGCAAGGAGGAGACGCCCGCGAAATACATCGACCTGAGTTTCGAGGAAGTCACGGAGCTGCTGCAGCTCAAGGGCCAGAAGCCCGACCGCATCGACCAGTTGATCTCGATCTTGAAGGAGACCCTCGCGTTCGACAGCCCGTTCGGCGAGATGGTCGCGCAGGCGGAGGCGGCTTCCGAGCGCGACAACCCGCTGCTCAAGAACCTGGCGAAGCTCGGCATTCCGGAAAATTTCCCCATCGCGCTGACCGGGCTCGGCGCCGACACGGTCGAGTTCTGCAAGTTGGAAAAACTTGCCACGCTCGGCGAGTTTGCGGTCTTCGCGCAGGGGATGTCGCAAAACGTGATCGTCGGGGGCGATTTCAAGAAACTGCTGAATGCACTGTCGCATGTCGACGAGGGCGCGCTGGCCGAAGTGCTCCCGTTCCGCCGCGGGGCGAAGGGCCTGCACCTGGCCGAGGCGGTGGCGCAGGCGGCGCGGGCGAAGGACCCGGTCGCGCACACCGAACTCGCGACAACATGGTTCAAGGACGATCTCGCCGCGCTCGAGCGGGACATCGCCGCGGGCGGCTCGCTGTCGCGGTATTTTGTCCAGCTCGGCGATGCGGCGGTCGAGGCGCGGGCGGCGGAATTGCTGCGTCCGCACCTGCGGCTTCCGGCCGGTGTCTCGGGGTCCGGGGAGAAGAAAAAGGGCGGCCTGTTTTCACGGCTGTTCAAGAGGTAGCCCGGGTGACCGTCGCTGCACCCGCGCCTCCGCATGGCTGAGCCTCCTTCCCAGATCCGGTTTCCCGGCGCCCGCGGTCCCGGGGGCGGGGGAGCCAGCCTGTCGCTGCCGCGCCGGCGGACAGCCACGCGATCGCCGTTCGAAGTCTCGGAGGTTTCCGCGGCCGCGCGCGAGTCGATCAAGGCCATCGTGTCCGCCACCCGCGCCCCGTTTGCCGGCCCCGGGACAGGGGGAACGTCGCCGCAGGTCGAGCTCGAGCGATCGCTGCGCCAGCTCGAGCTCACCCTGGCCGAGCGCGAACGGGCGATCGCCGACATGGAAGCGAGACTGGCCGATCGCGAGCGGGATCTGGCGGAGATGGAGGCGCTGTTGCTTGCCCGCGAGAAACTGATCGCGGCGTCCCGCCGGCCGGCGCCGCCGCAGGCGGCCATTTCTCCGGAGGAAAAGGCCGCGTTGGAACAATTGCGCGCAGAACTCGAGCGGCAGGAGGCCAGCGTGAAGGAAGCCAAGCAGGCCCTGCGCGACCGGGAGCAATTCCTCGACGACAGTGAAACCAAGTTGTTCGAAAAGGTGCAGGCCCAGCAGGAGAAGGAGATCGAGCTGGAGCAAAAGGACGAGGATCTCCGGGCGCGGGAGCGCCGGCTGCGCGAGCGGGAGGCGGCCGGCGACCCGGCCGCCGCGGCGGTGCTGAAGTCCGAGGACGCCGCGGCCAGGAAGAATGCCGAGCTCAACGAGTAGCGGCGGCCGGGCCGCGATGGGTCGGGCCGCCCGGCAATGATTTCGCTGCCGGCCACTCTCGCGTTGACGCCGGCCATCGGCGCCTCGAATCTTTTTGGCACATTTTCCCGGGCCCGCCGTCCAAGGCGTCGCCCCCTTCCGACCCGCTAATGAAACACCTCCGCCTCGCCCTCGTGGCCTACGTCTCCGTCCTCGGTTTTGCACGCGCCCAGGACGACCAGAACCGGGCGCCCCCGACGGATATTCCCGACTTCAGCAACCTGGACGAATATGTCTACGAGCCGAAGAGCATTCTCTCGATCAGCATGCGGCAGTTGAGCGGGGCGAAGACGACCTTCTCGGGCACGGGTTCACTGCCGTCGCCCGACACCCCGGGACCGGCGACGGGCGCCAACCTTTTCCGGGTTTACCACGACGGTTCCGTCAGCGCCGATTCCCGTCTCGCCGGCCGCACGGACAGCGGCGGCAATCCGATCATCGACCCGCTCACGGGCGGTCAGGCCTTCGATCCGATCGCGCCCGACGGACACACCAACACGTGGAGCTATGCCGACCCCAGCCAGGTGCGCCCCGACGGCTTCATCGAATTTCACAGTTATTCGGCCGAGGTCACGGACCCGACGGTCCGTCACAAGGACGCCAATTCCTCGTATGGCGTCGAGGTCGCGGTTTCCCGCGACATGGGCAGCCTGTTTCACACCAAGGCGACCTGGAGCCTGTTGGCCGGCGTGAGCATGAACGACATTTCGGCCAAGATGAGCGACCACGTGCAGGCGGCGATCACCACGATCACGGACGTTTATTCGCTCGACGGCCAGACGGTTCCGGCCGCGCCTTACACTTCGCCCAGTTCGACGTCCATCACGGTGGTCGACAGCTCGGGCAACCCGGTGCTCAACGACGACGGCTCCACGCAGACGGTCACGAATGACACCAGCGTGCTGCTCGGCAACCAACCGGTCAACCGCACGACCAACACGGTGACCGATTCGATGACCGTGACGGATCGCTGGAAACTCAAGGGCGCTTACTACACCTTTCGGGTCGGCCCGACGGTGTGGCTGCCGATCTCCAAGCGGATCAAGCTGAGCCTCAGCGCCGGTGCCGTGATGGTGGTGGCTGGCACCTACTACTCGGTGACACAGACCTTCGAGCCGCCGCTTGGGGCCGAGATCACGGACGCGCCGGTCGTGGTGTCTGGCACCGATTACACCTCCAACGATTCCAACAGCAGTTCGGTCTACAAGTTCATGCCCGGATATTTCGCGGATGCGTCGGTGCAGTTCGACCTCACCGACCATGCGGGATTTTATGCGGGCGCGGTGTTCCAGTCGGCCGGCAGTTACACCCAGCAACTGGAGACCGATACGCTGCACTATCTGACCAAGGTGGACCTGACGCGGCAGCAAGGCCTCCGGGCCGGCATGACCATCCGCTTCTGAGGCGGAAGGCAGGACGCAGTTCCGGCAAGCCGGGCCCGGTGCCCGGCTTTTTGCTTTAACCTTTTCAAGCGGGCGCGCGGCGGCTTTGCTCGCCGCGCGTGAACGAGAAGAAACCGCTCTGGCCCGTCGCGTCGCTGCTGGTCCTCACGGGGTTCAACTTGTTCGATTACCTCGACCGGACGATCCTTGCCTCGGTGCTGCCAAGGGTCCGGGAGGACCTCGGCCTCACTTATCAGCAGGGTGGCAGCCTGACGACGGCGTTCATGCTCGGCTATTTTTTAACGTCGCCGATCTTCGGCTATCTGGGCGACCGGGTGCCGCGACGCTGGCTGATCACGGCTGGCGTGGCGGTCTGGAGTCTTGGGACGCTCCTGTCGGGCAAGGCGCCCGGTTTCGGCACGCTCCTGGCTTTTCGCGCGCTCGTGGGCTTTGGCGAGGCGAGTTTCGGCACCATCAGCCCGAGCTGGATCGCCGACCTGTTTCCGACCGCGCGGCGCAACAACGCGATCACGATCTTTTATTTTGCGATCCCGGTCGGTTCGGCGATCGGCTACGTGCTCGGTGGATGGATCGCGGTGCATTATGGCTGGCGCGCGGCGTTCGGGTTTGCGGGATTTGCGGGACTGGCGCTCGCCGGCGCGCTGCTGCTCCTGCGGGAGCCACCGCGGGGCGCGAGTGACCGCGTGGCCGTCGCCGCGCATGGCACCGTGGTCGGCTGGAGCGTCTATCGCGAGCTGGCGCGCTTTCCGCGCTACGTGCTCGTGGTCCTCGGCTACACGGCCCAGACGTTCGCGATGGGTGGATTTCAAAACTGGGCGCCGACGTTCCTCTGCGAAGTCCACGGGATGAAGCTCGACGCCGCCGATCTATTTTTCGGCGGCTCGCTGGCGGCGACGGGCCTCGTCGCGACGCTGGCGGGCGGATTCACGGCGACGTGGTGGCAGCGCCGGACGGGGATGGGCTATGCGTGGGTGCTCGCGCTGAGCGCCGCCGCCGCGGCGCCCGTGGCCTTTGCGGCGTTTTCCGTGACGGACCTGAATTTCGCGCGGACGCTGCTCGTGCTGGCGATGTTCCTGCTCTTTCTTTCCACCGGGCCGGTGAACACCCTCATCCTTGAAACGGTGCCGATCCACATGCGGGCCAGCTCGATGGCGGCGTCGATTTTCGTCATCCACTTGTTTGGCGACCTGTGGTCGCCGCAGTTCGTCGGCTATCTCTCCGATCGTTGGGGCGGCCTGCAGCGTGCGGTGCTATGGGTGCTCCCCATCGCCCTGGTCGTGAGCGCGTTTTTTTGGTCGTGGCTCGTCTGGTGGACCAAACGGGAGAAGGCGGCGGCCGCCTCAGCCTGACTGCCCGAGGTCCCGCAGGACTTCGTCCACGCTGCGCAGGGCGGCGCCGGGGAAGAATGAATTTATCCGCGTGATCGCCTGCTGGATGATCCCATCCGGACACGACGCGCCACCGGTGATGAGCACGCGTTTCGGCGGCCCGTCGGGGACCTGCCGACCGGGCCAGAGCGCCCGCAACTCCGTGCGCCCCGCGCCGGCGCCGACGTAGAGATAATGCTCGACCGCCTCGTGCGACCGAATGCTGCGCTCGGACTGGATGAAGTAGGCGCGGGCGCCGAGCGTCTGCTCGCACAGCCGGAAGAGCTGGTAGGTGTTGGAGGAATTTTTCCCCCCGATCACGAATGCCGCGTCGAGCGGTTCCGTCAGGGCGCGGCTCAGCGCGTCCTGGTTGACCTGGGTGGCATAGCAGAGCGTGTCGCGCCGGGCGCTGCCGCCCACGCGGCCGTCGTCGCCGAATTTCGCCCGGTAGACCTCGCGGAGGTGCTCGATGATGGCGACGGTCTCGTTCATCAGCAGCGTCGTCTGGTTGACAACCGCCACGCGGTCGAGATGGCGGGTGGCGTCGAAACCCGGCGTGTGACGGCCGCCGAAGAGGTCGTGGAACCGGGCATCGCGCCCGGCATCGGTGCTCGCGACGATCTCGCCGAGCTGGTGGGCCTCGTCGAGGTTGCGGACGATCACGGCGTGCGCGTGCCGCCGGGTGTTGGAAAACGTCGCCTTCGTCTCCTCATGCTCGCGCTTGCCGTGGATGATGACGGTGTAGCCCTCGCGACCGTAGGCGCGGGCGGCCTTCCAGACCTTCTCGACGAGCATGCACGTGGCGTCGTATTGGCAGACGGCGATGCCCTTGCGGACGAGACGGCGCTTGTCCTCGTCGGTGGCGCCGAACGCCGGGATGATCACGATGTCGTCGGGCGTGAGCGTGTCCCACAGGAGCGGCGCCCCGGGCGCATCGGTCGCCGGCCGGCCATCCGTCGTGTAGGCGACGCTCTTGTCGGTCTGCAGGTAACGCAGGCCGCGGCGCAGGAGATCCTCGTTGACGAATGGATTGTGGATCAGCTCGGAGAGCATGAACACCCGGCGGCCGGGGTTCTCCGCGAGGGTTTCATAGGCGCGCTCGATGGCGTTTTTCACCCCGAGGCAGAAACCGAAATGACTCGGGATGACGTAGCGCACCGCCCCGAAATCGAGCGTGATCGGCGCCGCGGCGGAACGCTCGTGCTGGCGGGCAAGCGCCTTGATCGCGGTGCACAGCCGGGACTGGTAAAGCGCGCCGGCGGCCGCGTCCTGGGCGTAGATCGCCGCATTCCGTTCCAGCGCGGGGCGAAACTTGTAGATGAAATCGCTCTCGCCGAGATGCAGGTAGGGAATCTCGACGAGGTGCGGCTCGAGCCCAACAAGCAGCGCGGCGAGCGAGGGCGCGAGCCCGGCGGGATTGGCCGCGAGCTCGTCGATGGATTGGAAGCCGATCTCGGAATCCGCCGGCGTTCCGGCGACCTGCGCGAGACAGACCCGGTAGCTCCGCCCGCCCGCCGTGGTGGAAAACTGCTCGGCGGGCGGCGTGTGCTGGGCAAATGCCGACTCGAGCCGCGCGGTGGCCATCGCGAGATCGCTGCCCGTGAAGGCCAGCCCGGCCTTGGATCCGAGGCGCCGCACGGCGAGCTGGTTGCTCGCGTTGAACGCGAGGACGGCGAAAAGCTCCGCGGAAGTGGCTGGCGGCACGGACATGCGCGCCCAACGTGGCTGCGGAAGGCGCGGACGGCAAGGGCAAGGCGCCGCCGCCGATCAAGCCGCCGGCAGCCGCACGCGAAAGGTGGCGCCCCGGCCCGGTTCGCTGTCCGCGGTGATCGTGCCCTGCATCGACTCCACGAGCCGCCGGGCGATGAACAAGCCGAGGCCCGTGGAATGCTCCCCCGCCGTCGGCTTGGCCGACAGCCGGGAAAAACGTTGAAAAAGCCTGACGTGGTCCGCGGCCGTCAGGCCGGGGCCGCCGTCGGTCACGGCCAGCTCCACCGTGTCGCCGACGCGCGAGCCGCCGACGGAGATGGCGCTCCCGCGGAAGGAATATTTGACGGCGTTCGACACGAGATTGTCCAGGATCCGCCGGGCCGCGAGCGGGTCGGCCAGCGCGACGAGCGCGGTGGTGCCCGGCGTGACGGCGAGGGTGATTTCCTTGGCCGCGGCCGCCGGCGCATAGTCGCTGACAACCGCGGCGAGCAACGGCGCCAGATCGAGCGGGCAGGGCGCGAGTTCGGCCGGACCGCTGTCGAGCTTGTTCATCTCGAGCAGGTGCCGGACCATCGCCAGCATGCCCTCGGCGGTCGTGTGAATCTGGCGGACGTCGTCCGCCGAGCCCGCGTTCATCAACCAGAGGTCGGCGAGGCCGATGATGCTGGCGAGGGGATTTTTCAGGTCGTGCGCGGCGATGCCGAGGAGGTCGTTCTTTTCCTGGTCCGCGCGCAGCAGGTCGCGGACGGCGCGGTCGAGTTGCTCGCGTTGCGCCGCCAGCTCCCGGTTGAGCCGGGTGAGCTCGGTGGATTTCTGGCGTTCGAGCTCCGCCTCGCGCCGGGTGCGATCGAGTTCGTAGGAAATCTGGAGGTGGCGGAGGCGGCGGGAGGATTCCTCGTTGAAGACGGCGGACTGGATTTCCGCGAACTTCCGGTGATGCCGCAGGGCCGAGGCGGGGTCGCCGAGCAGTTCGTGGGCGCGCGCCAGTTCGCGATGGATGGCGAACTCGACGGCCCGGACGCCGAGCGGTTGGGCCTGCGCGAGCGCGGCCTCGAGCAATTTGCGCGCGGCCGGCGGGGAAAAGAACGGCGCCGCCTCCTCGGTGTGCAATGCACCCAGAAACATCCGGGCCTCGGCCTGGGCGCGCTGGTCGCCGGTGCGCTGGGCCGTGGCGAGTGCCGACTCAAAATGCCGGGCGGAACCGGCAAAGTCGCCATGAGCCCGGCAGATCTTGCCCAGATTGGAGAGCACGTTGGCCTCCTCGGCGTGGTCCGCGAGTTCGTGGAAGAGCTCCAGCGCCCGGAGGCAGTGCGCGCGCGCCGGGACGGGCTCGCCGAGATTGAGGCAGGTTTCGCCCAGGTTGTTGAGAGTGCGGGCGGCGAACGCGGTGTCGGCGAGGGTCTCGCTGATCGCGAGGCTTTCCTCGAAGCAGCGCCGGGCCTCGGCATAGCGACCGAGTTCGTCGAGCACGACCCCGATGCTGCCCAGGGCGCCGGCCTCGCCGCGCCGGTCGCCGAGCTCACGGCGGATCGAGAGTGCGCGTTCGTAGAGCGCGAGCGCCTTCTCGAAGGCACCGAGGCACCAATGGACGTTGCCCGCGAGCACGCCCGCCTTCGCCACCCCCAGCCGGTCGCCAAGCGCCTCGTAGAGCGACTGCGACTCCGTGTTCTGGACGAGGGCGAGTTCGTAGTTGCCGAGGATGCGGTTGCCGATGGAGAGCAACTCGAGCGCCCGGGCGAGATGGCTCCGGGCGCCCGGCGTGGCCGCGCGGTCGGCCGCCTCGCGCAGCACCGGAAGCCGGGCGTCGATCTCCGCAATCACGGCGGTGGTCTCGCCGTAAAGACGGCCGTGCGCGGACTGAAGGTCGCTGGCGATGTTGGAATCCGTGGCGGCCGCCGGTGTGGTCACAGGCCGGAATGCTGCAAGCCGGCGTTCCGAGTTCAATCCCCGTGCGGTAGGGTGTTCAGCCCTGACGCCAATATCTGGCGCAACTCGCCGGCGCTTTACTCCGCCTCCGCCTCGTCGTCGTCGAACGGATTGCCGACGAATTCCGTTCCGAAGAAATCCTCGGCCTCGAGCACCGCCATCACGCCGGCGGTCACATGGCCGCGGTCGGCGGCATCGAGCTGCGGGTAGTCCATGTTGACCAGCTCGGCGATGCCGGCGCGGGCGTGCGCGCGATCAGTCCCGCCGGCGAGAAAGTCGTCGGCCCGGCTGGCGATTTCGTCGATGATCGGACGCAGATCGAGCGGCATGACCGTGGGAAAATAGGGCGGAGCCCGCCGGGATGGCAACTCGCGGAGGCATCTTGCCAATGGGAAAAATCCGGCCGATAATACGCCAAAGGAGGAGGCCGTCATGTCCACTTCGATGTTGCACCCGCCGGTCGAGCGCGCGCTGCGCGCCGTTTCCCGAGGTTATTTTTTGCCGCCTGCCTGGCGGTCATGCGCCGCGGCGGACGAGCCGCTGCCGATCGGTTTTGGCCAGACCACCTCGCAGCCGTCGTTGGTGGCGCGGATCCTCGATGAGCTCGCACTCACGGGCGAGAGCCGTGTGCTCGAGGTCGGCACGGGTTCGGGTTACCAAACCGCGCTGCTCGCGGAACTCGCGGGCGAGGTCTTCACCGTCGAGCGCCTCTCCGTGCTGGCGGTGGCGGCGCGGGAGCGGCTTGGCGCCCGCGGCTATCGCAATATCCGTTACTGGACTGGCGATGGCTCGGCCGGCTGGCCGAATGCGGCGCCGTTCGACGCGATCGTCGTTTCCGCCGCCGCCGAGACGGTGCCGCCCGCGCTGCTCGAGCAACTCGGGCCGGGCGGCCGGATGATCGTGCCGCTCGGTCCACCGCAGGGCGAACAGGTGCTGGTGCGATTCGACAAGGATGACGATGGCCGGGTGAGCGAGCACGAATTGGGCGGGGTGCGGTTTGTGCCGCTGGTGGTCGACGCGCTGTAGGGCGGGCGGATGGGGGGCCGGTTGCCACGATCGCAACTTTGCCGGACCGAATGACGGCCGCGAAGTCGAGGCGCGGCCGGCGGAAGAATTACTTTGTAACGGAAGGTGTTTTTCCGGGTTAATCGAGATGCGTCGCCGGTCCCTCAAAATTTCGCCCCATGAATCCAGACGCTTCCCCGCGCCCCGCATCCTCTCCGCCCGCCTCGCATGGGTTCGACGGCCAGGCCTCGTGGTTGAGCCGGATCGGTGGCGGCGTGCTTTCCGATGGCCGGCAGGCGCTGCGCCAGCTGCGGAAAAACAAGAGCCTCGCGGCGGTGACCCTGGCGACGCTCGCGCTGTGCATCGGCGCCACGACAGCGATTTTTTCCACCGTCTATTCGCTGTTGCTGAAGCCGCTGCCGTTCCATGAACCGGAGCGGATCGTGGAGCTCTACACCTCGGCGCAGAAGGCCGGGTTGAACCACATGCCGGCGAACGTCCCGTTCTACCTCGATTACTCGAAGAACGCGACGTCGTATGACGGCGTCGGGCTGTGGACGTTTTTCTACGCGATGATGGGCAAGGACGATGCGACCGTGCGCGTGCCGGGCGCGCGGATGACGGCCGAGTTGTTCGACATCCTGCGGGTCCAGCCCGTCCTCGGGAGTTTTTTCACCAAGGAGCAGGATCGGCCGGGCGCGGACAAGGTGATCGTGCTGACGCAGTCCTACTGGCAGACGGAGTTCGCCGAGAGCCCGGAAGTGCTGGGACGGGAAATCTGGATCGACAGCGAGGCCTACAAGGTGATCGGCGTGGCGCCGCGGATCTTCGAGGCGTTCGATGCGCGGGTAAAATTTGTCACGCCGCTCTCGTGGGACCCACGGCAGGAGAATCCCCAGGGGCGCTATGGGGTCGGCATCCAGTTGTTCGGGCGGCTGAAGCCCGGTGCGTCGATCGGCCAGGCGGATGCCGAAGCGAAGACTCTCGAGAAACGTTACGTCGACGCCTCGCCGCCGCCGGTGAAGGAGTTCGTCGATCGCTCCGGCATGACGATGAATGTCGGCGGCGTGCAGGAGCAGCGGGTGCAGCCCGTGCGGCCGACCTTGTTCATGCTGCAAGGCGGCGTCGCGTTTGTGCTGCTCATCGGCTGCGTGAATGTCGCGAACCTGCTGCTGGTCCGCTCCAACGCCCGCCAGTCCGAGCTCGCGATCCGCTCGGCGCTCGGCGCGGGCCGCGTCACGATCGCGCGCCAGCTCATCCTGGAAAGCCTGCTGCTCACTTCGCTCGGTGCGGCGCTCGGCCTCGGGCTGGCGTGGGGCGAGTTGCGCGTGACCAACTACTATCTCGCGAAGATGCTGCCGCAATCGCTTCCGGCCGCCCTTGACTGGCGGGTGCTGGGCTTCGCGGTCCTGCTGTCGCTGGTGGTCGGGGTGCTGATCGGGTTGATTCCGGTCGTGCATATTCTGCGGACGAACCTGGCCGAGGTGATCCAGCGCAGTTCGCGCAGCGCGTCGTCGGGCCGGGGCGTGCGGGCGCTGAGCAGCGTGCTCGTCGTCGCGCAGGTGGCCGTGGCGCTCATGCTGCTCACCGGGGCGGGCCTGCTGGTGCACAGCTTTGCCCGCGCGTTGGAGATCGATCCCGGGTTCAACCCGCGCGGTGTGGTGACGGCGCGGATCGCGCTGCCGCGGGCGCACCGGGCGAGCGACGATGCGGCCAACAAGATTCGCGAGCGGCTGCTGCAGGCGATGCGGGAGATTCCCGGCGTCACGTCCGAGGCGCTCGCTTTCGCCACGCCCTTTCAAGGCGGGCTGCCGATCAACGCGTTCACGCTGGAACAGGACACGCTGCCACCGGGTTCGCCGCAGCCGGGGGCGTTTCGCGTGGTTGTCACGCCGGGCTATCTCGAGACGCTCGGGCTGAAACTGCTGGAAGGCCGGTTCCTCGAGGAGGCGGACATGGCGCCCGACCGGCACGTGTATGTCGTGGACGAAAGTTTTGCGCGGAAATTTTTTCCCGGCCGGCCGGCGCTGGGCGGTCGGTTCACGTTTGGCAACCGGCCAGCCAAGGATTCCGACTGGCCGGCAATCGTCGGCGTCGTGAAGGATGTGCCGCACAACGGCGTGGAGGAAAAGAGCGGGAATCCCTTCATTTATCAGGTCATGCAGGGCGGCCGGCCGGGCGGCCTGACGCTGTTCATGCGCACGGAGCGACCGGCGGGCGACGTGGTCGCGGTGCTGCGCGAGAAACTCCATGCCATCGATCCGGCCATCCCGTTGTTTGACGCCGGACCGATGACCGTGGCGGTCGACACTTCCTTTGACAACCGTCGCGCCGTGATGCTGCTGCTCGCCGCATTCGCCGGGCTCGCCTTGTTCTTGTCCGCGCTCGGCATCTACGGCGTGCTCGCCTACGACGTCTCGCAACGCACGCGCGAGATCGGCGTGCGCGGCGCGATCGGCGCCTCGCAGGGGCAAATCGTCGGCTTGATCCTGCGGCAAGGGCTGTGGAAAGCCGGCATCGGCGTCGCGCTGGGGCTGATCGGCGCGGCGTTCGTGAGTCACTCGATGACCAGCCTGCTGTTCGGCGTGAAGCCGACGGATCCGATTGTTTACGGCGCCGTTTCCGCAGTCCTGATCGCCGTGGCGCTGCTCGCGAGCTACCTGCCGGCGCGGCGCGCAGCGAAAATCGACCCCATCGTGGCGCTGCGGGACGAGTAAAAGCTCCAAATCTCAAGCTCCAACATCCGATGAAACACCCAGCTTCAAGCGCCGATCAGCGGTGCCTGATTTCGGTCTGGCAATCGGGTGATTGAAGTTTCTCCGGAGCTTGGAGGTTGGTGCTTTGAGCTTCGGCCCGTCACGCGCGCAGCACTTCGGCGAGTTTCGAAACATCCTTGCCGCCGCCCATCGCGAAGTCGGGCTTGCCGCCACCCTTGCCACCGAGTTTCAAGCAGAGTTCCTGCACGATCTTGCCGGCCGCGTGGCCGGCCTTGATCGCAGCGGGAGAACTGAACGCGACCACGGTGGCCTTGTCGCCGAACGAGGCGCCGAGCGTGACCACACCTTCGCCGAGTTTCGCGAGAACCTGCGAACCGAGCGAGCGGAGCGCGTCGGGCGAATCGGCCGTGACGACGGTGGAGACGAATTTCAGGCCGTCGCGGGTCATGGCTTTCGCGACGAGGTCGTCGGCGAGGCCGGCGGCGGCTTTCTGCTCGAACGCCTTGA
This sequence comes from uncultured Opitutaceae bacterium, assembly GCA_937902925.1. Classification (GTDB taxonomy): domain Bacteria; phylum Verrucomicrobiota; class Verrucomicrobiia; order Opitutales; family Opitutaceae; genus CALFNN01. The sequence goes on from CALFNN010000041.1 coordinate 61,923, forward strand.
GCTTCTTCTCGAGCTCCTTCGCGTGGGCGAGGACGGTGTCGAGCTTTTGCGCGACGTCGGCCGGGCCGGCGTTGAGCTTCGCGTTGACGGCGTGGAGCGCGTCCTCCTCCTCGCGCACGAAATCGTAGGCGGGCTGGCCGGCGACGGCCTCGAGGCGGCGGGTGCCGGCGGCGATGGCCATCTCGGCGACGACCTTGATGAGGCCGATCTCGCCGGTGCTCGTCACGTGCGTGCCGCCGCAGAGCTCCATCGAGTAGCCGGTGAGCTTCGCCGGCTCGCCGCCGATCTGGACGACGCGGACGCGGTCGCCGTATTTGTCGCCGAAGAACTGGAGGATGTCGGGCCGCCCCTTGACCTCGGAGTAGGGCACCTCGGAGTAGGAGACGGGCGCGTTGTCCAGAACCTTGTCGTTGACGAGGTGCTCGATCTCGCGGAGTTGCTCGGGCTTCACCTGCTCGAAATGGAGGAAGTCGAAGCGGAGCCGCTCCTTGGTCTTCGACGTGCCGGCCTGGCGGACGTGATTGCCGAGAACTTTTCGCAGCGCCCAATGCACGAGATGCGCGGCGGTGTGGTGACGCGAAATCGCGCGACGGGTCAGCGGGGAAACGCCGAGCTTCGCAGAATGGCCAATGAGATCGAGGCCGCCGCGGAAAAACTTTGAAAGGTCGAGCGCACAGGCGGGCGCAAGTTTGTGGAGATGGCGGCCGGCCTTGTCCTTCACGACATCGAGGATCGCGAGATTCTGTCCGCCGATTTCCGCGGCACCGTGGTCGCCGGCCTGCCCGCCCATCTCGGCGTAGAACGGAGTCTGGTCGAAGACGAGGAAGGTGGCCTTGTCGGTCTTGACGACGTCGATGAGTTTGGCGTCGGCGGTCAGCCGGTCGTAGCCGACGAACTTCGTCGGCTGCTGGTCGCTAGTCGCATCGCCTTCGGTTGCGGCGATGACGATCTCCTTTTTGTGCGACGCGCGCCCGCGCTCGCGCTGCTTTTTCATCTCAGCCTCGAAGCCAGCGGTATCGACTGTGAGTCCGCGCTCCGTGGCGAGCAGCTGAGTCATGTCGAGTGGGAAGCCATAGGTGTCGTAAAGTTCAAATGCGGTCGCGCCTGAAATGCCCTTCTTATCTACGATCATTCGGCGGCCCGTCGTAAGTTCGTTCGGTGGAATTGTGACTGTCGCCACGAATTCTGCGTCGAGACCTTTCTCGAAGACCACTAATCCTCGTTCGAGTGTGCGCCCAAAACTTTCCTCCTCAGCCCGAATGACGCGCTCGATAATTCCTTGTTGTTGTTTTAGCTCAGGAAAGACGATTCCGAGCGAGTCGACCACTGGGGTCACAAGCTGCTCGAAAAAGCCGGTAGTGAGGCCGAGTTTCTTGCCGTAGAGGATTCCTCGACGTAGAATACGGCGAATGACGTAATTGCGGCCTTCATTTCCGGGAAGAATGCCGTCTGCAATAGCACACGATACGCAACGGGAATGGTCGGCTAGGACTCTGAAAGCCACATCGGTTCGTTCTTGTTCGGTCAGATTCTCTCTTTTGGTTGGGACAGTGCCCCGATACTCTTTCTCTGAGAGTTCGGCCACTTTCTTGAATATTGGCGCAAAAACATCCGCTGCGTAGTTCGATGGCTCAGCGAAGAAATGTTTGAAGCCGCCGGTCGTCGCGTAGATTCCCGCGACGCGTTCGAAGCCCATGCCGGTGTCGACGTGCTTCGCGGCGAGCGGGGAGAAGGTGCCGTCGGCGTTCGCGTTGAATTGGATGAAGACGTGGTTCCAGATCTCGATGCAGCGCGGCGAACCGGCGTTCACAAGCTTGCGGCCGGCCGTTTCGTCGTCGGACGGGAGCAGGTTGAAATGGATTTCGGAGCACGGGCCGCAGGGGCCGGTGTCGCCCATCATCCAGAAATTATCCTTCTTGTTGCCGT
>CALFNN010000042.1 GCA_937902925.1 uncultured Opitutaceae bacterium
TGAACCTCGCTATCGAATGCTTTCTTCGCCTCCGCCTCCGATGCGCTGGGATCTAAGTATTGAATACGAAGTGCCTCTTCTTGCCCGTCTTCAAAACGGCGCCAGCACGCGATCACCCAAATATCACCTTCGCCCATCACTGCCTTGAAAAACGGGTGCATTGGCTCGCCGGGCTGAGGACCGACGTCTTTTGCTTTCATTCGGCCAAAGCCGATAAATTCGCGCACCCATTCGTAAGGCGTCAGCTCGATCCTGTCGCGATACTCGACCAACATGACCCCGGCATATGGAGGAATGATCATTTGAGTGCGCCTCTACGACACATGGGAGGCAGTGAACGTCATTCGCTTCGCCATTTCGATTGAGTGAGTGTCGCGGAGATGCCCGTAGGTCTTGGCGACAAGCAAGCCCCCATCTTTGTGGCCGACCCATGCGGCGATGGTTTTGAAATCGATTCCCGCCTCGACTGCGTTGCTGACGAAATAATGTCGCAACGAGTGATGATTAAAACGCGTGATGTTCGCTAGCCGGCACGCGTGGCCCATCGCGGTCTTTGCGCTATCGATGCCGACGATGCGATCACCTGCAGCGGGATTTCGCGTGGCGCGCAACGGCTCGAGGAAATTTCGTAGCGCGGGAAACAGGGGCACGACACGCACGTCGTGATTCTTCGTGCCGTGCTCGCCTCCCGTGACGACAAATCTGGATTCCTCGAAATTGATATCCGCCCAGCGAATCGCCGTGGCTTCTGCCAATCGCATTCCCGAGTAAGCGAGTAGCTCCACGAGGTTGGCCGCTTCCTGCGCGCGCCTGTCGAGTGCTCGCAGACCTTTCACAAGGCAGCGAAATCCTTCCTGCGATGGAATCACCACCTCGGATTTGCCGAGCTTTCGGCGGCGAAGAACGAGCGCGGAGTTATCCAACAATAGCCCTTCGCGTTTGGCGAAGTTCATCACCGCAATGATTGTGTCCCGCTCGTTGTTGTAAGTTGACGCAGAGATTCCGGCCCCTCGTGTCGATGCCCAGTTTTCAAACGTGGCGCTGGTCAACTTGCGCGCCAGCGTGGTGCCGATATGCGCTTGAATCTGCTGCACGCTGGTTTCGCGACGGCGGGCAGACGACGCTTTGAGTTGCGGCTTAACGGTGGCGAGCCAGCGCTTGGCGATTTCGGCAAAGGTCACCGCGCCGCCGTTTTTCTTGTGATCCAGCCTGCCGACTTTCTGCCGAAAATCGGAAAGATTTCGCTCGGCAAGTTTGCGGTCGGTCGTCTTCAGCGAGCGGCGATACTGCTTGCCCGCCCTTTTCACCAAGCCATAGTAAACTCCTGATGCTGTGCGGCGGTAAAGGCACTCTGCCACTTTCTGAAATTCACTTTCTTCCGGCTTTGGCTCGGAAGGGAACGGCGGCTGCATGCGAAAACCATAGGGTGACTAAAACGGGTTACAACACCCTTTTTAACGGTCGAAGATGTAGCTCATTAATATCTAATTTGTAATTACTTGCGGTGGTAGCTCAGCTGGATAGAGCAGCGGTTTTCTAAACCGCCGGTCGGGTGTTCGAGTCACCTCCACCGCGCCATTATCGTCCATCCTGCCCCGGAACCGCACGGCGCCCGCCCGCAGGCTTCGTTACAGCGGAAACCGCGTCAGGTCGTCCGCCGGACTCTGGCGGTGCTCGCGGTCGAGATGGAAATTAATGCGCACGCCGCCGTTCGTGTTCACCTGCCGGCCGTTCGGGCCCCACATTACGCGGCCACCGAGCGTCAGCATGATCTGGGTCCGGACTCCGTCGCGCCGAAGCGGGAAGGCCACCTCCGGGCGCAATTGAAAATTCTGCCGGCCTTCGTCGCTGGTCAGCGCAGTGCTGGCCAGCCGCGCGGTCAGCGAGGCGCGCACATGGCTCCAGTCACGGGCCAGACCGAGGACGAGCGCGAGTGAATTCGCGTGCAGTTGATTGCGGCCGAAGTCCGACGGCAGGCTCGTGCGCTGGAAAAAATTGGCCCCGAGATTCGCATACCCGAGCAACCGCCAGTCGGGCACGAGGATTCGTGTCACGGCGACGTAGGGTTGGACGTGACGGTAGCCATCGGAAAATCCGCGCGGCGCATGGTTGAACGGCGTCCGGTAATCCACGCCCACGCTGATCCCGTCGTGCACGAGCGTGGTCGGCACCGGACTCCATTTGATGCCCAGCGCCGTGCCGGCGAGACCATAGTCGCTCCCCTGGGCTCCTCCACGAGCGAAGTAACTGCCAAACTCATTTTCGATTTCGAGGCGGGGCGCGACTCTCCACCGCAGACTGACCGGCACCCGCACGTAATCCTGATGAAAAAAATCGCCGAGATGCGGCCGCACCGAGAGCTGGATCACGCTGTCCGGGTCGAGCAGCGGGAGGCGATCGACGAGAAACGCCGGGAGGTCGTCGAGCACGCGGCTCATCCCGCGGGACCCGGCATCGGCAGGCACCAGGACATCGGGCGCCGGCTCGGCCGCGGCCAGCGTGACACCCAAAATGACGGGCGCAAAAATTTGCAGCAACGAGGAGCGCGACGGGTGGAGCAGCGGGGGCATCGGGTGACGGGACCGGCGGTGAAGATTGGCGGAGAGCCCGCGAGGCTCTCCAATTTTATGGTTCACTCTAGCATCAGGCCGACACCGTGTCTGTGAGGCCCGGGGGGAATCTCGTGTAGGGCGGCGCCCTACGACGGGGCCGGTGCTAACGGCCGGCGACACTCAAGACGGCCCGCCACAAGTCCGGCTCGCCCGCGTGGCCGCGCACCTGAAGCTGCCCGGCGATCTCCTCCAACGACGGTTCCACCACGTGGTGCTGCGGATCGCCCGGCAAATCGGGCCGGACCGCCCGCGCGATCGCCCAGCACGCCCACGCGCGCGCGCGCCGCTGCTCGCGCCTGGGTTCGTTCATCCGGCCGGCATAGTGCTGGAAATGAACCCGCGGGTTGCCGAGGAAGGTCTCCCGCGGCGTATGCGAGATGAACCACGCTGTCGCCGCATAAGGCAACGGCCACTCGTGCAGGATCGGCTCATCCCCCCGCAGGTCGGCGCCCAGCGCCCGGTCGAGACACAGGATGGCGCGGGCGGCGAGCCCGCGTTGCCAGAGCGCATGACCGTATTCAAGGCAGTCGTGATAAAACGCCCCGCCCCGCACATCCCCGCGATGCACATGCAGCGTGCGCCAGTCGAGCCCGGCGCGGGGCGCCGGCAGATAAGGACAGGGCGGAAACGCGGTGGCCATGAAACTTCAGGAGCGAGCCGCGAGTCGCGCCTCGGCGCAAGCCCGCCGCGCTGCCCGCGCGCGACTCTTCGCTTGGCGCACGCCGCCGTTTCGGTGACAACTCCGCGTCTGAACCCTCCGCACGAAAACTCCGCCCCTCCTCCCGACGGGACCGTAAAGGCCATCACCGGCTGGCGTCGCACGCTGCTCTGGCCGGGCGCGCTGCTGCTGAAGCTCTGGGGCCTTACCCTCCGGTTCGAGCTTTCGCCCGACGACCTGCGCAACTACACCAAGAAGGACGTGCCGGTCGCGCTCGTCCTCTGGCACAACCGGCTCTTCCTCTCCGCCGAGATCGTGCGGCGCTTCCGCCAGGGCCGTCGTTCCCACGCACTGGTGAGTGCGAGCAACGACGGCGCTTGGCTCACGGCGTTTTTTTCGCTGGCGGGCTTGCACGCGGTGCGCGGCTCGAGCAGCCGGCTCGGCCGCGAGGCCGCCATGGCGCTCGTCGGCGTCCTGCGCGCCGGCGACGACGTCGGCATCACGCCGGACGGGCCGCGCGGCCCGTGCTACGACCTGAAGCCGGGCGCCGTCATCGTGGCCCGGCGCACGGGCGCGCCGCTGCTGTTGATCGGCGGCGACTTTTATTCCGCCTGGCGGCTGCGCAGCTGGGATGGGTTTTATCTCCCCAAGCCGTTTTCGAAGGTGCGCCTGCGGTGTGAACTCATCACCGCCGATCGGCTTTCGGACCGCGACGACGCCATCGCGCTGCTGCGCGCCCGGCTGCTCGCGATTAATCCCGACCGGTCAGCCCGCTAACGGCGCCGGGCGCCCGCTCAGAAGACCGGGGCCACCGTCACGCTGCCCCCGGCCGTCACGGTGTAGTCTTCGCCCACGCACCACGTCTCGTCGTTGACCAGCAACTTGAACACGACCGGCTGGGACGACTCGCCCAAGACCGCACGCCACTGGTCGCTGGCGATCGACTCCATGAGAAGTCCGCGATCCCAACTCAAGCCGGCGCTGCTGCCACGGAGGTAGAGCGCGTTGCCAAAGCCAACGTCGATCTGCGCGACAATGGTCGTGACGGCTGGCGCGGTCGCGATGGCCGTCGCGGTGGTCGCAGTGGCTGGCTCCAGGGCGGGCGGAGCGACCGGAGCCGCTTTCCTGGCGGCGGCCGGCTTGGTGGACTTCTTCGCCGGGGCGGGCGACTTGGTGGTGCTGATCGTGGTCTTTTTCATAGCGGACATGGTTTTTTCGAGGAGTCTGGTTACCCCGGATTCAAAGTCAGCCTAGCAAATGGAAGGCCAATCTTCCAGAGGTGTTTGGGCAAATTTGCCCAACTGTGACACCCCGCGCACGAACCCGCAAATCGAGAGGAAGTTGCGGCGTTTTTTCGCCGCGCTGCAAGGTGCTGGCGCCTGCGCCGCGCCCTCCCGGCCGGCGCCGATTCAACGAAAGTCGATCGCCAGATTGCTGCCGATGATTTCCTGCCGGAAGCGGCGCCCGTGGAGCGCCGCACACAGAGCCTCCGTGCAGCCCGGCACAAGGCGGTCATGGAGTTCGATCACCAGCACGCCCACCCGGTCCAGCCAGTCGCTCGCGTCCCGCAGGATCGCGGCCTCGGCGCCCTCGACATCCATCTTCACCAGATCCCACCGCTCGCAGCCCTGACAGGCCGCGAACTCCGCCACCGTGTGCGCGGCGACCGGTGTCGTCGTCCCGTTTCCCGCCTCGGTCATGCGGAACGCATTCGGCTCGGCGTCGGGGTTGGCCACGCTGACCAGCGTCGCGCGCGACCATACCGCGGCCTGCAGGCAGGTGATCTGCGGCCACGGCCCGGCATTTTTCAACAAGAGATCGAGATTTCCGGCGGCCGGCTCCACCGCGAGAATTTCCGCGCGCGGCCAGCGCCGCGCGAAGTAAACCGCGGCGTAGCCCACGTTCGCACCGAGGTCGAGGATGTGCCGCGGGGCGAAGTCGCCGAACGGCAGTTCGTATTGGCGCGTGACAAAAACCTCCGCGAACGTGGCTGCGTCGGTGCCACCCGTGCGCGCCCACAACGGCTGCGGGCAACCCCGCAGACGCACGGGCAAAATCCGGCCCGGCGGGCCGTGCAGTCGCGCCGCCTGCCAGCCGGCCCGCCATCCAAGATGGCTCATGTAACGCAACGTCCGCCGCACCCCGCCCCGTGTTTCCGGCTCCCGGTCGTCCGGCCGCGGTTCCACCCTCCTGGATGGCCCGGCGGATCCCGGCCTCGGCTCGCTCACCGCGTTCTTCGTCATGACAAGACACCCACCGACCGTCGTCCGGCCCGTCGGTTCGCCTCCCGCGGTCGATCCGGCCGGCCGTAACGAAATTCTCACGCGCGATCCGGGAACCGGTCGGCCCGCCGGCTATCTATGCCGCGCGCGACCCGCCATCGGCCGTCGGGGGCGAAGGACGCGCCGGCCCGAACGGGCCCGCAACCAAAAAACCGCTCGCTGGAGGCATCATCATGACCAAGACCCGCACCGCCGCCGTCGCTTGGGGCGCACCGCCGACCGCCCTCGTTCGCCCCCCTTGGCTGTTTCATGTCGTCCGCATCGCGGCCGTCGTGGCCGGCGCCCTCGCCTCGCTCGGTGCCGCACCCGTGCCCGCCCCGAATCCGGCGCTGGCCGACGCCGATCCCGCCGCCACCGCAAATTCCCCCTCCACCAGCTCCGATCAGGACTGGCAGCTCGTCACCCGCCTCACGGCGGTCGCCAGCTACGATGACAACATCTTCATCCAGCCGCATGACGCGCAGTCGGACTATGTCCTCCACCTCGCGCCGACTTTCGCCTACGGCCTCGGCAGCTTTCGCAGCGAGATCGCGCCGTATGCCCCGATCCCCCATTTCCTCGCGCGCACCGGCGAGGAGGATCTGCCGCGGAAGGAATTTGCCTTCGTGAGCTACACGCCGGCCGGCGTCCTGTTCGACCGCCACGACAACCAGGACACGCTCAATCACGATCTCCTGTTCGCCGCGCGCCGCGAGCGCGAGCTGTGGAGCACGGAGGGTGAGCTGCATTTCCAGCATCTTACCGATGCCAGCCTCGATGCCGGCGGCCGGCTCCGGCAGACTTACTACACGGCGGCGGCCCGCGCCGATGCCGCGCTCACTGGAAAGATCGAAGGCCGGCTCGGCTTTTTCGGCGTGCACTCGGACTACTCGGGTGGCCTGTCGTCGACCGACGTGCACGGCACCGCCGGCCTCGAATACAGCGTCGCTCCCAAGACGTCGGTGGGCTTCGACGTGGTCGCCGGTTACCTCGCCGTCTCGCACGGGACGGACCAGACCTACCAGCAGCCCCGGCTCGAGGTGCGCTACGTCCCGACGGAAAAAATCTCCTTCACCGGGCAGGCCGGCGAGGAGTTCCGGCAGTTCGGCGGACACATCGGCGACCGCGCGCGTTTCGTGTTCTCCATGAGCGGCGACTACGCTGCCGCCGACGGCACGACGCTGTCGCTCTCGAGCCGGCGCGAGACGCAGAGCTCGGCCGAGTTTGCGGCCGAGAACATCCTCGCGACGTATTTCCAGGGGAGCATCCGGCAGCGTTTTTTCCAACGACTCTACGCGTCCGCCGCCGGGGGCTACGTCCACAACGCCTACGAGGGCAACCAGCCCGTCGCGACCATCTCGCGGCGGGACGACTATTATTTCGGCAAGCTCGGCCTGGCCCGCGACCTGACCCGCCGCGGCACGATCGAACTTTCCTATGAATATCGCGAAAATGATTCCACCCTCGGCGGCTTCGGCTTCACCGAGAACGTCGCGAGCGCGGCTTGGTCGTATCTGTTCTAGGGCGGCCCGGCTGGTTCTGCCGGCGATCGCCCTCGCCCTCACGACCTCCTGCTCGCTCCTGCCGTGGCATCACGAGGCGCCGCCGCCCGTCCTCGCCAGCCACGTCGCCGCGCCCGTCCAGCCGGCCGAGTCGATGGACGACTACCGCATCCGCCCGGCCGACATTCTCGATATCGCCGTCTTCCAGGAAGAGGACCTGAAATCCAGCCTGCGGGTCTCCAACGAGGGCACGATCGCCTTCCCGCTCATCGGCTCCGTGGCGGTCGGCGGGTTGACGCCCCAACAGGCCGGCCGGACGATTCGCGACCGGTTGTCCAAGGGTTACCTGACCAACCCACAGGTCAGCGTCACGGTCACCTCGTTTTCGAAGCGCCGTTTCACCGTGCTCGGCGAAGTCCAGAAACCCGGGTCCTACGACATGCCCGATCAGGTCGAGGTCACGGTGCTCCAGGCCATCGGCATGGCGGGCGGCTACACGCGCATCGCCAACCCCGGCAAGGTGACGCTCATGCGCAACCAGGACGGGAACCAGCAGACCTTCGCGTTGAACGCCAAGCGCATGGCCAGCGGGAGCGCCGAGTCCGAATTCATGGTGCGCCCCGGCGACGTGATCACGGTCGCGGAGAGCCGGTTTTGAGCGGCCCCGCCGCGTCCGCGCCGGTTTCGCCCGCGGGTCGCGCCACCGCCGCCGTCAATCGCCGGTAGAGGTCCAGCACCTCGCCATATTTCTGGCGGCGCTCGAAACGCGCCAGCGCGACCGCCCGGTGATTGACCGGCCCGTCGTCGTGCAATCGCTCGTGCCAGCACGCGATCCCGCGGGCGAAGCCGTCGACATCGCCCGGCGCCGCGGACCAGACGTGCGACAGCGACTGCCCGAGCAGGTCGCGATTGCCGGGCGCGTCGCTCAGGATCATCGGCAGGTTCGCGGACAGCGCCTCCAGCGCCGCCAGCGAGCAACCCTCGTAGCGCGACGTCAGGATGAATCCATCCACGACGCGATAGAACTCGGCCGGCGCGGACATATAGGCCCGTCGAAAAATCCGTCCAGCCAGGCCCGCGTGCCCGACAAACTCGTCGAGCCGTTCCGCGAGTTCGCCCTGCCCGACATGAAACAGCGAGACCGGCCGCTCCGCCGCAACTTGGGCGAACGCCCGATACAGCGTCAGTGGATCCTTCTGCTCGGAGGCCCGCCCGATGAACCCGAGCACGGCGCCATCGACCGGCAACCCCAGCGCCGCGCGCCGCCGGCGTTTCTCGTCCGCTCCCACCGGGGAAAACAAATCGGTGTCCACGCCGTTCGAGACGAAGTGCAGCCGGGCCGCGGGAATTTTCAGCCGCTCCCGGGCAAACCGCCATTCGTCCGTCGACACCACGATGGTGTGCGCCGTGCGGCCGAGCGCGCCCTCGACCAGATTATAGACCCCGTCGAAGCGCCCCGGCTTGGGCCGCATCCCGACGTAGGCGTGCGGATGGTAGCACTGCACGGCCCGCACGCCGGCGGTGCGCAGCGCCCGGGCGAGCGCGCCGGCCTTTGAACTATGGCTGTGGATGACATCCGGCCGGACTTCGCGCGCGAGTTTGCGCAGCGACCAGAACGCCCCGCCGTCGGCGAAGGTCGGGCGGTTGGCCGTGCGGAGGTTCAGGGTCCGGCCGCCGCGTTCCTCGATCCACCGCACCAATTCCGGCAGGCGGTCGCCCGCCCGCCGGTCGGAATACGCCAGGTGCACGCGCACGCCCTCCCCGTCCAGAAAACGGCAGAGCGTGTCGACATAGCGGAACACACCGTCAACGCCCGGCTCGGTCACGACCAGCACTTTCATAGATTCCTCCTTTCGCGACGGACGGCTCGACGCCGCCGGCGATTTCCGCGTAGAAACCCAACAGTTCCCCCACGTGGCGCGCCCTGGTCCACGGCTCGCGCCAATACCATTCGTGCGCGAGCTGGCTGAGCCGCGCCGTGAGCCCGTCGTTGTCGGCCAGCTGCCACATTTTCCCGGCGAGCGCTCCGGCCGATCCGTGGGCGAAATGCAATCCCGTCACGCAGTCGACGACATGGTCCGTCGCCGCGCACTGGTCCGACACGATCGCCGGCACGCCAGCCGCCGCGGCCTCGATGACGACCAGCCCGAGCGTCTCATACCACAACGGCGGAAACACCAGCGCGCGGGCTCGTCGCAGCCGCCGCCGGATTTCCGCCGGCGGCAACCAGCCCGTGAACGTGGCGCCCGGGCACATCCGCCTGACCGCGGCCAGCTCCGCGCCGTCGCCGACGAAGGTCGCCTTCAACCCCGACGTTTGCACCGCCTCGGCGAACAGCCGCACACCTTTCTCCACCTCGAACCGGCCGACAAACAGAAACTCCCGGTTTTCCTCGGCCCGCACCCGCCCGTCCGCGGCCGACGCCGGCACGTCGACGGGATTGCGAATCACGCGCGCGGGCGTGGTCGCGGGCAGATCAGGCCGCAGCAGCCGCAGGCTGAATTCGGAGACGCCGATGAAGCCCGACACTTTCGCGGGGATCCGCAGGATCCGGTTCTGGATCACGGTGCGCGCCCCGCGCCAGAGCTTGTGGGCGTAATTCCGCCGGTCGCAGTTGCACGCCCAGCAGGCCGCCGACAACGGAACCCGCCGGCACAGTTCGTTTTCCCCATGCACGAAGAACCCGCCATTCGGACACGCGATGAAAAAATCGTGCAGCGTCACCACGAGCTTGAAACCGAGCCGCGTGACCGCCTCGAGCGCGAACGGCGACAGCGCCTTCGTCCACGTGTGGGCGTGGACGACGGTGCGATCGCGCGGCTTCCCGCGCAACAGGGTGCGCAGCGCGTCGACCGCCGCGCGGTTGCGCCAGCCCTGCGCAAACGCCTGGAACCGGTTGCGGTTTTTCGCGATTTCCGCCTGGCCGAGGCAGATCACCTCGAGGTTCGGCACGTCCTGCAACTCCGCCGCCACGGGGCCCACGCAGGTGAACAGCGTCACGCGCACGTCGCGCGCCGCCAGCTCGAGGGCCGACGCGACCGCCACCGCCGTCGAGCCGCCGGTGACCGACGCATAGTCGTTCAAGATGATCACCTCGTGCGGTGCCGTCGTCATCGCGGCGCCTCCCCGTGTTGCAGCAACTGGTAGCTCGTGCGCCAGCCGCGCGAGCGCACGCGCGCCAGATAGCGCGGCAGGTTGCAGAGGCGATAGCGCCAGCGCGCGAATTTCTTGCGCGGCGCCGCCACCGCCTGCGGCAGGTGCCGGCGCACGATTTCCGCCTGCTCCCGCTCGGTCACCGCCGTGGCGCCGGAAAGCTGCCCGCCGCGCAGTCGAAACTGCGCCACGCGCACCGGGTGGTAGCGAAAGCCCGCGCCTGCGACATAAGCCCGCAGCCACAGGTCGAGATCGGCGCAGAGCCGGTAACGCGGATTGAAGCCGCCGAGGCGGTGCACCGTGTCCCGGCGCAGCAGCATGCCTTGCTGCATCAAGGGGCTGATGCCCTGCTGCAGCAGGGCGGGAAACCACGCCGGGTCGCTCTCCACCGTGACGCGGGACAGAACCCGGCTGCGGGAGTCAATCAGGTCGACGTCACCGTAGATCACCGTCTCGGGCCTCGGGGCGCGAACGTGGCGCAAGAATGCCCGGGCGAAACCCGGCAGCAGCCGGTCGTCATCATTGATGTAGGAAAACCAATCCCAGCGATCGAGCACGCCGCCCAGCGCCGCGTTGAGTGCGCCGTAGATCCCGCCGGCCTTTCCCGCATCCGGCACCACGCACGTGTCGGGAAACCGCGCCTGCAGGGCCGCGACTCTGCCCGCCGGCGCCGCGAGCACGTGCCGGATGTCGAGTTCCTGCCCGGCCACCGACGCGACCGCGTCCGCGAGGAACTCGGAGTCGCCGAGGGTCGGCGTCACGACGAGGATGCGGGGTGCGCCGGCCATCACGAACCCTCCGGGCTGATGGTGATGGCGACCGTGGTCGCGTCACCGTTGATGTCCGCCGCCGGGCCGGGATCGACCGCGAAGTCGATCGCCGATCCCCGGTGCACCGCGGTCACGAAATCGAAGTTCTCCACGACGGGATTTCCGGTCGCGCCGCCGAGCAAGCGCCGGAACCGCCGCCGGCCATCGACGAGCACGCTCACCCCGACGCCGTCACCCCCCGTCGCACATTGGAATTTTCCCACGACCCGCACCGGACCTTCGTGGGCACTCGACCAACGGCGGACGGCCGCCACCGGCGTCTGGTTGACCACCGACGGATGCTGTTCGCCCGCCGCCAGCACCAGATACGGATAGCCGCCGCCCCACTCGCCCTGCCAGTCGCTCAGCGTGTAAGCCGTGACGGGAACCAACACGGTGCTGGCACCGACGAACACGCCGTAGGACCAGCCCTGCTCCCCCTGCTTGCCGGAAAAATCGTGCATCGAATCGGCGAGCGGTGCCTCCGTCGGCGCCGCGGGCGGCAGCCCGGTCAACGGGCCCGCGACAAACACCGGCGATTCGTTCAGCGTCACCGGCTCCGCGAGCGCGAGGTTGCGTCCCCGCAGATCCACCGCGGCCGTCGCCCCGCGAAGGGCGATGCTCCGCGGTCGCAGCGACCAGAGGACGCGCACCTCCTCGCCCGAGTCCCGCGCAAAGGCGATGGAGTAGAGATCCGGCGGTGTCGGTTCGCGCCGCACGAAATGCGCATCGCGTAATTCCCGGATCAGCGTCGTCATCGCCGTGTAGGCGGGCTTCGGCGTGAGCTTCGCGTCGTCATGCACCAGGCCCATCGCGAGTCCTTGATGATCGCGGAACAGATACCAATACACCCGCTGGACGCCGGCGGACAGCAAGAGCGCATAGGCGCGGACGAGGAATTGTGCCTGCACGTCCTCGTCGATCGTGAGATCGCCAGGACCCTGGCTGCCTTTCGTCTTCCAGCCGATCTCCGTCACCCAGATCGGTTTCGTTTTCCCGCCGTTGTATTTCCGGACCAAGGCCTGCAAACCCGCGATGTCGTCCTCCAGGCCCTCCGGCGGCGCATCGTAGCGGTAGGGATGCACCGAGAGCGCATCCATCGAGTTCAACGCACCGCCCGCGAGCAGTTTTTCCCAATAGGGCAGCGGCACCCCGATCGTCGCGCCACCCACGACCGTCACGTCGGGGCGCTCCCGTTTGATCGCCGCGTAGGCCGCGCGCAGCATCCGCAGGTAGGTGCCCGCGCGATCCTTGGTCGCCGGACCGTGGCAGAACGTCCCGTTGTATTCGTTCCAGATTTCCACCGCCGCGATCTGCGCCCCATAGTGCCGCAACACTTCCACGCCATAACGTGCATAAGCCGCAATCCCGGCATCGGTCCACGGCGTCGCCCCGCCGTCGTAGTGGTCGTTCTCGAAACTGAGCGTGATCAACGGCGCGACCTGGTTCGCGCGCAGGGCTCCCAGATACCCGTCGTCCCGCGCGGGAAACGAAAACACGCCGGGCTGCGGCTCGACCTCGCGCCAGTAGACCTCGTCGCGCACCTCGCCGAGGCCCGCGCGGGCGACGAGCGGGACGGCCGCGGTGTCCCAACCCTGCGCGAAATGCGTCATCACGCCGAACCGTTCGTCCGGCGCCGGCGCCGCGGCCTGGCCCATGGCCGCCGGGACAACGCCCGCAAGCGCACTCGCAATCAGGATATGACGGCAATTCTTCATGGCTCACGCCGCGCAGGGCGTCGCGGTGAATCCGCCGGGCGGCATCGGCCCGAGCAGATCGCGGTAGAGCGCGGCATAACGCCGTGCCTGGAGGTTGATGTCGTATTCGCGCTCGGCGCGGTCGCGCGCCGCCGCGGCAAATGTTCGCTGCAATGCGCCGTCCTCGAGCAGCCGGTGCAGCGCGGCGGCCAGCGCCGCGGCATCGCCGGTCGGCGCGAGCAATCCCGTCTGCCCGTCGGCAACCGCCTCGCGCACGCCGCCGGCGGCAAAGCCCACGACCGGCGTGCCGCAAGCCATCGACTCGAGGATCGTGTTGGGCAGGTTGTCCTGCAGCGAGGGAATCGCGAAGACGTCGGCCGCGCTGTAGGCGGCCCGGAGCTGGGCGGAGTCGTTCAGCACGCCGAGGTGACGCACCGCAGGCGGCGGATGCAGCGCGGGCGGGCCGCTGCCCAGCGTCACCAGCAGCAGCCGCGGCAAATCACGCAGTGCCTCGAGCGCGCGCTGCAACAGCGCGAAGCCCTTGCGCTGGTCCTCGATCCGCTCCGCGACGAACAGCACGATGCGGGCCTCGGGCGGCAGTTGCAGCCGGGCGCGGGCCTCGGCGCGCGCCATCGGCCGGTATTCCCGCAGGTCGATGCCATTGGGAATCGTGTGGACGTTGAAGTTCCGGAACAGCGTGCTCCGCAGCGCCTCCGCCGCGAGCCACTCGCTCGGGCACACGATCGCCAGCCGCGAGGGCGGCACGCGCCCGAGCACCTGCTGCTTGCGATTCAGGATGCGCCGCGTCATGTCCTCGTCGCCCGACGACGTCATCAGCAACGGGCACGACCCGCAGCGGTCCTGAAAACGCCGGCAGGATTCGCAGTAATGGCAGCCGCCGGTGAACGCATTCATGTCGTGAAACGTCCACACCACCGGCAGCTGCGCCGTGAGCCGCGGCAGCGTCCGGTAGTCGAGCAGGTCGGCGACCCAGTGCAGATTCACGAGGTCGCTCGGCGGCAGCTGTGACGCCAGCCGCCAGCCGGTGAAAGACCAGTCCGGCGTGAAATACGCCCCGGCGCGCCGGATCGATGGGCGGTGCCATCGCCGGCCGAACCGGAAAAACGCCTGCGCCAGCATGCGCGGCGCGGGCGCCAGCGAATTGAACTCGACGACATCGGCATCGTCGCCGAAGCGCTGGGCGACGAGCATCCGCGAGCGCACTCCGGCGCCGCCCAGCGCACGTTGCAGCCGGAGCGTGGCGCGGGCCGCCCCTCCCCGGACGTCCGTGGTGGAAATCTGCGTCACTTGAAACGGCGCCCCGGAATCGCCGGGCCCAAACGCCCCCTCGCGGGCCAGCGGCGGCCGGCGGTCGCGGATCGGACTGTGGGCGGTCTGGATCATGGACGGCGGATGCGGTGCGTCAGAGTTGGGACTCGGTCGCCGGCGGCGCGTCGATCAGCGGTGACACGGGGTGGCGGTGCGGCGGAAAAATCCGGAGCACGCGCACCGCCTCGGCGATGTTGCCCAGCAAAAGATACGGCAGGAAACCGAGCGCCATCCCCGCGACGACGCCCTCCGCACCGTGCGGGCGGACGAACAGGAACATCAGGACCGCGCTGGCCACCGTGCTGACCACCGCATAGAAGGTCAGCCGCCTGACCTCGGAGATTCCGGCCAGCATGTAGCCGAACGGCTGCTCGAGAAACACGAGGGCATTCCACAAAAACAGCAGCCACACGAGCGCCGGGGTCGGCAGGCTGCCGCTGCCGCCGACCCAGTATCCGAGCACCGGCCGCGCAAACGCCGCCCCGAGCGCCATCGGCGCGATCACGCCGAGCAGCGTCGCCCCGAGCGAAAAGACCAGCGTGCGGCGGATCCAGCGGAAGTCGCCCTTCGCGTGGGCGTCCGAATACGCCGGCCAGAGCGGCAGCATGAAGGCGTTCTGGACGATCGCGAACAGGTTGAACAACCGCTGCGCGAGGTTGTAAGGCGTGACCGCCGCCGCGCCGAGATGCGTCGAGATGATGCCCTGCGGCAGCGCGAGCAGCAGCGTGAGTTGCACCTGTTGCACGCCGAAATACGCACCAAGACCCATCAGCTCCCGCATCGTCGCCCAGCGGCAGCGCCACGCGGCCGGATGCAGCCAGCCCAGCCGCTGGAGTTGCGCGGCCAGCAGCGCGGCATTGGCCGCGAGCACCGGCACCACCGCCGCCGCGATGATCGCCGCCAGCGTCCAGTGGCACTGCGTCGCAAGGATCACGCCGCCGAGGGCGCCGATCGCGCCCGCCGCCTGCGCGAGATTGTGCATCCAGCCCTCCTGCCGGCCGTAGGCCAGCCGCTGCGCGAGCCCCAGCGGAAGATTGGCGCAGAATAACAGCAGCGTGACGGTGACCGCCGCGCGCGCGCCGGCCCGCACCGCCGGCTCGCTGAGATTGAAGAGCGCCGTGTAATCGAGCCACGGCGCCACGAGCGCGACCACGGTTGCCACGAGCAGGCCGACAGTTCCAAGAAACGCGAGCGAGCTGCCCCACAACTCGCGGGCGCGCTCCGTGTCTCCCGTCGCGAAGGCCTCCGCGAGCTTGTTCTGCGCCCCCTGCCCCAGCCCGAAGTCGGCAAAGGTGAGCACATAGCCGACGCTGGTCAGCGTCATCCACAGCCCGAAGGCCTCCGGTCCGAGCGCCCGCATCGCGACCGGCACCTGGAACAACTGGCACGCCACGCCGAGACCGCGGGCGGCGAGCGAGGTCGCAAAGAACAGGCCGACGGCTTTCGAACGGCCGGAGAGGCGGCGCGCGCGGCGCCCGAGCCGGTGGAGCGGGTTCATTGCTCGCGCGGGTTGGGTTCGCCGGGGTTTGCGGATTGGTCTTGGAGCAGAAGGATCAGCCCGAGCGCCAGCGCGATCGCCACGCGGTGGGCGCCCGAGAACGGGCTGAACAGCAGGTTCCACAGCGCCGACAGGAGCGTCAGCGTGCAGAGTGCCGCGAGCCGGTGCCACGGCTGAACGAGCACGAGGTCGTAAAGCGCCCGGAGCAACCCGGCGCCGAACACGAAAAAAAACACCCCGCCGAACACGCCGCCCTCGGCCACCGCCACGAGGATCTGCGAGTGCAGCGCCATGTCGCGCGAATCCTTGTTGAGCGTGGCGAAACCGCCGACGTGCGCCTCCCGCGCCATGTGGTCGCGGATCAGGACGAAGTTGTCGTAGACATCCGTGTTGCTGAACCACGAGCCGTGGCCGACGAGCGGCGATTCCGCCACCGCCTCGACCGCCGCCTGCACCATCGCGGTGCGCTCGATGTCGGACCGCGACGTGCGGGTCGTGCCGGCCGTCGCGCCCGTGAGTTCGAACACGACGGCACCGACCGCCAGCAACGCCAGCGGCGCGAGCCACAGCCGGAATTGCGGCCGCACGAGTTGCAGCAGCGTGCCGACCCCGACCAGCAGGCAGAGTCCGCCGTAGCTGCGGTAATCGAGCGCGAAGTGCGCGGCGCCGATCGCGAACGCACCCAGCGCCGTCAGGATGCCGCCGGCCAGCGGCACCAGGAGAAACACGAGCGCCGTCAGCGGCGCGCCGACGCCGAATTTCCACAGGTCGTCGAACATCGCCCCGTAGAGCAGCGCGCTCACGACCGCACCGAGTTCCTGCCCGACGATGAAGAGCACGAAATTGCGCCGCGCGCAGCCGAACAGGTAGGCCACCGCGACGATGTCGATCGCGAGAAAGCCCATGCGGCCCCAGCCCCGCGCCATGTCGTGCGGCGAGCTGTGGCGGTAGAGATCCGAACCGACATAGGCGACGAAGGCGACGACCTGTGCCGCCAGGGCCAGCCCGAGGAACGGCCGCCGGAACAGCGGGCCGGGCAACGCGCCGTTGAACAACAGGCAGGCCCCCGCCCACAGCGCCACGACGATCAGCACCAGTTCGCCGACCGGCATCTCGCCCACCAGCGGAATCGTGAACGCCGTGAGAAAACTCGCCGCGAACGTGGCCCAGGCGGACGGCGACCACCACGCGCTGCGCGGCGCGGCGACCGCCGGTTCCGTTTCCCGCGACACGACGGGCCGGGCCAGCGCGGGTCGAACTGCTGCGGTTAGAGGCATGAATTTCAGGAGGCCGCCGCCTCCAGTTTGGCCGCGGACGGAACCCGCGGCCGCACCGCGTCGGCGATGACCTCGGCCATCCGGCGGCCGGCGACTTTCCACGACAGTCGCGTGGCGCCCTCGTCCACCGCGCGCAGCGCGAGCCGGCGATAACGGGACGGACTGTTGATCAGTCCGAGAATCCAGGACGCATATTCATCGGCTCCGGCGTCGAGCGGAAAGAGGTGGCCGTTGACGCCCTCGCGGACGACCGAGGGCAGGCCGCCCACCTGCGTCCCGAGGCACGGCACGCCAAACGCCGTCGCCTCCGCGTAGACAATGCCAAACGCCTCGGCGCGCGTGGGCATGATGAAGAAGTGACTGCGCGCGTAGAGTTCGTTCAGGCGCCGGCGGTCCTCGATCTTCGACTTGTTGATGAACGGCAGGATCGTGACGCCCGGTGGCAGCGCTCGCGACGCCGGCGGGGAGCAGCCGACGATCGTGAGCCGGCAGTCCACCCCCGCGGCGACGAGGCGCTCGAAGGTTTCGACGGCCAGGTCGGCGCCCTTGCGTTTCCAGTCCACGCCGACGAGGAGCAGGTGAACCGGCGACGCGGGACGGCGGCACACAATCTCTCGTGCTTCCTCGAGGGTCGGCGGCTCCTGCAGATTTCCGCCAAACGGCACCATCACGATCTTCGCGGGGTCGATGCGGTAGCTGGCCCGCGCCGTGCGCGCCGCCCAGTCGGCCGAGTAGACGGCCCGGGTGCAACGCTCCAGCGCACGCTGCTCGACCGCATGCCCCGTCGCGACGCTGGGCGGCGCGAGGTTGCTGAACGACTCGTAGTATTCGAGGAGGCCCGCGAAACACGCGTCAGTCCAGAAGACGACCGGCAGCTCGGTTTCCAAAAACGCGATGGGCCAGGTGCTCGGGCTGAACACCGCATCGACCGAGATCGCCGCCAGCCGGCGCTCGAACTGCCGCGCGTGGCTCTGCAGCAGCTCTGTGTCGCAGTAGATCAGGTAACGCTTCCGGTGGAACCAGCGCCAGTAGAGGAAGCGGGCCCAGCGCTTCGAGTCGCCGGTGTCCTCCGGCGCGAGCGTGATCGTCTCCACCCCGGCGTCCTCCAGCGCCCGGCGCATGAAGAACGGCAGGCCCGACCAGGCCCGCGGGTTGTCGGGATTGATCAGCCGGCCGCCAAGAAATGCCACGCGCATGGTAATGCCTCCGTTGGGTTCGAGCGGGGTTCCGTCGCCAGTCAGGCGGCGTTCTTGTGGCGGAAGAGCGTCATCCCCACGATCTGGAGATCGAGCAGCGGGCTCCAGTTCTCGATGTAGTGAAGGTCGCAGCGAATGCGCTCGTTCAGGTCCGTGTCGCCGCGGAAACCGTTGACCTGCGCCCAGCCGGTGATGCCGGGCTTCACGTTGTGGCGCGCGTTGTAGTGGGAGATCTCCTCCTTGAAGACACTGATGAGCTCGGGCCGCTCGGGCCGCGGGCCGACGAGGCTCATGTCGCCCTTGAGCACGTTCCAGAACTGCGGAAGCTCGTCGATGTTCCAGCGGCGCATGAACGAGCCGATGCGCAGCCGCCGCGGATCGCCCTTCACCGTCCAGCCCACCGTGCCATCGCGCTCGGCGTCCGCCCGCATGCTGCGGATCTTGTAGATCCAGAACGGCCGGCCGTGGCGGCCGAGCCGCCGCTGGCGGTAGATCACCGGCCCCGGGCTCTCCCGGTAAACCAGCGCGGCGAACACGGCGACGATCGGCGCGCTCAACCCCAGCCCGACCAGCCCGCCGACGAGGTCGATGAGCTGCTTGATCGCGACATTGAACGGGTTCTCGAGGGGAAAATACGTGACGCCGAGGACCGGCACGCCGCTCACGGTCTGCAGGCGGAGGCAGGACCGGAGCACCGGGAAGCAGCCCGCGATGACCTTGAAGTCGACCATCTCCTTTTCGCACAGGTCGGCGAGGGTCATCGTTTCCTGCGTGGAGGCGTTCAGGTCGGCGTGGATGACAATGTCCACCTCATGCGAGGCCAGCACCTCCGCCATGCTGTCGAAGTCGGCGAGCTTGCGCACAAAGACCGGTGGCACGCCGGGCTCCGGCGCCCGGGGCGCCGGCACGTAGCCGACAATCTCGTAGGGATGGCGGGCGTCGTTGAGGATGGCCTGCGCCAGCGATCGCGCCGCGGCCGACCACCCGACGAACAGGATGCGCTGGCGCAGCCGCTGCGCCACCGCTTCTTCGCTGACAAACTGCGAGAGCAGGAACCGCCACACCACCAACGCGGAGGTCGTGATGCCGAACGCAATGAACACGTAAAGCCGGCTGATCTCCCGGCCGTAGCGCAACAGCCCCGACAGGGCCATGTAGGCCACGAGCCAGATCAAGCCGGTCCGCACGATCGCCAGCCCGATCCGCCGAAACCGGAAAATCCGATGCAGATCGTAGATTTCGCGGTGCGGCAGGAGCAGGAGGAACAACCCCGCGCCGAACATCACGTGCCCGAAATACTCCGTCCAGTAGATCGAGCTCGCATCCACGCCGACGTGCGCGAGGCTGGTCTGGAAACGCAGCCAGCTGCTGAACGCCAGCGCCAGGAAGACCACGAGCGCGTCGCCGACGAGTCCCGTCAGCAGCAGATGGTCGGTGATATGGCGGCTGGGCGCCCTCGGCTCCGAGGTGAGAACGGCCGCCTTGGCCGCAATGGTGTGGTTCGTCATGGCTGTTCGTCTTTCTCTTTGGCTGTTCGCTGCACACCGCCTCGGGGCAAACGCGATGGGTCGTTGGTGGAATTGGGAAAATCAGGGAAACTTCGTGGCGGCACCTCGCGGGTTGAAGCCGGGAACGGGATG
The DNA here is from genome assembly GCA_937902925.1 of uncultured Opitutaceae bacterium. Classification (GTDB taxonomy): domain Bacteria; phylum Verrucomicrobiota; class Verrucomicrobiia; order Opitutales; family Opitutaceae; genus CALFNN01. The sequence continues at coordinate 19,633 of CALFNN010000042.1, forward strand.
AACGGTCAGGAATTGTAGTAGTAATAGTGGCCGGCCGCGGAGCGGGACGTCGTCTTGTTCAGCACCAGCCCGGTGGCGCCGCGCTTCGCGACTTCCTCGAGCAGCTTGAGCGCGCGCAGCGTCATCCGCCGCGGGGTCCGGCCGGCGTAGACGACCACGCAGACGGTCGATACGTGCGGCGCGATGTGCAGCGTGTCGCTCACCGCCATCAACGGGGCGGTGTCGATCACCACGCGCTCGAATTCCGCCGTCGCGCGGGCGAGGACCTCGCGCATGCCGTCCCGGGCGAGCAGCTCCGCGCTGCCGGCGTGATGCCGCCAGTCGCCGAGGCGGTAAAGGTGCTCGAACCTCGTCCGCTGCACGGCGGCAGGAAACAACGCCGCGTCGCGCAGACACGCACTCAGCTCGGGTTTGCCGTTCGGGTCGCCGAATATCCGCAACAGGCTCGGCCGCCGCAGGTCGGCGTCGATCAGCAGCGTCCGCAGCCCCTGCTGGGCGAACGACGCCGCGCAGTTCACCGAGCAAAAGCTCTTCCCCTCGCCCGGCAGCGCGCTGGTGAACAGGACGCAGCGCCGCCCCTCGGTCGACTCCTGGAGCGACAACGACGTCCGCAACGAGCGGAACGCCTCCGCCTGGATGGACGCCGGATACCGCAGGACCAGCGGCTTCCCGGTAAGCCGGTGATGGCGCGAGCGCGGCACGGTGGTGAGCACCGGCAGCCCCAGCGTTGCCTCCGCGTTGTCCACCGACGAGACGGTGTTGTCGAGCGCCCGCGTCACGAGCGCCAGACCGCAGCCGAGGAACAAGCCCGTCGCCGCCGACAGCGCGAGAAGCAGTTCCTGCCGCGGGCCCGTCGGGTGAACCGGCACGAGCGGCGCAGCCACGACGCGGATGTCGACGCCGTTCACGTCGCTGTCGGACGTGAGCCCATGGGCGACGTCCAGCTGGTTCAACTGGTCGAGGATCTTTTGATAAGTGGCCCCGTCGGCTTCCTTCTCCCGCTCGAGCGAATGATAGGGAATGGCGATCCGGTCGAGGTCCAGCGCCGCCTGCTCCTGCGTCTTCAAGGCCGCCTCCAGCGCCTCCTCCGTCGCCTTCGTCGCGGCATAGGACTGCTCGATCTGGCTGACGGCTTTCTGAATGCCGACGCGCAATGCCGCCCGCATTTCCTGCAACTGGCTTTTCGCCTGGATCATCGTCGGGTGCAGGTCGCCGTAACGCTGCGACAGCATCACGACGTGCGCCTCCCCTTGCGCGACCTGCTTGCGCAGGTCGATGATATCCGGCTGGTCGGCGACCGCATGCAGGCCGAGCAGCCGCTCGGGGTCGGAATCCGCCAGCCGCACGACCTGGTTGTAGTCGGACTCGCTGGTCAGCCGGGCGCTCTTCGCCGTGGCCACCTGCTGGTTCAGCTCCCGGAGGCGCTCCACCACGATGTTCTGCCGCTCCTGCAACGAGACCGCGTTGTATTTCACGCGATAGGCCTCGAGCTTTTCCTCCGAGGTCTTGAACTCCGCCCCCACCCGCTTGGCCTCGGCCAGCAACTGGTCCCGCGCCGCCGTGACATCGCGCGACTTCTGGCCGCGCGACTGCCGGAAGAACTCGTCGATGATCTGCTGGGCGAGACGCCGCGCGTTCTGCGGGTCGTGATCGTCGACCGTGAGTTCGATCAGGCGGCTGCCGCGCACGACGTTGACGGAAATCTTGGCGGCCATCCGCTTGACGAGCTCCGCATCGGTCAGCGGCTCGGCCGCCGCAGGTTTGCCGGCGGCGAGCTTCGCGGCCAAGTCGTCGGCGTCGATGTTGAACCGGTGCAGTGTCGCGACCGCCTCGGCGCCGAGGCGGTGCACGCCGTCGATTCCCGTCAGGCGCTGGACCAGGCCGTCGCCCGCGGTGAAATCCGGATTGTCCGCCAGATGATCGGCCTTGATCACGGCGAGCAGCACCGACTGCCCCGCCAGCTTCAGCTCGACCGTCTTCAGCGTTTCCGTGGCGTCGGCATCCGCGACGGCCGCGTCGGATTTCTTGTCGGGCTGCACCTCCAGCACGGCGGCGGCGCGGTAGGTCGGCCGTTTCGTCATCAGGTAAAGTCCGGCCAGCCCGACCGCGAGCACGACGCAAACGAAAATCTTCCCGAAATTATTCCGAAAAAGGAAAACCGCCTCGCGCAAATCGAGAGTCTCCGAATGTCCCATTCTGGTTCGGGCAAGTTCCATGGCGTTTGTTGTTCGTCGGCAATTCGCTCCCTGTCGTTCGATCCCCAAGCCGACGGGCGCCGGGGAGCGCATCCCCGGTTCACGACGTCGGCTGCGGCCGATAGAACGACCGGTGGCGTCTTGGTTCCGGTCTTACCTGCCGCGACGCGTTACTTTTTGTCGTCGAAAATTTGAACGCGGCGCGCCCGCCGGCGGCGCTGCAAAACGCACGACCGTGCCGCCCTCAGGTGAACTGCAGGCGGACAACCTCGGGCGGACAGTTGATCCGGAGGTGAATCGTCGTGCACCCGACGCCTTCGCTGACGATCAGCGTGCGATCGCCCTCCCGGGAAAATCTGCCGCGGACGTATTTTCGCCCGAGCGTCGGCAAATAGAAGGCCTGGTCGAAAATCCGCACCTGGCCACCATGCGTATGGCCGGCGAGATGCAGCAACTCGGGCGGCCGATACCCATCCCACACATCCGGCTCGTGCCCCAGCACGAGTTTGAACCCACGGGCGTCGAGCAACGACGTGCGCTGCGCCATGCGCAACGCCGACGGCAAGCCGACGATCGTGATGCCATCCCAGCGCTCGGCGGCGTTGCACAACACCGTCGCCCCGGCCGCGCGGGCCTGTTCCATGACGGGGCTGGGGTGTTCGACGCCCGTGTCGTGGTTGCCCGGCGTGAAGATCGTGGGACAACCCGGCGACCAGGAGGAAAAGAACCCGGCGAGATCGGTGTCCGGTGTCTGCGCCAGGTCGCCGCCCAGCAAGACGAGATCGGGACGCTGGGCGCGCACGATCTGCGCAAGGGCCGCCGCCTCGCTCGGGCCGAAAAAGCTGCCGTAGTGGACATCGCTCACGAAGAGCACCGTCCGGCCCCGCCACCCGGCGGGGGCCGGGATCGACTCGGTGCGCAGCGCGCATTGGCGGTGAAACGGTTCGTTGCCGGCCCAAAGCTCCGAGCCGACTCCGCCAACGCCGGCACCGGCAAGGGCGAAAAGAAATTTTCTACGGGAAATCATCGTGCAGTCGGCGTCTTTCAGCGAGTTTGCTTCACTGCTTCGCGTCGACCCACGCGCGTTCGCTTTGTTTCCTCACATCGCTACTGCCAGCAAACGGCCGGCCACGCATCAGGAAAACTTTTCACACTTGTCACCGGTCAGAGTGAAAACTCATCCCCGACGCCCGCCGCGACAAACGAGACGCCCAAGGCGCGATTCCCGATGAAGAGCACCGAGTTCGCCATTCGCCGGAAGTAAAAAAGCCCCGGCAGGTCGCCGGGGCGGGGACTCCGCCAGCAATTTTCTCCGGTCACGCCGCGGCGGAGCAGATTCCTGCTCCGCCCGTGCTTGGAAAACCGGGAAAGGCGCGCGACCGACGGGACGAGATGGTCCCGGCTCAGAAATTAAAGGTCGTCGTGAAGCGGATGTTGCGACCAGTCGCCGTGGTCAACCCGGAGCCCCAGGAACGGGCGCCCGCCACGGCGATGTAGTCCTTTTCATCGAAGATATTGTCGACCTTCAGGCGGAAGGTATACTTCTCGTTCATCCGGTAGGTGGCGCCGATCGTGTCCACATATTGCGGCTTCAGGTAGAAGCTGACCTGCTCCACGATGCCCAGTTGCGTGAAGTTGGCGGCCGGGATGTCTCCCGCGCGCTTGCCGCTGTAGTTGATGCCGGCGTTGAGCGACAGCCCTTTGACCTCGGTGTCCTTGAAGCGATAGTTGAGCAACAGGGCGGCGTTGTCGTCCGCGACGCCACGGACCATGCGGCCCAGCTTGTCGCGCATGTCGAGATGGGAGTAGGTGGCGACCGCGGACAGGTTGGAAGTCAGGCTGCCCATGAGCTCGAGTTCGTAGCCCTTGTTGGTGAGATCGGAGACGAGGGTCTGCGGCTGGGTGGGGTCATTTTGATAGGCGGGGTTGGGCACGGTGACATTGGTCTGCGCGATCTCGAAGTAGGCGCCGTTGATCGAGAGCCGCTTGTTGAAGAACTCGGTCTTCACGCCGTATTCCGACTGCACGCCGGCCTTCCACAGCGGCGCGTTGTTGGCGATGGTCGGCGCGGCATTCTTGGAGTGGCTGTAGTAAACCGAGACATTGTCCTGCACCTTCACGAGGGCGCTGAGGTTGGTCAGGTTCTTGGAATCGTTCAGGATGCTGTGCGCCGAGTTCGTGAGGATGTTCCAGGACTCGGTGTCGGTGGAGTAGTGCAGGTAGCCGCCGGTCAGGTAGAGACGGTTGTCAAAGAGACCGATCCGCTGGTTGATATAAGTCTGCTCGTTGATGTAGGAGCTGCCGTTGTCCTGCGTCAGATTGGCCGGGTAGGCCGGATAGACGCTCGGGATCGGCTGCGTCAGGTTGATGGCCGGCAACGGACCGGGATCCTTCACCCGGCTGTCGGTATACTGGCGCCCGTAGCCGAAGCCGACGACGGTCTGCGAATCGACCGGGCCGAACTTGTATTTGATCAGCTCGTCCGCCTGGAAATTGAAAGTCTTGAGCCGGGTCCATTGAATCTGGCCGCGCACGGGAATGCTGGCCGGATTGTAGTAGGGCGAGAGCGTGGCGACGTAGGGATTGCTCGTGGCGTTGTAGGGCTGCGCCGTGTTCTGGAGCGCCCAGGTGTAGTCCTGCGTCAGAAGGCCGGTCGCGGGGTTGTAGCGGTTGCCCAGTCCCGGCAGGCCGTTCACGAACTCCTGGTCGGCATCCGTAAAGTAGTAACGGGCGTTGGCGGCGATGCGCGAACTCAGGTGCTCGTTCTGGCTCGTGGTGAGTGCCGTGAAAATATCGGCGTTGGCCGTGCCGTTGTGGCTCCAGGGCTGGGTGCCGTTGAGCGAGCGATACGCGAACCCCGGGGCGAGCTTCGGATTGTTCGTGGTGGGATTCGCGTTGGGATCGAGAATCAGCGCCGGCTCGCGGAAAACCCACATGTCGGCGGCGATGAGCTTGGCGGTCAGCGTGGTCCGGTCGGAAATGCGCCACGTGATCATGGGCGCCAGCGCCCGGTGTTTCGTGATGGCATCCGACGACCAGTATTGGCGGGTGTCCTGCAGCGAACCGACCAGGCGATAGGCGAGATTCTTGCTGTTTCCCAGCGGACCAGTCATGTCGAGGGTGATCTTCTGGGCGTCGAACAAACCGACCATGGCCGTAAGCGAGCGTTGCGCGCGGAACAGCGGGGTCTTCGTGATGATGTTGAGCGAGCCGCCGGGCGCGCCGGCCGGGGAGAGGATGGCATTGGGACCCTTCGCCACCTCGATGCGGTCGATCACGGTCTCATCGACGTTGTCCGCGTCCGCGGACTGGAGAAAATTATCCACGGTGCGGGCCCCGCCCTGGGTCTCAAAGCCGCGGATGATCATGCGGTCCTGGAACTGGATGCCGCGGCCTTCCTGCACGCCCGCGATATAGCGCGTGACATCGAAGACCCGGGTCGGCGCAAGATCGTCCATCATTTCGCGGGTGATTACCGAGATCGAACTCGGGGTGTCGATGAGCGGGGCGCGCACGCGAACGGCAGAAACCGCGTCGACTGCGCGGTAGCGGTCGGCAGTATCTTCCGAAACGGTGAACGCCGACAGCGCGACGATGTCATCCTTGGCGGGAACGGCAGCCGGTGCCGGCTGGGCGGACATCGGAAGGCGGATCAATCCGGCGCAGAGGCCGGCGAGGACAAGGCGGTGCGAGGGCACCGCGCCAGCGCGGAGGTATTTCATTGGGTAACGGGGTGGGTTTGCGACCGGCGAAGCGCCGGACATCCGTAGACGCGTGAGCGGCCCAAATGGGGGATGCCTTTGTCGGGGCACAAAAAAACCACGGCGGAGGGACCGTGGGCGGCGGGAGCAAGGCGACCGACCGGAATCAAAATTCAACCGTGGTCGAGAGCTTCGCGTTGAAGCCCGTCGCGACCGCGAGGCCGGTGCCGGACACGCGCCCGCCGGCGGTCTGGAGATAATCCGTTTCGTTGAGGATGTTGTCGAAATTCAGGCGGAGAACGCAGCGCCCCCGGCGATAGGCCGCGCCGCAGTTGGTCACGTTGTAGGCGGGGATCCGGAAGCTCTGCCGGGTTGCGACGCCCAGCGGCGTGAAGTTCACGCTCGTGGCGTCTCCGGGGCGCGCGCCGGCGTGGCTGACGCCGAAGAAAAAGGACAGGCGGTTCGCGCCAGCGAGTGGCACCCGGTAGCTGAGCAGGACCGCGGCGTTGCGGTCGGCGACGGCGCGCACCGGCCGGCCGAGCGAATCGCGGAGGTGCAGCGCCGTGAACGCCGCGATGATCGAGAGATTCGGGGCGAGCCCGCCGGTCAGCTCCGCCTCGAAGCCGCGGTCGCTCAGGTCGGAGATCAACTGCTCGGGTGCAAGGGGATCGGTCTGGTGGTCGGGATTGGGCACGCTGACGTTGGTCTGCCGGATGCGAAACGCGGCGAGATTGAGCGCGAGGCGCTGGCGGAAAAACTCGGCTTTGAGGCCGATCTCGTCCTGTTTGCCGTCGCGCCAGAGCGGCAGGTTGTTCGCGATGACCGGCGTGGAATTTGTCGAGCGCGTATAGTAGACCGAGGTGTCGGGTCGCAGCTTGAGGAGCAGGCTCGCGAGCCACAGCGAGCGCGAGTCATCGAGCACGCTGGGCGCCGCCAGCGGATCGAGCTGGCTGCGGTTTTTCATATAGACCGAGTAGTGCAGCCCGGCGCCGCTGACCTGCAGCCGGTCGGAGAAAAAGGTGAAGCGCTGGTTGAGGTAAGCCTGCCATGTGTTTTGCTTCGCACGGTTGTCCGCCGCGAGCGTGGCGGCCCAGACGGGATTCGCGGGCACCCCGGGGTGCGCGAGGTCGAGCGGCGGCAGCGTGCCGCCGCGGTCGAGGTTGACACTGTCGAAGTGATTCACCGCGCCGCCGAGCACGGTCTGCGAGCCGACGGCGCCGAGGCGATAGGTCGCGGCGAGGTCGGCCTGGCCGTTGACGGTGACAATCGTGGTCGCCTGCGTATCGCCGCGCACGGGAATGGCCGTGGGATCGAAAAACGGCGCCGCCGTCGCCACGTAGCGGCCAGTCGCGGGGTCGAGCGCCCACGTCTGGTCCTGCGTGAGCAGGCCGGTGGTGGGATTGTAGCGGTTGTTCAGCGTGGGCGTGGAAAAAAACTCCTGCGTGGAGTCCTCGAAGTAGTAGCGCCCGTTGGCGGCCAGGCGGAGGCTGAGGTGCTCGTTGAGATTCGAGGTGAGCAAGGCAAACCCGTCCCACGTCCGCGTGCCGACGTGGCTCCACGGCTGGATGCCGTTGCGACTGCGGTAGGAAAAACCCGGCGCGAGGACGGGTGGATCGGTCCCGTAGTCCACCCGCGGATCGAGGATCAGGCCCGGCTCGCGAAATATCCAGTGCTCCGCTCCGATCAACTTGAACGTCAGGCGCGCGTGCGGCGACACCTGCCAGGTCAGCATCGGGGCGAAAACTCTCCCCCGCAGCCGCGCATCCGCCGCCGCGTAGCGGCGCGAATCCTGCCCCGCGGCCACGAGCCGGTAGGCCACGTCGGACCGGGCGGCAACCGGCCCCGTCAAATCGAGCGTGAGCTTCTGGGCATCGAACAGGCCCGCGAGCGCCGTGACCGCGCGGAGCGGCGCGAACGACGGCGACTTCGTGATGACGTTGATCGAGCCGCCGGGCACGCCAGCCGGTGCGAGGATCGCGTTGGGGCCCTTGGACACCTCGACGCGGTCGATCAAGGCCTCGTCGAAATTGTCGGCGCCGCCCTGGAAAAAATTGTCGACCGTGCGGCCGTTGCTCTCGAAGCCGCGAATGATCTGCCGGTCGGAGAACTGGATGCCGCGCCCCTCCTCGATGCCGGCGACATAGCGCGTCACGTCGAAGATGCGCATGGGCACGAGGTCGTCGAACACCTCGCGGGTCATCACGGAGATGGAACTCGGCGTGTCGAGCAGCGGCGCGCGCACCCGCACCTCCGAAATCGCATCCTCGGCGCGATAACGATCCACGGTCGTGCTCGAGACGGTAAACTCGGTCAGCTTCACGATTTCCTCCGCCGGCGGCCGCGCGGCGCCCCGCGCCGGCGGCGGTTTCGGCCGCTCCTCGGGACGCGGCTCGGGGCGGCGCACCACCGTCATCGCGCCGGTCGCCGTCTCGCGATGGGCGGCGAGCGCCGTGCCGGCCAGCATCTGCTGCAGCGCCTCGAACGGGGGCAGCGCGCCCTCGACGGCATTCGTGCGCTGGCCGCGCACGGTGTCGACGAGAAACACGATTTGCTCGTCGGCCTGTCGCGCGAATTCCCCGAGGGTCGCCGCGGCGTCACCCGCGGGCAGGTGAAATTCCCTCCGGGCCCCGTCGGCGGCGAAGAGACCGTGAACAGCAAGCGCGGTGCAGAATCCGGCGGTGGCGAGCGGGGAGAAGATTGATCGCATGACGGGGAGGCGTTGAAGGGACGGCGCCGGCGGCGACCGGCAGCTATCCGACGTCGCACCGCATCAAATGGGGGACGCGCCGGCCGCTGGCGGATACCGGAGCCGCGGGTTCACCGCGCCTTGCGCAGGATGAGCCGCGTCTCGGACACGCGCTCGACCCGGATGTCGCCGTTGGCGAGCAGCAGGCTGACGAAGGCCTCCGAGTTGTTGGCGTAGAACGAGCCGCCGATCGGCTGCGCGCCGAGTTCGCGATCGCCGATCTCGAGTTGCACGCGACTGTAGCGGTTGAAGCGCTCCACGGCTTCCGCCAGCGGCGTGTCGGCAAACTTCAGCAGCGGTGCCTGCCACGCGAGTTTTTCGCGCATCGCGTCGGGCGGGAGCCGGCCGGCGGCGGGCAGCGGTGCGCCTTCCCCGATGACCACCCCCTCGCCCGCGACCAAAAACAACTCGTCGCCGGCGGTGCCATCGCGGCTCACGCGCACCTTGCCCTCCGTCACGACGACATCGACGCTGGCGGCGCCGCGTTTCACGTTGAAGGCGGTGCCGACCGCCCGGACCTTGACGGCACCCGCGGCAACAATGAATGGCCGCGCCTCGTCCTTTGCGACGGAGAAGTGCACCTCGCCCTGGCGGAGATTTACGCGGCGTTCATCCGACAGGAATTCGACGTCGACCTCGCTGCCGTTGTTGAGCAGCAGCGTCGAACCGTCGGTCAGCGCGACGGTGCGATGCCGGTCGGCGGGCGCGCCGAAAGACAGCGCGGTGTGGGCCAGCGGGGTGCGCAGCGCGACCAGGAACGCCACACACGCGGCCGCGGCGAGGGTCCCCGCGGCGAGCAGCCAGGGAGCGAGCCGGGTGCCGCGGCGGCGCGGGCGGCACAGCGCCTCGACCTCGTCGAACAGTTCGGCCGCAGCCGGCGATTCGGGAAGCCGCGCCAGCAGTTGCTGCGTCGCCTCGATCTCGCGCACGGCCGCATCGTGCCGCGGATCGGTCGCCCGCCAGAGCGCAAAGTCCGCGGCTTCCTGACGCGACCAACCGGCCTCGCGCAGGGCGAGGAACTCGGCGGCCCGGGCCCGGATGACCGTCATTGCCTGACCGGGGCGCTCATTCATGGGGTTCGAGCACGGACAGGCCCCTGACCCGGCCGGCGAGCAGGCCGTGCGCGGCGAAATACTCGGTGCAGCGTTGCACCCCCTTCGCCATCTGCGTCTTCACCGTCTCGGGCGAGATGTCGAGCAGCGCGGCGATTTCCTTGTAGGAACAACCTTTGAGATAGCGGAGCATGATGACTTGGCGGCAGCGTTCGGGCAGGGCGCGGACGGCGGCGGCAACCAGTTCCAGTTCCTGGCGCCGGTCGAGCGTGTCGGCCGCGTCGGGCCCGTCTGCTACGACGTGCGCGGCGTCCAAATGGGTGACAGCATCCGCGCCCGCGGTGCGTCGACGGCGAAAAAAATCGAGTGCCACGTTGCGCGCAGCCGTGAACATGAACGCGCGCGTATGCTGGACGCGGCCGGCGTCTTTTTCGCGAAGCAGGCGCGTGTAGGTTTCCTGGATCACGTCGTCGCAATCCTGCAGAAACGGAAACCGCGCATGCAGATAGGCGCGCAGGGCCGGCTCGTGCGGCTGGACTTCCAGCGCAAACCAACGGGATTGCTCGGCATTAGACGGAGGCATGGGGTTGGGGCTTCACCCGTGCGCTTGCTGATAGGAGCGCGCCGCGGGCTGACAAGCACCATTTGTCCCGAATGGCGAACGCAGCGGTTCAGAACCGTCCGGACGAATCGCTTGCGCCGGATGTCAGCCGGCCACCGCCTCGGAACAAGGCGAGCGATCTGGCGCGCGTCAAAAACAGTGGAAGGGTTCATGGCGGGGCCCGCCTGCTCGCCGTGCGGCCAATTGCGCCTGCGAGCATTAATTAATCCGCCGGTGACCTCTGCCGTTCGCTCCGTGGGCTTTTTCTCGTCACGATCATTCCCGAAAATAGCGTCACAAACGTGAATCCCCAATCTTCGCCGATGAACGACAAGCGCCTCGCAACCACATGCTGGATCGTCACTGCCGTCATTGCCGCCTTCCTCGCCGTTGGGCAACTCGGCGCGATGGTCAGCCTGATGCTAGGCCGGGCGGGTTTCGCCTATGTCGCTCCCGCGGCATTGATGACCGCATTGGCGTCAGGGTATTGGCTCGCCGTTCGAGAGAGGCTCGCCAGGGAAATGCGGTGGCAGCCCTTGGCTCTTGTTCTGGGCCTGCTTGGCCTGGCGCTTTCGCTGTCGGCCTTCTACTACGACCTCTCGTGGGACGGGCAGTCGTATCACCAAGCGGCCATACTGGCCATCGCTCGGGATTGGAATCCACTGGCCGACCCGATGCACACGTTTCCGTCGGTCTTTAAGCTCTGGGTCCGGCACTACGCGAAGGGTCCGTGGTATATGGCGGCCGCCATCTACGGCACGACTGGCCATATCGAATTGGGTAAATGCATCAACTGGCTGGCGCTTGCAGCGATGGGTCTGGCTGCGCTGGCCGCCGGCCTGGATGGGGGCCTGCGTCGCAGCCGCGCCATTGGAATTGCCGCCATTGTGGCGCTCAACCCGGTCGCGATGAGCGAACTCACCACGTATCTGGTCGACGGCACCATGATGTCATTTCTGGTCGTGGCCGTGGCGTCGGTGTTCTCTGGTCTGCGCCGACCCGGCCTGGCGATCATGGCCGCTGGTTTCGCTGCCTCGATCGTCGCCATCAACGCGAAGTTCACGGGACTCGTCTTTCTGTGTTTCGTGTTCGCCGCGGCCGGACTTTGGTGCCTTTGCCGGCAGAGGGAACGACTGCTGCCGCTGATGGGCCTGGCGACGGCGGCGATCCTGCTCGGCGCGTGCGTTTGGGGCTTCAATCCCTACGTCACCAACACGCTCCACATGCACCAACCGTTTTACCCGGTTCTAGGGTCAGCCAAATACCCGAGCCTCACCCAACAGGGCCGGGAGGGAATCGAGCTGTATGAGACGCCGAAGAATATGATGGGGCGCAGCCGACTGGTGCGGTTTGGTTACGCGATCTTCGGTCGTCCGGGCAACCAGCCCTATCAGCAGGGGCGAAACGCGTCGCTCATGTGGCCGTTCACCGCGCGGCCGGGCGATCTCTATGCCTACAAGTATCACGAAACCCGGGTGGCTGGTTTTGGGCCATTCTTCAGTGGCTGCCTGATTCTCTCCTCGGTTTTAGGCGTCTGGCTTTTGCTCCCAAATTCGCCGTTCCGATGGACGCTCTTGCTGCTGTCGGGGGCGATCATTGCCTCGCTGGTTATCAGTGTTCATCTTTGGTGGCCGCGCTATGGACCGCAACTGTGGCTGCTGCCCATCGCACCCATCGTCCTGGCCTTCGCTGCCGAGCGTTCGCGATTCCAGGTGAAGGCCAGCTGGGCCCTGCTGGTTCTGCTTTTGTCCAATGCCGGTATCGTCGCGGCTGTCCGTTTGCGCTGGGAAACAACCGCCAGTCTCACCCTGCGCCAGCAACTGCAGGAGTTGCGGGAGTCGGGAAAGGAATACGAGTTCTACACCGGCGCCTTCGACGATGCGACGAAGGTCCGGCTCGCGGAGGCCGGTGTGCGCTTTCGCGACTTGGGTTCAAAAACATTCCAAGACGGCTACGAGTTGATGAGTGTGGTGGAAGGTTATCCCCGCGCGATTCGGTATCGACCCGTGGGTGAACCGGATCCGGCCGCGCCAGGGGCGACCAAGGCCGGCCACCCGTGAACTGGAAATGCAGCCCACGGGCCTCGACGGCCCCTCTATGGCTGCAAAAACCAAAGAACCGCAAAAAATCACCCACGTAAGCGGGGAAATTGCACGTATCCTCGATTACCGGCGGCCGATGGAGAATATTCCCCAAACTACCGAACCAACCGGTCGATTCCCGGCCTCCACCCGACCTACATTTCGGCAGTTGGTTTGTGCCAAACGGAAAGTGGTGGACCAGATCGGGATCAAACCGACGACCTCGTCGTTGCGAACGACGCGCTCTATCAACTGAGCTACTGGCCCGTGAGGAACGTGACGTATTGCGAAATGAAGGCGCCCAAGTAAACACCAATTTTCAGGCCAGGCCGGCGCCACCAAATCCTCCCGCGATTTCGCCCCCCAAGACGCCCCATCCCGCGGCGCGAGAGGCTAGTCCGCCTCCCCCACCCGTCGCGCAAATATCATCTTCCCGCCCGCCGTCGGCAGCACGCTCGCGATTTCGACCTGCACCCGGCGGCCGATGTGGGGCCGGCCGTCGCCGACCACGACCATCGAGCCATCCTCGATAAATCCGACCGCCTGGCCCTCTTCCTTGCCCGGCTTGACGAGATCGACCTCGATCCTCTCGCCGAGCATCAACTCGGGGCGCAGCGACTTTGCGAGCGCGTTGAGGTTGAGCCAGGGCACGCCATGGAATTCGGCCATCTTCGCGAGATTGTAGTCCGTCGTCAGCAGCTTTGCCCGCATCGACTGGGCGAGGAACACCAGTTTGGCGTCCACATCCTCCCGCCGCAAAACCTCGCTCTCCGGAATGTTGATTTCCAAATTCTTGATTTTCCGCAGTTCGTTCAGCACCTCGAGCCCCCGCCGGCCCCGGGCCTGCTTGTTGGGCTCGCTGGAATCGGCCACCGACCGGAGTTCGTTCAGCACAAACCGCGGGATGACCAGGGTCGCGCTCAAAAACCCGGACTCACACACCCGCGCGATGCGCCCGTCGATCAGCACGCTCGTGTCCACCACGACCAACGGCACGTCGACCTCGCGCGGCACGAACCGCACATAGGGAATGACGAGATTGAATTCATCCTTGCCGCGCAACGCGATGACCGTTGCGAGGTAGGGGCAGATGACAAAAAGCCCGATCCGGATGAGGTAGATCGTCGCCGGGTCCATCGGATCGCCACGCTGCGGATTCACATCTAGCAGCGGCGAGATGCTCACCATGTGGGCCACGAGCAGGCCAACCCCAATGCCAAAGGTGACCGCCGACAACGCACGCAGGGAGAAACCCTTCAGCATCACATCCACGAGCACCACGAGCAGCCCGATGCCCAAACCGACGAAAATCGGCAGCAGCCGGTAATAGTCGCCCGCCAGCACGGTCGCCTGCACCAGCCAGCCGCCCGCCGCGCATAGCAACACGAACACGGCCCGGATCGGGAGGAGGGTTTTGTTCATTGAAAAAGGCCGCGATCCCGGTTTCAGCGCGAGCGCAACAAGAAGATCACCAGCGGCGCGAACACCATGACAAGCATCAAAACATAGAGCAACAACTGCACCCGCTCCGCTTTTGCCTTTTCAGCCTCGGTGGGTTCCATTTGCGTGCAGCGGACCAAACCGTCCGTCCCATGACAATGCAATACTGGTTGGTTAAATCCGAGCCCGAAGCCTACGCGTGGACCGACTTGGTCCGCGATGGTCGCACCGCCTGGACCGGCGTGCGCAACTACACTGCACGGAACAACCTTCGCGCGATGCGCGCGGGCGACCGCGTGTTTTTCTACGAGAGCGTGACGACCAAGGCCGTCGTCGGGATTGCGCAGGTGGCCCGGGTGGCATATCCCGATCCCAGCGCCGACGATCCCGCGTGGGTCGCGGTCGACCTGAAGTCGGAACGTGCGCTACCCAAGCCGGTGACACTCGACCAAATCAAGGCGGAACCCGCGCTCGCCCAAACCGCACTGCTGCGCCTCGGCCGGCTTTCCGTCCAGTCGCTCACGGCGGCGGAATTCGCCCGGATTTCGAAGCTCGGCGGCGCGTGACGCGGCGACGGCCTTCACCCGGCCGGCGATTCCACCACCACTCGAAATCCGACGTGCCGCGCCCGCCCGCGTCTTTCCATGGACACGACGGGCATGGTGTCGGGGACGCCAGCGGGATCGAGATAACTGCCACCCGCCACCGGCGCCGTGTCGCCTTGGGTGGAGTCCGGCTGCAGCCACTCTGCCAGGTTACCGTGAAGGCCGTCGAACCCGGCGCCCGATGCCGTCAATTCGCCAGGCTCGCGGCTCTGCATGCCGCCGGCGCCGGTCGCGGCCACCGACGCGCGACCGCTCTCCGCGCCGCCTGCCGCGCGAAATTCCGCGAGCGAGGGCAGCCGCACGCGACAGCCAAGAAGCCAGGAAACTCTGCGGCAGAATTCCTGCGTGTCGTCCCAACTCACCGAATCGACCGGTAGGGCGGGACCGGTGTGGCGACTCGGACTGGCGTTCATGACCCAGGCATAAAGTTCCTGCGGCACCTCAGTCCGATACATCCGAAGCTTCGGCGCACCCGGCAACGGCAGCAACGCCCCGTAAATCTGCCCTTGCCGGGCCGCGAGCTCCGCCCGGCGCAGCCCGAGGAAGGCCAGTTTCGCCAGCAAATCCCCATCGAGCGCGAGTCCATTCGGAAAATCCGCCGCCGCCTTGGCGACCAGCGCCTGGGCCGAGCCGATCTTTTCCCCCGCCGCCACGGTCTGGCGACGGGCCAGCGCCGCCGTGATCTCCCGATCGAGGTCCATCGCCTCGGCCACCAGCGCGCGGGACAAAATCGTGTCGTGCTTCATCCGGAACTCGGCGACCCGCGCAATCGCCGCAAAGCGGCTCCGCGGAAACTTCTCGTTCACGTCCGCCTGCAAATCGGCCGCCGCGCCGTATAACGCCGCGGCTTCCTGCCACCGGCCCGCCCTGGCCGCCGCCTCGCCATCCCGCTCGCGCGCCGCGATGGTGGCCGCGGCACCGGCCGCCCTGAGTGACGCCACCTCGGCGTCGATCCGGTCGATCGCCGCCACACTCGCATATCGCGTCGCCGCGTAGCGCTGGTTCAACCGGCTTTGCGCCTCCCGCGCCCCGGCGTAGGCCTTGATCGCCTCGTCCCATTCCTCCCGCGCCGCCGCCGCCGCCGCCAGCGTGAGGGAAATGTCCACGGCCGCGTGCAACGGCTCCGCCTCCAACGTCTCGATCGCCTGGCTGAGCCGCGCCTCGCGCGCTACATCCCGAAGCTCGGGCGAAGGCGCGTTCGCGTTGGCTTCCTGCCGCAAACGCAGCGCCTCGCGCAACTGCTCCAGCGCGGTCGCACCCTGCCCCGCTTCGCGGGCCGCGGCCGCCTGTTTTTCCAACGAAGCGCTTTCGGCGGCGGCGTGGCGGGCGCGGAGTGCGGCCCGTTCCCTTTCGAGTGGCGCCAGTCGCGCCCGCGCTTCGGTCGCCGCCCGCGGCGCCAAACGGATCCGCTCGCGCAGTCGTTCGATGACCCGGTCGAGTTGCGCGGCCAAGTCGGAATCGGCCGCGCCCGCCACAACGGCCTCGCGGTAGGATTTCTCCCATTCTTCCCCCTCGTCCCCGGCCGCGCCGCGGGTGGCAATTTGCGCGGCCGCGGAGCGATTGCGCGCGAGGCGCGGAAGCACCTCGTGCCCCACCAGCCAGCCCGCCAGACCCAGCACGATCAGGCCCGCGACCGCTGGCATCACGTAGGGCCGCGCCTCCTCGAGACGCTCCTTCCAGGTGGGGACGTAGGGCATGGCGGCCACCGAGCCAAATTCGGGTTTCAAAAAATGCAACGCGATCCCCGCGCCACGCGAGCCCGCCCCGGGGTCGCCGAAGGGCTCGACACCACGCGGGGATTTTGCGTTTTTGGCCCACCGTGTCCGCTCACGCCCAACTCACCATCCTCGCGCCCGGCTTGCTCGGCGCCTCGGTCGCCCGCGCCGCCCGCGCGCGCGGCGTGGCCTCGCGCATCGTGCTGTGGGCGCGCCGGCCCGAGGTCCGGCTCAAGCTTCGCGAACAACCGTGGTGTGACGCGGTGGCCGACACGCCGGCCGAGGCCGTGCACGGTGCGATCATCGTCGTCATCGCCGCGCCCGTCGACCAGATCGTGCCGCTCCTGCGGCAGATCGCGCCGCACCTCGCCCCGGGCGCGATTGTCACCGACGTCGGCAGCGTGAAGGGAGAAATCGCGCGGCTCGGCCACGCCGCGCTCCCGGCCCACGCGCATTTCGTGGGGGCGCACCCGATGGCCGGCTCGGAAAAAACCGGCTGGGAACACGGCAGCGCGGGGTTGTTCGAGCACCGCACGTGTTTTGTCACGCCGCTGCCGGAGAGCGACCCCCGTGCTATCGCAGCCGTGGTCGGTTTCTGGCACGATGTTGGCGCCGAGACGGTGACGGTCGATCCCGACAAGCACGACGAGATCGTCGCCCACATCAGCCATCTGCCGCAGATCCTCGCGTCGAACCTGTGCGCGTTCCTGGCCAAAAAGGATCCGTCGTGGCGCAACCACGCCGGCGGGGGCCTTCGTGACACGACCCGCATCGCCGCGAGCGATCCACAACTCTGGCGCACGATCCTCGAACAAAATCGCGACGAAGTGCTGCGCGCGCTCCGCCAGTTCGAGGACGAGTTGCACGGTTTCCAAATCGCGCTGGCCAACCGCGACTACCTCGAAATCGCCGCCCGCCTGGAACGCGGCAGGGCCTATCGCGACCAGTTTCGCCCGCACCCGTGACGCCCGCCCTGCCCGACCTGCTGCCGATCCCACCGTTCACGCGCCCCGCCCGCGGCGAAATCACGCTGCCCGGCTCGAAAAGCCTCACGAACCGCGCCCTGCTGCTCGCCGCGCTGTGCGACCAACCCGTGACGCTCACCGGCGCACTGTTCAGCGAAGACACGCATCTCATGGCGGAGGCGCTTCGAAAACTCGGCTTCACGGTCGAGGCCGACGAAAACGCCCTCACCCTGCGCGTGACCGACCAGGCGAACGGTTTCACGGTCGGCGAGGCGGACATCTTTGCCGGACTCGCAGGCACGGCGGCACGTTTCCTCACCGCGTTGTGTGCCGTGGCGCCGCGCGGGATTTACCGAGTCGACGGCGTGCCGCAGATGCGGAAGCGGCCGATGAAGGGATTGATCGAAGCGCTCCGGCAGCTCGGCGCCGACGTCCGCTGCACGGGAGAAGAGGGATTTTTTCCCCTCGAAATCCATGCGCACGGCCTGCGCGGCGGTGCAGTGGACATCGATGCGAGTGAAAGCAGTCAGATGCTTTCGGCACTGCTCATGGTCGCTCCCAGGGCGAAAACGACGGTCGAAATCCGGTTGAAAGCGCCGGTGCGCCAGCCGTTCGTGCTCATGACTCGTGGTTTGATGCATCACTTCGGGTTTAACGCGAAGCACCCATTCCGGTCACTCGAACTCCACGTGGCAACCGACCGCTATCGCTCGCCAGGAACCTATTCGGTGGAACCGGACGCAACGGCGGCCAGCTACTTTCTCGCCCTGGAGCTGGTCACTCATGGGAAACTGGCGTTGGCCGGGCTGCGACCGTTCAAGGAGTCGCTCCAGGGCGATTCCGTTTTCGCCACCGTGCTGGAAAGGGTGCGCACACGACCGCCACAGCACCCCTTGCTCCTCGTCGATTTCACCGAGTTCTCCGACACGTTTCTCACGCTCGCGGCCATCGCGCCGTTGCTCAACGGCGCGATCCAGATCACCGGCATCGCCCACACCCGCAAGCAGGAGACCGACCGGGTCGCCGGGATGGCGCGCGAACTCCGCAAACTCGGCCAGGATGTCGTCGAGGAGCACGACTCGCTCACGATCACGCCGCGCCCGCTCAAATCCGGCATCGAGATCGAGACCTACGACGACCACCGGTTCGCGATGAGCTTCGGCATCCTCGGCTGCCACGATCTGCACGGCGACGGCCGGCCGTGGCTCTCGATCCGCAACCCGGCGTGCTGCGCAAAAACATTTCCCAATTTTTTTGAGTTGCTGGAGACCGTGCGCCAAAAATCGTTGGCAGCCTGATGGCCACCTCTCCCTTCATCATTGTCGCCATCGACGGCGGTGCCGCCTCCGGCAAATCAACCAGTTCGAAGGTCCTCGCGGACCGGTTCAACCTGCTGCACGTCGACACGGGCTCGTTCTACCGCGCCGTCACCGCGGAATTCCTGCGCCGCGGCGTGGCCGCGACCGACCAACCGGGGGTGCGCGCGGCCGCCGCCGCGCTGAAGTTTGGCACGCAGGTGCGCGGCCGCTCGGCGCAAATGGAGATCGACGGCCGCGTCGTGCCCGACGCGGACATCCGCAGCCGGACCGTCAACGACCATGTTTCCCATTTCGCGGCGATCCCGGAAGTGCGCACCGCCCTTCTCGCCTACCAGCGCGGCCTCGCCGGGGTCGCGCGCGCGCGCGGCCTGCAGGGTGTCGTGATGGAGGGCCGCGACATCGGCTCGGTGATTTTTCCCGACGCGGATTTCCGTTTTTTCCTGCACGCCCACCCGGCCGAGCGGGCCCGCCGCCGGGCCAGCGAGGGCCAGCAGGATTCAATCGTGGAACGCGACCGGATCGATTCGTCGCGCAAGACCGCGCCACTCGCCTGCCCGCCCGGCGCCACGACCATCGACACGACGCACCTCACGCCCGCGCAAGTCGTCGACACGATGGCCGCGCCGATCGCGGCGAGGACGGCCACGCCATGAGCCGGGTGCTGCGGCAGGTCGAGATGGAACCCATCTACGGGTTCTGCCACTATCTGTTTGGTGTCGCTTACGGGATGTTTTTTCGCGGCGACGTCCTTGGCCTCGAGCATCTGCCGTTGCACGGCGGCTTCCTCGTCGCCGCCAATCACGCGAGTTTCCTCGATCCGCCGTTCATCGGCTGCCAGGTGCCGCGGCAGATCGCCTACTTCGCCAGAAAGACGCTCTGGAAGGGTGGCTTCGCCTCGTGGTGGCTCGATGCCGTGGGCACCATCCCCGTCGATCGCGACGGCGGCCAGGACGTCAGCGCCATCAAGCGCGTGCTCAAGGCCGTGAAGGAGGAGCGCGGACTCATTCTGTTTCCCGAGGGCACGCGGACGCTCGACGGCAACCTCCAGCCGGCGAAGGCCGGCGTGGGGCTGATCGCGTGCCGGACGCAGGTCCCGGTCGTGCCGGCGCGAATCTTCGGCTCGTTCGACGCGTTCGGCAAGGGCGTCAAGTTCCCGCGGCTCGGCACGCGCGTCACGGTCGTCTTCGGCCGGCCGCTTCCGCCTTCGACCTACGACGAGCCGGCGGCGGGCAAGGAGCGCTACCAGATCGCCAGCGAACGGATCATGGCGGCGATCGCGAAACTCGAGCGGCCCCACGCGGCCGTGCTATAAGCGTCCGGCACCGGGACCGTCTGCCGCCATGGCAACGGGGACGCCTCAAGCCGTCCGCCTCGATCGGTTCACTCCAGCCCCGAGGCCCTGCGGGCGCGTTTGAGCACGACACCCGCCACCGCCCGGGCACGCGCCGCACCGTCGCGCAGCACCGCCTCGACATGGTCCGGGTTCGCCGCAAGTTCGGCACGACGGACACGGGCGGCGGCGAAATAATTCCAGTAGTGCTCGAACAGCGCTTTCTTCAGGTCGCCGTAGCCGAGGCCGCCGGCGCGGAGCCGGTTTTCGAAATCGGCGGCGACATCGGCGGGCGCGACGAGCTTGAGGAGCTGGATCGCGAGATTCTTGTCGGCGTCGGGCTTGGGCTCGGCCGGGGTGCGCGAGTCCATGACGAGGCCCATGATTTTTTTCCGCATCGCCTTCTCGTCGCCGAAAATCTCGATGGTGTTGCCGTAGCTCTTCGACATTTTCTGGCCGTCGAGCCCGGGAATGACGGCGACGTCCTCGCGGATGATCGAGTCGGGGATGACGAACGTCTCGCCGTAGGTCTCGTTGAACTTGATCGCGATGTCGCGCGTCATCTCAAGGTGCTGCTTCTGGTCCTTGCCGACGGGCACGCCATTCGTGTCGTAGAGCAGGATGTCGGCGGCCATGAGCACCGGGTAGGCGAAGAGGCCGAAGTTGGGCGAGATGCCCTTGGCGATCTTGTCCTTGTAACTGTGTGCGCGCTCGAGCAGGCCCATCGGCGTGAGCGAGCCGAGGAGCCAGGTAAGCTCGGTAACCTCGGGCACGTCGCTCTGGCGCCAGAAGACGCTGATCTGCGGGTCGAGCCCGCAGGCGAGCCAGTCGAGCGCGATGCCGCGCGTATAGGCGCGGCGCTCGGCGGGATCGGTGACCGAGATCATCGAGTGGTAGTCGGCGATGAAATAAAAACAGTCGCCCCGCGCCTGCGCCTCGATGGCGGGGCGCATCGCGCCAAAGTAATTGCCGATGTGGAGCGTGCCGGAGGGCGTGATGCCGGTGAGAGTGCGCATGCGGGGGCCGACAGCAGACTATGACCGGAGGCCGGAGGACAGGAAAAAGTTCCGCCGCGGCGGTTCAGTCCCGCCGCGGAATCAGTTTCAACTGCCCCCGGGAGTGCGCGATCGTGGCCGGCGGCAGATAGCCCCCAAAAGCCATCGCCGGCCCCACCAGGGCGCGCCGGCCGAGCAACGCGCCGGGATTCAGCACGCTGTTGCAGCCGACCTCCGCGCCCTCGCCGATGATGGCGCCGAGCTTGCGCAGGCCGGTGTCGTGGGCCGCGGCAGCCGTGTGCACGACGACGGGCTTCTGATCGAGGCGGAGATTGGAGCAAATCGCGCCGGCGCCAAGATGCGCGCCATTGCCGAGGACCGAGTCGCCGACGTAGCTGAAATGCGGCACCTGCACCTGGTCCATCAGCAGGCAGTTCTTGAACTCGCACGCATTGCCGAGCACGCAGCCCTCGCCGACGATCACGTTGCCGCGGACGAATGCGCCCGGGCGAATCTCCGTGTGCGCGCCGATCCACGCGGGTCCGATCAAGGTGGCGTGGGCCGGCAGTTTCACCGTCGGGTGCAGCCAGACGTGGCCCTCGACGTGGATGCCCGGCGCGAGCGGTCGCAGCGCCGGCGGCGCGAGGCCGGCGAGCGCGGGACCGATCCGCCCCAGCCACTCCCATGGCGCTGCGTCGGCGGGAAAATGCGTGGCAAACTGGGCCAGCGAGGACGGCAGGGCAAAGAAGTCCGAGGCTTTCACGCCGGCGAACGTGAACAAAAAAACCGCCGAGGAACAGCGGCTTTTTGTCGGACGCGGGTGGCGGTTCCATCGGCCGCCGCACCGGCGGGGCGCCGGGCGTCGTCCAGCTTCCGGCTATTTCCGCCGCAACCGGCGCGCCTGACGGAAATGTCAGATTCGCGCGTTCGTGGGCCGTGCGACCCGCCGGCAACCTCGGGCCGCATCGCCGCCGCGGCGGCTCCGTGAGCCTGCGGGCGTCCCGAGCCTTTCAAAAATCCGCCTCCTCTTTATGAAGAAACCCGTTAACTTTTCCGCAGAGTATGCCGCCACCCTCGCCCGAACTGCCGTGAGTGCCCCGCCCTCCACGCCTCCTCACGTGCTCGTGGTGGAGGACGAACTCAAGACGCGCGATTCCCTCGCGGAGGGGTTGCAGATGGAGGCTTGGACGGTTTCCACGGCATCGACGGGCAACGAAGCGGTCGACCTGATCGATCACGCGACATTCGACCTGGTGGTCCTCGACTGGATGCTGCCCGATCGCGACGGCATCGACGTCTTGCGGCACGTGCGCCAGCGCGGCAATCAAACGCCCGTGCTCATGCTCACGGCCCGCGTCGCGGTCGACGACCGGATCGCCGGCCTCGAGTCCGGCGCGGACGACTACCTGCCCAAGCCGTTCGCGTTTGCCGAGCTTCTCGCCCGGTGCCGGGCCCTGCTCCGCCGGCCGGTGCTCAGCACGAGTCACTTTCTCCGTTGCGGCGACCTCCAGCTCGACACCCGCGCCCGCGTGGCCGTCCGCGCCGGCCAGGCGATCCCGCTCACGCCGCGCGAGGTGGACATCCTCGAATATCTCCTCCGCTACCAGGGGCAGATCGTAACGCGCGAAATGCTGGAACGCGATGTCTGGAAACAGGCCCACCGCTTCACGTCGCTCGACAACGTGATCGACGTGCAGATCATGCGCCTGCGCCGCAAGGTCGATGGCGAGGGCGCGGAGCGGCTGATTTTCACGCTCCGCGGGCTCGGCTACCGGCTGGGGAGGGAGCCCGAGTGAACTTCTGGTGGCGCCGGCGAACGCTGCGGTTCCGGCTCGCGCTCTGGTATGGCGTCGGCGGCACCGTGCTGCTGGCCGCCTTCAGCGCGACGCTGTATCTCTACGTTTCGAGCAACATGGCGGCGCCGCTCGACGAGGGGCTGCGCCAGGATCTTGCAGAGATTCTTCGCCGGCTCAAGGTCGAGCCGGATCATCGCGTGTTCTGGGATGGTTCCCTGGTGCGTGGCGCCGCGTGGAATCCCGAGGACCCGTGGTTCGAGCTCTGGGATGAACATGGCGTTCTGGTGCGCCGCCTCTGGCCATTCCGCGGCCGCCTCGAACACCTGCCCATGGCGCCCGTGCCCAACCGGGAAACGCTCTCCATTTTCAATGTCGCCCGCGACATCCGGCTGCGCGTGCTTTCGGTGCCGTATTCCTCGCCCGGGATTCCCGAGGGCTGGATGATCCGCGTGATGTCGGTCCACCAGCCCGCCGCGGGGCCGCTGGGCCCGCTGCAGGTGATCATCGTCACCGCCCTGCCGGTCGTCGTCGCCCTGCTCGTGCTCGGCGGGTTCGTCGTCACCCGCCGCTGGTTGATGCCCCTCGACGAAATGGTGAACGAAGCCAACCGGATCACCGCGGACGACCTGAGCCGGCGGCTGCCGGTCGTGAATCCCCACGATGAACTCGGCCGGCTGGCCACGGTGTTCAATGTCACGCTCGACCGGCTGCAGGACTCGTTCGTGACGCTCGACCGCTTCGTTGCCGACGCCTCGCACGAACTGCGGACGCCCTTGACGACATTGCGCAGCGTCGGCGAGGTCGGCCTCCGCCGCGGCCGCTCGGTCGAGGAATACCGCGACATCATCGCCAGCATGCTGGAGGAATCGCAGCGGCTGCAGCTCCTCATCGAGCGGCTGCTCGAGCTGGCGAGCGCCGAGGGCGGCGTGTCGGTGGTTCAACCCGCCCGGATCCAGCTCGATGAATTCGTCACCACCTGCGTCAGCGAATTGGGCATCCTCGCCGAGAACCGGGGCCAGCACCTCACCCTCGAAACCGTCGCCTGCGCGACCGAAACCGATCCGGTGATTCTCCGACAGGCGTTGCAAAACCTCGTCGACAATGCGCTCAAATACAGCCCCGACGGTGCCACTATCCGCGTGTCCGTCCGGGCGACGGATACTGCGTGCGCCGTCTCCGTCACCGACGAGGGCCCGGGCATCAGCCCCGAACACCGAGCCCGGTTGACCGAGCGATTCTTCCGTTCCGACAGTTCGCGCGATCGCCGCAAGGGCGGTTTCGGCCTCGGCCTCTCGATCACGAAGGCCTACATGCGTGTCCTCGGCGGAACGCTGGCGTATGAGGCGGCCCAGCCCAAGGGCAGCACGTTCCGGCTCACGCTGCCGAAAGCCTGAAAGGCCGGCCACCACGCCGCGCCCATCCGGCCCGCGGCCCGTCACGCCTGCCGGATTCCCGGTAGTCGGACTGCTTGTCGCACGCCGCCCGCCCTTCTGCATCGAGCCGGTAAAACCAAAACTATCTCCGTCGTCCCACGTCTTTGCTTCCGCCGGGTCATGGATCACGGGTCCGCCACGCCTTCCGCTGCTTACGGCTCGCGCTAAAGTTTGCGCGGCGACGCGTCGATGGCAGGTTGGACTCCGACCGAAGACCCGGCCGGCTCGCATCCGCCATCCGCACCACATCCGACCCATGGCCGTCCTCGCATGACCGCGTTGCCCTCCAGCACCCGCAGCCGGAAAATCTGCGCCGTGGGGGTCGCATGCGCGCTCGCCTTCACCCGGCTCGACGCCGTGACCCTGGGTGAGTTGCTCGACGACCCAAAGCTGACGCCGAAAAAGTTCGCCGCCTACTTCGAGGACTTCGACTACGAGTTCAGCCCCGAGGTGCTGCCCGCGGAGGTCTTCCTGCGGGAACGCCGGGGCGATTGCGACGACTATGCCATCCTCGCCGACTACGTGCTGAGCGCGCGCAAATACGACACGCGGCTGATTCACATCCGGATGGTCGGTCGCGTCGCCCACGCCGTCTGCTATGTCACCGAGTCGCGGGCCTATCTCGACTACAACAACCGGAAATACTTCTTCAACCTGCAGGGCTGCGGCCGGACCCTCCGCGCCATCGCCAGCAAGGTCGCCGATTCGTTCGAAGCCAACTGGACGTCCGCATCGGAATTCACTTACGATTACAAGGAGGATCGGAAACACTTCGGTGCCACGGTCGTGAAAACCGACCCGCCGTCCAGCGATCCCCCGCTGTCCCCGCCGCCCGTTCGCAACCTCCCTCCTTCTTCATAACCGAACCCCGCGCCCTTCGTGAAAGACAATACGATCAGACGTGTCCTCGCGTTTTTCCTGCTGATTTCCGCCGTCCTCGTCGCCGTCGCGTTCGTCGCGGTGCGCAATATCAACCGGTCGGCGGCCAGCAGCGACTGGGTCAATCACACGCACGCCGTCATCCTCGAGGCCGAGGCGCTCCTCTCCGGGCTCAACGCCGGCGACGGCGCGATGCGGACGACGGTGATGACCGGGGACGCCCGCGATCAGGCGGCCTGCCGCGAGGCCCTGGGCAGCATCGCGGAGCATCTGGAAGTGACAAAGGCGTTGACGCGAAACGAGACGGCGCAAAGCCAGCAAGTCCACGATCTCGAGTCGCTCGTCAACCGCCGTATCGATTTCATCCGCCAGGTTTTGGCCGCGCGGCAATCCGGCGGCCAGGAAGCCACCCGCCCGCTCCTCGCCACCGATGCCGGCGGCGAGACCATGCGCGAGATCCAGCGGGCGGTCGAGAAGTTGAAGGACGACGAGATGACGCTCCTGGCCGAGCGTGACACGGCTTCGTTTGCCCAGGCCCAGACGACGCGCTGGACGGTCTGGCTTGGCGTGGCGCTGGATGTTCTGCTGCTCGGAGGCGTCGCCTGGCTGCTCCGGGACGACATCGCTGCCCGCCGCCGGGTCGCCGCGACCCTGCACGACGCCAACGTCCTCTTGGAAGCACGCGTGCAGGAGCGCACCGCCGAGCTGGCCGCGGCCAACTCCCGGCTCTCGACGGAGAATCTCGAGCGCCAGTGGGCCAACCAGGCGCTCGAACATCAACTTCGCTACAACCAGCTCATCGTTAATTCCATCAACGACCTGGTCTTTGTGCTGACGAAAGCCATGAACGTCTCCCGGGTGAATCCGGCCGTCGTCCGCCTGACCGGCTTCGAACCCGCCGACCTCGTGAGCCAGCCGCTTTCGCGATTCGTGCGGCTCGCCCCCGGCAACGGCGAAACGGAGGAGCCGATGCTCGATCCCATCCAGCAGGCCTTGAAGGAAGGCCGTGACCTCCGGGATCGCCCTGCCGTGATGGAAGACAAACGCGGCCGGAAAACCGCGGTGCGCTTCACGCTCTTTCCCCTCCGCGACGGCGACAAGGTCGTCGGCGGCGTCGCCACGCTGCAACTCGCGCCCTCCTCCCCGGCGTCACCGCGCTAGCACCCTCCCACACTCGCAATCTCATTTTCAGCGGATCACTTCCCATGACGAACCACATTTTGCACATCGACGACGAGGCGCCGATTCGCGAGCTGCTCGCACAGTTCCTCACCTCCAACGGCTATCGCGTGACCTCTGTCGACTCGGCGACGGAGGCGTTCAAGACCGTCAAACGCGATGCCCCGGACCTCGTCATCTCCGACCTGCAGCTCGAGGACTCGGACGGCCTGGAGATGATCGAGCGGCTGAACGCGATGCTGCCCGCCGTGCCGGTGATCCTGCTCACCGGGGTCCTGTTCGACGCGCAGGTCGCCCGCGACACGCTCGGCAAAAAAGTCTCCTGCTACCTCGAGAAGACCACGTCGCTGGGAAAAATTCTCGAAGAGGTAAAGCGGCTGTTGAAGCCCTGAATTTTCCCGGCAGCGGGCAACGCGGTCCGCCCCGCGTCGGTTGCGGCGGGCTCACCCGACGACATCCGCCGGCCGGCCATCCTTGCCGCAGCGATATGGCGGCGTCGCCCCATCGCGGCCGGCCACGAACTCTCCCATGCGGCACGCGGCGGCCAACGCCGCCGGCGGCGTGGCGCGGCGCACGAGCAAGGCCGCCAACAATCCACTGAGGAACGCATCGCCCGCACCGATCGTATCGCGAATTTTCACCGGGCGCGCGCTTTCCCAAAACCATTCTCCCTGCCAGAGCAGGCCGGCGCCGCGGGCCCCCGAGGTCACGCAGATCCGCGTCAGGTTGTGGCGCCGCCCAAAATCGCGCGCGGCCCGCTCGATCGTCGCCGGCGTGCCGACGGGGCCGCCGGCCAGCGTGGCCAGCTCGTGGTCGTTCAACTTCAACAACTGGGCGTGCCCCAGGGCGAACGCGATGGCCGCGCGCCGATCGAAGGGTGCCCGAAGGTTTATATCCACGACGCGGAGCGCCTGCGGCCAGCGCGCGAGCAGGCGCGCGAGCGTGCCGCGGTTGGACGGTTCGCGCAGCGCGAGCGTGCCAAAAACCACCGCCACGGGCACCGGCGCCCGGCGTCCGAGTGCCGGCGGAGCGGCGATCCGGTCCCACGCCACCGATCGCGCGATGCGATAGGTGGGAACTCCAGCCCGGTCGAGCACGGCCCGCACGGTCCCGGTGGGAACGCGCGGTCGCGCAGGGACAAAGCGGGACTCGATCCCCCACCCCGCAATCCGCCCCCGCGCCTCCGCGCCGAGAAAATCCCGGCCCACGGCGCTGACCGGAATCGCGCAGGCGCCCTGCCTCGAGAGATGATAGGCGACATTGAGCGGCGCGCCGCCGAGGAAGATTCCACGTGGCAGGCAATCCCACAGAACTTCCCCGAAGCAGACAATTGGACTGACGGTTTGTTTTCCCATGACGGGCCTGCGCGCAACGATGACTGAGCCGCCGAGGCGGACAACGGTTCCCGCACCAACGGAAAAGCACGGTCCGCACCGCGGACCGTGCTCGCAAATTACGCCGTCGGCCGGCGGATTACAAATCGAACGTCGCGGTCAGGATGAACTGCCGCGGATCGACGATACGGTAGCTAGAGATGCTGCCGTCGGGGAAGGCGGCGATCGCCTGCAGCCGGCCGCTCTCCTGGATGTTGCGCACGTTGAACTGGAACGTCGCGCCCACCTTGTCCGCCCACAACCGGGTCCGATATGTCACGAACGCATCGACGTAATAGTGCGCCTTGTCGTAGATTGGCCGGTTCGGATCGAGGTCGGTGATCGATGCCGGCAGCGATTGCACCCCGTAGAAACCGATCGAGCCCTTGTCCTCCCAGCGGACCGAGCCGCCGATCGAGAACTTCTTGAGCAGCGGATTCTCGGTGATGCCGGCGAGCCGGAGATTCGTGTTCAACTTCGCCGCGTATTCGCGGATCTGCGGCTTCGGCTTCCCCTCGGACTGGTGAATCACGCTATAGGGCGCCGCGACGAAAGTCTGGAAGTTCTGCGCCGCCGTCTGGGAGCCGCCATAGTTGTGATTCCACCAGAGTTGCTGCGGATCGACCGCGGGATCGATGGTCGGATCCTTGATCGTCGTCCAGATCGGCATCCGCTTGTCGATGTAGTCCTGCACGCTGGTCGAGACGTTGACCGTCGTCGACTGGGTCTGCGTGACGGAGCCGGCCACGGTCCAGAACCGCGTGGGATTGAAATTCAGCTCGAGCTCGTTGCCCTGGGCGATGACGTCGTTCGTGGCGGCGATCGGCGGATTCTGCGTGCGCAACGCATCACGCAGCTCGGCGGAGATGCCGATTTCCTTGTCCGCCTCAGTCTCGATCTGGTCGGTGGTCCAGGTCGGATTCGCGACGGTGATCCAGTTGACGGCCGCATTGAACAACTGAAACGCGTCGGCGGAACTGACGTCGTGACGCAGCACGCGTTGGGCAAGCGTGTTGGCATCGCCGTTGCGCGCGTTGAGCGCCCGGTTGATGTAGTGGTTGATCCGGATGACGAACTTCCCGTCAAACGCGTTGAACGTGACGCCATAGTCCTCGCCCTGCCCGGAGGAGTTCGGCAGCGGCCGAAGGAACAAGTCCTGTGCGGGAGTCTGCGGCGTGAAGCTATCAGACTTATTGTAGCTGATCGACATCCCTCCCAGCAGGTTTGAAACGAAGTGACCCGCCTCGCCACTGTTGTTCATCGATTCGAGAAACGCCATCCGCCGGAAAGGCTTCACCACCACGCCGCCGGTCTTGGTCTTGCCGCTGTTGAACCGCCAGTCGTCCGTTCCCCAGTGGTTGATGTTTTCGTAGATGTAGCTGTTGCCGTCGGCACTGAGCTGGGGCTGCGCAGTGGAGTTTGGCGCGCCGAACTTGGCGTAGACCTTGTCTTCGCGCAGGCCGAACGTCGACACGATGCGGTCCCCGAGGAAATGACTCTGCAGCACGGCGCCGTAGGTCTTGAGGATGGTCTTGGTCCCGCTGGTCCCGCCGGAATACGCGCCCTTCGCAATCAAGGTGGGCTCGTGATGGAACGCGCCCGTCGCCCCGTTGCCCCACACGAAATCGTAGGTGCCGTATTTGAAGTTACTCGGCGCGTAATCGACGTTCACGCCCTTGTTGTCGCCGACATAATACCGGAAGTAAGAGACCCGGGTATTGGCGGCCGGCACCCAGGCGTGCGTGTCCGAGATCACATCGCGGAACGAATAACTCCGGTTGATCCGGTATTTGTATTCGTCGTAGGCCGTGAACTGGTGCAGGCCGAGCCATTTGAGCGCCCCGCTCTCGCGCGTCAGATCCAGCTTGTAGGCGAGCTGCGCCCGGTAGGTATCCCACTTTTCCGGCTGGTAGGATTCACGCGGCTGGTCGGTGCCGATGAACGGCTCCAGAAAATACGGGTTCGGCGTGCCGTCGAGCAGCCGCTCGTTGACGTCCATGATGAGCTGGCCCGACTGGCCGTTTTGATTCAGCCCGCTGACCAGATTACGGGCGTAACGCATGCTGTCCTCGCGGAAAAAGCCGCCCTGCACGGCCAGGGTCTGCATCGGCGTGTTCAGCAGCACCTGGTCGAGCTGCACGCTCGACGTCCGCGACCGGTCCCAGATCCGGTTCACCGCCGCGAGATTGACGTCCGTCCAGTCATACATGGACTTGTCGCTCACCGATGGCGTGGTCGTGAACAGCGGCTGCGACGAGATGTGCCCGAGTGCGACGCCGGCGGCGCCGCTGGAGCTGACAAAGCGGTCGGCCTGGCCGCCCGAGCCGGGCGCGGTGCCGGAGTTGGAATTCGGCGTGGTCCAGTAAACCATGTTGTTCGGCCCGACAAAAAACTGGCTGCGCGAACTGCCGGTGAAGGTGTTCAGAAAATAATCCGGCAGGCCGTTCGCGTTCGTATAGGTGCCGACCGTCACGCCATGCAGATGAACCTGCTGCGTCGGCGGATCGAACGTCGCCATCCCGCTATCGCGCCAATAGGAGATATTGTCGCGGGGCGGCACGACATTCGGACGGTTGCCGTTCATCCGGTAGTATTCGTAGGAGGCGGAGATCGTGGTGTTCTTGAATGGCTGGAACTTGATCATGCCGTTGTAGCGCACCGTATTCGTCCCGGACGGCTTGCGGATATAGCCATCGTGCTGGAACGCCGCGCTGCCACGAACCGCCAGTTTGCCCTTCACGAGCACGCGGTTCAGGTCGACGCTCGTGCGATAGCCGTCGTAGCTATCCGCCCGAAACTGGACCTGCGAACGGTCGCGCGTCAGGTTGGCCGCCGCCGGCACTTGGTTGACCGTGCCCGCGGGACTGCCCAGGCCGAAGACATTGGCGTTCGGACCGCGGCTCACCTCCACGCCGTCGATCGCCAGCGGGTCCACCGGCGTGCGCCCCTGCGTCTCGTAATTCCCCATGGAAATATTCGCCGCCGCGATGCCACGGATGCGGTTGGCGTTGGCCGGGTCGAGTTCCACGTTGTCCGCCACGCTGCCGTTGCGGTCGATCGTGAGATCCGTGAACGTGCCCGTGCCCTCGGTGTTCGCGGTGTAATTGAAGATGTCGTTCACGTCGAGCATCGCGAAATCCGACATCTGTTCCTTCGTCACCACCGTGATCGACGCACCCAAGTCCTCGATCTTCGAGTTGAACCGGGTGCCCGACATCGTGTTCGAGGAATAATATCCCTTCGTGTCGGACACCACTTCGAAGGGCGAAAGCTGGACGACCGGCTCGGAACCCGCGGTGCTCGCGGCAGCGGTGGTCGTCGGGACCGCTCGGGCGCGGTCCGCCTGCATTGCATTTAATTCGGCGGGATCGAGCCGGCCGTTCTTGTTGGTATCATACTTCGCGAGGTCGGCAGCGGAGGCCGTCGACGCCGCGGCGACTTGTGCCCTGCATGGCGAAAAAATCGCAACAGTCAGCGCAAGCAGCAGCGATCCGGGCATCCGATAGATGGCATGTTTTGGGGTCATAGTAGTCGGTTTGGTTTTGGCCGTCAGTTGCTGGCGGCAGGAAAGAACAAGATTCGATGGTCCCAGCCGGATTGGGTCGGCTTCCGATTGAGACACGTGTCTCGAACAACCCCATCTCTCATGACTTCTTTGCGCCCGACAACGGGCGCCACCTGACATTTTTGTCAGAATTGAACGCGGGCACGTGTCCGGACATCCCGTCGCCCCAATCCTGGCGTAAAAAAGAAGCACGCGGGCCGATCCGCGTGCTTCCCACTGGACGAGCGGGACCGACCCGCACGTCCCCGACTACAAATCGAAGGTTGCGGTCACAATGAATTGCCGGGGATCCACGATCCGGTAGGCCGAGGGTGACCCATCCGGAAAGGCGGCAATGGGCTGAAGTCGGCCGCCCTCCTGGAGGTTGCGCACATTGAGCTGAAACGTTGCGCCGACCTTGTCGTTCCAAAGCTTGGTGCGATACGTAACGAAGGCGTCGAGGTAGAAATGCGCCGGATCGTAAATCGGTTTGTTCGGATCCAACGCGGTGATCGAGGCGGGCAGCGACTGGACGCCGTAGAACCCGATCGAGCCCTTGTCCTCCCAGCGCACGGAACCGCCCACGGAGAACTTCCGCCATAGCGGATGTTCGGTGATACCCGACAACCGCAGGTTTGTGCTCATCTTGGCCGTATACTGGCGGAGCTGCGACTTCGGCTTGCCTTCCTGTTCGCGGATCACGCCATACGGTGCTTCCACGAACGTCTGGAAGTTTTGCTCCGCCGTCTGCGATCCACCGTAATTGTGGGTCCACCAAAGTTGGTCCGGCTCGACCGTGGGATCGATCGTCGGGTCCTTGATCGTGGTCCAAATCGGCATGCGCAAGTCGATGTAATCCTGAATGGTCCGGGACACGTTGGTCGTCGTCGACTTTTTCTGAGTGATCGAACCCGCCACTGTCCAATACCGCGTCGGGTTGAAGTTGATCTCAATCTCCGTCCCCGAGGCGGTAATATCGTTGGTCGCCGCGAGGCCCGGATTCTGCGTGATGAGTGCGTTCCGCAACGCCGGTGCGATTCCGATCTCGACGCAGGCCTCGGCTTCGAGCTGGTCGACCGTCCAGTCCGGATGCGCCGCTTCTATCCAATCGTAGGCGCGGCTGAACAATTGGAATGGATCAGCCGAGCTGACATCGTGGCGCAGAACGCGCTGGGCGATCGTGTTGGCGTCACCGCTGCGCGAGTTGAGCGCCTTGTTGATGTAGTGGTTGACCCGAACGACGAATTTCCCGTTGAACGCGTTGAACGAGAAACCGTAGTCCTTCCCTTCACCGGTGGAATTCGGCAGCGGACGCAGAAAGAGATCCTGCGCGGGATTCTGCGGCGTGAAGCTATCGGACTGATTGTAGCTCAGGGCAAGACCACCGAGCAGGTTGGAAAAGACGTGGCCCGCAGTGCCGCTGTTGTTCAGGCTCTCGAGGAACCCCATTCGCCGGAATGGTTTGACGACAACGCCGCCGGTCTTGGTGTCGCCTTGGTTGGTCGACCAGTCGCCCGTCGACCAATGGCGGATGGCATCGAAGTTGTAGTTCAAGCCATCCGGCGTGAGCTGCTGGGCGGCAGTAAGGCCGCCCAGCGCCCCTTTTAAATTCACCTCGTCGTGGCGGAGGCCGAACGTGGTCACGATGTGATCGCCCAGCAGATGACTCTGCAGCACGGCGCCCCTCGTTTTCAAGATCGTCTTGCTCGCCCCACCCGCGCCCCCGCTATAGGCGCTGCGCTGCAGGATCGTAGGTTCGTGGTGGAAGACCCCGGTGGAGGCGTTGCCCCACGTGTAGTTGTAGGTGCCGTATCGAAATGCCTGCGGGGCGTAGTCGACATTGTAGCCCACGTTGTCGCCGACGTAATAGTGGATGTAGTTGCGCTGGATGTTGCTGTTCGGCGTCCAGGCGTGATCGCCCGTAACATAGTCGCGGTAGGACTCGCTGTAGTTTATCCGGTATTTGTATTCATCGTAGGCCGTGAACTGATGCAGCCCCAGCCATTTCAGGGGATTACTGACGCGAGTCAGGTCGAGCTTGTAGGCGAGCTGGCCGCGGTAGGTATCCCACTTCCGCGGTTGATAGTATTCCCGCGGCGCATCGGTCCCGATGAACAGCATCCGGAAATACGGATTGGGCGTGCCGTCGATCAGCCGCTCGTTGACATCAGCGATGAGCTGGTTCGACGCCCCGTTCTGGCTCAGGCCGCTGACTTGATTGCGATTATAGCGTTGCGTGTCCTCCCGGAAGAACGAGCCCTGCACGAAGAGCGTCTGCATTGGCGTGTTCAACAACAGTTGGTCGAGGTTGAAGGTGGTCGTCGCCGTCCGGTCCCAAATCCGGTTGACTGCAGCCAGGTTGATCGACGTCCAGTCATAGAGGGATTGATCGCTGATCGTCGGCGTCGCGGTGAACAACGGCTGGGCGCTGATATGTCCCAGCGCCACGCCCGCCGCCCCGGCCGAGGTGATGAAGCGGTCTGGCTGGTTCCCGCTTCCTGGCGCCGTGCCCGAGTTGGCATTCGGCGCCGTCCAGTAGACCTGATTGTCCGGACCGACAAAAAGCTGGCTGCGCCCGCTTCCCGTGTAGGTATTGAGGAAGGCGTCGGGCAGGCCTTTCGCGCTCGTGAACGTCCCCACCGTGGCCCCGTTCAGGTGAACTTGCTGTGTCGGTGGATCGAACGACGGCGCGCCGCTGTTCCGCCAATAGGAAACGTTGTCGCGGGGCGGGACCGCATTGGGGCGGTTGCCGTTCATCCGGTAATAGGAAAAGGAGCCGGAAATCGTCGTATTCTTGAACGGCTGGAACTTGATCATGCCGTTGTAGCGCACGGTATTTGTGCCCGACGGTTTGCGCACATAACCATCGTGCTGGAATGCACCGCTCGCGCGGATCGCCAGCTTGCCTTTCACGAGCACGCGGTTCAGGTCGAGGCTCGTGCGATAGCCATCGTAGCTGTCCGCGCGAAACTGCACCTGCGACCGATCGCGCGTCAGGTTGGCCGCCGCCGGCACCTGGTTGACCGTGCCGGCAGGACTGCCGAGCCCGAAGACGTTGGCATTCGGTCCGCGGCTCACCTCGACGCCATCGATGTTGAGCGGATCGACCGGCGTGCGCCCCATGGTTTCAAAATTGCCCATCGAGATGTTGGCGTTGGCGATACCGCGCACGCGATTGGCGTTGGCCGGATCCAGTTCCACGTTGTCCGCCACGCTGCCGTTGCGATCCACGGTCAGGTCGGTGAACGTGCCCGTGCCCTCGGTATTCGCGGTGTAGTTGAAGATGTCGTTCACATCGAGCATCGCGAAATCCGACATCTGCTCTTTGGTCACCACGCTGATCGACATGCCGAGGTCCTCGATCTTCGAGTTGAAGCGCGTCCCGGACATCGTGTTCGAGGCGTAGTAGCCGTTCGTGTCGGACACGACCTCGAAGGGTGACAGCTCCACCACCTTGTCGCGCTCCGGCGCGGTCGTCTTGGTCACTGGGACGGCCTTTGTCCGATCCGCCTGCATGGCGTTGAGTTCGGCCGGATCGAGCCGGCCGTTCTTGTTGGCATCATATCTGATGAGATCCGCCGCCGAGACAGCCGGTGACGAGGCGATTTGCGCCCAAGCCGGCGTGAAGGCGGCGACTGCGATTGCAATTAACAGATGCGGGCGCATCCAACGGATCGAATATTTTGGGGTCATAGTTTGCGGCGGTTGGAAGTAGCCGTCAGTCACTGACGGCCGGAAAGGGGCGGAATTCGCAGACACGGCCGGCTCGCCTGAATCAGCCGCTGCGACACGTGTCTCGGACGCACTCGATCTCTCCCGACTTCACCACACGCGACAAGGATCGCCGCCTGACAGTTGTGTCAGCGATACCCGGCATCTCTGACTTTTCCGTCAGCCGCCTATTGCGTATCCATACCTTACTGTCGCTAATGGCCGCAACTCGTCGCGGCAGTTGGCAAAAAGAAAAACGCGCGGCGTCAGCCGCGCGTCGACTGGGGAAATTCGAAACCGCGATCCGCGAACGTCAGAGATCGAACGAGGCGGTCAGGATGAATTGCCGGGGATCGATGATGCGGAAGTTATAGCCGCGGCCGTCGGGATTCACGCCGATGGTCTGGAGCCGTCCACCCTCGAATGCGTTGCGCACGTTGAGCTGGAAGTTCGCCGAAATGCGGTTGTTGAACAGCCGCAGCCGGTGGGAAATGAAGAGGTCGACGTAAGTGTGCGGGGAATCGTAAACCGGTTTCGAGGGATCGAGCGAGCGAACCACGTCGTCGGCGTCGGGCGCAGCGCCAAGGAAACCGATCGAACCCCGGTCCTCCCAACGCAACGCTCCACCGACGACCGTGCGGCGGATCCAGTCCCGTTCGATGTCGAGGCCGGCGAGTTTATAGCTGGTCGTGGCGCTCCAGTGCCACTCACGGACCTGGGAGCGCGACTTCCCCTGGTTGGCCGTGGCGAGTTTGTAGGGAGCCAATACCACACCCTGATAAAACGCCTCCGGCGTGCCTGCACTGCCGTAGCGCGTCATCCACCACTGGCTGCCGTCGACCGGGTTGATGACGTCCTGCCAAACGGGAAGCCGATAGTCGAAATAACGCTGGATGTTCGGCGAGAGGTTGCTGTCGATCGTTTTCTGCTCCGAGCCGGCGACCTTGAGCGTCCAGTAGTTCGAAGGATTGAAATTGATTTCAAATTCCCAGCCCTTCGAGGCGACATCCTGTGTCGCCGCGATGCTCTTGCCGACAATGTTCTCGATGAACCCGCCGGGGAGGCCCATCAGCTTGTAAACTTCCGACCGCTGTTGCTCCGCGGTGAACTCGGGATGCAGCTGCGCGACCCACTCGGTCGCCCGGTCCTCGAGGTTGAATCCGTCGCTGCCGAAGTCGATGCGATTGGCGCGCGTGGCGACGATGCCGGCGTCACCCCCGCGGGAATCCAGCTGCGAGTTCTCGTAGCGATTGATGCGCATCGAGAGCTTTTGGTGAAACAGGCTCAAGTTGACGCCGTAGTCCTCGCCCTCCCCCGTCGGACTCGGGAGAAGTTCGCCGAAGAGATCGTATTGAGCCGCCGCCGGCTGAAAGGTGTTGGAGGTGTTGTAATACACACTGCTGTTGCGCAACGAATCGGCGAGAAACGACAGCAGGCCCGGGCCACTGTTGGCGCGGCGGTCGATCGGCTTCCAATGTTGGAACGGCTTCACGACGATTCCGCGGGTGCGGGTCGTGCCTTGCTGCTCGGACCAGTTGCGCCAGACATTGAGCGGGGAAAGATCGTAGAGACCGGTGGCGGGATCGATCGTCGCTCCGTTGGAATCGCGGCTGCGATTGCGATCGCGGCGCGTGCCGACCGTGGTGACGACCCGCTCGCCCAGCCAGAAGCTCTGGAGCACGGCGCCGCGCGAGCGGATTTCGCGCTGATTGCGGCTCGAGACATAGGATTCCTGCCCGATCGTCGCCGGTTCGGTGACCCACTGACCCGTGCCGCCGTCATACCAGTGAAAGTCGTAGGTGCCGCTCACCCCGTAGAGCGCCGGAGGCGCGTAATCGATGTTCTGCCCCTTGGCGTCGCCAAGATAGTATTTGAAATACGCCCGGTTGGCGGCATTGCCGTTCGCGCGGTTGGCCGTGTTCACCCAGGTGTGATCGTCGGTCACAATCTCGCGGTAGCGGTAGAGGCCGGACGTGATCCGGCGCCCCTCCAGATAGCCCGAAACCCGATGCCGCCCGAGCCAGTGCAGCCAGGGAGCCCTAGCCTGCTCGAGATTGAGTTGATAAGCCACCTGCACGCGTCCGTTGTCATTCAGCGACGGCCGGTTGTAGGTAGTGGGCTCGGATGCGCCAAGATAGGGCCGGAGAAAATAGGGATTGGTCGAGCCGTCGAGGAGCTTTTCGTTCACATCGATGAAGAGAATCGAAGAATTGCCGCTGATAAAATTGCGGCTGTAGTTGTCGACGTCCTCGCGGAACCAGCCCGCCTGAGCCGCGAGGAGGTGGACCGGCGTATTGATGAAGAATTGTTCCAGCTCGACGCGATAGGTGTCGGCTTTTTTCCGGGCAAAATTGGGCGCAACGTAGTTGATGCCCGTCCAGTCGTAGAGACTGGAATCGGTGATGCCCGGCGTGGTGAAGAGCGGCATCGTGGAACCGCGGGAGCGCATGATGGCGGTGGCCGATTCCAGGAAGCGGACATTGGTGTTGGGCGAATTGGCATTCGTCGTGGAGGTCGTGCGGTTGACACTCCAGTAGGCCACACCGCCGCCGTCGATATACATGCCCGGGCGATTATAGAATCCGGTTCCCTGGGAAATGAGGCCGGGCGGCAGCGCCCCGTCCTGCCCCTGCGTGAAGGTTCCGACCGCGACGCCGTTGACCTTGGCCGTCCACGTCGTCGGATCCCACGTCGGGCTGCCTACCGAGCGCCAGTAGGTAGTCGTGTCGCGCGGAGTCAGGTAGTTCGGTCGGCGCGCGAAGTTGTGATACGACTCGTAGCTCCCGCGAATCGTCGTGTTCTTGAACGGACGGTAGGTGAACATCGCCTCCTGGCGGCGGGTGATGTCCTTGGAGGGCTTGCGCACGTAGCCCGTGGAGTCGTAGAGGCCGAGCACGCGCACGGCCAGTTTGTCGCGGAACAACGACCGGTTAAGGTCGATGCTGGCGCGGTAGCCGCTGTAACTGTCGACGCGAATCGTGGCGGCGGACCGGTCGCGCGTGAGATTCGCCTGGCTTTGGATGACATTCACCGTGCCCGACGCATTCCCCAGGCCGAAGATATTTGAATTCGGACCCCGACTGATCTCAATGCCGTCGACGTTATAGGTATCGATCGGAATGCTGCTGTCGCTGGCAAAATTGCCGCGCGCAATGTTCGCCGACGCGATGCCGCGGATGCGATTGGCCGTGGTGGGACTACCCTGCACCGCGTCATTGACGTCACCGTTTCGACCCACGCTAAAGTCGGTGAAATTACCCGTGCCCTCGGTGTTCGCCTCGTAGAGGAAAATATCGTTGATATCGACCGACGCAGTATCGAGCAGTTGCTGTTTGGTCACGACGGTGATCGATGAAGCCAGGTCCTCGATCTTCGAATTCAAGCGCGTTCCCGAAAGCGTGTTCGAGGCATAATAGCCGTTCTGGCCCTCATCCGTGACCTCGAATGGCGACATTTCCACCACGTCGGGGGTGGCGGAAGCCGCCTTCACGGTCACACCCGCCGCCCTGGCGAGGTCGGAGCGCCGGGCTGCCAGCTCGCCGGGATCGAGCCTGCCGTTTTTATTTGCATCGTATTTCGCCAGGTCCGCCGCCGGAACCGGGGATGTGGTCGCCTGTTGCGCGAGCAACGGCAGTCCGGAACAGGACACAATTATTGAAAGCATCACGCCGAAACCGAGTGAGCGGGGAAGCCAATGTTCTTTTTTCATAGGGTAGTGTAAGTTGGGCCCGGCTCATTCCGCGAAAGTCGCCAGGCGCGCCGGCCGGAGTATCACCGCGCGACCACCACGGTCCGCTTTGCATCACAAATCACCGGTGCGAAACGAGAGTGCCAGCGCGGCGCTCATGCTGACAACGTGCACCGCCTTACAATTCGGTCAGCGCTCCGCTCCCCACGCTCAGCGGCCGGAAAAAGCAGCCGGGCTGGATGAGATTCCAGTCCCCGACCGGATGCGGAGGGCCGAATTCCTGTTACGCCAGCATACAACATAGTGCCGACGGCCACCGCAAAACCCTGCCGGTGCTCGACTCCACGGCCGCCGCCGATTCTCCGGTCTCAGCGAACAACAACCTCATAAAAAACTCCCCTGCCGCCGGGCAGGGGAGTTGTGGGCGAATCGGACAGGCCGGCCTTCAGCGAGGCCGGCTGCTCGTTGCGGTCAGAAGTCGAATGTCGAAGTCAGGAACCACGTTCGCGGATCGACGATGCGATACTGGGCCGGCGAGCCGTCCGCGTTGAAGATGATCGGCCGGAGCCCGCCCTTCTCCGTCGCATCGCGGACGTTCAACTGAAACTTCGCCCGCACGTTTTTGCCGAACAAATCCCGGCGCGTCGTATATGAAATCCAGAGATCCACGTTGGTGGTGGCCGGGATCGTGATCGGCTTGGTCAGGTCCGGATATGAGATCAGGCTCTGCGTAGGCGTCGGATGAGTGAACTTCGCCGGATTCAGGTCGCCATAATAACTGACCACAGCGTTGGACGCCCAACGCAGACTGCCGCCCACCGCGAGGCCCCTCAGCTTCCCTTCCTGGAAGGAATAGTTGGAGATGAGACTGCTGCTCCATTCGCGCTGGCTCGGGGACTTGGTCCCCTGCAACGTGATCAACTGATACAGTTGCGAATCAACAATGCCGTAGTAGGTGCTCTGCGGCGTGCTTCTCGCCCCGGTGGTGTTGGAGTTGGCATCGCCGGTGTAGCCGTAGCTGTTCCAAAAATCGCCCAGATATAGTTTGTTGCCGTTCGCTCTCGTATAAACGGTCGGCAGGTCGGCCGCCTTCAGGTTCTGCCAGAAGTTCAGGCGGCCGTTGCCGCTTTCCGCGGTGCCCGTGCCATAGAGCCAGGCGGTGATTTCACCGATGGCGTTGTTGTAGGTCGAGACCTGCTGGCCGACGGTGACCTTGATGTTCCAATTGCGCAGCGGGTTGTAGATCAACGAGCCCTCCATCCCCTTGGATTCCTGGGAATTGGTGCCTTGGATGTTGGTATTCGGCCACGGGATGAGTCCACCGGACTGCCAGGCGGCCACGACCTGTTTTCCGTCGGACGTCTTCTCCGGCCCAGCCACGATCGCGTTGATCTGGTCCTGCATCGCGCTCGTCAACGGATACACCGTGTTGTTGTCGAAGTTCACATCCGCCGGGTCCTCACCATTGCGAATACGCACGACTTCTCGCGCCCAGGCGAACGTGCTGCTCGTGTCGATGCGCTGGGCCCGCCCGATGGCGGTGCCGGCGGCGGACGACACGGCATGCTCGTTGGTGGACTTATACCAGCTGAGGGTCCACACCAGCTTGTTGTTGAACATCGACCCGCGCACCCCGTAGTCCTTGCCGGTGCCGGAAGGCTTGGGCAAGAGGTTGCCAAAATAATCCGTGGTCGTGGTCGTCGGCGGGGTAAAGTTATTCGACTTGTTGTAAGAGAAGCCGAGATTGCGCACAAAATCCGCCAGCCAGTTTCCCCGTTCCGCCGCCGAATCGAGGGAGTGCCATCCGCTGAACGGCCGGGCGACGACGCCGATGGTGCTGGTGCGACCGGAGGCCACGTAGGGAGCGGCTCCGATTACCGACGACAACGGCTCATTGCCAACGCCGTTCGTGTAGAAGGCAGTCGTGGGGATGGCCGTGTTGTCCGGGTATCTGCCGTTATACGTGTAGATCTTCGCCTTGTCGTAACGCGTGCCGAGCGTCGGGATGATGCGGTTGCCCCACAGGCTGCCTTGGTAGGCAAAGCTCTGCGCCGTGAGAATCTTGTTGGTCACGCCAAAATTCGCTCCGGCGAAGAACAGCTCGGGGTCCATGGTCATGTTGGTCGTCTGCCAGCTTCCCGCGCCATTCCAGTCATAGTAGTTGAGCGCCACCTGATTGGGGCCGCCAAAGTCGGGATCGCCCAGCTTGGCGACCCCCTGGCTCACCTGGCCCTGGCCGCCGCCGCCCAAGTAGTAGTGGCGCTCGATCGATGACGACTGTCCAAAACTGAAGCCCGCCGTCTGCTCGTTGGGCAGGAACCGCGGATCGCCCGAGGTGAACCCAAGGCGGTAACGCAGATTGTTCTTCCAATCCTTCTGTTGGGTTCCGAGCGCCGAGAACCGGTGGTTTCCCAGGAAACGGGTCCAGCCCTCGTTCTTGGAGAACTTGAGGTCATACACCAGCATGGCGCGCAGGTTGTCGTTCACTTCCGGGCTGTTGAAACTGTCTTCCTGATAGTCGAGGATAAACGGCGCCCCAAAGTAAGGGTTCGTGGCCCCGTTCATCAGCTTCTTGTTGGTATCGACGAAGATTCTCGTGGCTTGGTTGGCCTGCCCGAGGCCGTAATGATCCCATTGATTGTATTCCTGGCGGAACCAGCCCGCATTGAAATTCAACGTCGGGAGAATCTCCTGCGTCCACTCGAGGTTGTAGGTCCGCCCCGTTGCCGAGCCATAGTTGGCGCCCTGGGAATTATATTTCGTCCAATCGTAGAGATTCTTGTCCGTGATCCCGACGTTATACCAGGTCGAGTAGCTTGTCGCCCCGGTGCTCGCCGGCGGCACGGGCGTCACAAACCCCGCCGACTCGGTCTGGTAGTTGTTGGCGATGATCCATTGCGCCGCGGTCCGGCCTGCCGCCGTTGCGGCCGGCAGCGCCGCCGATCCGTTCGTGTTCGCTCCAGTCGTTGCATTGGCCACAAAGGCGTTTACGAACTGACCGCCATCGACGTTCAGCGAGTTGTGTCCGAGCACGGCCAAGCCCGGAACATAATATGCAGAGGTCGTGCCGGTGAACGCCCCGCTGCCGTTGACCGACAGCGTCACCCCGGTGGCCAGCGCCGCCGCATAGCGGGGGTCCAGCGTCGAGGCCAGAAACGGCCCCTTCACCGTGCCGTTGGCCAATGTGATCGTCTGCGTGGTTGGGTCCCAGCCCGGCCTGCCGGCTTCGACCCACGGCGTGATATAGTCCGACGGCTCGATGTAGTTCGGCCGGTTGTTGTTGTTGGCGTAATATTCAAAACTGCCCGTGATCTTGGTTTTGGAAAACGGCTGGTAGGTGAATGCCGCAAACCGCCGACGGTAGATATCCGACGACGGCTTCCGTTCGAAACCCTTGTGATCCTCCAGCCAGGCCAGATAAACCGCGAACTTGTTCCCGAGTGGAATGTTCAGGCTGATGCTCTCGCGATGGGCCCCGAAGCTGCCAAATTGGTCCTTCACCGTGGTGTGCCATTTGTTCAGGACCGCCTCGCTCGTCGATTGGTTGACGATACCGGACGCGCCGCCCGCGCCGAAGAGCATCGAGTTCGGGCCGCGGTTGATTTCGACGGAGTTGGTGTTGTAGGAGTCGAACGCCATCCGCGAGATGGTCGGATGGTTGTTCTGCGCGGTATCCGCCGCTCCCAGGCCACGGACGCGATTGGCGGTCGCTATGCCATACGGCGTGCCGTCGTCCCCACTATAGCCGCCAATCGCATCGGTGGCCGTGCCACGGTTGACATAGGTCGGCGTGTAGTTGCCGGCGCCCTCGGTGTTCGCCTCATAAAGGAACACGTCGTTGATGTTGAGCGCGCCGGTGTCGTCGAGTTGCTGCTTGGTCACCACCGTGATCGAGGACGCCAAGTCACCCACGTTTGTGTTCAGGCGGCTGCCGGCGAGCGTGTTCTCCGCGTAGTAACCCGTGTCCTTGCTCGCATCGACTTGGAACGGGCTGAGCGTGACCACGTCCGGG
This sequence comes from uncultured Opitutaceae bacterium, assembly GCA_937902925.1. GTDB lineage: Bacteria > Verrucomicrobiota > Verrucomicrobiia > Opitutales > Opitutaceae > CALFNN01. The sequence goes on from CALFNN010000042.1 coordinate 61,993, forward strand.
GAGGTGGAAGTGGCGGCGGTGGTCGCACGGGTTGCGCCCGACTTCGCCTGATCCGCCTGCCTCGCAGCCGATTCGCCGGCGTCCAGTCGCCCGTCGTGGTTTTTGTCGTATCTGGCGAGATCGTCCGCCGAGACGGCGGGCCTCGGGGCGGTCTGCGCAGCCGACGTCAGGGCGGTCAGGAGCGCGCAGGAGATCAGAAGCAATATTCGTTCGAATGCGCCCAGTCTATCTTGTTCCATTTTCATGTCTGTTTTTGGTTTCGGGGTTGGTTTGCACGGGCACGGCCAGGTGCCGGAGGGGAAATTTTCACGCCGTTGAAAAAGGGCGGGCGCGAAGCGCGGCGTCATCGAGGGTGCGAGCCGCCGCGGTTTTTCTTTTGCGCCGCGCGCCGGTCACCTTCAAAGGTGCCAGGCGGCTGACAGTCCGATTTTTCCTGACATTTCTGTCAGGTTCTCATGGCGCCCGGCCAAATGACCGTGAGTCTGCCGCCAGCCGCGAGCGGTCCTGGCTTGCCCGGACGAGTGCCGGGGTTATTCGTCGCTCGAAACCTCGGGCGCGAGATGCAGTTCCTGGCACGCCCGCAAATAGGCGGCGGCCGACCACGCCTGATACGCCTTGCCCATCGGGCGACCCGTCGCGCCGTGCGCCCACTCGTTGAATTCCCACTCGTGATTTTTGCCAAGGCGGTTGATCTGGGCGAGCTTCACCAGTTCGTTGCGCGCGATGTCGTGCAATCCGAGTCGATGGATGAATCGCACCCACATTCCCCCGATGAACGGCCAGATGCCGCCATTGTGGTAGTGATGCGGAAGGTTGAGCAGGTTGACCGTGTAGTAGGCCCGCCAGTCCGGGTCGCCCGACTGCACGGCCGGATAGAGATTGACCACCGGCCAGGGATTGCTGACGCCGACCCCCCACATGAAGCGGAATGCCGTGCGGGCGCGCTCCACGTCGATCACGTTGGTGAGAAATGCCAGGACGTTGCCCAGGACGTCGCAACGCCAGTTGAACGCAAAGGGCGTGATCTCCGCCAAAAGATATTGCGCATCGCCGAGCGACGACTGGCTGGTCGCGAACGACGGCGTGGAATTCGGATCGGCATGCGTGCTGGGCCAGAAGGACACCTTGATCTTCCCGGCGATGTGTTGTGACCACCGCAAGTAGTCGGCCGCGCGATCGAAGTCCTGCTGGTATTCGAGCAGCCGCCCAAAGCAGACGTTGGCCCGATACCACATGACTTCATCGTAGAGCACATGATAGCTCCGGCCGAAGAGGTCGGTCCAGTCTCCCGCCTCCGGCACCTCGATCAATCCGTCGTTGTTGCTATCCTGCGCGCTCAGCCAGTCCATCGTGCGCTGCAATCGTGGCGCGTATTCGGCGAGGAGCGCCATGTCGCCCGTGTGGGTGACGTAGTGATAGAACGCCACGACCAGCCAAAGGCCGCTGTCGATGGAGCAGATTCCGCCCACCCCGGAGTATTCGGGCTCGCCGTCCTCGATCCGGACGTTCGCGGGGATCTGGCCGTTCACGTTGGCGGCATCGAGGAGGGTGCGCAACGTGCGCTGCTGCGCCTCGCGAATGTCGGGGTCGTCCATTTCGATCGTTTGCACGATCGTGAAGCAGCCGTCCCGCGCCCAGACGCTGCGATAGTTGACGTCCGTGCCCGTCACGATGTTGTCCGTGAGGGAACAAGCCGAGAAGCCGCGCGGCGTGATGTTTTTCCGCAGCGCGATCAAGGCCCGCTCGTAACCGGTCGCGATCAATTCGCGCTCCTCCGCGCGCAGCGTCCGCAACGACTCGGGGCCAAAGAGCATGCCCTGCCAGGCGGCCCGGCTGCGTTGTCCGGGCGGCACCCCCCTGGGCGGCGGCACCTCGGGGATGAGGCCGAAATGCTTGAGCCCCTCGAGCACGCCGTCGGCCATCACCTTGTGCGAGACGAACACCGGCAGCTTCACGACCGCCTCGAACAGCTCGGGCTGGGCGTTTTCCACGACGATGCCCTTCACTCCCGGCAACAGGAACATGCTGCTGTCGTTGCCGGTGTCCCCCGCCACGAGCACCTGCTCCAGCGGCACGGCGAGCCGGTCGCAGAGCCACTGCAGCGCGTTCCCCTTGTTCGCCCGGCTCGGCAGCACGTCGAGGTCCCGCAGACTCGAATAAACGACGCTCACGCCCAGTCCCGCTTCCGCCAGCTTGCGGCGCAGGGCCTCGACCTTCTCCCGATCCACGCGATGCCAATACCAACTCGACTTGTAGGGATGCAGGAATTGCGGTGGCTGTCGCTCGACCCCCGGCATCGAACTGACGATCTCCTCCACCTTGGCCAAATCCCAACCCTCGCCAAACTGCGCGAAAAAATCCGCGACGTCATGACGTTGCTTGAGGTCGTGCAGTTCGGTGCCAACCCCACCGATGATGAAGTCCGCATCCGGCAGCTTTCGCGCCGAGATCAGCGATCGCACATCCTTGACGCTCCGCCCGCTGTTATAGACGAGTTGCGGCCGCCGGGCCGCCGGAAGCGTCTCCCATGTTTGCTTGAATCTCTGCGCCGATTCCGGGTTGCCCAACAGGGTGCCGTCGAGGTCGGTCGAGAACAGGCGAATCGGAACGGGACTTTCAGTGGTCATGGGAAAGGAGAAAAACGATCACGGTCCTGCCAGCAAAAGCGTCGTCGCCATCGCGTCGAGACGTTGCGCCGCGAGCCGGCGGAGCAACCGCGGGTGGGACGATTTCACGCGGCCCATCACCGACGAAACACCCGGTTTCCTTGGCCAGCCGCCTGGTGTGGTGCTCATCTTTCAAAGATTACGCCGGAAACCCAACGGCGGCAAGCGGCGTGGCAGGTGACCGCGACCGAAAACCACCTGGAGCCAGGGTCGCCGGGCGCAATCAAGCCGCCGACGCTGCTCATCGCGACGCAACCACCGGCGCCTGCCGGTCGAACGCTCAATCGCCGTCGTTCCACGGTTCGTCCCATTCCTTGTCGTCGAGCGTGACCATCGCCGCCGGTCGCTGCTCGACCGCGGCGACGAGTTGCTGGGCGATGCCCGTCCAGGTGAAAAGGCTCCGGGCCTTGTGGGCGCCCATGCGCGAAAGGCGGGTGCGCAGCCGCGGGTGGCGGAAAATTTTTGCCATCGTGATACCGAGATCCTCCTTGTCGAAGGGATCGGCGAAAAGCGCGTGCCGTCCGAAGGAGAGCGCGCGATACAAGCCGCCGTGCACGGTCACCACCGTGGGCGCGCCCGACGCCATGGCCTCGATGGCCGTCATGCCGAACGGCTCGTAGCGGCTGCAGAGCACGAACATGTCGGCTGCGCGATAATAGTCCGCGAGGTCGTCGTCGGCGATGAACGAGCCGAAACGAATCCGCTCGCCATGCCCGCTCAGTTTCGCCTGGTCCCGCAACTCCGCGAGAATTTGTTGCTCGTGGTCGTTCATGTCCTTGCCGCCGACGGCCAGGTAAAGGGCGGCATCGGGATGGCGCTCGGCCACGAGACTGAAGCCGTCGATCAGGAGATCGTAGCCCTTGTTGCGGGCCAGCCGCCCGAGGGCCAGCACGACGCGGCCTTCGAAGCCAAGGCGCTGTCGCACCGCGTCGCGGCTGGCATCGCTCACGGGAAAAAACCGGTTGTCGTCATAGCCGGGCGGGACCATCCGGACTTTTTCCGCCATCGCCCCGTAATCGTTGACGAGAAAATCGAGCTGAGGTGGCGTGGTCGCGACCACGAGATTGCAGTCCGCGTAGAGCTTCCGCTCCTCCTGGATGCGACGGGTGAAATTGTATTGTTTTTCGAATTTGGCCTGATCGTCGGGATAGTCCTTTTCCATCTGGCGCTGCTTCCACAGGCCCAGCGAGTGCGGGGTGTGGACATGGGGCACGTTCAGGACTTCGCTGAGATGCTGGCCGGCGATGCCGGCATCCCAATAGTGGCTGTTGATGAAACTGTATTTCAGCCCGTATTTTTGAATGAATCGCAACGCATGTTCGCCCCACTCGTGCAGGTGTTCGTGCAAATACTCCTTGGGGATAAACTCGTCGCCCCCACAGGGCATCCGGATGACACGCACGTGGGTGTTCACCGGCTCGAGTTCCGCCTGTTTTTCGAAACGCCGGGTCCAGATGTCGACCTCGTAGCCGAGCTGCGCCAGTTTCTTGGCCAGTTCGATCACGTAGACCACCTGCCCACCGGTATCGGCTGCGCCCAACGGGGGCACGGCCGCCACGTAACCGTGGGTGGAGACCATCGCAATGCGCGGCAGGGAGCTGTCGGAAAGAAGAATCGAACGTGTCATAAGCTGGAGCGGCCGTCAGGTTGCGAAGGAGCGGAGTTCCGAGGAAGCATTGGGGACCGATGGACCGACATGGTCAAAACCCAGTTCCGCTGCCCAAGGCGAAGTTTCGCCGGTTGGTGCAACTCCCGATACTGCGCGAAGAAAGAAGAACAACAATCCCCGTGACCTTACAATTCGGTCAGGAAGCGCACAAATCACGATAGCTCAAAAGCGTCCGAAACCAAACAAAAGACCCCCGGTGACAGGCACCGGGGGTCTTTTGAAAATGGAGCGGGCGAAGAGACTCGAACTCTCGACGTCCACCTTGGCAAGGTGGTGCTCTACCAACTGAGCTACACCCGCAGAGCAGGGTGCAAGGAGTAGGCCCGCCCCGGCATCCGTCAACAGCTATTTTCGCCGCCACTTTCCAGTCAGATCGACACCGAATTACTCCTTCGCCGATCCCCCAAGCCTCGGTCGCGCCGGCTCCAGCCAAACCGAGTTCTTATCGCGGCTCCCACGCCAGCGCCTGCTGGCGGCGGGCCGCGGCCGGCAGCGGGACGACGCCGGCGCGTTCGAGCTGTTGCGCCAGCTCATCGCTGAACAGAAACTGCAGCAGCGAACGGATGGCCGGCTCGGATTCGTGGCGAAAAACCACGCGCAAGGGAAGTCGCAGCGGATAGTCGCCCGAATGCAAGTTCTCCGGAGTCGGCAGGTAGGCCGGCTCATCCGCGCGCACCGCGACCGGGACAATCTTTGCCACTCCGGCCTTCGGCGGCGGCGCACCGGCCAGCGCGATGGCACGACTGTCACCCGCGAGTCGCTGCACAAGATCGCCCGGCGAGTCATAGCGACCGACGTTGGATTTCAAGTCCCGCCCGTGCAGCACGGTCTGACGAAAATACTCCATCGCGATGCCCGCGCCGACCGCCGGCACCTGGGGTGCGATAGCGCTGCCCGACCAATCGCCGGTCAACCCAACTTCTCCCCAGCGCGCGTAACTTGCGGCGCCACCAACGCCGAAGATTCCGGCGAGCTGATCGAGCGATATCTGGGCCAAGGGTGCCGGCGGCGGCACCAGGAAAATGACGCGATGATAGGCCAGGGTCGCCGACGCGAACGCCGCGGCCGCGGGTTCCTCTTCCGGCGGCAACACGAGCAGCGCGAGATCGGCGCGACCCGCCTTGAGCTGATCGAGCCCCGGGCGGCTGCCGTCCAACGCGAGCGCCAGCGCGAGATCGTGACGACCGGCATAGTCATACAGCGCCTTGGAAAACTCGACGCCGAGCAAATCGGTGCCCACCACGCGCAACTCCGCCGGAAAAACGAACGCCCCGGACAGGCAGGCAAAGAGGACTGCGCCAGCCGCCTGACGGTGCCACGCGTTCACACCCCGCCACCGCAACGGCCCATCCCGCTGCAGCGCTCCGGCTGGAGCGGATTCCCCGGCTCGCTCGGGACGCGCAAACATAGGAGAATGTCGGCCGAACGAGGAAAGAAAGCCGCGGGAAGCCCGCCCTACCCTTTCTTGCCGTCTGCCGGTTCCTTTAAAACCAGCTTGTCTCCCGTGTCCGCGCCCTTTGCCCCGCGACGGGATTTTCCGCCCGATCCCTCGCTGTAATAGGCGTAGTTGTTCGTGTAGTAACCGTAGTCCTCGCCCGAGTGCGGAGGCACCTGGTTGAGCACGACGCCGATGAGCGGCGTCTTGAGTCCTTGGACGATTTGCTGCGCGCGCAGCACCATGCTTTGCGGATTGCGCCGGTGTTGGATGAGCAAAACCGCCCCGTCCACCGCACTCGCGAGCACGCTGGCATCGCTCACGCCGATGATCGGCGGTGAGTCGAAAACGATCTTGTCGTAACGGCCGCGCAACGTGGCGATGAGCTCGCGCAGCCGGTTGACGTAAAGGAGGCTGAGGGTGAAGCCGGTTTGCCCACCGCTCGGGACGAAATCGAGGCCCGGCACGACGTCTTTCTGGAGCACGCCCTCGAGGTCGTTCCGGCCCAGGAGCAGCTCGCTCAGCCCAGGCTCCTTCGGCCGGCCGGCCAGATGATGCTGGGTTGGGCGACGCAGGTCCGAGTCGATGAGCACCACCCGCTCGCCCGCCGCCGCCATCAACCGCGTGAGACGATGCAGCGTGGTCGACTTGCCCTCGCCCGGCCCGGCGGAAAAGATCACGAGCGCGTGCGGCCGGCCGGGTTGCAGCGCCAGGTTGAGATTGGTGTGCAGCACCCGGTAGGGTTCGGCGTCGGCCGGATCGTCGCCAATCCCGCCAAGCGGTTCGCGCTGGAACGGAATCACCCCGAGCACGGGGAGATTCAGGCGGCTCTCGACGTCCGCGACGTTGCGGAAACTCGTGTCGAAGTATTCCAGCAGCAAAGCCACGCCCACGGCCAGCACCCCGCCGAAAAGCACGGCGAAAACGGAATTGAGCGTCCAGTTCGGCCGGCTGGGGCCGCGCGGGGCCTCGGCGGTGTTGAGAATCTCGATGGTTTTTTTCGGCACCTGAAAATCGATTTCACGCTGGCGGAGCGTGAGTTTGAAGGTGGTCAGCGTGCGGGTGTCGTCGTCGAGCTTCTGCGCCGCCTCCTCGAAGGGCCGCATGCGTTCGCGGGCGGAGAGGATCTGGTCGACCTTGGCCTGCGCGAGCTGGTTCTTGAGCTCGGCGACCCGGGCCTCGGCCTCCTTGTAAGCGATCTCGAGGCCGCTTTCGAAACCACGCAACTGGGCGTCGAGCTGCTCCTTGATCTTGGCGCGGTTCTCGACGGCCGAGACGAGATCCGGGTGCGCCTCCCCGAGGCGGGCCTTCAATTGCGTGACTTTCTGGTCGGCGACCAGATAGGCTTGGAGCAGATTCTGGATGTTTTGATCGGGGATCAGCTCGGAATTTGCGAGGCTGATGCGGTCCTCCGGCGGGATGGACTTGAAGCGCTCCCACCGCGTCTTGCGACCGATGGCATCGACGCTCAGCGCGATCAGCGAGTTCTGCATCTGGCGCAGCGTCTCGATCTCCATGTCGGAATAGCGCGCATTGAGATCGACCCCCGAGATATTGAGATCCTTGCGCAGCTTCTCGACCGCGTCGCGCTGGTCGGAAACGATCTTCTCCTGCTTGTCGAGTTCCTGCCGGAGTTTCGTCAGCCCTTCGCGCTGCTCGGAAGTGGCGAGCGAGATCCGATCTTCCTCGTAGGTTCCCGCGATTTCATTGGCGATGTCGGCGGCCAGCTGGGCGTCCTGGGCAAAAACGTTGATGTCGATCAGCGAGGAACTGCGCTGCGACTCGATGCGCAGCATCTTGTCCACGAGGTAGCGATAGATATTCGCGCGCGGCACCGGACCCGGCACGCCGAACGCGGTCGGCGCCAGTTTTACGGTGAGGTCGAGCCGATCGATCACCGGGTAGAGAATTTTCTCCGACTGCATGATCTTGAACTGATCCGGCAGGAAATTCGGGTCGTAACCACCGCCCTGCGCCGCGTAGAGTTGCACCGCACCCTCGGGCTTCTCGACCCGGACCTTGGTCGTCGCCAGATACCATTTCGGCAGAAAGGCGGTGACCGCGAGCGTCGTGACAACCACCAGCGCGAGAATCAGCGCGATCAGCGCCTTGCGCAGGCGGAGGACGGAAATGAAATCGGCCAGCGACGCACTGTCCTTGCTAACGTGGGCGGTGGCCATGAGGCGCGGGACGGCGGCGGCAGGCCGCCTCAGAACGCATAGCTCGCATTTGCGCCCGCGCGCTCGCGGCGCAGGTCGCGCGCCGGGTCGTCCGAATCGACGTGATCGTTGTCGTAGGTAACGGAAAGCGTCCAGTGCTTCGTCGGCAGGTAGCTCGCCGCCACGCCGGTCCGCACGGTGTCCTCATCGACATTCACCTGGCCGCGCCGGCCCTCGAGCTGCGACGGCTCGTAGGTCAACGATCCGGACAGGACAATGAGCGGCGTCACGTGGTGTTGCACGTTGGCGAAGAACCGATTCACCCGGGTGTCGGTGAAGCGCACGGTGTCGGATGGTTCCTCGAGCGTGCGCATGTAGCCGGCCGAGATGAACGAACCTTCCAGATAGTCGAACTTGGCGGAGACCTCGGCGTAGGGCGCGGTCGCGCTGCGTTCGGACGCGCGATGGCGCCACTCCGCGCCCACCCGCGCGCTCGTCGTCAGTTTTTTCGCCACAGCGTAGTCGACGCCGCCCATGAGGTAGTCCGAGGATTTGTTTTTGATCTCACCGAGTTTGCGATAATAGACATCCTGGTGACGAAACTCTCCCACGAGCTTGGTCTCCGGAAGGACCGCGTAATTGCCAGCCAGGCCGAAAAGATTCTCGATGCGATCGATGCTGCGACCGAGCCCGGCGTCGCGATATTTATAATAAACCGTGCGCGCCTTCACATCGGCGCCGATTTTCCCCGTGACATCGGTCGAGTAGTGCGCGTCGAGTTCATTGCGCTGGAAGGACTGGTCCGTGTTGAGGGGCAGGCCGTTGAGCACCGACTCGGGGTTGCGGGCCACCTGATAATCATCGACCACGTCTAGGGTCGTCGACTGGTTGAAGGCGTGCGCGACGCGGGCCGTCAGATCGTGACTGTCGAGGGTCTCTTGCCCCGGCCGGTCGTCAAAATGGTCGAGCGTCAAACGGTAGGACAGTGACAGGAAAGTCTGGTCGGTCACCGAGGCGTTGTAGACGACGCTTGGGGCGAACTCGTAAACCATGCTGCTGATCGCACCCGTCGCTCCCCCGAAGATATTACTGTCGTGAGAGACCTCCCCCGCGAACGTAAAGGTGAGGTCTTTGCCCTGTTCTTGCTCCGGGATGGGCGCGTAAACCGCTCGGGCCGGCAGCGCTGCAAGCAGTGCGCCAACAAGGAGAATACGAAAAAAAGTCATGGCAGTCGAAGTCCGGGGAAACAGCGCGGGGAGCTAGGCGCAAAATGCTGGCCGAAGCAATTACTTTCCCCGCGGTGGCGGCAGCGCCGGATTAAGCAAAACATAAAGATTTTCGACGAGCTTCCGCGGAACCTTCAGGGGAAATTCACGGGGGAGCGAGCCCGTCAGGAGCCCGGCATAAATCTCTCCCCATTCGCCAAATCGATTCGGCACCGCACTCAGCGAACCCGGCAGCAGCGAACGGGCGTTGAGCTCGGTAAAAAACGGCCGATCCAGGGTGCGAGGGGTCAGCAGCAACTCGCCGATCGGTTGCTCCAGCGTGATCGAATAAAAATCATGGAGGCGCGGCGGCTGCGTCCACACCCGCGTGCGGCCATACCACGCCACGCCCGCCGGCACATCCGCCATCAGGCCGTAGCTATTCTCGGCCCCGCGGACCGCGAGTTCCTGTCGCATCCCTTGGAACAGCGCGGGAAAATAAGGCGGATACTGAAAATGCAGCCGGCGTGGTTCGAGCGCATCGTGGAGGAGCGGCAGGGCCTGCGCCACGAGCAGGGCGCCGGCGCAGGCGCGCGGCCAGGCCGCGAGCGCGGCGTTGCTGCCAAGCAGCACGAAGAAAAATCCCGCGCCAAAAATCATGATCAAGGGAGCGAGCCAGACCGCCACGAGCCGTTCGCTTTCCCCGGAGTTGAGCGACGCCTGTGCCGCCAGCAGCACGGTCAGGGCGGTCACGAAGACCCAGCGCAGCCGGTTCGCCGCCGGGGAGCGAAACGCATAAAGCGCGCCCGCCACGAAAAATGCCGTCAGCCACATCGCCCCGCCCGACCACAGACGGGACTTTAGATTCTCCTGGAGCGACGTGAGCGTCTTGTTGCCGAGCTTGTTGAGGTCGACGTGGGCCAATTCGGCCGAGAAGGTGGCGCGCCCGACAGCCGGCTCGGCCGTCGGATCGCCCGCCTTGAGCGCGACGTTTTGGGTCGCGAGCGCCACGGGCAGACCGGTCAGCGCCAGGTTGCGCGCGATCCAAGGCACGACCGCGACCGCAAATCCCGCGGCAACCAGAGCCACCGCAATCCAGCGAACCCGCCCGGCAAACCGCCACCCGGCGTAACCCAACGCCACCAGCACGAGCGTGCCCGCGGAGTATTCGGCCAGAAATAGCAACCCGCAGAGCAGCCCAAGGGCCGGCAGCCAGCGAAGCGCCGCGCGTTCCACTGGGGCGGTCTCGACGCGGTGCCAGGATTGAAACGCGAGGAGCGCGAGAACCATGAGCAGCGGCGTCCCGTTCACCGCGACCGTCTGCTGCCAGATCGTCACCGAGAGCAGCAACGCGAGCGAGGCCAGCCAGCCCGTCCGCGGCTCGAACAGGCGTCGCCCGAGATCGTAGGTCAGCCAGGCGGCCAGCCAGAGCAGCACGAGATTCAGCCCGAGGAGAAAGTAATCGGCCGCAAATCCATCCGGCGGCACCGGCGGCGAGGAGAACAGCGCCTCGCGCCGGACTGCCGGCAGCACGCGCAGCGCCCCGGCGATCACAAGCGAATAGAGCGGCGCCTGATAGAGTTCGGGATAAGGTTTCGTCGGATCGAACTTCATGCCGCGTCTTTCCAGAAACGCCGCCGTCTGCGGATGATTGATCAGCGTGGTAAATCCGGCGCCGTCCGCCAGTTGGCGGCCGGTGTCGGCCTGGGCGAGAGTGCTCTCGCTTGTCGGGCCGTGGAACTGGACCCAGGCGATGCGCAGCGACATCACGAGCGTGATCCCGAGCACCGCGGCAAGGCGGATCCAGCGCGCGCCGCCGCCGACTTCCAGCCAGTGGATGACTTCCTGGGCAGTCTTCGGACGGCTCATCGCAGAAGCTCGCGCGTGCCGGCGGCAAGGATTCCGGAGCCTGCTTCGGGCAGCCGCCCCGCCGGCGCCGGACCCCGCACGCCATCCCGTTTCACGGCCCCGCTCATTTGTCGGTCACGTCGAGCTCGGGCCACTGGGCGATTTTCCGATGCAGGGTGCGACGGCTCACGCCCATCAGCTCGGCCGCCTTGGTGCGGTTGCCGCGGGCCTTGAGCAGCGCCTCCCGCAGGAGATGCTTCTCGTTGTCCTCGACGGACAGCGACGGTCCCGCCGCCGCGGGCGCCGGCACCCCCGGCGCCGACGCCGATGCCGGAGTCGCGACGCCCCGAAACTTGGGCTCGAGGTCGTATTCGGTCAGACTGCCGCCGCGGCGAAGCACGACGGCGTTCTCGCAAAAATTCCGGAGTTCGCGGATGTTCCCCGGCCAGGCATACGACTGGAGCGTGCGGAGCGCACCGGGCTCGACCGTGAGCAGGGGCACGCCGTTCTCCTCGGAAAAAACCTTGATGAAATGGGCCAGCAGCAGGGGAATGTCCTCCGTGCGCTCGCGCAGCGGCGGCATCGTGAGCCGGACCACATTCAGCCGGAAAAAGAGATCCTCGCGGAATTTCCCCTCGCGCACGAGCTGCTCGAGCGTGCGGTTGGTGGCGGCCACGAGACGCACGTCGAGTTCGATCGGCTTGGAACCGCCAACCCGTTCGACCGACTTCGTCTCGAGAAAACGCAGCAGCTTCACCTGCGTGGAGCCGGAGATCTCGCCGATCTCGTCGAGAAAAAGCGTGCCGCCGTCCGCCGACTCGAAGCGGCCGATCCGGCGCTCGGTCGCGCCGGTGAACGAGCCGCGCTCGTGCCCGAAGAGCTCGCTCTCCAGCAGGTTCTCCGACAGCGCCGCGCAGTGGACCGCGACAAACGGCGCGCGCGCGCGCGGACTCGCCTGATGGATCGCCTGCGCGATCAGCTCCTTGCCCGTGCCCGACTCGCCCTCGATGAGAATGGTGGCCCGCGACGGCGCCACCAGCTTCATGCGCTCGATCACATCCTGCAGGACTTGCGAGGTGCCGATGATGCCCTCGAGGCTGAATTTCTCGTCGAGCCGCTCGTGCAGGCGGTGCACCTCGACCTCGAGGGTCTTCGTCTTCAGCGCGCGCTGGATGAGAACCTCGAGGCGTTCGATATTGACGGGCTTGGTGAGGAAATCGACCGCGCCGCGCTTCATCGCCTCGACGGCGGTGTCGATGTTGCCGTAGGCCGTCATCATCAGGACGGCCGGGCGATTCGCCAGGGCCAGCGCCTTGTCGATGACCTTCAGGCCGGACCGGCCGGGCATGCGCAGGTCGGTGAGGACGACATCGAACGGCTGCGCGTCGAGGAGGTTGAAGGCCTCGTCGGCGTTGGCCGCCACGGTCACATCGTAGTTTTCCGCCAGCGCCTGCTGGAGGCCCTCGCGGGTGTGTTTCTCGTCATCGACGATGAGAACGCTCGGCACCATGCGGCCATTCACGCGGCGAGCCGCGCGGCGGTCAAGCCCGCCGGCGGCCGGCGTCAGTGCATTCTACTTGGAAGGCGCGACGACGCGCTGGATCATTGGGGCCAGACGGCTGAGGCGGACACTGGGCGATGGTGCGCCGTCGAGCAAAGCGATGAACTTGTTGCGTCGCAGCGTCAGCAACGAACGCGTGCTGGTCTGCTGGGCCGAATCGAGGGAGTATTCCTTCGTCAACTGGTCGAGCCGGGGCGTCACCGTGACCATCCAATACACGTCCGTCAGCGGCCGGTCGCGCGCGCGGTTGATGTCGTCGTCAGTGAGCGGAGCCAGATCGGCCTTGCGCTTGGCCTCGTGGTCGGCCCAACGCTTCTGGTTGGTGATATACTTTTCCCGCTGCGCCGGATTCAATGTCTGCACGAACTCGTGGTCGAATTCGGCGAAAATTTCGTCGACCTGTGTGCGATAAGCCTCGATTTCCTGACGGTATTTTTCGATCTCGCCGACCAGTTTTGCGCGATCGATTTCCCGCTTCGCCTTCGGGTCGGGCTGGGGTGCGGCGAATTCATTGGCCAGCGCCGCGGGCGGCGGCGGCACGTGCGGGTCGCCGTCCGTCAGCACCCGCACGGCGTAGCCCGCCGCGAACATCGCGACGGTAAGGAGCGCAATGAACATCCGCTGCGTCATCGAGCACTGTCCATGCCCTCGACCTGGGCGGCCATCCTCTGCCACGTGGCAAGGTTGCGCTCATCCTCCAGTCGCAGGCTGCGGCTGTGAACGACGGCGACGGTGATCACGCAAAACGCGGCGGTGGCCGCGCTGAGCGCAAACTGGTCCAGCAGCGACGGCACACTCGACGGAAACGCGCGGACGGCCCGGAGCACGCGGTCGGCAAAGCCGGGCCGGAGCTGAGCGCTGGCATGGCTCTGGAGCTCGCGCCAGGCGGTCTCGTCCGGCCCGCGGGCCGAACACAGCACGCGGTCCGCAAATCCCGCGCGCAGCTGCGCGGACGCGTGCGCCTGGAGGGAACGCCAGGCTTGGTCTTCAGTTTTCATGGTCAGGTTGATAATGTTGGCGAAGGTGTTCGCGGGCCCGGTGAAGGCGAGCTTTCACGGCGGCCACACTCGTGTCGAGTGTCTCCGCGATTTCCGCGTGGCTGCGGCCCTCCTGGACGAGGGCGAGCAACGCGCGATCCTGCGGTCGAAGCTGGGCCAGCGCGTGCCGGAGGGCGTCGAGCTCCTCCGTGTCGACTGCGCCGGGGGGCTCGGGAATGTTTTCGTGCTCCTCGCCGAACGGCAGAAAAATCCGCCGCAGCTTCTGGCGGCGCAGCTGGTCGATGCACGTGTTCCGCGCGAGCCGGAAGAGCCACGACTCGAACTGGGCCGGGGCCTGCAGGCGGTCCAGGGCGCGCACCATCTTGATGAACACCTGTTGGGCCAGATCCTCGACGTAATCGCTTCGTCCGGTCATGGCGTAGACAAATCCGGCGACGCGGTGCTGGTAGCTGACGATGAGCTCACGTTGGGCGGATTCGTCGCCCTTCTGAGCCCGGCGAACAAGGTCAGCCAGCGCGGTCGTTGCAGTTGATTCCATGCGGAGTGCATTTGTGTGAGCAGTAAGACGCCGGAAAGGCCAGAAAGATTCGCTGTCCGGCGACCCGCCCTTGCAATCGACGCAACCTTCGCGTGGGCTTGGCGTCAGAGGCAAAACATGAAAAAAATCACCCTACTTCCGCTGGTGGCTGGCGTCGCGATGGTCGCAGGCCTTTTGCTCGGCGGGACCGGCTGCCATGGAGACTCGGCAGGCCAACACGATATGATGGTCGATGATCTCGCCGCCGGCGAGCGGCCGGTCGCGATGAAGGGCGAAGGGGCGTTTTTGGACGGCAAACTTGTCGCCACTGCGACCGTCAGCCGCGGCTTCGACCGGGGCGCCAAGCCGGGCGCCAAGGGAGGCCGCGGGGGACGCGGCGGGCGGGGCGGACGCGGGGGACGCGACGAGGACGACAGCGCCTTTTCGGACAGCTACCCGACAAGCTACGGCGACTCCGACGCGGAGCAAGAGGAGGCGATGAAGGACTATATCCGGTTGGTGCAGGCCCAGCGCGCCGCCGGCAGCCCGATGCCACCGGTCACACTTCGCGTGAAACTCGACAACCACGGCTCCGACCCGATCGACGTGGAGGTAACCGAGGTGAATTCCGAGCTCGGCAACTTTGCCGTGCGTCCCGAGAAACTCACCATCGCCCCAGGAGCCAGCGGCACCCTCGATCCGATGATTTCCCAACTCGGCGTCTCGAGCGACGAGATCCCGGTCAAGCTGACCGTCCGGGTCGCCGGCCACAAGGAATCGCAAGTCGTCACCGTCAAAAGTATCCTCCCCGCGGCGATGAAAAAATAGCGGCGCCAGGAAACGCCCGCGGGGCGTCCGGCGAAAATCGGGGGGAGCGCTTGCCGCAAGTCACGTTTTGGGGTTGCGTGCGTCTAGCCAGTCAACCTTCAACGAGAAAGGAACCCCATGAATAGCCGGTCGATCGTCAGCCTCGCCGCGCTCGCGCTTGGTTTCGCCCTCAGCACCTCGGGTTGCGCCTCCGTTCGCAAACCCACCGCCGTTCGCCATACGACGCCCATCTACGCCCTCGCGGTCACCGTGGTCGGCGGACAGCAACCCACCGCGGTGCAGTGGGCCGCGTTGCGAGATCGGTTCAGCCGGGCTCTCGCCGCGCGTGGATTGGTTCTCGTCAACGACATCGGTCTCGCCGACCAGGTCATCATGGTCGAACTGGCGTCGGCCACCGACGGTTCGTCCCTTGGCACCGCGACCGTGACCGGCATCGAGCCAAACGTCCTCAGTTATGCCTCGGTGACACAACCGTCGACCGTCTATCCCACCAGTTACGGATACTTGGGTGCCTTCGCCACGAGCCCGTGGCCTGGCTACACCACCTACAACGGCACGATCTATGGCTACACCGATCCGTATGCCTATTGGAACGATTACAACTCGGGTGGCGGCTATACCGTCGTCCCGAACAATCCGGTGACACCCCCCAGCCGGCCAAACCACGAGCATCCCGACCATCCGGATCATCCTGACCGCCCCGATCATCCGAACTACCCGAATCCGTGGGGACCAATTGATCACCACCCTTGGGATGGCGACCGGCCGGGATCACCGCCGAACTACGTGCACGATCACCCCCACCCCACGCCACCGTCAGACGGTCATCCGTCATGGCCTGGACGTGACGATTCGCGGCCGGTGTATACCCGTTCTGAGCCCACCTACTCGCGGTCCGACTCGACTTATTCTCCGCCGGCGGCGTCCTCGTCATCGTCGAGCGACTATAGCTCATCGTCATCGTCCTCTGATTCGGCCCCGTCCTATTCGCCGCCGGTCGAATCGTCTTCGCCGTCCTCCTACTCGGGCCCGACTTCTGGCGGGTTGGATTCTGCCCGGATCAACCAGAATTAATTGGTTCCAAACCCGACGCGCCGCCGAATGCAGCGCCGCCCACGGCGACGTTCGGTTGCACCCCATCGGGCCGGCTGGGGAACGGTCAGTTTTGGAGCATCCGCACGCGGCGGTCCTTCCGCGGAAACTGCAACGTCACCACGGTGCCGACGCCCTCCTTGCTTTCGAGGCCGACCTGGCCGCCGTGCTCGCGCATGATGCGCTGGACGATGGTCAGCCCGAGCCCATGGCCCCCCGGCTTGGTCGTGTGATAGGGTTGGAAGAGCCGCATCAACTCGTCCTGCTTGATGCCGGCGCCGTTGTCTCCAAACAGCAGGAACACCGAGTCGTCGTCCGCCCGCGAGCGGATTTTTAGTTTCCCACCCGGCTTCATCGCCTCCATCGCGTTTTTCGTCAGGTTGAAAAACACCTGCTTGAGCTGGTCGCGATCGGCCATCACCGGCGGCAGGTCGTGCGGCGTCTCGGCCTCGACCACGATGTCGCGATCGGCGAATTCACGGTGCTGGAAGCGCAGGACCTCGGTCAAAACCCCGGTCAGATTGGTCTCCGCGAGGTCCGGCGGACGCGGCCGGATGGCCTCGAGGAAATTGCTGATGATCCCGTCCAGCCGCGCCACCTCGTCGCGACAGACGCGCACCGAGTCCGCGAGCGAATCGGCCACCTTCGATGCCTTGAGCCGCTTCAGTTTTCGGTCGATGAGCTGCAGGTGAATCGTGAGCGAGTTGAGCGGATTCCCCAGCTCGTGGGCGACGCCCGCCGCGAGGAGCAGCACGGACGACGTGCGCTCGTCCGCGATCCGCTGTTCCGTGCTCTGGCGATCCTTGGTGACGTCACTGACAATCACGGCAAACCGCCGCGCGGTCCCGCGGCCTTCACCGCGAAACGGCACCATGTAAAGTCGCACCGTGCGCGGCTCCGGATAGCTCAACTCGAGATCGCGGGCCATGATCGGCAGCGCGCTCCCCGCCGACGTTTCGTCGAGCGTGCTGCTCAGCGACGGCCGGAGCCCCGGCACGAGCCGCCACAGCGTCTGGCCGGCGAGATCGTCCTCGCCCAGCCCGATGAGTTGGTGCGCGGCCGCGTTGGCGTATTCGATCGCCCCGTCGGCGCTGATCACCAGCACGCCCTCCTGCAGGGTGTTGAAGATCTCCTCGAACAAGCCGCGCTCGCGCGCGAGGCGTTGGACGAGGTTGGCGAGGTTGACCGAGTCGAGGGTGTCGAGCCGCCCGAGCACGCGGTCGAGCGAGGAGTGTTTCTTGCCGGCCATTCGGGCGGGTTTGTGGCGGAGCGGCGCGCCCGGGTCAACGGCGCGCGTCACACCTCGCCCGCGAGAAAATCCATCTGCGCCGGGTCGACGCGGCCGGCGAGGAGCTTGCGGAGAAACAGGCCGCGGTGCTGCGCGCAGCGCCCCAGCCGCAACACCGCCTCGCGATGGTCGTCGGTCCCGTAACCCTTGTGCTGCGCGAAACCGTAGCCCGGGTGCTTCGCCCCGAGTTCGTTCATCATCCGGTCACGGGTGACTTTCGCGACAATCGAGGCCATCGCGACACACAGCGAACGCGCATCGCCCTTCACGATGCCGGTGTGGGGATAGGGAAAGCTGCGCAAAGCGAGGCCATCGACCAGCACGCGGCACGACACGGTCGGCCGGAAGCTAGCGATCGTTTCCGGCGGCGCGAACAGATCGGGTTCGGTCTTCTGCTCGAACGCGTCCGGCGGATAGATTCCTTCCAGTGCCCGCCGCATCGCCAGCTTCGTCGCGCCGAGGATGTTGAGCCGCTCGATCTCGTCCACGTCCGCCACGCCGAACTGCGCGTGAATCTGACCCTGGGCCGCGAGGGTTTCGAATTCGAACCACAACTCGTCGCGTTCCGCCGCCGTGAGTTGTTTCGAATCGTTGACCCGCCCGGCCTTCGTGAGCGCCCAGCGGCCCTCGAGAAACGCCTTCGTCACCAGCACGGCTCCCGCCACCACCGGCCCGGCGAGCGCGCCGCGGCCCGCCTCGTCCACGCCGATGAGCTCGGCCACCCCCTCGATTTGCTTGAGGTCGAATCCGCGAAGCTGACGGCGCTTGGGCATCGGCCGGGCTAGCGCTCCCAATCCACGCGTTCCTTCGGCTCGGGCAGCGGCAGCTCGCCGAGCTTGCCCGCGGCGGCGACGACTTCGTAGGCCGTCCGAAAATGCAGCTTCGCGAACTCGCCCAACGCCCGCACGCCGAATTTCTCGATGATCTGGTGCGCCTGCGTTTTCACCAGCGGACCGGCGCCCTTCTGCAATTTGGCGCCAAACTTCTTCGACAGCGCGTGCATCTGCCGCACGAACTCCGCACGCGCCACGACCGACGCGGCGGCGACGACCGGGTCTTCCTCCGCCTTGGTCCGCATCCGCAGGTCGAAGTTTTCCACCTTTTTCTTCGCCAGCTCGCGCTGCACCAGCGGCTGCTTGGTGAACTGGTCGAGCAGTCCCCACGGCACGCGCTTGGCCAGCAGCGCCTGTTCGAGTGCCGTGGCGTGCTGCCAGGCCAGCAGCCGGTTGAGATTCGCGCCGGGCCGCGACATCAGGTCGTTGTATTTCGGCATCCCGCAAAAACACGTCCGCGCGATGGCGCCATGCGTCTCGCGGATGAGCTTGTCGAGTTTGATGATCTGCGTCTCGGCGATCTTCTTCGAATCCTGCACGCCCGCCTTCCGCCACGCCTCGATGGCGGATTTGTCCGCGATGACCGTCGCGGCGATCACCGGCCCGAAAAAATCGCCCTTGCCGCTCTCGTCGAGCCCGGCGTGCGACTCGAACCAGTCGGGATGCAGCACCTCGTCGTAGCCGAGCTTCGCCGCGCCGAGCACGTCGGGCTCGAGCGTCATGGTCACGAATTCCTCCGTGCCTTTGCCAGCGACCACGACCTTGCCGCTCGTGTAGGCGGACACGTTGACCTTGAGGTGGTCGGCCTTGAACGCGAACCGCGTATAAGCCACCTCGAACGGCGTCCAGCCGCGCTCCACGCAAATCGCGCGGAGTTTTTCCATCTGGGCGTCGTCGAGCTTGGCGGTGTAGGAGGCGAGCTTCTTGGGGGCTTCTTCGTCCCCGGGCTTCTTCGGCATGGCGAAATCAGCCACAAAAAGCGCCGAAAGCACAAAGGGATTCTGCTTCGCACCGCCGGGCTTTTGCGCCTTTTGTGCCTTCGTGGCCCAACCCTTGATCGCCCGCAAGACCCGGTTTCAACGTTCGCTCATGGCGTGGTATCGCGCCAATGCCCGGTCGCTGCCGTGGCGCGAGGCGCCCTCGCTCTACCGGACGGTCGTGAGCGAATTCATGCTCCAGCAAACCCAGGTGAAGACAGTTCTCCCCTACTTCGCCCGCTGGCTCGCCGCGCTGCCGGACTTCGCCGCGCTCGCCGCCGCGCCGGAATCCCGCGTGCTGAAACTCTGGGAGGGCCTCGGCTACTATTCGCGCGCGCGCAACCTCCACCGGCTCGCCCGCGAGCTTGCGCAGCGAACCGGATCGCCCCGCACGCCCGAGGTCTGGCGCGAATTGCCGGGGGTCGGGCCCTACACGGCGGCCGCGATCACGAGCATTTCCTTTGGCGCCGCCGCGGCCTGCGTCGATGGCAACGTCGTGCGGATCCTTGCGCGCCTGACCGCCGACGGCCGCGAGTTTCGCGACAGCGCGAGCGCGGCGAAATATTTCGCGCCACTCGCCGCCGCGTTGCTTTCCCCCATCGCGCCCGGCGACCACAACCAGGCCATGATGGAACTCGGCGCCACCGTGTGCCTGCGCCAGAATCCACGCTGCGCCGGCTGCCCGGTGCGGACCCTTTGTGCCGCCGCCGCCGCGGGTAATCCGGAAAATTTTCCCCGTCTCGCCCCGAAAAAAATCGAGCGGCACAGCATCGTCCGCGTCTGGTGCGAGCGCCGCGGCGCCCTCCTGCTTCACCGCGCCGCGGCCGGGGCGCGCCGGTTCGCGAACATCCACGAACTGCCCACGGCCGGGCAGGCGAACCTGGACCCCGCTGCCGCAAGTTTGCATCCGTTGCTGGCGAAGCGGCGGCGCAGCATCACGCGTTTTCAGATCACGGAATCGATCCACGTCGCCCCGGCCCCGCGCGGAAAACTGCCCGCCGGATTGACGTGGGCGCCTCTCGCGCGCCTCGAGTCGATGACGCTTTCGGGCCCTCACCGGCGGTGGATCCAGGAAATCCTGGCGGACCGACAAACCTAGCGCCCGTTCGGCCTACCCTATCAACGCCTCGATCCGCTGCTTCGAGATGCGCACGTCGTCGACGGT
This sequence comes from uncultured Opitutaceae bacterium, assembly GCA_937902925.1. Taxonomy (GTDB): domain Bacteria; phylum Verrucomicrobiota; class Verrucomicrobiia; order Opitutales; family Opitutaceae; genus CALFNN01. The sequence continues at coordinate 82,234 of CALFNN010000042.1, forward strand.
CAGCCGGGGCCCGAACTCCAGGACGAGCAGGTGTTCCGGCCGCCAGAATTGGCTGACCATCTTGAAATCGATGTGACCGGAGCCGACCGGCTGGTGGTCCTGGCCGTGGGCGCTGACGTCGTGCAGATGGAAGCCCAGCAAACGAGACGCGTTCTTCTCGAGGTGCTGCTGGTGATCGAGGAGTCCCATGCCGTGCTTGATATCGGCGTGACCGGTGTCGTGCCAGTAGCCCACGGGGGCGGTTGGCGGCAGGCCGGCGAGGAAGTCGGCATATTCCCCGTCGAGCGGCAGCTCCTCGAATTTCTCGCGGTTCTCGAACCCGAGCCTGATGCCCTTCTGCGCCGCGTGCTCGAGAATCTCGTTCACGCTTTTCTTGGTCTGCTCCCAATACGGCCCCATCCGCTTGCGCAGCTTGACCAGCGATTTCGCGAGGAGCGCGTGATAGGCCTTGTCGTCGGGCGTCCGGCCGGCGTCGGGATGATCGCGCAGGTAGTTGCGCAGTGCCCGGGCCGGGTTGAACCAGAAAAAAACCACGCTCCCCAAGTGGCAGACGAGCACCCGGGCGTTCATCTGCGCCGCAAAATCGATCGAGCGTTTGGTGTGGCGCAGCCACTGGTCGTGCTCCCGGTGATCGATTGCCGAGGGCTCGAACAGATTCGGCGCCGCCTGCACCACCCCGGTCGGCAACGGGCAGAAATTGTGCGTCGAGCCAATCTTTACCACGCCCTCCTCGACGGCCTTCATGATTCCGGGCACGAGCGTGATGCGAACACCATGGCTCAGCTCCACCGTGTCGAAACCCAGGCCCGCCATTTCCTTCAACATGGCGTAGCCGTCCGTATGCCGGTGCGAGCACCAGCTGGTGGAAAGCGAGAGGGTTGGTTTCACGCTGGAGAGTTCGGGCGACGAAGGGGCGAAGGGCTGGTGGCGCGGATCAGGCGGCTCGGCAAAAAAAATGCGCTACCGGGAAAACGGTAGCGCGGGATAAAACTGGGCGCGGGCCGGCCGACCGGCTTTGGCTTATTCGGCGTAGCGGCGGCGCAGCATCTGGGTGAAGGCCTGGACCTTGTCCTTGCGGCGGCGCTTTTCGCACGGCTTTTCGTAGTAACGCTTTGCGCGGGTGCCCTTGATGATGTTCTCGCGATCGAGCTTCTTCTTCATGCGGCGGAGCGCACGGTCGATGGGCTCGTTCTTGCGGATTTTGATTTCGATGGACATTGGGACGGACGTGTTGGTGAAAGGAAAAGCTGGGTAATAGGCCAACTCGCCGCGTTCGCGTCAACGGCTTTTTTCCCGTCTTGCGCAGGCGACGCGATGGGGTTGGTTAGGTCCCTTCCGTGCCGTCCGCCGACAAGAATTTCGTCCACCTTCACGTCCATTCCGACTACAGCCTCCTCGACGGCTGCTGCCGCATCGACCGGTTGATGGATCGCGCCGTCGAGCTCGGCATGCCGGCGCTTGCGCTCACCGATCATGGCAATCTCTACGGCGCAATCGAATTCTATAACACGGCCAAGGCCAAGGGCATCAAGCCGTTGATCGGCTGCGAGCTCTACCTCGTCGAGACCTCGCGCCTTGAGAAAAACGGCCGCTCCGACGAGGGCAAAACCATCTTCCACCTCGGTCTCCTCGCGAGGAACGCCACCGGCTACTCGAATCTTCTCAAGCTCGTGTCCGACGCCCACCTCAAGGGCTTTTACTACAAGCCGCGCACCGATCTCGAGACCCTCGCGCGCCACTCCGGCGGCCTGACCGGCTTCACCGGCTGCCTTGCCTCGCTGGTGCCGCAACACCTGCTCTATGATCGTTACGAGGAGGCGCGGAAGGCCTGCGGCCGGTTTGTCGAGATCTTTGGCCGCGAAAACTACTTCGTCGAAATCCAGGACCACGGCATCGCCGAGCAGCGCAAGATCATCCCGGGACTCCTCAAGCTCGCCGAGGAATTCAACCTCAAGGTCATCTGCACGAATGACGTTCACTACGTCCGCAGCACCGATGCCGGCCCGCACGACGCCATGCTCTGCATCCAGACCGGCGCCAAGATCGACGACGAAAAGCGGATGCGCTTCGAGGGCCAGCAGTTTTACCTGAAATCGCGCGACGAGATGGCAAAGCTTTTCGCCGAGGTGCCCGAGTCGCTGACGAACACGCAGCACGTCGCCGACATGTGCGACCTCAAGATCGATTTTCCCAAGGGCAGCGATCGTTATCCGAAATATCCGCTGCCGCCGGAGATCAAGACCGACCGCGCCGGCTACCTGCGCGACCTCTGCATCGCCGGTCTGAAAAAACGCTACGGCGTCGACTACGCCGGGCCGCAGCAAGCCACCGACCCCGCGCTGGCGCAGACGCTCGTCGAGCGGCTCGACTACGAACTCGGCATCATCGGCAAGACCGGCTTCATCGACTACTTTCTCGTCGTCTGGGATTTCATCCATTGGGCCAAGGAGCACGGCATCCCCGTCGGCCCCGGCCGCGGCTCCGGCGCGGGCTGCATTGTCGCCTACCTGCTCGGCATCACCAACCTCGATCCGCTCCGCTTCAAGCTGCTCTTCGAGCGCTTTCTCAACCCCGAACGTGTGTCGCCGCCGGACTTCGACATCGATTTCTGCATGCGCCGCCGCGGCGAGGTCATTGACTACGTCCGCGCAAAATACGGCAAGGACTGCGTCGCCAACATCATCACTTACGGCACGCTCGGCGCGAAGATGGTCATCCGTGACGTCTCGCGCGTTCATAACCTGCCCTACGCCGACGCCGACCGCCTCGCGAAGATGATCCCGGACGAGCTCAACATGACGCTCGAGATCGCCCTCGAAAAATCCGCCGAGCTCCGCGATGAGGTCGCGCGCAACCCCGTCGCAAAAAAAATCATGGACCAGGCGCGCGTCCTCGAGGGCATGGTGCGCAACACCGGCAAACACGCCGCCGGCATCATCATCACCGACCGCCCGCTCGAGGAATTCGTCCCGCTCACCGAGCAGGAAGGCGATGTCACCGTGCAGTTCGACATGAACGCGGTCGGTAAGCTCGGCCTGTTGAAGATGGACTTCCTCGGGCTCAAGACGCTCACCGTCATCGCCGACGCGGTCGACAACATCCGCCGCACCGTCGACCCGACGTTCGACATCGAAACCATCCCGCTCGAGGACGCGAAGACTTTCGCCCTCCTCAACTCCGGCCGCACCACCGGCGTGTTTCAGTTGGAATCCGGCGGCATGCAAAACCTCTGCCGCCAGATCGGCCTCTCCACCATCGACGAGATCGTCGCGCTCATCGCGCTCTTCCGCCCGGGCCCGATGGACTGGATTCCCGACTACATCCGTGGGAAAAAAGATCCGTCCACCGTCCGCTTTCCCCACGCGCTGCTCGAGGAGGTCTGCCGCGAAACCTACGGCGTGATGGTGTATCAGGAGCAGGTCATGGAGGCCGCGAAGATCATCGCCGGCTACACGCTCGGCGGCGCCGACATGCTGCGCCGCGCGATGGGAAAAAAGGACAAGGAGGCCATGGCCGCCGAGCGCGAAAAATTCATCGCCGGCGCGAAGCAGGTCAACGGCATCGACGGAAAGACCTCGGATGCCATCTTCGAGATCCTCAACAAATTCGCCGGCTATGGCTTCAACAAGTCCCACTCCGCCGCCTACGCGATCCTCAGCTACCAGACCGGTTTCCTGAAGGCCAACTATCCGGTGCAGTTCATGGCCGCGATGCTCAGCTCCGAGCTCGGGAATGCGGAAAAGGTCTCCCATTTCGTCGCCGAGTGCGAGTCGATGGGACTCACGGTCCTCGGCCCCGACGTGAACGAATCGCGCGAGATGTTCACGCCCGTCGGCGGCAAGATCCGCTTCGGGCTCGCCGGCATCAAGGGCGTCGGCGAGGGCGCGGCGCAGAAGATCATCGCCGAGCGCGAGGCCAACGGCCCGTTCGTCGATTTCGAGAATTTCGTCGCCCGCGTCGACGCCAAGGCGCTCAACAAGCGCGTGCTCGAGCACCTCGTGAAGACCGGCGCCTTCGATTTCGCTGGCGGCTCGCGCAAGAAACTTTTCGACGGCATCGATGCCGCGCTCGCCGCCGCCAGCGCCACTGCCCGCGACAAGGCCGCCGGCCAGCACAGCTTCCTCGACATGCTCGCCGAGGAGCCGCCGAAGACAAACGGGAGCGGAAAGCCCGGCTCCAACGGTTCTGCGCTCAGCTCCCAGCCCTCGGCTCCCGGCTCGACCGACGACTTCTCCGCCCCCGAGCGGCTCGCCTTCGAAAAGGAGCTCCTCGGCTTCTACGTCTCCGGCCATCCGATGAACGCCTACGCCGGACTCGCCGAGGCCATCGACACGTTTGCCGTCGACGAGTTGTTGCAGCAATCCGACCGCACCGAGTTCCGCCTCTGCGGCATCGCCGGCAACCTTCAGAAAAAGCTGTCGAAAAAGGACAATCGCCCGTGGGTCGCCTTCACGCTCGCCACCAAGAGCGCCTCGCTCCCGCTGAACATGTTTGCCGACGCCTATGCCGCTTACGGCGCCACGCTCGCGGAAAACGCGCTGGTGCTCGTGCAGGGCAACATCCTCGCCGGCAACGACGGCACCCGCATCAACGTCAAGGAATGCTACCCGCTCGACGGCTTCGTCTGCGGCATCGTGCGCAAGGTCACCTGGCTGCTCCATCCCGCGCACCGCGAACTGCCCGCCTTCCTCCACCTCTTGCGGGAAACGCTCAACGCGCAGGTCGGCGACACGCGGGTCGAGTTCGGCTTCGTCTTTGAGGACCGCGTGGCCCCGGTCGCCGAGGCGAGCCACGCGCTCACGTGGAAATTGAATGCCGCAAGCTTCCAGCAACTCCGCGCCCACCCCGCCGTCGCCGGCGTCCAGCTCGAAACGCGGCGCCTCGAACTCAAGCAGGACCGTCGCTGGGCAAAAAGAGCCTGAGCAACCGCGAGGGCCCGCAGCACCCGGCGAGAATACTGTTTTAACTCCGTGCGCTCTGTGCCTCTGTGGTCGGAACTTCATGCTCGATCAAGCCACGCTCAACCACGCCGCGCAGATTCTCGCCGCCGTCTCCACCAACGAGCGCGCCGACACTGCCCTGCGCTTCTATTTCGAGAGCCACCGCTATCTGCAACCGCCGGCGAAGCGCGCGATCAGCCACACCGTCTTCGTTTATTTCCGCTGGTTCTCGTGGCTGGACCCGAAGGCTTCGCCGCAAAAACGCCTCGAGCACGCCGTCGCGCTCCACGAGCGGTTCACCGCCGATCCGAAATCAATCAAGGCCGAGACTCTCGCCGCCCGCGCCGTCCCGGCATGGCTGTGGGATGAACTCGACGTGCCCGGCGACGCGACTGCCGCCGCGACCGCGAAGGCCGGCTACCTCCGCCAGCTCCAGCGCGACCCCGCCCTGTGGCTCCGCGCCCGGCCCGGCACCGCGGCCGCCCTGGCCAAGTCGCTCGTCGCCTGCGAACCGACCGCACTCGCGCCCGATGCGCTGCGTTTCACCGGCGTGCAGGACCTCTTCAAGACCGAGCAGTTCAAGACCGGCGAATTCGAAATCCAGGACCTCGCCTCCCAGCTCGTCGGTGTCGCCGCCGCCCCGCAGCCGGGCGCAAACTGGTGGGACGCCTGCGCCGGCGAGGGTGGCAAGACGCTCCATCTCGCCGACCTGATGCGAAACAAGGGCGTCGTCTGGGCCACCGATCGCAACGCCCGCCGCATCGACACGCTGAAACGCCGCGCCGCGCGTGCCCGGCTTTTCAATTATCGCACCGATTTCTGGGATGGCGGCTCGAAGCTCCCGACGAAACAGAAATTCGACGGCATCCTGCTCGACGCGCCGTGCAGCGGGGTCGGCACCTGGCAGCGCAATCCGCACGCCCGCTGGACGACGACTCCCGCCGACGTGCGCGAACTCGCTGCCACGCAGCTCGCGTTGCTCCACAACGTCAGCGGCGCGCTCAAGCCCGGCGGTCGCCTTATTTACTCCGTCTGCACGCTCACCCGCAGCGAGACGATCGCGGTCGTCGCTGCCTTTGCCGCGGCGCACCCGGAGCTGGAGCCGCTGCCGCTCCCGGCCCTCGGCTCGCAGCCGTTTCGACCAGCTCAAGGCCCCGAGCCGGTCGAGGGGCCCTCAACTGTATTTCTCTGGCCGCACGAACTCGACGCGAACGGCATGTTCATCGCCGCGTGGCGGCGGAAATCCGGCTGACGCCGCATCAGAGGTGCAGCGGCGCATCCGCCAGCTCCATCGGCGGGCCGAGCAGGGCGGCGTCGATCTCGTGCGCGTCGAGGATCCAGATCAGGATGGAGTAACCGACGTTCGCATCGGGCTCGCGTTTGTGGCGCAGCCACGCACAGAGCCGGCCGAACCGGAGCTTTTCGAACAACGCGTATTCGCGCTTCCAGAAATCCTCCGGGTATTTTTTCATCAGTTCCGCCTGTTTCTGGGGGTCTTTGAAACTCGCCGCCAGCGTCGCGAGGTTGGTGACGCAGCGCTGATAGGCTTTTTCTGCGACCTTGTTCCACGGGCCCACAGTCTGGGTGCCGATCCCCTGCAGCAACGTCGCACTGATCGCGTAGATTCCCGGCTTCAAAGGAAACGCGTTCAGCACGCGCCACTCGGGGCGACCGGGCAGCCGATTTGATTTTATTTTGTAGTAGTCCGGGTTCCCTGTCCCGAAATAGGCGAAATAAAACGGCTCGCGATCCCCCGGATTGTTTTGCTCGAGCCAGCGCTTGAGGCCGGGCAGGTCCTGTCCCCAATCCAGCGAGCTGTCGACCAGGTGTTTGTAGCCCTGCGACGGCCCGCCCACCACCGGGCTGAAATAGGCGAGATAATCGGGATAGATTCCAACGGGACCGGCGATATGCCATGCGAGCAGCGAGGCAATGAGGCCTTGGGCGAGGATTCCGTGTCGCTTCCAAACGAACGCCAGCGCACCCGCCAGCACGTAGGCCGCGGGATAAATCGGCAGCGCGTGGCGGAAACCGATGTTGAGGTCCCACATGATGGCGATCGCGAAATAGACGACCGCGAGCCCGATGAACGGCACCGCCCCGTATATTTTCGGCGAAACGCTCGAGACCGATGCCTCGTCGTCCGGCGATGGATCCGCCCGCCTCAAACTCCACCAGCCGGCCAGCGACAAGACCAGCAGCAAGATCAGCGCCGGCTGCGTCTTCACCCCCATCGCATAAGGGAAAAAAGTGCGCCAGCCGCCGAATTTCCAGTGGCCGTCCATGAACGAGGCCTGGCTGTCGTTCTGCCCGAGCAGCCATTCGATCCCGTGGAGGTAACCCTCCGGCAGGAAGTGCGTGCGTCGGGACCAGTCCAGGAATTCCGCCACCGATGGATCGATCGGATCGGACGTCTGCGTCCGGAATACGATGCCCGGATCCCCGGGGTTGGGGCTCGCCAGATAGCGAAAATCGTAGTGCGCCCAGACCGCCGCCCACCCGGAGACCGCGTGCAGCACGAACAGCCCCGCAAAGATCCCTGCCTGCGCGCGTCGCGTGTAAATGGTCCGGTGCGCTCCGAGGCGCCATTCCAACGGCTGGCCGCGGTAGAGTTTCACGGCCAGCATCAGCGCCGTCAGCGGAAACGTCACGATCGCCGTCGGCTTGGAAAGCAGCAGCAACGCCACGAAAATCAGGCTGCCAAGCAACCGGCCCCACGTGACGCGGTGAATCAACCGCCAGATGCACCACGTCGAGCCGAGCAACGTCAGGCAGACCGACATTTCCGTCGAAACCATCGCCCCAAAGGCCAGCATGCTCGGGCTGGAAACGAAGAGCGTCAGCGAAATCAGCCCGCCGATGTTGCCAAACAGCTCCTTCGAGCAAAAAAACACCAGGAGGCCCGTGGCCACTCCAAGCAGGGCCACCATGCTGCGGCACTGAAACATCAGGGCGGCGGGATTGTTGCCGGTGTCGAAGAAAAAAAGAAACGCCACCTCATAGGCACCGCCGGCGCGCCAGTAGGGATTCTCCTTGGGCGGAAACACCGGCTTCGTCAGCAGGAGCGGCAGTGTCGCCCATCGTTTTACCAGGTCGCCGTTCGCCGCCTCCATTCGCAAATCGTGATTCCGCCAGATGTTGTAGCCGATCGCGATCTCCTCCCCTTCGTCGTAGGACAGTCCCTTTTGCCGGGATGCCCCAAGCGCCATGATCACATATGCCACCAGCAGCGCCGCCACTACCGCCACAACCGGCCACGAAGATCGGCGGCCGGGGGGAGTGGGTGAGTTCGGATCGGGCATTGCTCGAAAAACAGGTAAGAATGGGCGGAACCCAACCCAGCCTGCGACGCCGGCGCGACGGGCAGAGGAAACCCGTCCGGGGCACGAAGGTGCGTGGGAATCAACCCGATTAGAAACGGGGGATGTCGGGGCGAAGGCAAGATTTCACTCGGCCTCAACCCGCGTCCGCCCTCGTCCTCGATTTGAGCCTCGCCCGCGCGGGACGACTCGGTTCATTTCGCGCCTCAGCCGCCCTTCGTCCGCCTCCTGACCTCTTCCCGCAAGATTTCCTCCGCCCGCGTCCGCGCCGATTTCAACGATCTCCTCGCGGTCGTGCACTACACGCGCGCCGCCCACCAACTCGGCCTGTGGGCCTCCGAACGCGCCCTCATCGAGCGTTTCTTTCCGGATCGAAACGCCCGCCTCCTCGAGGCCGGCTGCGGCGCCGGCCGGGTCACGCTCGGCTTGTGGTCGCTTGGCTACCGTCAGTTGACCGCTTTCGACTTCGCCGACGAACTGCTCGACCAGGCCCACAGTCTCGCGGCCGAGCGGGACGCGACCTCGATCCGTTTTCTGTCCGCCGACGCGACCGAACTCGGGCGGTGTCACGCGCTGGGCGACACGCCCTTCGCAGGGGCGCTCTTCATGTTCAACGGCCTCATGCAGATCCCCGGCCGCGAAAACCGCCGCGCCGCCCTGCGTGAATTGCACCGCGTCTGCGCGCCCGGCGCGCCGTTGCTCTTCACGACCCACGACCGCGACGCTTCGCCGACCGAGCGCGCCCTGTGGCGGCTGGAGGCGATGCGCTGGGTCCGCGCCGAGCAGGACGAGCGCCTCGTCGAGTTCGGCGACCGCTACTTCGAGGACAACAGCGGCCGGACGTTCATGCACCTGCCCGATCGCCGGGAAGTCCTCGCGGATCTGGCGGCCACCGGGTGGACCCACCGGTTCGACGCCATGCGGGTCGAGATCGCGCGTGAGTCGGCGGCCGTTCGCGACTTTTCCGACGAATGCCGTTTTTGGGCCGCGCAAAAAAATTAGCCTTTTTCACCGGCAGGCCCAACGTCATCGCATGAAACGTATCGTTCTTCTGGCGCTCGGCCTGCTGGCCGCGCCCCTCCTCGCGGCCCCGGAATATCCGGACATGGGCCCGGACATTTACGATGTGCACGCCGACGGCACGGCGCAGATCGCCGCTGCCCTGGGTCGCGCCACGGGCGGCCACAAGCACGTGCTCCTGATGTTCGGCGCCAATTGGTGCATCTGGTGCCATCGCCTCCACACCACCTTCCAAAACGATCCGAAGGTCGCACAAATGCTGCGCGATCGCTACGAACTGGTGCTCATCGATGTGAACACCCGCCACGGCGAAAAGCGCAACGCGGCCGTCAACGATCGCTACGGCAATCCCGTCGAAAAAGGACTGCCCGTCCTCGTCGTCCTTGACAGCACGGGCCGTCAGCTCGTGACCAAGGACAGCGGCGAACTCGAGGAGGGCGATCATCACGATCCGGCCAAGATCCTCGCGTTTTTGGCCCAATGGCAGCCGGCGCCGCGTTGATGCGCCAGGCCGCCGGCCGCCCCGCTGGTCCCGGGCCGGACCGCGAAAGGCGCGGCGAGCGCCAGACTTGCCCTGCACACGGGCGCCCCTAGCGTCGCATCCTGATGTTCGCCGCCTTTACCGATCGTTCCTGGCTCTGGGTCGCCGCGGGGTTTTACCTCGCGGGGTTCGTCCTGGGCACGTTCTCGCTGCTCCGGGGCGGACGACCGTCGGGCGTCGCGAACTACGTGCTGATTCTCGTCGGCTACGTGCTCCAGTTCGCCGGCCTCGGCATGCGTGGTCACGCCGTCGGCGGCACGCCCATCGGCAACACCTTCGAGCTCTTCCAGTTCACCGCCTGGTCGGCGATCACGCTCTACCTGCTGATCGGCGTGACGTTTCGCTCGAGCCTGCTCGGCTATTTCACGTCGTGCCTCGCCGCGGTGCTGACGCTCGTGTCGCTGGCGATCCCGGCATGGGACGCCACGCGCCGGGCGCACATCTTCGGCGGCAACCCGTGGATCGAGCTGCATGCGTCGCTCGCGTTGTTCAGTTACGGCGTCTTCGCGCTGCTCGCGCTGACGTCGATCATGTTTCTGGCGCGCAACTACTCGCTCAAGTCGAAACACCTCGGCGGCTGGTTCTCCTTTCTGCCGTCGATCCTCGACCTCGACCACATCGGCCTGCGGTTGCTGGTCGCCGGCGAGGCGATTCTCACGGCGTCGCTCGCCGTCATCCTCGCCTACTGGCTGCGCGACATGGCGAGCGCGGATATCGCCAAGATTTTCACCACCGTCGCGGTCTGGGCCGCCTATGCCCTCGCGCTCGGGCTGCGACTCGGCGGGCGGCTGCTCGCGAAACGTTTCGCGTGGACTTGCCTCGTGCTCTTCGTGCTGGCGCTGATCTCGCTCGGGCCGGTCGATGCGAGCCGGCATCCCGCCACCCCAACCGCGGTGGCCGCGAAATCATGAGCAGCGACGGGCTTTTTGTCATCGGGGCGAACCATCATCGCGCGCCCCTCGAGGTGCGCGAGAAACTCGCCCTGGCCAGCGGCGCCGCCGAGGCCTTGCAGGTGGAGCTTGCGACCGTCGACGGGCTCAGGGAATACGCCGTGCTGAGCACCTGCAACCGCATCGAGTTCTACGGTGTGGCCGCCGGGCCCGGTGCCGCCGAACGCGTGGCGGGGGCCTTCTGCGCGAAGCAGAACTTCGACCCCGCGGCCTTCGCCAAGATCCGGCTCGACCTGCGCGGGCGCGCAGCCGTGCAGCACCTCCTCGAGGTCGCGGCCGGCCTCGATTCCCAGATGGTCGGCGAGACGGAGATTTTCGGCCAGGTGAAGGAAGCCTACGCCGCGGCACAGACGCGGCGCTCGACCGGCCCGGTGCTCAACCGCGTCTTTCAAAAAGGATTCCAGGCCGCGAAGCACGTCCGCACGACCACGGCGATCACCGAGGGCCAGGTCAGCGTCGCGAACGTCGCGGTGGACCTTGCGCTCACGATCTTCGGCGGGCTCAAGGCCACGCGCATCCTGCTGCTCGGCGCCGGCGAGATCGGCGAGAAGACGGCGAAGGCTTTTCAAAGCCGCGGCGCCGCCGCGCTCACGATCGCCAGCCGCCGCCTCGAACGCGCGATGGAACTCGCCACCGCCCTCGGCGCGAGCGCGATGCCGTTCGAACAGCGCGAGGCGCGGCTCGCCGAGTTCGATGTGGTCGTGTGCGCAACCTCGGCGCCCGGCACGGTGGTTTCCCTCGCCGCCGTGCGGGAGGCGATGCGCAAGCGCCCCGCCCGGCCGCTGTTCTTCGTCGACCAGGCGCTGCCCCGCGACGTGGAGCCCGCGGTCGCGGAGTTGGAAAACGTCTTTCTCTACAACCTCGACGACCTCGCCAAGATCGCCGAGGAAAACCGCTCCGCCCGCGAGGCGGAGATCGGCAAGTGTCGCGCGATCATCGTGGAGAAGGCCGAGGCGCTCTGGCGCCAGGTCGAGCCGCAGGTCGCCGCGCTCGGCGGCCGCAACGGCACCACGCCCGGCCAGCCCGCCGGGCCGGCGTGAACGCCGGAACCGGTTTCGTGCGCGGTCCGGCGGCGGCGGCGCGCACGAGGCGGTGCGATCACGGCACGGCCTTCAGGCGCACCTCGAAGATTTTCGGCCAGCGCTTTCCCGTGACAAACAGCCGGTCGCCGGCCGGGTCGTAGGCGATCCCGTTGAGCACGTCGGTCTCCGGCCCGCGATCCTGCGGTGCGAGCAGCCCGGAAAAGTCGATTGCACCCCGCACCCGCCCGGTCGCCGGATCGATGCGCAGGATTTCATTCGTCTGCCAGACATTCGCGAAAATCTCGCCATTGATCCACTCGAGTTCGTTCAACTGGTCGACCGGCTTTCCCGCCTGCGTCACCTCGATGGTTCGCTGCACCTGGAACGTCGCGGGATCGAGAAAGCGAATCCGGCTCGTGCCATCGCTGAGGATCAGCACGCGGCCGTCGGTCGCGAGGCCCCAGCCTTCGCCTTCGTAGCCGAAGTCCCGTTCCAGCCGGAAGGTGTCGACGTCGTAGACAAATCCCTTCCCGCTCCGCCATGTCAGCTGGTAGGCGCGATCGCCCACCACCGCGAGACCCTCGGCAAAATACTGCGCCGGCACCGCGATCTGCTTTAGCACCCGGCCGGTTTTCACCTCCTCCTCCCGCAGCGTCGACTGGCCGTTGAGCCCCGTGCTCTCGAGAAAATTGCCGTCGCGAAAAACGAGCCCCTGGGTGAACGCCTTGGGGTCGTGCGGCCACGCCGCGACCACTTCGTAGGAATACCTGACCGGCGGCTGCGGCGCCTGGGCGACCGGCGGCGACGGCGGCACGCTCGGGACCCGCCCCAAGGCCGGCCTGCCGCAGGCGGTCAGCATCAGCAAGGTCGCCAGCAGCACCGCGCCGCCCCGCAAAATCCGCGATCGCCCTCCGCCGCAACCCGGTCGCGCGGACGCCGCGCGCCGACAGGCCCGCTCGGGGAAAACCGGATTTGCGTTTTTCACAGGGTCGGTGGGTAATGGCCGCCACGCAGCAACTCAATCCCTCTTCTTTCCCGTGCCCCGAAAAAATCCGCCGCCTCCTCTCCTCTATGCCGACACCGAGCGCAGTCCTGACGCCCTTTATTTCGGCAAGGTCGACGTGCCCGACGCGTTCGTCGCCTTCGGCCTGCGCGGCAAAAAACATGCCGTCGTCAGCGCCCTCGAATTCGGCCGGGTGAAGAAGACCTCCGACTTCGACGTCGTTCTCCCGCTCGAGCCCTACCTGAAGCGCGCCCGCGAACTCTGGCCCCAGCGCCCGCCCGGCCCGGCGGGCGTGATTTATCTCGTCGCGAAGGATCTCAAGCAAACGCGCTTCACGGTGCCCGGCGATTTTCCCGCCGGCGTTTACAGCCAGCTCTACGAACTCGGCCTCGACCTGGAGATCGCCGACGGCCAGCTCTTTCCGGCGCGCGAGATCAAGAGCCCTGCCGAGGCGGCGGCCATCCGCGAGGGCAACCGCTGCAGTGCCGTCGGCTTCGCGGCCGCCGAACGCATTCTGCGCGCCAGCCGGATCCGTGGCCGCCAGCTCGTCCATCGCGGCCGCACGGTCACGAGCGAGTTGCTCAAGTTCGCGATCGAGTCCGCCATCCTCGAGGCTGGCGGGATGTCGCGCGACACCATCGTCGCCGGCGGCGACCAGGGCTGCGATCCGCACAACCGCGGCACCGGCCCGCTCCGGCCGAACGAGCTCATCATCCTCGACATTTTTCCGCGCGTCACCGCGACCGGCTACCACGGCGACATGACCCGCACGTTTCTTCGCGGCCGCGCCAGCGATGCCCAGCGCGCGCTGGTCGCCGCCGTTCGCGCCGCGCAACTCGCCGCGCTCAAGACCATCCGCGCCGGCGCCAACGGGCGCGTCGTCCATGGCAAATGCGTCGAGGTCTTCACCGCCCGCGGTTTCGAGACGAGGCACACGCCGAAAGGCTCGGTCGGCTTCTTCCACGGCACCGGCCACGGCCTCGGCCTCGCCGTGCACGAGCCGCCCCGGATGAGCGGGTCCGTCGACTACATTCTGTTGAAAGGCTCCGTCGTCACGGTCGAGCCCGGTCTCTACTATCCCGGCCTCGGCGGCTGCCGCATCGAGGACGTCGTGCAGGTGACGGCCGCCGCCCCGAAGATGCTTTCGCGCTATCATTACCAATGGGAACTCCGATAAAAGGCCTCCCCGCCCTCCTCCGGAAAATCTCCGGCCTGCGTCTGCTGGTGGTCGGCGACGTGATGCTCGACCACTACATCTGGGGCGATGCCACGCGCATCTCCCCCGAGGCACCCGTGCCCGTCGTCGACATCGCCCGCGATTCGTGGACCGCCGGCGGCGCCGCCAACGTCGCGCTCAACATCGCCTCACTCGGCGCCCGCTGCACCCTCGCCGGCTACATCGGAAAGGACGAATCCGGCGCGAAGCTCCATCGCATCCTCGAGGAGAACAACATCCGCGCGGTGTCAACGCCCGGCACCGGCCCGACCATCGTGAAGACCCGCGTGCTCGTGCAGCACCAGCAATTATGCCGGCTCGACCGCGAATCGGCGCCGGACGCCTACCGCCTCGACGCCCGCCAGGCCGGAAAGCTGCTCGCACGAGAGATCGCCGGCTGCGACGCCGTGATCCTTTCGGATTACGCCAAGGGCATCCTCGACGACGAACTCGTCTCCCTCGTGACGACGCTGGCCCGCAACGCCGGCAAGTTCGTCGCCCTCGATCCCAAACCGCGCCGCAAGCTCGCCTTTCGCGACCTCGATCTCATCACGCCCAACAAGCGCGAATCGCTCCAACTCGCCGGCATCGAGCCGCCGCCGCACGCACCGTTTCCCGGCGCCGCGGTCTGCGCCCGCCTGCACGAGCTCTACGCCACCAAGAATCTCGTCATCACGCTCGGAGAGGACGGCATGCTCCTCAGCTCCGGCGGAAAGATTCTCAACCAGATCCCGACCGCCGCCCGTGAAGTCTTCGACGTTTCGGGCGCGGGTGACACCTCGCTGGCCGCGCTCGCGCTGGCGCTCGCCGCCGGCGCCGGCTTGGAAACCGCCGCCCACTTCGCCAACGCCGCCGCCGGCGTCGTCGTCGGCAAGCTCGGCACCGCGACCGTCACGCCCGCCGAGCTGCGCGCCTACGTCGCGCACGAATCATGAGCAAGGCGCTCTTTCTCGACCGCGACGGCACCCTGATCATCGACAAAGACTACCTCGCCGATCCGGCGGGTGTGGAGGTTCTTCCCGGCATCGCCGCGGCGCTGGGCCGCGCCCGGACTCTCGGCTACAAGTTTTTTCTTTTCACCAACCAGTCCGGCATCGGCCGCGGTTACTATACGCTCGCCGATGCGGAGCGGGTCAACGCCCACATGGAGAACCTGCTCGCGCTGCCGCGCCCGCTGTTCGCCGGCGTCTGTATCGCCCCCGAGGCGCCGGAGCAGCCGTCGCTCTATCGCAAACCGTCGCCGCGTTTCATTGTCGAAACCATCGCGCACCACGGCCTCGATCCCGCGCAATGCTGGATGGTCGGCGATCGCGAGACCGACATCCAGGCGGGCCTCAACGCCGGTATCCGCGCCGCCGCGGTCTGCACCGGAAAGCACGATGCGGCCGGCTGGGCGGCGCTCGCGCCGGCCGGCGTTTCCGTGTTTCCCAGTTTCGTCGAATTCGTCACCGCGCTCAGTTAGCCTTCTCCCTCGTTCCATGAAAACCTGCCCCGCGTTTGTCATGCTTGCGTCCGGGTTGGCGTCGCTCGTCGGCGTCGCCGCCCAGGAGGTCGATTCCTTCGTGTCGGTCCGCGCCCCGGTCATCGCCCTCATCCACGCGCGCGTCATCGACGGCCGCGGCGTCGCGCCCCGCGACGACCAGACCGTGCTCATTCGCGACGGGAAAATTGCCGAGATTGGCGCCACGGCCGCCGTCGCGGTGCCCGCCGACGCCAGGACGCTCGACCTCACCGGGAAGTCCGTGTTGCCGGGACTCGTGCTCGTGCACGAACACCTGTTCTACTCGGTGTTCTCGCCCCACGGCCCGTTTCATACGAACGAAATGGAGTTTTCGTTCCCCCGCCTCTACCTCGCCAGCGGCATCACTTCGATGCGCACGTGCGGCTCGATGGAGCCCTACACGGATTTGCAACTCAAGCGGCGCATCGACGCCGGCCAGACCCCGGGGCCGAAACTGCATCTCACCGCACCTTACCTCGAGGGCAAGCCCGCCGCCGTCGCGCAGCTCGATTCGGTCGAGGATCCGGCGGACGCCGCACGCATGGTGAACTATTGGGCCGACGAGGGCTTCACCTCGTTCAAGGTCTACACCCATCTCACGACCGACGAGCTGAAGGCCGTCGTCACCGCCGCGCATGACCGCGACCTGCACGTGACCGGGCACCTTGGCACGATCAGCTATCGCACCGCCGCCGAGATGGGCATCGACGATCTCGAGCACGGATTTTTCGTCATGTCGGATTTCATCCCGGGCTGGAAGGACAACGACCTCCCCAACCCGGTCGCCGCGCAGCACAGCCTGGAAACCCTCGACCTCGACTCACCCGCCGTCGCCAGCCTGCTTCACCTGCTGATCGACAAGCACGTCGCCGTCACCTCCACCCTCGCGATTCTGGAAACCTTCAACCCTGGCCGGCGCATGATGACGCCGGCGGAACTCGAGACTCTCTCCCAGCCCGCGCGCGAAAACTATCTCACCTCCTGGGCCCGCGTGAACTCCCGCGAAAACAAGCCCGCCCAGGTCATCTGGGGCAAGATGCTCGAGCTCGAGAAGCGTTTCTTTCGCAGCGGCGGACTGCTGGTCGCCGGCACCGATCCCACCGGTTACGGCGGCGTCATCGCCGGTTATGGCAGCTGGCGGACCGTGGAACTGCTCGTCGAGGCCGGGCTCACTCCGCTCGAGGCGATCCAAGTCGCCACCATCAACGGCGCGCAGCTCCTCGGCATCGACCATGAAACCGGCAGCATCGAAACCGGCAAGGCGGCCGATCTCATCGTGGTCGCCGGGGACCCGGCAAAGGACATTTCCGACCTGCGGAAAACCGAACTCGTCTTCAAGGACGGCGTCGGGTTCGACTCCAAAAAGCTCTTCGAATCCGTCAAGGGCAGCGTCGGCATCGAATAGCCATGCCCGAGCTCGCCGAGGTCGAATTTTTCCGCAAGCGCTGGGACCTCGCCGCGCGCGGCGCAAAAATCCTGTCCGTTGAAACCCACGACCAAGCCAGGATTTTTCGCGGCACGAGCGCGGCAGGCCTGCGCCGGGCGATCGCCGGCCGGCGCCTTCGCTCGTCCGCGGCGCGGGCCAAGCAGATGCTGTTTCGCTTCGGCGCCGACGCCTGGCTCGGCCTGCATCTCGGCATGAGCGGCGATCTGCACGTCGAGCCGCGCGGCTATGTCCCGCAAAAACACGATCATCTCGTGCTGCAGACCGCGCGTCGTGCCCTCGTTTTCACCGATCCGCGCATGTTCGGCCGCGTGCAGTTTTATCGTGGCGCGAACGAGCCCCGTTGGTGGACGAAGATCGCGCCGGCCATTCTCTCCGATGCCTTCACCCTCGAGGCCGTCGCGTCCTTTCTCCGCCGTCGCGCGCGTGCGCCGATCAAGGCCGTGCTCCTGATGCAGGAACGCTTCCCCGGCGTCGGCAACTGGATGGCTGACGAAATCCTCTGGCGGGCCGCGATTCATCCGCGCCGCCTTGCCGGCTCGCTCGCGCCCGCCGAAGTCCGCACCCTCTGGCGCGAATGCCGCCGGGTCTGCCGGCTCGCGCTCGACACCATCGCCGGCCGGAAAAACTACCTGCCACCCAATCTCAACGCCCATATCCCAAAATCGTGGCTCTTCTGGCATCGTTGGGAAAACGGCGGCCGTTGTCCCAAGACCGGAACGCCGCTCGCCCGCGCCACGATCGGCGGCCGCACGACCTGCTGGTCGCCCGCGCGGCAGAAAATCCGCTGAGTCATGGCCACCGCAAAACTACGCCTCGACGAACTGCTCGTCGCCCGCGGGCTCGCGCCGACGCGAGCCCAGGCAAAGGCGCTCATCATGAGCGGCCGCGTGCTCCGTGGCACCGAACGCCTCGACAAACCCGGCCGGGAGTATCCCCCCGACCTCGAACTCGTCGTCGAGCAACCGCCCCGCTTCGTCGGCCGCGGCGGCGAAAAGCTCGCCGGCGCGCTCGAGCGCTTCGCTCTCGACCTGCGCGGCGCCCACGTGCTCGACGTCGGCGCCTCCACCGGCGGCTTCACCGACTGCGCGCTCCAGGCCGGCGCGGCAGACGTGGTGTGCGTCGACGTCGGCCGCGCCCAGTTGCACGCCAGGCTCCGGGGCGATCCGCGGGTCACCAATCTCGAAAAAATCAACGCCCGCCATCTGGGGCCCGGCGACCTGCCGCGCGGGGACTTCGACGCCATCGTCATGGACCTTTCGTTCATCTCGCTCAAGGCCGTGCTCCCCGCCGTCTGGCCGTTCCTCCGTCCCGGCGGCACGCTGGTGGCGCTCGTGAAGCCGCAATTCGAGGCCGGCAAGGCCGCCGTCGCCATCGGTCGCGGCGTCATTCGCGACGCCGCCGTGCAGGAGGCGACCCTCGCCACCGTGCGGGACTTCGCGCTCGCGGAACTCCGCGGCGCCCGGCTCGTCGGCACGATGGATTCTCCGATCACCGGCACCGACGGGAATCGCGAATTCCTCCTCTGCCTGCGCAAGGCAGATTGAACTGGCGCCGCGCGCCAAAGCGTCAAAATTGGGGCCCCGCATGAATCCCATCCGCAAACTCGCGTTCGTCGTCAACGCGGACAAGGACGGCGCGGCGCGGCTGGCCCGCGAGCTCGTTGCCGTGGCGGAGCAGGCGAAGGTGAAACTGAAGCAGACCTCGCGCTTTCCCCTGCCGCGGGGGTGGCTGAAGGGCTGGGACGCCTGTTGCGTCATCGGCGGCGACGGCACGCTGCTGGGCGTCGCCCGCGAGTCGGCGCGCGAGCAGGTCCCGATCATCGGCGTGAACCGCGGCAGCCTTGGGTTTCTCACGACGTTCTCCGCCGACGAGGCGCGGGCCGATTTCGCCGCGCTGCTGGGCGGGGCGTTTCGAGTGACGCATCGCGCCATGCTCGACTGCTCGACCGGGCCCGGCCTGCACGACCTCGCGTTGAACGACGTGCTCATCAAGGACGAGGTCAACTCCCGTCTCGTGCGCCTCGAGGTCTTCGCCGACGGCGAACTGGTCACCGACTATATTTGCGACGGCCTCATCGTTTCGACGCCGACGGGATCGACGGCCTACAATCTCTCCGCCGGCGGCCCGATCCTGCATCCCGACTCGCAGGTGATCGCGCTCACGCCGATCTGCCCCCACACCCTGAGCAATCGTTCGATCATCCTGGACGAAAATGTGCGCCTGCGCGTTTCCAATCGTGCCGACGAATCGCGCCTGCTCGTCGCCATGGATGGCCAGCGCAATCTCCGCGTAAGCGCGCACTCGTCCGTGGAAATCTCCATCGCGAAACTCCGCCTGCCGCTGGCGCAACGACCCGACTACTCGCACTTCTCGGTCGTCCGCTCCAAGCTCGGCTGGAGCGGCGGTTTCGCGGGAAAAAAATAAGCAATCAGGCGGACGGCTTGGCGGGTTTTGCCCGCTTCGCCTTCCTGGCGCCCTTGCGCGCCTTCTTCGCTTTCCTCGTCTTTTTCGCGTGCCTGTTCTTTTTCCCGTCCGCCACGGCCCGCACTTTATGTCCCGGCTTGATTGTCGCCTGACCGCCGGCCGCCTCGTCCGCGGCTCGCGCCGCCGGAACCGCCAAGGCGCAAACGGCGGCGAGCAGGGTCGCAGTCAGGGTGATTTTTTTCAGGAAATTATTCATGGGAAGGAAAAAAACGTAGCGCGACGCCGCCGGAAAAATCGATCCTTTTTTCAGAGCAGGGCCACCACCGCCTCGCGGATCCCGTCGATGCGTTTGTAGGCGGCCAGGCCGGCCGGCATCGTGGCGAGGGCGTGCCGCAAGCCGGCCGCCGCCGCCGGATCCCGCGCGACGGCGTCGAGACGGTGCAAGGCGATCCGGATGCCAAAAGCCACCCCGCCGGTGCGCGGCAGCGCGACCAGCGCCTGATGTTCGACGCGCAGCCAAAGCCGGTCGAGCGCGACCGGCGGGGCTGGCGGCAGCACGCGGCGCGCGGGGTGCAGATTCAGTTCACTTGTCGCGGCGATCCCCCAGTTGTCGCGAAGGAAGGCGATCCCCGGTTTCAGTTTGGAGAGAAACTGCCGGATCGGCGCCGCGAGCGCGGCGTTGAGCCCGGGCACGACGCCGTGGATGAAATCGAGCGGGTGGCCGAGTTTTTCCTCCAGTGCCCAGCCGGTTGGAAAACACAGCGCCCCGCCGCGCAGGCGGAACGCCCCGGTTTCATCGGGCGAGAGCAGCAGCAAATCGGGCTCCAGCGCCGCGCCGACCCCGACCATCCGGTCCGCCCCAAGCTCGCCCGCGGCGGCAACGACGCCCCACCCGGTGCAAAGCTCGACGAATTCCGCCAGCAGCGGTCCGCCTTCCGGCAACAGCGCCGCATAGCGCACCGGATCGGTCGCGAGCCAGCGGGCGCGTTCCGCCAGGACGTCGCCGGTTGCGTCCCGCCGGCGGAAAAAATCGCCCGGGTCGCCCCGCCGCAGGGTCAGGTGAAAGCGGTGGTCGCCTTCCGGAAAAAGTTCGGCAAGCGGAGGCACGGCATCACGCTACGGGCACCTTCACGGCCTCACGACCAACTGGGTGCGCTGGGCGCGCGTGAAATGGCGCGACGCAAACGCCGCAAGGTCGGCGAGCGTCACGGCCTCGATGTGCGCGTCGTAGTTTTTCCAGTCGTTGATCGGCTGTCCCTGGAGCGCGTTGAGTCCGGCCTGCATCGCGCGCGACGAATTGGTCTGCAGGCTTTGCCGGCGGCCGGCCTTGAGCCGCGCCTGGCAACGCGTGAGCTCGACGGCCTCCACGCCGCCGGCCTGCACCCGGGCGATCTCGGCCTCGATCTCGGCCAGCACCTCGGCCTCGCGGCCGGGCTGCGTGCCGGCCATGAAGTAAAACATGCCCGCATCGAGGCCGATCACCCGGCCCGACCGGACAAAATACGCGAGGCCCTTTTCCTCCCGCACGCGCTCGAACAACCGCGAGGCCATCCCGCTGAACAGCTCGTCGGCCACCTCGCCGACGTAGAAGTCGTCCGCCTTGATGCGTGGCCCCGGGAACGCCTGCAGCACGACCGCCTGCTCGCGCGGCTGCTGCTCGGTGAAATCGCCGACCGCGGCGACGCCCGCGAAATGCGCCGCATTGACCGGCGCCACGCCGCGGGGAAACTTCGCGAGGAAGGATTTCAGCTTCGGCGTCAGCTTGCGCGGATCGAAGTCGCCCGCGACCGCCAGCACGACATTGGAAGCGACGCAGAGCCGGCGGTGCAACGCGACCAGATCCGCCGCGGTGAGCGCCTTGACCCCGGCTTCATCGCCGTGGTCGTCGAGGGCCAGCGGATGGTTGCCGAAAAATTTCTCGCGCACCCGTTTGCGGGCGAGCGTGACGACGTCGTCCGCGTCCTGCTGCAGCTCGGCGATCTGGGCGTCGCGTTCGAGCGCGAATGTCGCCGGCTTGAACGCCGGCGACAGCATCGCCTCCTCCAGCACCGCCAGCGCGCGCGCCGTGTCGGGCGGGAGCACCTCGACGGCAACGCCGAGGCTGTTGTTGCCCGAGAAGGGGAAGAACGAACCACCGACCTCCTCGATGAACTCGGCGATCTCGGCGGAACTGTGGTGGCGCGTGTCCTTCGTCAGCATGGTCGCGAGCAGCGCCGTTGCGCCGCGTTTGCCGGGCGCCTCAAAGAGCGGACCGCCCTGCAACAGGACCCGCAGGTGAAGATTCGGGAGGCGGTGATCCGGCTGCAGCAGGAGCCGCGCGCCGTTGGGCAGTCTGAGTTCGGAAAAGTCCGCCGCGGCCGCGGTCGTCGCAGCCTGCGGCGCAACCGTGTCCGCGGTGCCCGCGGGATTGAGCGAAATCGAGGTGAGGCGCGAGGGGACGAGATAGGTTTTCAGGGCCTGACGCAGATCGGCCGGAGTCACGCCGCCGAGCCGCTCGAAATACGACCGGCTGTAGTCGAGATCGCCCACCACGACCTCGGCCGCGCCGAGGCGCGAGGCCTGGCCGCTCATCGTCTTGCGGGTATTGATCTCGCCGACGACGAGCTGCCGGAGGGCTTTCTTGAGCTGCGCGGCCGTGAAGCCACGGGCGGCGCAACGCGCCAGCGAGCGTCCGATCGCAACGGTGGCGGCGGCGCGTTTCGCCGGGTCGCTGGTGAAGGAGACGCAAAACAGCCCGCTCGAACCCGGATTCCAGCTCGACGCATCGATGGTGTGCACGAGTCCGGTCTTCTCGCGAATATCCTGCCACAGCACCGAACTGTCGCCGGAGCCGAGCACCATCGAGAGCAGATCGAGCACCGGCGCATCCGGATGACCGAGCCCGGGAATCGGCCAGGCCAGCGCGGCGCGGGTGATCTCGACATCCTCGAAACGGTGGTCGGCCCGCGGCGCGAGTTGGAACGGTTCCGCCGGCACGAGCACCGGAGCCAGGCGCGCGCGCGGCGCGGCGCCGAAGTGTTGCGCCACCGCAGCGCGAACCGCCGCGACCTCGATGTCGCCGACGATGACCACGACCAGGTTGTTCGGCACATAACGCGCGCCATAGTAGCCGGCGAGATCCTCGCGCGTGACGGCCGAAAACACCTCGCGATGCCCGATAATCGGCTGCCGGTAGGGATGCTCGCGAAAAGCGGTCGAGAACAGCGTGTCCCACAGCCGGTTGTCGGGGTCGTCCTTCGTCATCGCGATTTCGCGCAGGATCACGTCCTTCTCCTTCGCCGCCTCGTCGGCCGGGAGCGTCGAATGCAACACGGCATCGGCCAGGAGGTCGATGGCGACGGCGGTGTGCTCGCTGGGGAGATCGATGTAATAGACAGTCCGATCGAACGTGGTGTAGGCGTTGATATAGCCGCCGTGAGCCTGGACCGTCGCGGAAATCTCCCGGCCCGCGCGACGCGAGGTGCCCTTGAACAGCATGTGCTCGAGGTAGTGCGACAGGCCCGCCCCGAGGTGCGCGCCCTCGTGCACGCTGCCGGTCTTCACCCACACCTGCACCGAGGCGAGCGCGGCCGAGCGGTCGGGCTTGAGAATGAGCGTGAGTCCGTTGGGCAGCACCGTGCGTTCAACCGGTTCGTGCCAGAAGGAATCGAGCAAGTGGAGGTCGGCGGCGGCGGAAGACAGTTTGGCCATGAAAGCGAAGTTGGGGCGCAACGAATCAGTCGCGCCGGAATGAGCGGTGATCACGCCGCGCCGAACGCCTCGGTCGCAGAGGAACCCGGGGCGCGCGGCCCGCGGGCCGGCTGGAACGGTTTCACAAACGCATCGTCGAAATTGTAGATGTCGGAAAAATCCTCGCGCCGGTCGTTCTCGGTTTTGGAAAAAACGTTATACTCGATCAGGTTGAAAACGATGTCGCCGAAGTCGGTGCAGCGACGGACGCCCCAGGCGTTGAGGACGGTCTTGGTGAGCGGGCCGAACTGGTCGAGCGCATAGGTGCGAAGACCATCGAGCAATTCCGGCCCGGTGACGTGGCGCGAGCGTTCGGCGCGCGAGGCGTCTTTCTTGCGCAACTCCTTGACCGCGTGATCCAAGCCAAGACGGACAAAATCGTAGGCCTTGCGGTCGAACCGCGGATCTTCCTTGCAAATCAAGGTGACAATCTCGGCGAAATCCGGAGGGTCTTGCATGTGATGGTCCGCGAAGGTTGGCACACCAAACGGTGCCGTGCAACCCTCGTTCGCGGCCCTCCCGCCGGGGCCAAAACGTAACGACTATAGACTGGCAAAACGAACCAGGATTGTCACATTGCCGTGAAAAATGATCGCCTCTACCCAGACGAATCACCCCCTCGCCGGTAGCAAGACCGGCGCGAAGGCGCAGACGCCGACCGAGTTTGCGACCACGAAGCTGAAGTCGGCGGGCCTCCGGATCACTCAACCGCGCCTCGCCATCCTCGCCGCCCTTGGCAAACGGGAGCAACCCACCAGCATCGAGCAGTTGCACGAGGACTTGGGCGCCGGGGCGTGCGATTTGGTCACGGTTTACCGTTGCATGTCGGCCTTCGAGGAGATCGGGCTCGTCCGCCGCGCCTTTTTTCACAACGGCACCGCCCTCTACGAGATCAACCTCGGCCAGCCGACTCGTTATCACGTCGTCTGCAAGGCGACGGACCGCGTCGAGGAACTCGATGCCGAGACCTCCGCGGAACTGAACCGCACGCTGCGTCAGATCGAGGACAAGCTGCGGGCACGCGGCTACAGCGATCTCGGCCACATCGTGGAGTTTTTTGGCGTCGCGCCGCAGGGCGGCCGGATCGGAACAGCCGTCAGCGCGCCCCAGGCACGGTAGCGCACTGGCGGCTTGCGGCCAGGCCGTCGTAGCTGGCGCCAGGCGGGATCCCGTTCAGTCGCGCCGCGCGTCCCAATCAGACCCGGGCCGCCGCCAGATAGTTGGCACCGGCCTGCGACCAGTTCACGACGTTCCAGAACGCCTTGATGTAGTCCGCCCGGCGATTCTGGTAGTTCAGGTAGTAGGCGTGCTCCCACACGTCGAGGCCGAGGATGGGCACGGCCCCGTCGCTCAACGGCGAATCCTGGTTCGCCGTCGCCATGATCGTGAGCACCCCGCCCTTGACGACCAGCCACGCCCACCCGCTGCCAAATTGTTTCAGGGCCGTGTCGCCAAATTGCGCCCGGAAGGTATCGAACGAACTGAACGATTTTGTGATGGCCACGGCGAGATCGCCACCGGGCACGCCCCCGCCGCCGGGTCCGATGATCCGCCAGAACAGCGAATGGTTGAGATGCCCCCCGACATTGTTGCGCAGCGCGCCGCGCATGGCCTCGGGCACCGAAAAAAGATTCTGCAGGATCTCCTCGCCCGAAAGCCGCTGGAGATCGGCATGGCCGGCGAGGGCCTTGTTGGCGTTGTCGATGTAGGCCTGATGGTGTTTCGTATAGTGAATTTCCATCGTGCGGGCATCGATGTGCGGCTCGAGCGCGTTGAACGCGTAACCCAGTTTCGGCAGGACAAACGGCTGCGCGGTCGTGCCGGCGCCCGGCGCAATCTCGACTTCGGCTCCCGGAGCTTGGGTCGCGAGCGCGCCCAAGCCGAGGAGGGCGGCGCCGGCACCGAATTTCTTGAGCGCCTCACGGCGCGTGAGCGGGTGGTGGGGATTCATGGCCCGACGATTCTAGTGCGCCCGGCAGGCCGCGCAAGCCGCACCTGCAAATCATCTCGGCTCCGCCCCGAGGCGGATGCGCGGATCGAGCCACAGCAGGAGCAGGTCGCTCACCAGCGTGCCCACGACGCCGAGCAGGCACAGGAGCATCAGCATCGAACCGGCGAGATAGACATCCTCCGACAGCAAGGCATCGAGCAGCGCCGGGCCGATCATCGGCAGACCGAGCACCATGGCGACGATCGCGCCGCCGGAGACAAGTTGCGGGAAAAACCCGCCGAGGCCCGATACAAACGGGTTGATCGCGAGCCGGGCGGGATATTTCAACAACAGCCGCAGCGGCCGCACTCCCTTCGCGCGTGCCGTCGTCACATAGGGCTTTTTCAGCTCGTCGAGCAGGTTCGCCCGCATCACGCGAATCAGGCCCGCCGCGGAACCGAATCCCAGCACCACGACCGGCAGCCAGAGGTGGCCCAGCAGGTCGATCACCTTCGCTCCGTTCCAGCCGGGCATCGTGGAAAAGTCCGGCGAGAACAAGCCGCCGATGTTCAAGCCAAACCAGCGTTTCGCGAGATACATGAACACCAGCGCGAGCAGAAACGACGGCACGGACATCCCCAGAAACGCCACCAGGGTCAGCCCGTAGTCGCCCGCCGAGCGCTGGCGCACGGCGGAATAGATCCCGGCCGGCAGGGCCAAGGCCCAAGTGAACAGCACCGTCGCCAGCGACACAATCACCGTGAGCAGAATGCGGTCCCCGATGACGTCAGCCACCGGTTTCTCGTGTTCCATCGACAGGCCAAGGTTGCCTTGCAGCAGGCCCGTGTCCGCCGGCCGGAAAGTCGTGAACCAGACGAAGCCCATCCACCGCGCGTAACGTTTCACCACGGGCTCATCCAGGTGAAAATTTTTCCGCAGGTCGGCGGCCAGTTGGTCGTTGTCTGAGGTGCCCTGCATTTCGAGTCGCGCGATGCGCACCTCGGCAAAATCGCCCGGCGGGAGCTGCACGAGCGCAAACACAATGATTGAGACCACGAGAAGCGTCGGAATCATCAGCAACAGCCGGCGTCCGATGAAGGGATGCCGCACCGCGAGGAAGACGAGGCCGGCCCCGACGATCCCCGCGAACAGCCAGTGCAAGGGCGCATTGGCTGCCGCGGCCGTCGCGACCGGCGCATCCGCCTCGGAACCGGCGGCGATCGAACCCGGCGGCGGGGTGATCGTGACGATGGCCTGCTTCGTCTGCGCGTAGACCACCGGATCCTCGGCGGGATGCTCCCAGAAATACGTCTCGATGCCCGTGTTGCCGGGCGATTGGAAGTTGGAGCCGAACAGGGCGGTGCGCGGGACATTGCGGAATCCGTTCTTCACCACGACGAGTTGCGGTGGCGGTGAGCAGATGCTGATCGTCCAGACGTTCTGCGCGTCGATCTTCTGGATCTCGTTGAAACGGGCGATGCGCGCGGCCTCCGAGGGTTCGGCGTTGATTTCGTCGAGGATCGTCATCGCCCGGAGCAGCGGGTGGCCGGGCGGCGGCGGCGCCGCGTTCGGCCGCCGGGCGGCGGGATCGTCATAAAGGCCGCCATATTGATTCCACGTGCCGAACGCCGGCGCATAGAACGACTCGAGATAGGTCGGGACGAAATTACGCGGCTCCACGAGCGGATAGAATTCGCTCTCGCTCGTCCACACCGTGAAGTCGTGCTCATAGGTGAGCTTCTCCTGCTCGAAGAGCTTGCGGGCCCGCTCGCGCAGCAGCACGCGCACCCCCACCCTCGCCCAGTCGTCGAGGATGAATTGCGAGGGACCCGCCGCCGTGTAGTCGGTCGTGTTCAGCGTGAACGTCATCCGCGTGCCGTCGGGAAAGGTCCGGAAGCCCTCCCGGTCGCGGTGCGTGAGCCCGAGCGAATCGAGCAACTGGTTCGCACGGGCCGGATCGAACTCGGTGAAGGCGTGGTAGAGCTCCGCGTTGTAATAGGGCGAATCGGGCGGCGGCGCGATCTGGGCCGGCTCGGTCTGGCCGTTGAACTCGGCGTCGATGATTTCGCGGCGGTTGATCGCGAGCGAGAGCGCCTGGCGAAAATGCGCCTCGTTGAGCAGGTCGTGTTTCCACCGCGTGTCCGGCCGCGCGGGGTCGATGCGGCGGTTGAGATTGGGAAAGACGGTATAGAGCGACTGGGTGCTCGATTTCCAGTGGTAGACTTCGTAGCCGTTGCGCTCCGCGCTGCCGAGGAGCAGGATGTGATCCTCGTAGCGGATGTGGCGGTCCTGCATCGAGGGCTCGCCGTTGGCGGCGGCGACGGCGATGAGATTGTTGTTCTTCACGTCCATCACCAGCCGGTCGAGATACGGCAACTGGTTCCCCTGCGGATCGACCGCGTAGTAATAGGGATTGCGGACGAAAATCTGCGGCGTGGTCGGTTCGTAGGTATGCAGGATCCACGGCCAGAGCCGCGGGTGCTCCGGATTCAGGTAATGCTTCATCTTCTTGTAGACGGCCACGGGGCTCGACAAATGGAGCGCCTCCATCGTCCGCCGGATGAGTTCCTGGTCCCCGAGCGCCGGATGATACTGCCGCAGGTAGTGCGCCGGCACGATATGCTCCGTGTAGTCCTCGTAGTTCATGTTCGTCGAGGCGAGCCGCTCGAGGAACAGCGGGTTCGGCTGGTCGAACACGAAACGAAAATGCAGGTCGTCGATTTTTTCGACGCGGCCGAGGGTGGCGCCCGACCGCAGGAGAAACCGCGGCTGGACGTTGAAATAGAGAATCTCGTTTTGATACCAGTAGACGATGTCGTCGCTCGTGAGCGGGTAGCCGTCGGACCAGCGCATGCCGCGCCGCAGGGTGAACGTGTAGACCCGGTCGTCCGCCGACACCTCCCACGATTTCGCGATGTGCGGCACGATCGGATAGCCCTGCGGCGACCAGCGCACGAGGTTCGAGTCGGACATGCGCCAGAAGATCGTGCTGAAGTCCGAGAGGGAGTTGACCAGCCGGTTCCACGTGCCGCCGTAGCGGCCGATCCCGTCGACGCCTTCCATCACCACCGGCTCCGGTCCCGTGCGCTCGGCGACCGGCGGCAACCGGCCTTCGCGCACGAGGTCCGCCAGCATCGGCGCCTCGCCGCGCGGCCACCAGCGTGCGCTCTCGCCCGCCGCGTAGTCAACCGGGCGCACGATCACGGGCGGGTGCGCCAGGTCGAGCACCCGCGCGTTCCGGCGGGCCGCCTGGACAACCGCCAGTTCCGCCGCGGGCGGCGGCGGCGGCGGCGTGGTGACATCGGGCCGCAGCGCCGCGGCGCAAAAATAGAGCAGCGCCGTGAAGCCGAGCGCCGCGACGGCAAACCATGCGAGAATGACCAGTAAGCGCTTTTTCACAGGCCGGGGAAGTCGTCACGAAAGGCCGCGCGATGCGGGAAAGCAACGCTCTTTGCCACGCGCGGCATCGGGTCGCGGAAATTGTCGCGGTGCAAGCCGCGCTTGCCTCGCGCAACGGCCAGGGCGAGCGTCGCCTGCCCAAACGACCGCCGCTCTCACCTGTCCGCCGGCCGCGGAAAAACCACCCGATTCCCCCTCATGTCGCCATCGACCGCCAGCCTCGACTCCGCCGGACCGGCCGCATCGTTTCGCCACTCGGTCTGCAAATGGTGCTACCCCCGGATCCCGCTGGAAACCCTCGCCCGCGTCGCGCCCGGACTCGGGCTTGCCTCGATCGAATTGCTCGATCCCTCCGAATGGCCGGTCGTCCGAAAACACGACCTGACGTGTGCGATGGCAAACGGCACCACGACGATTGTCGACGGCTTCAACCGGCTCGAAAATCACGCGAACTGCGTTCCCTCGATGATCGCGCGGATCGAGGCGTGCGCCGGCGCCGGGCTGCCGAACGTCATTTGTTTTCCCGGCAACCGCCGCGGCATGTCCGATGAGCAGGGCCTTGAAAACTGCGCCGCGGGCCTCCGCCGGATCGTCGGCGCCGCCGAGCGTTGCCGCGTCACCGTCTGCATGGAGCTGCTGAACTCCAAGGTCGACCACCCCGACTACATGTGTGACCACACCGCGTGGGCCGTCGAACTCTGCCAGCGGGTCGGCTCGGAGCGATTCAAGCTCCTCTATGACATCTATCACATGCAAATCATGGAGGGCGACGTCATCCGCACGATCCGCGAGCACCACGCCTGCATCGGCCACTATCACACCGGCGGCAACCCCGGGCGGCACGAGATCGATGGAACGCAGGAACTCAACTACCCCGCGATAATGCGGGCGATCAAGGCCACCGGGTTCACCGGTTTCGTCGGGCAGGAATTCATTCCGACCCGCGACCCGCTTGCGTCGCTCGGCGAAGCGGTGAAGCTCTGCACCGTGTGAGCCTCGATCCGTTCCTCAAAAAAATCCTGCGCTTCAGCCTCATCGGCTGCGGCGCGATGGCCGTGATGTCCGGAATCGTGAACATCATCGGCGCCTATCAGTTGATCGACGCCTCGTCCGAAGCGCAGCTCGGCATCAGCCGCGGTTCTCTGGTCGGCACGTATGCCGTCATCCTGCTCGTCGGCGCCGTGATGGTGTTCGCCGGCCTGCGCTGGAAAAAGTGACCCTGCGGGCCGGTCTGGCCGCGCCAGCCTCCGCTTGCCCCCGGCCATCGTGTCGTTCCTAGTGCCGGCTCCATGACCGGGTCGACACGCTCCGCGACGTCTCCGGCCGGCAGCTTCCACTGGCTGCGCCGGCTGCTTGCGCACATCGCGCTCGACGTCACGCCGCTGCAGATTTCGCGCGACTACCGGCTGCTTTTTACCGGGCAGTTCGTGTCGGCGTTTGGCACGGCTCTGAGCTTCGTGGCGCTGCCGTGGCAGATGTATCAGCTCACCCACTCGACCCTCTACGTCGGCCTGCTCGGGGTCGCGGAGTTCGTGCCCATGTTTCTACTCGGTCTCGTCGGCGGGGCGCTCGCGGACGCCGTCGACCGGCGCAAGCTGATCCTCGGCGCCGAGTGCGGCCTCGCCGCCTGCTGCGCGATGCTCGCGTGCAACGCGCTGCTGCCGGCGCCGCACGTCTGGGTGCTGTTCGCCGGCTCGGCATGGTTCGCGGGCTGCAACGCGATTCACCGCCCCGCGCTCGACTCGCTGACGCCGCGGCTCGTCCCGCCCGAGCAGCTGCCAGCCGTGTCCGCGTTGTCCAGCCTCCGCAGTTTTACGTTCATTGTCGGACCGGCGGTCGCCGGCGTGATCGCCGCGACTTTCGGGGTGGCCCCGGCGTTCGCGCTCAACTTGCTCACCTACCTCGTCGCCGTCGCGACGCTGCTGGCAATCCGTTCCGTGCCGGTGCCGTGCGAGGCCCGGACCCCAAGCCTGCCGGCCATTGCCGAGGGCCTGAAATATGCGCGCACCCGGCCGGAACTGCTCGGCACCTACCTGATCGACATCAACGCCATGTTCTTCGCCATGCCCATCGCGCTCTTCCCCGCGCTGGCGGAAAGATTCGGCGGCCGGTCGGTCGGCCTGCTCTACGCGATGCTCGCGCTCGGCCCGCTGCTCGTGTCGCTCACCTCCGGCTGGACGGCGCACGTGAGACGCCAGGGCCGCGCGATCGTCGTCGCGGTCATCGTCTGGGGATTTGCGATCGTCGGATTCGGCGCGGCGCCCAACCTCTGGGTCGCGCTCGGCTGTCTGCTCGTCGCCGGCGCCGCCGATGGCGTCAGCGGGATTTTCCGGATGACGATCTGGAATCAAACCATCCCCGACCGGCTCCGCGGCCGGATGGCCGGCATCGAGATGATCAGCTACCTCACCGGTCCGTATCTTGGCAACGCCCAGGTCGGTTTCACCGCGAGCCTGCTCGGCCTGCGCACCGGCATCATGTGGGGCGGCGCCGCATGCGTCGCGGGCACCGGCGTGCTCGCGCTCCTCCTGCCGCGATTTGTCCGCTACGACCGCCGCGAAGGCCTCGCGCGGAAGGCGGCCGAGGAAGCCGGCACTCAGGCGTCGTAACGGTAGCCCACGCCGTGGACGGTCACGATCGTGCGTGGCGTGTCCGCCTCGGGTTCCACTTTCTTGCGCAACTGCGCGACATGCTGGTCGAGCGTGCGGGTCGTTCCCAAATAATCCACGCCCCACACCGCGTTCAGCAGCGCGTCACGGCTGAGCACCTCCCCGGGGCGGGCGGCGAAAATCTCCGCGAGTTTCAATTCGCGCGCCGTCAGCGGGCTCGTGCGGTCGGCGACCCGCGCCGTGAACTTCCGCCGGTCGATCTCCGCGGCACCTAACCGGAAGACGGGTGGCAGCGCCACTCCGCCCCCGGCGCCCGCGGCCATTTTTCCCCGTCGCAGCAGCGCCTCGACCCGCGCGAGCAGTTCGTGCACGCCGAACGGTTTCGTCACATAGTCGTCCGCCCCGAGTTTGAGGCCGACAACCTTGTCGATCTCTTCACCCTTCGCGGTGAGAAACAAGACCGGCACGCGCTCGCCGCGGCTCCGCAGCTCGCGACACACCTCGTAGCCGCTGGCCTTCGGCATCATCACGTCGAGCAGGACAAGATCGAATTTCTCCTGGGGAAACAGCTTCAGCGCCTGCGCCCCGTCGGCGGCGGCCGTAACCGCGTAGCCCTCGCTTTCCAGCGTGGCAACCAGGCCGAGACGGATGTTCGCGTCGTCTTCGGCGATGAGAATTCTGGCTTTCATGGCAGTTCCAAAACGAATTCCGCGCCCCGCCCCTGGCGGGCCTCGCACCGCAACTCGCCGCCCAGCCCCCGGGCGAGCTGGCGCGCGATGCTGAGCCCCAGCCCCGCACCGCTCCGCTCGGCGGTCAAGGCATCGTCGACGCGATAAAATTTCTCGAAGATCCGCTCGCGCAATTCCCCGGGCACCCCGGGGCCACGATCGCCGATGCGCACCTCGACGCCCCGCCGGCCGCCGGAGGCACCGCCGCCCGCCGCCGCCAGCGCCACGTTGACCTCCCCGCCCTCCGCGGCGTATTTGACGGCATTGTCGACCACGTTCAGCACGATCTGCTCGAAAGCGTCGCGATCGATCGACCCCATGACCGGTCCTTCCGGGAGCTCACGCCGCAGCGCCAGCCCCGATTCGGCGAGCCGCGGAGCATGCGTATCAAGCAATCGGGTCAGCTCCGCGGTCAGATCGACCTGCTCGTGCGCGAATATTTTCCGCCCTTGCTCCAGGCGGCTGAAATCGAGCGCGTTATTGACGAGCCGCGCCAGCCGCTGCGTTTCCCGGCCGATCGTCCGCAGGTAGTCTCCGCTCTGGGCCGCATCGCGCACGCGTCCCTGCTCGAGCAATTCGGAATAGAGGCGGATCGTGGTCAGCGGCGTCTTGAACTCGTGCGAGACGTTCGCGACGAACGACGTTTTCTGCGCCGCCTCCGCCTCGCTGCGCCGCGCCTGCCACAGCAGCAACGAGCCCCCGGACAGGATCGCCACGACAAAAATCCCGACGAGCAGCGCCCCGGCGAGAAAAAATCCGCCACCGACGCCGCGCGTCCCGCCCTCCATGCGACCAAAGCCCACGACCTCCCACCCGGGCAGCAGGTTCGCTGCGATGGGGATGCTCACAAGCGGCACCTTGGGGCTGCTGCGGCTCGCATAACTGCTTTCCGCCGACGCGTAGACCTTGCTCTGCACCGTCGCGCCGCCGACGCCCCGAATGGCAAACGCATCCGCCAGGTTGCCGTCGCGTGGCAACAAGTCGCCCAGCCGTGCCGTGATCGTCGCCAGGTTGACCTCGACGCCGATCACTCCGCCGAACGCCGGATGGCGCCAGCCGATCAAATGCAGCGCATCGCCATTGCGCCACGGCACCCAACCGCTGCTTTCGGGCACGGACGCCTGCGCGGCCTGTTTCTTCAACGTGTCGGGCCCCGCATTCTGGCGTGCCTCCGATTGCAACGCGTTCCGCAGGTTCTGCGTCTGCGCGACATTGGACGAGATGTCCTTGCGCTGCGAAAGATAGCTCGCGGATTCGGGTTCGTCGCGCGCGACGCCGCGCCACGGCGGGCCCGCCGCGACCAAGGCCGCGAGCCAGGTGCGGGTGTCGCCCCCGGCGGGACGGAGCACCCGGTCGTCCCGCGCCACGCGAAACGTCGCTCGCACGAGCGGATTGCTGCGCTCCCAGTCGTCGAGAAATGCGTCGGGATTGGCCGCCGGCGCATCGTTGAGCGTGGCCATCAACCCGCCTTGCACATCGCCGACCAGCAACTCGACATTTTCCGCGATGAGCCGCGCGCGCGCCTCGATGGCCGCGCGGCTCGCTTCGGCCGCCGTGCGCGCCCGCTCGTCAAGGCGCGACTGTTCGCGCCGCAGCAGCACCAGCGCTCCGGCGCCGACCGCGAGCGTCGGCAGCAGCAGCAAAAGCCAGAAAAGCGTCAGGCGGCGGAGCGGCGTGAGCACGGCGGGACAGCTACGGCGCAGCCGATGCGGGTGCAACGCCAACCGCGCTCCCACGCTGCCGGACGCGCTCGCGATAGGCCCGGAAATAACGGTCGGTTTCCCACCGTTTGCCGCCGTCGGCGGCAAACCCGCGCTGCAGCTCCGCCTCGAACTGCGGTGTCAGCACCTCGGTCCGGCCAACGAGCACGCGTTCCAGCCGCTCTGGGCGCGGCGTGATCGTGAGCGGCAGCACGGCGTCGGTGAATGCCCGCGGCACAATCCAAAACACGCGCAGCCCCGGACGCTCGAAATAGCTTTCGCGCCACGTCGCGAGCAGGGCGTCCGCCTCCGCGCGATTGAGCCCGGCCGCCATCAGCGCAGCGGGCAAGGTTTCCTCCCGGATTTTCCGCGCTGGTCCGCCGTGGAAACTTTGGAGCGTGAGTTCCGCGTGCGATTCGCCTGCCGCGAGCGCGCCGTGCCACCAGACCATGGCGTCGTTGCGATCCCACGATGGCCGGCGATCGTAGATGAACACGAATGGAATCCGGTCGCGGCCCGTGTTCTCCAATCGGACGCGTCCTGCGTTGTCGCCGGTCACGCGCAGCGGCGGCGAAAAATTCCCGATGCCCCGGTAGAAAACGAATCCCTCGACCTCGCCGCCCGGCCCGCGCACCCGATTCGCGCCCGCGATCCGCGCGCGAGGCCATTGTGGCGTTTCCCACTCGCGCGGCGCAGAAATCTTATCGGGAGCCGCCGCCGGCAGGACGTCGACTCGCCACGACACGGAGCCTTCGAAGCCGCGGGCAAAGTCGATGGCGGGAAGCGAAGCCAGGCCGAACCCGTTGCCCGGCGTGGAGGAAAGCGGGACATCCGCGGGCAATGTTTCTCCGGCAATCCGCTCCGGATACCATTGGCTGATCGAGCCGCCATGAAATCCGACATCGATCCGCACCGCTCGCGCCGCGTCCGAATAAAAATAGAGCACGGGTGTCTCCATCTTGATCGTCACGTTGGCGACGGGACGATCCCACCCCTTGTTCGCCGGCGGAACGCCGGCGTGACTGTGGACAAAGGCTGGCAGCGGCTCTTCCTCAACCTCGAGGCCCGGCAGCAGCCGGCCATCGGAGCCGCTGACCGAGGTGAACGTGCCCCACTCGTGCACGGTGAAATCGGCGGCACCGAGCGGCGCAGAGCAAACCAGCGCAGCGGCACCTAACGCAACGAGACAATGGTTGGCAGGGATGGATTTCATCGGCGGCACCAATGAACCACGAAACGCCATCGCTGTTGTCACCCGGCGGTCAGCGAATTGTCAGGGAATTGTCAGGCGGACAAACCTCCGCCGTCCAACTTCACGTTGCTGCGAGCAACCGGCGGAGGGTTTCGTCGACGAGCTTTGGGTTGGCCTTGCCCTTCGCGGCTTTCATCACCGGACCCTTGAGGGCGTTGATGGCGCTGTCCTTGCCCGCCTTGAATTCCGCCACCGCCTTCGCATTGCCGGCAATCGCGTCGCGGCACCATTGCTCGAGCTCGCCGGCGTCGGTCGGAGCGGCCTTCAAGCCCCGGCGATCGGCGATGACGCCAGGCATTCCACCGGAAACGAACATCTCGACGAAGATTTCCTTCGCGGCGGTGCCGAGGATCGTGCCGGCATCGACGAGCTGCACGAGCGCCGCGATATGGGCGGCGTGGACCTTCGAATTGGAGAGTGCGAGTTTCGCGGCGCCGAGCTCGCGCAACAGGTCGTTGACGATCCAGTTGCCGGCGGACTGCGGTTTGCCACTGAGTTTCGCCGTCTCCTCGAAATAGTCGGCGAGCGCGCGATCCCAGACCAGCACCGAAGTCAGGGTGTAGGGCAGCTGGTAGTCCTTGAAGAAACGTTCCTGCTTGGCGAACGGCAACTCCGGGCACTCGGCACGGAGTTTTTCCTTCCAGGCGGCGTCCACCTTCACCGGCATGAGATCCGGATCCGGAAAATAGCGGTAGTCGTGCGCCATCTCCTTCGAACGGAGCGACTGCGAGGTGCCGGTCTGGCCGTCGTAGTCGCGCGTCTCCTGCACCAGCGTGCCGCCACGCTCGACGACGGCGAGCTGGCGCTTGATCTCGTGCGCGATGCCGTCACGAACGAAGGAGATCGAGTTGAGGTTCTTCAGCTCCACTTTCACGCCGAGCCTGGTCTCGCCGGCGGGACGGATGGAGATGTTGGCGTCGCAGCGGAGCTGCCCCTTCTCCATGTCGCAATCGGAAATGCCGCCGTAGATCATCGTCGCGCGGAGCGACGTGAGATAGGCGTAGGCCTCCTCGGCGGTGTGCATCGCCGGCTCGGAAACGATCTCCATCAGCGGCGTGCCGGCGCGGTTGTAGTCGACGAGGGAGTCGCTCGCGCCGTGGTTGAGCTTGCCGACGTCCTCCTCGAGATGAATGCGCGTCAGCGGGATTTTCTTGTGTTCGCCCATGACGTTGCGCGCGGGGCCGGGCAACTCGATCTCGACCGCGCCACCGAGGCAGATGGGCTGGTCGTATTGCGAAATCTGGTAGTTCTTCGGCGAGTCGGGATAGAAATAGTTTTTCCGGTCCCATTTGCAGACCGGCGCGATCTCGCAGCCGAGCAGCAGGCCGGCCTTGATCACGGCATCGAGTGCGGCCTTGTTCATCACCGGCAGCGCGCCCGGCAGCGCGAGCACCACGGGATCGGTGAGCGTGTTCTCCTCGTGGCCGTAGCCGGCGGCGACGCGGGTGAACATCTTCGACTTGGTCTTGATCTGCACATGCACCTCAAGACCAATGACGGCTTCGTAGTTCATCGGAGTTGAGGCTGTCGGTTATGCCAGTCGTGCGCCTGTTCGTAGGTGCGGGCGATGGCGAGCATCTGCGCTTCCTGAAACGGCTGGCCGATGATTTGCGCCCCGATGGGCAGGCCGCTTCGCGTGAAACCGCACGGCACGCTGATCCCAGGCAGCCCCGCGAGATTCACGCCAATCGTGTAGATGTCGCAGAGGTAAAGCGCGAGCGGGTCGGCTTTTTCCCCGATCTTGAACGCCGGCATCGGCGATGTCGGCGTGATCAGCGCGTCGACCTCGCGAAACGCGTTGAGAAAATCCTGCCGGATCAGCGTGCGGACTTTCTGCGCGCGCAGGTAGTAAGCGTCGTAGTAGCCGCTCGAGAGCACGTAGGTGCCGAGAATGATGCGACGTTTCACCTCGGGACCAAAACCCTCGGCGCGTGATTGGAAATAGAGATCGACGGCATCGGTCGCGTTCTTCGAGCGATGGCCGTAGCGGATGCCATCGTAGCGGGCGAGATTCGAAGACGCCTCGGCGGTCGCGATGACGTAGTAGGTGTCGAGGCAGTAGCGGGTGTGCGGGAGCGAGACCTCTTTGATTTCGCAACCCTGACCGCGGTAGAATGCGATCGTCTGCTCGACGGCGGCTCCGATCTCGGGATCGAGGCCCTCGCCGAAATACTCCTTCGGCACGCCGAGCCGCCACGGCCCGCGGCGCGAGCCGAGTTCGGCGCGATAGTCGGGAATGTCGGTCTGGAACGAGGTCGAGTCGCGTTCGTCGTGGCCGGCAATCGCGCCCAGCACGATCGCGGCATCCTCGACAGTGCGCGCAAACGGCCCGATCTGGTCGAGCGAAGAGGCGAACGCAATCAGCCCGTAGCGCGAAACGAGGCCGTAAGTCGGCTTGAGTCCGACCACGCCGCAGAGCGCGGCGGGCTGGCGGATCGAACCACCGGTGTCCGAGCCGAGCGTCGCCATCGCCTCGCCAGCGGCGAGCGCGGCCGCGCTGCCGCCGGACGAACCGCCGGGCACGCGCGTGAGATCCCACGGGTTCGAAGTCGGGCCGTTGGCGGAGTTCTCGGTCGAGGAACCCATCGCAAACTCGTCGAGGTTGAGCCGGCCCCAGAGGACGGCGCCCGCTTGCTTGAGCTTCTGCGTCACGGTCGCGTCGTAGGGCGAAACAAAATGCGCGAGCATCTTGCTCGAGGCAGTCAGCGGCTGGCCGGCCACGGCGATCACGTCCTTCAGGCCGATCGGGATGCCGTCGAGTGCTCCCCTCGCCTGCCCCGCGGCGCGACGCGCGTCGGACGCAGCGGCCTGGGCCAACGCGGCGGCCTCGTCGAAGGAATTGAAGGCTTTGACGCGGCCATCGACGGCCTTGGTGCGGGCGACGACCGCCTGCGTGAGCTCGACCGCCGAAAGTTTTTTCGATTCGAGCGCGGCGGCCAGTTCCGTGATAGGGCGGTGGAAAAGTTCGGACGACATGGCCGGGCTCATTCCACCACCTTGGGCACAACGATCATGTTCTGCCGCTGCGCCGGCGCGTTCTTCAGCGCGAGTTCGACGGGCAAACCCGGCTGGGCAACGTCGTCAACCCAGACGTTGTAGACCGGCGACGCGTGCGCCGTCGGCTCGACGTGGGAGACGTCCACCTTGGCGAGCTGCTCGATATGATGCAGCACGTCGCCGAGTTGCTGGGCAAACTTCGCCTTCTCTTCCGGCGTCAGCGCGAGGCGGGCCAGCCGGGCGACGTGGTCGATGTCGAGTTGCGGCGCGGAGGACATGGCTACTTGCGAATCTGCCAGGGGGTCGCCCGGCCAATCTCGTCCTGAATCTTTTGGAAGACCGCGTTCACTTCGTCGTCGGTGAGCGTGCGTGTCGCGGAGCGAAAGACCAAGCTGAAGGCGAGGCTCTTCGTTCCCGCGGGTAGGCCCGCGCCCTGATAAACATCGAAGACCTTGACGCTCTCGACCGCGAAAACGGCACCCGCGGCTGTGTGGGCGATTTTTGCGAGGGTTTCCCGCACGCCCGCCGCGGACGTCGCCGTCTCGACGACGAGCGCGAGGTCGCGCAACGCCGACGGAAAGAGGCTGAAGTCGGCATAACGGCGGCGGCCGGCGTCGCCCGTGATTTTCTCCGGCAGAATCGCGAAGATGCCGGCGTAAACCTTCCCCTCGACGCCGAGCGTCTTCAGCATCGAGAGACCAAGCAGGCCGAAGCGCGCGGTCCAGCCGTGCTGCATCCCGCCCGCCGCGGCATTGTGGCCTTCCTGCCAGCCGTAGTAGGGACCGGTGATCGGCGCGAGTTCCTGGCGGGCCAGGTCGATCCCCGCGACCGCGGCCAGCGCGGCAACGTGGTGCTTGACGGTGTAGAAATCCGCCGGCGCGCGATTCAGCCATGCGCGCTCTCCGACCGGCTCGGCAATGACGAACGCGACCGCGGCACATTCGAGATTCTGCCCGTTGTGCTCGATGAAAACGCGGCCGGTCTCGCACAGCCGTGACGCTACCACGCCGCGAGACTGGTTCAGCTTGAGGGATTCGAGCAGGCCCATAATGAGCGTCGGGCGCAGATGCGACTGGTCGTCGACGAAGGGATTCGCCAGCGCGAGTTCCTGCGCGGCGGCTTGCGAGGCCCACGTCGCCGTCTCTTTCGCGGAGCGCAGCGTGTAGTTCACACATTCGTGAAAATCGTGCCCGACCAAATAGTCGGTGACCCGGCGGTTGAAGACGACGACCGGGTCGTCGTCAGCGAGCAGTCCGGGGGAGCTGACGACGGTCGCGGGAATATTCTCGGTGCCGTGGAGGCGCAGCACCTCCTCGACGAGATCGATCGGCCGGTCGAGATCGTCGCGCCAGCTCGGGATGTTGACGGTCCAGGCGGTGCCGCGCTGTTCGGTGGGCTCCTTGTGCGTGACGTTGAGCTCGAGCGATTCGAACGCCGCCGCCATCTCCGCCTCGGGAATATCGAAGCCGAGTTTTTCGCGGACGAAACCATGCGTGACAACAATCTCGCGCTGCCACGGCACGTCGCCGCCGACCTGGTAGGCGGGGCCGACGACCTTGCCGCCGGCGGTTTCGATGATCAGGTCGATCGCGCGATAGGCGGCCTCGAGCGAACTGTGCGGATCGACGCCCCGCTCGTAGCGATAGGAAGAGTCCGACGAAAGCCCGAGGCGCTTCGAGGTCGAGCGAATGGAGAGCCGCTTGAAGAACGCGCATTCGAGCACGAGGTCGGTGGTGTCGTCGCTCACGCCGGAGTTTTCGCCGCCCATGATGCCGGCGATGACAACCGGCTTCGTGGCATCGGCGATCACCAGCATCCGGCGATCGAGCGCGCGTTCCTTGCCGTCGAGCGTCGTGAGCTTTTCGCCGTCGACGGCGCGGCGGACCACGATCTGCCGGCCGCCGAGTTTGCGGGCGTCAAAGGCGTGAAGGGGCTGGCCGGTCTCGAGCATCACGTAGTTGCCGACGTCGACGACGTTGTTGATCGGGCGGAGGCCGACGGCCTTCAGCCGCTCCTGCATCCATGCGGGACTCGGAGCAATCTTGATGCCCGTGATGACGTGGGCGGTGTAAAGCGGGCAATCCTCCGGGGCATCGACGCGCACGCCGGCGAGGAGATCGGCGCGCGGAGTGCCCTCCGTTTCGCCATGGAATTTCTCCTGCGGATAAACGAGCGGAAGCTTGAACCACGCGGCAAGCTCGCGCGCGATGCCGAGGTGCGATTGGCAGTCGGGACGATTGGGCGTGATCTCGATATCGAAAACCGTGTCGCCGGCCGGCAGCACGTCGTTGATCGGCGCACCGAGCGGCGGACTTCCGGCGAGCAGCAACAGGCCGGCGTGATCTTCGCCGAGGCCGATTTCGTCCGGCGCGCACATCATGCCGTCGGACAACTGGCCGCGGATCTTCGACTGCTTGATGGCAAAGTTCCCGGGCAGGATTGCACCCGGGAGCGCGACCGGCACGCGATGGCCGGCGTCGCAGTTGGGCGCGCCGCAGACGATGGTCTTCACGCCACCGGCGGGACCGACGTCGACCGTGCAAACCGAGAGCTTGTCGGCATTCGGGTGCTTCGTCCGCGTGAGGATTTCGCCGACGACTACGCCCGGAAGCTTTGGCGCGCCGGTGGACACGACGCCCTCGACCTCGAAGCCGAGGAAGGTGATCGCGCGGGAAATTTCCGCGACGGAGGCGTCGAGCGCCACGTAGTCCTTGAGCCAGTTGAGAGAGATTTTCATCGCGCGGGCGTCAGGCGAACTGCTTCAGGAAACGCAGGTCGTTTTGGTAAAAATAACGAATGTCATCGATGCCGTAGAGCAGCATCGCGAGGCGCTCGAGTCCCATGCCGAACGCGTAACCGCTCCACACGTCCGGATCGTAACCGACGGCCTCGAACACCGTGGGATCGACCATCCCGCAGCCGCCGATCTCGATCCATTCCTTCTTCACCTTCGGCAGGTGCTGCGCGGTCAGGTCGACCTCGAAGCTCGGCTCGGTGTAGCCGAAATAGTGCGGACGGAAACGCGTCTTGGTGTCCTTGCCGAGAAGCGAGGCGAAGATGTAGTCGAGCAGCGCCTTGAGATCGCGCACGGTGACATTGCGACCGACGTAGAGGCATTCGAGCTGATGGAAGTTCGCCGAATGCGTGGCGTCGGTCGTGTCGCGCCGATAGACGCGCCCGGGCGAGACGATGCGGATGGGCGGCGGGCCCTTGAGCATGGTGCGGATCTGCACGGACGACGTGTGCGTGCGCAGGAGATATTTTTCGTCGGGCGTCTTCTTCGAGATGTTCGCGAAACGCGCACCTTCGGGAAAATAAAACGTGTCCTGCGCGTCGCGCGCCGGATGGCTGATCGGGGTGTTGAGCGCGTCGAAGCAATAAAACTCCGTCTCGACCTCCGGGCCGTCGGCGACGGTGAAGCCGACCTTGCGCAGGATGCGGCACATCTCCTCGCGCACGAGCGTGAGCGGATGATAGGTGCCGGGGCCGGCGTCGGGCGACGGCAGCGAAGCGTCGACCGCTGGGCCGAGTTGGGCCTGCAGTTCGCCGGCCTCGACCTGCGCGAGCGAGGCGTCGAGCAGAACCTGCAGCCGGGCCTTGGTCTCGTTGACGAGCTTGCCCATCGCGGGCCGCTGCTCCTTCGGCACGGCGCCCATCTGTTTCATGAGCGCGGTGAGCTCGCCGTTCGGGCCGACGTAGCGCGCCTTCACGGCCTCGAACTCGGGACGCGTCTTCCGCGTCGACAGTTCGGCAGTGGCTTTCGCGACAAGGGCAGAGAGTTGGTCTTGCATGACAGCAGGGAAAAACAAAGAGGACGGCACCTCGCTTGGCGAGGCCCGTCCTCTGAAAATCAAACACAGAGAGCGAGCCTGCCCGGCTCGCGTTGGTTTTGGTCTCAGGCCTTCTTCGCTGCGGCGGCCTTGGCCTTCAACGCGTCCTGGGCTTTTGCGACCAGGCCGTTGAACGCCACCTCGTCGTTGATCGCGAGGTCGCTGAGGACCTTGCGGTCGAGGCCGATGTTCGCGGCGTGGAGGCCCTCGATGAAGCGGCTGTAGCTGATGCCGGCGTTGCGGCAGGCGGCGTTGAGGCGGACGATCCACAGGCTGCGGAAGTCGCCCTTCTTTTTCTTGCGGGCCGCGTAGGCGTATTGCCAGGCATGCTGGACGGCTTCTTTCGCGTAGCGGAAGAGCTTGGATTTGTTGCCGAAATAGCCCTTGGCGTATTTCAGCACTTTCTTGCGACGCTTGCGCGACGCGGGGGAGTTGGTTGCACGAGCCATGTTAGTTGATTCCTTTTTAGGTTGGTCGCCGGCGGGTCGGCTTAGGATTTCACCCGCCCGGCGAAGTTATGGTTTTTGCGCGTGGTCTGGATTAGAGACCGAACGGCAGGCAGCGCTTGAGCGCCGGCGCATGGCCCTCGGCCACCAGTTTGTCGCGGGAAGCACGGCGTTTGGACTTCGTGCTCTTCGCGGACAGCAGGTGACGGAAGCCGGGCGTGCGGCGAATCAGCTTCCCGCGGGCGGAAAGCTTGAAGCGCTTGGCGACGGACTTTTTGGTCTTTTGCATGGAGAGAGCGGTCGAAAACAGAGAGCACAGGCGGACTTGGCAAGGGGAAACTTGCCAAGCCGCAGATCGATTCTGGCTCGCCATGCGAACCATGCCGGTCCGGCCAATCAGCCACCGGGGTGGGCGCTCCAAACCTCCCAGGAAAATGGGTTGCCCCATCGCCCGCGCCCGCTGGACCGCCGGCTGGAAGCGTGCCGTTCGGAACCGTGCCCTCTCCCGACAACCGTTAAGGAGAGAAGGACCCAAAAGCGTGCATTGCTTGGGCGGGCGACTCCGGCGTTCTCCGGCACCAGATAAGTGCGCGGCAACAGGCCCGACCCGTCAGTCGTTCGGCGTCGCAGACGAATCAAGATTGGTCGGCGGCAACGAGGAGAGTCCCCGGGCGCCGTCAACGACGAGCACCACTATATACTATGTGGTGGCCGCGGCATGATTACCGCGACCACCCAAACCACGAACGGAACACCGCGCTGTTTTCAACTGAACCGCCATCCGGCGGAGCGATTCCCGTCCCCGGCTCGATCATCAACGTTTCTTGCCGCCTGACTTTTTCTTCACGCGTTTGACCGACTTCTTCGAGGCAGAGGATTTTTTGGATTTTTTCTTCACGCGCGAATCATCCACGCGATTCTCGCGAATAGCACCCACTAATTTTGGTCGCCGAAAAAAAACTTTGCCCGCCGTCTTCGCGCCCGATTGCAGCCGGGCACGGCTGGCGCGCCGATCATGGCCCAGATCGCGCGGCCTGCCTGTTCGCAAATGCCGCCTCGATCCCGCGCCGGTCCGCGAAGCCGCGATCATGATCCACACGCGAAGCCGCATCGCCGAGCACACCAGCCCGGAAAAAATCCCGCCGGGCCCGAGCCGACCGCCGGCGGAAATCGCAGTTGACATCAACCCTGCGTTCGTGAGCTTTTTCGCCTCTTAGCTTTTTGGCTTCCTAGCTCAATGGTAGAGCAGTTGACTCTTAATCAATTGGTTCGGGGTTCGAGTCCCCGGGGAGCCACCAAGCTCTGCTTTCCGGGTCCTGGCTCCCACGACCCGGCGCAAAAATTTGTTCTTTAATCCGATCAAGATTGTCAGCCGCAGCGGGGCCACCCGCCCCGGATCGCCGAGCGATCCGCACCGCCGCGACTCTGTTTTTTCCCAGTCCAGTTTTCGGCAAGCGCCGAGGGTTTCGCCGGCGTAGCTCAACGGTAGAGCACCTGTTTTGTAAACAGGCGGTTGCGG
Source organism: uncultured Opitutaceae bacterium (assembly GCA_937902925.1). GTDB lineage: Bacteria > Verrucomicrobiota > Verrucomicrobiia > Opitutales > Opitutaceae > CALFNN01. The sequence goes on from CALFNN010000042.1 coordinate 125,757, forward strand.
GTTCGAATCCCATCGCCGGCTCCAACCCACCCCGGCGAGCCTCGTCCGGTTCGAGGCGCGACCGCGCGATTTCCGTCTGCCGAATTTCTTTTTCCTGCCCGATGGTGTAATGGTAGCACAAACGACTCTGACTCGTTTTGTCTAGGTTC
>CALFNN010000043.1 GCA_937902925.1 uncultured Opitutaceae bacterium
GAACCGCTGGAGAGCCGGTTCAGGCTCTTCTGCAACATTTCGTTGGAGGCGGCGAGGTTGTTCGCGGCGACGGTCGCGGCGAAGTTCGTATTGATGACAACTGACATGGTGGATCTTCCTTGATGCTAAACGTGGCGTCCGTGCCACAGTCGTATCCGGGGGAGCGGCTCCGGATCGCGCCGGTCGCGACATTTGTCTCGACGGGGTGGCTATCGTCGCGCCGGCCGAAAAACTTGATGCGAACCCGCGGGAAAAATTTTCGGCGCGGGCGAAGATTTCGCTAAAGTGGCAGCGCGGCGGCGACCGCAGACGCGGCTGGCGCGGCCGTGCGGGCGCGGCAGGAACGTGCGGATTTATTTTCGCGCCTCGCGTGAAAATGCCCCTGAAAAACGCCGCGGAAACGACGCGCCGTCGTGGCTACGGTGCCGTGACGGAATCGTTTTTTTTGCCGAGCCAGCGGAAGGCGTCGTTCCACGCGCGCCGCAGCGCGTCACGCCCGATGACGGCCTCGACTTGGACGCGCGCCGCCTGCACGAGCGCCGCTTGGGCGCCCGCGGACTGGTTCGTGGGAGCATCGGCCTGCGCCCGCCCGCCGAGTTGTCGCAGTGCGAGTTCCTCGTGCACCTGCCAGACGTCGAGGGCCGCGGCGGGCGGAAGGTTTTGCTGCTGCACGACGAGCGCGATCTCGACGAACGCCGGGTTCGTGCGCTTGAGCCAGAAGGCGTAGCGCTCGTTGCCCAGCGCGGTGCGAATCTGCTGGTCCGCGGCCTGCCGGGCGGTCTCCCGGGCGAGCGATTCCGCGGTGGCGCCGGCGCCGAAGACGAACGTGTCGTCGAATCCCTCGAGCGCGCGAAACACGGCACGCCATTGCGCCGCGCTGGCCGTGCTGCCCGCGAGGCCCCTTCGGACGGCGTCACCGGCCGGCAACACGTCGAGCTCGAAACCCTCCAGTTCTTCGGGCGAGACCAGACCGGCGAGATCGGCGCGCCACGACTGTCGCAGCAGCGCAAGCTCCCGGCCGTGAGCGAGCAACTGCTCGCGCGTCGACATGCCGCTCGCCGCGACCCTCCAGTTGTTCAGCAGGTCGGCGTAGTCGCGCTCGATTCGAGCCACGCGCGGCGCTTTCTCCGGTGCGCCTGGCGTGGCGGGCGACTCGGCGGGAGCCTTTGACGTCGGCGTCGCGCCGAAAGTCGAAGGCGGCTGAATCGATTTGTCCGGGGTTGGCGGCGTGACGCGTTCCGCGTCGATGCGATGCCGGGCCAATGCGAGCCACCCGAGGAAAACCGCCAGGATGACCAGCAGGGTGGCGACGACCCGGCGCCTCATGATCGGCGAGACTTGGCCACAGGGGGAAATGTGACGAGTTGTTTTGTGTTACGATTTGCGACGCCCTCGCAGCCCGTGGTTTACGCCATGCGGCCCCGGGCGGTTCCCCTAAAGCCACTCGCCCGCGTGCCGATAATGAGGTGGGCGACCGCGCCTCCACATCCACATCCCATGTCAGGCATTCAAATCTCCGGGCTTCTTTCGAACCAGGCGTTCGACTGGAAATCCATCGTCGACCAGCTCATCGCGGCCGACAGCGGGCCCATCACCGCCCTCACCGCCGAAAAGACGACCAACACCGACAAATCCACCGCGCTGGACACGTTGAAGACCGCGCTCACCGATCTACAGGATTCGGTCCAGGCGATCCGCGCCGGCAACGTGTTCTCCGCCCGCAACGTCAGCTCCGACACGGTCGGCACCACGTGGAATTCCAACTCCGCCAACGGCGCCACGGTCGGCACCTACAAGTTTGCCGTCACGCAACTCGCGACCAAGGCCTCGACCGCCGGCGCCACCGACATCGGCAGCGGCCTGAGTGCCACGAGCGACGTCGCGGGGCTGACCATCGCGAACCTGCCGGTCGCCACCGCGGTGACCGCGGGCACCTTCACCGTGAACGGCCAGCCGGTCAACCTGGCGCTCACCGATTCGCTCGCCGACGTCTTCGGCAAGATCTCGACCGCGACCAGCGGCCATGTCGCGGCGAGCTACGATCCCGTGGCGGACGGCATCACGCTGACCAGCGACACCGGCAGTCTCGTGCTCGGCGCGGCCAACGACACGAGCAATTTCTTCCAGGCGATGAAGGTCGCCAACAACGGCACCCCCACCACGGGCAGTTCCGCGGCGCTGGGCACGGTCAAGCTCACCAGCCCACTCGCGAGCTCGGGCCTGCGCGGCGCGATCACGGCGGTCGATTCCTCCGGCAACGGTTCGTTCACCGTCAACGGCGTCGCCATCGCCTACAACATCAACACCGATTCGCTCAGCTCCATCCTCAGCCGGGTCAACCAGTCCTCCGCCGGGGTGAACGCGAGCTACGACTCGACGAGCGATCGCGTCGTGTTTGCCAACAAGACCACCGGCGACGTCGGCCTCGGGCTGAACGAGGCGACGGGCGGACTGCTCGGCGCGCTGGGCATCACGACCGGCTCGACGTTCACCGCGGGCAAGAACGCGCTCTTCACCGTCAACGGCGGCGCCGTCCTCAGCAGCGCGAGCAACACGCTGGACGCCGCGACGCACGGCGTCACCGGCCTCAGCGTGACCGTCAACTCGGAGACGACCCAGACCGTGAGCGTCGACAGCGACACCGCGTCGATGCAGACGTCCATCCAGGATTTCATCGACAAGTTCAACACCGTGCAGGACCTGATCGACCAGGACACGCAGGTCACGGTCAGCGGGAGTTCCGTGAGCGCCGCGCTGCTCTCCGACAACCGCGAAATCCAGAGCTGGGCCAGCCATCTGCGCTCGATGGCCTTCGATTCGATCGGCGGGCTCACGGGCTCCGTGCAGCGCCTCGACAACCTCGGCATCGACTTCGACAGCACCACCGGCCACCTCGCGATCAAGGACGCCGACAAGCTCGCCACCTCGCTGGCGGATCATCCCGACGACGTGCAGTCGTTTTTCCTCGCGCCCAGCACGGGCATGGTCTCGCAGTTCTTCACCTACCTGACCAACATCATCGGCAACGACTCCTCGCAGCAGGCGGCGTTGACGAAATCGAACACCGACATCGACGCCCAGATTGCCACGCTGCAGAGCCGGCTCGATGACGAGCGCCAGACGCTCACGGATTCGTTCACCCGGATGCTCGACGCGCAATCCGCGGCCCAGAGCCAGCAGACGTATCTGACGAACACGTTTTTCAAGAGCAGCTCGTCGAGCTGACCGCACCCATGTCCCGCCGGCCTTTTTCCCTTTCCGCCCTCGCGCCGCTCGCCGGCGTCGCGCTGCTGGCGCTCGCCGGCTGCACCACGCCGGCCTCCAACGATCCGTCGCGCCTCGGTCCGTTTTTCACGCCGGTCAATCACGCGGGCGAGGCGGACCTGCACGGCATCCGGCGCGTCGTCGTGCTGCCCGTGTGCGCCGGCGAAATCGCGCCGCCGGAGACGGCGCTGGCGTTCGACCCCGAGTTCATCGCCGCGCTCCAGCAGCAGAATCGCTTCGAGGTGGTCGTGCTCTCGCGCGACGAGTGCCAGCGCAAGTTTCACGTGGGGGAGTTCTCCTCCGCCGCGGCGCTGCCGCACGACTTCCTCGGCCGCCTGCAGCACGACTTCGCGGCCGACGCCGTGCTGTTCGTGGACCTCACCGTCTTTCATGCCTACCGCCCGCTGGCGCTCGGATTGCGGGCCAAGCTCGCGACGATCGAACACCCGCGGATCGTCTGGACGTTCGACAACGTCTTCTCCGCCGCCGATCCCGCCGTGGCCAACAGTGCCCGGCACCACTATCTCGACAGCGACCGGGGCGGAGTCCCGGCGGACCTCAGTCCGGCCATCCTGCAATCGCCGGCGCGCTTCGCCGGCTACGCCGCGGCCGCGATGTTTGCCACGCTGCCGCCGGTGATCGCGCCAGCGCCGCCGGTTTCCACCGCACAATCGACGGCGAAACGCTAAAGTTGCCGCGAGCCCGGTCGATAACTACCCTGCTCAGTAACCAACGGCGTTCCCTGTAACCGACCATCAGCGGCTGACCGTATCGCAATCCGACATAGCCAATGATTTCTTCCACGTCCTCGTCCGACCGAACTGCGCGCCCCGAACTCGTGTCCGCTCCCGGCACGGCCGCGGCGCGCGCCGTTGCGCGCCCCACGGATCAGATTTCCACCGAGAACGCCGCCTTCCTGCGCGGTGCCCTCGTGCGCCAGCCCGCCATCCGGCCCGAAGCGGTCGAGCGCGCCCGCGCCCTGGCGGCCGATCCCAGTTATCCGCCCCCGGCCGTGATCCAGCGCGTGGCGGCCACGATTCTCGCCGCGCCCGATCTCAGCGCCGACGAATCCTGAGCGCGGCCATGGTCGCCAATGGTTATGCGCGGACCTACCGCGCCAATGCGGTCCTGACCGCCAGTCCCGGCCAGCTGGTCCTCATGCTTTACGACGGGGCGCTCAAGGCGCTCGCCCTCGCCCGCGAGGCCCTCGGCCGGCCCGCCGAGGACGTGCGCCGGATCGAGGTCGTCAACCAGCAGCTGCAAAAGGCGCAGGCGATCCTCGCCGAGCTGCAGGGTGGCCTGAACATGGAGGCCGGCGGCGAATTCGCCCGCACCATGAGCCGGCTTTACGACTATCACAACCGGCGCCTGATCGAGGCCAACATCCGCAAGCAGGTCGAGCCGATCATCGAGGTGGAACGCCTGGTGCGCGAACTCCGCGACGCCTGGGCCGAGATGCTCAACAAGCACGACGACTCGGTGGCGATCGAGCGCGTCCGCGGCGTCGCGTGACGGCGCGGGTGCCGCCAAATCTCCAACGCCGAGGGACCCATGGCCAGACACTGCAGATGAAACCTGGATGTTCGGTTTTGACGGTTGAGTTTTCCTTGGCCCCCGGGGTTTCGGGATTCGGGAATTTCCGCTGATGGAAACGGTCGCCCAAACCTGCACCCGGCTGCTCATCGCGCTCGAGGATCTGGCCTCCCAGGAGGCCGCCGCACTTGACGCGCGGGATTTTGCCCGCGTCGTGGCGATTCAGGAACGCGCGGCGCCGCTGGTCGAGCACCTCGGCACCCACGGTCCGGCGGTGGCCGGACGCGACCCCGTGTTTCGGGCGCGCGTGGTCGCGCTGCATGCCCGCCGGCGCCAGACCGGCGACTGGCTCGCCGCCCAGGTGGAGCACGCCCGCGAGGAACTGCACCGGATGGCGGCCAGCCAGCGGCGCGTGGCGCAGATCGCGCCCGTCTACGGCCGGGGCGGCCCGGTGTCGCGGCAGCTTTGCGCGCAGGGGTAGGGTGGCCGGTCGCCCCGGCGCCGGACGGATCCTCCGGCCGTTCTCCCGCGCGTTCTCAATCCGGCGATCCGCCGGCCCGCGATGGTCGGGCAAAAAAAGGGCGCGGCCTGGCCGCGCCCGTCATGGCTACAAATCGATGAAACCCTCAGCCCGCCGCCATCGCCAGGGAGGCGAGTTCCTCGACGGCGTTCGCCGTGGCCGTGACCGTCGGACCCTCGAGCCAGGCGGTCGCGATGCGCGAGGCCTCCAGCTTCCAATGCGTGGTCGGCGTCGAGTAGACGGCCAGCACCGGCAGGGCGTCGCTGCCCTTCCAGTTCAGGCTGGCCTTCATGCACAACGAACCGTCGGCGAGGCTGAAACTCTGGAGGAAGATCGTGCCGCCGGGGACCGAAAGCTCGTTGCCGGGTCGCGCGGCCAGGGTGAGGCGGGCGAGTCCGTGGTGAAAGTTGACCATGCGGGTGGTCTCCCAGGCGCCGCCATCGACGGCCGGCGACTCGGCGACCAGGGCCCGCTCGATCTCGGTGATGAAGGAAAGCAAGCGCATTGGAGACCCGGGTTATCGGCGCGGCGCGGCCGGACTTAATAAAAATTTCTAAAGTTTTCGCCTTTGGTGCCGAAGTCACGGGCATGCCTGCACTGTCCCTGGCCGCCCCGCCCGCCGCCCAGGCGGGAGTTCCGCGGTTTCGTGCGGAACCGCCACTCGCGGTTCGCGACCTGCTGTTGCTGGTCGAGGACGACCTGCCGGTGGCGACGCTGCTCATGCACGTGCTGGCGCGAAGCGGCCGGCGGGTGCTCCACGCCCGCGACGGCGCCGATTGCCTGCGGCTGTTCGACAAGAACGCCGCCGCGATCCGCCTCGTGTTCATGGATTGCAGCCTGCCGGATATCCATGGCGGGACTCTCTGCCAGCGGCTGCGGGCGACGTTGCCGGGCCTGCCGATCCTGTTGACGAGTGGACGCGGCCAGCCCGGCCTGGTGGCGTTGCTCGCGGCGGACGGCCCGACGGCCTTCCTGCCCAAACCTTTCCTGCCGGCCGATCTTTTGCGGCAGGTCGAGGCCGTGCTTGCGATCGCGGCTGGGTAGTATCACCCGCACGGCGGCGGGTGAACATTTGTTTGAACTGCGGCGGGGGGCGTTTTAGTCATCACCCCTTGTCCTTGTCCTGCTTACTTTGTCCGATGCGCACCGATGTCCTTCGAGAAAATACTCATCGTTGAAGACGACTTGGTTGTCCGCAATCTGCTCCAGAGTATCTTCCTCCGGCACAAGCTGCCGGTAAGCTGCGCCGACAACCTCGCGACCGCCACCGCGCACCTGGCGAAGGAGCAGTTCGACCTGATGATGCTCGACCTGCGGCTGCCCGATGGCGACGGCCTCAAGTTCCTCGAGCAGGTCAACACGATGCCCGAACGCCCGCTGGTCGTGATGGTCACCGGCTTCGGCTCGATCGAGTCCGCCGTGGCGTGCATGCGCGCCGGCGCCTTCGACTATGTGTTGAAGCCTTTTTCGCCGAGCCAGATCGACGTCATCCTGCGCAAGGCGCAAACCTACCGGCAGCTCCTCCGCGTCAGCCGCCTCCTCAGCGACGACCCGGAGGACGAGGATGCCGTGCTCGTCGGGCGCAGTCCGGCGATGACGCGACTGCGGCAGTTGATCGACCGCGTGGCGCCGACGGATGCGACGGTGCTCATCACCGGCGAGAGCGGCACCGGCAAGGAGATGATCTCGCGCGAATTCTACCGGCGTAGCCCGCGGCGCGGCCAGCCGTTCATCAAGGTCAACTGCGCCGCTGTGTCGGAGAGCCTGATCGAGAGCGAGTTTTTTGGACACGAGCGGGGCGCGTTCACCGGCGCGACGGAGCGGCGCGAGGGCCGCTTCGAGCTCGCGAACAACGGCACGCTGCTGCTCGACGAGGTCAGCGAAATCCCGGCGCCGCTGCAGGCGAAGCTGCTGCGCGTGCTCCAGGAGCGCGAATTCGAGCGCGTCGGCGGCAGCCGCACGATCAAGGTCAACGTCCGGATCCTCGCCACGTCGAACCGCGACCTCCTCAGCAACGTCGAGAAGGGCGAGTTCCGCCAGGACCTTTACTACCGGCTCAATGTTTTCCCGGTCCATGTGCCGGCGCTGCGCGAGCGGATCGAGGACATCCCGGTGCTGGCCGATCATTTTCTGAAGCGTTTCGCCCGCAAACACGGCGTGAAGGTCACCGGGTTTTCCGAGTCGGCGCAGTCGGCGATGCTGACGTATCGCTGGCCGGGCAATGTCCGGGAGCTGCAAAACACGGTCGAGCGTGCCGTGATTCTCTCCGAGTCCGGCCGGCCGGTGTCCTCCGCGGTGCTGGGGTTGCCCACCGATCTTTCCCCGACGGACACGAACACGACCCACCCGTGGGCGAGCGTCAGCCTTCCCGAGGAGCCGCCGCAGGTCGGAGAGGACGCGCCGGCCGCCGGGGCGGCGTCCGGCCTGACCGACGGCTCCGGCCAGGTCTTGCGACTCGACGAATTGGAAAAGCAGGCGATCCGGGCCGCGCTGGCGCAGACCGCCGGCAATCGCACGCAGGCCGCGGCCGCGCTCGGCATCAGCATTCGCACGCTGCGCAACAAGCTGCAGGAATATCGCGAGGCCGGCGATCCCGTGGATGCCGGCGTCGAGTCGGCCGAGGCCTGATCAGGGTGGGCGCGGGGTCGCGGTTGCCCGCGAAAAATCCCGTCCCATCGCGCGTTCCGCGTTAAACCCCGGCGGGTTCGCGCCGATAGAGCAGGACAGCCCGTTTATTCGAGCCCTACCCATGCCTGCCACTGTGGAAATTACCGAATCGCTGATCCGCGACTATATCAACCGCGCAGTCACCGACGTTTTCAAGACCATGCTCGGCCGCGAGCCCACGTTCAGCGCGTCCGCGGGCTGGAACGGGGGCTCGCCCCCGGCGATCAACCCGAGCAACCGGCCGCAGGTGGTCGGCACCGTCGGGTTCGTCGGCGATATCAACGGCCTCATCTACCTGCATCTCGACCTCGCGTTCGCGCGCATCTGCACCAGTCACCTCCTCGGCATGACCGAGAAGGAACTCGAGGCGGCGGGCGACGACGTGATCAACGACGCCATCGGCGAGCTCACCAACATGACGGTCGGCGGTTTCAAGAACGGCCTCTGCGACGCCGGCTATCCCTGCAAGCTCACGATCCCCTCGATCCTGCGCGGCACGAATTTTTCCATCGAACCCGTCAGCTCCGCGGTCCGCCACGTCTACCTGTTCGACTGTGCCGAACACCGCGTGGTCGCCGACATCCTCATGAAGGCCGAAGACTGAGCCGACATTTTCCCACCATGCGTTACAAAGTTCTCACCGTGGACGATTCCAAGACCGTCCGCATCATTGTGCGAAAGGCGTTCAAGCCCTACGATTGCGAAATCCTCGAGGCCGGCAACGGGGTCGAAGGCCTCGCGGTCGCGGCCAAGGAAACCCCCGACCTCGTCCTCCTCGACGTGACCATGCCGGTCATGGACGGCGTCGAGATGCTTACCAAGCTCAAGGCCGACCCCGCGCTGAAAGGCATCCCCGTCATCATGCTCACCGCCGAGGGTGGTCGCGACAACGTGCTCAAAATCGCGAAAATCGGCGTGCGCGACTACCTCGTGAAACCCTTCAAGGAAGAGGTGCTCATCGAGAAATGCGGCCGGGTCATCGACCTCAAGCCGATCGCCGAGGCGCCGGCCAAGGTCAAATCCATCTCCGATCCCGCGGATATCCTCATCGTCGAGGACAAGCCCGCCATCATCCAGCAGATCCAGGAAGGCCTGCGCCACACCCCGTGGCGGTTCAAGGGCGTCAGCACGCAGGCCGAGGCGCTCGGCCAGCTCAGCCTCACGCCCCCGGACCTCATCCTCGTCAGCCTCTCGCTCGCCGAGGAGGCGGCGTTTTCGTTCTTCCGTCACGTGCGCACGAGTGTGAAGACGAAATACACGCCCGTTTTCGCACTCGTCGTGAAAACCGAGACCGCTCAGCAGCAACAGGCGCAGACCGTCGGCTTCAGCGCGATCATCACCAAACCCATCGATATCGCCGAGCTCGAGGCGAAGATCGCCAAGGCGATGAACCTCGACACGTCGCAACGCTACTACGCGACCGAGGGCGAGGTCCTCGTGATGCGCCTGCCCGAGAATTGCGCCCCCGCCGTCCTCGCCGAGGTCGCCGGCCACCTGAAGCCGAAGTTCGCCGAGGCGGTCGATGCCGGTTTCAACAAGGTCGTGATCGATGTGCACCAGATCAAGACGCTGCACATGGGCATCATCAAATTGCTGTTCCAGGCGATGCAGACCTGCCGCGAACTCGCGATCCAGTTCGCCCTCGTGGGCAACCCGCAGATCGTCTCCGAGTGCAAGGGCTTCGAGGACACGCGCGGCTGGACCTTCTTTGACTCGATCGACGACGCGAAGACTTTCGTCAGCAAGAATGCGCCGCAGCTCGCGGCGGTCGGGTGACCGGTTTTGTCAGGGGTGTGAGTTAGATTACGTTAAGACAGACGGGCGGGGCGCAATGTGGGCGCGCCGCCCGTGCTGTTTTTAGGGGGCGGCGGCGCCGCCGGCTTGATCTCGTTGCCACGCAACAACTGCGCACAAGTCGCCGGGAATGCGCAAAGTTTGCGCACGAAAACACCGGAACCGCGCGCTTCCCGGGGGAAAAGCCCCTTGGCACGGGGGTTGCGATGAAAACGCCGACTCCCCAACCATGAACAACCTCCTCGCCTCTCTTCTCCCAGCGATTCGCGTTTCCCGCAATCGGCTGTTTCGCGGTCTGTCGGTTTTTGTCTTCACGTGCGCCCTCTCCGGATTGGTCCTCGCGCAGACCGACGCCGGTGCGACCGACGCCGGCAACGCCGGCAACGGCAACGGCGGCGGCGGCGGTCGCGGTCGGCGCAATCAAAACGGCGGCGGTAACGGTGGCGGCCGGGGAAATTTCGATCCCGCCCAAATGCAGGAGCGGATGCTGACGGCCCTGCGCGAACAATTCGGCGTGACCGATGATGCGGAATGGAAGGCGATCTCCGACCGGATCACTCCCGTTCTGGAATTGCGGCGCGCCACCGCGACGGGCGGCGGCGGTTTCGCCGCTTTCCGCGGCGGTGGTGGTGGCGGTGGCCGGGGCGGACGGAACGGCGCCGTGGCCAATCCCGAGCAGGACGCCCTGCGCCAGGCGATCACGGACAATCTGCCCGAGGCCGAAATCAAATCCCGCCTCGCCCGGTTGCGCGAGGTGCGCAAGGCGAACGAGGATAAACTCACCAAGGCGCAGGAGGACCTGCGCGGGTTGCTGACGGTGAAGCAGGAAGCCGTCGCCGTGATGGCCGGCTTGTTGCCCTGATAATCCCGTGCTGACCGAAACCCCTCCCGCCCACGGCGCCAACGGCACGCTGCCGGAATTGCTGGGCCGCATGATCGCGGCCCGGCAGCTCACGGAGACCGACGCCCGCACCTGTCTGGCCCAGAACGCCGGCGCCGACGCGCTCACCGAGGAGCGGGTGTTGCGCTGGCTCGCGAAGGAATACGGCGTCGGCTTCGCCGCGCTCGACGAACTCGAGCCGGACAAGCAGGTGCTGTCGCTCTTTCCCGCGCGGCTGTTGCTGCGCGACGAGTTGCTCCCGCTGCGGCGCGTCGACAACGAGATCGAGATCGCGACCAGCCGGCTGTTCGCCACCCACGGCCTCGACGGCCTGAAGGCGCTCACCGGCCTGCGGCTACGCCCGGTGCTCGCGACGAGCGAGGTCATCAACCGGGAGATGAAGAAGCGGCTGGGCGTCGGCGCGGACACGATCGACACGCTCGACGACGAGGCCGGCCTGCAGGTCGTCGACGACGACAGCGGCGACGGCAACAACAACCTCGACGAGGCGGCCGAGGACGCGTCGATCATCCGGTTCGTCAACCAGGTCTTGAAGGACGCGATCGAGCTGCGCGCGTCGGACGTGCACCTCGAGCCGTTCGAGGACGAGCTGCGCATCCGCTACCGCATCGACGGCGTGCTCCAGGAAGTGCCGGTGCCGGTGCAGATCAAACGCTTCCAGCCCGCGATCGTGGCCCGCGTGAAGATTCTCAGTCATCTCAACATCGCCGAGAAGCGCCTGCCGCAGGACGGCCGCATCAAGGTCCGGATCGAGGATGCCGAGATCGACATCCGCGTTTCGATCATCCCGATGCTGCACGGCGAGGCGGTCGTCATGCGTCTGCTGCGCCAGAATTCCAAGCTGCGCGGCGCCCGCGACCTCGGCATGAGCGGGCGCGAGCTCGGCTGCCTCGAGCGCGTGCTCCAGTTGCCCCACGGCATCGTCCTTGTCACCGGGCCGACCGGCTCCGGCAAGACGTCGACCCTCTACACCGCGCTCAACGAGATCAACGACCACGAGCGCAAGATCATCACGATCGAGGATCCGGTCGAATACCAGCTCAAGGGCGTGAACCAGATCCAGGTCTCGGAGAAATCCGGCCTCACGTTCGCGCGCGGGCTGCGCTCGATCCTCCGCCACGACCCCGACGTCGTGCTCATCGGTGAAATCCGCGACCAGGAAACCGCGCAGATCGCGGTGCAGGCCTCGCTGACCGGCCATTTGGTTTTCTCCACGCTGCACACCAACGATGCCGCCGGCGCGCTGACCCGGCTCGTCGACATGGGCGTCGAGCCGTATCTGGTCGCGTCCTCCCTCGAGGCCGTGCTGGCGCAACGCCTCGTGCGGTTGCTCTGCCCGCACTGCAAGCAGGTCGACACCACGCCGACCGCCCGCGATTACAAGATCAAGATCGGCTTGAAGCCGGATGCGGTCGTCTACCGCGCCGTCGGCTGCCGCGAATGCCGTCAGACCGGCTACCACGGCCGCCGCGCCATCTTTGAATGGATGGATTCGAGCAACGAGATTCGTGCGCTGATCCTGAAAAACGCCTCGACCGATGCGATCCGCGATGCCGCGTGCCGGGCCGGCATGCGGACCCTCGCCGAGGATGGCCGCCGGCTGGTGCAGGAGGGCGTCACGACGATCGAGGAAGTGTTGAGCGTGACGACCGTGCACGAGATGACCTCCGCGGATGCCGCGAACAATCACGCGCCCGTGGCTCCGCCCGTTGCCGCCGCCCTGCCGCGCGCGTTGATCTGATTCGAACCCCCTAATGCCCCAGTTTGCCTACAAGGCCATGCAGCACGACGGCGTGCTGACCGAAGGATTGCTCGACGCGAGCAACCGCCACGAGGCGATGCGCCAGGTGGAGAGCCGCGGGCTGCGGCCGATCCGGCTCGCCGAGTCCGGTGCCGCGGCGCCCGCGAAGAAAAGCCCGGCCGGCCGCGGCGCGGAGAAAAACGGCGCGAACGGCGGCGCCTCCCCCGAGGCGCCGGCCGCCGCGGGCGGGCTGCCCGCGCTCTCGTTCGGGGGCCCGCGCAAGATCACCGCGCGCATGCTCGAGAATTTCACGCGCCTGCTGTCCAGCCTGCTGGCCGCCGGCGTGCCGTTCAGCCGGGCGCTCGTCATTCTCCACCGCGAGGCGGCCGAGCCCGTCGCGAAGGCGAAGTGGAAGGAAATCCACGACCTCGTGATCGACGGCATGTCGCTGTCGGATGCGATGGCGCGTTCGCCCGAGACTTTTCCGCGGGTCTACGTCGCGATGGTGGAGGCGGGTGAAACGGGCGGGTTTCTCGATGTGGTGCTCGCGCAGATCGCGGACTTCCAGGCCCGCGAAAAAGAGATCCAGTCGAAGGTCGTCGCGGCGCTGATGTATCCCCTCATCCTCCTCGTCCTCGCGCTGGGCGTGCTCATCTTCCTGCTGGTGTTTTTCATCCCGCGTTTCCAGCTCGTCTTCCAGGGCTTCAACGCCGAGCTGCCGCTGTTGACGCAGATGATCGTGAAAACGAGCGAGATCGTGCGCTCCTACGGGTTGTTCGTCGGGGTCGTGATCGCGGTGGCCGTCATTTCGCTGCGCAGCTGGTTCAAGTCCGAGAAGGGCCGCCGCGCCTGGGAGGGTTTCATCCTGCGTTCGCCCGTCGTCGGTCCGCTGCTTGCGCAGTTCGCGATGGCCCGCTTCACCCGCATGCTCGGCACGCTGCTCGGCGCCGGCGTCCCGTTGATCAACGGCCTCAATGTCGCCCGGCGCTCCATCGGCAACCAGATCCTGGTCGACGCCGTGTCGGAATCGATCGATCGCGTGAAGGAGGGCAAGCCCCTCGGCACCAGCCTCGCGCGGAACCGCACGCTGTTCCCGGGCGCCATCGTCGAGATGATCTCGGTCGCGGAGGAGAGCGGCAAGCTCGACAACGAGTTGCTGCGCATCGCGAACGTCACCGAGGGCGACCTGGACCGGCAGCTCAAGACCGCGGTCGCGCTCGCCGAGCCGCTGATGCTGTTCTTCATCGCGGCCTTCATCGGCACCATCTTCATCGGCATGGTCTACCCGATCTTCTCCCTGCAGGACCACATCAAGTGATTTTTTCCTCCATGAAACCAAATCCATCCCGAAAGCCCTCCCGGTTTTCCTCCCTTGGCGGCGCCGTGCGGCGTCGCGGCACCGCCGGCTTCACGCTCGTCGAGCTCCTGCTGGTGCTCGTGATCCTCGGCATCCTCGCAGCGCTGGTCTTGCCCAAGTTCACCGGCCGCACCGAGCAGGCGCGCATCACCGCGGCGCAGACGCAGATTTCCACCTTTGGCACGGCGCTCGACTCGTTCGAGGTCGACACGGGCAGCTACCCGCACGGCCAGGACGGGTTGCAGCAGCTCATCGTGCAGCCCGCCGACGTGACCGGCTGGCGCGGACCCTACCTGAAGAGCGACATCCCGCTCGATCCGTGGGGCCACCCCTACATTTACGAATTTCCCGGCCGCACCAACGCCAACGGCTACGACATCACCTCCGCGGGACCCGACGGCCAGCCGGGCACCGGGGACGACATCGTGAATGCGAGCATCTCGTCAAAGTAACGGTGGCGGCGGCGCGCGGGCAGGGACGGCTCTCCGGGCCGGTTCCGCCTCGTTCCGCGCGGCCTTCACGTTGATCGAACTCGTCGTCGTGCTGGCGCTGCTGGCGATCATGGCGGCATTCGTCGCGGGCAGCATGGGCAATTTTTTCCGCGGCCGCATGTTGAGTTTCGAGGCTCGCCGCATGCTCACGCTCACGCACTACGGCCAGAGCCGCGCCGTGTCCGAGGGCGTGCCGGTCGTGCTGTGGGTCAACGCGAAGGATTCCACCTACGGACTTTCCGTGCTCTCGAGCTTCAACGATCCCGATGGCGACACCCATGCGACCACCTACACCACCGATCCCAGCCTGACGCTCGAGACGCCGGCGGGCGATACGCCGCCCGTGTCCGAGCAGGACGACGAAAAGCTCGGGCTGCCCGAGGGTCTCGTGGCGATCCGGTTCAATCCCGACGGCTTCGTCGACGACAGCAGTGTCAGCAAGATCACGATCAAGCAGGGCACGGAGGCCGCGCTCGAGCTGGTGCCGACCGCCAACCGGCTCGGCTACGAAATCCTGCCGGTCACGAACCTGAACTGACGCCATGAATCGCGCGCGCCCACTCTCGACCGGTCGCCGGGATCCCTCTCTCGGAGGCCTTCGCGCCGGCGGCTTCACGCTCGTCGAGGTGCTGGCGGCCTTGCTGCTCATGGCCATCTTGATTCCCGTGACGATGGAGGGCGTGAGCGTGGCGAGCCGTGCCGGCACGCTTGGCCAGCGCAAGGCCGTCGCGATGCGCATCGCCGAACGCGTGCTGAACGAGACCATCGTCACCGGCCAGGTGACGACCAACGCCGGATCGGGCAGCGTGGTCGATGGCGACACGACCTACCCGTGGACGCTGACGTCCGCGCCCTGGACCGAGGACACGATGACCGAGATCACCGTGAAGGTCTCGTTCGACGTGCAGGGCAACACCTACGACGTGAGTGCGAGCACCTTGTTCGACCCGACGACCACGGATACGACCGCGGCCACCGTGGCGACGACGACGACCCCATGACGCACTCGGGCAAAATTTCCGGGATCGGGCGTGACGGAACCCGCACGGGTCGCCGGCGGGATCGCGCCGGTTTCACGCTCCTCGAGCTGCTCGTCGCCACCGCGGTCGGCGCGATCGTGCTCCTCGTCATCAACGCAACTTTCTTTGGCGCCCTCCGCCTCCACAACGCCACGCACGAAAAGATCGACAAGGACCTCATGCTGCAGCGCACGCTCGGCATCGTGCGCGGCGATCTCGCCGGCATCATGCTGCCGGGCAATCCCCAGGCGACCAATGTCCTCGCGGGCCAGCTCGAGACCGAGTCCGCCACGACGACGACGATGGATTCGACGGGCGGCGAGCGCGTGAGTCCGGATATCTATACCGACAACGGCCGGGTCGACGGTTGGACCTCGTTTTCCGACGTGCAGGCGGTCGCTTACTACCTGGCGCCCGCGACCGACGGCTCGAACACCAAGAGTCTCGTCCGCGTCGTCACGCGCAACCTCCTGCCGGTGCAGGAGCCGGCGACCGAGGAGCAGACCCTGCTGCCGGGCGTGATGTCGGCGGCGATGACCTACTATGACGGCACGGATTGGACGGACACGTGGGATTCGTCCACGTCGAACACGCTGCCGACGGCCATCAAGTTCAGCCTCGTGCTTGCGCCCGCCGCCAACGACGCCGCGAACACGAACCCGTCACCCATCGAGCTGATCGTGCCCGTGATCGTCACGACGCGCACCGGCGCCCAACAGGCGGTCGCCGCCGCCTCCGGCCAATGACCCGCCCGCCGTCCGCCCTCGGTTTTTCGCCGTCCCGCCGGCGCGGCTCCGTGCTGATCATCGTGATGTGGATCTGCCTCGGGCTCGTCGCGCTCACGCTCTACTTCGCCAGCTCGATGAGCGCGGAGCTGCACGCGGCCGACAATCGCGCGACCGAGACCGCTGCGCGCCAGGCGGTCGCCGGCGGCACGCGTTACGCCGCCTACGTGCTCACGAATTTTGCGACCGGGGGCACCGTGCCGGTGATCCTCAACAACCAGGACTACAAGGCCGAGGCGCTGCCGGTCGGCGATGCGAACTTCTGGTTCATCGGCCGGGACAACGACAACACCGACACCTCCTCGCCGACCGAGCCGTATTTCGCCCTCGTCGATGAATCGTCGAAGCTGAACCTCAACACCGCGACCGAGGCGATGCTCGAGGCGCTGCCGGGCATGACCACCGATCTCGCCACCGCCATCGTGGCCTGGCGCAGCACGAACTCCCAGGTCAGCGGCACCGCGGACAACAGCTACACGCAGCTCGACCCGCCGCGCCACGTGAAGGGCGGGCCGTTCGAGACCGTCGACGAGCTCCGGCTGGTTTACGGCGCGACGCTCGACCTGCTCCTCGGCGAGGACACCAACCGCAACGGCGTCCTCGACGCCAACGAGAACGACGGCGACCAATCCGCGCCCCACGACGACCAGGACGGCCAGTTGCTCGCCGGCCTCATGGAATACGTCACGGTCTACAGCAGCCTGCCGGCCACCGGCGCCAGCGGCTCGCGGCGGATCAACATCGCCAACGCCCAGACCCGCGGGCAGCTGCGCCAGCGCCTCACCCAGCTCGGGGTCGACCAGCAGCGCGTCAACCAGATCATGGCGCGCGCGGGCAACAACGCCTACACCAGCGTGGCCGATTTCATGTTGGCGACGCAGATGACCCCCGAGGAATTCGCCCTCGTGCACACCGAGCTGACGGCGGCCACCGCCACCAACGGCGTCCAGGCCGGCCTCGTCAACGTCAACACCGCCAGCGCGGCCGTGCTCGCCTGCATTCCCGGCATCGGCACCGATTACGCGCCCGCGCTCGTCGCGTATCGGGTGGCGAATCCGAATTCGCTCACGTCGTTTGCGTGGCTCACCCAGGTGCTTCCCGCCGCGTCCCTGCGCCGCGCGGGCCCCTATATCACCGACCAGTCCTACCAGTTTTCCGCGGACATCGCCGCGATCGGCAGGAACGGCCGCGGCTATTGCCGCGAGAAGGTCGTCTTCGACACGACCGCCGCCACGCCGCGCATCGTCTATCGCCAGGATCTCACCGCCTACGGCTGGGCGCTCGGCGCCGCCGTCCGCCGCAACCCCAGCGGCCAGAACGACACCTCAGCATGAAATTGAAGACCAAAAAACGCCTGCATTCCGTGCTCGGGCTCACCGTGGCCGACGGCCAGTTGCGGGCCTTTCATGTGGTTCGCACCAAGGCCGGCTGCGAGGTCGCGAAATCCGCCAGCGCCGCCCTGTCGCTCGACATCCTGCATCCCGAGGCCGAGCTCGTCGGCCGCGAGATCCGGAACCACCTCGATGCCGCCGGCATTCGCGAGCGGCACTGCATCGTCGGCGTGCCGGCGCGCTGGGTGATGAGCCAGCACACGAAACTGCCCGACCTCTCGGCCGACGACGCCGCCAGCTTTCTCCAGCTCGAGGCGGAAAAGGGGTTTCCGGTCGACCCCGCGCAATTGCAGATCGCGCCGTCCTTCCAGCGTTCGGCGGCGGGCGGCTACGTCACGCAGCTGGGCGTGCGCAAGGAGCACCTCGAGAAGCTCGCCGCCGCCCTCCGGGCCGCGGGCTTGAAGCCGGTGAGTTTTTCGCCCGGCCTCGCGTCCTTGCCCGGGGCGATCGCGCCGGCGGGGCGCGGCCGGATCACCGTGGCGGTGCAGTCGTCGGGCGTGTCCCTGCTGGTTTCCGCCGGCGGCGGCATCGCGGCCTTCCGGACGGTCGAGGCGAGCATCGAGTCGGAGGCGGGCGAGAAGATCATCAACGGCGCCGCCGTCGGGCGCGAGTTGCGCATCACGTTCGAGCAGGTGCCGGTCGACCTGCGCACCGAGGTGAAGCAGTTGTTCCTCACCGGCGAGTCGGCCATGGCCCGCCAGCTCGCGGAGAGTCTCGGCGACTGGGCGAAGGCCGCGGGCCTCGCGATCGAGCGGGGCGACCTGCCCGAAAAAATCCTCCAGGCGGAAATGGCCGAGCGGCTTGCGACCCGCTGGCTGGAGGAGGGCGCCGTCGAGCTGGAATTCCTGCCGCCGCGGCCCGGCCGGTGGGCGGTTCTCATGGCCCGCTACAGCTCGAAGCGCCTCGCGACCGCGGGCTTCGCGGCGGCGGCGGTGGCGCTGCTCGCGCTGGGCGCGTTCGGCTGGCTGGAGATCCGCCGCGGGCTGTTGCGCTCCGAATGGCACGGGATGCAGGCGCAGGTCACGTCGCTCGACGCGGTGAACGGGCGCATCCGCGAGTTCCGGCCGTGGTATGACACCTCCTTCCATGCCCTCGGCATCTTCAAGCGCGTGACCGAGTGCTTCCCCGAAAATGGCACGGTCACCGCGAAGAGCATCGAGCTTCATGGCAACACCATCGTGAGCATCAGCGGCACCGCGCGCGACAAGGCGGCGTTGCTGCGCACGCTCGACCAGTTGCGCACGGCCCGGGAAATCCAGGGCCTCAAGATCGAGCAAATCCGCACCCCCGCGTCCGGCCCGGTGCAGTTCACCTTCACCTTCCGTTGGACCCCTCTCTCCGGCTCATGAAAATAAACCTGCCCGACCGACAACGCTGGCTCGTGATCATCGCGGGCGCCGGCGTCCTGTTGCTCATCCTCGACCGCATCCTGTTCACGCCGCTGACGAACCTGTGGCAGGCGCACTCGGCGGAGATCGTGCAGCTCCAGAAATCCGTGACCAACGGCCGCAGCCTCATCGCGCGCGCCGGCCAGCTCGACCGCGTCTGGTCGCAGATGAAGGCCAACGCGCTCGCGAAGGAGCCCGCGCAGGCGGAG
Source organism: uncultured Opitutaceae bacterium (assembly GCA_937902925.1). Lineage (GTDB taxonomy): Bacteria > Verrucomicrobiota > Verrucomicrobiia > Opitutales > Opitutaceae > CALFNN01. The sequence goes on from CALFNN010000043.1 coordinate 19,061, forward strand.
CAGGATGTGATCTCCGCCTTCGACCGCTGGGGCCGCGCCAACAACATCGAGCTCGGCTCGATCCGGCCGCAGTGGAAGCGCGGGACCTCGGACGCCTATTCGCTGCTCGAATGCCGTGTCGACGCCACGGGCTCGCTCGCGACCCTCAGCCGGTTCCTCTATGAACTCGAGCGTTCGCCCCTCGCGTTGCACGTCGATTCGGTCGAGATGACCTCCCGCGACGACTACGGGCAGAAGCTCACCCTCGCGCTGGTCGTCAGCGGCCTCCGCCTCAGCCCCTTGGAGCGCAAATCATGAACCGGTTTCTCCTTTTCTTCCTGACGCTGCTCGGGGCCGCCCGCCTGTCGGCCGCCGACGCAAAGGTCGTGGCGGCGCCCGCGGGCGCGCCGGCCGCAAAATTGCCGGCCGCGGCGCCGCGGGACGATTCGGCGGTCACGCCGACGGCGGCGTTCGATGCGTTCGCCGTCATCGGCGACCGCAACATTTTCAACCCGAATCGGACCGGCCGCCGCGAGCGCTCGACGACGGAGCGCCTGCCGCGGGTCGACACGATCACGCTGGTCGGCACGATGAACTACGAGAAGGGCCTCTTCGCGTTCTTCGACAGTTCCGATCCCGCCTACCGCAAGGCGCTGCACGTGGGCGACTCGGTCGCGGTCTTCAAGGTCACCGCGATCGCCGCCAACTCCGTCGCATTGGAGCGCGACGGGAAGCCGGTCACGCTGGCCGTCGGACAGCAGTTTCGCCGGCCCGAGGGCGGCGACTGGACGCTCGTCGGCGAGGACATCGCCCGGGCCGAGGCCGCCGCGGCGGCGAAAGCCGCCAGCGCGGCGGCGGTGGATCCCACGGCCCCGCCCGTGATCCCGGCCGACGCCGACGATGTTGTTAAGAAAATGATGGAACGCCGTCAGAAAGAATTGAAACAATGAAAACCACGCACTTCACCCCCACTGTCTGGCTCGGGTTTGCCGCGCTCGCCGCGAGCGCCTGGGCCCAGGATGCCGCGTTGCCCGCGGCGGCTGCGCCCGCCCCGTCGACCCCCGAGGCCGCCGACGCGGCGCCCGCTCCCGCGCGCACCGCGGGCGGGTTGCGGTTCAATTTCCGCGGCGCCCCGCTCGAGACCGTGCTCAACTACATGAGCGACGCCGCGGGCTTCGTCATCGTCCTCGAGACCCCCGTGAAGGGCACGGTCGACATGTGGAGCTCGCAGCCGGTCACCAAGGAGGAGGCCGTGCAGTTGCTCAACATCGCGCTCAACAAGAACGGCTACACCGCGACCGTGCAGGGCCGCAGCCTCGTGGTCTCGTCGAAAGACGACGCCAAGAAGCGCAACCTCCCGATCCGCACCGGCAACGATCCCGAGGAAATCCCCTCCAACGCCGAGATGGTGATGCAGATCATCCCGCTCCGGCACATCGACGCCACGACCGCCGCGCGCGATCTCGGCACGCTGCTCCCGGGCACCTCGACGATCACGCCCAACGAGGACAGCAACTCGCTCGTCATGACCGACACGAACATCAACCTCAAGCATGTCGTCGAGCTCGTGAGCGCGCTCGACACCTCGATCGACACGGTCTCGGCGATGAAGATCTTCAAGCTGAAGAATGCCGACCCCTACGAGATGGCGCAGCTGCTGACGAACGTCTATGCCGCGCCGACGACCAACACCAACGGCCGCGGCGGGCAGAATGGCGCGGCGGGCCAGTTCGGCGGCGGGCGCGGCGGTTTCGCGGGCGGCGGCGGCTTTGCCAACGCCGCGGCCGCGTTTGGCGCGGCCTTCGGTGGCGGCGCAGGCGGCGGCGGTGGCGGGCGTGGCGGCGGCGGTGGCGGCGGCCGGGGTGGCCGCGGCGGCGGCGGCGGCTCGTCGAATCGCTTCGTGCCCGTCGTCGCGGTGGCGGATCCACGGACCTTCTCGGTCATCGTGACCGCCTCGAAGGATCAGATGCCCGATATCACGGACATGGTCACCCAGCTCGACGTCCCCACGTCGCGCAAACAAAAGGTCTTCGTCTACACGATGGAGAACGCGAACGTGAAGCAGGTGGAGACGACGCTGAAGAGTCTCTTCCAGAGCACCAACACGCGCACGACGAACAACACGCAGCCCGATGCGCTGACCACGCGCGCCACGGCCAACGCGCAGAACAACAGCGCCACCACGCTCTCGCTGGGCACCTCCACCGGCACGGGCGCGCGGGGCAACTGATCCATCCTTCTCCCTCGATTCTCCCAACGACTTCCTCATGAAATCCTCCTTTTCTCGATTGCACCGGCGCGCGTGGGCGGCGGCGGCGTTGTTTCTCCTTGGTAGCGGCGTCGCGTTTGCCCAGGCCGGCGGCCGCGGTGGCGCGGGCGGCGGCGGCGGTCGCGGCGGCGCCGCGGGCGGTGGTGGCGGCGGATTCGCCGGCGCCGCGGGCGGCGGCGGTGGCGCCGGCAGCTCGTCGAGCGCGACGCGCCAGTATCAAAACACCACGATGATCGGCGACGCGACCATCACGAGCGACGTCGACACGCGCCGGCTCATCGTCGTCACCGACGACGCCACGAACGCGGACATCGCCAAGGTCATCGCCAGCCTCGACAAGCCGAAGCCGCAGGTGCTGATCAACGTCGTCTTCCTCCAGATCACCCACGAGAACGACCTCGATCTCGGCGCGGAGGCGTCCTACGCGGGCCCCATCTCCATCAAGACCAATCCCAACGGCACGGCGACGACGAAGTTCGGGATCGCGCAACAGCTCGCAGATCCCAGCTCCACCACCGCCTACGGCGCATTCTACCGGCTGACGGGCACCGACGTGAATGCGACGATTCACGCGCTCTCGACCATGAACAAGGTCGAGGTCCTGTCCCGCCCGTCGGTCCTCACGCGGAGCAACCAGCAGGCGACGATCATGGTCGGCCAGCAGGTGCCGACCGTCACGGGTTCCCAGATTGCCGAGACGACCGGGGCGATCACCAACACGATCACCTACCGGAATGTCGGCGTCATCCTGCGCGTCACGCCGTTCATCACCAGCGAGGGCTATGTCGAGATGATCCTGGCGCCGGAGATTTCCCGGATCAGCGCCACGACCGTGGCAATCGGGAATGGCGTCAATTCGCCGGTCATCGATACCCGCGCCGCCGACACCGTGGTCGTGACCAAGAGCGACCGGACCATCGTCATCGGTGGCCTCATCTCCAACGAGAAGGACGGCATCGACAGCAAGGTGCCGATCCTCGGCGACATCCCGATCCTGGGCGCCGCGTTCCGCCGCAAGACCACCAGCCACGCGAAGGACGAGTTGCTGATCTTCCTCACGCCGCACGTGGTCAACACCCCCGACGACCTCGATCGCATGACCGAGTCCGAGCAGAAGCGGATCGACCTCGCGCCCCAGTCGTTCGACAAGGACGAGCTGGGCAGGATGCTCACGCCCGCCACGACGACGCCCTGAGAATTGAGGCTTGGAAAGGCCGGCGTTTCCGGGCGGAATGACGATTACCCCACCATGGGCTGGCCCACCGCCAAACGACGCCTCCTTGTTTCTGTCCTCCTGCTCGGCTGCGGCCTCGCGGTGTGTGGCTGGCAGGCGGAGGAGCATGTCCGGCTGCGCGGCGACGCGACCCAGGCGCTGATCAACCGCGGACGCGACATTACCAACACGCTCGGCGTCCTCGTCAGCTCGCAGCGGCGTTTCGGCTTCGTCTCGAAGGAGCGCTTGCAGTCGGCGCTGCAGGATCTGGTCCGCCCGAACGAGCTGGAATCGATCTCGATTCTCGGCGCCACGGGCGAGATTATCGCGAGCGCCGGCCAGCCGGTGGAGCTCACCCCCGAGATGCTCCGCGCCCACGGCGTCTACTGGCGCGACCGCAATGTCACCATCATGAATGTGATGGACCTCGGCGCCAACGCCGGCGACGACGGCGGCCGCTCGCGACCGCCGATCGTGGTCACCGACGATCGCACCGCGCGCTCGATGCGCCCGCCGGGCCGGCGCAGTTCCCCCGATGCCCGGCCGGTGCCGGACAGTGCGCCCGCGACCGCAAACCCGACGGCGTCGGCCACCGGTGCGCCCGCGGCCAATTCCGCCGCGAATCCTGCTGCCAGCTCCCCGGCGCCGGCGGCTGGAGCCGTTGCCTCATCGAATTCCACCGCGACAGTTGCCGTCACCGCGCCTCCCGCAACGCCCGCGCCCGCGGCCAGCCCCCCGACCGGCGACCGCCGGCCCCCGTTCGGGCGTCCGCCGTGGATGACGAAGGAGGAGTTCGATGCGGTCATCCAGAAGCAGGGCGTGCACAGCCTCGTCATTTCGCTTTCGACGGATGAGATGCGCCGCACCATCAACGCCGATCTCTGGCTCCGGTCGCTCGTGAGCCTGCTCGCGATGGGCGGCGCGGTCGCCTCGATGCTCGCGTTGCGCAACGTCGCCCGCAACGCCGAGCTGCAAATCCGGCTGGTCAAGGCCGGCGAAATGAACACGCATCTCAAGGAGATGAACCTCGCCGCCGCCGGCCTCGCGCACGAAACCCGCAACCCGCTCAACCTCATCCGCGGCCTCGCCCAGATGATCGCGATGCAGACGAAGGCCGAGCCCCGGCTGCAGGAACACGCCACCAGCATCATCGAGGAGACCGACCGCGTCACGGTGCAGCTTAACGAATTCATCAACTACTCGAAGCCGCGCGACGCCCAGATCGGACCCGTGCAGGTGGCGCGCCTCGTCGCCGACGTCGCGCGCACGCTCCTGCCGGATCTCGAGGAGAAACGCCTCCAGCTCGTCCCGCCGGAGTCGGCGTTGACGATCGCGGCGGACGAGCAGCTCATGCGGCAGGCGATCTTCAACGTGCTCCTCAACGCCACGCAGGCCGTCGCGCCCGGCGGCCGGATCGAGGTCCGCCTCACGCCGGCCGGCTCGCGCGAGGCGATCCTGGAGATCGCCGACGACGGCCCCGGTGTGCCGGCGGCGGACCGCGCCGCGATTTTCAAACCCTACGTGACGATGCGGCCCAAGGGCGTCGGGCTCGGCCTCGCCATCGTCGCGCAAATCGCCGCGGTGCACCACTGGGAGGTGACCTGCACCGCCAATGAACCGCGCGGCGCGGTGTTTCGTTTCAACCACCTGAAGGTTGCCGCGCCGTCGGCATGAGTGGCCCCGGGTCCAGCTCCGTCCGCATCTTGATTGTGGACGACGATCACGCGCAGCGGAGCCTGCTGGAGACCTTCCTGCAGACGCAGGGTTATCTCACCCAGCAGGCCGCCTCCGGCGAAGCCGCGCTGCAACTGCTCGCCGAGGGGAAATACGACATGATGATCTCCGACGTGCGCATGCCCGGCATGTCGGGCCTCGAGACCCTCCGCCGCGTCCGCCAGAAACATCCCGACCTGCCCGTGCTGCTCGTGACGGCGTTTGCCGACATCCGCAGCGCGGTCACGGCGATGCGCGACGGCGCGGTCAACTATCTCGCGAAACCGATCGACCTGGAGGAGTTGATCGTCTCGGTCCGGAAGGCGCTCCGCGCGCCCGCGCCGCCGGTCGCGCTGCCCGCGGCGGACGCGAAGCTGCCGCCCGGCGTGGTCACGACCAGCCCGCTCATGCTGGCCGTGTTTCGCGACGCCGCGGTGATCGCGCCATCCGAGAGCCGCGTCCTGATCACGGGCGAAAGCGGGGTGGGGAAGGAGGTCGTGGCGGACCTCATCCACGCGTGGAGCCGCCGCTCCTCCGGCCCGCTCGTCAAGATCAACTGCGCGGCCATCCCCGAGAATCTCCTCGAGAGCGAGCTCTTCGGCCACGAGAAGGGCTCGTTCACCGGCGCGGTGCAGCAGCGCATCGGCCGCTTCGAGGAGGCGAACGGCGGGACCATTTTCCTCGACGAGATCGGCGAGCTTCCCCTGCCGCTGCAGGCGAAACTGCTGCGCGTCATCCACGACGGCACGTTCCGCCGCATCGGCTCGGCGCGCGACATCCGCACCGACGCCCGCGTGCTCGCCGCGACGAACCGCGACCTCGAGGCGCAGATCGCCGCCGGCAAGTTCCGCGAGGACCTCTTCTACCGGCTCAACGTGATCGAGATTCACGTCCCGGCGCTGCGCGAGCATCCGGAGGACATCGTGCCGCTCGCCACGCACTTCATCGGGCTTTTCTCGCGGCAGAAGCCGCGTTTTTCGGCGACGGTCGTGTCCGGCCTGACCCGCTATCGCTGGCCGGGCAACGTCCGCGAGCTGCGCAACGCCATGGAGCGCGCCGCGCTGCTCTCGCGTGGCGAGATCGTGCTGCCCGAGCACCTGCCCGCGCGCATCCTCGCGGCGACGACTGGCGCCGCGGCCGGTGAACTCGTCGAGGCCTCACGCCTCGAGGAAATCGAGCGCGAAGCCATCCTGAAGGCGCTGAAGAAAAATAATTTCAACCGCACCGAGACCGCGAAGGAACTCGCGATCAGCCGCCGCGCGCTGACCTACAAGCTCCTCCGGCTCCGCGAGCAGGGCGTGTCGGTCGACCCGCCGGCGACGCCATAGGGCCGGTTCGGATAATTCGCGGTCAGGCCGGTCCGACCGGCGTCGGGTCCCGCCTCGGCGACGCGCAGGCCTCCGCGCTGGTTGGCGTCGCACCGCTCAACCGCGACTCCGGGCAGTTTCACGGCCAGCGCCACATCCACGGCGGCCGCGCAGCCGTGCGCCGCGTGCTCTACATGGCAGCCCTCGCGGCCAGATGAGCCACGACGGCAGCTGGCGCGAGCCGTGCAGCAGCACGGCTCGTGACAGCTGCCGTCGTTGGCTCTGGCGGCTGGTTCTGCCTTTTCATCTTTTACGCCGCGGAAACGTCACATACGAAATCACGACGAGGGCAATGCCGCTCACTGCAACGTATAAACCCGCCTCGCTAAGCAAGCCCGTCGACGCCACCAATCTTTGAGCCGGAATTCTCTGCATCGTCGCGGATTCCGCCGTAATCTTCCCTTTGCCGCTAACCAACCAAGCTACGCCGATTGGCAACAAGACGAATCCAATCGCTCGCACCCAATACCGAACGTCTTCGAAGAATAGCGGTAGGCGCATTTTTTTGCCGAACGTCAGAGATGAGCCACGCGCGGCGTGCGGGCGA
>CALFNN010000044.1 GCA_937902925.1 uncultured Opitutaceae bacterium
CCAAGCGGATCGACAAGACCCAGAAGAAGGCGAAGTCCGGCGACAAGGAGGCGATCATCGAGCTCGCGCTGCTCCAGAAACTCGAGCCGCACCTCAACTCCGGCAAGACCGCCAACACGCTCCCCGCCACGCCCGAGGAGATCGCGTTGATGAAGCTTTTCCAGCTCCTCACCGCGAAGCCCGTCCTCTTCGCGTGCAACGTCGCCGAGAGCGATCTCGCCACCGCCGAGCAGAATCCGTTTGTGCAAAAGGTCGCCGAGTTCGTCCGCACGCACCACGACGCCGCCTACGTGCCGATCAGCGCGAAGATCGAGAGCGAACTCATCGACCTTCCGCCCGACGAGGCGAAGGCGTTTCTGAAGGATCTCGGCGTCGACGATTCCGGCGTGTCCTCGCTCATCAAGGGCACCTATGCGCTGCTCGGGCTGCAGACGTATTTCACGGCCGGCGAAAAGGAGGTCCGCGCGTGGACGATCAAGAAAGGCTGGAAAGCTCCGCAGGCCGCCGGCGTGATCCACACCGATTTCGAGAAAGGTTTCATCAAGGCGGAGATCGTGTCCTACGAGGACCTGACCAAGCTCGGCAGCGTCGCCGCCGCGCGCGAGGCCGGCAAATACCGGCTCGAGGGCAAGGACTACGTGTTCAAGGACGGCGACGTCGCGCTTTTCCGGTTCAACAACTGACGCGGCGCCATTCCGTCATCCTGAGTGCCACGAAGGCTCCGCAGACGGTAGGGCCCGACCTCCGGGCGGGCCGCGGTCGCGCCAACAACGCCACGCGCCCGCTTCCGGCGCGGCGATTAATATCGTCGAACGCCGCGCGCTTTCCCTAGAGATTTCCCATGCCGAAGCGCCCCAGCGAACCCCCGCCCTCCCCGCCTCCCACGGCGGCGCGCGAATTTCCCGGCTGGCCGACCCCGTGGTGCTGCGCGCTCATCTTTCTCACCGCCCTCGTCGCCTACTGGCCGGCACTGGGCGCGGGGTTCATCTGGGACGACGCCGGGCACGTCACCCGCGCCGACCTGCGCTCGCTGCACGGCCTCGTGCGGATCTGGTTCGAGCCGGGCGCGACGCAGCAATATTATCCGCTGCTGCACTCGGCGTTCTGGCTCGAACACCACCTGTGGGGCGACTCGGCGTTCGGTTATCACCTGCTCAACATCCTTCTTCATGCGACGTCCGCCTGTCTGCTCGGTGTGACGCTGCGCCGGCTCGCCGTGCCGGGCGCGTGGCTCGCCGCGCTGCTTTTCGCGCTCCATCCCGTGTGTGTCGAATCGGTCGCATGGATTGCCGAGCAGAAGAACGCGCTCTCCACCGTCCTCTACCTGTGCGCCGCCCTCGCCTACCTGCGGTTCGATGAGCGGCGCCGCCCTGCGCACTACATTCTCGCCACGGCGATCTTTCTTGCGGCGCTCTTCACCAAGACCGTGACCGCCACGCTGCCCGCCGCCTTGCTCGTGATCTTCTGGTGGCGCCGCGGGCGACTCGGCGCGCGGCGCGACGTGCTGCCGCTCCTGCCGTGGTTCATGTGCGGGGTCGTGGCGGGATTGTTCACTGCGACGTTTGAACGCACCCTGATCGGCGCCGAGGGCGCGGATTTCTCGCTGGATTTCGTGCAACGCTGCCTGCTCGCCGGCCACGTGATCTGGTTCTACCTCGGGAAACTGCTGCTCCCGGTGAACCTCATCTTCATCTATCCGCGCTGGAACGTGGACGTGTCGCAGGTCTGGCAGTTTTTGTTTCCGCTCGCAGTCGTGGCGCTGCTCGGGTGGCTCGCGGTGGGGCAGCGGCAGCGGCAGCGGCGCGGCCTGCTGGCGGCGGCGCTGTTTTTCTGCGGCTCGCTCTTCCCCGCGCTCGGCTTCGTCAACGTCTATCCGTTCATCTTCTCCTTCGTCGCGGACCATTTTCAATATCTCGCGTGCATGGGCATCCTCGCCCCGGTCGCCGCCGGCCTCACGCTCGGGCTCGCCCGGTTGCCGCGCGGCAGCGGCCCGGTCGCGTTGTCGGTCCTCCTGCTCGTGCTCGGCACGCTGACGTTCCGCCAGAGCGCGACCTATCACGATGTTTTTGTGCTCTACGAGACGACGCTCGCCCGCAACCCGGCGTGCTGGATGGCGCACAACAATCTCGGCAACGCCCTCGTCGACGCCGGCCGTGCCGACGAGGCGATCGCGCACTTCGAGGCCGCGCTCAAGCTCCGCCCCGACTTCGCGCCCGGCGAAAGCAATCTCGGCGACCAGCTCACGCGCATCGGCCGCGCCGCGGAGGCGATTCCCCACCTCGAACGCGCCATCCAGCTCCAGCCCAACTACGCCGAGGCGCACAACAACCTCGGCGTGGCGCTCATCGCGACCGGCCGCGCGGCGGAGGCCATCGCGGAATTTCGCGCGGCGCTGCGCTTCAATCCCGACTATGCGGTCGCGCATTTCAACCTCGGCCTCGCGCTCTCGACCGGCGGCAACGTCGCCGAGGGCCTTCCCCAGTTTCGGGAGGCGCTGCGGCTCAAGCCCGATTACGCCGAGGCGCAGATGAACTGGGGCATCGGCCTCGTGATGACCAACCGGCTCGACGAGGCGTTGCCGCATTTCGCCGAAGCCGTGCGGCTCGGACCCGCGTCGCCCGACACCCATTTCACCTATGGTCGCGCCCTTGTCCGCGCCGGCAAAAACGACGACGCGATCGCCCAGTTCCGCGCCGCCATCGAGCTCAATCCGGGTTTCGCCGACGCCCACCTGAACCTCGCGCTGGCCCTGCGCCAGGCCGGCCGGCTCGACGAGGCGACCGGCCAATACAACGAGGCGGTGCGCCTGAACCCCGCTCTCGGCTCCGCGCGGCCGTGATTCCTCGGGTCCGGGTTACGGTTCGGCAACAACAGTGGTTGCCTGCCCCGGGGCGAATTGTCACGTTGGTCCCCCTCCATGAGCGATGCTTCAACCGGACCCGGCGTCCCTGACAACGATGGCACAGCCCTCGACTCGGCCATCCTCCGCCAGTTGATGGAGTCGGTCCCCGACCGCATCTATTTCAAGGACCGCCAGAGCCGGTTCGTGCGCAACAACCTCGCGCACGCCCGTTCGCTCGGGGTCGCCTCGCCCGAGGACTGCGTGGGCAAGACGGACGCCGATTTCTTTTCCCGCGAGCACGCGGAGCGCGCCTTCATGGATGAGCAGGTCATCATTCACACCGGCCGCCCCATCATCGCCAAGATCGAGCGGCTCACGATGCGCGACGGCAAACAGGGCTGGGCCTCCACCACCAAGATGCCGTGGCGCGACGCAACCGGCCGCATCATCGGAACCTTCGGCCTCACCCGGGACGTGACGGACACGAAGGACGCCGAGGAAAAGCTCCTGCAGGAGCGCAACCTGCTCCGCACGATCATCGATCACCTGCCAAGCCGGGTCTATGTGAAGGACCTCTCGTCCCGTTACCTGATCAACAACCAGGCCCACCTGCGCGCGCTCGGGATCGAATCGCAGGACCAGGCGCGCGGCCGGACGACCACCGATTTTTTTCCCGGCGAACGCGGCCGGCAGGCCATCGCCGACGACCGCAAGGTGCTCGACACCACGCAGCCCATCATCGACCAGGAAAAATCCGACTTCGGTGCCGAGGGCCGGACCCATTGGTCGCTCACGACCAAGGTGCCGCTCCGCGACGTCCGCGACCGGATCGTCGGCATCGTCGGCATCAGCCACGACATCACGGAGCGGAAGCGGATCGAGCAGGAACTCCAGCGGCGCACGGCCGAGATGGAGGAGGACGTGCGCATGGCGCGGCAGATCCAGGAGGCATTCTTCCCGCGGCGCTACCCGGTGTTCCCGCGCAACACGCCCGCGGAGCGGAGCGCGCTGCGCTTCGCGCACCGCTACGTGCCGGCTGCCACGCTCGGCGGCGATTTCTTCGACATCATCCAGCTCTCCGACACGCGCTGCGGCGTGCTCGTGTGCGACGTGATGGGCCACGGCGTCCGCGCCGGCCTGCTGACCGCCCTTATCCGTGGCGTCGTCGAGGAACTTGGCCCGCGCGCCGACGATCCCGCCCGCGTCCTCGCCGAGATCAACCACGGCCTCATCCCCGTCATCAACGCCACCGGCCAGCCGGTCTTCGCCACCGCGTTCTACGGTGTCGTCGACACCGCCGCCGCCACGCTCACCCATGCGAACGCCGGCCATCCGCCGCCGCTCGTCTTGCGCGGAGCGACGGGTGCCGTCGAGCCGCTCGCGCTCGACAACCCCGAGCCGGCGGCGGGCCTGATGGAAGATTTCGCCTATTCGCGCCATGCGGTCCCGTTCCAGCCCGGCGATGTCCTGCTCGGCTACACCGACGGCTTGTTCGAGGCGAGCGACGCATCCGGGGCCATGTTCGGCGACACGCGGCTGCACGACCAGTTGTCTGGCGCCCGGGGCGTTCCCGGCAGCGAGATTATCGAACGAATGATGAAGGACGTCGAAGCCTTCACGGGCCGGAAGGATTTCGACGACGACCTCTGCCTCCTCGTCGTCGAGTCGGTCAAGCCCGCGCCGGCCCCTTAAAACCGGTAGACGCAGAAATACATCAGCGCGATGTTCGCGCCGAGGATCGTGAGCCCGAGGGGAAGCTGCGCTTTGATGACGGCGTTCTTGTCCTTCAGCTCGAGCAGCAGCGCCGGCACGATGTTGAAGTTGGCCGCCATCGGCGTCATCAGCGTGCCGCAGTAACCGGACAGCATGCCGATCGCGGCCATGATCGCCGGGTTGCCACCGTGTTTCACCACGATGAACGGCAGCCCGATGCCAAGCGTGATCACCGGGAACGCCGCGAACGCGTTGCCCATGCACATCGTGAACAGCGCCATCCCCACGCAATACGCCACCACCGCCACGAATGGAAACTGCGTCGGCAGCGCCCGCGCCACCAGGTCCGCCACGACCGGGCCGACGCCGGCCACGGCGAAAATCCCGCCCAACGCCGCCAGCAACTGCGGCAGGATCAGCGCCCAGCCGACCGTCTGCAGCAACCGGCTGCCCTCGGCGACGGGCGTCGCCAGCGGCGCGCGCGTCAACCGCAGCCCCGCGACCACCGCGACGATCGCGCCGAGGCACACGGACGACACCGTGACGTTCGCCGAATCGAGCAACCAGAAATCGCCCACGTGCAGTTTACTGAGCAGCAGCGTGCTGACGACCGCGGTCACCGGAATGAGCAGCGCCGGCCAGAAAAGTTTGTTCTGCAACCGCTCCGCCGATGCCGCGCGCTCCTCGGCGGTCGTCGTGTGCGAGTGCGGCCCGGAAAGTTGTTTCGTCGCGGCGAGCACCACCATCGCCAGCACCATGTAACCGACGACGAGCGGCGGGAGTTGTTTTCCAGCGAGGAACACGACCGCCAGCAAACCCCAGAACAGCGCCGTGCCCCAGCGTTTCGGCTGCCGGCGATCCCCCGCGGCCCGCCCGGCCACGAGCAGAAGAAAAACGCCGAGAATCGCGTAGAAGACGTCGAGGTTGAGCAGCTTCACGGCGTGTCCTCTTTTTTTCCGGCGACTTTCGCCGCGGCATCGCGCGCGATCCGGCGGTCCAGCGCCCGCACCCGCCACCACAACGCCCCGAACGCGGCCAGCGCGGTCGGCACGCCCCACCACGACAGCGCCCACAGGCTGACATCGTATCCCGCGGTTTTCAGCACGCCGTGAATGAGGAGCACGGCGCCGACGGCGAACACCGTGTCCTCGCCAAAGAAATTCCCGACGTTCTCCGCCGCCGCCGCGTGCGCCCGGATCGCCGCCACCGTCGTCTCCGGCAATTCGCCGTGCCGGGCATGGGCGGCGCCCTCGGCCATCGGCGCCACCAGCGGACGGACCATGCCGGCGTGTCCACCGACATTCACGCCGAGCGCGATCGAGATTTGCCGCATCGCCGCATAGGCCAGCAGCACGCGGCCCGCCGTCGCCGCCTGCACGCGCTTGATGAGCGCCTCGGCGCGCTCGCGCAACCCGTAGCGTTCGAGCAGTCCAATGACGGCCAGCATCAACCCGACCGGCAGCGTGACGTAGCGGTTCTCCACGAAAAGTTTCCCGAACTCGGCAATGATGTCGTTGAACGGCATCCCCGCGCAGAGTCCGGTCGCGATTCCGGCGGCCATGACGACGAGCAGCGTGTTGATCCGGAGCGCGAACCCCGCGGCGACCACGACGATGCCGATCAGTTTGATCATGAGGCGAACGCCTTGAGCTCGATTCCCGCCGCGCGGAGTTCCGCATTCAACCGCCGCGCAAACGCGACTGCGTGCGGCCCGTCGCCGTGCAGGCAAACGGTGTCGGCGACGATCGGCACCTCCGTGCCATCGGTCGCCCGCACCACACCGTCGCCGATCATCCGCAGGACTTGTGCAACCGCCACGCCCTCGTCGCGGATGAGCGCGTCGGGCTGCGACCGCGGCGTCAGCGAACCATCGCGCTGATAGGTCCGGTCGGCAAAAACCTCGCTCGCGACGCGCAACCCCCGCTCGCCTCCCGCGCGGACCAGCTCGCTCCCGGCGAGCGCGAACAGGACCAGCGCCGGATCGACCGCCCGCACGGCGTCGACGATGGCGTCCGCCAGCGCGGCGTCGCGCGCCGCCAGGTTGTAGAGCGCACCGTGCGCCTTCACGTGCCGCACCGGACCGAGTGCGCGCAACGCCTCCGTCTGGTTGCGGACCAGCGCCTGCACCTCCGCGGGCGTCGCCGGCAATTCCCGTCGCCCGAAATTCTCCCGATCCGCGAACCCCGGATGCGCCCCCGCGGCCACACCGTGCTTCACCGCAAGCGCCACCGTGGCCCGCATCGTCGCCGTATCGCCCGCATGGGCGCCGCAGGCGATGTTCGCGGACGTGATGAGCGGCATCAATTCGGCATCATGGCCGGCACCCTCGCCCAGATCGCAGTTGAGGTCGATGTGTCGTTGCACGTCAGCGAAGCTTCTCGGCGAGACCCTCGTGCAGGATCGCGAGGGTCCGCTCGCGCGCCAGCAGCACCTCGTGCGCCTCGGCGAGCGTCACCTCGCGAAAGCGCACCGCGTCGCCGGGCCGGAGTTGGGCCACCAGCGGGCGGTCGACGTCGATGACGTGCGCCAGCTGCGGATAGCCGCCGATCGTCTGCGCGTCCGCCATCAACACGATCGGCTGGCCGTCGGGCGGCACCTGGATCGTCCCCGGCACGACCACGGCGGAAACGAGCTCGGTCGCGTCGTGGCGCGTGAGCGGCGGGCCGGACAAGCGCACGCCCATCCGGTCGGATTGCGGGCTCACCTTGAAATTCGCATCGCGCAGCGTGTCGTCGAACTCATCCGCCTGCGCCCCGCGCAGCACCCGGACCAGCGGCGCCGGCGAATAGGCCGGCAGGATGCGCTCGTCGATGTGCCAGTGGCCCATGACCTCGCGCACCACGTCGAGCACGGGCAGCACGTCGCCGTCGCGCAGCGCGCGACCCTGGAAGCCGCCGAGCGTCGCCCGCAGGTAGGTGCTGCAACTTCCGAGCGCCGGCGCGACCGCAAGGCCACCCGCGACCGCCAGGTAGCCGCGGCAACCGCTCCGCGCCGGCCCGAACTTCACCCGTTCCCCGGCCGGCACGCGCACCGGCTGCCAGCGGGGCAGCGCGCCGAAATCGCCCCCACCCACCGCCACAATCGTGTCCGTCGAAAACTCCAGCTCGGGCCCGACCAGCGTGAACTCGAGGCCGGCGGCGTTCTCGGGGTTGCCCACGAGCAGATTCGCCACGCGCAGTGCGATCGCATCCATCGCGCCGCTCAGCGGCACACCCGCCGCCCGGTGGCCGCGCCGGCCGAGGTCCTGCACGGTCGTGAGCATCCCGGCCCGGATGATTCTCATTTCCATGCGGCAAACTCCTCCGGGTTGATCGCCCGAAATCTCACGCGGTCGCCCACGCCCAGCCGGGCCGGTTCCGCCTGCGCCGCGTCGAACAAGGCCAGCGGCGTGCGCCCGATCAGGTTCCAGCCGCCCGGCGTCGACAGCGGATAGACCCCGGTCTGCGCCCCGCCGATCCCGACCGAGCCCGCTGGCACGCTCGTCCGCGGCGTCGCGCGGCGCGGCACGTGGATTTTCTCCGGCAGCCCGCCGAGATAGGCGAAGCCGAGCGTGAACCCCACCGCGTGCACGAGATAGTTCGCCCCGCTGTGCAACGCGATCACGCGTTCCGCCGGCAGCCCGCTGCGCGTGGCCACTTCGGCGAGATCCGGCCCGAAGGCACCGCCGTAGCACACGGGGATTTCGATGAGCGGCGATTCGTGCGAAACCAGCGTGGCCTCGGCGCGGGCGGCACAATCCTCAATCGCCCGGCACAGCGGCTCGAAGCCGGCGCCGTGCGCCGCGTCGTAAAACACCGTGACGGTCGCAAACGCCGGCACGATCTCGACCACGCCGACCGGCCGGTCGTGCTCAAGCGCCGCCACCAACGCCCGCACCCGGGGCAAGGCCGACTCGTCGAGCCCGCTGGCGAGTGTGACCACGATGGCTGAGTCGCCCAGCGGGAAGAGCGTCATGACGGGGCCATCGTGCGCCCTCGCCGGGGCGCAGCAAAGGAAAAAGCCATGCCGTCTCCGCCTCTAATTCGCCCGGCGAGGCCGCCTCATAATTTTCGGGTTTGGGTTGAATTTTTCGGGCATTGCGGCGAAGAAGTCGGGTTCCATGGCCATCTGTCGTTCCCACCTGGCCTTCGCCGCGCTGCTGTTGTCGACCGCCTGCCACAAGCCCGAGGTCACCGCCTATCGCGTGCCGAAGGAAAAAGACTCCGACGTCGCCGCCAGCGACGCGACGGCCACCCCCACCGCGCCCCCGGGCATGGCCGGCACGCCCGTCACCACCGCCGAGGGCCCCGCACTCGCATGGACCGCGCCCGCCGGGTGGATGGCCAAACCTCCGTCCGCCATGCGCAAGGGCAGCTACACGATTCCCGGCGCGGGCGGAGCCGACGCGGATTTTTCGATCACGGCGTTTCCCGGCGACGTCGGCGGCGAAGCCGCCAACGTGAATCGCTGGCGCGGTCAGGTGCAGTTGCCGCCGCTCGCCGAATCGGAGATTGCTTCCGCCGTCGCCCGCGTGGAACAGGACGGCCTGAACTTCGCAGTGGTGGATTTTGCGAGCACCGACGCGGCGAATCCCCAGCGGATTCTCGGCGCGATGACACCGTTCGCCGGATCCACGTGGTTCTTCAAGATCATCGGGCCCGACGTCGTCGTCGCGAAGGCGAAGCCGGCCTTTCTCGAATTCCTCAAGACGGTGCACGCCTCCGCCGGCTCCGACGCCGCCCCACCCGCCACCTCGGCAGCGCCGCCGATGCCTCCGGTCGCCGCACCGCCCGCCGGCATGACCGGCACGGCCGTCCCGACCGCCGCCGGCGCCGGACTGACCTGGAGCGCTCCGTCGAGTTGGCGGGCGAAGCCCGCGAGCGCAATGCGCAAGGGCAGCTTTGACGTTCCGGGCGACGGGAGCGAAACGGGTGATCTCTCGATCACGGCCTTCCCCGGCGATGTCGGCGGCGAACTCGCCAACGTCAACCGCTGGCGCGGTCAGGTCCAGTTGCCGCCGGTCGCCGAGGGCGACCTCGGCTCCGTCGTCACCCACATAACGCAGAACAATCTCCCGTTCACCGTCGTGGATTTCGCCGGCACCGGCGCCAACGCCCAGGGCATTCTCGGGGCGATGGTGCCGTTCGACGGCGCCACCTGGTTCATCAAGCTCGCCGGGCCCGCGCCGCTGCTCGCGAAGCAGAAACCGGCGTTCCTGGAATTCCTCAAGACCGTCAAGGCGCCATGAACGCCCTCGTCCGCGATTTCCGCGACTTCTTCGTCTCGCTCAAGCTGACGGTCGTCCTGCTCGTCCTGGGCATGCTGCTGGTATTCGCCGCCACGCTCGACCAGACGAACCTCGGCATCTGGGGCATCCAGCAAAAATGGTTTCGCAGCTTTTTCGTGCTGCAGGATGTCAACGGCATCCCCGTGCCGATCTTTCCCGGCGGCTACCTGATCGGCGGCCTGTTGTTCATCAACCTGATCGCGGCGCACATTTACCGCTTCAAGTTCGTGTGGCGCAAAACCGGGATTTTTCTCACCCACCTCGGACTCATTCTTTTGCTCGTCGGCGAGCTGCTCAGCGGGCTCTGGCAGGAAGATTTCCAGATGCGGCTCGAGGAGGGCCAGACGAAGAACTACTCCGAAAGCTACCGGCTCGACGAGCTCGCGCTCGTCGACACGACCGACCCGAAGTTCGACGATGTCGTCGCGATTCCCGAGGCGATCGTCGCCCGCGGCGAACCCGTGCAACACCCGAAGCTGCCCTTCCGCGTCGTCACGAAGCTCTACTATCCCAACTCGGTCGCGCAGCCTCGCGCGCAAGTCGCGAATCCCCCGCCGCCGCTCGCCGACCAGGGCCCGCTCGCCGGCAGGTTCGTGTTCTCGCCGCAGCCCGTCACCTACAAGGAAAACGACCGCAATATCCCCGTCGCCGTGGTCGAACTCGTCGCGCCCGAGGGCACGCTCGGTTCCTGGGTCGTCACCACGGATGTGCCGGTGCTGCGGACGGTCGACGGCGCCCAGCAGCTCGGTCTCGCCGAACCGCTCCCGCAGAAATTCGACTACGCCGGCCATACGTGGACGATCGCGCTGCGGGCCCGGCGCGCCTACCGGCCGTTTTCGCTGACCCTCCTGAAATTCCACAACGACGTCTACGCGGGCACCGACATTCCCAAGAATTACTCCAGCCGCATCCGCCTGACCACGCCCGACGGCCGCGACGACCGCGACGTGCTGATCTACATGAACAACCCGCTGCGCTACGCCGGGCTCACGTTCTACCAGGCGAGCTTCGAGAAGGGCAACGACCACGTGACGATCCTTCAGGTCGTCCGCAATCCGAGCTGGCTGCTGCCCTACATCTCCTGCGCCCTGATGGCGCTCGGGCTCGTCGTGCAATTCGGCATCCACCTCCTCGGCTTTATCCGCAAACGCCGCGGCATGGCCGCCGCCGCCGCCTAATTCCAAAAAACGCGGAGGACACGGAGAACGCGAAGCCCCCTATGAGCAATCAATCCATCAACGAGCTTTCGCATGAACTCATCGGTGCCGCTATCGAGGTCCATCGCGAGCTCGGCCCCGGACTTCTCGAATCGGCCTATGAAGGCGCCTACGCCCATGAACTGACACTGCGGAGCATTCCGCATGTTCGCCAAAAACTGATGCCCATCGTTTACAAGGGAGTCGTGATCGAAACCGGCTACCGGATTGACATCCTCGCCTGCGATCGGTGGTTCTCGAACTGAAGGCCGTGGAAAAAATTCTCCCTATCCACGCCGCCCAATTGCTCACTTACCTGCGTCTCGGCGGGTTCGCGCTCGGCCTCCTCGTGAATTTCAACGTCCGCAAGCTGGTGGATGGCATCGAGCGTGTCTCAAACGACGCCCCAAGTCTCTCTGCATCCCCCGCGTCCTCCGCGTTTCAAGATCGATCCCCATGAAGCGGTTCCTCCCACTCCTCGCCCTGCTCGGCGCCCTCGGCTTCGCGCTTTCCACGCTGCGGCCGCCAGAGGAGCACACCCCGTTCGATACGAGCGGCTTCGGCCGCCTGCCCGTCCTCGCCAACGGCCGGATCAAACCCCTCGACACCGTCGCGCGCAGTGCGCTGCTGCAGTTGCAGGGGCGGCAATCGGTCATCAAGCCCGACGCCCCCGATCTCTCGTTCACCGCAACCCTCTCCGACCTCTTTCTCCACGGCGGAAAACAATACTACGCCGCGCACCCGGCGCCCACGGAATGGCTGCTCGATGTCCTGTTCGCGTCCGACCGGTCCGACACCTATCAAACGCTCGCCATCGACAACCCCGACGTGCTCGCGTTGTTCAACTTGAAGCCGCAGGACGGCCTCGGCAACCGGCGGTTTTCCTTTTCCCAGCTCACGGGGAAACTGGGTGAACTGCAGCGACAGGCCCAGCTCGCCTCCGCGGTCGACGAACCCGTGCGGACGGCCTTTCAGCGCGGCGTGCTCCAGCTCTACGAAAACCTCCTGCACTATCAGCGGCTGAAACACATGGTCGTGATGCCGGGGCAGGACGACTTCCTCGGCGACCTGCTGCACTTTCAGGACCAGCTCGTCACGGGCGTGGCCGCCGTCCGCGCCAAGCAGGCCGGCCAGCCGGCGGACGAAACCGCCGTCACCGCGATGACCACGATGGGCGAGCAGTTCATGACCATGTCGGAGTCGACCAACCTCCTCGCGATCCCGCCCGACACCGGCAATCCCGATCCAAATGCATGGCAGACGACCGGTGCAGCCCTGCTCGAGACGTTCCAGCGCGGCAGCGTCAACTCGAGCGCCCTCGCCTACGCCGGCCTCGCGCACGCCTGGCGCCACAACCAGCCCGATCAGTTCAACCACCTCGTCGGCCTCTACCATGACGGCCTCGCGAAGCGATTCGCGCCGCAACTCGCCAAATGCGTCGCGGAAACGCGCTTCAATTCGGCGGAGCCGTTCTACACGAGCATCGTGCTCTACGCCCTCGCGTTCTTCGTCGCGATCGTGTCGTGGCTCGCCTGGCCAAACATCCTCGGCAAGTCGGCCTTCTATCTTGTCGCGGTTGCGTGGATCGTCGCCACCGCCGGCATCGCCACCCGCATGTGGCTCGAAGGCCGCCCGCCCGTCACCAATCTCTATTCCTCCGCGTTGTTCGTCGGCTGGGGCGCCGTCGCACTCTGCCTCGTGCTCGAGGCCATCTACAAGAACGCCATCGGCAGCGTCGCCGCCGGCACCATCGGGTTTTCGACGCTGCTCATCGCCCATCACCTCGCGCTTGGCGGCGACACGCTCGAGATGATGCGCGCCGTGCTCGACTCGAACTTCTGGCTCGCGACGCACGTGGTCGTCGTCTCGACGGGCTACGCCGCCACGTTCCTCGCGGGCTTCCTCGCGTTGATCTACATTTTCCGCGGCCTGTTCACGACCACGCTCGACCAGGCGACCGCCGACGCGCTCACGCGGATGGTCTACGGCATCGTCTGCTTCGCCACGCTCTTCAGTTTCACCGGCACCGTGCTCGGCGGCATCTGGGCCGACCAGTCGTGGGGCCGGTTCTGGGGCTGGGACCCGAAGGAAAACGGCGCGCTCATCATCGTCATCTGGAACGCGATCATTCTCCACGCGCGCTGGGGCGGCATGGTGAAGCAGCGCGGCCTGATGTGCCTCGCGGTCGGCGGCAACATCGTCACGAGCTGGAGCTGGTTTGGCGTGAACATGCTCGGCGTCGGCCTGCACAGCTACGGTTTCACGGAGGCCGCGTTTTTCTGGCTGATTGCGTTCGTCGTCAGCCAGGCCGTCGTCATCGGCCTCGCCAACCTTCCGCTGGCGAAGTGGCGCAGCTTCCAGCCCGCCGCCAAGACTGTCCCCGCCGACGCGCTACCGGCCAAGTAGTTCCTCGGCGTGGAGGAGCGCGCTCTTCGCCCTGCTGTCGCCGAGCATCCGCGCGAGCTCGGTGACGCGCGCCTTTCGGCTCGCCTGGATCGCCTCGATCTTCACGACCGCGCGATCCTTCGATTGGTCCTTGGTCACGACGAGATGACACGCCGCCTGCGCCGCGACCTGCGGCAGATGCGTGACGCATAGCACCTGATGGTGCCTCGCGATCGCCGCCATATTCTCGCCGACCACGACGCCAATCTCGCCGCCGACGTTTGCGTCGACCTCGTCGAACACGAGCAACGGAATCTCATCCAAGTCGGCCAGCACCGTCTTCAGCGCCAGCATCACCCGTGCAAGCTCGCCGCTCGACGCGACGCGGTTCAGCGGCAGCGGCGTCTCGCCGACGTTCGGCGAAAACAGGAACTCGCACCCGCAGTCGCCCGCCGGGCCCAACTCCGGCAACGGCACGACGCGCACCGAAAAATCCGCCTTCCTGAACCCGAGCTGCGCGATGCCCTTCGCCGCGATCCTCCCGAGTTCCTTCGCCGCCTTCTCGCGCAGCGCCCGCAGCGCCGCCGCGTCCTTCCTCGCCACACGCTGTGCGTCCGCAATCTGCTTTTCCAATTTCGTCAGCGTCCCCTCGAGGTCGCCCTGCGCTTCCAGCCGTCGCCGCAATTCGTCGCGCGCGGCGACGACCGCCGGCAGGTCGCCGCCGTGTTTCCGTCTCACCTCGAGCCAGGTGTTCATCTTCGCCTCCAGCCCGCCCGCCTGCTCCGGGTCGAACTGCAGCTGCTGGCCAAGCGCGGAGAATTCGGCGCCGAGGTCGTTCAACTCGACCGCTGCGGACGACAGCCGGTCGGCGAGCGGCTTGCTCGCAGCGTCGAGTTGCTCGAGCTGTCGCGCCTCGCGGAGCAAGGCCGCCACGCGCGCCTGCACGCCCTCTTCGCCCACGAGACCCGCGGAAAGGGTCGACGACAGCGCGATGAGTTCCTGCGCGCTGCTCATCCGTTGGAAATCGCGCTCCAGCGCCTCGATCGCCTCGCCGGTCAGGTCCAGCGCGTCGAGGCGGGCGAGCTGGTTGCGAAGAAAATCGAGCTGCTCGGCCGAGAGCCGCGTTTCGCCCGCGATCCGCTCCCGCTCCGCGATCGCCGCCCGCCACGCCGAGTATTTTTCGCGATAGGCCGCGAGCGCCCCGCCCGCGCCCCCAAAGAGATCGAGGAGCTCGAGCTGGCAGTTTTCCCTGAGCAGGCGCCGCGGCTCGCTCGGGCCGTGAAAATCGATCCAATGTTCGCCGAGCGCCTGGAGCGCGGCGAGCGTCGCGAGACTGCCGTTGACGGTGATCTTCGGCGCCTTGTCGCGCGCCAGGCTGCGCTTGAGGATGAGCAACCCGTCCTCGCACGGCGGCAGATCGAGTCGCGCCAGCACCTCGTCCATCTTATTCGGGCGTTCGAAAAACAGACCCGCCTCGACTTCGCAGGCCGCCGCGCCCTGCCGGATGATCGACTTGTCCGCCCGTTCGCCCGCCAGCAGCCCGAGCCCGCCCAGCAGGATGCTCTTGCCGGCACCCGTTTCCCCCGTGACCGCGGTGAATCCCGCCTCGAAATCCAGCGCGACTTCGTCGAGGAGTGCGAGGTTGCGGATGCGGAGCGATTGGAGCATGCGGCATCAGGGCACAAAAACCGGCCGGCTTTCAAGCGGCGTGTGCGTCCTGACCGGTATCACGCTCCTGTCCCGCAGCCAGTTGCATCCGACCCGGCGGGAAAAGCGTGTTTCGCCTTGCGCCGCCGCGATTGTGTGCAAGTAGTTGCTTGCATGCCAGCCGCCCGCTCCTCTGTCGCCGACACCCGCGGCCGCCTCCTGGCGGCGGCCGCCCGGGTGTTCGCACGCGACGGCCTCAGCGGCGCCACCACCCGGGCCATCGCCGAGGAGGCCAGGGTCAACGAGGTCACCCTTTTCCGTCACTTTCGCACCAAGGACGGGCTGCTCGCCGCCGTGGTCGGAGAAAATTTCGGCATCCCCGCCACCGGCCACCAGGCTCCTCTCCCCGAGCCGACCGCGGATTTACGCGCCGACCTGCTGGCGCTGGGCCGCCACTACGAGACACTGCTCACCGACAATCTGCCGTTGGTGCGCACCATGATTGGCGAGATTCATCACCATCATCGCGACCATGAGCGCCAGGTCTTCCGCGCAATTTTCCGCCCGGTGAAGGCGGCGCTTGTCACCCGTCTCGAGGCCGCCCAAGCCGCCGGCGGGCTGCGCAACGAGTTCGCGCCCGACCTCCTCGCCGATCTCCTCGGCGGCATGATTTTCACCGGCGTCATCCGGCGGGCATCCAAGGACATCAAGCTCGGATACTCCGCTTCCACCCATCTCGCCGCCGCCGTCGACCTGACACTCCGCGGCGCCACCGCCGCAACGGAAGGGAGCCCCGCGTGAGTCAATCCCACCACGGGCTCTACGGCTCCGACCGCAGCCTGTTGTCGCCTCCCGCCGCGCGGCTGGCGGACCGCGGCATGCTGAAATGGGTCATCGCCATCACGGCCGCGCTCGGCGCGATCCTGGAGATCATCGACACGAGCATCGTCAACGTCGCGATGCCCGACATCCAGGGCAATCTCGGCGCCACGTTGTCCGAGGTCGGCTGGATCTCCACCGGCTACGCCTGCGCCAACGTCGTGATGATTCCGTTGACGGCCTGGCTCAGCGATCGGTTCGGGCGCAAGCAATACCTTCTGTTTTCCCTCGTCGGCTTCACCGCCGCGTCGGTCTGGTGCGGCGTGGCCAACAACCTCGCGATGTTGATCATCGCGCGCGTCGTGCAGGGGCTCTGCGGCGGCGGCCTGCTGGCCAAGGGCCAGTCGATTCTCTTCGAGACTTTCCCGCGTCATGAACAACCGGCGGCGCAGGCCATCTTCGGCATCGGCGTCATCGCCGGCCCGGCGTTCGGACCCGTGCTTGGCGGCTACCTGACGGACACGCTCGGCTGGCGCTGGATTTTCTTCATCAATCTTCCGGTCGGCATCATCGCCGTGCTGATGACGATTGTTTTTCTGCCCCGCGACACCCGCGAGTCGCTCGTGCGCAAGGCCGTCGACTGGACCGGCATCGCGCTGCTCGCCGTCGGCCTCGGCTGCTTCCAGACCATGCTCGAGGAAGGCCAGCAGGAGGACTGGTTCGCCTCGCGCTTCATCATCGGGATGGCCCTCGGCGCGGCCGTGGGACTCGCGCTGTTTGTCTATCGCGAGCTCACGGTGGAGCACCCCGCCGTCGACCTCCGGGTGCTGCGGCACCGGTCGCTGGCGGCCGGCAGCCTTTACTCACTCGTGCTTGGGATGGGGCTCTACGGCGTCATGTTCGCCGTGCCGATCTTCGTGCAGGATTTCCTGCACTTCACCGCGATGCAGGCCGGCATGATCATGATGCCGGGCGCCCTCGCGTCCGCCGTCACGATGCTGGCGATGAGCAAGATCTCGGGCCGGGTCGACGCCCGGGTGTTGATCGGCGGCGGCGCGCTCGTCACGACCGCCACCGCCCTGCTCCTCGCGGGCATCAGCCCGGACACGGGGACCGGGACGCTTTTTCTTCCCCTGGTCCTGCGCGGCCTCGGCGGGGTGATGATGTTCATCCCGCTCAGCCTCGCCACGCTCGGCGACCTGCCGAAGCGCGATGTCGCCGCCGGTTCCGGCTTTTACAACCTGACCCGCCAGATGGGCAGCAGCATCGGCATCGCCCTCATCGCCACCACGGTCGCCCACCGCGAGGCGGTCCATCGCGCCGTCCTGGTCGAGAACATCACCTCCTACTCCACCGCGACCGAGGCGCGCATGCAAATGCTCGCCGGCGCGTTCCACGAGCATGGCGCCGACCCGGTGACGGCCCGGCAACAGGCCCTCGCCATGATCGACCACGCGGTGAACGGCCAGGCCATGCTGCTGTCGTTTGCCGACGTCTTTCGCTACGTCGGCATCGCGTTCGTCATCACCCTTCCACTGCTCCTGCTTCTCGGCCGGGGCGCCAATCGCAGCGCCGCGGCCGCGGCCCACTGATCTTCAAACTCACCGCATCCTTTCGCCATCATGAATTCCGCCACCGACACCGCCTCGACCACACCACCGCTTCCCGTGCCCGCCGCGCAGCCGGCACGCTCCCGCCGGCACCGCGCCGGCCACGCAATCGCCGCGGCGCGGCCCATCCTGCTTGCCGTGCTCGCCGTCGGCGCCCTCGCCTGGTGCGCGCACACCGCCTGGGGCCTCTACCACTACGAGACGACCGACGACGCCTACGTGGTCGGGCACCTGCACCAGATCAGTTCGCAGATCGACGGCCAGGTGCAGGAAGTCCTCGTGCACGACAACCAGATCGTGCGGGCCGGCGACGTCCTCCTCCGCCTCGACCCGCTCGAGTTTCAGATCGCCCTGCAAAAAGCCGAGGCCGGCGTCGCGGAGGCGCACGCCCAGGCCACCCAGGCGGAAGCCGCCGTCCACCAGACCGACGCCGCGCTCGCCGAGGCCCACGCGCGCGTCACCCAGGGCGAGGCGCAACTCGCCCAGGCCGAGGCCCAGCTCACGCTTGCCAAGCTCACGCTCGCCCGCAACGACCAACTCTTCGCCCATGGCGGCGCGGTCACGCAGGCGGACGTCGACACGGCCCGCAGCGGGTCGCTCGCCGCGCAGGCCAACCGCGACGCGGCGCAAGCCGCCATCGCCGCCGCCCACGCGGCCGTCGGGTCCGCCGAAGCCAATCAGGCGGCGTCGCGGGCCCAGGCCGCCGCCGCGGGCGCCAACGTCGGCGTGGCCGAGGCCGCGCGCAGCGACGCCGCCCGCCTCCTCGCCCAGGCGACCGTCGTCGCTCCGGCCGCCGGTCGCATCGGCAACAAGCACATCGAACCCGGCAACCGGGTGCTCGCGGGCCAGGCGCTGCTCGCCCTGGTCGAGCCCGACACCTGGATCATCGCCAACTTCAAGGAAACGCAGCTCGCGCACATGAATCCCGGCCAGCAGGTCGAACTTAAAATCGACGCCCTCCCGGGCACGGACATCCACGGCACGCTCGAAAGCCTCTCGCCTGCCAGCGGCGCCCAGTTTGCCCTCCTGCCCCCGGACAACTCGACCGGCAATTTCAACAAGGTCGTGCAGCGGGTCCCGGTGAAAATCCTCCTCGACGACGCCAGCCGCGCCGCCGTGGGCGACCGCCTGCGGGTCGGCCTGTCGGTCGAGGTCGGCGTGCGCGTTCGCTGACGAACCGCCAAAAATCAAAAACCGCCATGAAAATGGCGGTTCAGATGGTGGACCTTACTGGACTCGAACCAGTGACCTTTTCCATGTCAAGGAAACGCTCTAACCAACTGAGCTAAAGGTCCGAAAAACGGAGTCGGCGAGTAACGCCAGCGGGACACGTCAGCGCAAGGAAAAATCTGCGGTCGCCGTCTCGCGGTCGCGGGCGATCTGTGCGCGAAGTTCGTCGACGTTGCCAAACTTCATCTCGGGCCGCAGGAAACGCAGCCATTCGACCGTGATGGCGTCGCCGGCATCGAAGGGACATTCCCCGAGCACGTGGGTCTCGAGCCGGGGCTCGGTCGACTGCTCGACCGTGGGCCGCAGCCCGTAGTTGGCGACGGCCGGCAGCGGCGCCGTCGCTTTCGCCCCGGACACGCGCGCCACATAGACCCCGAACCGCGGGCGCTGACCCGGCGACCATGCGAGGTTGAGCGTCGGAAACCCGATGGTCCGGCCCAGGCGTTTGCCGGACGCCACGACGCCCTCGGCGAAATACGTGTAGCCGAGCAGCGCGTTGGCCGCCGCGATCTCGCCCGCCGCCAGCAGCCCGCGGATCCGCGTGCTGCTGATCGGCTCGCCGTCGAAGCTGATCCGCGGCGCGCTGAACAGGTCGAGACCGAGGCGGCGTGCCTCGGCCACCAGCAGGGCGACGTCCCCGCGGCGTCCGCGGCCAAACCGGAAATTCTCGCCGGCGTAGACCGCGGCGAGGTGCGGCAGCTTCTGCCCGAGCCACGGCAGAAAATCCTCCGCGGCGATCGCGGCAAATTCCCGGGTGAACGGCTGCGTGATCACCGCCTCGACTCCCAGTCGCAGCAGCAGTCGCGCCCTCGTGGCCCCGTCCAGGATAAGCGGCGTGGGATGCTCCGGGCGAAAGAGTGCGCTCGGATGCGGCCAGAAGGTCAGGACCGCCGCGATCCCGTCGCTGCGGCGCGCGGATTGCACCGCCGCCTCGACCACCGCGCGATGCCCCAGATGCACCCCGTCGAACATCCCGATTGCCAGGTGCAGCGGCCGGTCGGGGAGCGCGACGCGGTCCAGGCCGTCGAACTGGGCGGGCGGGTTCACAACGCAACACTCGGCACCGCGTCGCGCACGTGAATCAGGCGCTTCTCGATCTCCGGCAGCGACAGCGCCTGAATCTGGTCGAGCGTGAGCGCCTGCGCCACGTTGAACTTTTCCGTCGCCGTCCGCCGCAGCGCGGAGAGATGCGCTCCGCAGCCGAGTTTCTGGCCGAGGTCGTGCGCGAGCGTGCGCACGTAGGTGCCCTTCGTGCAGCGGAGCCGGAAATCGAGTTGGGGCGGCGCGAACCGCGTCAGCTCCCAGCTCATCACGCGGATGAAGCGGGGCTCGCGCACGATTTCCTCGCCCTTGCGCGCGCTCTTGTAGAGCGGCACCCCGTCGATCTTGATCGCGGAATACATCGGCGGCGTCTGGTATTGGTCGCCCAGGAAGGTCTTGATCGCCGCCAGCACGTCCGCCTCCGTCAGCGGCGGGACCGGGCGCGTTTCCATCACCTCGCCGTCGGCGTCCTGCGTGTCGGTGACCCGGCCGAGCTCGATCGTGCCTTCGTATTCCTTGTCGAGGCTGATGAGAAATTGCGAGACGCGCGTCGCCTTGCCGACAAGGATGATCAACAACCCCGTCGCCATCGGGTCGAGCGTGCCGGCGTGCCCGATGCGTTTCATTTTCAACTTGCCGCGCAGACGGGCCACGACGTCGTGCGAGGTGTGGTCGCGCGGCTTGTCCACGAGGAGGACGCCCTCGAGTTCCTTTGGTGGCTGCAACATGGCTCAGCCTTTCCCCGCCGCGTCGACCGCGGCGATGCGCAACGCCAGCGCCGCGACCAGCCGCGCGTAGAAGTCCTCCCCGCCGCCCTTGAGATTCAACCCCGCCGCGCACGCATGGCCGCCGCCGTTGAACTGGCCCGCGATGAGGTCGACCCGATAGGCCGGATCCTTGGCCCGCAGGCTCGCCTTCACCGCCCCGCCCGGCCGCTCCTCGATCAACGCACCGATGTCGACGCCGTCGATGCTCCGGGCGTAGTCGACCAGGCCCTCCGTGTCCTCGGCGCTTGTGCCCGTCTGTGCAAAGATGCCGTCGCTGAGCCGGCCGATGCACACCCGGCCGCCGCACTCGAGTTTCAACGAGGACAGGAAATGCTGCAGCAGGCGCAACTTGCCCTCG
Organism: uncultured Opitutaceae bacterium; assembly: GCA_937902925.1. Taxonomy (GTDB): domain Bacteria; phylum Verrucomicrobiota; class Verrucomicrobiia; order Opitutales; family Opitutaceae; genus CALFNN01. Next base: position 20,875 of record CALFNN010000044.1, read on the forward strand.
GACTCGCGCTCGTAGAGCTCGAAACCCGCCTCGGCGGGCTTCGCCCCGCGTGCCACCAACTCGCCCGCCAGCACGAAGCAGCGACGCGACGTGGAGTTGAAGCGAAACTGTCCCGTGTCGGTCAGGATGCCCGCATAAAGCGCCTGGGCCGTCTGCGCATCCACCGGCAGCCCGTTGTCGAAAAAGATGCCGGCGAGGATCTCGCAGGTCGCCGCCGACGCACTGTCGACCAGGTTGGTGATCGCGAAGGCGACGTTCGACAAATGGTGATCGATCGCGGCGACCGGCGACGGGTAACGGGCCTTGAGCCGCTCGCCGCCCCGCGCATGGTCGGCGCAGTCGACAAAAATCGCGACGCGATCGTCCGGCTGTTGCAGCACGTCGTCAGTGCGGATGAACCTCATCCCGGGCGCCAGGAATGCGAGACGGCGCGGCACGGCGTCGGCGTTGACGCAGACGACATCGTGGCCGAGCGCGGCGAGCACGCGCGCCAACGCCACCTGCGAGCCGATGCAGTCGCCGTCCGGTCGCGCGTGGCCGACGACCGCGATCTTGCGGCGCGCAAGCGACGGGAGCAGGCGGGCGAACGCCGCGGAGAGTTCGGGATAGAATTTCTCCATGTCAGCCCTCCGCCTCCGGCGGGGTGGCGTCGGCGCCCGCCTCGCCCGCGACCGGCGGCGGCAGTTCGTCGAGCATCCGGATGATCCGGGTGCCGCGGATGGCGGACCGATCGAGCACATATTCGAACCGCGGCAAAAACTTGAGCACGATGCGGCGCCCCAATTCCTGGCGGATGGCCGGCGCCCGGCTGCGCAGCCAGCGAAGTTTCTGGGTCGCCGTCTCCTCGTCGCCCACGATGGACACAAAGACGCGACCATCCCGCAGGTCCGGCGCCACGCGCACCTCGGTGATCGTCACCGCGACGGTCTCGCTCTGGTATTGCTGGTGCAGGATGGCGCTGAGCTCGCGCTGCACGAGTTCGTTGACGCGAATGGTGCGGTTGCTCATCGGCGGGTCGATTGCGATTCGCGCTTTTCGATTTCCGGCCGGCGGTCTCGCGAAACGAAAATCGAGAACCGCCGGGCGGGAATCAGAGGGACGCCCGGACCTTCTGGATTTCGTAGCACTCGATGACGTCGCCCTCTTTGTAGCCGTTGAAGTCATCGAGCTTGATGCCGCACTCGAGGCCGGCACGGACCTCGTTCGCGTCGTCCTTGAAGCGCTTGAGCGTGGCGATTTTGCCCTCGTGCACGATTTCGCGGCCGCGCCGCAGGCGGGCCGAGGCGTTGCGGTTGATCTTGCCCTCGGTGACGAGGCAGCCGGCCACGAAGCCCTTCGCGAGCGGAAACACCTGGCGCACCTCGGCGGCGCCGGTCTTCGTCTCCTTGAGATCCGGGTCGAGCAGGTCCGCCATCATCTCGCGCACCTTGTCCCCCATCTCGTAAATGATGTCGTAGGTCTCGACCCGCACCCCGTGGTGCTTGGCGAGCGGCGTGACGCCGTTTTCGAGCTTGGTATGGAAACCGATGATCACCGAGCCCGCGGCGCTGGCCATCAGCACGTCGTTCTTGGTCACGAGGCCGACGTCGATCGCGACGATCTCGAGTGAAACCTTGGTGCTCTTGATGCCCTCGAGCACGGAACGCACCGCCTCGGCGGAACCGAAGACGTCGGTCTTCACGATGAGCTTGAGCACCTTCGCCTGCGTGGCCGCGATGTTGGCGAAGAGCTGCTCGACCGAAACTTCCTTCGGCGCGGCCGCGGCGGTCGTGACCACGCTCTTCAGGCGCAACTCCTCCTCCTCGGCGAGTTTCTCGGCCTCGCGGGCGTTCTTGACGGCCTTGAAGGTCGCGCCGCTGTCCGGCGTGCCGGACCAGCCGATGACGCGCACGGGCGTCGACGGCGGGGCTTCCTTCAAGTTTTCGCCCTTGTCGTCGAACATCGCGCGCACCTTGGCGTAGTGCGGGCCGCAAACGATGGCGTCGCCGACGCGCAACGTGCCGCGCTGCACGATGACCGTCGCGAGCGGGCCGCGGCCGAAATCGATCTCGGATTCGATGATGACGCCGCTGGCCTCCGCCTTCGGGTTGGCCTTGAGTTCCAGCACGTCCGCCTGCAGCAGGATCATCTCCAGCAGGTCGGTGACGCCGGTGCCCTTGATGGCGGAAACCGGCACAGTGATGGTTTCGCCACCCCAGTCCTCGGGCGCGATATTGCGCTGCTGCATCTGCGCCTTGACCTGCTCGAGGTTCGCGCCCTTCACGTCCATCTTGTTGACCGCGACGAGCAGCGTGACCTTGGCGTCCTGGGCGTGCTTGAGCGCCTCGTCCGTCTGGGGCATGAAGCCGTCATCGGCGGCGACGACCAGCACGGCGATGTCGGTGACGTTGGCCCCGCGGGCCCGCATCTTGGAAAACGCGGCGTGGCCCGGCGTGTCGAGGAAGGTGATCTTGCGGCCGTTGAATTCGATCTGGTAGGCGCCGATATGCTGGGTGATGCCGCCGGCCTCGCCGTCGGCGACATGCGCCTTGCGGATTGCGTCGAGCAGCGACGTCTTGCCGTGGTCGACGTGACCGAGGATGCACACGACGGGCGGCCGCGGCTGGAGATGCTTCGACTCGTCCTCCTCGGGTTTCTTTTCCTTCTTGTCCTTCTGGGCCTGCTGCACCGCCGGATCGCCGCGATGCTTGATCTCGAGCAGAATCCCGTATTTCTCGGCGACCTTCTGGGCGACCGCCTCGTCGATGGTCGAGTTCATCGCCGCGAAACCCACGAGCTGGTTGAGTTCGGAGATGAGCTTGAACGGCTTCAACCCGAGCGCGACCGCGAAGTCGCGCACGATGATCGGCGGCTTCATCGGGAGAACCTTGATGCCTTCCCGCATCGTGATGACCGGCACGGTCGCCGGCATCGGCGGCGGCACGGGAGCGGCGCCGGGAAGCGGTGGCGGTTTCGGGGCCATCACGGCGGACCGCACCGGCAGCGGCGGCGGGGCGGCCGGCACCTTCGCCACGGGCGGCGGCGCCGAAACGACGGGCGGCGCGGAGACCGGGACCGGCCGGGCTACGAACGGGGCGGCGGCCGGAGGGGCCTTGGCCACGGGAGTCGGTGGGGAATAAGGGGACGATGTCGGCCGCGGCGCCGGCGACGGGGCGACGGGAATGCGGGCCACCGGCGGCGGCGCGGAAACGGGCCGGGGGGCAGCCGGAGCCGGCTTCGCGACCACGGACGGAACGGGCGTCGCGGCAACCACCGGATTCGCCGGGACACTCTTGGCGGCGGCGGCGACCTCGTGCTCGCGTTGAATATCTTCCTTGGATTTGACGAACACCCCCGCCGGCAGGACCACCTTCGGCTGCACGTCGGTCTCGACCGTGGGTGCGGCCGGTGCCGCCGCCGGCGCCTCCGCGTGGGCGGCGGGTGCCGTGGCTTTCGCCGCAAATTCCTTCTCGATCTCCTCGATGTAGATTTTGCTGACCGTGCTCGACACCGACTTGGTGTCCGCCGCGACCCAGCCACGCTTCTTCAGCAAGGTGAGGAGTTCCTTACCTTCCATATTGATGCGTTTGGCGAGTTCGTGGATGCGGAGGCTCATTCGTGATCGGGCAGTGGAGGAGTTCGTTAGATGACTAGGACTTCGCGCCGGCAACCCGGCCGATGATGTCGGCGGCTTCCTCGGCGGTGAAGCCGGCGCCGACGAGGTCGTCGCCCTCGACGCCCTCGAAAAGTTCGAGCGAGACAAAGCCGGCTTTGACGAGGCGCAGCGCCGTCTCGTCGGACAGGCCCAGCGCCGCGACGAGCTTGCGCTTGGCGTCGCCCTCGGGATCGGCGCCGACCGCTTTGAATTCCTCGATGTCGAGGCGCCAGCCGATGAGGCGCGAGGTGAGGCGCGCGTTCTGGCCCTTGCGGCCGATCGCAACCGCAAGGTCGTCGGTGGCCACCTTCAGGAGGATGCGGTGGGTCTTGTCGTCGAGCGTGATCTCGCGCGGCACGGCCGGCTTGAGCGCCTCGATGATCATCTCCCGCGGGTCGGCGTAATACTTGATGATGTCGATTTTCTCGCCGTTGAGCTCGCGGACGATCGTCTTCACGCGAGCCCCGCGGGCGCCAACGCACGCGCCGACGGGATCGACCTTCGGGTCGCTGCTCGTCACGGCGATTTTGGTGCGGTAACCGGGCTCGCGGGCGAAGGCCTCGATCTTCACCGTGCCGTCGGCGACCTCGGTCACCTCGAGTTCAAACAGGCGGCGGACAAATTTCGGGCTGGCGCGGGTGAGGATGATCTCGGGACCGCGCGGCGTGCTCTCGATTTCCAACAGGAGGCAGCGGATGCGCTCGCCCGGCTGGTATTCCTCGCCGGGGACCTGCTCCTTGCCTGGCATGACCGCCTCGGCCTTGCCGAGGTCGACGTAAAGGTCGTTGCGCTCGCGGCGGCGGACGGTGCCGGTGACGATGTTGCCCACCTGATCCTTGAAGTCGTCGTAAATGCGGTCCTTTTCGAACTGCCGCAGGCGCTGCATCACGGCCTGGCGGGCGGTCTGCGCGGCGATGCGGCCGAGGGTCGACGGATCGATTTCCTTCTCGATCATCTCGCCGATCACGGCGCCCGGCTTCACCAACTGGGCCTTCTCGATGTGAATCTCGGTCTTGGGGTTGCTGATCGAGTCGACCACCTTCATCACCGCCCAAGCGTGCAGCTGGCCGTTCTTGGGATTGATGTCGATCTTCAGCTCCTGGCCCGAATTCACGCCCTTCTGCGCGGCAGTCTTCAGGGCGTTCGAAATCGTCGCGATCATGTCGGATCGCGGGATGCCCTTCTCCTTCTCCATGTATTCCAGGACGGAAAGAATTTCGCTGCTCATAAGGTTGGCTAAATGGGAAAAAAAAAGCGGGCCGCAGGGCCCACTTTTTGGAAAGTGAGTTTGATTGAGTCGGTAAACCTACCGTGTCGACGGATTTCTTGTCAAGCCCGGCACCCGGCCGCGACTCACCGGCGGGCATCGTGTTCCAGCAGCCAGCCCAGAAGTCCCTGCGCCAGTCCGTGGTTCATCGGCACGGCGCGGCGGTCGACCACCCCGAGGGCACGCAAACTACGCCCCAGTCCCGGCGGCAGGTCACCCGGATACCAGTGAAACCAGAGCCCTGAAATTTCGGGCGCACCTTCCGTTCGCGCGGCAAGCAACGGCAAAAAACCGTCGCACACGAGATTGTCGAGGCGCGTGCCGCCAACCGCACCGCCACAAAGCCGGCCAAATTGCTGGCGAAGACCGGCGATCCGATGAACCCGGCGCGCCAGCCCGGTCGTGGCCTCCGCTGATGCCTGGGGTAACCGCGCGCCCAGCGCCGCCAGCTGCTGCGTCCAATCCGGTTCGGCACGGACCCAGCCGGCGTATTGGCGCAGGCGGACTCGGGGGCGATTCGCCGGGCGGACCCCTTGCAGGCTCCACGCGCCGTGCTCGGCCGCGACCGCATGGTCGACGTCCACCCTGCCCTCCTTCCACGCTGCGAGCGGCGAGCGCGCCGCCACCCGGAGCATCGGCCCGCGGTTGAACCGGTAACCGAGAATTTCCAGCGCTGCGTGATGACAGGCGGCGTCCCAACCAAGCCGGCGCAGCCGCAGCCGCGCGAAATGGACTTTCTGCCGCCAGCGCATCGCCGCTTGCGCGTGCAACAATGCCGTCAACTCGTCCGGCCCGAGCGCGACCAGTTCTTCCGGCACCCGCAGCGCGGTCGCGCGACCCGCGAGTGTCTCCACCGCCTCGTCAGCCGCGAATTCCTCGAGGTCGTGCAAGAGCAGCGGCAGGAGCACGAGCACCGGAATCTCCCGATCGCCCGCACCGCGCGTGCGCTGGCCCGGCTCGGGGGGAAACAGCACCACGTGCAACACGACGCCGTCGTAGGCCGGATCGCGCGCGTGCGCGTGCGCCGCCCAATCGGTTGCGTGCAAGTGGAGTTCCACGTCACCGGTGATTTCCGGGCCGTCGCCCCAGCGCAGCCGCGCCCCGCGAAAATCCGGGCCGCCCAGCAGATTCCACTTCCCCGGCGCAATCACCCGCACCCGCCGGCCGTCGAGGGCGGTCGCGGCGTCGCGATCGAAGTCGCCGCGCAGCCAGATTTTCTGGAGCAGTTTTTCCGGAAACGAAAACGGTCCGTATAGGCCCTGAAGCTCCGCGACGGTGCTAGCGGTCACTTTCGTCATGGATTTGCCCGAGTCATCTGCTAGGTTTCCACCGGGCCGTCAAACTGTGACGCGCGGTCGCGGTCGCCGCCCGAGCCTCCCGCACGTCCCGCCGACCCGAACGCCATGGACCTTTCCTTCCAGTGTCGCGGCGTGGCGGTGGCGCTCTTGTGCTGCGCGTGCAGTCGGGCGTGGGGCGATCCACCGATGCGATATATTTACCACCCGCCGGAGTCGGCCCTGGATCAGCGTTACGTTTATCACTGGAAAATCCTCCAGACCGCCCTCGAGCGCACCACGGCGGAATACGGACCCTACGTCATGGAGCCGTCGGTGTTCATGACGGAAAAACGCCAGGCCTTCGAACTGCGCAACGCGACGGGCAAGCTGACCGTGATGTATCTGAGCACCACGCCGGAATTCGAACACGACCTCGTGCCCGTCCGCATTCCCGTGGACAAGAATCTCGGCGGCTATTGCGTCTTCCTGATCCGGAACGACCGTGCGGAGAGGTTTCGCTCGGTCCGCACGTTGGACGACCTGCGGAAATTCCGCTACGGACTCGGGCTCGGCTGGATCGACGTCGGCATCCTCGAGTCGAATCGCTTCCGAGTCGTCACGGGTTCGAGTTACGACGGCTTGTTCGAGATGCTGGTTGCCGGCCGGTTCGACGTGTTTCTGCGCGCCGCGATCGAGGTGACCGGCGAATATGACGAGCGCCGGACTGCGATGCCGGAGCTGAGGATCGAGGACATGTTGTGCCTCTACTATCCGCTGCCGATGTATTTCTGGTTCGCCAGGACCGACGAAGGCCGGCGACTCGCCGCGCGCGCCGAGAAAGGGATGCGACTGATGATCGCCGACGGCACCTACGATCGCATCTTCACCGCCTATCAGGACGCCAAGATCCAGCGGCTCGACCTGAAACACCGGAAAACCTTTTCCATCGCCAATCCCAACCTCGGTCCCGAAACGCCTTTTCAGGACAAGCAACTATGGTTCGACCCGCAGACCTACCAGCCGGCGCGGTGACCGCGCCCTCGCCTCCGGCCGTCCGCCGACCCCGGCTTTCCATCGCCGGGATCGTCACGGTGGGCTTGGTCGCCGCTGCCACGCTCCTGCTCGGCGCGCTCGCCTTCGTCGGCTACGACACCTACCGGTCCCGCCAGCGGGAGGAGTTTCGGCGCGAGCACGAGGTCCTGGCGGACCAGCTCGCCACCAGCCTCGCGCTGCCACTCTGGAATTTCGACCGCGGGGTCGTGAACGAAGTCATGGACGGCGCCATGCGCGACAACGATGTGGCCGGGATCCTCATCCGCACCACGGACCGGACGGCCACGATCATCGCCGAGGCCCGGGACGCCCACTGGCGGCCGGTGGCCGCCGCCGGCGATTTCCCGGCCGCGGGACTGCTCGTCGAAAAACGCGGCATCCTCGTCGCGGGCGATACCATCGGCCAGGTGCAGGTGTTCGCCACTCCACGGTTTCTCGAAGCCCGCCTGCGCCAAACCCTCGTGTCGATCGTCGGCTTCATCGGGCTGCTCGACCTGATTCTCTTCGCCAGCCTCTATCTGCTCCTGTGGCGGACGGTGCTGCGGCCGCTCCGGGAAGTCGAACGCGATGCCGTCGCCGTGAGTTCGGGCGACCGGGCCGGCGGAGGCCGCCCGCCCGGACGGTATCTCGGCGAGCTTGAAAGCCTTCGCCAGTCGATCGAGAAAATGATCGCGATGCTCGCAGCGCGTTACGCCGAGCTGCAAAAATCGGAGGCGCGTTACCGCGGACTGGCGGAAACGCTGCGCGAGTCCGAGGAGAAATTCTCGACGGCGTTCCGCGCGAGCCCGGATCCCATTCTCATCTCGGATCTGGAGACGGGCCGGGTGCTCGACGCGAACGAGGGATTCCTCCGCATTTACGGCTCCACCCGCGAAAACGCCGTCGGCCGCACGACCTTCGAACTGGGTCTCTGGGTCGATCCCGCCGACCGCGACGGCATCGTCGCGGCGCTCCGGGCCCACGGCTCGCTGCGCAATCGCAAAATATCCAACCGGATGTCCACCGGCCGCCTGATCACCGTGTTGCTCAGCTCCGAGCTGGTGAAGCTGCGCGGCCAGTGGTGCATCCTCACGGTCGTGCACGACATCACCGACCAGGAAGAGGCCGAGGCCGCGTTGCGGGAATCGGAGGAGAAATTCTCCACGGCGTTCCGCTCCAGTCCGGATGCCATGGCGATCGCCGAGGAGACATCCGGCTGCTATCTCGAGGTGAACGGCGGGTTCGAGCGCCTGTTCGGCTACAGCCGCGCCGAGACGCTCGGGCGCACGTCGCTCGACCTGGGGATCTGGCCCGACGCCGCCAGCCGTCATGGTTTTCTCGAGCGGCTGCGCGCCGAGGGCGCCGTGCGCGACCTCGAGGTCAGCGGCCAAAACCGCCGCGGCGAAAAAATCACCTATCTTCTCAGCGCCGAGGGCATCGAGCTCCAGGGCCGGACTTGCGTCGTGTCGGTGGTGCACGACATCACCGATCGCAAGCACGCGGAGGATGAGCACGCCCGTTCCGTCGAGCGTGAGCGGCGGGCCCGGGACGAATTCACCCAACGCCTTATCGCCTCGCAGGAGGCGGAACGCAGCCGCATCGCGGGCGAGCTGCACGACAGTCTCGGCCAGAATCTCCTGCTCATCAAGAATCGCGCGCAACTCGCCCTCGCCAGCGGCGCGATCCCGCCCGACCTCGCGTGGCAGCTGGAAAGCATCCAGGACATGGCCGGTCAATCCATCACCGAGGTCCGGCAGATTTCCCACGACCTGCGGCCCTACCAGCTCGATCAACTCGGGCTGACCCGGGCGCTCGAAGCCCTGGTCGACGGCGCTGCGCGCAATACGGGGTTTCAATTCACGAAGAAGCTCGATGCCGTCGACGATGTGTTGTCGCCCGACGCGGCGACGAATCTCTACCGGATCGTGCAGGAGAGCCTGAACAACATCCTGCATCACGCGCGCGCGCACCACGCCCACGTCGCGCTCGAACGCGACCTGCGCGAGCTGCGCCTGCTGGTCGAGGACGATGGCCGCGGCTTCACGCCCGGCGAGCCGGCGCCGGCGCGCACGGAGGGAGGCTTCGGGCTGCGCAACGTGGCGGAACGCGTGCGCATTCTCGGCGGCGTGCTGTGCATCAATTCGGCGCCCGGCCGGGGCACGCGCGTCGAGCTGACGATTCCGCTTCCCGACGAGGTCTGAGGTCGCGCCCGCCCCCTGCCCGCCACTTCAAACTCGTGTCGCCGAGCGGTCGGGCCATGCTGCGACCTCGTTGTGGCTGGCAGCATCAAAGTCCTGATCGTCGACGACCACCCGCTGTTCCGGCAGGGGCTGCGGCAACTGGTGGAGTCCGACGGACGCTTCGAGTTTGCCGGCGAGGCCGGCGACGGCCCGACGGCGCTGCAGTTGATTCTGCGCGACAAGCCGGATGTCGCAGTGCTCGACGTCAACCTGCCCGGCTTGTCGGGACTCGAAGTTGCCCGACAGCTGCAGGCGAAACGCGCCGTCACGCGCGTCGTGATCCTCACGATGTTCAAGGAGGAGGAGACCTTTAACCGCGCGCTCGACCTCGGCGTGCTGGGTTTCGTGCTCAAGGAAAACGCCGTGCAGGACATCCTCAACAGCCTCGTCGCGGTCGCGCGCGGCGAACACTACCTGAGCCCGACGATCTCGAGCTACCTGGTGCGGCGGCGCGGCCGCGCGGAGACGCTCGCCCACCGGCGACCCGGCCTCGACGACCTGACGAAGGCCGAGCGGCGGATCCTGAAGCTCATCGCCGAAAAGAAAACCAGCCGGGAAATCGCGACCGAGCTCTTCGTCAGCCCCCGCACCGTCGAGGCACACCGCGCGAATATCTGCGCGAAACTGGATCTCCACGGCAGCCACAGTCTCATCCAGTTTGCCCTCGAACATCGCTCGGCGCTTTGAGCGCCCGGCTGGCCGGCGGCGTTTCACCTACGCAGACCGACCTAGAAAAATAGCGAGGGCTACCTAGGCAAAAATACGCGGAGCCGCCAATAGGCGGCGCCCCGCGATTCGGCTAGGGTCATGGCAGCCAAAACAACCATGACCAAATTTTTGATCGTCGATGACCACGCGGGCGTGCGGACCCTGATCCGCCAGCTCGCGGTCGGAGCCCACGACACGGTGCGCGAATGCGCCACCGGCGAGGAGGCGGTGCGCCTCGCCCGTGAATTCATGCCCGACATCGTCACGATGGACCTCCGGCTGCCCGGGGTCGGCGGACTCGAGGCCACCCGCGACATCTGTGCGCTGCAAGCGTCCGTCCGCGTCATCGTCGTGACGGCCTGCGACCAGCCCGAGCTGCGGCACGCCGCGCATCGCGCCGGCGCCACGGGCTACGTCGTGAAGGACAACCTGGGAGAATTACGATCGGTGCTGGCGGAAACAAATCCGGATGCAACGTCGTGCGGGGTTGACGCCCGCCAGTCCGCCGAGAGCGGAAGGAAGGGATAGTTTCCGTGACAACCGAGTTATGCGAAGCCGGCTCACACGATGAGCCGGGCACACCTGCGTCCGAGGCGATGCGACAGGATTCCGAGCGATTCCGCCTGCTGGTCGAAAACTCCCTGGACCTGGTGGTCGAGGTCACCCCCGAGGGGCGGATCCTTTATGTGAGCCCCAACGTGCGTTGCGTCCTGGGCTACCTCCCGGGCGAACTGCTTGGCGCCGATGCTTACGCGCAGGTGCACCCCGATGACCTGTCACCGGTGCGCGAGCGCTTTGCCGAGCCCGGCAGCCACCGCGCCACGTGCCGCTACCGGCACAAGGACGGATCGTGGCGCTGGCTCGAGACCACCGGCCGGCGCTATCGCACCGGGGCCGGAGAGGAGCGCGGCGTGCTCATCGCGCGCGACCGGACGCAGCTCAAGGAAGCCGACGCCGAGCGCGAGCGGCTCGAGGCGGATCTCTACAAGGCGGAGAAACTCACCGCCCTCGGCACCCTCGCGGGCGGCATCGCCCACGATTTCAACAACGTCCTCACCGCCATCATCGCCTACACGAACCTGGCGCGGGCCGACACGCAGGAGCCGCGCGTGTTCGATTCGCTCTCCCAGGTGCTCAAGGCCGCCGACCGCGCGAAGAATCTCGTCCAGCAAATCCTGACCTTCAGCAGCCAGCAGAAGAACAAGCGGCAGGCGGTCAAACTTTCCGCCATCGCCCACGAGGTTCTCAAGCTTCTCCGGCCCACTCTGCCCGCCACCATCGAGGTCGTCACCGACATGCGCGATGAAACCGGCACCGTCCTCGCCGATCCGACGCAGATGCACCAGGTGATCGTCAACCTTTGCACCAATGCCCTCCACGCGATGCGGCACCAGCCCGGCCGGCTGGAGGTGCGCGTCGCGGCGGTCTACGTCGACGAGGTCCTCGCGCAAAGCCACCCCGGGCTCCGGCCCGGGCCCCACGCGCGCCTGTCCGTGATCGACACCGGACACGGGATGGACGCCGAGACCCGCAAGCGGATTTTCGAACCCTTGTTCACCACGAAGCGCCCTGGCGAAGGCACGGGGCTGGGGCTCGCGGTCGTGCAGCGGATCGTCGCGGATCACGGCGGGGCCATCCAGATGTCGAGCCGGCCCGGCGGCGGCTCGACCTTTCACCTGCTTTTCCCCTGGCGCGCCGATCCGTCGCCCACGGGCGGCCTCGATCCGCTGTTGTGCGGCGCCGGCGAACGCGTGCTGTTCGTCGACGACGAGACCTCGGTGTGCGATACCGCCGGCAAGATTCTCCAGGCGGGAAACTACGTGGTCACCACCCACACCGACCCGCGCTGCGCGTTGGATTTTTTCCACGCCCATCCGGGAGCCTTCGACCTTGTGATCACCGATCTGGCCATGCCGGGTCTGACCGGCGTCGATCTCGCCACGGAAATCCTGAAGCTGCGCCCGCAACTGCCCGTGCTCCTCACCTCGGGCGCGCTCGGCAGCTGGACGCTCGAGGAGGCGCGCAAGCTCGGGATCCGCGGCATCCTCGGCAAGCCGTTTACGCTCACCGGGCTCCTCGGCGCCGCGCAGCACGCGTTGCGCGAATCCGTGCGACCATCCGCCGAACCCGGCTCCTGATTTTCCCACCACGTCCCTCATGAAAACCCACCAACGGTCCCTCGGCACCAAGTTAATCACCGGCTTTCTCGCCGTCGCGACACTCACCGTCATGGTGGGCGCCGGCGGCTACTACGGCCTCAGCCGCGCGCTCGCCGACGCCAGCGCCATCATCCAGCAAACCAAGAACCGCGGGCGTTTCGTCACGCAATCGGTCGACCTCGCGCGCTCCGCCCAGGTTAATTTCAAGAAGCAGGTCCAGGAATGGAAAGACGTCCTCCTGCGCGGCAGGGACCCGGCCGCCTTCACGAAGCATCTCGACGGTTTCACCCAGGACGAGTCCCTGACACAGGAAAACCTGCGCGCACTGGGCACCCTGCTTTCGCAGGCGGGCTTGGATAGCTCCGTCGTCGAGAAGGCGCGGGAGGATCATCGCGCGCTCGGCCTCAAGTATCGCGAGGCGCTCAAGAACTACGACCGCACCACGTCCAATCCGCAGGAACTCGTCGACCAGCAGGTGCGCGGGATCGACCGCGCAGCCACCGACGAAATCGACGGCGTCGTCGCCCAGGTGCGGCAGTTCGATGAGGAGACCACCCGCGAGTTGGAAGCGCAGTTCGATGCCCGCATTCAACGCGTCAAGCGGCTCACCTTGCTCGGCGTGATCGCCGGGGTCGCCGCCGCCATCGCGCTGGGAATTCTTCTCAGCCGCTCCCTCGCGCGCCAGTTGCGCGATCTGGCGACGCAGTTGCGGGCCGGCAGCGACGGTGCAGCCGCCGCCGCCGGCCAGGTCGCCGCCGCGAGCCAGTCGCTGGCCGAGGGCGCCAGCGAGCAGGCCGCGGCGATCGAGGAGACGGGTTCCTCGCTCGAGGAACTGACCAGCATGACCAAGAGCAATGCCGGGCATGCGCAAGCCGCCAAGGCCATCTCCGCGCAAACCCGCGCGGCCGCCGAGGCCGGCGCCGCCGAGATGAATGCGATGTCCCGCGCCATGGACGACATCAAGGGCTCCAGCGACAACATCTCGAAGATCATCAAAACCATCGACGAGATCGCGTTTCAAACGAACCTGCTCGCGCTGAACGCCGCGGTGGAAGCGGCGCGCGCCGGCGAAGTCGGGATGGGATTCGCCGTGGTGGCCGAGGAAGTGCGCAGTCTCGCCCACCGCAGCGCCCAGGCCGCCCGCGAGACCGCGGGAAAAATCGAGGACTCGATCCAGAAGAGCCAGCACGGCGTGGCGATCAGCGCCAAGGTGGCCGCGAGCCTCGACGAGATTGTCCAGAAGGCCCGCCAGATCGACGAACTCGTCGCCGAGATCGCCACCGCCTCCGCCGAGCAGAACACCGGCCTCGGCCAGATCAATTCCGCGGTCCGGCAGATGGACAAGGCGACGCAGCAAAACGCCGCCGCCGCCGAGGAGAGTGCCGCGGTGGCGGAGGAGCTGAACCGCCAGGCCGCCGCCTTGCAGGAAAGTGTGCAGGAACTGCTGCAGCTCGCCGGTGGCCGGGCTGCACCCGGCCGCCCAGCCGCGACCGCGCGGGGTTCCGCCGACCGCGGTTTCCCGCGCGGGGAGATCGACGCCGGGTTTGATTTGAACTCCGTGGCAACCGTCGAATCCACCCCGCCGGTCAAATCCTCCCACCAGCGCGAACTCCAGCCCGCGACCGAAAACGCCGCGAAATGAACGCCAGCATTCTGCTCATCGAGGACGAACCGGCGCTGCGCAATTTGTTCGAGGCCGTCCTGACTCGCGCCGGCTATACCGTTGCGACCGCCGAGAACGGGCGCACGGCGATGCGCATCCTCGCCACGCGGGCATTCGACGTCGTCGTCACCGACATCGTGATGCCGGAACAGGAAGGCATCGAGACCATCATGAAAATCCGGCAGCTCTGGCCGGGGCTGCCGATCATCGCGATGTCCGGCGGCGGGCACGTCGAACCGGAACGCTACCTGCGGATCGCGCGGTCCGCCGGGGCGATGCGGCTCCTCGCCAAGCCCTTTGCGCCCGCCAGGCTCCTCGGCTGCGTCTACGAGTTGCTGTCGCCGCCGACGACAGCGTGAGCGTGGGGACGGAAGAAAGCTCGACAAGCCCGGCAATTCGCCGAGGTTTTCCGGCGTGCCGCCGGAGAGGTGGCAGAGTGGTCTATCGCGGCGGTCTTGAAAACCG